>CBFHBA010000001.1:0-266943 GCA_965653675.1 uncultured bacterium
AACTTGTGAGAAGAGGTATATCACTGAAGCCGCAAACTGAGTGAGGTCTAGTCCAGGTACGGGTGCAGTTTGAACGTGGCACGCGCATCCAGCGCGTGGTTCGCGGCGGGACGCCCGTACCACTCGCAAACTGAACCGGTTCTCTATTCCAGCCGTTTTAGACTTTGACTGCTGGTCGATGTTAGATTCGATTCAATTCACTCAACGCCAAGGAAAGCAACAATGTCAACACCGCAACCGCAAAAATCAAAGCGTCGTTATCAACTGTTCATCGACGGTCAGTTTGTTGATGCCGAATCCGGTAAAACCTTCGCGACCCCGAACCCAGCGACCGGCGAGACCTTCGCCGAGGTTGCTGAAGCGGAGAAGGCTGATGTTGATAAAGCCGTCGTTGCCGCGCGCAAAGCTTTTGAAGGTAAATGGTCGAAGATGAGCGCGCGCGATCGCGGGCGGCTGCTCTACAAACTTTCGCAGTTGATTGAACGCGAAGCAGCGCAACTGGCTGAGTTGGAGACGCGCGACAACGGCAAACCAATCAAGGAATCGACGTACATTGATCTGCCGGGTGTGGTCGAGAACTTTGAATACTTCGCTGGCTGGGCGACCAAGATTGAAGGCGAGACGATTCCGGTGCCGGGTCAGATGTTCAATTACACCTTGCGTGAACCGGTCGGCGTTTGCGGTCAAATAATTCCCTGGAATTTTCCTTTGTTGATGGCGGCGTGGAAGCTCGCCCCGGCGCTCGCCGCGGGCAATACCGTCGTTCTTAAACCGGCGGAGCAAACACCTGTGACTGCGCTTGAACTTGCGAAGCTGATCCAGGAAGCCGGTTTTCCTGAAGGTGTTGTCAACATCGTGCCCGGCTATGGTGAGACAGCTGGTGCCGCGCTCGCCTCGCACGCCGGTATCGACAAGATCGCGTTCACCGGCTCGACAGAAGTCGGTAAGTTGATCGCGAAGGCGGCGGCGGAAAATTTGACGAAGGTCTCGCTTGAACTCGGTGGCAAAGCGCCGAACGTGATCTTCGCCGATGCCGATATCGATCAAGCTGTGAACGGCGCGATGATGGGAATCTTCTTCAACCAGGGTCAGGTGTGCTGCGCCGGCTCACGCATCTTCGTCGAAGAGAAAGCGAAGGACGAATTTCTCGGACGCTTCAAAGAAAAAGCCGAGAAGGTGCAGGTCGGCGATCCGATGGACAAGGCGACTCTGATGGGGCCACAGGTTTCGGAGGAGCAACTGAATCGAATCAAAAGCTACGTTAATATCGCGCGGGAAGAAGGCGCGACGGTTTTAACGGGCGGTGCGCCGCCGCAACTCGATGCGCAATTTCAAAATGGTTACTTCTTCCAGCCAACAATCTTCAGCGACGTAGATAACCAGATGCGTGTGGCGCAGGAAGAGATCTTTGGTCCAGTCTCAAGCGTCATCACTTTCAAAGACGATGACGAGTTGCTTCAGAAAGCGAACGACACGATTTACGGATTGTCCGCGGGTATCTGGACGCGTGACATCACACGCGCGCATCGCTTCGCGCGCGCCGTGAAGGCCGGCGTTGTCTGGATCAATACCTACAACATGTTCAGCGCGGCCTCGCCGTTCGGCGGCTACAAACAGTCAGGTTATGGCCGCGAGATGGGACGACACGCGCTGGAACTCTACACACAGGTAAAGAGCGTCTGGGTCGATCTATCGGGCAAGCCGATCGGATGGTTTGGGAAGTAATGTTCGTTGCCGATTTTTGATTGCCGATTGCCGATTTGGAAAAGCAGGAAGAACTCTCCTTACAAAGGCGCCAATCAGAAATCGGCAATTGGAAATCGGCAATGTTAAGAACGGTGGCTGGTAGTATTTCCCACCGCCAAGCTAAATTGCACTTTTCCTCCTGTAACCAATTTCCCAAACTGTCGAACGAGGACAAACTGATGAAACTTCGCCCCGTTTTTCCCGCTCTTGTGCTTGCTATTGTCGGTTTGATCAGCGTCGCACCATCGCTCGCACAGTCACCAACAGCCACCATGGTTGTTACCGTCGTCGATCAAAACGGCGCGCCCATCACCGACGCCACCGTGACGGCACAAGTAGTTGACTCATCTTTGGAACGCGTCGCCGCGACGAATTCTGCCGGCGAATATCGCATCGAAGACATGCCGTCCGGCGATTATCGCGTCACCGTTATCGCCACCAATTTTTCGCCGGTCAGTTATGTCGTCAGGCTAACCGCTAATTCGTCGCCGACAGTTTCAATCGTTGTGAAATCGGGAGAGGTTTCGGCGACAGTTCAAGTTTCAGATACCGGAACGTCGCTCAGGTCGCACCGTCTCAAAACCGCGGGTAGCCTGCAGAAGACTCTGATCGCGAAAAAAGATTTGGCAAACTCGCCGCTGGCGCATCGCAGCTCTGCGAACCACGCTTATCTCGCGCCTATGACGCAGACGGCCGAGCCCTTTGATCCGACGAAGGAGCGCACAACCCCTGCACCTGCGCCGCAGAGCACTCCGACGCCGCAGAAGTTACCAGTGATCGAAGAACACGTGGAGGTAACAACGACACGCTTGCCCGAAGACCCGCAGAATGTCCCGTCCGCGGTCGAAGTCTTCAACGGCGACGAGCTGCGAAACCGCGGCTACCACGACTTGCGCAGCGCGCTTACTTTTGCCATTGGCGTGGAGGTTGCACCGGGTGGTGATGCGGGCCCAGCGAGCGCAGTGCCGGATTTCTGGGGCTTGAAAGAGCTTGACGCGTTCCTCCTTGTGGTGGACGGTGTGCCGTGGGGCGGCTCCTTTAATCCCGCGCTGACGACGCTCGACACGAACGACATCGAACGCATTGAAGTGGTGCGCGGCCCGGCCCCGGTGACCTATGGTGCCACTTCGTTCGTCGGCGTCATCCATGTTGTGCACAAGGACACCGCGGCAAAGGACAAATCTTTGACGCTTCGCGGAGGAAGTTACGGCAGCTTCGGCGCACAATTTTCGACTCCGATTCCGCTCTCGGGCAAATGGTCATCGCGTCTTTCGCTGGATGCGCAGCGGGAAGGCTTCCGCGATGACCGCACAAACTACCGCCGGGGACATGGGTTATGGCGAGTGGACCGCAAAGGCAATGGGGCGAATCGCGTGTGGTTCAATTTCGACATGAACTGGTTGAACCAAAATCCTGCCAGCCCACGCGTCCGCGATGGATCGTCGCTGACGCCGCTGGTGCCTGTGGACGCCAATAACAATCCCGACGGCTCGTTTCTCAACGACCACCGGTTTACCGTGGCCGCTGGCTTCGATTGCAGCATAGGCTCCGGAACATGGTCGGGGACTGTATCTGTCTCTCACAGCCGCCAAAGCGCCCTGCGCGGATTCCTTGAAGACATTACCGCCGTGAGCGACAACGCCCACGGGTTCCGCCAGAACATTCACCTCACCGACGTCTATGCCGACACTCATGCATCGTGGAAAGTTACGCGTTCGTTGACGCTGTTGCTCGGCGCGGACTATCTGCACGGTACCGGTAATTCGCAGGGCGCGGATTTCGACTACACCGTACCGCTCAGCGGCGTGCCTCCAGTTACAGTCGCAGTTCCCGACGAACTCGATGTCACCACCAACGACACTCGGAATTTTTTCGGAGGCTATACCTCAATCGAATGGCGACCTGTAGATCGGGTGCGGGTTGACGCCGGCATTCGCCTGAACATCACCCATGAGACACAGAAGCACGAGGACCCGGGCGCGGGCACCAGCGATTTTGATCGCCGCACGAAAAAGAGGCCCGGCGGCAACGTCGGATTCGTCGTAACCGCCTGGAAGAGGAATGAGGATTCCGTGAATCTGTATGCGAACTACCGCGACACGTTCAAGCCTGCGGCAATTGATTTCGGCATCGAGACGTTCAACAACCGGCTCATTCTCGAGCCCGAAACCTCGCGCAGCATCGAAGGCGGGATGAAAGCCCGCTTCTTCGACCAGCGCGTCGACGTGGAAGCTTCAGGATTCTTGATGGATTTCAAGAACTTAGTCACACCAATCAGCGTCGAGGGATTACCCGCCCTCACCAACGCGGGAGCGCAGCGCTTCAAGGGGTTTGAATCCGGCGTCTCGCTGTTCATGACGCGAGACGTCATGGCCAAGGCAACCTACAGCTACCACGACGCTCGGTTTACTGATTACGTGCAGGATTTCGGCGGAGTGCCCACGCAGCTTGCGGGCAAGCGGCTGGAAATGTCCGCCCACAATCTCGCGGCGTTTGGCATCTTCTACGCGCCTGAGCGCGGGTTTCTGGGCGGCGCCAATGTGTATTACACCGGAGCGCGGTTCCTGAACAAGCGCAACACCGCGCCGGCGAACGGTTTTGCCACCATCGCCTTCAGCGCCGGCTATCGCATGCCGAAGTGGGAATTGCGTGTAGACGTCACAAATTTGACCGATCGGCGCGATCCGGTAGCCGAAAGCGAGCTTGGCGACGCGCAATATTATTTAATGACGCCGCGACATGTGGTGGGCACGTTCACTCTACATTTCTGAAAACTTGAGACCGGCGCCAAACGCGCGTTTGTCCACAAAGCACCACCGACTTCGGTCCCATCAGCGAAGATGTTCTTCACCGGTTTGTGCGGGAACTCCACGTTGCCGGGAAGAGTTGAGTGGGTCACACTCTCCCAATTCGAAACAGGCGGCCTTTCACGATTCGTTCACGATTTGAATCTCGCGGCGCGGTTTGCAGATCAAATCGTGTTGCTCAATCACGGACGGTTTGTCGCGGGCGGAACTCCGGCGCAAGTGTTGACACCCGAATTGATTCGCGAAGCGTTTGGCATTGAGCCGTCGTTCGTTTCCACTGAACATCCCGGACTGCACCTTATTTTTGAGTAACGCAGTGAGATTTGTGAGAACCTCTGTGCGTCTCTGCGTCCTGTCTCTGCGATCCTCTGCGCTAATGCTCTGATTAACCGCTGAGCCCGCAGAGTGCTTCGCAGAGGGACGCAGAGAAAACGATCTAGGGTACTAGTAACGAACTGACCAGATTGCGAACTTCCGTATCGCGTCTTAGAATGCGCGCTCGTATTTTCTGACGAGGGAATCCTTTGCTCGTAATTTTTTTCGCAACGTTCGGGGCCGTATTTGTCGCCGAGATTGTGGGCGACAAGTTGCTCTACACGACCGGCGTCTTGTCGGCACGTTACCGCACGGCGCCGATCTTGATTGGCATGGCGACGGCGTTCATGGCCAAGATGGGTGTCGCGGTTTTGGTTGGCCAGGCCATTTCGAAATTACCACGCCTGCTCGTGGCCGCGATCACAGCCGCGAGTTTTGTCGGTGTTGCCATCGCGTTATGGAGAAAGGACGATCAATATCGACACGAGCGGGATGAGCACAAAGCCCACAAAGCCGCGATGATCTCTTTCGCGGCTATCTTCTTTTCCGAATGGGGTGATGTGGGCCAGGTGACGGCGGCGGCCATGACGGCGAAATATCACGTTGCGCTGGTCGTTTGGTTGGGTGCGGTCGCCGCCATGATTACCAAAGGATCTTTGGCGGCTTTTCTCGGATCGGGCATTCGCCGCTGGATTCAAGATCGCGTTTCGCCAGGCGTGGTGCGTTACGTCGGAGTAAGCCTGTTGTTGTTTCTGGGCGCCTTGTCTGTATGGGAAATTCTTTCGGAAAGAGTCTAAGTGACGGGCGTCCCGCCCGTGAGTTCACGCGCAAGATGCGCGTGCCACTAGAATCGAAACCATTTCGACGATGACTTCCAAACCCGATCGAAAAGCGGCGCTTCGCTTCATCGTCGCGCTTGGTTTTGTCAGTCTGTTTGCTGACATGACTTACGAAGGCGCGCACAGCGTCATCGGTCCACTGCTGAAAGACCTCGGTGCCAGCGCAACTCAAGTTGGAATAATTGCGGGCTTGGGAGAGATGATCGCGGCGAGCCTGCGCTACTTTTCCGGCAAGCTCGCCGATAAAACGCGCGCGTACTGGACGATCACGACGCTCGGTTACTTTCTGAATCTCGTCGTTGTGCCGGGCTTGGCGTTTGCCGGAAATTGGCAGGCCGCCGCGTTGCTGGTGGTCGCGGAACGGACGGGAAAGAGTTTGCGTGGGCCGGCGCGCGACGTCTTACTTTCGGAGGCGACGGAAGTCGTCGGGCATGGATCCGGATTCGGTTTGCACGCCGCCATGGATCAGACGGGCGCGGTGCTCGGGCCTTTGTTGGTCGCGACCGCGGTGGCGCGTACTCACCATTTCGGACCCGCATTTCTTTGGCTGGCGGTGCCGGCGTTGGGCGCGTTTATTGCCCTCCTGTTCGCGCGCGCGATGAGTCCACACAAAGGTGCGCCTCCCGCGATGCCGTCAAAGAAAAATTTTCCGAATGTATTTTGGATCTACGTCGTAGCCGCCTGCTTGTTAGCACTCGGGTTCGTGGACTTTCCACTGCTGGCATACCACTTTCAGAAGAATTCGTTGACCAAGCCTGAAGTAGTGCCGTTGCTTTACGCGGGAGCGATGGGCTTGAATGGATTGACGGCGCTCATTTTCGGACGACTCTTTGATCGATATGGGATTCAAGTGATCGTGCTCGGCATCATCGTGTCGCTGCTGACGTTGCCGTTTGGGTTCCTCGGCGGCGCGACCGGCGTTTACATTAGCGTCGCTTGCTGGGCGACCGGCCTTGGGGCGCAGGACGCGACATTGCGTTCGGGGATTTCGCAGGTGGTCTCGATGAATAAGCGCGGCACTGCATTCGGCGCGTTTAATGCGGCTTACGGCATTCTTTGGTTTGTGGGCAGCGTGACGATGGGTGTGCTTTACGATTTCTCTTTAGTCGCGCTGGTTGTGTTTGGAATGACAGCCCAACTGGCGGCCGCGGGATTCTTCTTCTGGTTGCGTAAGCCGCTGGCCGCGGCCGAGAAGTGATTAGCTCAGGAAAGAAACGACATCCTCGATGACAGAATGAACTGCCAGAAGCACATGAGGATTAGCCGCCACTGTTATCGTCAACGCGAACAGACCTACCATACCTATAGCCGGCACTACCTTTGCCACGCGCAGCCGCTCAACGCCGTTTGATCGACCTGCTGAGGCAATTTCGATGAGTCGTCGCACGCGGACTTTGATGCCGCGAGTTTCCTCGCCCACCAAAAATGTCGCCAGAGGAAGTTCGGTTCGCACTCCAACCGGAACCATGCGCGCGATTCTGACCAATGCAGACGCGAGGTTCAACGCGATGTCCGGGCTTATCTGTGCCGCATGTTCGTCGGCGGCGCACTCGACTGATTCAGACCATGCACGATCCAAAGAGCGGCCGCTCGGCACAATCGTCAGCAAGTCACGGCAACCACGCAAAAGCGCGCGCTTGAAGTTGTCGCGTGCGGCCAGGTGGCCGCCCTCATGCGCGATCGCCGCCACCAATTCCTCTTCAGTCAATGATTCCAGCACCTGGGCAGCGATGAAGAGCCGCGGCCGCAGCGTTCCGACGACAGCAATGATCGGGAAGTTATGCGCGATGCGGTACGTGGGAATATCGATGAACGGCAGCCGGATGCTGACGGCGGCACGCAACCACTGCTTTGCTAGTCTCCTGGTCACAATCCAGGAGCGGAGCGCCCGCCATGAAGCAAAGCCCAACCCAAGCGTTGAAACGATTGCGAATGCCGCCAGCTTCTTGCTGACGATCTCCGATGTGCCGTAGGGTTCGTAGCCGACGTAGGCGGGAACGAACAGCATCGTGACGATTAGCAATGACAATATCGGCGCCGCGACGCGGAGCGCAAATAGACATTCGGCGCGCGTGCGCGCAGAGCAGCGACGCGCGCGCGGTTCGGCAATTCGCCAAAACAGCAAAATCACAGCCGTCGCCAACACATTGAGCGCGAAGAAACTCGCCAGCGCTAAACTTGTTCCCAGCAACGCGTACATAGTTATTCCGGTTTGCGGCGCAACTCGCGCTTCTTCTCGCGCACCAGACGATCAAGCTCATCGAGCATCTCGCGATCGCGTTCGCTCACGGTATCCACGATGCAAGCGAGCAGCGGTTGGATCCGGTCACCGTCGCTGAACAGACCGTCGATCACGTCTTCGCGAATTCCGTGATCGAGTTCGTCGCGACTGACTGCCGGCGAATACAAAAACGCACGGCCGTCCTTTCTTCTCGTCAGCAAATGCTTTTTGTACAAACGATCAAGCGTCGTCATCACGGTCGTGTAAGCAATGCGCTCTTCGAAGGCGAGAAAGATATCGCGCACGCTGACTTCGTCGCGCTGCCATGTTTGTTCGAGGACTGCGCGCTCCAGCTTGCCAAGCGCCAGCGACGCGACCTCAGCCGGCCGGCGAAATCCACGCAAAAGAAATCGAGGGGTGTTCATAGCGAGGCGAACATTGTACGACAAGCTGCCAGCTTGTCGAAGAGGCGACAGGCTCGCAGCCTGCCCTACTTAGCCGGCGAATTGAAGGTCTACTTCATGTGGGATGATGCCGCGTTCGTGACCTTCTTTGAGCAGGCGGCGCACGGCTTCACGGCCGCGTGGGCTGTAATCGAGAGTTAGTTCGTTCACCCACATCGCGACAAAACGATCGGCGAGTCCCGGATCCATTTCGCGCGCGAACTGCATCGCGTACTCGAGCGCATCTTCGCGATTGTCCAGCGAGTACTGAATGCTCTCTTTCAAAAGGTTCGAGACCTCGCGAATTGTTTCTGTGCCCAGATCACGACGAATCGCATTGCCACCCATCGGCAAAGGTAAGCCGCCGGTATGTTCATGCCACCACTCGCCGAGGTCGAGCACCTTGTGCAATCCGAGGTTGTGATAGAAGAGCTGGCCTTCATGAATTAATAAGCCGGCATCGCATCGGCCTTCTTTGACGGCTTCGATAATCTGATCGAAGGGAACGACTTCGTAGTCGAAGTTAGGTGTATGAATGCTCAGCGCGAGAAATGCGCTCGTCAGCGTGCCGGGCACCGCAATCGTCAAGTTCGGCAGTTCCGAGGGATCGAATTCCTGATTCGAGACGACAATGGGCCCATAGTTATCGCCAATCGAAGCCCCGTGCGGCAGCAGCGCATACTTGTCCGCGACATATGCGTAAGCATGAAAGCTAATCGCGGTGACGTCGTAAGTTCCCTTGCGCGCTTCTTCGTTCAGTGTCTGGATGTCTTTGAGGACATGCGTGAATTCGAGTTCGCCTGTTTCAAGTTTGTGCGTCGCGAGGCCATAGAACATGAACGCATCGTCCGAGTCAGGCGAATGGGCGAGTGTGATAGTGCGTTGTTGAGTTACTGCTGTTGTCATATCTTTAGAACGAAAACTTTGGGCCACTCTGTGCGCTCCGTGTCTCTGTGGTTTATCCTGGCTTAAAAGAGTTCACCACAGAGACACAGGGAACAGAGAGTTACATGGAGACTGCCGCCCTTTCAATTCGGTTATAAACGGTGTCCCGCTCAACCGCTTCAAATCCGGCTTCTTCAATCAACTGAATTAATTCAGGCTTTGTCATCTTCACTTCGTTGTTTGATTCGACTGAATAGCTTTCCGTCAACTCGCCGCCTTCGGTAATTGTGCCGTCGATGTCGTCGGCGCCGAAATGAAGCGCGACCTGTGCCAGGCGCTTTCCGAGCATCACCCAGTAAGCCTTTATGTGCGCGAAGTTATCGAGCATCAGCCGCGACACCGCCATTGTTTTCAACGAGTCGATGCCGGAAGGGCCGGGCAAATGCGCGAGCTGCGTGTTCTCAGGATAAAACGCCAGTGGAATGAAACATTGAAAGCCGCCCGATTTGTCCTGCTGCTCGCGCAGACGAACCATGTGATCGACGCGATCTTCGAACGACTCGATGTGACCATAAAGCATCGTAGCATTGGTCTTGAGTCCGGTAGCGTGCACTTTGCCGGCGAGGTCCAGCCAGCGCTGCGCATCGCACTTGTGCGAACAGATCATTGAGCGCGTCGGCTCGCGAAAAATTTCAGCGCCTCCGCCGGGACATGATTCCAATCCCGCATCAATCAACTGATGAATCACGTCGTCGTCGCTCATCTTGTAGAAGCGCGCGAAGTGATCGAGCTCGACCATGGTGAATGCTTTCAAATGAAGCTGCGGGTACTGCTTCTTCAAACTTGAAAGCAAATCAGTGAAATAACTGAAAGGCAGTTTCGTGTTCAAACCGCCCGTAATGTGCAATTCGGTTGCGCCTTCGCCAACGGCCTGGCCGGCAATCTTCAATGAGTCGTCGATGTTATGTGTGTAAGCGTCTGGCTGACGCGGCGTGCGAAAGAAGCCGCAGAACTTACAATCTACGTAGCAAACGTTTGTCGGATTAAAATGCCGGTTGACGTTGAAGTAGGTCGTTCGTCCGTGCATCTGCCGCCGCACGGTATCGGCGAGTTTGCCCAGGGCATTCAGATCATTAGTTTCGAAAAGCGCCACTCCATCGTCGAACGACAGGCGCTCGCCTGTGCGCACCTTCGCGCTTATCTCATTCAACTTTGGGTCGTGTGAAATATTCATTAGCGATTAACGAGTTAAGAAAACAGCACTGCCAAATGTCAGAAACAGAATCACGCTCACAAAAGCATTCGTCGTAAAAAAGGCGGCGTTCAGCCGGCTCAAGTCGTTCGCGCGCACCAGTGTGTGCTGATAAATCAAGAGTGCGCCGGTCGCGACTAATCCAACTAGCGCCAAAATGCCAAGGTTCGTGACGAAGTATAGCGCAACGAGCGCCGCAAATGCTCCCGCGTGGAGCGCTCGCGAAATCCAGAGCGACTGCGCGATACCAAATCGTGCGGGAATCGAATACAAATCTTCGCGCCGGTCAAAATCGTAGTCCTGACAAGCGTAGAGAATATCGAATCCGGTCGTCCAAAGCATGACCACCAGCGAAAGCAGCAACGGAATTGCACTGTCGATTGTTCCGCGCACCGCGATCCAGGCGCCGGTCGGTGCAATCGACAGACACCATCCCAAAATCAGATGCGCTAGCAGCGTCCAGCGTTTCGTGTACGAATAGAGCACAACGCTCGCAAGCGCGACCGGCGAAAGAATCAATGTGAGTCGATTAAGCATGGCCGCGGCCAGAAAAAAGATCGCGGCGGCAATCAGGATGAATCCCCAAACGAACGTGACCGATAAAACTCCCGCGGGAATCGCCCTCATCTTTGTCCGTGGATTACGCGCGTCATAATCCTTGTCGGCAATTCGATTGAACGCCATCGCCGTCGAGCGAGCGCCAACCATCGCCACTGTGATCCAGACGATTTGCCAGGTGGTCGGGATTCCGCGCGCCGCCAGTACCGCGCCGAGAAAAGCGAACGGCAACGCGAACAGCGTGTGTTCGATCTTAATCATCTCGAGCGTCGTGCGGATGTTTTTGAGGATCATCTTCAATAACCGTTTAGAGGCGGGACTCGTCCCGCCGGCGGGGACAAGTCAGCGCTCTAAACGTTCGTCGGTTCCTTTTCTCCTTTCCAGCGCGTCGCCGCCATGCCGACAGTGATTTCCATGAAAGTCGTGATCTTACGTGCGCCGGAGAGGCGATAGCAAGCAGGTGCGTCGGCTTGTGCGTAGTACTTTGCGAGCTTCGCGCCTTTGCGTGAATTATCTGCTTTCTAACTCAGGCAGTTTCACGCAAAGATGCAAAGACGCAAAAACGCAAAGGCGCAAAGCCGCAAAGCACGAAACTCCGCACAGTGTTAAAATCTCCGCAGCGGATGAAGACTCGCAAAAGACCGGCGGTTCGTGCGGCAAAAAAGAAGCAAGCGCGCAACCGACCAGCCCTGAGTAAATTCGCGCGCTCGCTCTTGCGTGAGTGGCGGCGGCTACAACTTCCTCTCAAAAACGAACGAACAATCGTCGGAGTTTCTGGTGGCGCTGATTCGGTCGCGTTGCTTCTGGCGATGGATGAACTGGTCAGGACCGGAAAGCTGAAACTCGAACTGATCGTTTCTCATGTCGATCATCAGCTCAGGGACACCAGTGGCGACGACGCGCGCTGGGTGAAGAGTTTGGCGCAAGCGCTCGAGCTCCAGATCATTAGCAGCCGCGTGAACGTAAAGAACAGAAAAGGGAATCTCGAGCAAGCGGCTCGCCGCGCACGTTATGAGACATTTGCGAAGTTAGCGCAAAAGCAAGCATCCCATCTCGTCTTAACCGCGCACACGCAGGATGATCAGGTTGAGACAATCCTCTTAAATCTTTTGCGAGGAAGTGGCGCCGAAGGTTTAGGTGGCATGCAGACCGTCAGACAGCTCGAAGAAAATCGGGAAACGCTGTTGGTTCGGCCATTTCTTTCGTGGGCGCGGCGAGCAGATACCGAAGCGTATTGCCGTGATCGAGATATCGATTTTCGTCGTGACGAAATGAACGAAGACGAGACATTCACGCGCGTTCGCATTCGGTTACAGTTGTTGCCACTGATGCAGGCGTTCAATCCACGTGTGACCCAAGCTATCGCTCGCACGGGCGAGTTACTTAAAGACGACAACGAAGCCTTGAATCGTGCGGCAGGCCGTTTGCTTGAACTCTCGATGGACGACTCGACGAAACGGAACCAATTGCGGACTGACTTGCTCGCGGTCGCGCCGCCCGCGCTCCGCCGGCGTGCCTTGCGGCTTTGGCTGGAAACATGCCGCGGCCATTTGCGACGGCTTGAATTCGCGCACATCGCTGCCGTTGAAAGTCTCGTAGTCGAGAACCGTGGCGCGCGCACTATTGAATTGCCGGGCGGCGCCACCGTCCGCCGTAAACGTGGCCGGCTGACCTTTAATAATTCTTGAACTCAGAAGCATGCGGCAGCGTAGGCACAGGGCACCGTTAGGGAACAAAAACGCATCTTATTGAGTCTTTGGCTGGAAAAGGTTTGAAAGGGACAATCTAAGGTAATTAAGCTATTATGGGTGACGGAGGCAGGAAGGTTTTGAGTTCCACCGCAAGGCAAATCATCTTTTGGCTGCTCATCATCGCGGGCGCGCTCCTCATTTACAAGCTCGTTAACCCCGGCAGCAAGAACACAACTCCGATCGATCAGGCAGAGCTCGAACGTAAGATTCAGGCTAAAGAGCTGACACAGATCGTCGTCAAAGCATCTGAAACCGTTGCTGTCGATAAGAACAACAAGAATTTTGTAGTCCAAATCAGCAACGAGCACACGAAAGCTGAGATCCTGAAGGAAGCGCGCGACCTGGACAGCAGCGGCCAGCCAAAAGTCGCGAACGTTCAGGAAGAGGGCAGCTCCGGAATTTGGTGGCCTTATCTGACTTACCTGCTGCCGTTCCTGCTGATCTTCGGATTCTGGATTTTCATGCTGCGACAGATGCAGTCGGGCGGCAACAAAGCTCTCTCGTTTGGGAAATCGAGAGCAAAACTGCTCAGCAATCAACAGAAGCGGGTGACTTTCAAAGACGTCGCTGGCGTGGAAGAAGCCAAGGAAGAACTTCAGGAAATCATCGAATTCCTCAAGGAACCACAGAAGTTCCAGAAGCTCGGTGGTCGCATTCCCAAGGGCGTTTTAATGATGGGACCGCCGGGAACCGGTAAGACTTTGTTGGCGCGGGCGATTGCCGGCGAAGCGAATGTGCCGTTCTTCTCGATTTCCGGTTCGGACTTTGTTGAGATGTTCGTGGGCGTCGGCGCATCGCGCGTGCGCGATCTGTTTGAGCAAGGCAAGAAGAACGCGCCCTGCATTATTTTCATCGACGAGATCGATGCCGTCGGTCGTCATCGTGGCGCCGGCCTCGGTGGTGGCCATGATGAGCGTGAGCAAACACTCAATCAGTTGCTCGTGGAGATGGACGGATTTGAATCGAACGATGGCGTGATTCTGATCGCGTCAACTAACCGTCCGGACGTGCTAGATCCGGCACTGCTGCGCCCTGGGCGATTTGATCGGCGTGTCGTCGTATCCAGACCGGATGTGCGCGGTCGCGAAGGCATTCTGAAAGTTCACACGCGCAAGATTCCGCTCGGCGAAGACGTAGACATCTCCGTCATCGCGCGCGGCACTCCGGGCTTCACCGGCGCTGATCTCGCCAATCTCGTCAACGAAGCGGCGCTCAATGCGGCACGCTACAACAAGAAAGTTGTGGCGATGTCAGACTTTGAATTGGCCAAGGACAAAGTTCTGATGGGCGCCGAGCGCAAGTCGATGGTCATCTCGAATGAAGAGAAACGGGTGACGGCCTATCACGAGGCGGGTCACACGCTCGTCGGCTTGAAGGTTCCCAACGCCGATCCGGTGCATAAGGTCACGATTATTCCGCGCGGCATGGCGCTCGGCGTGACACAACAGCTGCCCGAAGGTGACCGTCACAACTACACGAAAGAGTATTTGCTCGGACAGATTTCAATTCTGATGGGTGGCCGGATTGCCGAAGAGACTTTCCTGGGCAACATCACGACCGGCGCCTCGAATGATATCGAGAAGGCGACCGAACTAGCGCGCGCAATGGTTTGCGAGTACGGCATGTCTGAACTCGGCCCCCTGACTTTCGGCAAGAAGGAAGAGCAGATCTTTCTCGGCCGCGAGATTGCTCAGCACCGCGACTTCTCGGAAGAGACTGCGATTCGCATCGACTCTGAAGTTCGCAAGATCGTTACCGAGCAATACGAACGCGCGACGAAGATCATCGACGAGAATCGCGATACGCTGGTGCGGCTTGCGGAAGCTTTGCTTGAGCACGAATCGCTAGACGGCGTGCAGATTCGTCGTATCGTCGCGGGCTTGCCACTCGATGACACGACCGAAGCGAGGGAACCAAGCAGTCAGCAGGAACTGCCAGGCACGAAGGAAAAAGTGCCTGAGACGAAACCTCTGAAGCCAATTCTGCCGCCGATTACGGGAGGCACACCGGCGCCAGCATAACGCGATAACCTCGAAGACGGTCGCGACGCGAATCCATCGACGTCGAATATTAAGCGAGAGCTAAACGCTCTCGCCCTTTGCTGGGCGCCCGATTTCTCCGGGCGTTTGTCCAAACAACCAGCGTTAATTCACCAAAATTCCCGCTGACTAGTGCCAGCTTCGAGCATATCGTATGCCAGTTCGTAAATCGCGGTTGCACCGATGGCTCCCTCGCACACTGTTCAATCCTCAGCTCAATCCATACAAATCTAGAACTTCAGCCCAGAAGCGTTTCTGAAGACTCGCTAAAGGAGATACGCCATGAAAAGAACGCATGAAGTTATCGCCTTAATTCTATTCTTTGTGCCGCTGGCAATTATTAGTTGTGCGCAGGCTCCAGCAAACGGCAACGCAACTGCACCGACACCGGTCCCAAGCTCTCAAGCAAACGCACAGGGGTCGCCCGGCGCTCGCGGCCCTCATTGCGGAGACCCTCCGCCGGCCAATCCGGCAAACTGCAAACTCAATATCGATCAAGCGTTCAGCCCGGGCTGTAGTCCGCCTTTTCCGGGCGCCCAGAGTCATGATATCGATGCGCACTGTCCCATTGAAGGCTGTGCCAAGAACGATAACGACAAGGCGCAAAACAAGGTCAAGAATAATCTGTGCGCGTCAGGAACTCCGGTCCAGATTAGCGTTACTTCGATCGATAACCTTCAAGCCGCAATCGACAAGTTGGTCCAGGAAGGAAATTTCAGTTACGGAGCCAAAGCGCCAAACCCGGCCGATCGCGCAAATCTGAAGGGATTGTCTACGGTTGATGTCAGTGGCAAGCCAGTTACTCTGAGTGAAGGCGATCTGGTCACCTTTGAAGGTTTTGTGCTCGATGCCAAGCACGATGACACCTACGTGCTGGGCTCGGAGCCGGAAGGCTATAAGGGCGAGGGGGTGAACTGTAATAACTCTCTGTTCGACTGGAACGATATTCATATTGCGCTGGGCGAAACGGCCACGGCTGAAGAATGTTCGAGTGTGACTGCGGAGATCATTCCGCACTTCCGTCCTCCGTTGTGGGATCGATTCGATACCGACGCCTGTACCTCGCCGCATGTCAACAATCCGCTTCCAGTCGGAGGCGAGCGAGTGAGAATCAGCGGCCAGCTTTTTTTCGACGGCAGCCACTCGCCCGGTCCCTGCACGGGAGCACATGGACCGAATTCATTTCCGCGTCGGTCGGTCTGGGAAATCCATCCCGTCTACGCGATCGAGATTTTCGATACTTCCCAGAATAAATTTGTGACGCTCGAAACCTGGGCGCAGGGCAAATGAGTCACGTCGCTTTTGGCTATTGCGACTCGGCCGGAATTGCGAGCGCTTTCAGCACCTCTTGAGTATTGACAGTTCCTTCGGGAAAGATCGCGCGTCCGCCTGTTTCGCTGGCGAGACCCTTCAACAATTTAGTTGCTTTGCTTCGCTTTTCTGACTCCAGTTCGCGCACCAGGCCCACAGCAAAGACTTTGATTTTGCGATCCTTCAGTTGTTGAATCAGGTCCTTTGATTTCACTTTGCTGGCTCGATCTTCGCCGTCGCTCACGATAACGATCACCTTGTCGCCATCTGGCGCCCACTGCTGCAAGCGATCCGAGATGAACTGAATCGCATCGAGCAGCGTCGTCTGTCCGCCTTCAACGTAAAGACCGTCGATGGTTCGATTCAGTATCGCTTCGTCCTGCGACTGTTCAAGACGCAGCACGGGCCGAGCGTTCGGCCCTTTTCCAAACCCTTCCGATTGAAAATTGAAGATCGATACAGGCCCACGCGGCGCGATTTCATGAATGACGGCTTTGCCGATGCTGAGCACTGTGGGGAACTGTGAGCGCATCGAGCCAGTGCTATCGAGCAGTAAGCCATACGATATTTTGGGTTTGTTTTGCGCGATCACAAATGCCGATGCGTTGAGCATCAGAAATGCGATTGCGCAACCTCGAATGAGTTTTGAGAGGCTCGCTTTATCCATTTCGCCGGAATCATACTCTGGCGATTCGTGTTTCGGAACTCAGCCTGACTCTGGCAGGGGCCCCCCAAGGTGTGACAGCTTGCGCTCGCGATAACTTGCGATACCATACGAAGCGTTGACAGAGAAATCACAACCGACGGTTCAGAGCGAACTGAGCGCAAAAGGATTTCGGTTTGCGATCGTCGCCAGTCGTTGGAACGACGAGATCGTTTCGCGTCTGATTGATGGCGCGCGGATGGCATTAGCTGAGCTTCACGCAGATGCCGATGCCGTCGTACTCTTTCGCGTTCCTGGCGCTTTCGAAATCCCTCTGTGCGCGCAAAAGGCGGCTGAATCCGGCCGGTTCGACGCGGTTATCTGTCTCGGCGTCATTATTCGCGGCGACACGCCGCACTTTGATTACATCGCAGCGTCGGCAGCGCGCGGGATAGGCGAAGCCGGCTTGCGCACCGGCGTGCCTTTGCTCTTTGGCGTGATCACCGCCGACAATATCGAACAGGCCAATGAACGCTCGGCCAATGACAAGAACAACAAGGGGTACGAAGCGGCCATCGCCGCGGTCGAAATCGCGAATATTTTCAAAAAGTCGTTTCCTTCGGGATGACTTCTGTTTGTGCTTTGTACTTGGTACTTTGTACTTAGATGTGGTTTTCAAAGTCCAAAGCTCAAAGTACAAAGTTCGTTCTTTCTGATTATGGGTTCACGTCGTAAGGCGCGTGAGTGCGCCTTGCAAATGCTCTTTGCGGCTGATGTAGCTGGCACGCGTCCGGATGAATTGGCGCGCAACTTCTGGTCTGAACTGGCTGACGGCGAGTTGGACGACGAAGCGCGGGAATTCGCCACGCGTTTGGCGCTGGGCGCGCGGGCCCATCTGGAAGAGGTCGATGAGCGCATTAAGTCGCGCGCCGAGCATTGGCGGATCGATCGAATGGCGACCGTCGATCGCAACGTACTTCGGCTTGCCGTTTACGAGTTCCTTCACGAGCCGACACCGCGGACGGTAGCCATCAATGAAGCGCTCGAAGTCGCGCGGCGCTTCTCAACCTACGAAGCTACCCAATTCATCAACGGTATTCTCGACGCGATTAAGCGCGATCTCGATCAGGAACAGCCGCAGGACGAAGCTGCTGAAGCAGACGAGCTATCGGACATGCCGTCATCGGAAAAATCTTAGGGTCTCCCGAAAACCTGGTACTGACCAATCTCATTTCTCTGCGTCTCTGCGGATACCAGTGTCTAACGGTGCGCTAATGTCGCTTGCTATGCTTTGCGGCTTTGCGCCTTCGCGTGAACCGCCTGTTTTTCCAACGGTCCAGTCTCACGCCAAGACACAAAGTCGCAAAGAACCGCCAAGCAGGGCACTACCCAGTGTCTCTTGGTGGATTTTTGCCCAGCCATTTTCATCACCGAGACACGGAAACTGCACAGAGACACTGAGGGGCTTGAGTTAGCACTATGCGAAAATGGTGCCTCAATCCCGCGTGTTTGCGATAAACTGCAAACAGTGGATCCGACCCGAACTCAATTCGTTTCCGACGCCAAAGATATCGTTGATCGTTTATATGCTGACCTCCAGCAACTGCGCGCTCTGCGTTCGCAGGGCCGGCAACGACGTGAGCTGGCTTCGCGAATTTTCCGTCACGTGCACACGCTGAAAGGCTCCGCCGCGTCGATGGGCTTTCAAGCGGTCGGCGACGTGGCGCATGAATTCGAAAGCGTACTTGATGGCGTGCGCCTCGGCCGCGTAGCGATCGACGAGGCGTCGCTGAATCTTTTGGAGAGCGCCACGGATTTGATCGCCGAAGAGCTCGCCAGCACCAGCAAAGAGGACCACGCAAAAACGCAGACGCTGATTGCGCAACTGCATGCGTTGGCGGCAAAGGCTTCGCAGCAGGCAGTGATCGCCGGCAGCTTGCGCTCTGCTTTGCCGGAAGATATGGCCCGATCTCTAAGCGAGTACGATCTACAACACGCGCGCGAAGCGGTGCGCGAGGGCGCTAAGCTCTTCATCGTTGACGCGAGCTTTTCAATCGATACATTCGATACGCAGTTTCGCGATTTGACGGCGCTGCTGGGGAAATCGGGGGAAGTCATCGCGACCGCGCCGGGCCGCCCGGCCGCGATTGACGAAATAGGTTTTCGCCTGCTCTACGCGGCGCAATTCATCGCCGCGCAAATACGGCTCAAGGCTTCGGAACTGGGCACCGTTAGTTTCAGCGAACTGCCAATCGAAACACCTGGGAGCACTGCTGCTGCCACGGCTGCCGTCGCGTTGTCCGAACCGCTCGATTCCAGCATCGCATCAGTGCGCGTTGGATTGAATCAACTCGATGATTTGACCGCAGCATTGACGGACCTGCTGCGTGATACAAACCAAGCCCTGATTACAGTCCAACGATCGACAGACGCGGAAGCAGTCACGAGCGCCACCTCGAACTTACGCCTGCGCTTCGTTCAGGTGGAAGAGCGGCTCATCAAGTTGCGTTTGGTGCCGTTGTCTGACTTGCTAAACGGCGCGGCTGCCCGCGCCGGTCGAGTGGCTGCTCGGCAGCTCAATAAAGACATCGAGTTTGAAATCGTGGGCGGTGATGTAGGCATCGACAAGTCACTTGCCGAACTAATTGCCGAACCATTGATGCATCTGGTGCGGAATGCAGTCAGTCACGGCATTGAATCGACTGCGGAGCGGATCGCCCAGGGTAAACCGGCGAATGGCCATGTGCGTCTGGAAGGTTTCAGCGAAGGCAGCCGGATACACATCGTCATTAGTGACGACGGCCGTGGAATCGAACTCGGTGAAGTCGCGAAAGCGGCCGCGCGGCAGGGAATCGTCGGGCGACCTGAGGATTTGAAAGACGATCAGGCGCTGCGTCTCATCTTCCGGCCAGGCTTCTCAACATCTGGGGAGGCCTCTGACTTATCAGGACGCGGCGTCGGATTAGAGATTGTCGATCGCGCCATGACCCAGTCGGGCGGTGAGGTTCGACTGAGTTCAAAAGCGGGCGAGGGCGCTACGTTTGCGATGACGATTCCGGCAACGCTGGCGCTGGTGCCATGCGTCGTGGTTCGTTGCGGTGAGAATTTCTACTGTTTGGACTCGAACATCGTGGCCGATCGCGCGACGCTAACCGAAGATCAGTTCCAGCAAAACGGTGACGGCCAATCAATCAAGTGGCAGGGCGAGCAATTACGCTTGTTGCGCCTCGACGATCTGCTCGCCAATTGGCCGATGTCTGCACATGGCGCGCGGGCGGTTTTAATTTGCAACCCTTGTGAGCATCACCCAAATGTTTCCACTCATCACAAACGTGTCGCCCTTTTGGTCGATGCGATTGCCGGTCAGCAGGAAACTCTAGTCCGAAGTCTGGGGCCGCACGCGACGCTCTGGCATGGCGTTTCAGGCGCAGCGGAACTGATGGACGGCAGCATTGCCTTGATGATCGATCTCGCACGATTGATCGAAGCGAATGAAAGCGGCTTGGCGTAAAAACTCTAGCTGGCGGGCTTTATCGTCCGCGAAGCGGACGAAACGAAAATAGCCCAGCGCTTCAGCGCTGGGTCAGGCGTCAACCAACTAACCAAAGCCCGCGAAGCGGGCGACAGAATTTTACAGAACCGCGAGCCGTAGCGAGCGGCGTAAAGGCTCAAGTTGGTTTCTGATCCGCTCACTATCGTTCGCGGTTCCGTAATAACTTCTGTCGTCCGTTTCACGGACTTGCGATCCTTTTGACGGGTCTGGTCCCAGCGCTAAAGCGCTGGGCTATTTTCAAACTGTCCGCTGAAGCGGACGACATGCCGCTCGATTTTTTTGGGCACAGCGAATGAAACTTAGGGCTTCCCCGGTTATCCTCCTCTGCTTCTCTCTGGCCGCAATTTGCTTTTCGCAGACGCGCGACTATCCGAAAGAAATTCGCGGCTACAAAGTTGAACGAACCGCCGTCGAACTAAAGCCATGCAATAATCAGAAAGTTCCGAGAACGTCCCAACAGACTGCAACGTCCATTAACGATTCACCCACTGTGAGCAGCGCGACCGTACCACCGCCAACTCCCAGCGCGACTCCGGTTGCGGATCCAGATGTCGATACGCTCATCAGATTTGGCGCACCTTCGCTGGCACGCGTGACGCCACTGGGAATTACTCTGAACATGCCGGTAATTGTCGCGCCGATCAAACAGAGTGGCCACGTCGACTTTCTGCTGTTTGAAGACATGACTGTCAATAAACATTCAGTCCAAATTGAGGAGTATCGACGCGGATTTGATCTGCCGACGAAAAAACCTATGACGCTGCGTGAGCCGCTGCGGTTCTATATCTCGCTGCCGACGGCCGCGCTGGCTGCGATTGATGAAGGAGTGCGCTCGCAGGAAATGTGGCCTGTGACCGGACGAGTCTACGTCTGCGGCAAATACAAAAAATTTGTGTTCAGCTTTAAACGATGCGTTCCGGTTGAGCTGAGTGTGACAATGAAAAATCCCTTGAGGAGAAAGTGACGATGGCACATGGTGGCGGCGCAGCAGCGGCTATCGCAAACGCGATCAAGGCGAGTGGATCAATCGTTCGGGTCGAGCCGAACACGTTCGCGGACATTTTGCGAAAATCGGAACGGCCGTTGATCGTTTACGCCCAAGGCGGTCTGTTTTCCGGCAAGCACCAATATCTGACCAGTTACCGGGGCCTCACATTCTTCGCCAAATCAAGTGAACAAATCGATCTGCCGCGCGGCGTGGAAGTAATTGTCGCGAAAAAGATCTGGACGCCTTCCTGAGCGACAATGCCCAAGTCTCGCCCGTGAACCACGCGCAAGATGCGCGTGCTACCCGCAAATTACTGAAACACTTTGTCGACCGGCACAACCGTCACGTCCGCCGGCTTAACCACGATCTTGTAATTCTCAATAACCTTGTCTTCGTCCGTAATCTCTTTCGGCTTCGGCGCATTGTAAGTGATGGGCGAGGACTTATTGTTGACGATTGCATCGCGCAACGCCGCCGCGTCTTTAGTGACGATCACAATGCGCATCGCGTCCGATTTCAGATATTGCTTGATGGCACGATTCACGTCCGCCAAAGTGAGCTTCGCCAGTTGTTCGCGCATGTAAGTCGGAAAATCTTTAATGCCATAGTAGCGACTGTCCAACGCGTAACCCAGCTGGTCGTCCTGCGTCGCGGTGAGCACGTTCACATACTTCGAAAGAAATTCGCGCGTTGATTCGAACGCTTCCTGAGACATGCCATCGCGCACCAGCTTGTCGTACTCGTAAAGCGCTGCCCGCAAAACAAAGTGGCCATTCTGCGGCTCGACCGGGCGAATCCAGATTTGAAAGATCTGAAGTTTGCGGCCGAGATTCGCATCGGGCTGAAACTGAAACATGCCGCGCGGAAAATATTCAATGTAAGCATAGTCGCCGTAATTCAAACCGCGTGCTTCGCGCAAACGCTGATACAAGTAGCTGTTGCTCGAACGATGCTGGCCAAAATATGACGCGACGACGGCGAGCGCCGGCCAATCCTTTTGCGCGCGGGTGATATCAATCGGAAAGCCGAGCGAGAGCGCGGTCGAGCGCGTTTCACGCTGCACAATCTCAATCTGTGTACCCGGTGTCTGACGCGGTTGCATCAGTTTCGTGGTCAACTGGTCAATCGCTCCCGTCGGTAACTTCCCCAAATCTGTTTCAACTCGCTTCGGAAAATCAGCCGGATAACCACCCGCCAATCCGATCACCATATTCGCGCGAGTAAAGTTGGCCTGATAGAAATCCCTAACATCTTTGACCGTCAGCGCTTCGAGTGAGCTGATTGAGCCCATGTTCTGATGACCGTACGGATGCGAAGCGGGATAGATCATGGTGTAGAGGACTTCCTTGCCCAACTCCTCATCATTTCCACCCCGCAGCGAAGTCTTCAAGTAGTTGATCGCGTCTTCCTTCAATCGCTGAAAATCGTCGTCGCGAAAACCGGGATCGAGCAGCATCTCGCGAATCAACGAATAATATTTTTCGAGATTATCGGCGTGCGTCGTGCCTGAGAAGACGGTCATCTCTTTGTCGACTTGCCACGAAAAAGAGGTCGCCATCGGATACATGGCATCAGTAATTTGCGCGTAAGTTTTTGTGCGCGTGCCGCCTTCCGCGAGAAGCGCCGCCGTCAATGACGCGAGACCTTCCTGGCCCGGTCGGTCGTTAGCAGAGCCCGTCATGAAAAGAATTCGAAATGAAACGAGCGGCGAGCGGTTCGGGATCAAGACTGTATTCGAATTGGCGGTATTCATTCGGTTCTGTGCTGCATTGCGCGCGACGCGACGCGTTTTCTGCCCAAATCCGGTGGAAATCGTCAGGGCTATAACAAACAGAGTTAGAAGAACGGTAGCGATTCGCTTGGTCATTTCGCCACCTCTTTCTTCGTAGTCAGCGTCACAATCGTACGGTGTTTGTCGACGAAGTATTTCGCTGCCGAACTGCGAATGTCTGCGGGCGTAATCGAATCGTAAACTGTGAACAGCCTGTTGACCGTCTCCGGTGTTCGTCGCAGGCCGATGTAATTCGCGAGCACACTCGCAATGGCCTCCGAGCTATTCATCGACAAGGCAAACGAATAACGCATTCGCGAACGCGTCGAATTCAGTTTGTCCTGGGGCACTAGCTCTTTCGTGTAGCGCTGGTACGTCTCGAGAATCTGCTGCTTGACGTAATCAAGGTCTTTGACGTCCTTCAATCTTGCGTCGACCACAAACAGCTCCGGATCACGACGATCCTGGAAGACTGGCGAAAGTGAATCCAACTTCTGCTCCTGCAAAACCAGTTTCTGATAAAGGTCTGAGTTTTCGCCAAACGCGATAGCCGACAGCAGATCAAGCGCCGCGTGATCTTTGTCCTCATCCGAATAAGCGGGTCCGCGAAACGCTACGTAGAGCACCGGCAATGTGTCTGACGGCCAATCGACGTGCGCTTCCCGCGGTTCGCTCTGTTCAGGTTCGCGCGGGATGTCGGGCGCGTAGTTACCCCGTTGCCACCTGCCAAAATGCTTCTTCACGCTTGAAAGCACCGCTTCATGGTTCACGTCACCGACAACGACAATCGTGGTGTACTCTGGCCGGTAATAGCGGTGATAGAACTGCCAACTGTAATCAAACTGATTCGGCATGTCCTCGATGTCTTCGATGAAGCCCATCGTGGTGTGCGTGTAGGTGTGCTGCTTGAATGCCGTCGCGCGCAGGACTTCATACGCCTTCTCTTCGGGGTCGGAGCTGTTCTTGTTGAATTCCCCGAGCACGGCTTTCGTCTCAGTCTTGTAACCGGCCGTGTCGTATTTCAGACCCTGAAAACGATCCGCCTCCAGTTCAAGAATCGTGTCGAGATCATCTTTTGAAAACACCTCGTGAAACACGGTGCGATCATCTTCGGTGTAGGCGTTTGAATCCGCGCCGGCTTTCTTCAGAATTTCGTCGCGTTGCTGGCCGGTGTAGTGCTCGCTACCGCGAAACATTAGGTGCTCGAAGAGATGCGCGTAGCCGCTCTTGCCTTTCTCAATTTCATTGCGCGACCCTGTCTGGACGACGATTTGCAGCGCGACCAGATTCGGATAATCAGTCGGGATCGTGATCAGACGCAGTCCGTTCGGCAGGTCGTCAACGGTGTAATCGTAGGCAAACGCCTTGCGCGAGGTTTGCGCCAGCGACATGAGCGGGACGCAGAGAATTAGCGACACAATAATGAGCAGTTTCATCAGAAACGCGTGGCTCCTTTATGATTTGCGGGGAAGAGTGAGTATACACGAGCCGTCGGTGACAGCTAATCAGGTCGTGCATCCATTCGATGCCGGCGCGCCTCAAAAGGCGGCTTGACTGGAGCGTACCGCTTTGCACCGGACAGCCCACGTTCAAAGGGTTCCAGCAGTTTTCGCAAGCGAGACCCTGGCGCGGTGATGGCCTATTTTCCTTTGCGCCTTCCGATCTTGCTTCCCGCCTTTGCGAGAAATCTGTTTGTTACGTTGGCTTTCAACGCAAAGTCGCAAAGGAAAACCTAAGGCGCAAAGAAAGTGACTGGAACTTAGGCTACTAGACCTGGCGCGCCAGTCTTGACCTCTCCCATGCTCGGCCCGTATCATTGCCTGTTTGCGAGAAAAGAGAAGACGTTAACAGTAGGTAATCGCGAAAATGAAACCTGGAATACATCCTGAATACACTGAAATCAGCGTGACTTGTGCGTGCGGCGAGACTTTTAAGACGCGTTCGACCAAAAAGGGCGATTTGCACGTGGAAATTTGTTCGGCTTGCCATCCGTTTTTCACAGGCAAGCAAAAGCTGGTTGACACCGCGGGGCGCGTCGATCGATTCAATCGTCGCTATGGCAAGACCGCAACCGCGCCTGCGAGCAAATGAGTTGACGATGCGATTTCGTCATTAGCAGCCAGAGAATTTAAGGTGCCGGCGTAATTCCACGCCGGCTGGTCGGATTGCATCCAATCTGAGCAGCCGGAACAAACGCCGGCATTGTTGTATGTAGCATAGGCTTCGGCCTGTGTTACCTGGATTACAAGCCCGACCACAGATTAAAGTCTATGCCACAGAAATGAGCACTAACGAACGAGATCTAATCGTCGGCGGCCAGGCCGTCATCGAAGGCGTCATGATGCGCACGCCGAACGCGTACGCGATCGCCGTACGCAAAGCTGACGGTACGATCGTCAACACAGCCGCGAGTCTGCCGAAGTGGAGCGACAAGTTTCCGATTTTCAAGTTGCCAATTTTGCGTGGCGGCGCAGTGCTGCTCCAGTCGATGGGGCTTGGCATCAAGGCGCTGAATTATTCCGCGGGTGAAGCTTTCGCTGAACAAGAAGAAGCGGAAACGGCGGAAGTGAAAGTGCTGACGCCGGCGGTGATTGAAGGTGAAGGCGACTTTGCGGGAATCACCGGCGGTTTGCCCGGCGTATTTCCGATTCCGAAGAAACAGAAGCGCGCGAAGGATGTGCGCAAAGGCGGGACCGCCGCCGCCGCAAGTTCAATCGTCTTTGCGATGATCTTCAATGTGCTGTTGTTCGTGGCGGCCCCGCTGCTGTTGACGAATGCTCTGTTTGTCGCGGCGGGTTGGGCGTCAAAACCGGCGGTTGTTAGCACGGATAAGCCGGCGAGCAGCACTTCTGAAACGCCCGGCGTGCCGCGCGGTCATTCCGAGACAACGCTCGAACGCACATGGAATTCGGTTCGCGGCTACTTCCATCCGGTGCGGCCGACAGTTGGCTTCAATCTGATCGACGGGCTGATTCGCATGACATTCTTTCTGATCATGATCATCAGCTTTTCTTTCTTGAAGGACATCCGGCGCGTCTTTGAATACCACGGCGCTGAACATAAGACGGTGTTCACGTGGGAGAAAGGTCTGGACTTAACGGTGGCGAACGCGCGGATTCAACCGCGCCAGCATCCGCGATGCGGAACGAGTTTTCTGATGGTCGTGATGCTCGTCTCGATTCTGCTCTTCTCGATCATCAAATTCGATTCGCTGCTGTTCAATTTTCTCGTCCGCATCGCTTTGATTCCAGTGGTCGCAGGAATCTCATATGAAATCATTCGGCTGTCAGCGAAGAAAGAAACTGGACTGTTTTTTAAAACAATCACGCGGCCCGGCCTCTGGCTACAGAACGTGACGACGAAAGACCCGGACGATTCGCAGTTGGAAGTCGCCATTACGGCTTTGAAAGAGAGTTTGAAGCTGGAGCCGGCGTCAGCTGAGCCCGAATTAGCGCTGCTGTCTTAAATATCGTTTAGAGGCGGGCTACTGCCCGCCTGCAGCCCAAGGTGTCGCGGGCAGTAGCCCGCCTCTAAACAATCTTTGTTTGCGAAATGCTCGATAAACTGGCCCAAATCGAAACGCGTTACGAAGAGCTGACGAACGAGCTCTCTTCGGCGGAGCTTTTGGCGAATCCGCCCGCGTACGCGAAAGCCGCGAAGCAACATCGCAGCCTCGGCGAGATCGTCGAAAAATATCGCACGCTGAAATCGGCGCAGGAAGAACTGACGGGTGCGCGCGACCTGTTCGACAATGCCGGTGACGAAGACATGCGCGAGCTGGCGCGCGTTGAGATCGAATCGCTGCAGGCGCGCATCGAGCAAACCGAAGCAGATTTGAAATTGCTGCTGCTGCCAAAGGATCCAAACGACGAGAAGAACGTAATCCTGGAAGTTCGTGCCGGAACCGGTGGTGAAGAAGCTGCATTGTTTGCCGGTGACATTCTGCGCATGTATGCACGCTACGCCGAGCGTCAGCGTTGGAAGATGGAGATTCTCGACGCGTCAGAAACCGGTATCGGAGGCATCAAGGAAGCCATCGCGCTAATTGAAGGTGACAGGGTTTACTCAAAACTAAAACACGAATCCGGTGTGCATCGCGTACAGCGTGTGCCACAGACTGAAGCCAGTGGCCGCATCCACACATCGGCGATCACCGTCGCGGTGCTCCCGGAAGCGGAAGAAGTCGATGTTAAGATCGATCCGAAAGACCTGCGCATCGATACGTTCTGTTCATCCGGGCCGGGCGGCCAATCGGTAAACACAACTTACTCAGCTGTGCGCATCACGCACTTACCGACGAACACTGTGGTTTCAATGCAGGACGAAAAATCGCAGATTAAAAATCGGGAGAAGGCGATGCGTGTGCTGCGTGCGCGTCTGCAGGAGATCGAAGAGCAGAAGCAGCACGAAGCGATCGCCAGTGACCGCCGTTCGATGATTGGTTCCGGCGACCGCTCAGAAAAAATCCGCACCTATAACTTCAAAGAGAACCGCGTCAGCGATCACCGCATTGGGCTGACTTTACATCAGCTCGACGTCGTGATGGATGGCGGTCTCGATCCAGTCATCGATGCACTCACCACACACTTTCAAGCGGAGAAATTGAAAGAAGAAGCAGTCTCCGTCTAAGCGTTCTCACAACGCATCGCCCATCCAAACCGCCTAAGTTCTCATAACGCGATTATCTTTCAATTAAATTGCCTTTAGCTTGCGGAGGTGGTTGAGCTCGGCCGCCTCAAGAATCCCTCAAGGGGTCATTCGTAACCTGACAGCCATATCAATGCTGGTTCTGAATGACTGAATGGAGGGTTTTGATCATGCAAGCTAGGACTTCAATGGGGCGCAAAGGGACCCGCTCGCCATTTTTCAGAGTCTTATTGGCGACAATTTGCTGCGCGGTGTTGGCGCTAGCCATCATTCCGGTGACACGCTTTCATTTGCTCAACATCGTGCTGGCGTCTAATCCCGGCAGCGACACCATAAGTGTCCCGTCGGCGCCCGGTCAGACGGTGGTCGTCAATTGGACCGGATCAATTCCGCCGCTTGCTAATGGCACGAGCGACTGCTCGAAACTCGCAGACACTCCGGCGGTCGACCAGCACGTATCGACGATCAGTGTCCCGACCGGCGTTTACAACTCCGTCAACGCCAAGTTCACTTTCAATATCAAATGGGACACTGCCGATAACGATGAAATTCTGACGGTCCTAAAACCTGATGGGACGACGCTAGCGTCTAGTGACGGCGGCATCCCCAGCGAAACCGTTGTGAAGAACAACTTGAGCGGTGGCGCTTACAAGATCGTCGCTTGTGGTTTTTTGAGCGGACCTAATCCGCAACCGTATACGGGCTCGCTGACGATCGAAACCACATCGAACGCAACGCCAACGCCGACTCCGACGGCGACGCCTGTCGCGACACCGGTCGTCCCGTACGTGCCGCGTTATTACAACTACGCGGCGGGACCGGCATTGGGCGATGGCGCGGGCGAGCCGAGTATCGGTTACAACCCGAACACCAAGCGCGCAATGTACATTGCCGGATTGCAGACGCTGCAAGTGACTTTTCCGGAGAACATCCAACCCTTGGGATCAATTCCGGAAGCGGGCCCCGCCGATTGGAAAGATGTTTCGTTCCTCACGACCCGGACGCGGTCATTGGATCCAATTCTGTTTAGTGATCAGGGCACGGGCCGCACGTTTGTTTCGCAGCTCAACGACATCTATCAGGTCTATGGAGTTACGGGTAACGGACTGACACTGATCGGCTTGAACAGCCTGATGGCATACAGCGACGACGATGGCGCCTCATGGACACCGGCGCAGGTCAATCCACCGGATGGCAGCTATGATCACCAAACGGTTGGTGGTGGGCCATATCCAGCAGCGCTGTCCGCATTAGCCAATCCAATTAACAAGGGGCATGCGGTTTACTATTGCGCCCAAGCAGGACTGACCGCGTACTGCTCACGTAGCGACGATGGCGGATTGAACTTTGGCAAGTCTGTTCCCATCTATACCGCCGCGACGACTCCTGCCAGCACGGGATGCGTAGGCATTCATGGACATGTGAAAGTTGCACCGGATGGAACTGTCTACATTCCGAATTTCAGTTGTGGCGGCAAACAGTCGGTCGTTGTATCGACGGATGCCGGCACCACCTGGGCCATTCGTCAGGTGCCTGACAGTCTTGCGCCGGTGGCGGGAATTCTCGATCCGTCGATCGGCATCAGCAGTTCTCCGCCAGAAGCGGGCGGCACTTCCAACACAATTTATGTTGCTTATGTTGGAAAGCAAGGCGGCACGGTGCCGACTGCGGAACAACAGGACAATCACATTTACGTTGCGGTCAGTCGCGATCGCGGGCTGACTTGGGACAAGTCCACAGACGTCGGCATTCTCGCCGGCGTGAAGAACGCTGTGTTTCCAGCGGTGGTTGCAGGCGACGCAAACCGCGCGGCGGTTGCCTTCATTGGTACCGGCACGAGTGGCAACCACGAAGCCGCGGACTTCAAAGGAACGTGGTACGGCTATGTTGCCCACACGTACGACGGTGGTAAGACATGGACGACCGTGAACGCGACACCGGCAGGACCAGTGCAGCGTGAAGCATGCATCTGGAACGAAGGCGGCAACAATCCTTGTCGCAATTTGCTCGACTTTGTTGACGCGACGACCGATGACAAAGGCCATGTGCTCTTTGCATTCGCCGACGGCTGCGTCGATGGATGCGAAACGGGCGGACCTAATTCGTACAGTTCCAAAGCTTCGATCGCGCGACAATCCGGTGGCAAGGGCCTGTTCGCCCAGTTCGACACACCCGAACCAGTCGTGGCAAAGAGTCCGTATCTCACCGGTTATCGTGACGACATGGCGTCTTATCTGACGTGGAACGCTCCCGATAGCGGAGGCTCGGCCATCACTGCTTACAACATTTATCGTCGCAGCAGCACCGGTGGCGCAGAGACGCTCATCGGTCAGACCAGTTCAAAAGCGACAAGTTACAACGATCGCAACGTCGACACGTCCGTGACGACTTATACGTATCGCATCACCGCGGTGAATGGGATCGGCGAAGGCGCCTCGAGCAATTCGATCTCACTCGTGGTCGAACCGCGAAGAGAAGCGACGGGCGCTTGTCAGGCGCCAGGCGTAACTGTGGTTTCCGATCCCGCGGCGGACGAAAGCGACACGCTACCGTCGCACGACATTACGTCTGTATCGATCGCTGAGCCGCAGGAGCAAGCCGGAAAGCTGGTGTTCACTTTGAAAGTCGCGAGCCTCCAGACTATTCCTCCGGGATGGCGCTGGGCAGTCAGATTTGGAGTGAACAAAGGAGGCGTGCAGCAAAGCCCGCCACCCGATGCGACTGGCGGCACATCGGATGATTATTTCGTCTCGATGGTGACGAGCGATGGCGCCGCGCCCACGTTCACGTGGGGCGTCACCAGCGTTCCGCAAAATGCCGCGCGCGTGTTCAGCACGCTAGGTTCGTTGGATGCGGCGAGCAAGGTTGAAGCGAACGGCGCAATCACGCTCGTGATTTCGAAATCGCTTATTAATAATCCACAGCCCGGCGATCTCATCAACAATGTGCTTGGCAGCGTGCGCGCTACCGCGCCGTCGGCTGTGCCGGGCAGTGGCGGTACAAACGAAACAATTCCCGACAGTACCGGTGCCGGTCTCTACACGTTGCGAAGCGCAACGCTATGTTTGCCGAACACTGCGCCGGTGGCCGTCATCACCGCGGATACCGATCATGGCGTGAAGCCGCTGACGGTCAACTTCAGTGGTAGCGGTTCGTACGACGCCGATTCGATCGACAGCATCGCCAGCTACACATTCAACTTCGGCGATGGCGGCGACGACGTGACGCAAACGTCACCCAACATCAGTCACACGTTTGTCGATGCGGGCGAGTACACTACGCGACTGGTGGTGACTGATTCGCGTGGCAAAGTCAGTTCCAACACCGCGCAATTCCACGTCGAAGTTGACGAATCAAGTCCATCGCCGACGCCAACTCCAACGCCGACGCCGACTCCGCAGCCTGCGTCATGCAAGGACGACGACGACAGCAGCATTGCCTACTCGAGCGGCTGGCACTTGATTAGTTCATCAACCGCGAGTGGCGGACACTTCCGCTATCACCAGGGAAATAGCACGCAACACTTCGCTAGTCTGGACTTCACTGTGCCGAGCGGTAGCACCGGCTCAATCACATACTACTTTGGCAAGAGCACGAAGGGCGGTTCGGCTGATATTTACCTCGACGGAACGCTCAAGCAAACCGTCAGTTACGCGGGCAGCGTCGGCGCGACACAAACGCCGGAGTTCAAGCCTGAGTACAACGTGCAGTTCAGCGGTCTCGGTGCCGGCGCGCACAAACTACAGATTCAAAATCTGCAGGGGGTTGTGTATGTTGATGGTTTCTGTTTGCAGAACTCAGCAATCAGCAGCCAGCCAACGACAGGGCCCGGCGCCACGAGCACGCAATCGAGCAGTGTATCCGCCGGTCAGACAGCGACGGGAGGTTTGACAGTGCCGGCAGGCGCCCAGGAGGTTTCCGTCGTCACCGAATCGACGGTGAATGTGCCGTACAAGCTGGTACTGGTCAGTCCGTCCGGCGTGGCGCTGCAAACTGTCGACGCCAGTAATGGTGTCGCCGTGCTCAACGTGCCAGTAACTCAAAGCGGCACGTACTTAATCAAGGTTATCAATGTCAGCCTCGGGCCATTGCAGTTCACGGTGACTGCAACACCTTTGGTTTGTCGTTGATGATGCGTGGGGAGGGAAAACGTTCAGTTAGAGGACCAGCATCTCTCGCCCCACTCGAGCGCCTCTCCGAGACTCGCCACTCGGAGAGGCGTTTCTTTGTTCTGAACCGACGAGGTGCACAAGCCGCCGAGATGGAGTCAGTACCGGGAGCGGTAGCGACCGGGTTGACGGCGAAAGTTGCCTACACGTCCGATGACTGGCGAGTTTCTTATAGTCTTTTAAGCACTGAGCCGGCCGCTACCGCTCCCGGGACTGACTCCGCAGTGTTCCTCAACCCTAATCCCTTCTCCCAGAGCGAGAAGGGCAGCTTTCTTTTTTCAAAGTTTCCTCTTACCTTTGGCGACCATGCCAGTCGTCGCTGTTATTCCCGAACCCAACGCTGTCGTCGAATTGCGCGAAGTCGCCGCACCGGACCTTGAAGAGAATTCTGCGCTGCTCGATGTCGAGCTTTCCGAAGTTTGCGGTACCGACGTTTACCTGCAGAAAGGATTACTCGAAGGTGTTCCATATCCGCTCGTTCCCGGCCACGTTTCGGTCGGACGCCTCGGTAAGATTCGCGGGAAGCTGTTCGACGTCGAAGGCAAGCAATTTCACGAGGGCGATTGCGTGACGTTTCTCGACGTGCATCGCACCTGCAACGCCTGCTGGTATTGTCTGGTGGCGAAAGCAACGACACGTTGTCCGCAACGAAAGGTTTATGGCATCACCTACGGACTCGATGATGGATTGTGCGGCGGCTGGGCGGACCAGATTTACGTGAAGCCCGGCACGCGCTGCATTCGACTGGATGCCGAGCCGGGATTGTTCATGGCCGGCGGGTGCGCACTGCCAACAGCACTGCACGCAGTTGAGCGCGGCGACATTACGATTGGAGATACCGTTTTGGTGCTCGGTTCCGGGCCCGTTGGTGTCAATGCGATCATTCTGGCGTTAATGCGCGGCGCACTGAGAGTCTTGTGCATCGGTGCGCCGCAGCATCGCCTGGAAGCCGCATCACAAGTCGGAGCATCTGACGTTTTGAATTTTGCAGACTACGACGAGCGCGAACGGCTAGATTGGGTTTTTGAAAGAACCAATGGTCGCCGCGCAGATGTCACGATCGAAGCGACTGGCGCACCTGATGCCGTAGTGCAAGCGATGCGGCTCACGCGTGACGGCGGTCGAGTTGTAATTGTTGGTCAGTACACGGACCACGGCGAGACTTCTTTCAATCCTCATTTGGATCTAAACAAAAAACATCTCGACGTCCGCGGTTGCTGGGGATCCGATTTTTCGCATTTCTACCGCGCGGCACAGATCGTTTCCGAACCCGGTCGATCACAACCTTGGGATGTGTTGAAAGCGAAACTGTCGAGCTATCGATTGGATCAAGCGAACGAAGCCTTAGCGGATGTTAAAGAAGGGCGCGTGATGAAAGCGTTGATTGATCCGAGGTCAGCATCTGCGTGAGGCGCCGCGGCTTTGCCGCCGCATAGTGCGGAAAGCCTCTGGCTTTCCGGCCTCCAGATGAAAAATAAACTACGGTGAGGTTGAGCCTCACCGTAGTTTGATTAAGTTAGCTGTCTACGGTAAGGCAGAGCCTTACCGCACTGTGCTGCGGCAAGCCGCGAAAACTCGAATCTCACTGCCCGCCCGCAATCACACTGCCCATGTTCTTATCGCGCAGCATCTTATTGAAGGCCGCAACGTCCGTGCTCACCACCGCATCGAGCCGCTTACGCAAGTCAGCCAACTGCGCTTCGAACATTGATTTCACTTCCTGCTGTTGCGTGTTCGGTGGGTAGTCGCCGCCACTGACACCGCCCGCCAAATAAGTGATCTTGCTGATCAATTTGTTCGGGAAGCGAGTCGTGTCCTGACCCTGGCCACTGTACTTGCGCTGAATCAGATTGTCTTCGATGTCAGTGAGCTTCTTGTCGAGGTCGTCGGCCGCACTCTTGACTGAAGCGTCGGTAACGACTTGACGCATGTTCGCGAGTTGACCGCGAATGATCTCGATCTGATTTGTCATGTCGGCTGCCGATTCCAAATCCTTCCGCAGGGCCATTAGCATCGCTGTTTGCGCTGCAACATCAGCTTCGCTGCCGCCCGAATTCGGATCAATCATGACTTTGAGCGGTTGACTGCCGACTTCCTGGCCATCGACAGACAATTTCACAGTGTAAGTTCCCGGCGGCATGAGTACAGTTATGCGACCGCCTTCCGGCAAAGCCCGCCAGCCTTCGGCGTTCACACGAATCTCCGGCGCGTAAGCCGGCGGCGTGCGCAAGCGAACCTCTTTCGAGTTCTCATTGCGCAAGTTCCACCACACGCGATTCAGACCGGCGGTTTTCGTGCCGCGAATCGTCTGCACGGTGGCGCCGCTCGCGTCGAGAATCTTAATCGAAACATCACCTTTGGGCGCGGCTTTCAAGAAGTAATTGATCGAAGCGCCGTAAGGCGGATTCTGTCCCGCAGTCGGATCGTCGTTCGAAGCGTATGGCAGGGTGATGCCACGCAGACGATAAGTCGAATGAACCGGGAAGAGGTGAGCATTCGAGTTCATAATCTCCGGCGTCATCTGCTGAATCGGCGTAATCTCGTCCATAATCCAGAAGCCACGTCCGTACGTCGAGATGACGAGATCGTTGAACTGTTCCTGCACTGTAATCCAGTAAACCGGCGCATGGGGTAAGTTGTTCTGCAGCGCTTGCCAATTCGCGCCGTCATCATAAGAAACGTAAATTCCATTCTCGGTGCCAACGTAGAGCAAGCCTGCGCGCGTCGGATCTTCGCGCACGCAGTGGGCGTAGCTCAGCATCGACTTGGGAATGCCGTTAACGATCAACTTCCAGGTCTTGCCATAGTCGGACGTTTTGTAAATCCACGGGTCGCGGTTGTTGACCTGATGGCCGTCTACGGTGATATAGGCCGTGCCTGCGTTGAAGCGCGATGCTTCGATGTTGCTGACCGTGCCCCACGCAAGCATGTTCGGAATGTTTTTTGTGACATTCGTCCAGTTCTTGCCGCCGTCCCGAGTGATTTGCACCTGGCCGTCGTTGGTGCCGGCCCAAATCGTTCCCGCTTCTTTCGGTGATTCGGCAATCGCGAAGACAACTCCGGCGTACTCGACTCCGATGTTGTCGCCGGTGAGTCCGCCCGAAAATCCCTGACGGCTCTTGTCGTTCAGAGTCAGATCGGGACTGATCACTTGCCAACTGTTGCCGCCGTCAGTCGTCTGATGAACATACTGGCTACCGACGTAAACCTTGTTGTGATCGTGCGGCGAGATGGTTAATGGCATTGTCCACACGAACCGGTATTTTAGATTCGCCGCAATCTCGCCACTGACGTTTTCGGGCCACACTTCGACGTTGCGGGCCTGACCAGTCTTAATGTTGTAAACCTCGACAATGCCGCCGACGCTGCCCGAGCCGGAAGCGCTCGACCAGATGATGTTGTTGTCGACGGGATCGGGGGTTGCCCATCCGCTCTCGCCGCCGGCGACGCCAATCCATGCACTCCGGGGAATGCCACCGCCGCCGAAGCCGCCGCCACCACCGGTGCGGCTCGGGCCACGATATGACGGACCATCCTGTCGATTGCCGTATACATAGTAGGGAACCAGATTGTCGGTGGTGACGTGATATATCTGGCCGTTCGGAAGTTGAATCCGTTGCCAGCTGCGTCCGTGCGTGACTGAGATGCTCACTCCCGAGTCATTCGCGATCGCAATGCGACTGGAGTTCGTCGGATCGATCCAGATGTCATGATTGTCGCCACCGGGACTGCCAGCGAAGCCCCCACCGCCGCCACCGCCGCCGCCGCCGCCGAGGTTTCGCATCGTCAGGCCACCATCGAAAGAAACGTTATACGGGTTCGTCAGAAAGTGAACTTCGTTTTCGTTGTCGGGAGAGACTTCCAACCGAAAGTAATAATGCGTTCGGCCGCCCATGCTGCGATCGTAGCTAACAAGTTGCCAGTTCTCGCCGCCGTCATCCGAACGCCAAAGCTTGCCGCGATCAGTCTCCTGACCATTTAGCGGAACGCCGTCGCCTGTTTCGATCATGGCGTAAATACGGTTCGGATTGCTGCGCGAAATTGCCAGCGCCCACTTGCCCGTCATGCGATTCGGTAAACCATGACCGGTGAGTTTCTTCCACGTGGCGCCTTCGTCACGCGACATGAAAAGTCCACTACCCGGACCGCCGCTCGTTCGGCCCCAAGTGTGAATCTCGAGCGGCCACATTCCGGCGAAGAGCACGCGCGGGTTGCTGGGATCCATCACCAAGTCGGAACATCCTGAGTTTTCATCCGTGAAGAGCACGCGATCCCAATGCGCGCCACCGTCGGTGGTGCGAAAGACGCCACGTTCCTGTTGCGGCCCATAAGCATGACCAACTGCGCAAGCCATGACAATGTCGGGATTATTCGGATCGATCACGAGGTGGCCAATGCGACCAGTCTTTTCCAGCCCCATCAGTTTCCAAGTCTTGCCGGCATCCGTTGATTTGTAGATGCCCTGACCGACGGAGATGTGACTACGAATCCAGGCTTCGCCGGTGCCAGCCCAAACCGTGTTTGGATCAGACGCCGCAATTGCGAGTGAGCCAATCGAAGAAACCGGCTGTGCGTCGAAAATCGACTCCCAATGAATGCCACCGTCAATCGTTTTGAAGATGCCACCCGATGCCGAGCCGCTGTAGTAAATGAACGGCTGGCCGGGTACGCCAACGATCGAAGTTGTGCGATTGCCGACCGGCCCAATGTAACGCCAGCGCATGGCGTCGGTGTTCGTTTGTTGAGCGTTGACTATCGCGGCGACAGAAGTTGCGGCGATGAGTACGAATAGCGGTAGTAATTTCGTGCGAACGGTTGTGGACATGATGAACCTCCGGGGAAGACTGAATTTCAAATCCTGATTTGTAAGACTGCAACTTTCTTGATCCAACCTCAGACGCGGTGGGGAAGATGCTTCTATCGAGAAACGAAACTAAAGTCAACGAAATTTGTGTAGTGGGTGAGTTTGAAGCGTGGCACGGACGTCCTGCCCGTGAAATCACGCGCAGATGGGCGTGGCACCCCAAACTGATCCCTTACCGAAATTTGTGTCATCAGCCCGAGCGTCAGCGAGGACCAGCTTCGCAGATTGCCCTCCCGAACGGTCGGGCTTCTGACATATTGCAGTCACGCACGCTGAGGTCTAACCTAACCCCATGGCCGCCCAGAAAGCTCTGATTGTCGTCGATGTGCAAAATGATTTCTGTCCCGGCGGGTCGCTCGCGGTGGCGGAAGGTAACGAAGTTGTCGCGCCCCTGAACCAGTTAATGAAGGAATTTCTCGATCGCGGCGAACCGGTTTACAAAACTCGCGATTGGCATCCAGAAAAAACCAAACACTTCGCGATCTACGGGGGCGCCTGGCCAATCCATTGCGTGCAGAACACGCACGGTGCGGAGTTTCATCCCGATTTGCTCGACGACCAACGTATCACAGTGATTTCGAAAGGAGTTGACGAACGCACCGAAGGATATTCAGGTTTTGACGGAACTCAACTCGCGCAACTGCTGCGCGATGAAGGCGTAAACGAATTGTGGGTTGGCGGATTGGCGACGGACTACTGCGTGAAACAGACAGTCATCGACGGCGTCCGCAGTGGTTTCAAAGTCAAAGCGCTCGCCGACGCGATGCGGGCCGTCAACGTCAATCCGGAGGATGGCAAAAAAGCCATCGATGAGATGCGTGCTTCCGGAGCCGAAATCGTAGGCGATGAGAATAAGGCGGCAGGGGCAGCAACCTAACGCTGCTCACTGCCTGCTGCTCACTGCTTATTGCTTAGCGGCATCGGTGCTTGCAGTCTTCTTTCACTTCTTTCGCGCGCCGCTCACAAATCTTGCGTTCCGTCTTGAATGGAATGACCCTGCACCCATCCTTGGCAATTTTGTACCTGTCGGCACAATGATCCGTGCATCGATTTCTGCCGGCGGCCAAACTGTCCGGGGCGACTGATGCCGGTGCCGCAAGCATTGCTATTCCAAAAATACTGAGGAGAAGGATAGATTTTATGAACAGAGTAATCCTCATAGCTTCCTCCTTGGCGACGAGGCGAAGCCCGGGGCTCGCCGCAGTCAGTAACTGTTGTCTCGCAAGTTGTTCCAGGAGAGGTTTAAATGATACTCCTGCGCTGGCGTGGCAGCAAAATGAACCATGGCTGACAGGGTCTTAATTTCCATCTCAATGCGTTAGAAATCAGGCACGACCAGTCTCAGTGAGTTCGCGCGGCCATGAAGGCGGGATGAGTGGGTGGAAAGTTGCTTCGTTCCAGCATTACTGTAAATCTTGGATCCGAACGAAGATCGTCGAATTCAGGGCTGCCGAGAGCAAACCCGATCATTTCATTTCGATCCGCATATGTCTTGAGTAAGGACCTCAATGCCCGCGTGTTATGTCCTACTCCTTTAAGAACCAGGGTGGTGGCGAAAGGCGAGACGTAAATCTGTCCGGCGATTCTTTGCAGCCGCGCAAGAATCCCTAAAGCTTCTCGCCGTTTTCCGGAAATGCCATAGCCATAGCCCAGATAACCTAAAGTCCAGGGGACACTCGCCAGCGAAGCCGCTTTCTTCAATTCGGAGAGTCCTTCGGCGAAGCGCTCTTGCTGGAAAAGCCCCATCCCGAGAAGCACGCGCGCGGGAAAGAATTCCGGTGCGAAATCAAGCGAAAGTTTTGCTCGCGCGATCGCCTCATCATAATCGCGGGCCAGATAACGAACGATGCCGGAGCCAACCTGAAGATCGGGAGACTGAGGATCCAGAACAAGTGCCTGATCGATTTCTGAGATGCCTTGACTAAAACGGCCGATCATTCCGAGGGCCCAACCGTATCGCTTATGCGGCAAAGGAGAGTTCGGCGCCAATTCAATCGCTTTTTGAAATTCGTTTTCGGCAGCCGGCCAATCATGATCGTAGAACGTCTGAATCAAGGCCAGCAAAGCGCGCGCTTCTGCCACATGTTCGTTTATATCCAACGCTTTGAGGACAGCCGATTTTGCCTTGGGTATCGCCTCGGTCGGCGAAAGATAAATGTTTGAGAGCCGGTAATAGGAGTCTGCTAGTCCGACGTAAGACAGGCAATGATCAGGATCAACGCCGATAGCGCGGTGAAAGTAATCGATGGCCTTTTTCAAACCTTCGACCGTGTACTTGCTCCAGTAATGCCGTCCCCGACTATACAGATGGTCGACTTCTCCGCGATCATTTTGCTCGTGCACACCCAAAGCATTTCCTGAGGGGAGCACTCCGGAGACGACGTTGGTCGTGAATCGATAACCGCGGCGCGAAACTGTTTCCAGGTAACGATGGTTTCTCCGATCATCTCCCAGAATTTTCCTCAGCACGCACACCGTTTGCGCCAGGTTAGCTTCCTCAACAAACGCGTCAGGCCAGCATCTGCGCATTAGCTCGGCCTTCTCGACGATATGGCCACTGCTCTCGACCAGGAGCTGAAGCACGTCAAAAGCCTTCAAGGTCAGATGGACCGGCTTATTGGCGCACAGCAAAACCCTCTCTGCCGGATCGAGGCAGAAAGGACCGAACTTATAGACGAGTTTCAGTTCGGACATTGCTTGAAATGCTCGGACCTAAAAGGGGGGATTGCGGGGCCTCGCCAAGAACTGGCTGATGCCCTTATATCACAACGCTGCTTGAACTGGCCATAGCATCAAAGAACTTTTTTAGAACTATTTTAGAAACGTCAAAAGACCTTGCATCGGTGCTCGGATTATTGTTCCGGGGCTTCGATCACGGTGGTACTGACAGGAGGAAAATTCATGAGAAGCATGTTCTTTCGCTTTGTCGCTTTTTGTTCCCTCTGCATGTTCATTGGTGTGACGATGCCGCAGCGCGCCAGCGCACAAGACTGCGCCATTCCAAGCACCTTTTACAGATTTCTCGTCTCTGGCTCCGATGGCGGGTGGTTGTTGACCGGTTATTATCCGGAAGGACCCGCAAATGGTTACAGTTGGGATGGGGGATTGGTTAATCCTGGCAGTGGCTGGCTGGGAATCTACTTTCACCCTGACAATGGGAATGTTCCGGATCCGGCATCCGGGTTAGTACCTCTCTATCGGTGGACGGTAATTCAGAATGGGTGGAGAACTCACTATTACTACTCGACCTACTATACTCAGCAGCCGTCCGATCGTTATTTCAACGGCGTTGCCGGCTATGTCTTTCCTCCCTCGATGCAGTTCTATCATGGGCTCGGCCTGCGGCCCTTAACGATCTGGTACAGCCAGTACTACGGCTTTTGGTATGGCTATGGTCCGCTGCCGAATGACGGTTGCTGTTACGAGCAACCTCCTAACGGTACCTTCCAGTACCAGGGCATCATTGCCCAACTGCCGCCGGCAGTTTGGGACTACCAGTTTCCTCCTTCTCCATCTACCGGACCGCCCATCGGAAGCAGTGCCTGGACGATCTGCTTTCAAGCACCCAGCGGCGGTGGCGGGGGAGGCGGCGGTGGCAACGGCGGAGACTGCACTCCATCGACGTCCGATCTCAGCGCCTGTCGCCACCTTGGCGGCTTTTGGAATTACGATACGTGTGAGTGTGAATACTAGAGAATCACCACATCTGGAAAGGGGCGACGATTTCGCCCCTTTCCGTTTCTCGCTCAGCTGAACTTCTCACGCTTTCTCCAAGTCAATTATTACATGGCCAAATCGTAATGCGCGGGACTGAGGGGCCTGTGATTTTGGGGCTATTAAGGCGACAGAGTATGATTGCCAGCCGATGGGCACGCTCAACTTTGACCGGTATCACGCCGCGATGGGCGACGCGTCTTACAAAGACGTGACCAGCGTGCACGGCAAACCGCTGAGCGACACTGAAGCGACGTTCTACTGCACACAACGAAAACTTCCGTTTGCACCCGTCCTCGGTCACGAGCGCCTCGTACGCCTGCTCGTCGACAGTCAAATCGATCGCCCACGCTTGCGATTTCTCGAGCAGGATCGCGGCGGCCTCCAGCGATTTGCCAAGGCCATCGAAGACATTCAGTTCGTTGGGAAGATTCGCGCCGTCCGTCCCGGCACGATCATGTTTCCGCAGCAGCCGATTGCCGACATCACTGGAAAGTTCGGATTGACACAGGCGCAGGAGATTAAATTTGAGCACGCTTTTGATCTGCCGATGACCACCGCGAGCGTCGCGATGCAGTTTCGGATGGCCGCCGGTAAGCGTTGGCTGTCCGATTTTTCTTTGCGGCGCAACGGCGACATCGAACGTGCCGTGGACATCGCGACCTACGCATTCATCGGCGGCTTCAACGACACATCTAACATGGAAGCAGCGCACCGCCTCGACATTCCCGCTGTCGGCACGGAAGCGCACTACTGGCAGCAGGCCTATCTGGAATATTTGTACGCACCAGAGATCGAAGCGCGCACCGGTAAACCGAAACACTTCGAACAAGTTGCCTTCGAACGTTGGCTCGACGCGAATCCCAACGGCACGACGCTTTTGCTCGACACGATCGATGTTTATATGGGCGCCGTGCACGCGGTGATGGCGGCGACGTCGAACGAAACGCGACGTAAAGCCTTCAAAGGATTTCGCGTTGATTCAGGAGACCTGGCAGATTTAGGAAAATGGTGTCTGGACTTTTTCGAAGCTAATGGTTTGCATGGATTGCGTCCGAACCTGACAGGCGATCTCACCGTCGAAAAAGTCACGCAGATCGTCGAAGAGTTTCCGCAAGTTGCTGGCTTTGGCATTGGGACGAAGTTATCAAGCGAGGTCAAACATGTCGCCGGCGTGATCTTCAAAGCAAGCATGATCGACGGGCGGCCGACATTGAAGGCGTCGAATTCGATCGACAAGACAACGCTGCCGGGCCAACTGCAAGTCTTTCGCGGCGTCGATGCGAAAGGGAATTACGTTGCTGACGTGGCCGGACTCGCTGACGAAGAGATTCAAATTCCCGGCGCGACGAGAGTCGAGCATTTGCTCGAACCGTTTTGGGAAAATGGTCAGCACTCGGCGATTCCTTCAATTGAAAAGCAGAAAGCGTTCGTAGCGGATCAGATTATTCGCTTCGGTGACTTGCATAATTACCCACGCAGTTTGAGCGAGCGTCTAACTAAATTGCGCGACGATCTCACCGAGGAGATGCGGGCGGACAATTCTGGCTGGGAAAAGATTCTGAAGCTGCCGGAAGAAATGGCGGAAGAGATGATCAATTCGAAGTGAAGCTCGCGCAGTGAAGTCAGTACCACCTGCGTTAGCAAGTGGATCAAAGATGCAAGAGCAGTTAAGTGTTTAAGCCATCCGCTAACGCGGATGGTAGTGACTTCCGATCCACTGAAATTGACAATGCCGGAAACCGCATGCTAAAAGTCAGCTTCGTCCGACCTGTTTTAAAATCACACGTGAGCGTTGCGTTAAATCCGCGCGCGCGTGGCCGCCCAAGTGGCAAAAGCCCGAAGCGTAGCTAACTCAGAGTGTAACTGAGTCGTATGGCACAGGAAGACAACTCCCCGGAATCGGGATCGAAAACGGACGCACCTGCCGATGCAGCCGCGCAAGATGATGCGCGCGCGACGAAACCTTCTTCACTTTCCGCCGACGCTGAAAAAGACGCCCAAGTTGAAGCCGCAAAAGCGCGCGTAGCCGCTGCGAAAGAAGCCGCACTGAAAGCGGCGCCACCTGCCGGTGCGCCGAAAGCGCCCGTCAAGAAAAAAGAAGAAGGACCCAAGCCCGTCGATGCTGCGAATCATCCGCTGGTCACGCGACTGCGCGAAAAGTTTGCGGACGCAATCGGTGAGGCGAGTGAGTTTCTCGGACAGTTATCGATTCATGTCGGACGGGAAGACGTCGTTGATGTGTGCAGCGCGTTACGAACCGATGCGGAAACTCCTTTTGATTATCTTTCGGATCTGACGTGCGTTCATTGGCCGGACAATCGCGAAGCGCCATTCGAAGTTATCTACAATCTTTATTCGATTGCGAAGAACGAGCGCGTGCGTTTGAAAGTCGCGACGAATGACGAAGGTGTCGACAGCGTAACAGGCATCTGGCCGGCTGCCGAATGGCCGGAACGTGAAGTCTACGATCTGTTCGGCGTTGTCTTTCACAATCATCCGGATTTGCGTCGCATTCTTCTGCCGCCGGATTGGGACGGACATCCGTTGCGCAAGGATTATCCGCTCGAGTTCGTTGAGAACGAGTGGACCCAACGTCACTTGCCTGAGTTCACCGATGTGCAGCGTGAACAAGTTGAGCAGCGCCGAACTTATGGACTTGAGATTCTATCAGTCCCGCAGGAACGGGAAGTGAGGAATCTGTTTCGTAGCGGTAAAGAAGTGATGCCGAAAGACAAGTGAGCAGTGAGCAGTTGGCAGTGAGCAGATTCGTATTTTGTACTTGGTGCTTTGTACTTCGTAATTGAGCGGGCAGTCTGTTGAGAGATCGAAGCACAAAGTACTAAGTACAAACACAGTTTTAATGAGTCCAAAAGAAATCGCTACGCACTACGGAGCTAAACTTTTCGATACGCCGGACGCGGCGACGGCGGCAGGCTTTGTGCTGACGGAGAGACATGCACCGCGAAACGTCTGGAACAAAGCCAGCGCAACTCAATCTTTACTGTTGGGACTGCGCGACAAAAAAGAAAAGGGCGAGATCAAAGAAATCGGATTGGTTAATGAACCTTTCAGTGTGACGGGTTGCTATTTACCGAATGATCAGTAAATGGTGAATCGTAAATCGTAAATAGACGAAACGTTCTCCTATTTACGATTTACCATTTACGATTTACTAAGAGATGCATCAAGTAGAAATCGCCACCACTCGGGAATCGCTCCTTGACGCGCCAGAGATGACGCTCAATATGGGACCGCAGCACCCGTCCACGCACGGAGTGCTCCGCGTTGTTCTGAAGTTAGATGGCGAGACGGTCATCGATCTCGACTGCGACATCGGCTATCTCCATCGCGGCATGGAGAAGATTGCCGAGAACCGGATGTACACGATGATCGCGCCGTACTGGGATCGACTCGATTACATCGCCGCGGTCTCGAACGGCCTCGTTTGGGTCGAGACAGTCGAGCAGATGATGGGCCTCGATGTGCCGCCGCGCGCGCATTACATCCGCACGATTCTGACTGAACTTAATCGCATCGCGTCGCACTTGCTGTGGTTAGGAACTCACGCGCTCGACATCGGCGCGGTGACGATTCTTTTGTGGGCGTTTCGCGAACGGGAAGAGATTTTGAAAATTTTCGAGCGACAATTCGGCGCGCGTCTCACCTGTCACGCGTGGCGTGTGGGCGGCATGCCGAACGACGCTTACGACGATTTCGTTGAAGACTGCAAGCAGTTCGTCAAAAACTTTCCGAAGCGGCTCGATGAATACGAAACAGTGCTTTCTGAGAATCGCATCTGGTTGAGTCGTACGGTGGGCATCGGCGTGATCTCAGGCGAAGAAGCGATCGCCATCGGCCTGTCAGGTCCGGCCCTGCGTGGTTCAGGCGTGGCCTGGGACATTCGCAAGTCCCGCCCTTATGCCGCCTATGCAGACATGGACTTTGAAGTACCACTCGGCGAAAACGGGGATACGTACGATCGTTACCTAGTGCGCATGGAGGAGATGCGCCAGTCGCGCCGCATCATTCAACAGGCGGTCGACAAACTGCCGGACGGACCGGTGAACGCGAAAGTGCCGAAGCTCATCAAGCCGCCCGTTGGTGATTACTATCATTCAATCGAAGGACCGAAAGGCGAGATTGGTTGCTACCTGGTGTCCGATGGAACGCAGCAACCGTGGCGGGTGCGCGTGCGGCCGCCGTGCTTTATGAACTTGCAGGCGTTGAAGAGACTTTGCATCGGACATCTGGTGGCGGATGTGGTCGCGATTATTGGAACGTTAGATATTGTTTTGGGCGAGATTGATAGATGAGATCTCTTTGCGTAGACGTGAGGTCAGTGCCGGGAGCGGTAGCGACCGGGTGATATCTTCGTGGTGCATGAGTACCCGGTCGCTATCGCTCCCGGTACTGACTTAACGCCTTAGCGCTTACTGAAATCTATGTAGAGAGTTCACGCAAAGTGCAAAGACGCAAAGGAACGCCAAGAACTTGTTGAGATGTTAGCTCTCTTAGCAGCACCAACATTTATCGATAGCCTGTTGCTGAAGTTCTTCAGCGAGCAGACGGTGAACTACGTCATCTGGCCGCTGATCCAAGTCGGCGCCGTCGTTACGATTACCGCGCTGTGGGTGGCGTACGCGACATATCTCGAACGAAAAATTTCGGCATTCATTCAAGCACGCCTGGGACCGATGCGCGTCGGGCCTTGGGGACTTTTGCAACCAATTGCAGACGGTTTGAAGCTGCTTACAAAAGAAGACTTCGTTCCAGAGAATGCCGATCGCTGGATCTTTTTCGTAGCGCCATACGTTGCTGTGGTCGCGGCGTTCATAGTTATGGCGGTTGTGCCTTTCGGACCTGATTGGGCCGTGATCACGGACGTAAACATCGGCGTGTTGTTCGTACTGGCTGTTTCCAGTGTGGGCGTGCTCGCGCTAATACTCGCGGGCTGGTCGTCTAATTCGAAGTACGCTCTGCTCGGTGCGCTGCGTTCGAGCGCGCAGATGGTCTCGTACGAAGTTTCGATGGGCTTGGCAATCATTGGCGCTTTGATGTTCGCGCGGACGCTTTCGCTATCAGGCGTCGTCAACGCCCAAGCCTCGGATTCAGTGTGGTTTCTGTTTTACCAGCCCATCGGCTTCGTGATTTTCCTGATCAGCGGTATTGCGGAAAATAATCGCGCGCCGTTTGATTTGCCGGAAGCCGAATCAGAACTCGTTGCCGGATTTCACACTGAGTATTCGGGCTTTCGCTGGTCTCTCTTTTTCATGGCTGAATACGCGGCGATGGTCGTCGTCACGGCGGTCGCCACGACACTTTATCTGGGCGGCTGGTATTTTCCTTGGGTCGGCCGGCTTGAAACCGCCGGCTATCACAATCTCTATGTCGTCATCAGTTTGATTGTGTTTCTGGCGAAAGCCGGGCTGCTCCTTTATTTGTATTTCTGGCTGCGTTGGACGCTGCCGCGCTTTCGTTACGATCAGTTGATGGACCTCGGTTGGAAGTGGATGCTGCCGGCAGCGCTGATCAATATTGTTGTTACCGCGATTGGCGTCGGTGCGATTCAGGGCCTCGACGGCGTGGGCGGCCGCCACACAATCGATCCGGTGCAGGTAAGCAGCGGGCTTGGTCTGACTCCTACTGGAAAAGTAATTGCGATTGGATTCGGTATAGTCAATTTGTTATTGACAGCCGGCATCCTGTCCCTAATTAATTGGCGTTCGCGTGATTTCAATCTGAAGAAACAGCGGCGACAGATACGTCTGGTTGATTTGCCGAAAGGAAAGCCGGCGGTTGTTCCGGTCACGAGTGAGAATGTTTAGCGGCGGGCTACCGCCCGCCGATCGGTCGGGCAGTAGCCCCGACTCTAAACGGACGCGAATTGAAAATTGAAAATTAGAAATTAATAATTTCAAATTTCTTGTCATGCCATTAGTTCCTGTTCCCAAACCAACATTCGCACAGAAGCTGAAGCGCTTCTTCATGGTCGATCTCTTGAAGGGATTGGGGGTGACACTCGGCTTCAACATTGGTGCGCTCACCGATCGCGACGCCGTGGCCGGCAAGGGAATTTATACCGAACAGTATCCGAAAGTCCGTCCCGATGTGGCGCCGCGATTCCACGGCGCGCCGCGCCTGAATATGGATCCGGAGACGCATGACACGCTCTGCATCGCGTGCAACCTGTGCGCGCTCGCGTGTCCCGAAGACTGCATCGACGTTATTCCGATGGACGTCGAAGTTGTCGTCGCCGGCAAACCGCGCCGCAAGAAAGTTCTGGACGAGTTCATTTTCGATACTTCGCGCTGTATGTTCTGCGCACTGTGTCAGGAAGCGTGTCCAACTTATTGTCTGGAGCTGACGCAGGACTTTGAATTAGCAACGTATTCGAGGGCGGGATTTGTGTGGAACCGGGAGATGCTGGAGCAGGGAAGGGAAACCGTTAAGTACGAAAGCTAGGCGAATTGCCGATTGCCAATTGCCGATTTCCAATTGGCATGTGGTCAAAGGAGACTTCCACCAATTATGACTGCAGATGGGTTGAAAAAACGGACGAAGCAATTTGCATTGTGAGTATTGAAGCTCGTGGCCGCTTTGCCTAACACCATATCGGGCCGAGCCATTGGCGGTCAGCTTAAAAGGTCAGGCACATCAGTTGGCGCGAATTATCGTGCTGCTTGTCGTGGCAGATCAAAACCTGAGTTCGTTGCAAAGCTTGGAATAGCTGAGGAAGAAGCGGACGAAAGCGGCTATTGGATGGAAATGATAATTGATGGCGAACTGCTCCAGCCGAAACTTGTTCAACCTCTTCTTAACGAGGCGAACGAGCTAACGAGAATATTTGCACAATCTCGGATTTCGGCATCACGTGCGCTGCAACGCGCCAAACGAATTTCAAATCGGCAATCGGCAATCGGCAATCGGCAATGATCTTGTCAGGTTGGGAATCTGTCTTCTTCTGGGTCTTCTCCATCGCCGCGATTCTGGCGGGGCTTTTGACCGTCATGGCGCGCAACGCGGTGCACTCTGCACTCTTTCTGATTTCTTCCCTGGTTTCCGTGGCCGCGCTTTTCATTTTGCTCGGTGCGGAATTTATCGCGGGCGTGCAGATTCTGGTTTACGTGGGCGGCGTGATGGTGCTGTTTCTGTTCGTCATCATGCTCGTCAATGTCGCCGCGGAAGAACAAGGAACTGCGGCGATCTTCAATCGCCCATCTCAGGTCGGGGCTGCGTTAATCTTTTGCTTGCTGCTGGTGCTCGGGTTGTTGTTCGCGATCAATCGCGGTTATCAAGGGTTGCAGAAGCGCGATGCAGCGAAGATCGAACAAGCTGCGCAAACGCGCGAAGCACAACAGGCCGAACTGGCAACGAGCGCCACCGGGGTCAGCCGTGTGACGAAAGAAACTGAACGCGTCGGCACCAGTCTTTACACGTACGCCGCGCTGCCGTTCGAAATCGCGAGCCTGCTTTTACTCGTGGCAATCGTCGGATCCGTAATGCTGGCGCGCACTTTGAAACAAGAAGCCGCCGCCGACGACGTCGATCCGGAAATCCTGCAGCCAATGTCAGCAAGTAATACGGATGTAGTTTAGGAAGAAATGTCTTGAGCGCCGTCAGGCGCGAAATGTTTCTAGTATCTAATGGCCCAACATTTTGTTCAGCCCAGTTATGGGCGACATATATTTTGCTCCTGAACGTTCGAGTTAAGAGGATAGTCCTGGTTCTATAAATATTTTGCCGCTACGCGGCTGAGCACCAATGATTCATCTTTCCACAATGCCTGGTTTGATCTTTCAGGAAACGAGCCGTGTCTCGGGGGCGCTGGAGAGTATCAAGCATCCCGACCTGTCAAAGTTTCTGGTGATCGGCGCGATCCTGTTCATCATCGGCGTCGCAGGAGTGCTGACGCGACGCAACATCATCGTCATTTTCATGTCGATTGAGCTGATTCTGAACGCGGCAAATCTGAACTTCATCGCGTTCTCGCGTTACTTGCAGGACACCGGCGGCGCAAATGTCAATCCGCTCGCCGGTCAGGTGTTCACAGTTTTCATCATCGTGGTGGCGGCGGCGGAAGCGGCGATTGGACTCGGGATCGTCATCGCGCTTTATCGCAATCGCGAAACGATCTGGGTTGATGAGATTGACTTAATGAAGTGGTAAAGCGCTGTACTTGGTGCTTTGTACTTCGTACTTTGCGCGCGATGCGGAGTGGTCACATTTCAACTTAACCGATAAGAACAAAGAACGAAGCACAAAGTACAAAGTCCCGTCTTTATGTACAGATACATCTGGCTAGTTCCCCTGCTACCTCTGGTGGGCGCCGCCATCAACGGCATCTTCGGCCGCTGGTTTCGCTTTTCCGAAAAGCTGGTGGGCGGAATTGCCGTCGGCACAGTCGCACTCGCATTTCTCATCAGCCTCTCAGCTGTTTACTCATACGGATTTGGCAGCGAACCGCAGTGGCCGAATCCTTACGTCACAACCCAAGCCGCATTCACATGGATTCCGGGCGGCGCAGTTAGCCAAAGCCTCGGCTACAGTCAATCAGGTTCACCGACCGGTTCGCTCCTGAACATCGAGTGGAGCTATCAGCTCGATCCGCTTTCGGCCGTCTTCATGCTGATCGTGACGGGCGTCGGTCTTTGCATCTTTGTTTTCGCCACCGGTTACATGCACGGCGACACCGGCTTCTATCGCTTCTTCGCCTACATGGGACTTTTCATGTTTTCGATGCTCGTGCTCGTCATGGGTTCGAATTTCGTGATGATGTTCGTCGGGTGGGAAGGCGTCGGTCTCTGCTCGTATCTGCTGATTGGTTACTACTTCAACAAAGATGAAGCCGCGAACGCTTCGCGCAAAGCTTTCATTACGAATCGCGTTGGCGACTTTGGCTTCATTCTCGCGATTTTCGGCATCATCGCGACCTTCGGCACCGCTCAATATACAGATGTCATTCAAAAGGCCGCGGGTTATCCGGTTGAGAGCTTGGGAACCTGGGGCTTGATGTCCTGGCTTGCGCTGGGCTTGATGATTGGCGCGTGCGGCAAGTCGGCGCAGTTTCCGCTGCACGTTTGGCTCCCCGATGCCATGGCTGGGCCCACACCAGTATCGGCATTAATTCACGCGGCGACGATGGTGACCGCGGGACTCTACATGCTGACGCGCACGAACGTCATCTTTCAGCATTCGCAGACAATGATGCTGGTGGTCGCTTTGGTCGGCGCATTCACCGCGATCTTCGCCGCGACGATCGGCATCACGCAAAACGACATCAAGAAAGTTCTGGCTTACTCAACCGTCTCGCAGCTTGGGTTCATGTTTCTCGCTTGCGGCGTGGGCGCGTTCATCATCGGCATCTTTCACGTGATGACCCATGCGTTCTTCAAAGCGCTGATGTTTCTTGGTTCAGGCTCAGTCATTCACGGCATGCACCACGAGCAGGACATGCGGAAAATGGGCGGCTTGAAGAAATACATGCCCATCACTTACATAACTTTCCTTGCCGGGTGGCTGGCAATCTGCGGCATCATTCCGTTCAGCGGGTTCTGGTCGAAAGACGAGATCCTTTGGAACGCGGCTTCGACAACGCAGATTCCGTTGGGCTGGTTGGTGTGGTTAGTGGGAACAATTGCCGCGACCTGCACCGCTTTTTACATGACGCGCCTGGTAGCGATGACGTTCTGGGGCAAAGAACGTTTCGTGGGCCATGAGCACGGCAAGCCACACGAGGGTCACGCGCAGAAGAAAGAGCACGGAACTCCTGACGAGCACGCTCACGTTCCGCATGAATCGCCGAAGTCTATGTGGGTGCCTTTGGTAGTGCTCGCGATCCTTGCGACGGTCGGGGGATTTGTCGGCATCAGTACTGCCTTTACGGGCGGCAAGCATGTGGGCGGCCGCATGAACATCGTCAACTGGATGGAGCCGATCATCTGGAATAAAGAAACGGGACAATTCGGAAAGCCAGAAGCGGGGAGCCAGGTCGCTCAACAAGGCAAGACGCCTTTGCTTGGCAATGAAGGACCTCTATCAGACAACGCGAGTCCAGCGGATCGCGAACGGCTCGGGCGTGAACTACATGCGGGCGTCGACAAGGAATCATCTGAAGCATCGCAAACAGGCTTTAATCTCGCTCATACGATTGAGGAAAAGGTTCACAGCGAAACCGCGACCGAATGGGTCTTTATCATCATTTCGCTTGTCGTAGCGGGCCTCGGCATTGGACTGGGTCTCCTGTTCTATGTGAAGAGTCCCAATCTCGCGGATGTTTGGGCTAGGCGACTGCGGCCGCTGTATCTCGCTAGTTACAACAAGTATTGGATTGACGAATTCTACGGACTGACGATCACGCGGCGCACGATGGATTTGGCGCGCGGCGTGTTTACGTTCGACTCAGAAGTAGTTGACGGTGTGGTAAACGGTTCGGCGTGGACAACGCGTTTGTCGAGTAAGGTTACCGGTCTCACCGACAAGTATTTTGTCGACGGGTTAGTGAACACAATTGCGAATTTTGTTGTTCGCCTGATGTCGCCGATCGTGCGCGCAGCGCAAACCGGCTTCACCCAGAACTACGCGCTGGTGATGGTGATTGGATTGCTCGTCGCCGTGGCGTTCTATTTGATAAAGGCGTTTTAGTGTCAGAAGCCCGACCGTCAGGGAGGGCAAGTTTGCAAAGAGCGCCCTTGCTTACGCGCGGGCTTCTGACACGTTGCGAGGACTGACGTGATTACACACAACATTCTCTCGATCATTGTTTGGCTGCCGGCGCTCGGTGGGCTTTTGATTCTCGGACTGTTCAAAAGAGAGCAGAACGATCTCATCAAAAAGTTCGCGACGGGTTGGCTGATACTGGATTTCATCGCGTCGCTGTGGTTGTTCAAATATGACCGCCTCGTTAGCGGCTTTCAATTCCTCGAAGACCATACGTGGATTCCCATCATCGGCGCGCGTTATCAGATGGGCGTCGACGGCGTGTCGGTTTTGTTGATTGTGCTGACAACATTTCTCGGCGTGCTCGCGGCGTTGTCGTCATGGAAGTACATCGCCAAGCGGGAGAAAGAGTATTACATCCTGCTCCTGTTGTTGCAGACGTTCATCCTCGGCGTTTTCACGTCGATGGACATGTTCCTGTTCTATCTGTTCTTCGAAGTTGGTCTTGTCCCGATGTATTTCCTGATTGGAATCTGGGGCGGCGAGAACCGTCTGTACGCGGCGATCAAATTCTTTCTGTATACACTCGTCGGTTCAGTCGTGATGCTGCTTGGAATTCTGAAGATGTATTTCCTGACGCAAGACACAGCACTGACTGCGAAGATTGTGCCCGCGACCCTGGATTTGCTTTCCGGCAACAAAGAAGCGGCGGCGCTGGTGTCGAACACCATTCAAACGGCGGCACAGAACAGCACCGGCACTTTCAATATTCTCTACATGCAAGCGATTGGCTCAGTGTTGAGCCTCGACAAAGTTCAGGTGCTGCTTTTCTTCGCGTTCGCGCTGGGCTTCGCGATCAAAGTTCCGATGTGGCCGTTTCACACGTGGCTGCCGGATGCACACGTCGAAGCGCCCACCGCTGGATCGGTCATTCTTGCCGGCGTTCTGCTGAAACTGGGCACGTATGGATTCTATCGTTTTAACCTGCCGATGTTTCCCAAAGCTTCGATGGACGAAGCGTTCTTCGGACGCTTCGGTGTGCGCAGCGTCATGGTCTTTCTCGCGATTGTTTCAATTATCTACGGCGCGCTGGCCGCAATGTATTTTGTGGTGAAGAAAGACGGCGACGTGAAGAAGCTGGTCGCGTATTCGTCGGTTTCATCGATGGGTATCGTGATGCTCGGCCTATTCGCGTTGAATCCGAACGGCGTCAATGGCGCCGTCATGCAGATGATCAATCACGGCATTTACTCCGGCGCCCTGTTTTTGCTCGTGGGCATCATTTACGAGCGGCGTCACACGCGCAACGTGGCAGAGTTCGGCGGCCTGTCGCATGTGATGCCCGGATACGCGGCGGTGTTTCTCGCCATGGCGATGACGGCGATCGGACTGCCGTTGCTCGCAGTTTTCATTTCCGAATTCCTGGCGATGCGGGGGGCGTTCGAAGCAAATCCCTGGTGGGCCGGGTGGGCCGGACTGGGAATTATATTGAATGCCGGTTACATGCTTTGGCTGTATCAGCGGATGTTTTTTGGCGAGATCACGAACGAGAAGAACAAGCTTCTACCTGATCTCAGTGCACGCGAATGGGCTTACATGCTCCCGCTGGTAATCATGTCACTGTGGATCGGCATGTTTCCGACGCCGTTCATTCGCTACATCGAGAAGCCAGTGAACTCCGTTGTGAAGCAGATCAAACCGAATTATCCGATTCCCGGGCAGGCGGGAGCCGGTACAACAATCACGACTGCGCCGCCGACAACAATAAGCGCGCCGGTACAGGTGAGACCGCAACAATAAGGTATTAAGTCCGTGAAAACGGACGGCAGACATTATTACGGAACCGCGAACGATAGTGAGCGGATCAGAAGACAACTTGAGCCGTTACCCCGCTCGCTACCGCTCGCGGTTCTGTAAAACTCTGTCGCCCGCTTCGCGGGCTAGGAAACCATTTATGACCTTGACCCAGCGCTGAAGCGCTGGGCTACTTTCAAATCGTCCGCTTCGCGGACGAAGAAGATAGACAACGGACGATGCTGCTTCTTCAAACTCCATCTCTCTTCAACGTCGGTGATCTGCAACTGATCGCGCCGGAGTTGATCATTACGGCCGCCGCGTGCGTGGCGCTGGTGATGGAAGTAATCCTGCCGTACAGGCTGAGTAAGTGGACCGCATATTTTTCGCTCGCGGGCATCGGACTCGCCCTCGTGTCTCTCGGCGCGCAGTTCGTGAACATGGGCGGCACGTTCCGTTTCAGTTCCCTCCCGACGCTAGCGCCCATGGACGGCTTTTATGGCATGGTGCATATCGACGGGTTCGCGCTGATTTTCCGCGCGCTCTTCCTGGTTGCGGCCGCTCTGGCCATTGCCATTTCAATTCGTTATCTCGACATCGAGCGCGAGCAGCATGGCGAGTATTACGCACTCGTTCTGTTCGCGACTGTCGGGATGATGTTCCTCGCGAGCGGCTACGATCTGATTTCGCTCTACATTGCGCTCGAGTTAATGGCGCTGACATTTTATGTGCTGGTCGCGTTTACGAAACGGCAGAAGCGATCGAATGAAGCCGGCATGAAGTATTTCCTGCTGGGTGCGTTCTCGTCCGGCATTCTGCTGTACGGCATGTCGCTGCTATACGGGATTGCGGGTTCAACGAATCTCGGGAACATCGGAACCACGTTGGCAAGCAGGCCGACCGAACTTCGGCCACTGCTGCTGCTTGGGATGATTGCACTGGCGGCCGGACTGTTCTTTAAAGTCGCGGCCGTGCCATTTCATATGTGGGCGCCCGACGCTTACGAAGGCGCGCCGACTTCTGTCACCGCATTCCTTTCAACCGGATCGAAGGCGGCGAGCTTCGCGCTTTATGCGCGCATTTTCTTCGTCGCGCTCGGGCCGATGCAAATCGATTGGGCGCCACTGCTTGGCATCGTGGCCGCGCTGACGATCGTCGTCGGCAATTGGGCCGCGATTACTCAGGAGAATTCGAAACGACTGCTGGCGTACTCATCAATTTCAAACGCCGGTTACTTGCTGCTGGCGATTATCGCGAACAACACTTACGGCAATATTGGGTTGTTTATTTATCTGCTCGTCTACACGCTCATGAACATGGGCGCGTTCGGCATCATCATCAGCCTGCGCCGGCGCGGCATCATCGGCGACAACGTCGATGACATGACGGGTCTGGCGCAGAAGGCCCCAGGTATGGCCGCAATGATGGCGATCTTCATGCTGTCGCTCGGTGGCTTGCCCGGCACGGGCGGATTCATTGGAAAGTATTTTTTGCTGTGGGGATTGTTGAGTCGCGGTGAGCTCGAGCATAAATCCTGGTACTACTGGCTCGCGGGTTGGGCCGTCATCAACATCGTCGTCTCGTTCTACTACTACATTCGATTTATTCGCGTGATGTACCTCGGCGATCGGATCGCTGATGATGAGCCCCTGTCGCTCTCGAATGCGTTGCGCGCGGGACTGGTGGTCTCGCTTGTCCTCATAATCTTCATCGGAGTTTACCCACAGCCGTTTATCGCGCTCGCGCAAAAGCTGATTCCCGCCACGCCGGCTGTGGCGCCTGCTGCCGCCGCCCCCGAGGTCTCGGACAATCCTGGTGCTTCGCAGTAAACTTTTCGCGTCTTGCTCCTCTACATCTTTTATTTCTTCGCGGTAATTTCTATTTACCTCGGTCTGCTCTCGTTGCGCGGCGGGGTCCGCTTTGTTCGTTATTTGCAGAAGGAACTCGCGGAAGAGTTAAGCGATTACACACCTTTCGTTACAGTTTTTGTTCCATGTCGCGGCGTCGATCCGGGGTTGAAAGAGAACATTCTCAGCCTATTCGCGCAGGACTATCCTGGATACGAAATAATTTTCGTGAGCGACTCCACCGACGACCCGGCTTTCACCGTTATCGAAGAAGCACGCCACTCTTTCAAGAAACAAACCGGACCAGTGATCAGCACGATCGTCGCGGGCGCGGCCACTGACAGTGGACAGAAGGTTCACAATTTGCGCGCAGCATTGCGTGCGGCCCATCCAGCAAGCCAGGTGTTCGTATTTGCCGACACTGACGCACGCTCGCAGAAGTTTTGGCTGCGCGCATTGATCGCGCCACTTCAGGATGAATCGATTGGTGCAACTACAGGTTATCGCTGGTTTGTCGCGGCGAAAGCGGGCATCGCGTCGCATTTACTCTCAGTTTGGAATGCGGCGATTGCATCCGCGCTCGGCGAGCGAACCGATAAGAACTTCTGCTGGGGCGGCTCAACCGCGATTCGTCGCGCGACATTCGAAAGATTGAATATCGTCGCGCGTTGGCGCGGCACGGTCTCCGACGATTTCACCATTACGCGTGTGCTGCATGGAGTTGGATTGCCGATCAAGTTCGTGCCGCATTGCCTGACGCCTTCATTTCATCGTTCGAACTGGAACCAGTTGTTTGAGTTCACTACGCGCCAGTTGAAAATCACGCGCGCGTACGCGCCGCATCTTTGGCGGTCGGTTCTTATCGGTAGCGTAATATTCTTCGTGACCTTCTTTGGTGGGATCGTGTTCGTCGCAGGCCGAGTCGCGCTTGGTCTCTCATTCGTCACGCCGCTGGTCCTTCTGATGCTGATTTTTGCGATGGGTGCGGTGAAGTCGCACCTGCGTCTGCGCGCCGTCGGCTTGGTGATTGCTGACGAACAGATGCGGACTTGGCCCACGACCCTTGCGCACACATGCCTCTGGCCTTTCGCATCGCTACTTTTTCTCGTCAACGCATTGGCGGCGACGGCTTCGCGACGCATCAAATGGCGCGGCATAACCTATGAATTGAAATCGCCGACTGAAACTGTCATCCTTTCGCGCGAATGAGCAACTTTGCGAGACTTTGCGTCTTTGCGTCTTGGCGTGATTATTCGTTGTTGACAGGCGGACGGCTCACGTCAAGGCGCCAAGTTGCAAAGAAACGTAAAGAAAGACACCTCGTTTTCCTCTCGATGCTCGCATTCTCTTGCGGCTTGTTCTTCCCGGCCGTGGCGCAAAAGAAGAAGTCCGTAGATGCGTTTACACAGATGATCGAGACCGAGCGATCCTTCGCGCGCATGTCGCAAGAGAAAGGAACTCGCGAAGCGTTCGCGGCCTTCATTGCTGACGATGGCATCCTCTTTCGCCCGCGCGCCGTCATTGGCAAGAAATGGATGCAGGAGCATCCGCTGCCGTCGTCGACTACACGTCCATTGCTGACCTGGCAGCCGATTTATGCGTTCATGTCGCGCAGCGGCGATCTGGGTTACACGACTGGGCCTGGGCAATACAAGAACGACATTAAAGACGCGAAGCCGACGGCGTTCGGGAACTTCATGACGATTTGGAAGAAGCAAGCCGATGGCAACTGGCGGTTCGTACTCGACCTTGGAATTTCCCATCCAGAGCCAAAAGCGCAACCAAACCCAGCGTTTCCACCTGCGAGCCACCGCGGTTTGATCGGCTCAGACGCGGTCGACAGCGAGGCAGCGCGAGCCGATCTGCTAAATGCCGAACGCGAGTTTTCCAAAGCTTCGGCAGATCAGGGCGCGTCGGAAGCGTTTCTTCTGAACGCGGACGTCGAGGTGCGCGGTTATCGAGAAAATCAGATGCCGTTTGTTGGGCGCGCCGATGCTGCGACAGCAATGTATCCAGCATCAATTGTGTGGACTTGGACGCCCGCCTTTGCTGATGTTTCGCGCGCCGGAGATTTAGGGTACAGCTACGGCACATACGAATTGCGCGACAAGAAGAGCGGCACGATTACAGAGAGTGGCAACTATGCGCGCGTGTGGAGAAAAGTCTCAGGGATGTGGCGCGTTGTCATCGATGTCGCGAACCCCGTGAAATCCGGGCAGTAGCCCGACCGTGAGGGCAATGACATACTTGACGAATCAAATAACTTCAAGCCCTCTCCCTCTGGGAGAAAGTTACGTGAGGGCCTGACGCATTGCCGATTGCCAATTGCCGATTGCGACATAAAGTCAGTACCGGGAGCGGTAGCGACCGGGTTCCGATCTTAATAATCCGATGACCCCGTCGCTACCGCTCCGGGTACTGACCTCATCGCGATCTGCAATCGGAAAATCGGCAATCAAAATCTGCAATGTCTAAGCCCTCATCCCCGGCCCTTCTCCCAGAGGGAGAAGGGAGGGGAACTCATAGAAATTAATGACCAGCAAAGCAGTCCAATTTGTGCAGCTCATTCGTTCGACGAAGCGCGAAAAGCGTCTCGGCACCGTGATCCTGTTTGTTACCTCGCGCTGTAATTCTCTCTGCCGCACCTGTTTTTACCATGCAGAACTAAATCAACCTGGTGACATGACCTTCGCGCAAATCGATAAGATCTCGCGGACCATGCCATCGATCACCGACCTTTGGCTCTCTGGCGGCGAGCCAACACTGCGTCACGACGCTTCGCAGATCGTCGACATGTTCGTACGGAATAACGGAGTCCGTCGGTTGATCATTCCGACGAATGGCCTTGTCAAAGAGCGCGTTTGCTCAGTTGTTGACAACGCGCTGGGTCAACATCCATCGCTCCATCTTTATCTTAACGTCGCATTAGACGGCTACGGCGCCACGCACGATCGAGTTCGGGGCGTGCCGGGCCACTGGCAGAAGACGCTCGACTGCATCGAATCGCTTTATCCGCTGAAAGAGAAATACGCCGACAGGTTTCGTTTGAATGTAAATACGGTTGTCTGTGCGGACAACTACTCAGAGATCGAACGACTCGCCGAGTTCATGTGGGGCAACTTCAAGCTGGACGGGCAATACTTCAACATTGTTCGCGGCGACACTCCAGTCGGCGACGAAATCAAGCAGGTGCCTCCGGAAGTACTGCCGCCGATGTACTCATACATCTCGCAACTGACGAAGCGTTATGGCGATCGAATGTTTGCGAACGACGACGCAACCACGCGTCTCGCGAAGAATATCGCGTACGTCGGCACCATCACGACGCACTATCGAACTCAGCACCGCAACTTTTTGAAACCGTCAGCCTGGCCGTTCGCATGTACTGCCGGAGAGACAATCGCCGTCATCGATTGCAACGGCGACGTCCGCGCGTGTGAGCTGCGTGAGAAGTTTGCGTCGTTGAAGACTTACGACTATGACTTCGGTGCGCTCTGGACGGCGCATGAAAGACAAGAGGAAGTCGATGCGATCGATGGGGGCAAGCCGTGTTGGTGCACGCATGTGTGCTTCATCCACGATTCGATGCGTCACTCGCGGCGAGGCTTGCTGTTTGAAGGCCCCAAGAACTATGTAACAAGATCAAGATGGCGGAAATGAAGTCAGTACCGGCAGCGGTAGCGACCGGGTCTTGGCATTGCCAATCGTCGATTGCCGATTGCCGATTTCTTATTGCGTTTGTTCCAATCGGCAATCGGCAATTGGAAATCGGCACTGGATTGCCCGGTCGCTACCGCTGCCGATACTGACTCCGCGGCGTCGTTAGCAGTTGGTTTTGCCGATCTCAGATGCCGGACGAAGACAAACAAGAAACCAACCGACGATCCGGCATTGCCTATGCGGCCGCGTTCTCCCTGTTTGGCGCGGTTGTGGCGGGACTCCTTCTCGGGTGGTTGCTTGACCGCTGGCTCGGGACCAAGCCTTGGCTACTGGTTGCGGGCGTCACTCTCGGCTCGATCGCTGGTTTTTACGAGTTTATTCGCGCCACTTCAAGACTCTGAAGTGCCACAGACTTCAGTCTGTGATAATGACTGACCGTTAGACTCGTGTCTGAGTCACATTCACAGACTGAGTCTGTGCACTATCAAGCAGAATGACTTAAAAATCCCCGGTAAAATCTTCTCAGCCAATGTGAAACGCTCCCCGTCTAAAGTATTGACCTGAATGGCGGCTGCTCGCTATAGTCACTTGACCAGGGTTCAGTTGCCCGGTGGCCCCTCCACCAACTAAGACAAATTGACCAGCCTCATTGTCGATTCGTAATCTGTTTTGACGAGAGAGCACCCCATATGAGAAATCGTGCTTCCTGTTGGCGCCGACCTTTCGTGGCGGTCGTGTGTGTGACGCTTCTGTCTTTCGCGGGCCTGCGGCAGTCGGCGTTGGCGGCAAACCTGAAGAGTCCGACCCTTTACAGCGTCTCAGCGGCATCGACGCGCGCCATTGTGCTCGAGTCAGTCTCCTTCGTCAGCGAGCCTTTTTCGCTGAACATGGAGACGAATTTCAGTCCATCCGATCCGCAGACGCGCATCACTTTGTTCGGTACGGACTTTCAGTTTCTTCAGGGCGAAGGCGCGAATTCGTTAACTGCTGATGCACAGGATGCCACCGGAAAGAGTTACTCCCTGAAGGTGGAATATGTTGGCACAGTTCCGAATTTCGGCGGCGTCTACATGGTTGTGTTGCGGCTAAATGATTCGATGGCGAGCAATCTTGGCGACGTCCTGGTGCGGGTGAATCTGCACGGCATGGCGAGCAATCGAGTGCGCGTCGCGATTGGCCAAATCGGCGGCGGGCCGGCGGATGATCCGGGAGCCACCGGAACACCAGCGCCATCGACGCCACCGGCGACAGCGACGCCTCTGACGCTGGCGCAATTTCAGGCGCAATACAACGATCCCGCGTTCGCTTCAGATAGTGATCTCAAGCGCTTCCTCGAGCAGGCTAGCTGGGGACAGCGGGGCGACGATGTGGATTTCAATCACCTGCGCGCGATTGGAATACCGGCTTACATCAACGAGCAGTTCAACATGTCCCCGCAATTTTCGGATTCATCAAATCCAAAATTCCTGTTGTCTTCTGATTATCCCGCTTCGACGCCTTATCCCCAGTTTTACCCGGCCAGTCCGCCCGCGCCCGCCTGTGATTCAAGTACGACGTGCTTCAGGGACAACTACACACTATATCCACTGCAAAAGCAGTTCATGCTGAACGCGCTGACGCAATCTGATCAATTGCGGCAGCGAACTTCATTTGCGTTTCATAAGTTTATCGTCGTGGGCGGGCAGGTGTTGAATAGCAATCAGGCATTCTGGTTTGCGCCTTATCTGCAAACAATCGATCGAAACTCGCTCGGCAACTTCCGCACTTTGCTTTACGAGATCACTTTGAATCCGGGCATGGGTGAGTATCTCAACATGCGCGGCAACTCAGTCGTGAGCCAAACAAATCCGACTCCGAACGAGAACTACGCGCGCGAGATTATGCAGTTGTTTTCGCTCGGCACGGACACGTTGAATCAGGACGGCACGCCCACCCTGGACGCGCAGGGCAATCGCGTTCCGACTTATGATCAGACCACGATTACGAACTTGGCGCGTGTGTTCACTGGTTGGGATTTAGATACTCCCTTGCAGTTCGCCAATGGTGACGGCACTTTTACATCAATCGCGAATTATCGTGATCCGATGGTGCCGAACAGCAATCGAGCGCGGTACGACATTAACCAAAAAACCCTTTTGACCGACATTCGCAGTCCAAATCCGGTAGTGATTCCCGCCTGTTCGAACTGCACCGGGAACACTGCGAACACCCAAGCTTACGCGGTGACGTCACTGGGTCTGGCGATTGACAATCTGTTCTACCATCCCAACACCGGGCCTTTTGTTTGCACCCAACTGATTCATCAGTTCGTGACCAGCAATCCGTCACCGGCATACGTTGGCCGTTGTGCCGCAGCGTTTGCCGATAACGGCTCCGCTGTTCGGGGCGACTTAAGGGCCGTGATTACCGAAATTCTGCTTGATCCGGAAGCGCGCGGCGATGTGAAGACGGATCCTAATTACGGGCATTTGCGCGAACCGGTTTTGTTGATGACGCACCTGTTGCGCGCGTTCAATGCAACTGACGCGACAAAGACCGATGGCGTACTGGTAACTAGTTTCACTCCTGGCAGCCTCAGCAACAATATGGGGCAGAACGTGTTCAACCCGCCGACGGTGTTCAGCTATTTTCCCGCTAACTTCAACCTCCCCGGCACGAATTTGTTTGGACCGGAGTTTGGGATATTGGATACTTCGAGCACTTATACGCGCGCGAACTTTATGAACACGCTTTTCCTCCTAAACACCGGAGTGCCGGGAATACCCACGGGAACGAACCGCCCGGTGGGAACGAAGATTGATTACTCAAGTCTGCAGTCGCTGGCGGCCGCCAACCCGCAGGGGTTGGTTGACGCGCTAAATACGCGTCTCATGCATGGCACGATGTCGTCGAGCATGAATGCGAGCATAGTGGCTGCGGTCAACGCGATTTCCAGCGGCGACCCTGGCGGTCGCACGCGCACGGCAATCTACCTGGTAGCTAGTTCGTCGCAGTATCAGATCCAGAGGTAAATCAATGAACGAATCGCGAAGAAGATTTCTGACTCAGTCCGCCTGCGGCCTGTCTGCCGCGGCGCTCGTTTCGGCCGCCGATCGCCTCGGACTAATCAACTCAATTGTCCAGGCGCAGAACATAGCGAGCGACTATAAGGCGCTCGTCTGTGTGTTTCTGAGCGGTGGTTCGGACTGCAACAACATGATCGTCGACCTGAACCAATTCAACGCCTATGCAACTGCTCGCGGCAATCCGAGCACTTCGCCGAATCTGGGTCTCACTCAATCGATGTTGTTAGCGATCAATCCGGCAAGTGGCGGACAATTCGGTTTGCATCCCAACCTGTCTCCGGAAGTTGCTACTCCAGCGCAACTGCCGGGACTAATCAAGCCGTGGCAGGATGGAAAGCTCGCGGTGCTTTGCAACTATGGCCCGCTACTGCGGCCGACCACGAAAGCTCAGTATCAAGCCAACGTCGGCGGCGCTTATCGTCCATACCAACTGTTTTCACACTCGGATCAAGTCAACCAACAAATGAGCTCAATCGTGAACACGACCGGCCAGACAGGCTGGGGCGGGCGCGTTGCCGACAACACCGGCAGTCTGAACGGTCCTACAGTTTTGCCAATGGGCATCTCCGTCGCGGGCACCAATCTTCTGCAAACGGGCATCACGACCAGGCAAATCGCCATCGGCACGGGGTCGCTGCAGAGCGTCTTGAGTTTGAATTGGGGCGGACCGGCGTCAGCAAATCCGTTTACGAACGGCAGCAGCTTCCGTCAACTGCTTACCTTTGACACGAATCAGATTCTGATTAAAGGCGCGAGTGACACGATGAACACCGCGTTAAGCGCCGACCAGATTCTGAATCAACCCGATCCGGCGATGACCGCGACGTTTCCAGGCACAGGCATTGGCAATCAACTTAAGCAGGTAGCGAAGCTAATCAAGATCAAAGACACGCTCGGCTTGAAGCGGCAGATTTTCTTTTGTTCGCTCGGAGGTTTCGACACGCATACGAACGAAACTTCAACCGACCCGACCCAGCCAAACAACGCGGGCAACCAGGGTAACCTCCTGACGCAGTTTAGTCAGGCAGCGCGTGCGTTCTACGATGAAATGAATGCGCAGGGTAACGCGAACAGTGTAACTCTATTCACCCTCTCGGATTTCGGACGCACATTCCAGGCATCAGGGTCAGGCGCAACCAGCGTGGGCACTGATCATGCGTGGGGCAGTCATGCGTTTATTATGGGTGGCGCGGTGCTGGGCGGTACGTTCTATGGTGCTTACCCCACCCTCGCCGCGAACGGTCCCGACGACGACGGTGGCAATCGTGGCCGTTGGATTCCAACCACCGCAATCGATCAGTACGGCGCGACGTTGGCGCGTTGGTACGGATTGGATCCGGCGCTGCTCACCACGATTTTCCCCAATTTAAGTAAGTTCGCAACGCAGAACATCGGGTTCCTGGGTTAATGCGAAATGCTGTGGCCGGAAGATGGCCGGCGCGACTCTCCTCGACGGTGATTGAGCGTGTGATTGAAATTGCTCAATCATCGTCGATCTGTTTTTGGTAATCTCTTGCGGTCGAGCGCATTGAATTCAAAGCGAGAAATCACAGCGGTCTTGCTTCTGCTTTTGGCGGGCGCCTGGCTGATGTTTGCGCAGCCTCAACCTCAATCTGCGCGAATTGGTGGCGTACGGAAACATTCGGTCGAATGGAATCAAAGACCAGAAATCGCCACTGATTTCGCCGCGCGGCTGCCACTGGCGTTTGAGCAGAATGCAGGTCAGACCGATTCGCGAGTCAAGTTCCTATCACGCCAAGGCGGCGTCAATGTTTTCTTACTAGCGGATGCAGCCGTTGTCCAGTTCCACGACAAATGCGAACAAAATGTAGTCCAGGCTGCTAGCCTGTTCGGACGGTCATCGCGTTCGGCGCGTAGGAACAGGCTGGCAGCCTGTTCTACTCCGTTGCAAATGAGATTCCTGGGCGCGAATCACGACGCGACGATTAGCGGCGCTGAATCGCTGCCCGGCCGTCAGAATTACTTGCTGGGCAACAATCCTGCGAAATGGCAGACGAATGTACCGACCTTTCGTCGCGTCGTTTACGGAGAGATCTACCCGCGGACTAATCTAATCTTCTACAGCAATAACCGTGAGCTGGAATACGACTTCAGACTTTCACCCGGCGCCGATCCGAAAACGATTCGAATATCCTTTGCCAAAAGCGCGCGCCCACAATTGCGCCCGGACGGCACGCTCGCCGTTTCATTCAACGGCCGCGAGATCACACAACGTAAGCCGGCAATCTACCAGGAAGGTGGAGGCGAACGTCACACCATTAACGGCGGATACGTCATGATTGACAAGCGCACGGTTGGCTTTGAAGTTGGTGAGTACGATCGTTCGCAAACGCTGGTAATCGATCCGACGATTGTTTTTTCGACTTATCTCGGTGGCGGTGGCGACGACAGCGGTAGCAGTATTACGCGTGACATCAACGGAAACATCTATATCGGTGGCAACACCACGTCGTCAAACTTTCCCACCGTGAGTGGGGCTTTCACCGTGAACAAAGGCCTCACCGACATGTTCGTTACCAAGATCGATCCGACGGGAACCAGCATTATTTACTCGACCTACATTGGCGGCAGCGGTCTGGATCGCGCGGATGGGATCACCGTTGACTCCAGCGGAAATGTTTTCATCGTGGGCCGGGTTGATTCGAGCTCGGCGGATTTCCCAACCACGATGGGTTCCTTTAGTCCGGTTTACCGTGGAGGTGACTTCGACGGAATCGTTTGCAAACTCAACGCGCAGGGAAACGGCTTGGTCTACTCGGGATTTCTTGGCGGCGAAGAGAATGACTCGACCGAAGGCGTGGCAGTAGATGCAACTGGCGTTGCGTACGTCACGGGTGGCACCAGATCCAATGCGTTTCCAGTTACGGCCGGCGCGTATCAGGGCACTCGCGCCGGCGATACGGATGCATATCTAACGAAAATAAATCCGGCCGGGACGGCGATTTTGTACTCGACGTTTCTGGGCGGTTCCTCGACGGATCGGGGCAGCGGTGTCGCCGTTGATGGAACGGGCATCGCGTATCTAGCGGGTTATGGCGCGTCGCCCGATTTTCCCACTGAGAATCCTTTTCAAGCGGCCATTGGTGGAAGCTTTGACGCGTTCGTCGCAAAGATCGATACGAACGCAAGCGGCTTAAATTCGCTGGTGTGGTGCAGTTATCTGGGCGGCATCGGTGACGATAAAGCCTATGGCATCGCGCTTGATAGCGGCGGAAGCAACCTCTATATCGTCGGCCAGACCTCTTCGAATAATTTTCCGTTGCTGAATCCAGAGCAGCCGTCGTTCGGCGGTTTGTTCGACGCGTTCATCGCCAAAGTCTCCACGGCCGGCGTGAAAGTTTACGCGACTTATCTGGGCGGAAGCGGCGACGATCGAGCGACGGGTGTAGCCGTCAATTCGTCCGGCGAGGCCTACGTTACGGGGTTCACATCATCTACCAATTTTCCCACAGCCAGCCCACTGCAAATTACCAATGCCGGCGGGTTCGATGCGTTTCTGGCGAAGCTCAACGCCACTGGTACTGTGTTGTTGTATTCAACCTACCTCGGTGGCAGTGGGAACGAAAGCAACGCGAGTACCGTGACCTCAACTAACCCCCTGGCGTTGGACTCGTCGAACAATGCATACGTCACCGGTTACACCGCTTCTACTAATTTCCCGACGAAGTCGGCGATGCAGAGTTCGTCGGCGGGCGGGCAGGATGTTTTTATCGCCAAGATTTCCGACACCACACCACTTGCCGATTTTTCGCTTTCTATTTCTCCCGCCACCCGCACAGTGAGTCCCGGCGGCTCGATCACTTACACCGTGACGGCCACTCCGCAAGGCGGTTTTACCGGCACGATCTCATTGGCGGCGAGCGGGTTCTCAACCGACACGACCGCGAGCTTCAGTCCGACCTCGATTGTGATCACGGACGCTTCTGCGAAATCGACAACGCTGACGCTGAACACAGTCGCAGCGACAGCGCCCGGCACTTACGTCGTCAACGTTGATGCGACCAGCGGCAACCTGCAGCACGGTGCGTCGGCGCAGTTGATAGTGTCGGGTTCAGCGAGCGCGAACTTGACGATCTCAAAAACCGCATCACCTAATCCCGCAACGGCGTCAGCGAGTCTCGCCTACCGTCTGGTCGTCACTAACAACGGACCCTCGCCAGCAAATAATGTGACGGTTAGTGACACGCTGCCGGGAGGAGTCAATTTCGTTTCGGCGGTACCGACGCAAGGCACTTGTAGTGGCACGACAACGGTCACCTGCAACGCTGGTTTGGTGAATAACGGGGCGAGCGTGATCGTGAATATCACCGTCGTTCCGCAATCGCCCGGGCAACTGAGCAACACCGCAAGCGTGACCGCGACTGAGCCCGACACCGACACCACGAACAACACGTCAACGATTCAAACAACTGTTGGCCCCGCTACCACAGGACCATCGCTATTCGACTCAAATCTTTCGGTGACCACTGTCGTAAGCGGACTCTCCCAGCCGACCAGCATGGCGTTCATCGGCAAGAACGATTTCTTCGTACTGGAAAAAAACACCGGCAAAGTTCAGCGCGTCACGAACGGTGTTATTCAGGGTGCAGTTATTGATTTGCCGGTCAACAGCGCTTCCGAACGCGGGTTACTCGGCATCGCGTTGCATCCGAATTTTGCGCAGAACGGTTTCGTTTATCTGTATTGGACGGAAAGCAGCACCGGCGCGGATTCGACAAATCTGGCGGATGTCTTTCAGCCGTTGTCGAATCGAGTCGATCGCTACATTTGGAACGGTTCCGGTCTGGTATTCGATCGCAATCTGATCAAGCTGCACGCATATCAGGCCGATGCAAATCAGCCGTTGCGGGGAAATCACAATGGCGGCGTGCTGCGGTTCGGCCCCGACGGCAAGCTTTACATCTTGATGGGCGATAATGGCCGGCGTGGCTTGTTGCAAAATCTTTTGTGCGGGCCAACGGCCACCTGTCCAGGCCCAACGGTCGCGGACGATCAGTTCGGCGGTCCCGAGCCCGACAACAATCACCTAACGGGAGTGATTCTGCGTCTGAACGATGACGGTACCACGCCGACTGACAATCCTTTCTATGGCATCGTTTCGACTCTTTCACCCGAAGCCGTCGCAAACATTCAGAAGATTTATGCCTACGGAGTCCGCAATGGATTCGGCTTGGCGTTCGATCCGTACTCTGGAAATCTTTGGGATCAGGAAAATGGCGATGACGCGTTCGACGAGATGAATCGGGTGACGGCTGGTTCAAACAACGGCTGGGTACAGCTGATGGGACCGAGCAGTCGCGTTGCCGAGTTCAAGCAGATCGAAACCACATACGGTACAAAAGACTTGCAGCAATTGCGCTGGTCGCCAACGAACATCGCGGATACGCCGGCGGAGGCATTGCAACGTCTCTACATGTTGCCGGGCGCGCACTACAACGAACCGGAATTCAGTTGGAAGTACGCCATTCCCGCCGCACCGCTTGGATTTATCCAGGGCCGAGGGCTCGGGCCGCAGTACGAAGGCGACATGTTAGTGGGTGCCGCACGCACGTTTCTTTACGGAGGATTTCTTTTCCGTTTCAAGATGTCCGGAGATCGTTTGCACTTTGATTTCAACGATGACCCGTTGCTTCTCGATCGTGTCGCCGATAACAAAGACAAGTTCGACATCACTGAGAGCGAGCCGCTCCTGATCGGCCAGAACTTCGGCATCACCACTGATATTCAGACTGGCCCGAATGGAAACGTGTTTATCGTGTCGAACACCAACGGAGCGGTTTACGAGATTTCCGGCAAGCAACCAACACTCTTCACCGCGACGCTGACGGCGGCGCAGGAAACGCCACCAAACAATTCGACAGCGACTGGAACAGCGACACTGCTGTTGAGTCCCGACGAGAAGACGGCGCGTGTGTCATTGAATTTCTCCGGCTTGTCGAGCCCGCAGAATGGCGCGCATATTCATGGACCCGCTGCGGCCGGTGTGAGTGCGCCGATTCTTTTCCCGCTCCCAAGCGGCAGTCTGAGCGACGTTGTGATCGCGTTGACATCGACGGATGTTCAGGATTTGAAGAATGGTCTGTTGTACATCAACGTCCACAGCAATAATTTTCCGAACGGCGAAATTCGCGGTCAGTTTGGAAACGCCGGCAGCACGAGCAGTTTTCAGTTTAATTCTTCGTCGGTGATTGTCGGCGAGCGCGCAGGCACCGTGACGCTTACCGTGACGCGTCTCGGAAATGTAACTGGTGCGGCCTCGGTGAATTACACGACCAGCGATTCCAGCGCAACATCGCCTGGCGATTACACCGCCACGACCGGCACGCTAAGTTTTGCGGCGGGCGAGACCGTGAAAACGTTTACGGTACCAATCAACGACGACGTCTTCATCGAAGGCAACGAATCGTTCATTGTGGCGCTTAGCGCCCCAAGTGCCGGAAATTTCCTCGGCAGTCCCAATACTGCGACGGTCACCATCGTTGACAACGACATAGCCACGATGTTCGCGCCCCAATTGATACTCGATACGTCAGGGCCCAACGTGAACCAGTTGGCCGCACTCGATCCAGTCCTTAGTTTGCGCGATCCATTTCCGATTCAGAGTCCGGCCACATGGCTAAATCTCGGTCCCGACCAGAACACGCGCGTAATCGTCTTCGCGACGAATGTGACTCTTAACACCAATGAGTCCGCTTCTGCGGTGACCGTGAATCTCACCGATGCCATGAACAATGTTTTCGACGTTCCGGCCGAAGACGTTAGACCTGTGCGCGATAACGAGTTGGCGCAAATCACTTTCCGATTGCCGAACACCATCGCCGTCGGCCAGTGCAGCGTGAAAGTTAAAATTCACAACCTGGTGAGCACTGCGGGCGTTATTCGCATTCAGTGAGATGTGGCAAGCCCCGGGTGGATACATGTCTCCAGAAACGCTTATTTGAAATAATGAGTTGCCTGGCGTCTGCCTTCACTTCTGCCCCGCGACGATCTCCTTCAAAATCGTGTCGTCGGGATCGATTTTAATGTCGAGCGGAACTTGGCCGACGCGGACTTGCGCAGTCGCAAGTTTGTCTGTCGGTTGAAGCGTCACGCGGGTTGTCTTGCCTTCACTTGTGATAGTGACTGGAATCGGATCGAGAAAGGGCGGGCCGGCTTGTGTTTGTTTGATAACGATTGTGACGAGGTTGCCACCGTCGCGCTGCTCAACGGTTTGCGACGACCACTCGTACAGCGGATGGCCTGAACCATAAATCCAGCGCGCGAAAAACTCGCCGAGATTTGTCTTCGATGCTCGTTCAAGCGCTGCACGCAAGTCTTCGGTAGTCGCGTTGCCTTCGCGATGATCCAGATAATATGCGCGCAGTCCGCGAAAGAACGCATCATCGCCCAGACGCTCACGCAGCATGTGCAGCACCCATGCGCCCTTCTCGTAATTATTCTCGTTTAAGAGCTTCATGAGGTCCTGCGTCTGCGTGTCATGAATTGGCGCGTTGCGCTGCTTTTCGTAAGCGAAATATTTTTGCGCATCGTCGTTCATGTAAGCGCGAAACGCTTCTTCGCCGTCGTACTTTTGAATGAATAAACCGGCGAAGTACGTCGCAAAGCCTTCACTCAACCAGAGATCCGCCCAGGTCGCTTCGGTTACGGAATCCCCAAACCATTGATGAGCTATTTCGTGCGCAACGACGCTCGCGATGCGGGAAGGGATACCGAAGTGCGTGCTCATCTGGTCTCGGTCTCCGCCTCGCGGATCAAATAGATTGCTGGCAAACACGATCGCGCTGGAATTCTCCATGCCGCCAAACTGGGTGGCGCCGATAATCAATGCGAGCTTTTCATACGGGTAGGGCGCGATCGTTTCGTTGAAAAAAGCTAACGCCGGCGCCGCCCCTGCGAACCCCTTGGGTGCATATTCCCGATCGCGCTGCGCGACATTGAACATCAGGTTCGTTACCGACTTGTCGGGTGAGTTGATAATCACTCCTTGATTCGCAGTAATGACCATACAGTAAGGCGGAATCGCCTTTGCCTCATCGAACTTCCAATGCGATGTCACGGCGTTACCGGTGAGCGTTACAAATTTGCCATTTGCAATTACCTCGTATCGTTGCGGCGCGGAAACGGTGAACGACACGGTCGCCTTGGCGGAAGGATGATCGAGCGAAGGAATCCAGTAGTGCACGCGGTTTGGCCAGTTGTCTCCGGTCGCTGAAGGATTGCCGTCGCGGTCTTTCGCGAAGACCATCCCGTCTTTCGGATGGCCGTGATAGTTGATCGTCACGTCCAGCTTCTGCCCACGAGTCGCCGCCGGCGCGAGGAAAACATTCAACGTCTCGTCAGTTCGCTCGGTCCGCGCAGTCTTGCCGCCAACAGTTACCGAATCGATCGGCATGTTCCCAAAATCGAAATCAATTTTTGTCAGTTCCTGCGCCAACACCTCGACTGTGATCCCGGCCCGCGCTGATTTGAATTCGGTAAGTTGATCGTTGAAGGCGATCTCAATGTCATAATGCAAAGGTCTCCATGTCGTTACCGTGCGCTCGACGCGTTGCGCAAATGATGGCGCGACCGCAAAAAAGACGAATGCGACGATTGAAACGGTTCGTGCCGCAAGGCTGGTTGTGTGCTTTTTCATTTTCATCTGAGACCGAGCATGAGGAGCGCCGATCGATCGAAAACCTGGCCACCGCTGCGGCTCCAGTCCTCGTACATCGCGAGTTCGCTGCCGGTCACCGGTCGATTCCCTATTTTAGCCGCAGGCGTTCGTTCAAATGCGCGCTCAGTCAGTGCCATGTATTTCTTTCGAATATGTAAACCTTCAGGACTATTGAGGGCACGTTCCGCAGACTCGACGTCGCCGAATAGTTCTTCGTAAGCCGATAAGTGCCAGACCTTTTTGCCTTCCCGCTCATCAACCGCAATTACGCGCAACAGGCCATAGCCACTCTCGAGTTGGAATATCAGATCGTCGCCCGGCGCGAACTGCTCGGTCATGGCTGTAAAGTTAGCAGCAACTTCCGCTGACGACAATTGATTGAAAATAGTGGATTCGAATTCTAGAATGCCGGGACGCACTTGAGTTCCAAACGCAACTATTACGAGATTCTCGGCGCGCGCGAGGACGCCTCGTCGCATGAGATCGAGCGTCTATACAAGCGCCAGGCCCGCGAGCGCCATCCGGATCGCGGCGGCGCCGAAGATGACATGAAGGCGTTGAATGAAGCCTATGGCGTCCTGCACGATACTAATGCGCGCCGTGCGTATGACGACGCGCGTCGCAAACCGAAAGTGGTTCGGCCCGAAGGCTATTCGGCGCCGGCGGCGAGGGAGGTGGGCGTCTACGGTCAGTTGTTGAGCGCGCTGCTGGCAATCGCTTTGGGATTGATGTTGCTGCTGCTCGTCAGATTCAATGGGCTCTGGTTTCTCTGGCCGATGTCGATTCTGGCGCTTGGCGTGGTCATGTTTGGAATCATGTTGTTGCATTCAGCGATGCAGAACGCGCGCAGATTGCTGCCGACAACGCATCCTGCGCGGCGATTCACTGCAATTCAGGAAATCGCATTTTGGGTCGTGGTGATCGGTGGCGGCGTCGGACTCTATCTTCTCATGGCTTCAGTCTAGAAATGATTACCGGGCTGGATTTGCTGTTTCTTGAGGTCAACAATCTCGATGAGTCACTCGAGTTTTACCGAGACGTGCTGGGATTCGAAGTCGAATCGCACACGCGTGACAGCGACCCGCCAATCGCGTCTGTCAAGTCAGGCGCGCTTCGCATCACTCTGGTCCAACAGCTCGAAACCATGCTGAAACGAGGACGAGGCATTCACTTTGTGCTTGGCGTTGTTGACGTCGACGACTTCTATGAACGGTTGCGTACACAGCAAGTCAACATCGCCGAGCCCAAAGATGAAGGCTGGGGCGGACGGTTCGTCAGCTTGCAGGATCCAGATAGCTACCGGTACTTTTTTGTGACTTGGAAATAATAAAATCCTCGACAACAACTGGAGAGTAATTCGACATGAACTATCAGCACGTTGAGAACCTACTGATCAGGTATCGAGGGCAAGCTGTAGACATTAAGACTATTTCTGGCGGAGTTTACGAAGGCACCGTGCATGACGTCACGAACGACTATGTCGCGCTGAAAGTTCGCGACGCAGCGGGTGGTGATGACATCGTTTTCGTGTTGCTCCATGCGGTCGAATCAGTGCTGCCACAACGTGGCAATTAACATCAGTGACTTTGAAGTGATCCACAACTATATTTTTTGTGAAAATTTTGTGGTTTCAGTTGCATCCCATAGTTGACTTGTGCATAATCTCGTCTGCGCCCGCCTCCCCGGTGGGCGAAGTGGTCGCGTGGGGTGAGGACACGTGGCCTTAGGGTGGGGCTTGTGGGAGGGCCCCGCCCGCTTTTATTTTTGGCCATCTTTCATTTGATCTCACTATCAGTGACGCATAGAAAATGGTTCAGTTTGAAGTGGCACGCGCATCTTGCGCGTAATTAAGGGCGAGACTACGTGCTACCGCGGCAAAGTGAACCAGTGCGGACGCATTTGCAATGGCCTAGTTTAAATCCACTCTGCATGCCTCTGCGAGGCCTCGGCCTTCCTCTGCGGTTTAGCCTCAAACACCAGAATTAAACCGCAGAGGACGCTAAGGATTTCGCAGAGCATTGCAGAGGAAATCGAAACCAGGCTACTACCGGCGCGTTTCTTCGGTTGACTTTAATAACGAGAGGCATAACATACGGCACGGATAATTCAGCCCCCGTGGCCACGTTATCTCAAGGACAATGAAGCAGCGAGCCACCACTGGGTGAGCCACCGCCACAGTCGGCGCTTTCGAAAAGAAGTTGCATGCTGTGGCATTTTTGCGCTCTTCAGTCGGCTGTCGCTCGTTTCGGTTAATGACGAATGGCCTCATTAAAGCGTCTGCTGGTCGGTAGCCCGATTCGAACCGCGCGCTTAGCACACGAACGACTTACCAAGAAAACCGCGCTCGCAGTTTTCTCTTCTGACGCCCTTTCTTCAACCGCATACGCAACTGAAGAAATTCTGCTCGTACTGGCGGCCGCGTATGTTGCTGGCGGCACTACCTCTTTCAATAGAGTTATTCCGATCTCGATTGGCATTGCGACACTTCTGGTCATTGTCGCGATAAGCTATCGCCAAACTATTCACGCATATCCATCCGGCGGCGGGGCCTACATCGTTGCAAAAGACAACCTGGGGACGATGCCTGGACTGATTGCGGCGGCTGCTTTGCTTGTCGATTACATTCTGACGGTTTCGGTGTCGATCGCGGCGGGTGTGGCGGCATTGACTTCAATGTTCTTTGACACACGCTTTTCATGGTTAGACGAACATCGCACTTCGTTCTGCCTCTTCTTCATTGCGTTCATTGCAGTCGCAAATCTTCGCGGCGTGCGCGAGTCGGGAGCAATCTTCGCGGGACCAACTTACGCGTTCATCGTGGCTTTCATGTTCATGATTGGCTACGGCCTGCTTCGCGCATACCTGTACCCCGGGGCGATCCCCCCGCCGAACGATGTGGACCTGAAAGTAGCCGAGGGCTATCACCCACAAATTTTATCGTTGTTTCTCTTGCTCGGCGCATTCGCGAACGGCTGTGCAGCGCTGACCGGCATCGAGGCAATCTCTAACGGTATCCCGGCTTTCAAACAACCGGAAGCAGATAACGCCGCCAAGACGCTGACGTGGATGGCGGGCCTGCTCGCAACGATGTTCATCGGAACCAGCGTCATGGCCCACGTTTACAACGTCCACCCCCACGAGCACGAGACAGTGATTTCGCAGTTCGCGCGCGTCATTTTCACCGGACCCATCGGTTGGTTCTACTATCTTGTGCAAATCACGACGGCGGCAATCTTGGTGCTGGCGGCGAACACGTCATTCGCTGACTTTCCGCGACTGGCATCGCTGTTAGCGCGCGATCGTTTTCTGCCGCGGCAGTTTGCAAATCGCGGAGACCGTCTCGTCTTCTCGAATGGCATTTTCCTGCTCGCAGTCTTTTCCGGAGTTCTGGTTTGGGCTTTTGGTGGAGAGACCAGCCGCCTGATTCCGCTGTACGCGGTCGGCGTTTTTCTCTCGTTCACGCTGTCGCAATCCGGCATGGTTGTGCATTGGTGGCACGAGGGAAGACAACTGAAGGCGATGCGTGCCGCGGCTGTGGCAGCGGCGAGAGAACCGCAGGCAACCGCCGCAGCAAAGAAATCAGCCGAGCTGAAACTTACCGGCAACCTCGAACCGCGGCGATTGATGAAGCCGGGAGAAGAGCCACGCACGCTTGCGGAGGTTACGAAGCTCGAAAAGAAATCTCACTGGCGGAAATCGTTGGTCATCAACGGACTCGGCGCGATTGCCACTTGCATTGTGCTGATCGTTTTCATTGCGACGAAGTTTATCCACGGCGCCTGGGTTGTAGTTCTACTCATCCCGCTGCTGGTCTTGATGTTCCGAAAGATTCATCGCCACTACATTGAAGTCGCGCAGCAACTTTCAACCGAAGGCCTCGGCCAACTGCGGCCGATTCATCATGAGGTGATCGTTCCGATCTCCGGCATCCATCGTGGCGTCGTCGAAGCGCTCGAGTATGCAAAGTCGATCGCGCCGCACCACGTGACTGCCGTCTATGTAAACCTCGATGATGAAGCCGCGCAGAAGTTGCGTCAGAAGTGGCAACAGTGGGGCTCCGGGGTGAATCTGGTCGTCGTTGCGTCGCCATATCGTTCATTAGCGAGACCCCTGTTGAATTACGTCGATCGGGTGAGGAGCACCAGACCAGGTGTCGTGATCACGATCGTGCTGCCCGAATTCGTTCCCGCCAAATGGTGGCAGAACCTTTTGCACAATCAAAACACTCTATTTTTGAAAGGTGCGCTGCTATTTAAGAAGGGACTCGTGGTAACGAATGTTCCTTATCACCTGGAACATTGATATTACGCTGTTGCGCTCAGCGCGCGCCCTGCCAGAAAACACGAACGGCAATAAACGGGCCGGCCCTGGGAAGGGTAGAACGGCACCGTGGTCTGTTGGCCGCATTGTGCGCACACGACGGTGACTTCGATCCTTTGCCGCACTCCGGCAGCATGGGACGCGGAGATAGCGGCCAGTCGTTCGTTCTTGGCTTGCTTGCACGACTTGCAGCGCTTGGGTGGATTCTTCAGTCCTTTGTCGTGAAAGAATACTTGCTCACCAGCAGTCCAAATAAATTTCTCTCCGCAATCAACACAAACGATTCGCTGATCGTTGAATTCTGATGACGGGGCAGCGTCGGGCGTGAGGACTTCAGTCTCTGACATCTTGCTTAACCTCCCCAGGTTAGTGCCGTGTCCAACTCAGGCCGGACACACTTTTACTGCTCTATGGAGGCTGACGAGGAGGCCGAGAAGATCGGGTTAAATGCTGATTAGCTGCGGAAATGCGGCGAGCACCCAAAAGCGACGGCCACAGCGGCGTGCAACTTATAACTAAGCCGCAATGGTGTCAAGACTTTTTGCCGCAAAACATCGCGCTATTTTTTGTTACGATATTGCACAAAGATGAGAGTCCTGGTGATTGGATCGGGCGGGCGTGAACACGCACTGGTTTGGGCGCTAAAACAAACTTCCCAGCGTCCTTTGGAATTATTCTGCGCGCCGGGAAATGCCGGCATCGCAGAAATCGCGGAATCTGTAGCGATTCCCGCAACTGATGTGGCAGCGTTGGCAGATTTTGCGCAACGAGAACAAGTCGATCTCGCAATGGTTGGCCCCGAAGCGGCGCTCGCCGAAGGCATCGTCGATGAGTTTGAGCGACGCGGCCTGCGCATCGTTGGCCCGACGAAGAATGCTGCGCGGCTTGAAACGAGCAAAGCGTTCGCGAAAACTTTTATGCATCGTCATGGAATTCCCACCGCCAGTTATTGCGTCGCGTCGTCAGTTAATGAAGCGCTCGAATATCTGAGGAGCGACGCCTTCGGCGACGAAAAATCGGCTGTCGTTGTGAAGGCCGATGGCCTGGCCGCTGGCAAAGGCGTCGTGGTTGCGCGAAATCGCGCCGAAGCACAGGACGCGGTGCGGTCGATTGCGACCTTGGGCTCGGCGGCGCAGGCCATAATTCTTGAAGAAGCACTGTTTGGTCGCGAAGCCTCAGTCCTTCTATTTTCCGATGGCCAGGATTTTCGGCTGATGCCCGCCGCGCGCGATCACAAACGCATCGGCGACGGCGACACGGGGCCGAACACCGGCGGAATGGGTGCGATAACCGATACGAGCGTTATTGATGACCCGACCTTGAAAAAAGTCGTTGCCGAAATTGTCGAACCAACTCTGCAGGGCGCGCGCCAGGACGGCATTCCCTTTCGCGGTATCCTGTTCATTGGACTAATGCTGACGACAGAAGGCCCCAAGGTTTTGGAATACAACGTCCGTTTCGGCGATCCGGAAACGCAGGCGATTCTGGTGCGTCTGAAAAGCGACCTGGCCGAAATTTTTGACGCTATGGTCGATCGGCGTTTAGCTGAAGTTCAGGTGCAGTGGTCGGAAGACTCATCGGCCTGCGTCGTGCTCGCGGCACGTGGCTACCCCGCCAAGCCGGAAACCGGTGCGCGTATCCGCGGGTTAGATCGCTCAAATCAGCACCGCGATGTCGTGGTTTTTCATGCAGCGACCAAACGCGGGCCAAGCCGCGAATGGCTGACCGCGGGTGGTCGAGTACTCGGCGTCACCGCTACGGGTCAGACCCTGGACGCGGCTCTGGCACGATGCTACGAGGCAACTGCCGGTATTCATTGGGATGGCATGCAATACCGACGTGACATCGGTCGAACATTTGCTCCCACCGCCGCCGCCCGTTAAGTCGTGTTTGTTTTCCTGCAGTCTGCCTCCTGCCGTCTGCTTCCTGTCTTTTAGCGTCTGCCTACTGCTTTCTGCCTTCCGCCTTCTGTTTGTTATACTCACCGCGAAAATTGGCCGAACTGCAACAGTTTGCACTGTGCCGACGTAATATTCGAAGGCGCTTCCGAGACCGCCGGTGAAGCCAACCGATTTCAAAAATCGACCCTCTGGAGGATGAAGAAATGGGACTGTGGACGCGACTAAAACGTTCGATGCGCGCGCTGTTCGGCGGCGTGATCGAGAAGACTGAGGATCCGGAACTCATTCTCCAGCAAACCATCCGCGACATGCGCGACCGGATTCCTGACCTGAATAACTCTGTCGCGCAGGTGATGGCGACTGAAAAATTGCTTGCCAAGAACAAAGAGCGGCTCGAGCAGCAGGTCGTCGATCTCGATTCGAAGATCAAAGCGTCGATCAAAATGAATCGCGACGACATCGCGACGGCCTACATCGGCCAGCTGCAACAAGCGCAGCTCGATTTGTCGAAGACGGGCCAGCAGCTGGAGCACGCGGGACTCGCTTCGAAACAGGCGTTGAAGGCCCGCGACAATTACATGTTGCAGATGCAGCGTCGCACGGCTGAGGCAATGCAACTCATCAATCAATCGAAGCAGGCGAAGCTTCAGGAGCAGCTCGCGCAGACGATGGCGTCCTTCCAGATTGGCGATGACGCCCAGACGTTTGACGAAATGCGGGACAAGATTGACCGTCGTGCGGCCGCGGCCGAGGCCCGCATGCAACTGGGCACGGCCTCAGTCGATTCGCAGATGCAGGAAATCGAGAAGGAAGCGATGGACATGCAGCTGCAGGACAAACTGCTCGCATACAAGCGCGAAATGGGTCTGTTGGGGGAAGGATCGTCCGCAGGCGCGACACCCCAGGCTTTGCCGGCGCAGGGTGAAACGACGCCACAGTCGTAGCTTTTTCTCCCTCTCCCGTTGGGAGAGGGTTGGGGTGAGGGTGCGAAGCATAGCGTGAAATCCTAATTAATTTTCTTTTGAATTTCGCCTTCGGACTCCACGGCCGGCCATCTCAGAGCATCGCCGAACAACGGTTGAAAATTTTTCGTATAGTCGATGGACTTGTCGAAGATCGATTTTCGATACGTAAGAGAGGCTTTCAAAGAGCCTCTGAATTTCTGGGGCATGGCTGGGTTCGCCGTGGCCGCGGCGTTCTTTTGGGATGTGACGCCGCTGCTGATGGGGCTCGGCGCGGAAGGATTGTATCTGGTGACTGTGCCTGCGAGCCCACTCTATCGACGTTACATCGAGCGTCGCGAGAAACAGCGCCAAAACAAGCTCAAAGAAGCGCAGCGCGAACAGATCGTTAAAGCTTTTGATCCGCGCGAACGTGAGGCCGTCGAGTACCTCCGCTGGATGAAAAATCAGATCTACTCGAACTATCGCAAGTTCACCAATAGCAAAGAAATTCCCGCAAACCTGCAAAGTCTCGATCAGCGTTGGGAAGACTTCGTCGATCTCCTCGACGTCTATCGTCGCCGCAAGCATCACCTGCGATCGATTAATCGGCAGGCGGTGCAGAACCAACTGAAACAGGCCGAGCACGCCGTGCAGAACGCCACTGACGATCGGCAGAAACGCATCCAACAAGCCAACGCCGAAATCTTGAGACGTCGCGTCGCTGCCTTTAATGATCTCGAACGATCGGTGCGACTCGTTGAAGGCCAGTTACAATCGATCGAAAACTTCTTCGGCCTGGTGAACGATCAAGTCGTCACGTTGCCGACTCCCGAGCGCGTGTCTGCTTTGCATTTCGAAGAGTTGAGCGACTCAATCGCGATGACGAAGCAGATGCTGGAAGAGACCGCGGACACTTACGGCCTGCTCGACAATCAACATCGCGAATTGGATCTGCTGCTGGCTAGTGGATCGAGCTCGAAATAAATTCACCACCAAGACACAAAGAACACCAAGCAAAAGAGCAAACAAAAATAGATTGTTTTTCTGGCTCTTCGCCCTTTGTGCCTTTGTGGTAAATCGGACGTTGGTAATGCCCTGATTTCTCGCCACTTAACCTCAAGTAATTCTTCAGAAAACCCACCCTATCGTGTTGAAAAAAAAAGTCACCACAATATATTGACTTCGTGTTAACTCAGGAGTATAGTGCGTCCTGCTTTGGTTGAGACGGCTGGCGGCGGCGGCAGAAGGGCCCAAAACCCGACTCCGCAAAGGTAGTAACTTCGCAACACCGACCGTAGTACCTGCTTAAAATCGAATCGTTTGGGCATGGCGATCATGAATCGTCGATGGCATCTTATTCCTCGGACTTAGGCTCGCGTGCAGTTCCCCGCGTGAGAAAGGTAAAATTAGAGATGAAATCCGCGAGTGGTGCGAAGATGACAAAGTTGTCGGAAAACGAAATCCTCCAATCCGAAGTTTCCATGCGGCGTGCCATTAATCCGCTCGGTTTGAATGCGCGCAAAGTTGTGGCGAAGCGCTACTCGCTGAAAGACGCAAAAGCCGAACCCATCGAAGAATGGAGCGACATCGTCGCGCGTGTAGTTGCGCACGTTTCTGTCGCCGAAACGGATCCGGCGCAGCGCGATCTCTTCTACAACGCAATGAGCGACATCATGAACGCGCGCGAGTTCGTCCCGAACACGCCGTGCCTCGTGAACGCCGGCAAGCCGAATGGCCAGCTCGCCGCGTGCTTCGTGCTCGATGTGCCTGATTCGATCGCCGGCATCATGAAGACCGCGACCGACGCGGCGATCATTCACCAGACGGGCGGCGGCACCGGGTTCACTTTCGAGAAGCTGCGTCCGAGCGGTTCGATGGTGCGTTCGACTCACGGCGTCGCCAGCGGCCCCGTGTCGTTCATGAACATCTTCAACACGACGACCGACACCGTGAAGCAGGGTGGCGTGCGCCGCGGCGCGAACATGGGCATGATGCGCGTCACGCACCCCGACGTGCTGCGCTTCATTCACGCGAAGAACGATCAGCATTCGCTCACGAACTTCAACATCTCGGTGAACGTCACTGACAAGTTCCTCGACGCAGTTGAAAAGAACGAGTGGTATCAACTCGAATTCAAAGGCGAAGGCTGGAACGATCCCGTGTTCGATCCGGTCACGGGCCGCAATTACGTCGTCTATCGCCGTCCTGACGGTTCGACCGTTACCTTCCGCGACAAAGAAGCTTTTGAGATTGCCGATCTCTCCGATGCTTTGATCGAAGAACCGCCGGCGCCGGGATTTGTTTACGCGCCCGACATCTGGAACCGCATCATCGCCAGCGCCCACAAATACGCCGAGCCGGGCATCGCCTTCATCGATGAAGTCAATCGCCACAATCACATGATGAATTCGATGGGGCCGATCATGGCGAGCAATCCCTGTGGCGAACAGTTCCTGCACTTTGCGAACTCTTGTAACCTCGGCTCGATCGATGTCAATAAGTTCTACAACCGCGAGACGCGCGTCGACTGGGATCGGCTCGCTGAAGTGACTCATTGGACCACGCGTTTTCTGGACAACGTCATCGACACTTGCGCGTGGCCTTTGCCTGAAATTAACGACGTGGTGAAGCGCACCCGGCCTGTGGGCCTCGGCATCATGGGCTTTGCCGATCTCTGTCTGAATCTGAAGATTTCCTACGGCTCGTCCGCGTCCATCGATTTGATGGATGAAGTGATGGGTTTTATCCGCCGTGAAGCGTGGAATGAATCCCTGCGTCTCGGCGCCGAACGCGGCGTCTTTCCTGAGCTCGAACCGAATCGCGAAAATTATGCCGACTTTCTCTACAACCAGATCGGCATCTCACGTGAAGTTCCGCTCACCCCGCGCAACTATGAAGTTACGACGATTGCTCCTACGGGCACGATTTCCCTGGTTGCAGAGACGTCGTCGGGTGTGGAACCCAACTTCTCGTGGGCATACGTGCGCAAAGACACTCTCGGCACACGCACGTATGTCCACACCCTCGCCGCGCAAGCGCTCGGTCTTGATGTCCATCAAACCGATCAGGACTCGATCGATGCGGCCGCCGCTTACGTCGTTGAGCATGAGCACGAACTTCCCGGATATTTCATCTCCGCGATGTCGATTAGCGCTGAGCAGCACGTGCACGTGCTCGCCGCCGCGCAACGCAACGTCGATAACAGCGTCTCAAAGACCTGCAACGGCGCGGTGAACGACACCGTTGAGTCAGTCGATGCTTTATATCGATTAGCCAGACAGCTCGGCTGCAAAGCTGTGAGCTACTACCGCGACGGCTCGCGCGAGAATCAGGTGTTAACTTCCATGAAAACTGAAACAAAAACGGAGTCCCCGACGATCGTCACCACGACAACGATTATTGAGCCGACCCCGGCCTCCAGCCTCCAGTCTCCAGCCTCTGAGATCGTTCCTGAAGACGTCGAATCAGAAACCCGACCGTTAGGGAGGGTGCAAGAAGGTCGCACCGAATCTGAGAACGAGGCGGCTGCGAGAAGATTAGCCGAAGCCGAAGCGGCCGCGCGCAAACAGGGCGCGATTCGTCTTGAGCGTCCGCGCGAACTCTCTGGCTTTACCTGGCGTATTCCGTTTGATGGCCAGAACCTCTACGTCACCGTGAATCACGACAAAGAGATGATTGCTGAGGTCTTCGCCACCGGTCCCATCAGCGGCGGCGTCGGCATGCTGGCTTCCAAGATGCTGCGTGGTGGATTCGACGCGGCCGAAGTCGCTTACAGTTTGAATAAGGTCACCGGCACCCACGCCGTCTGGTTCAACGAGCGCCTGTTGACGTCCCCAGAACAAGCCGTCGCCGAATGCATCATGATCACGAACCGGCGGTTGAAAGGACACCCCGATTCCGCGCGCGCTTTGAAATCTCAGTCTTCGTCTGTCTCTCAGTCCTCAGTCCTGAGTCCTCAGTCCTCTCCCGCTCCTCAGTCCTCTGGTGGAACGCAGCACGTCGTGGGCGCGATCATGTCGTCGATGATCGGTGTCTGCCCCGAATGCCGCGGTCAGTTAGAGCACGCGAGTGGCTGTGATTTTTGCCGGGATTGTGGGTACAGCAAGTGTAAGTAGTGTCAGAACCGCCTGCGGTAGCAGGCGGGCAAAGCAGTTTAATCACAAGGAGAGGATTAATAGACTCATAGAAATAATCAACAAGCAGGGTTTGTAGTTCCCCGTCGTTTTAGTGGACGATCAAGAACTCCCTCGCGAGTGAAACCAGTTTCAGTTTTCCAGACTTTCGCTCCAGACAGAGACTTTTCCGCCAGAAGCGATTGAGTTGTACGACGAATCTGACAGCGGCGTTTATGTAGCCTAGACTAGGGCTAGAGCTGGCCTCGGTTTGCAGAAGCGACGAAGCTTTCAAGCGTCACGATCTTAACTTCCTCCGCGCCGCGAAGATATTTCGTCAGTCCGCCGCCAGTGTAGAACTGTCGCAGGGTCCAGCCCTCGCCACCTAGGACGACGTAGGCTTTCTCGTACTCTCCGCTTTCAAGAGCTTCGGCCAGACAGATCACTTCGAATGGAATCTTCTGTTCGGCGGTTCCGGCAACTTGTTGCCACTTCAGCGATACGAGAATCTCTCGTCCATCCTTCTCCGCAATCACATCGACATAATGCGAGCCGCAACCGAGTCGCTGGCCAATCTTCACGCGCACTTTGTGATCGTATCCTCCGCGCTCGAGTGACGGGAGAATCATGGCTTCGAGAACGCCACCTGTGCGGGTGTCGCGTGGCATTTAATTAATCCAGATTGCGAAGCGCGAGGACTTCGGCGGCTGGTGATCTATCGCCGGTGCAACTGATGCGTCGCGGCGCGTTCAGCTTCACGATTCGATAATCCAGTTTCTCGTAAAGCTCGACAATGCGATGCGTGGCTTGGTTTGAAAGAACCACTGGACCTGAATGCTTTGCTAGCCATTCTGCGGTGCGGATCTGTTCTTCCCATCCGAAGCCTCCGCTTGAATAGTGCGTAAACTCCACGTCATACGGCGGATCGGCGTAAACAAAATCGTTCGGCTCTAGCTCGATACGATCGAATGCCGTGTTTGAGAATTCCCAATTTGCGAGAACCGTTTTGTACGGCGAAAAGTCACGTTTGTAATTGATCGTCGTGTATCGCCCAAATGGTACGTTGAACTCGCCGCTTCGATTGAATCTGCAAAGTCCGTTGTAGCCGGTGCGATTTAGATAATAGAAGATCGAGGCCGCTTCCTTCGTTGTGGCTTTCCCAGCGCGTAGCAATTCATTGAATCGCTTGCGGTGTTTGTAGAAGCGCGTTTGGTTATTGCTCATCTCGATCGAGATGTTCAGTCCACGCTTCAGCCAGCGGTAGAAATTGATTAGGTGCGGATTGATATCATTGAGTAGCGCTTGCTGCGGAACGATGCCAAGCGTCACTGCCAGTCCGCCGCAGAATGGTTCGACAAGTCTGCGATGACTTTCGTTTTCCCACAGCTTGCGGAGATGAGGTAGTTGCCAGCGCTTACCGCCAGCCCATTTCAACGGTGGCGACAGAGTGTGAAGCGGCCGCAGCGATTCTGTTTGCAGCGGGAGATAAGGCTGGCGTTCAAGGGCTCGTGCCGGTTTCACCATGAGTCGCGTGATTCTAACATGCTGCAGTGTAATTTATCTTAACTGAAAATCCTTGCAGCACCTTGATAACTGGGTGTATAAGCCAACGCCATCTCACAAGTTCGGGAGGTTCTCCACACCATGGAAAATGTACGATCGAATTTCGCCACGGCAATGTACTTTGTGTTCAAAACTATTCCTGCCGTCGGTGCGATTTTCGCTATCTACCTTGGTTATCGCTTGTTTATTTTGGGCGTCACCGGTCAAGCGAGTCTTAGCGTCGAGAGTAAGTCCGTTAGCGGTCAACTCTTGAATGCCGCACCAGGTTTGTTTTTCGCCGTTGGCGGGATTGTTGTCCTTATTGTGGTGGTTTGGAAAGGTGTGCAGGTTCACTTCGGACCTAATGAAGAAGCGTATCAAATGTATGCGGATCGATTCTGAAGAGGCATTCGGCACCGCGCATGAAGCATACACGCCGAAGGCGTTTGATAACTTAGCCCGGCGTAACACGCCGGGATATGAGACCCGAAAAGTTTCAGTTCAACCCTGAAAGGGTTGAATAATTCATCGACATTAATTGTTTGTTTCACCCTTTCAGGGTGAATTGAGGAATGGGTTGCGTGAGCCCTGGGGTGCCGCGCTGCGCGCTCTACCCCAGGCTAAGTTATTTCACGCCTTCGGCGTGAGAACAGTGACCAGTCCGCGTCAGCGGAGGAATTTGGAGTGCGCCGGCAGAGCGGAGCGGCGACGGCGCTTTGGATCAATTCCTCGGCGAAGAGATGGCGAGACAAAGACGATCCAAAGCGGTGTCGCGCTGCGCTTGCCACCGCACCCCAAATTCTGTCGCCGGCTAAAGCCGGCTGGGTTGATGGTTGGGGGACGTTTACCCAGGCTTGAAAGCCTGGGCTAGTTTCAATCGTCCGCTGACGCGTAGGAATCATGATGGGTTCAACGCATCTATTCAGAATAAGCCCTCTGCGCCGTGCGTGAAGCTGTACACGCCGAAGGCGTTTGATAACTTAGCCCGGCGTAACACGCCGGGATATGAGACCCAACAAAAATTTCAATTCAACCCTGAAGGGGTTGAATAACCTCAATCCCAAACGTATCGTTCGTCGTAATCCACATTGTAGCGCTGCAGAAATTCTCTAAACTCTTCCTCGAATGTTCGTCGGCGGTGATGTTGCTCTTGACGCTCGATATATTTCTTGACGGCCTCAACGTTTGATTCGCTTACTGAGAATGCACCGTATCCGCTCTGCCAGTGAAACTTCCTCAAGCCTTGGGTTTTCGCCCATTTAGATGAGCTGCGTTTGGTTTCATAAACCATTTCTGCAATCGAATGATTCTTTGAAAGCACAAAGAGCGCGTGCACATGATCCGCAACTCCACCAACGATGTAGGTTGGGCAGTTGCGAGCCTTCAGAATTGAAGCAAGGTACGCATGCATCTCTCGACGAATAGTTTCATCGGTGAGAAACGCGTAGCAATCTTTGGTTGAGAAGATCATATGGGTCCAGATCTTGGACAGAGATTGTGGCATTCGTGGGAGTCCTCCTATTTCACCCTTTCAGGGTGAGAATTTGAGAAGGATTGTAACCCGGCGTGCTACGCCGGGCTAAGGTATTTCACACCTTCGGCGTGACGATGCGCCCTCCCAATCGACCACCTCACGCGAGCTGCCCGCGTGGGAATCCCGGTTGATCGGGCTAATGCCGCCGCGTTGAAAGACGAAGATCCTTCGGGCTGGCCATTGGCACGCGAAAGTTGGTGCGATTTTCGTACATTTTCGAAAAACATCAATAAAAATGGGCTGCGCACGGAGGTTTTCACGCTGTGAATGGAGTCTGTCACGCTGCGGATGGAGTCTGTCACGCCGTGGATGGAGTCTGTCACGCTGCGGATGGAGTCTTTTACGTCGTCGTGCTGAATCTGTCGCCAGCTAAAGCCGGCTCGGATGATTATTGAGGACGTTTATCCAGGCTTGAAAGCCTTGCTAATTTCAATCGTCCGCTGACGCGGACGACCAAAACGGACACGCCTTTGGCGTTCAATAGTGAATCACTCCAAATCAGGACACTCGCTGAACGATTGTTCAGGATCTCGAGGTGCTTCCAGGAACCTCACGGTGTCCGATCCGTACCGTAATTAGTGTCATAATCCGCGAACTTGCTTGCTGAGAGGCTTATCAAAGTCTAACCAGGAGAGAATCAAATGAAGAACAACGTCACGTTAACCGTTACGTCTCTGCTCACGATCCTGTTTTTGACGTTTCACTTATCGGACGAAATCACGCGCGGGATGGAGCCCGGCAGGCTCAACATGGTCATTCCAATCTTTGTCCTTGCGGGGTGGACGTACGCTGCGCTGGCGCTCGTGGGTCGGCGATCTGGTTACATTATCCTGCTGCTCGGCGCGATCATTGGGATGGGGGTTCCGATCGTGCACATGTCAGGACCAATGGGACTTGTCAGCGGCCGGATCGCCAACTCCCGCGCAGCCTTCTTCTGGGTCTGGCAGAACTTCACGCTCGGCGTAATCTCGGCGTGCTCCCTCTTTCTGGCGGCGCGCGGACTTTGGAGCACGAGAAAGAGGCTAGAGGTTAGAGGCTAGGGGTCGATATCAGAAGTCAGACATCAGAAGTCAGACATCAGAAGTCAGATATCAGAAGTCAGACGTCAGAAGTGCCGAGGTTTAACCAGATGAGGTCAGTACCGGGACCGGACCGGGGTCCCCACGCGAGCAGCTCGCGTGGGGTGGTGGTAGCGACCAGGTAATGATCGCAACAATAATTGAGCTCTGGAGGAGCGAAATAATCGTTTGCAGGACGCCGAATATCTCTTCGCATTGCGTCTTAACAACTCTTAACAACGATCATCCACTACTTGCGGAACCCACGACTCGCCTTCAGCGTTAAAAAAAAAAGAGCCCGCCCCAAAAGTTTGAGCCTCGATGCTACTCGCGGTAGCAGCCGAGGCCCTGGATGAAAACATCGGTTCGGCTGCCTTGCGGCGGACGAAGATGCATCATCGACACCCCGCATCTTATCCACAAGGTGACCGCACTTCAAGCTAAGTCTGTCCGAAGTAGTGGGCAGTGAGACTGGCACGCGCATCGTGCGCGTGATTTCAACGGGCGAGACGCCCGTGCCACAGGTCAAGTCTGTCAGGGCCAGCACAGATTGATCCCCAGCGGCGGCTGAGCCCTGAACCAGCAAACAGAAAAGGGGGTCACCATGTTTCGCCGAATCTCGCTTAGCTGCATTTTATTTTTGCTTTCGACTGTCGCCCTCGCGCAGAGCCAACCATCGAACTCCGCCTACAAGTATTTCGAACAGGGAAATAAGGAAACGAACCGAGGCGATCTCGATCAAGCAATTGCCGACTTCACCCGGGCGATTGAGATCAGCTCGCAGCCGGCGCATCACAAATCCAGTAACGACACAATGCGGACGGCCGCGAACTCGTTCTCCACCATTGAAGACGAGACCAGCGGCATCACTATAATTGATCCGCTTACGGCGCATGCTCTCAATGGTCGTGGTCTCGCCTTGCTTAAGAAAGGGGAGATTGAGCAGGCGCTAAATGACTTTGAGCGCGCGCTACGGATTCAGCCAAATCTTGTCGAGGCATACGTCAATCGCGGCGGCGCGCGATATGGGCAGGGCGATTTTGACGGCGCGGTGAGTGATTGGACCAGGGCGATCCGAATGAATCCAAAATTGGCGTCTCCCTATCTCAACCGCGGAGCTGCATTGATGCAGATCGGAAAAGCGGATGAGGCCGTGGCTGATCTGGACAAAGCCATTGCGCTGGATTCTAAAGAGGCCAAAGCTTACGGCCACAGAGGATTTGCCTGGTTGCTGCGTAGCGATTTTGATCGGGCAATGGCTGATTTTAATGAGGCGATTAAATTGAATCCACGACTGCCCTGGGTTTTTGAAGGACGCGGCACCGTAAAGCTGGTTAGAAACGAACTTGACCAAGCAATCGCGGACTTTGATCAGGCGATCGCTATGAATCCCGGATTTGCTCTTGCGTACATGAAGCGGGGGCTGGCATTCCTTAATCAAGGCAAGGCCACAGAGGCGCTCAGAGACTTTGAACAAGCGCAGACAATCAATCCAAATCTCAAGGACAAATTAATTCCGTTTATCGAGGCGGCGCACAGCTCACCGCCAAAGCGAATTACGATAACGCCGAACTAAAGAGCAAGTTCTCGATGATAGCGTCCCAAGCTGGCCACTGACTGCTGACTCTACTTCCGACGCTTGAAATAATAAGCCGGATCGGTGGGAGGGCCGGCTACTGAAACTAGTTCCCAGCCGTCTGCGCCGAGCTTGTCCAGATGCTGTTCCAGAACGAATGCCTCACGACCAAAAGGGACATTTGGTTCTTTGCGCATGCGCGGATTATTGGTTGGAGTTAAGTTGGTTGTACTGGGACCCGCGACCGCCAAGTATTCCCACTGTTCGGCCGCCGCCGTGCTGCGCGATGTCGTCTCTTCCTGGCCTTTCGTTTTGATGACCGCAACCACGGCCAAGGCGAAGACCAAACCCACAACCAATTTCGCCGCGCGGATCAGTGCTTTTTTCTTTTGACTCATTGAATTCCGCCTTTCGACTCTCTGAATTTAGGCCGGTCGCGCCTTCCACTGCAAATTGTTTCCCTCACATCATCACAGACATGCAACTTGTCGCTGAATCACGCCGGGATTAGAATGGCGGGCCATTAAAACAATTCGCGCGCGTGTGCGGACGCCTGCCAACAAAAGGGGATTCAAGTATGAAACGCATGGCTTTTCTTTTTGCGATTTGCCTGACGCTCACCGTTGCCGTCCTATTCAGCGCGACCAGGCGGACCGACGCCATAACTTACGGCTTCATCGATGCGAGCAACACCTACAGAAATGTCGGCGCTTTCATTGTGAAGTCGCCGACGACCGGGAACATCTTTCCCATTTGTTCAGGCACCATGATTACTTCGAACGTATTTCTGACGGCGGGTCACTGCACCGCGTACTTCACTGAGAAACTCGCGCCGAGCGGTTACACTGCTTATGTCAGCCTCGATAAGTCGATTCCGTTTGGCGACCTGACTTCGAACGGAACCAACCTATTGGCGGTTTCGCACGTGGTCACTAATCCAAATTTCAGTCGCCGGCAAAGCGATCCCGGAGACATCGGCGCCCTGATATTACAGAGGAACGTCCAGGGAGTTACGCCGGCGACTTTGCCGACCTGCGGCTTGCTCGACCAACTATCCGCACAGAATGGTTTGAAAGCTGCGATATTCACTGCCGTCGGTTATGGTGTGCAGAATCGAGTGGTTGGCGGCGGCGTGCCTTTCTTCCAGGACTTGAATCCGGTACCGCGCATGTATGCGTTCTCAGAGTTCAACGCTCTCAATCCGGGCTACATTCGACTGTCGCAGAATCCTTCGACCGGCAACGGCGGAACGTGCTTTGGTGACTCTGGCGGTCCGAATTTCCTGACCGTGAACGCGCAGCAAATTCTGGCCGCAATCACAATCACGGGAGACTCAGTGTGCCGGTCGACGAACGTCGATTACCGGACCGATACCGCTTCGGCGCAGGCATTCTTTGCCTACTTGAATGGAGCATTCGGAGTCTCAATTCCTATTAATTGTTAGTGGACCAAGGGCTAAAAGCCTATCTAGGTTTTCAAACGTCGGCTAACGCATCTTTCCAGTCTGTCTATCAGACGGGCGATGTCCTGAACGCCGAAGCGTTCGATAACTTAGCTCGGCGCAACGCGCCGGGAAACGATTGCGCGTTTGTTTCACTCTTTCCGGGTGAGACGAAACAGAACGGATGCGTGATCCCGGCGTGCTACGCCGGGCTAAGATATTTCACGCCTTCGGCGTAAAATCGTCCAAACTAAATTTCCATTAAAGGGAGAACGAACATGGCGAAACGCACAGCGAGCGCGGTCTGGGAAGGTAATCTGCGCGAGGGCAAGGGAAGGGTCAAGTTAGGCAGCGGGGCTTTTGAAGGTAATTATTCTTTCGTTTCAAGGTTCGAAGACGGGGCGGGTACTAATCCCGAAGAGTTGATTGGTGCAGCACATGCCGGATGTTTTTCGATGGCCCTGGCGGCTGGACTAACCAAGGCAGGTCACAATCCGAAGCGCATCAGCACCAAGGCGGATGTCAGCCTCGAAAAGGTTGGCGAGGGATTCAAGATCACCACGATTGAACTAAACACCGAAGGCGACGTGCCGGGGATTGATGAGCAAACTTTCCTCGACGCGGCAGAGTCGGCGAAGAAGAATTGTCCGGTGTCGCAGGCGCTCGCGGGCGTCGATATCAAGCTGAATGCGACATTTGTGAAGAGCGCGGCGGCATAACTAGTAAATCGTAAATCGTAAATCGTGAATAGATAAAGCAGTCCGGGTCGCCGTTGGGAGAATTGTGTGTGGTCTCCTATGCGCGGGAAAACGCGTGATTCCTCCGCCACGTAAATTTGTCCGCCGCGAGCACAGGCGATTCTGACTTGATCGAGTCCTGCAAAGCTAATCCGCGAAACAAATCAAACCTCCTCAACATTTACAAAGAACATACGCACATTGGCACGGAGGGTGCCCTTCCCTAGGTACGATCCCGGTTATTTCGAGTTTTACGCGTTAAATTCGCTGGGAAATCGAACGGAGGAGAGTATGAAAAGAGTTCTTATCATCGCGATTTTGAGCATGTTTCTTTTCACAGGTCTGGGAATTTCATTAGAGCAGATCGGTGTGACGACTTCGATTGTTCCGACAGCTTCAGCGCAAACAACTGTTCGTCGCCGTCGTCACAAACGAAGCTTCTGGCAGAAGCATCGTGACAAGCTGACAGTAGCAGCAGGCACCGGTGTCGGCGCCGCTATCGGAGGGGGCGTCGGCGGCGGGAAGGGCGCTGCCATTGGCGCGGGCGCGGGGGCTGGTTCATCAGCGCTCTACACCTACAAGCTGCGTAAGCGTCATCGTCGCCATCGTCGATACTGAGTGAGCAGTGGGCAGAAGGCAGAAAGCAGGAGGCAGTAAGCAGTAAGCAGTAAGCAGTAAGCAGAGGCCAGGACACAGTGGGACACGCGCCCTGCTAATTACGTAGACAAGAATGCCGCGGGGTTTACTCGCGGCATTTTTTCATCAGACTACAACATGACTGTAAGGTGAATCTGAAGCCAAGGGCGCACGTCTTGTGTCTAACTTTATAGAGCAAGGAGGTTCATCATGATGAGCAAGCATCTACGTAGATTCACCGGACTCATTCTGTCGATGTTGTTGGTTCCGGGATTCGTCGCGCTGTTGACAAGCACGACGGCGGAAGCTCAGCAGCGGCGCGTTATCATCGTGCCGGTCTATCGCCATTACTATAATCCGTGGTGGGGTTATCGCGGTTGGGCATACGATCCATATTTCAATTACTACACCCGGTATGGACATTACTTCTTCAACAATTCGGACAAGGCCTACAGTCAAGGCTACCGTGACGGTCAGAAGACGGGCGCCGGCGATCTGAAAAACCATCGGGATTTCAATCCCCAGCGTTCGCACTACTTCCAGGAAGCGGGCTTCGGGAACTTTGGCGAGGTCTATCGTTCAGGTTTCGTGAGGGGGTACGCGACGGCATTTAGAGTGTAAGACAGAAGTCACTACCCGATGAATGCCGCGGCTTAGGCCGCGGCATTCTCTTTTTCGAACAGTCTCCAGCCGTGAATCAGGGCACGATATCGTGCCTCATTATGCATCCCAAGATACGATTTCGTTCGATTTGTACGACGAAACGCGGCGCTCATTAATCGGCATAGCGATTGCCCTAATGGCCGCGGAGGTTCGGAAGAAAATGAAATATCACTATCTCAGTGGCAAGGTCGGAAGAATCGTGGCGGCATTGTTTTTCTTGGTAAGTATCGGTTTGGTTTCAAGCACGGCGGTTCAGGCTCAGTACTGGCCGCAGAATCGTGATCGTGACCGCGACTACCGGCGCGATCGCGATGACGATGATCGCTACCGGCGCGATGAATGGCGTCGCCGCAATGGCGGTTACGGCAACTACTCACAGATGGCCTATCAACAGGGCTATCAGGACGGCATATACACAGGCCAGAATGACGGCGCGCGAGGACAGAACTACAATCCGCAACGCTCTCACTATTATCGAAACGGGCATGGCGACGGCGGCGGTTATTATGGCAACAACGGGCGCTACGGTGACTCTCAATCCAAGCAGGCATACCGTCAAGGATTCCTACAGGGATACGATCAGGGTTATCGAAGCTACCGGGGATCACGTAACCGGCGCTCCGGCAACTACGGACGCTGGCCGTTTCCCTGGTAACTAACGACTCAGCCACTTCAAACCCAGAAGCGACGTTGCCGAACGGTGACGTCGCTTTTTTTGTCCCAATCTTAAAAGTAAAGCGCATCCGGGAACAGATAGCGCCCCCAATTTGCAAAGGCGGCACGGATGTCTCGCCCGTGAATCACGCGCCGGATGCGCGTGCCACATCAAATTAGATAAAGACGCGGGTACAAACAGCTGAACAACTTTGCTCGCATCGGCGTACAATGACCAGGAAACGCTATGTTTTGTCCCCAATGCGGCACCCAGTCTTCGGATGAACTGAAGTTCTGTCGAACTTGCGGTTCGAACCTGAAGGTTATCAGCAAGGCCGTCACACTTAGCGAGGCCATCGCGCGCAGTGACAGTGTGCCTGCCAAGGTGAAGGATCTTGTTAAGAACCTGAAGATCGAAAAGGTCACCGACGAAGTCGCCCGTGCGATGGAAAAGATGAAAGTAGAGATCGCGACGACGGCCGATGATCACCGCGATTGGATCCGCGCACGATCAGGTGATGAAATTCGTCAACAGATCCGCCGGCTGCGAAAAGAGAGGACGGCCGAGCAGCGCCGCGAGAGTCTCCTGACGCACGGATTGGTCACGATGTTCTCCGGGATTGGACTCGGCGTGTTTCTTTACATCGTTGGCCACACAGTTGTTTTGAATCTCTCGCCTGATCAAATTTCAAAGATTCCTTTCGATCTGCCATCGTTTATGCGGGTCGCGTGGCTGATCGGATTGATTCCTACGTTGGCAGGTTTCGGAAGAGTGATGGCGGGCGTAGCAATTCGACGAGACCGTCCCAGTGAACTTAGAACCTCCGATGAGCAGCCGTTGCGAATCGGCGAACCATCCGAGACGGCATTCGTTTCGCCGGCGCCGTTTGCGGCACCTCAAAAAACTGAAGCTGACGTTTTTGCCGCGCGGCCGGCGCCCGACAGTGTCACAGACCGGACCACGAACATCCTTGACCATCGCGCTCCGGCTAGTTCTACTGGCGAGATAAAATAATCGTGTAGCGTTGCGGAATCGCGCTATGGCCGCGCCTCGCATGGATGTATAATCCGCGCAATTTCAGTCATCAGTTTCTCCCTTTTGCGAATTGATGCGCGAAGGAGGCGAATCATGCAGGTACACCTCAGCAGCTATAAATCTGGCTCAATCGTCTTATCGGTTTGCGTAACCATTGGCATGTCGGCGGCGCTTTTGCAGCGCACAGCAGCCCAACACTCGCGCAGCGGTGGCTCTCACTCGAGCGGTAGCAGCTCCAGCGGATCATCGAGCAGTAGCTCAAGCCGAAGCAGCGGATCAGGGCGGAGTAGCCGGTCATCAAGTAGTAGCAGTTCCAGCCGGAGCAGCGGCAGCGGCCGAGGCTGGCGCGGAAATAGGAGCAGCGGCAGCTCAAATCGATCTGGCGGCAGCACCTCAGGAAGTTCGAATAGTGGATCGAGTTCGACTGGGACAAGCAGTGGGCATGCGACGTCGAGCTATGGTCGCTCTGCTAGTCGAACGAGAGACCGCGACCGCGGAAGCCGCACGACGAATGACAATGACGCGTCACGAGATCGTCGCGATCGATCGAGCAACACTGGGTCCGCAACTAATGTGAACAATCGCGCCACTGGTCGCAGCGGCAATGGCGCAAGCATTTCCAAGCGTGGCGCCGACAACGATGACGCCGATCACTGGCGGAATCATCGTCGCAGAGGATTCAATCGTCATCGTGACGGAAACCACGACGAATGGTGCCGCCGAGAATATGAATGGGGTCGCACATATTATGTCTCGCGACCTTATCTCTATTCGAATTACGGAAGCTATCAGTACAGCTCAAACGCTTACGACAACGGCTACAAGGACGGCATATTCACTGGAGCGAGCGATGCGCATCGTGGCCAAGGTTACGACCCGGAACGCTCGCATTTTTATAAGCACGCAGGCGGTGGCTTCTCGTCGATATTTGGCCATCCCGAAACCTACAGCACCGCTTATCGCGACGGTTTTTTGCGCGGCTATGAAGAAGGCTACCGGAATTGGCAGACGTATTTCATCGGTGATAGTTTTCACCGCTAAGGACGCACAGGAATTTTCTTTCAAATCGATGGTGGCCCGGGATGTTGGGCCACCATTCTTGTGTTGACATCGTTTTGCGAATGCCTTATCAGTTGATTGGGTGTTTGCGTCGCGGAGTGGCTGAATGCAACTAGTCGTCGCCACCCCGAATCAGAGGATTTAATGGATTACACGACCAGAGAATTATTGAAACGTTACGCAAAACTGGCCGCCGGTCAGCCGTTCGCGCCGGTTCTGCTGAACATCCTCGTGACGTCGGTGTGCGACATGCGGTGTACGCATTGTTTCTTCACCGACGAGCTGGATGATCGCCCACGCAAGAAGCTGCAGATGAAGGCGCACGAGATCGATCGCATCGCCCAGACGCTCGGCGGCAATTTAGGCGTCCTGATTCTCGCCGGCGGCGAGCCGTTCACGCGCAAGGATCTACCCGAGATCGTCGGCTCTTTCTATCGTCACAACAATCTGGAGTCGGTTTACCTGATGTCGAACGGCCAGATTCAGAAACGAATTTTTCCGGACGTCACGCGCATACTCGAAGAGTGTCCCAACCTGAACGTGACCGTGGCCATGGGCATCGACGGATTGCAGGAGCAGCACGACAAGATTCGGCAAAAGCCCGGCTCGTGGCAGATCGCGATTGAAACCGCGCGCGAGTTGAAGGCGATGAAGAAGCAGCACCCGAAACTCGATCTGCAAACCTGCACCTGCTTCATGCACTCGAACCAGGACACGATCTTTGAGTGGTACGACTTTCTCAAACACGACTTGAAGCCGGACAAAGTCAACTTCAATTACATTCGGCCGCCTTCAGCTGATCCGATTGAGCTCGACATTGACCTCACACGCTATGCGAAGTTGGCGCAGATGATTGACGACGATTCGCGTCACGCTGCGATCAAAAACACATATGGCGGTAAAGCCGGTTTTTTTAAAGCCGCGATCGACATTTACATGCACGGGCTGATCGCCAGGACGCAGGAGACCCAGCAAGCACAGCTCACCTGCTACGCAGGCACAGCAGGCGCGGTGATTTACGATGAAGGCACGCTTTCTTCATGCGAAAACCTCGCGCCGATCGGAAACCTGCGCGACCATGACTGGAATTTTCAGGGGTTGTGGTTGTCGGAGGCGATGAAGGCACGTAGGAAACAGGCTGCTGATGGCTGTTTCTGCACGCACGAATCGAATTGTTACTACCCCTCGCTGCCTTTCAATCCGAAGCACTTGGTTCGAATTAAGAAGCTCGAGCGGGAGATGAAGAAGGCAAGCAGGGAATTGGAAAAGCTCGGCCCTGCCGAACAGCCCGATGGAGTCGCAGTGAATGTTTGATGTCAGAACCACTTGCGGTAGCGGGTGGTTAATCCTTCTCATAGCTGACGCAGCCTTAAGTGCAACCACCCGCTACCGCAGGTGGTTCCGACAATGAATCCTTACGCGCCAAAAATTCTGATCATTTCTTCCGACACGGGCGGTGGCCATCGCTCGGCGGCGGCGGCGATCGTGGCGGGGATTCAGTCTTTTGTGCAGGGCGAGTCGTACGCGATTCGCACCATTCGCGCGATTGAAGAGTCACATCATCTCGCGGCAAAACTAGTCGCGATTTACAACTGGCTGCTGCGGAACAAGCAACATTGGATGAAGTATTACTACTGGCTTATTAATCGGTTCCGCCCGGACACGCGCGAATTCTTTTATAAGCGTACGGTTGGTTACGTCGCGAGCCAGTTCGACAAATGGTGTCCGCACGTTGTCGTGAGCGTGCATCCGCTGACGCAGCACATGTTCGCGCGCGTGCTGAAAGAACTCGGGCTGGCGCAGCGAATTCCCCTCGTCACGGTCGTGACCGATCCTTACTATGGATTCTGGAAGGGCTGGGCCTGCGACGACGTGCATCTCTATCTCGTGGCCACTGAAGAAGCGCGCCAACAGTTAGTTGATTACGGCATTGCGCCAGAGCGCATCAAGATTTCCGGCATGCCCGTGCATCCCAAGTTTGATTTTCCGGATGAGCAAGCTGCGCGAACTGCGCGCACCGCACTGGGACTCGACGCCGACAAGTTCACCGTGTTCGTCAACGCCGGTTGGGAAGGCGGCGGCAATATCCCGCAGATCTTCCGCGAACTCGTGCACGGCGAACTTGATGTGCAGGCAATCTTTCTCGCCGGTAAAAATGAAGAGTTACGGAACGAGGCAGAGCAGTTGGCATCTGTTGCGAAGTTTCCGGTGAAGGTCATTGGCTATTCAGACGAAGTTGAGAATCTAATGCGCGCGGCCAATGTGATGATTTCGAAACTGGGTGGTCTCAGCACGTTCGAAGCGCTCAGTTGTCGCGTGCCGATCATTGCCGATGCCATAACGGATCCGATGCCGCAGGAAGCCGGCACTGCCGAAATGGTCGTCAAACGAGGTGCGGCCGTGGCCCTGCAAAAAGCCACTGATGTCGTACCGGTGCTCCGGCGAATGATCGACGACTCGAAGCACTATGCTTCTTTGCGCGCAGCGACGATTACAGTCGCAATTCCCAACGCCACCAAACGAATCGTTGAAGAGATCGTTTCGCTGATTCCGGAGCAAAATGCTGACGTTATAGCCGGACGCGCAGCTTGATACAGACGGGTAAAAGGGGAAAAGGGGAAAAGGGCAAGTCGTTGTTCTGCCCCCTTTTCCCCTTTGCCACTTTTCCCACTTTGCCCAGCTCTTGTTCTTGACTGCCACGCACGCTTCGCGGTTTAATCCCTCGTTCTTAAAATCCGAATAAGTTGAGCAGATCGGTAGTCGTTACAGAACCCGGAGCGGTAGCGACGGGGTCAAGTACGCGAGTTGATTTTCTAACCCGCTCCCTACCGGTCGCGGTTCTGTAACGGGGGATGCTACTGAGGGCATGAGTCTCTTACTCGAGGGCAAACGGGCTTTTATCACAGGGGGAACGCGCGGCATTGGCGCGGCGCTTTGTCAGGTATTCGCCCGCGAAGGCGCAGACGTCGCATTCAGCTACAACTCGCGCGACGATTTGGCGGAACAGGTCCGCGGCATAATCGAATCGTTGGGGCGCAGAGCGAAAGCGTTTAAGGTCTCTGTCACCGATCGTTTCGGCATGAAGCACCTGACACGCGAGTTGGTCCAGGAATGGGGCGGCATGGACGTGCTCGTTAACAATGCCGCGATTAATCGCGGCGACAACTTCGCAACGACCACCGATCGCGCCTGGGATGACGTGATTGGCACGAATGTCGGCAGCCTCTTTGCCGTGACCAAGCCGATGTACAAGCAGATGATTCGCCAACGCGCCGGCGCGATTCTCAACATCACTTCAATCGGCGCGATTCGCGCGCTCCCGACCGCAGTTCATTACGCAACTTCAAAGGCCGCGATGATTGGCTTCACCAAATGTCTGTCACGTGAAGCCGCGACATTTGGAATCAAAGTGAATGCAATCGCCGCGGGAATCTTCGATACCGACCTCGCACAAGCGCTGCCGGAACGCTGGATACAAATGCATGAGTTTTGGGTGGGCCGACTAGGTCAGCCGCCCGAACTTGCCGAGTTTGCCGCATTCATGTGCAGCGATCGCAACTCGTATATGAATGGGGAAGTTGTGATCATCGACGGCGGGGCAGTTACTTAGGTCAGAACCGCCTGCGGTAGCGGGCGGTTGAACTTTCGTGCAAGAGTTCCGCCGAGCAAGTTTTAACCACCCGCTACCGCAGGTGGTTCTGACTTCTCGATTACCTCAACGCGTTTTTCCAGGCCTCTGAGCGTTCTAACAATTTCTCCCAGGCGTCTAAAGGCAGCGATCGAACGCAGCCAATCCTTGTTATCGAACGCGGGAATTCCGGAAATCATTTTGCCGGGCGGTATGTCGTGACTGGTGGCGCTCTTGGCGGTCAGCACGACGTCGTCACCGATAGTATTGTGACCGGCGACGCCGGCTTGTCCCGCAAGAATCACACGATTGCCGATGTGGGAACTACCCGCCAGTCCGACTTGCGCGCAAATGAGCGCGTCTTCGCCGACGGTGCATGAGTGGCCAATCTGCACCAGATTGTCGATCTTCGCCCCGCGTTTGATGCGCGTCTCGCTGGTTGACGATTTATCGATCGTGGTGCCGGCGCCGATCTCGACATCGTCTTCGATCACGACGCGACCGACTTGGGGAATTTTCAGCCAATGTTTGTTTTCATCTTTCGCGAAACCGAATCCGTCACAGCCGATGACGGCGTTGTTGTGGATGATGACGCGCTTGCCAATGATTGTGTTTTCCCGAATGGCGACTCCGGAATGAATCTCAGTCTCGTCCCCAATCGTGACGTTGTCATAGATCGCGGCGTTCGCATGAATCCTCACCCGATTGCCGAGCTGCACGTTCTTTCCGATCGCGACGTGCGCATCGATGAAGATTTCTTTGGGGACATGAGTGCTGGAGTCGATTACCGCGGTCGGATCCCAGTACGGTTCGAAAGGCGGCGGCGGATGAAACGCAATCAATGCGCGCGTGAATGCGACGTAAGGATCTTTAGCGCGCAGCACCGCGAGGTCAGTGCGCGGCACTTCGACCTCATCGGCGACGAAGATTGCGGACGCTCTGGTCTCTGCGATTTTCGGCGTGTACCGCGGATTTGAGAGAAACGTTACCTGCCCGAGTTCGGCCTGTTCCAAACCGGCGGCGCCGTTGATTTCAATATCGCCATCGCTCGGTGCGCATTGGGCTCCGGTTACCTTGGCGAGTTGAGACAATTTCATGGGCCGAGAGTTTATCTCATGATCGCTCGGCCACGTAATTAGCAAAGTTCTACTTAACTGTATAGAGGAACGGGCATTCGCTGGAGTGTAGAAGCTCGTGAGAACTTTAAGACTCAACAACAGCTCCGTCAGGAGCGAGATATTTATAGAAACGGGTCGGGCAAAATGAAGTCAGCTCCTTTAGGAGCGCGATGTTCCTGAGAGCGACGCTGACATTCCGCTCCTAAAGGAGCTAAAGAGAAAATATTTACAGGCAGTTTCTATAAACATCGCGCCCCTAACTGGGTTTAAGGAGCCGCCTACCGTGCCTCCGAGAGTCGAGTCGTAGTGGGAGGTGTAATCGGGACTGGCGTTTCCTGAATCTTCGATCGGCGCCATCGTGTTCCCGCTTATCATTCTGAAAATCACATCATGCTGATGGGATCGATCTCCAAATTAACGTGGCGTAGATCATTGCCCGCGGTTTCCAGCGTCGTCCATGCCTTGTTGATCACGGCGCGCATCTGTTTGCGGCTCTTTGATTTGATGAGGACGTGAAAACGGAACTCATTGCGAAGTCGCGCGAGCGGCGCCGGCGCCGGACCCAGAATGCGGCATGAGTGCTCAGTGTCGTTCTGAACTAAGGCTTTGCGTACGTGTTGCGCGATTTCATAAGCGCGACCTGCGTCGTTGTGCCGCGTGAGCAACAAAGCCAACGCAACAAAGGGCGGATACTGATGATTGCGCCGGTGGCGAATCTCCTCGTTATAGAAACCGATGTAATCCTGCGCGACCGCGTGCCGCAAAGCGTAGTGATGCGGATGATAGGTTTGAATCAACACACGGCCGGGACGATCACCGCGCCCGGCGCGCCCGGCAACCTGGGTAATCAACTGAAAAGTTCGCTCGGCGGCGCGAAAATCAGGTAGCGCAAGTCCAGCATCGACGGAAATAACGCCTACGAACGTGACATTGGGAAAGTCATGGCCCTTGGCAAGCATCTGGGTACCGACGAGCAAGTCCAACGCGCCTTTTTCAAAATCAAGCAGAGTCTTCTCGAATTCGCGACGACGTGATTTCGTGTCACGATCGATGCGACCAATGCGCAGTTGTGGAAAACGCTGGTGCAGCAATTCTTCAATCTGTTCGGTGCCTTCGCCAACGTAATAGATGTACTTGCTGGCGCAAACCGGACATTGCGATGGTGCGCGGCGGTGATGATTGCAGTAGTGACAAACCAGGGTTTGATCGCCGCGATGATAGGTAAGCGTCACTTCGCAGTTCGGGCACATGATCGACTCGCCGCATGAGCGGCAGAGGATGAAACTCGAGAATCCGCGGCGGTTGAGCAGAATGATTGACTGTGCACCGTTCGCTTTGGTTTCGGCGATGGCTTGCAGCACTTCATCAGAAAAGACTATGGGTTTCTTGTGCCGCGCGAACTCGGCGCGCATGTCGATCAATGTGGCGGCGGCCAACGAGCGTTCGCCGATGCGCAATGGCAGGCTGAGGTACTGATATTTTCCGCTCTGCGCGTTGTGAAACGATTCCAACGATGGCGTTGCTGAGCCGAGGACCACCGTCGCCGATGCTTTCTGCGCGCGGACAATCGCGCTGTCGCGCGCGTTGTAGAATGGTGATTCTTCCTGACGATAAGACGGGTCCTGTTCCTCGTCAATGATGATGAGACCTGGATTTTCCATCGGCGCAAACACTGCGGACCGCGTGCCCAGGACCACGCGCGCTTCACCGGTTCGTAGACGCGACCACTCGTCAAAACGCTCGCCGCGCGATAGCGACGAATGGAAGATCGCGATTTGATCGCCAAAGTACGCGCGCAAACGTCGCGATAGAATTGGGGTCAAGGCGATCTCCGGCACTAACATCATCGCGCCGCGTCCTGAACGTAAGGCCGCCCGCATCGCGCGAATATAAACCTCGGTCTTACCACTGCCGGTCACGCCGTGCAGTAGGACTGGTGAGAATTTCCGCTCGCGGATGGTTGATTCAATGACCGCGAGTGCGCTAGCTTGCGCGGACGTCAACGTCAAATCTTTTGTCTCCGGCAGTTCGGCGAGTGCCAGAGGGTCACGCCGCAAATCTTCTTCGAATTCCTCGACTAACCCTTTCTTTTTAAGCGTGACAATGACCGACGGACTAATTTGGGCCGCGTTGATTAATTCGGTCGCCGTCATCGGGTTGTTGTTAGCTTGCAGGGTTGCGATTGCACGTTGCCGAGCGCCGGTTCGCTTTTCGCCGTCATCTGGCTTTATGAGCTTGATTAGGCGTTGTCGCTTGGCACGTGTGGCTGTGGTGCGCGTGCGATAGGCTCGTTCGATGAGGGCTTCGCTTTCTAATTCACGTAGCCACTTCGGAATAGTTGTCGAACCCATTCGCAACGAAAACGCGTTGACTTCAGCTTCGCCTTCGTCGGCGAGAATATGAAGTGCGCGCATCTTCGTTGGAGTTAGCTCAATACCATCTGCGGACGCAGATGGTACTGACAAGGCATTGCGTCCGCGGTCAGTAATCGATACGACCTGCATGATCGAGGTGTTTATTCCCGCGGGCAGCGCGGCGCGCATCACTTCGCCGAGTGGCGCCGCGTAGTAATCCGCCACCCAGCGCGTCAGCTCAACGACGTCTGGCGTAAGCGAGGCTTCGACGTCGAGCAACTCTTCAACTTCTTTCAACTCCGATTCGACAAGGCTGGTGCCGATACGCAGCTTCGGCAGCAGCGCGACGATGTAGCCGGTCATCGGTTTGTTTCCTAGACGCACAACGACCCGCGAGCCGACTTGCGCAGCAGTTTGCATCGACGCAGGCAGCCGATAAGTGAATAGCTTCCGCAAATGGACTGGTAAAGCGACTTGGGCGAACCTGGGAGTGAAGTGTTCAACTTGAGCGGACACAGACATCGTGCGGGAGATTATCGCGGCAGCCAGCCGATTCAAAATCACTCAGATGTTGACTGGAGCGCAAGCGTCTCGCTTGCAACGCCTTCCTGCCCAGTTACGCAAGCGAGGACGCTTGCGCTTCAGTCGGCTACGCAGAGCCGTGATCGAGGCGTTCCATCACTTTCTTCAGGTCTTCCCACGTCTCGCGTTTCTTCGAAGGGTCGCGCAACAAATAAGCGGGATGGAACGTCGGCATCACGGGAGTGCCGTGATAATCGTGAAATTTGCCACGCACACTGCTGATGCCGGCTTTAATCTCGAGAAGATTGCGCAGCGCCGTATTGCCCATCACGACGATCACTTCTGGGCGCACGGTCGCTATCTCACGGAAAAGAAACGGCCGGCAAATCGCGGCCTCTTCAAGGGTCGGCTGACGATTTCCCGGCGGGCGGCAGCGATTAACGTTTCCGATGATGACGTCTTCGCGCTTCATACCCATTGCTTCGATCATCTTGGTGAGCAACTGACCGGCGCGTCCGACGAACGGCTTTCCCTGCGCGTCCTCATCCGCGCCCGGAGCTTCACCGACAAACATCAAACGCGCTTTGGGATTTCCATGCGTGTTCACAACCTGAGTGCGGCCGGAACACAAGCCGCAGCGTGTGCACTCGCCAATGTCACTCCAGATCTGCTCCAAGGTTTCGCTTGATTGCGGGAGCGATGAAACATTTGTCGGCTCATCACCAAAGAGATTTTGTGACATTGCCGGTGTGCCCGGTTCGACCGCGTGGCGCGGGAAAAGAGGCTTTGCCGCCGCAGCTGGCCTTGGCGGAACGCCAACATGAACAGTTTGGGTCGATTGGTTTATCGCTTGATTGACGCCTGGGTGAGCAGTTGTTGTTGCGGCGGTTTCGGTGTCGATGATTTCGGCGCCGAGTTCGCGAAAGTACCTGACGTACTCGCGCGTTTGCTGCAACAGGTCTTTCAGCTCGTCGTTGTGATCTGAACTCATTATTGATTGGTTAACGCGGGCCGCGACTTTTTCTCGTTTCGACGCAGTTTCACAATTTCATCCAGAATGTGATGTGCGGCTTCTATCTTCGACATCAGTGGCAATTCCACAATATCGGGCTTGTCACGGAATAAAATCGACGCTACGTTTTGTTCTGAATCAAATCCGGAATCTAAGCTGGAGACGTCGTTAGCGACAATCGCGTCTAGCCCCTTGGCCTTCAATTTTTTCGTCGCGTGTTCGATTAAATTCTCAGTTTCAGCCGCAAAGCCGATAATCAATTGCCCGTTGCGCCGCGCGCGTGCGACATCCCCGAGAATATCGGGCGTGCGTTCAAGCTCAAGTTGGATCGACGTCTTGGTCTTCTTGATTTTTTGCTCTGCCGCGCGCGTTGGAGCGTAGTCAGCAACAGCCGCCGCGGCGATCAGAATCGTGGCTGTGGCAGAGGTATCCATGACGACGCCGTGCATCTCGGCCGCAGTCGTAGTTTTGATCAAGCGTACATCGGTCGGAGGTTCGACGCTGGTCACGCCCGCAACCAAAGTCACTTCGGCACCGCGAGCGCGAGCGGCCTTCGCGAGAGCAAACCCCATCTTCCCCGATGAACGATTTGATAAAAATCTCACCGGGTCTATAGGTTCACGTGTCGCTCCAGCGGTGATGAGAATGTGCTCGCCCGCGAGGTCTGCTTTTTTCTCGGACCGAGCGATAAGTGCTAGCGCGGCTGCGACAATCTTTTCCGGGTCACTTAGTCGTCCCGGTCCAATGGTGCCGCAAGCCATCTCGCCTGAGTCCGGATCGATTACATAAACCCCATCGACCCGCAGCTTTTCGAGATTACGCCGCGTGGCGGGATGCTCCAACATAATCGTATTCATGGCGGGCGCGACCAAAACCGGTGCAGTGCAGGCCAAGTAGGTCGATGTCACGAAATCGTCAGCGACGCCATTGGCAAATTTCGCCAGCGTATTCGCGGTGGCTGGCGCAACGACAAGCAAATCAATGGTTTGAGAAAACGTTATGTGGGCAATCGGATCGGGGTTATCGGGCGCGTAATCATCGACAACGACATATGAGTCGGATAGCGCGCGAAAAGTGAGCGGAGTGACAAACTCGCACGCATGGCGCGTCATTGCCACCCGCACTTCGCAGCCGGCGCGTTGCAGTCCGCGAAGCACTTCGATCGCTTTGTAAGCGGCGATGCCGCCGGTGACGGCCAGCGCAACTCGTCTCACTCGCGGCTCGGCATTTTCTGACATGGTGAAATCGAAATGTAACATCCACAAATTATGGGTGCAATATTGCGCGATTTATTGCGCGAGTATAATCTGCCACTATAAAGACCCGACAGAAACTGGCTTACCAAAAGTCGCCGGGGCTAAGAGTTGCATTCCTGTTCGGTCATGGCTTCAATCAAGGGGTGACTTCGATGCTGCGCCTAAAGGTCTCTTGGCTATTCGTAGCTTTGATTTTGATTAGTCCTGCCGCGCTGGCCCAACACGGGTCCGCAAACAGCATCAAGAGTTCCGAATTCGGTCCCGTAATGCGCGCATACCTCGGGTATCTCAAAAATGAGCAGGAAGTTGTTGACGATCGAATCAGCAGACGAGAGATCTCGCCCGAGTATTATCGACGAAATTCAAGTCGTATTCGCGCGTTGCGACAAACGGCCATTCGACTGGTTACGCGGAGTGGAAATGACTATGTCCCTGAGCTGGAAGCCGTAACCGGTCAGGAGCTTGGCATTCTTTTCGAGCCCCCTCCCAATCCGCGCACGTTGCGCACAAATGAAGTTATCAGGAACACGTTTCGGTTCCTCGGAAGCGTAAATGCGGGTGAAGTCTTCTATGTTTTTGCCCGGCTCGATCCGTATGAACAGGCGGCTTTGATGGAGTCGAACCATAGCCAAAGTGTCGCCGGATCAGCGCCGCCATCTGATCCAAAAGGCCAGCGAGTCGGCCAGGGCGCGACCCGCCCGCGTAAGACAGTGCCACGTTGATTTCACGCAACTTGTCCTTCGCAAATTCTCCACGTCCCGCCTTCGACGCTTTGCGCAAAAAGGACACAGAATCTTGACACCATTTAAGGGAAAAAGCTCTTTACACCCCGTAGTGGCCGTGTTATCGTGCCAAAACCTAGTAATTTAAGGGCTTAACTTTAACGAAACCAAGGGAATTGGCTGTTGACATAGAGGCGTCAATTCGTGTACAAAAGCCAGTGATTAAGTGGCTTGCTGTGCCACGAAAAGCTTCTTATTATTGAGTTTGGACACAGCGGAACAAAAGTTCCGTTACGGCGATAAGCGAGCCGAGTCAAAGCGCATTCCAGGAATCTTGTTCACTTCTACGGGAGGAAATGATGACTAGCAGAAATTGGAGCCGCAAGTCGATAGCATTCGCATTGGCGATTGCCGTCCTTAGCGTCTACTCGATGGTGGCGCTGGCGGGCCCTGGGCAAAAGAACGCCGGCGAGCTGTCGGTTTCGGGCCAAGTGACTGTGAATGGCCAAGCCGCAATCTCCGGTGCGACTGTCTTTTCGGATAGCGTGATTGCGACTGCCGCAAACAGCAGCGCCGTCGTGAGTCTCGGAAAACTCGGGCGCGTCGAATTGATGCAGAATACAACCGTCAAACTGAGCTTTACTGCCAACAATATCTCCGCTTCACTTGATGCGGGTCGTCTGAACGTCGCGACCACGGCCGGTGTTTCGGCTATCGTCACGACTAAGGACGGCGCTGCGGTGGCGGATGCCAGCCAAGCGGCCAACTTCCTCGTTGACGTTGAGTGCGGCGACATGAGAGTCAACTCGCAAGGTGGCGCGATCGAATTGCGTGCCGGTGGTAAGACGACCGCGATCGCGGCTGGAACCACCGAGACGGCAGGTACACCGCAGCCGGGTACTCGTTGCACGCGCTTGTCGCGACCGCCAATGCCGGGACTCCATGGCAGCGCTCTGGCTGCTTTGTTGATAGCGGCGGGCGGTGCGGTAGCGGCGGCGATTCTGGCGGGACGTTCGTCAAATAACGATATAAATTTCGGCGGCAGCGTCACGGTCGTCAGCCCGACGAAGTAATTGCGTTTCAATCCTGGCTTGTGACGTGCCCATGGCGCGGCACATAATGTAAACTGCGGGTCACGCGCTAAATGCGCGTGACCCGTATCTTTTAGAATTAGAGATTGCGAGAATTCTAGCCTGAATGCATATAGCCGTTATTGGCTCCGGCTACGTTGGGCTCGTAACCGGAGCATGTTTCGCTGAATTTGGTGTCGACGTAGCCTGTGTTGATGTAGACGTTGATAAGATCGCCCAATTAAGCCGCGGTGAAGCCACAATCTACGAGCCTGGGCTCGATCAACTGCTTCAGAAGAATCTGCAGGCGGGTCGACTGAGATTCACTACTGATCTCCCGTCGGCAGTCGAACCCGCCTCGGTGATTTTTCTCGCAGTCGGCACGCCTCCTAAAGAGGACGGTTCAGCTGATCTGACCTTTGTGGACAATGCCGCGTGCGGTGTGGCCGCTCACATTCACAACTACAAAGTCGTTGCCATGAAATCAACAGTTCCCGTCGGAACTGGGAAACGGCTAACTGCTCTAATCAAAAATCATCTGCCGAAGCCTGTCGATTTTAGCGTTGTGTCCAATCCGGAATTTCTGCGTGAAGGAGCTGCGATTGGCGATTTCATGCGCCCTGACCGCGTCGTGATCGGAAGTAATGATGAACGGGCAACGGAATTGATGCGCGAACTGTATCGACCGCTCTATTTGATTGAGACTCCGTTCGTAATCACCTCGGTTGAAGGAGCGGAACTGACAAAGTACGCAGCCAACGCTTTTCTCGCGACCAAGATTTCTTTCATCAATGAGATCGCCAACCTTTGCGAAAGAGTGGGTTGCGATGTACACCAAGTAGCGCGCGCGGTCGGCATGGATCGCCGCATCGGCGGTAAATTCCTGCACCCCGGGCCTGGATTCGGTGGTGCTTGTTTTCCTAAAGATACGCGTGCTCTTTCGGTAATCGGCCGGCAATACGATTCGCCCACAACCATCGTTGACGCCGTGATCGACGTTAACGATCGACAACGAAAGTCAATGTTGCCGAAAATTGAAAGGATAGTGGGCGGCTTACAAGGCAAGCGCATAGCGGTCTTTGGCCTCAGCTTTAAGCCGGAGACGGATGACATGCGAGACGCACCGTCCGTGGACATTATCCGCGGGCTAATCGACGCGGGCGCGACCGTTGTGGCATACGATCCAGTCGCCCAGAGCGAAGCGGAAAAGCACCTGCCGAAAATTGAATACGCGGAAGATGAGTATGCCGCCGCTACGGGAGCAGATGTCCTCGTCTTTATAACCGAGTGGAATCAATTTCGGGCGCTGGATATGGAACGACTTCACAAATTGATGCGCACTCCAAACATAGCCGACCTGCGAAACATTTATGAGCCTGCGGACATGCGTGAATTGGGCTTCAACTACGTCGGCGTTGGAAGATAACAAATGGCACTCTCTGGAATAGCCCTCGTCACAGGCGGCGCCGGGTTTATCGGTTCTCATATCGCAAGCGCGCTCGTCCAAAGCGGAGCCACGGTCCGAGTCATCGATAATCTTTCGACGGGCTACGAGAAAAATATCGAGGCAATCGGCCCAGGAATCGATTTTGTGAAGGCTGATGTCGCTGACGAGCAAGCACTAAAAAAAGTCTTAAGTGATGTTGAGCTGATATTTCACGAAGCCGCGATTCCCTCTGTCCCTCGCTCAGTAGATAGGCCAACGGAGACTCATAAGGCCTCTGTCGATGCTACATTCAAACTCCTTCTGGCTGCGCGCGACCACAGAGTACGGCGCGTGATCTATGCTGCGTCCAGTTCCGCATACGGAGATCAACCGGACTTGCCGAAGCACGAAGAGATGCGGCCGGCGCCGTTGTCCCCTTATGCGGTGGCAAAGCTCGTCGGCGAGTATTATTGCCAGGTCTTTACGCGCGTCTACGGATTGGAAACAGTATCCCTGCGCTATTTCAACGTCTTCGGTCCACGACAAGATCCGACGTCACAGTATTCCGGCGTCATCTCGCGGTTCATGAGCGCACTAATGACGGGGAAGCAACCGGTGATATACGGTGACGGCGAGCATTCGCGGGATTTCACCTATATTTCCAACGTGATTGATGCGAATCTGCGAGCCGCTGAATCCGCTAAAGCCGTCGGCGAGATCATAAATATCGCCAACGGACATCGGACGACGCTAAATGAGCTGCTTGCCGCGATGAAAGCGGTGACCGGAAAATCGCACGTAACTGCGCGACACGAACCGCCGCGCGCTGGTGATGTGCGTGACAGCTTGGCAGATCTGACACGTGCGCGCGTTTTGCTCGGGTATGACCCGCGAGTGAATCTGGAAGAAGGCCTCAGGCTCACCTTCGAGTGGTGGCAGAAAAATGGTTAGGTATGGTGATTGATCGAATATTCACCCGATCAGTGGCCCTGCGAGAGTTTTCCGATCAGCGAGAACATTGGCAGGTACATCGAGACAACGATGCTGCCGATCGTCACTCCCAAAAATCCAATCAACGCCGGTTCAATTAGCGTTAGCAAGTTGGCAATCGCTGAGTCGACTTCCTGTTCATAGAAGTCTGCAATCTTTCCCAGCATCGCGTCCAGCGCGCCTGTCTGCTCGCCGATGCCAACCATCTGCGCAACCATGTGCGGAAAAATCTCCGAGGCGCGCAGCGGCTCAACAAAGCTCTTGCCCTGTTCAACGGCGCCACGGATCGCGATGATCGCTTCCTCGATGATCACATTGCCAGCCGTGCGCGCAGTAATGTCGAGCGATTGTAGAATCGGAACGCCTGAGGACAACAGAGTAGAAAGCGTCCGCGAAAAACGCGCAATGCCGATTTTCAAGAATATTGGCCCCAGGATCGGGACCTTCAGCAGAATTGTATCGATTACTCGCCTGCCTTTCGGCGTCTTGTAATAGATCTTCAGCCCTACGACTATCGCGATGATCGCAATGAGTAGACCGAGGCCGCCCCAGCCCGCCAGAAAATTACTGAAGCCCACGACGATGCGGGTCGGTAACGGCAGAGGCTCGCCCGGCCCTAGCAATCCAAGAAAGATATTTTGGAATTGCGGGATCACAACGATCATGATCACAGCGATTGCCGCAATCGCCAGCAGAATGACCGCGGCTGGATAAATCAACGCGGAGATCACGTCGCGCTTCAACTTAACGAGTTTCTCGATGAACGTCGAAAGACGCTGCAGAATTAGATCGAGAATACCGCCAGTCTCGCCTGCTTCAACCATGTTCGCGTACAGCTGATCGAAGACTTTCGGATGACGATTCATGGCGGCGGCGAGGGTTGAACCTTCCTCGACGTCCTGTCGCACCTGGGCCAGAACTTGCTGAAAATACTTGTTTTGCTGCTGCTGCGAAAGAATATCGAGACACTGCACCAGCGGCAGGCCGGCATCGATCATCACAGAAAACTGCCGTGTAAAGATTGCGAGGTCTTTCGACTTCACTTTTTTCTTACCGGCGAGTTTGGGAATCCCGATCTCACGACCCTTTTCTTTGACGGACATCAGCGTGATCTGTTCGCGTCGCAACACTTGCCGCAATGCCTCGCGATTATCGGCAACGCGTTCACCGGAAACGATCTCATTCAGCCGGTTCTGTCCTTTGAATACGTAAGTTGGCATTTTCGTGCTCCGTTATGCTGGCGGTGACATCGTGGTGCCTATCACCGCTGCACCACTCGTTGCGAGTTGTAATTCGGCGGCATCGATGGTCGCATCGAGCCGTTGCCTGTGTTCAAGCCCGCGCCGCGATCGATAAGATCGCGCAACTCATTTGCGTTCGACGTGCTTTGGAAGGCCTGCTCACGCGAAATGGCGCGTTTGTGGAAGAGCGTTGCGAGACTTTGGTTGAACGTCTGCATGCCGTGCACATCCTGGCCAGTTTGCATCATCGAGTAAATCTGATGGACCTTGTCTTCACGGATTAGGTTGCGAATCGCAGAGTTGGGAATCAGGATCTCCATTGCGAGTGCGCGCCCGCCGCTGTCCGCGCGCGGGAGAAGCGACTGACACAAAATTCCTTCGAGTGTCAACGATAACTGCGCGCGTACCTGCGCCTGCTGCACAGCCGGGAAGACGTCGATGATACGGTTGATCGTCGATGCCGCAGAATTCGTGTGCAGGGTGGCGAAGGTTAAGTGACCAGTTTCCGCGATGCGCAACGCTGATTCGATTGTCTCGAGGTCGCGCATTTCGCCTACCAGAACGACGTCAGGATCCTGACGCAGTGCGGTTCTCAACGCTTCCGGGAAACCTTTCGTATCAGCATTAACTTCGCGCTGATTCACGATGCAGTTCTTGTGATTGTGAAGAAACTCGATCGGGTCCTCAATCGTGAGAATGTGTTCATGCCGCTCGCGATTGATCTTGTCGATCATCGCGGCGAGTGTCGTCGACTTGCCTGAGCCGGTCGGACCCGTAACTAACACGAGTCCGCGCGGCTTGGCGCAAAGATCCTTGACGACTTTTGGCAGACCAAGGTCTTCAAAGGATTTGATCTCATACGGAATTGCACGGAAGACCGCACCGACGGCGCCCCGTTGGTTAAAGAGGTTTGCGCGGAAACGTGACAGACCCTTAACGCCAAAGCTGAAATCGAGCTCGAGGTTTTCTTCGAACCGGTGCTTTTGCGCGTCAGTGAGGACGGAGTAGGCCAGTTGCTTCGTCTCAGCGGAAGTCAGAGGCCGATAGCCGTCCAGAGGACGAATCGTGCCGTGGACACGGACAAGTGGCGGGGTTCCGGTCGTAACGTGCAAGTCGGAACCCCCGAGCTCTGAAAGCTTACGCAGAAGCTCCGAGAGAGAGATTTGCGGAGGATTTTCCATGGTCTTGTCTTCCTTGCTTTAGATTTTCAGACGTAGCTACTTTCGTTTCGCCTGTGAATCTGGTGACAGGGTGCTAATGAGTTTTTCCGCATCAGCCGCAACCGCCGTATTGCTGCCGGCGGTGCGAGTCGTCAGCGAATAAACGCGGCCATCGACTTCGGTGAAATAAAAGTTCCAAACCTGTTCGGGCTTGCCATTTTCTGCAGGAGTTTGGGCGATCACTTCGAACACTTTGCGACCACCAATCTCGCGTTGCCGATCGTTCACGACCCAACCTCCAGCGCTGATCATTCGATCGATGACGGTTCGTCTCAAGTCGGAAAACGACGCGCCGCCAACCATGTTTCGCTGTTCGCGACCAAAGGGCTGCGGGCCAGTTGTGGGCGCCACCACGCTGAGGGTGGCGCGGCCTTCGACGCCGTTGACTGGTGCGATGCGAAATGTCGTTGCACCATCAGTCGAACCGGCTGACGACCAGCCATTCGGCAAGCCAACTGAATTCGTGTTTTCAACGGTCATTGTCGGAGCGGTTGGAGCGGTTGTGTGGTTTCCAACAGTTCTTTGCGTGACCGGCGGAAGCGTGCCGTTGCGGCGAGCCATCAACAAGGCACGACGTCGTGCCAGCAAAGCCTGACGACGTCGCATCATCCGGCGGTGTCTGCGCCACCAGGCGCGCGAGTGCCTTCGGTGATGCGAACTGGCAGCAAAGTGTGAACGAAGATTATGCGCGGTCGAGTTGACCAAAGGGATGATCACGACCAGCGATGCCAATAAACAAAGTGCTAATGCAATTCGACGTACCATTTTCCTTACTCCTTTCACGCCACTGTTTCGCGGAGAACTTCCTCGATCGTGGTAACTCCATTGCGAATTTTTTGAAGACCGGAGTCGCGCAACGAGATCATCCCGTCCTCAATGGATTTCTTGCGCAGCTCGAGTGCTGACGCGCCGATGAGGATTAGTTCGCGAATTTCATCAGTAATTTCCATGACTTCGTACAAGCCGATGCGGCCTTTGTAGCCCGTTTCGTTGCAGCTCGGGCATCCACGGCCTTTGTAGGTCTTGAGCGTCTTGGCTTCTTCGGCAGAAAAGCCGATTTCCACCAGAGCCTCATGGGGGGTCGGATGTTCTTTCTTACAGTCTTTGCAAATGCGACGGATTAAGCGCTGCGCCTGAATCAGGTTCACGCTCGTCGCCACGAGGAACGGTTCAATACCCATGTTCATGAGACGTGAGATGGTCGAGGGAGCATCGTTTGTGTGGAGGGTCGAAAGAACCAAGTGGCCAGTGAGAGCGGCTTTGATCGCAATCTCCGCCGTTTCGAAGTCGCGGATTTCGCCGACCAGAATGATGTTCGGATCCTGACGCAGAAATGACCGCAGAGCAGCAGCGAAGTTCAATCCTATCTGTTCCTTCATTTGCACCTGATTGATGCCGGGAAGATTGAACTCGACCGGATCTTCGGCCGTCATGATGTTTGTGTCGACGGTGTTCAGCGATTGCAGTGCTGAGTAGAGGGTGTTGGTCTTACCACTACCTGTCGGACCGGTAACGAGCACCATGCCGTACGGCTTGGCAATGTTGCGCTGGAACTTGACGAGGGAGTCAGGCTCGAAACCGAGGTTCGTCATATCGAGCATCAGTTTCTCTTTGTCAAGCAGACGAAGCACAACCTTCTCGCCGAAGAGGGTGGGGAGAGTGGAAACGCGAAAGTCGAGTTCGCGCGAACGCGAGTCCACTTTCACACGAATCTTGATACGGCCGTCCTGTGGCAGACGCTTTTCCGAGATGTCTAGCTTCGACATGATCTTGATGCGGGAGATCAACGCATCACGCATCTTCAAAGGCGGATGCATGACGTCGTAAAGAACACCGTCGATGCGGAAGCGAATGCGCAATTCTTTTTCGTAGGGCTCGACGTGAATGTCAGACGCGCTGCGGCGCAATGAATCGACCAGGAGCACGTTGACGAGACGCACTACCGGTGCGTCTTCGCTCATACGCGTCAGGCTGGAAAGATCAATCTCATCGTTTTCCTCGAATACCTCCTCGATGTTTTCGGCATTGACGCTGTGATCGAGATCGAGGTTATCGAGCGAAACCAGGTCGGAATCAGAAAAACCGTTGCCGTTGGAAATGATTTCGGGGGCGACAGAGGCGAGCTCGATTTCGCGGCTGGTGCTGTAGTATTTCGAGATGGCCTGTTGAACGCTCGCTTCGGCCACGACGACCGGCTCGACGTTCAGTCCTGTCATGAACTTGATATCGTCCATGGCAAAGACATTCGTGGGATCGACCATCGCCAGGGTCAGCGTTGCGCCCACACGCGACAGTGGCAGCACCGAATATTTTTGCGCGACTTCCTGCGGAATGAGGCGGAGGACCGAGTCCTCGATATCGAAGAGCTCCAGATTGACGGACGGAATGCCGTATTGCCGCGACAGAATCGCGGTGATTGTGTCGTCCGAGACCAATCCAAGCTTAACCAGGTTAAAGCCTAGTCGTCCGCCATGCTCGCGCTGGTAATCGAGAGCTTGGCGAAGATGCTGCGGGCTGATCAGATTCTCGCGGACGAGAATTTCGCCGAGTTTCGCTGACATTATTGTGCGTCTAGATCAGATGCTGCTCAACCGTAAAGGTCTTGAATCTGGTGGGTTTAGCCCGAAAACGGAGCCCAGGCTAGGGCGGAAGTGCACTGGCGACGGCGTGCCAAACACCGTTGCAACTGCAATATACTGGTTCAACCTTGAGGGTGTCAACGAAGATTCTCGGCCGCGCGGCCACACGACGATTCGGTAAAATCTAATATTCGCTGGACAAATATTCGCTGATATTCGATAATATTCGCGTGCATTCGCAGGAGGCGTTACTGAATGGCAATCACCGCACGTCAGCGACGAGTTTTCGATTACATCACGAATTACTTCACGGCTAATCAGGAGCCGCCGACTATGGCTGAGATCGGTCGACAGTTTGGCATGACTTCACTGGCCAGCGTTCACAACGTCTTGTCAATTCTGGAACGCGAGGGCTTGATTCGCCGCATTCCAAATGTGAGTCGTGGCATTGAGTTATTAAATCAAACAACTGATGAAAATTTTGAAATTCCTTTGCTGGGCGTCGTAGCCGCAGGTGCCCCTATCGAGGCCGTCTTAAATTACGAAACAGTTTGTATTCCGCGCGACATGATGAGAAAGAGTCGAATGTTCGCTTTGCGCGTGCGGGGCGACTCAATGATTGATGAACAAATTCGCGAAGATGATCTAATTGTTTTGCAGCCACAGCAAACGGCTGAAAATGGGCAGACGGTGGTAGCGTTGATCGACGGTAATGACGCCACCGTCAAGCGCTTTTATCGTGGGCGCAACCACGTGCGACTGGAAGCGGCGAATCCACGATACAAATCGATCATTGTGCGGCCTCCCGATCGTTTACAAATTCAAGGTGTAGTTGTGGGAGTAATACGCAAATATGCGTAGCAATCTATTTGGTCTTTGAGAGAACGGCGGCGACGCGTTTTAAGTCGTCAACGAACTGACGTTTTTCCAAATGGCGAGTTTCGTCGTCAGGCGCGCGAAGGATTGAAGAAGGGTGAATAGTGGCCATGAGGTAAGGTGCTAAGGTGGACTCGATAAACTGGCCGCGCTGCTTCGTGACTTTGAACTGAGCGCCGAGCAATGCTTGCGCAGCCGTCGCGCCAAGGCAAACGATGACTTTTGGTTTTACCAAAGCAATTTCAGCTTCAAGCCATGGTCGACAGGAGTTAATCTCGCGCGCGTTCGGTTTCTTGTGAATGCGGCGTTTGCCACGCGGCTCCCATTTGAAATGTTTGACGACATTCGTCACGTAAGTTTCACTTCGATCGATGCTGGCTTCGGCCAGCGCGTCGTCCAATAAGCGTCCCGCAGGCCCCACGAAAGGATGTCCTGAAAGATCCTCTTCGTTGCCGGGTTGTTCGCCGACAAAGACGACTTCAGCGTGCCGCGCACCTTCGCCGAATACGGTTTGCGTGCCGCGTTCCCAAAGAGCGCAGCCTTTGCAATCGGCCGCGGCCTCGCGAAAAGCCTTCAAGCTTTTGCGTTCGGGGAAAAAATCTGCCGCTGAAGTTTCAGGTTTGTCTTTACCCACAAAAGTGAATTCCTTGTGCGGAGCTGTTTAATGTAAACATGAACGCGCTCGTCACAAAAAAAGAAATTGAGCGGGCTCTTGCCAATCGTTTTGGCGACATTTTTGAACGTCATGAACGGCGCCCCCCTGAGGTTTTTCCGACGGGCGTCCGTGAAATCGATGATTTGGTTTTCGGCTTGCCGCGTGGCGCCATCACCGAACTTCATGGACCGACTTCGTCAGGGCGAACCAGCCTGATGGTTTCCGCCCTGGCAAACGCGACTGCGCACGAAGAGATCTGCGCGATTATTGATTGCGACGACACGTTCGATCTTGCTTCCGCGGCACAAGCCGGCGTCGATTTCAAACGCACATTATGGGTCCGTTGTGGTCACAGTCTCGAGCGCGCTTTCAAAGCAGTCGATCTCATTTTGCATGCCGGCGGATTCGGTTTTATCGCACTCAATCTTTGTAATGTTCCGGCGAAAGTCGTGCGCCGCGTAATTTCATCATGGTGGTTTCGTTTTCGTCGCGCGATTGAAGATACGCCCACCGCTCTAGTCGTGCTTACGCCCGTCGCCGCGGTCCGTTCATGCGCAGCGCTCGTTTTAGAGCTGAAAAATGAAAGTTCAGTGTGGCCCAGCACTTTGTCGTTAGTTTCTGAAAAAAGTAACGGCAGCTTCACAGCGCGCGCGAAGCCGTCAGCCGAATGGCTTTCTTTGGTGCCAACCGCCGTGGCAAAAGAGCATCCTGCTCAACCACACGCACATTTTCTCCAGGCGATCCAGATCGTTGTGAAGCGCGAACGACCTGTCGAAATTCGACCTGGAAGAGTGAACTTCAGTCCTCATCAGCGAATTGTCTGAGCTGGGCATATTCGGAAATATTCGGTAATATTCGCAATTGCCGAGCAAGACAAACTCCATCTATTCCCGGCCTTAGACCGAGCATGTTTGCCTGCATTTACAGCCGAAGTGTCCCGAAATCCCAACAAAAGCCGGGGAATGGAGATCCCCTGGTTGATTTGGCGTTCACTTTTTCGCCACTGGTTGAGCAGACCTCGGCCGATACGGTCGTACTGAATGTTTCCGGGCAAGCTCTGTTGTTTGGACCTTTGGCCGCAGATGCGTCTCAGGAAGTCGCGTGTATGCGCAACATCGCGACGGAGATCATTCGCCAAAGCAAGACGCTCAGTCTAAAGGTGAACGTCGCAATCGCCGCAAATGTCGACGTTGCCATTCATGTAGCGCGATTAATTAAGGGCGTGACAATAATTCCACCAGGCAACGAACTTCTCATAACTCGCGATTTCTCAATTAAGAACATTGATTATTCGTTGGTTGCGATCGAAGAAAAACGTGCCGCTGAAGTTCAGGAGACGTTTGCGCTTTGGGGCATTCGCACTTTTGGCGATCTTGTGCGTCTGCCATTGGCTGGCATAGCAGAACGTCTGGGTCAAGAAGGCGTGCGGCTGCATAAACTGGCTCAGGGAAAATCGGATCGTCGCTTGAATCTAGTTCACCCGCCGATGGGTTTCGCGCAATCACTCGAGTTGGAACACGCGATTATTGAAGTGGAACCGCTGTCGTTCGTTCTTTCCCGTTTGCTCAATCAGCTTTGCGCGAATCTGAATGAGTACGCGCTGGCGACGAATGAACTCAAACTCACATTGAAACTTCACGACAAATCACAGCACGAGCGCACGATCATTCTGCCCGTCCCAATGCGGAACTCAAAGACGCTTTTGCGTTTGCTTCTGTTCGACATTGAGCGTGAACCACCGCAAGCGCCGATCATCGCGGTGGCAATCACGGCGGAACCAATAAAGCCGCGGGCGTCGCAGACAGGGTTGTTTGTTCCGCTTGCCCCTGAGCCGGAAAGACTTGAAATCACTTTAGCGCGATTGGCGAAGTTAGTTGGCGCTGAGAATGTCGGCTCGCCCGAGATTTTAGACACTCATCGACCGGATGCGTTTCAGATGAAGCGATTCATACTGGACTCAAACCACAGAGGACACAGAAAAAGAGATCCCAAAGCTGAAGTTAACGGTGGAATCAGTAAGGGGAAATCGGCAATCGGCAATCGGCGATGTGTGATGGGTTTTCGAATTTTTCGGCCGTCCTGGCGCGCGGATGTGCGCACGAAAGATGGAAAACCGATGCGGATCGATGCGCCAAGCGGCGATACGCGCGCCAGAGTTCGGGGTCAGATTGTATGCGCTTCGGGTCCCTGGCGCGGCTCGGGTGATTGGTGGCGTACCGATGTTTGGGCGCGGGACGAATGGGATGTCGCAGTGGTCGATCCACAGTCGGAGGACGGCGAAGTACTCTGTCGCATCTATCGCGACCTGACGACCGAGCAATGGTTTGTGGCCGGCATTTATGACTGAGCAGTGAGCAGTGAGCAGTGAGCGGTGAGCAGTGAGTAGTGAGCAGTGAGTAGTGAGCAGTTAGCAGTGAGAAGTGAGCAGTGAGCAGTGAGAAGTGATAAGTGAGATCATGTACAAACATATCAAAAAAGAATTACAAATTTTGCGCACTGCCCACCACACACTGCCCACTCAGTACGTCGAATTGCACACACGATCAGCGTTCAGTTTTCTGCGCGGGGCGTCGACGCCGGAAGAGTTAATCGCAGCGTGCTCCGCGTTGCAGATGCCGGCCATGGCATTGCTGGACAATGATGGCGTTTATGGGGCGGCGCGATTTCATCTGGCCGCACAGAAGCTGGGGATAAAAGCGCATATTGGAGCGGAAATAACGGTCAGAAATCAGACATCAGACGCCAGAAATCAGAAGGCAGAAGGCAGAAGGCAGAAAGCAGAAAGAAATGGCGTACAGACGTTCACCCTCCCGCTGCTCGTCCGCAATCGCACCGGCTATCAAAATCTCTGCCGCTTGATCACCTTGATGAAACTGCGCGTGCCAAAGCATGCGAAGACGGGCGAGTGCGCGGTCAGCTTCGATGAATTGGCTGAGTACGCGGAAGGACTCGTGTGTTTGACTGGTGATCGCGAAGGGCCGCTGGCGAATGTAATTCACCACAGAGACACAGAGGGCGCGCAGAGGATCACTGAGAAACTTATCGACATTTTCGGACAACGAAATGTCTATGCCGAATTGCAGCGGCACTTCAATCGTGATGAGGAAGCTCGCAATCATGCGGTCATCGACCTTGCGCGCAAGTTGCAACTGCCGCTACTCGCAACGAATGGCGTTTGTTATGCGACGCGCATGCAGAGACAAGTGGCGGATGTCTTCACGTGCATTCGCAATCACGTGCGGTTGGAAACGGCAGGGCGTCTGTTATCGATCAATTCCGAGCGGTTTGTGAAGTCGCCGCAGCAGATCAGTCAATTGTTCGCGGATTTGCCCGATGCGATTGCGAATACGGTGGAACTCTCATCGCGTCTCGAATTCACGCTCAAAGATTTAGGTTATGAATTTCCGAAATACCCGGTACCGCCGGGCGAGACAATGACGTCATTTCTTCGCGCGCGCACCTGCGAAGGTGCGCACCGGCAATATGGACGCAACGGACAATTTGCCCGCGCGCAAAAACAGATCGAGCATGAATTAAAGTTGATCGAGAAGCTGAAGCTCGAAGGTTACTTCCTGATCGTCTGGGACATCGTCGAGTTTTGCAAGCGGCAAAACATTTTGATTCAAGGGCGTGGGTCGGCGGCGAACAGCGCTGTTTGTTATAGCTTGGGAATTACCGCAGTCGATCCAGTCGGGATGGAGCTTTTGTTTGAGCGGTTTTTGTCAGAAGAACGCGGCGAGTGGCCAGACATCGATTTGGATTTGCCGAGCGGCGATCAGCGTGAGCGCGCGATTCAGTATGTCTATGAGCGTTATGGAAAGTTGGGCGCGGCGATGACCGCGAACGTGATTACTTATCGTGGCCGATCGGCGGCGCGTGAAGTCGGCAAGGCGTTGGGTTTTGATGACGAGACGTTAAGCCGTTTGTCAGGACTCGTGCACACCTGGGAATGGAAAGATCCGAAGGACACGACTGAGCGTCAGTTCAAAGATGCTGGGCTCGATCTGCGTGACCGGCGCATCAAGAAATTTTTTCAGCTTTATCAGGCAGTGCAGGATTTGCCGCGTCATCTGGGACAGCATTCAGGTGGGATGGTGATTTGTCAGGGGCAGCTTGATTCAGTTGTACCGCTCGAGCCGGCCGCGATGCCCGGCCGCGTCGTCGTGCAATGGGACAAGGAAGACTGTGCGGATCTTGGCATCATCAAAGTCGACTTGCTGGGTCTCGGAATGATGGCGGTGATCGAAGAGACGATTCAAATCATTCGCGACGATTATCATGAAGAAGTCGATCTCGCTCACCTCCCCCAAGACGACCCGGCCGTTTATTCAGCGCTGCAACAGGCCGACACAATCGGTATGTTTCAAATCGAGAGTCGTGCGCAGATGTCTTGCTTGCCACGTCTGCGGCCGCAAAGGTTCTACGACATCGTGGTGCAGGTGGCGATCATTCGCCCCGGACCAATCGTCGGCAACATGGTAAATCCTTATTTGGAGCGACGGCTCGGGCGCGCGCCCGTGAGATATGCGCATCCCGATCTTGAGCCGGTGTTGAACCGGACGCTGGGCGTGCCTTTGTTCCAGGAACAACTTTTGAAAATGGCGATGATTTGCGCGGACTTCACTGGCGGCGAGGCAGAAGAGTTGCGACGCGCGATGGGCTTCAAACGATCCGAACAGCGCATGAAAGAGATTGAAAGAAAGCTACGGCGTGGCATGACAAGGAAGGGAATCAGCGGCACGGCGCAAGAGGAAATTGTGGAACAGATCGCCTCGTTTGCGCTTTATGGTTTTCCGGAATCGCACGCGGCCAGCTTTGCGTTGATTGCTTACGCCAGCGCGTATCTGAAGTGTCACTACCTGGCGGCATTCACGGCGGCGACGCTCAACAATCAGCCGATGGGTTTTTATCAACCGTTCACGATCATCAAGGACGCGCAGCGGCATGGATTGAAGGTGCTGGCGGTTGATGTGACGAAGTCGGATTGGGAGTGCACGGTGGAAGCTAGTAAGCAGTGGGCAGTGAGCAGTGGGCAGAAAAACGACGCGGAGACGCGGAGAGGGGGAGACGCGGAGAAAGTCCAAAGTCCAAAGTCCAAGGCCCAAAGTCAAATGTTAAAAACCAAACGCCGGACGTCTGACGTCGAATTGCAGCAATCGGAAATTGAGAATCAGACGTTGGACATTGGACATTGGACATTGAACAAAACAACGCTACACCCTACACCTCACACCCTCCACCCTGCCCTCCGTCTCGGCTTGCTTTGCGTCAAAGGCCTGCGTGAAGATGCGGGTCGGGCGATTGTGCGGGCGCGTGAAGAAGGGCCTTTTACGAGCATCGACGATTTGCATCAGCGTGTGCCGGAATTAAGAAAAGATGAGTTGCGAAAATTGGCCGCAGTGGGGGCGTTGAATCGTATAGAACAGAGATCAGAGATCAGAAGTCAGAGGTCAGAAAAACGACGCGGAGACGCGGAGAGGGGGAGACGCGGGGAAAGTCCAAAATCCACAGTCCAAAGGACGCAGTCGAATGTTAGAAATCAGATATCAGAAGTCAGAAGCCAGAAGCCGAAAACTGCGAAACCGACGTTGGACATTGGACATGGGACATGGGACGAAAAACTACACCCTACCCCCAACACCCTACCTCCTACGCTTCACCGGCGCGACGCGCTATGGCAAGTTGAACGCGTCGCGCGCGATGCCGGACCGTTGTATGAAACGTTGGAGCAGGCCGATGGGTCACCACTTCGAGCCATGGACTTAAATGAACGATTGAATGCTGATTTACGCGGCACGGGGATCACGATTGGCCGTCATCCGATGGCGCATCAACGCGCGTGGTTGGACACAATGAAAGTGACCACCGCCGGTCAGCTAAAAAATTTGCGAAATGGAATATGGGTCAAAGTTGCCGGCTGGGTGATTGTGCGTCAGCGTCCCGGCACTGCGAAAGGATTTGTTTTCTTGAGCATGGAGGACGAAACCGGAATCTCGAACATCATCGTGACGCCGCAGCTTTTCGAAACGAATCGTCTCGCGCTTGTCAATTATCCATTTCTGCTAATCGAAGGTGTCTTGCAGCACCAGGACAATGTGGTTTCGGTAAAGGCGAGAAAAATCGAGCCTTTGCAAATGAAGGTCGCAGATGTGAGCTCACACGATTTTCACTGAGTGTGTCAGAAGCCCGACCCTAAAGAAGGGCAACTCTTTACAAGAGTCACGCACTCTGCAAGGTAGTGCTCATGAAGCTTGCCTCTCTCACAACCGCTGACACCAGAAAAAAGAGGCGGGCAACGCCCGCCTCAAACCATTTAGTTAGATCTTTGATTACGGCCGGCGACGGCGTGGCGGAGCCGACGTTTTCTCTGGGGTGACGTTCGCCTGTGCCTTCAGCGCTTCAATCAAGTCTTTGGCTTCGGCTTTCATAGGATTTGTGTCGGGGGCCTTATCGACAAACCGCTGCAGATAGTTCGCAGCCTCCTGATATTTCGCCTTGTCGTTATTGTTCAAGGCGCCAATATTGAAAAGGATCTGTCCACTTCTCAGCAAAGCATCTGGATCGTCCGGCGTAGTGTCGAGAATCTTTTGATACGCGGCCAAGGCCTTTTCAAATCCAGCCTGGTCGGATGCGGTATCGAAGAGGATTTGCGCGACGTCTTTTTCGGCTTTGGCTTTCTTCGCGACATCAGTCTCTGCCGCCATGTATTCTTGATACGCCGCCAGGGCTGCCGGACCCTGAGATGCATCCGTTTTGACCAGTAGACGCATTGCCTCAGCGCGATACGAAAGTATTTCAAGCTTCTTGGAAGTTTGCTCGGCCTGAGCCTGAGGATCTGTTGCCGGTGCTTCTTTGTTCGCTACCTCCAAACCTTTATTAGCGGCATCGTATGAGCCTTGAAAGTCCTTCTTGGCGCTTTCCATATCCGCCGCTTTCTGTGCCTGATCCGTTCCCTTAACCGAAGCATTGTAGTGATCGACACCCTTCAACCGCAGCGCATACGACTTACGTGAATAAAGCACAACCTGTTCAGGATCGGCGGCAAGTCCCTCGTCAAACTGCTTGATGGCTTCGTCGTAATTCTTTGCGTTGATGGCGTCCTGGCCGGCTTTAAACGTGCGGTTCAGCACCTCGTTAATGTTAGTGACGCGCGTTTTCTCAGCCTCGTACTTTTTCAGTTCCTCTTCACGTTTTGCTTTCGCCGCCGCGTTTTCGCCGCCGCCACCATTCGAGCTGCCGCCGCCTTTCGACACGGCGATTGCTTCGTCTCTCGTAAGTTTCTTGCCATCGCCCGGGGAAAGCACGACGTCAATTGGAGTTTCGCGACCAGCCTTCACTCCGCTTTTCGCGTTAGGTTGCGCGCCCGGAGCGCTGACAGAGACTACGTACTCCCCGACGAAGGGAAGTCCGGCGAAAACCCATTCGCCTTTCTTGTCTGACTTTGTGTGATATTCGCCGCTAATGTCGGTGCGAAAGACGTCGATAGTGGCGCCCGCTACCGGCGCTGCGTTGCCGTCAGCTCCGATTAGCTTGACGGTGCCGCGGAGCGCGCCCGTTTGGGCTGAGGCCGCCACGGCCGCAGACATCAAAACTGCTGTACCAATGAGAATGTTCAATAGATGACGACGCATTAGAGTTCCTCCAAAAATCCGGCCGCGGGAGCGGCCATCGTTAAGATGCCATTGAGTTAATCCTAGTTGTAGCGGAAACCGGCCTAAAGGTAAATATCGGCAACACTAGTGTCAAGCATAGCGAATCGGATCAGCTATCCCGGCTTCGCGAAAAGCATTCAATCGCAACACGCATGAATCACAGCGGCCACAAGCGGCGTGCTCGACTTGATAACACGACCACGTTAGCTCCAGCGGTGCGCCCAATTCTATGCCTCGTTTTACGATTTCTGACTTTCGCATGTATATGACGGGCGTTACAATCTCGATTTGTGTTTCCGGTCTTGTACCCGCCTCGATGGTGTGCTGAAAAGCATCGTAAAACTCTGGCCGGCAGTCGGGATAGCCCGATGAGTCCTCAGCTACCGCGCCGATATAAATCCGCTTCGCGGCGATTACTTCCCCCCAACTGGTAGCGATTGAGAGCAGATGCGCATTGCGGAACGGAACATAGCTCGTGGGGATTTCGCGCGACTCAAGGTTGGCCTCAGAAACCGGAATTTCGCTATCGGTCAAAGAGGATCCGCCGATTCCTTTTAAGTATTCGATTGAAACCGCAAAACGCTTCCGCACTTTGTAAAAATCAGCGAGGTCTTCAAAGGCGCGGCGTTCCCGCGCTTCGGTTCGTTGGCCGTACGAGACGTGGAGAAACGCCAGTTCGTCATTTTCCTGGTTCGCGATGGCGGCGGTTACGCAGGAATCCATGCCGCCGGAGACCAGGCAGATCGCCAAGGATGAAGGATGAAGGATGAAGGATGAAACTACCTCCTCGGCAAGAGTCTCTTCAATTATTTCGGTGGTTCCACCCATCAGCTTTTGAAACTAATTACAAGTCTCGTTGCTCTTCATGCTTTATTCTTCCGCCTCATCTTGTTCTTAGACCCCGTGAACGTCGGCGCCCCAGATGTATTTGTGCAGCTGCAACTGCATGCGCACCTGCAGACCACTCTCGGCGATCCAGCCGGCAAGTCGCTGCAAGTCGATTTGGTCCCACGCCGGGGAAATCAGGATCGCCTTGGCGCGGCTTTCGAGATCGTATTCTCCGATGATCTTCCGCGCAAAATCCCAGTCTTCGCGATTGACCACAACAAACTTCACTTCGTCGCGATCCGCACGCAAACGCTGCAAGTTTGTCCAATCGTTGCGCTCCGCTTCGCCCGAGGCCGGACACTTAACGTCGAGAATGATCTTTGCGCGCGGATCGACTTGCGCGGTCGAAACGTAGCCACCCGTTTCGATCAGCACTTCGTAATTTTCGTCGCATAGCCGCCGAATCAGATCGAAAGCCTTGCTTTGCGCGAGCGGCTCTCCCCCGGTGACTTCGACTAACTGGCATCCAAAGTCGCGCACCGTTCGCATCACTTGATCGATCGTAAAGTGCTCGCCGCCGGTGAACGTGTATTCGCTGTCGCACCAAGTGCAACGCATCGGGCAACCCGTGAGCCGCACAAACGTACACGGACGCCCGGCGTGGGTGGATTCGCCCTGAATTGACCGAAATATTTCGGTAACGCGCAGCATGGAATGCCCGGAAAAGCGATTTTAGGTGCTGAATTCGCGATTGTCGATTTATCGTTGGCTGACGGCAAACTGGGAGACCGTGGCATCATCAAATTCATGCAGTCGCTGCAAAGCGCCGGCCTTCGAGCGTCTAAAGATCGTGTTAGCATTCGCTCTTGGGTGCACATGAAGGACTTGAGCAGGAAAGAACAAAGAGTTGATGGAGCAATCGCCGCCGGCGTAGAGCGTCTGCTCGCGCGCGCCCAGGATTCTCGTGCGCTCGATGTCGCATCAATCGTTCCCCGAGTGCAGGCGACAATCGAAAAATACCTGCTCAGACATGATCCAAACGCCAGTACCGACGCCATAACTGAATTCATTGACTCGTTGCATGCTGACGATCTTTGCCTGACGATCGCTTGCCAACGCGGTAATCAAGCCGCTTGGAGCGACTTGGTGGAAGGGTATGGCGCGACGGTTCGATCAGCCGCCCGCTCGGCGAGTCCCAACGAAGAGCTGGCTGAGGACCTTGCCCAATCGATCTGGGCAGAACTGCACGGGCTCAAAGTGAATGAAGACGGACGACCGGCAGGAAAACTCGCTTATTATTCGGGTGCTGGTTCATTAGGGGGCTGGTTGCGCGCCGTGGTTGGACAGCTTGCGATTGATCGTCACCGGCGGGAAGCTCGGCTGGTGCACACAGAAGAGGATGCAGAACTCGATCGGCTCACGCGCGATGCGGGAGTGCAGACAAACACGGTCGACGGTTTTGGCACAGGCGCGAGCCCGGAAGAGGCCCTTGCGACAGCACTCGCAAGCACCGCGGTTGAGAAAGCATTCGCCCGCGCACTCAAAGAGTTAGAGGATGAAGATCGTTTACTGGTGAGGCTTTATTACTTTGACGGGCTCAGGTTGCGTGAGGCGGGTGCGGTGCTCGGGTTTCATGAAGCGACGGCGAGCCGGCGGCTCACCCGAATTCAAAACGACGTGCGAAAACGCGTAGAAAAAGAATTGATGGACGAACACGGCTGGACTAAGTCCGAGGCCACGCGATCTCTCGCGCAGATCGCAACTTCATTGCAAACCGATGTCGAGTCGCTTTTGCAGGCACCGCAAACGTCGTTGGTGCAGCCGGCGGCGGCTGAAGGAGAATCCGCGGCCGTTTAGTTGATTCGCAAGATTTGTGAGCTTATTTCGTTCAACTGTTGGAAAGCTTGGCTCACCGATGGATTAGCAGTTGATGACATCAAACGATTCAGAAATGGATGTGCTTCTTCAACGCTTCGCGAAAGTCGCAAGCGGCGTGAAGACCACTGATCACCTCGACGCGGACGAACTGAATGCGTTCGCGGAAGGTGCGTTGCCGGCCGCCGTGCGATCGCTTTATGTGTCGCACCTGGCGGACTGTGATGATTGTCGGCGTTCAGTAAGTGAATTAGCGGCAGTTTCGGGAGGCGCCGAAAAGATGGCAATTCCGGGATTGGACGCAGCCGCGCATGAATCATGGTGGCAAAAAATCCGCCCACTGTTTGCGCCGAGTCGACTGCGCTACGCTGCCTTCACTGCGATGTTAGTCGCCGTGGTCGGCATCGGCTTCGCGGTCTGGCGAAAGTCACACGAACCGCCCTCAGAATTGAGAGCGCGGAGCATACAAACAGATAGCGAAGAGGCGCGCCAAACGTCGCAAGCGCACGAACCGTCCACGAACGGAGTTGCGCCGCAACAATCACCTGCAGCGCCGACGATTGCGAAGGCGGTTCCGCAACCAACGCCGGCGTTCTTGGATCAGAAGCAGCCGCAACCGACTGCGGTAACTCTGTCTCCGCCACCAAAGCCAACTGATGTTCTTGCGCGGAACCAAACAGCGCAATCCTCACCGGCAATTGGAGGCGCCAATGTGGTTTCCCAAAATGCCGCGGCTCCGTCGTACGCGCCGGCTCCATCTGTAGAGAAGGAGCGTGCCGATACGCGGGACCGCGAACAGCAGAACCTCGGGTACCTGAACGGACCGCAGCGGGCCGAATCAAACGAGAAGTACAAGACACTGGACGATCGCTCGCGAGGAACAGGTGACTTTGCGAAAGGACGCGATGAGGACCGCGCCCGCACCCGCAGCGACCAACCGGCCGCCAAGGAAGAAAGCAAGAATGAACCTGCCACGAAACGATCTGAGACAAGGAATGGGATTTTGGCGAGTCGGCCGGCCGCAGGCGAACGACAGGAAGAAACGAAATCTGACAAGGCTGCGTCTCCCGAAGAAGCCGACACTCGCACCGTCGGTGGGCGAAAATTCAAACGGCAGGGAAATGCATGGATCGATGTGAAGCTGAAATCTTCGATGTCGATCAAGACAATCTCACGAGGATCTGAAGAGTTCGAGAAGCTTGATGGCGGACTTCGCTCAATCTCGGAACAGTTCACGGGGCCAATTGTCGTGGTCTGGAAGGGCAAAGCCTATCGAATACAGTAAATAGTGAATGGTAAATGGCGAATAGGAGCGAACTCCGGGGCCTGTCAGGTCGTACTCCGTGAGGAAGCTTTTTCTATTTACTATTTACGATTTACTATTTACCCACGATGTTCTGTCCATCCTGCGGCACTGAAAGCACCGGCCTAAAATACTGTAATCGGTGCGGCGCAAACCTGGCCGCACCGACGACGCCTCCCGAGATTGTCCAAATTAACCTGACGAAGCCCGCCGTCTTAATTGGCATCATCATGATGTTTTTGACGCTGGGTGGATTTGCGTTGCTTATCGCCGGAGCGCGCGCGCTGGGCGGTGTGATGCATGGCGATGACCCGTTGATGGGGTTCATCATAATGGGAATGCTCGTCATCATGGTGATTGATATCATTCTCGCGCGACAACTCACCAAACTTATCAATGCGGCATTGAGAGGCAGCTCGCAACCAACGTTCACCGCAGCGAATCCGCCGGCGCAGTTGCCAAATCCAGCTCAACAATTCGTGCCGGCCGGCAGCGTCACTGAGAATACGACACGATTTTTCGAGGGCGCCTATCGAGGAACTTCGGAAATCTCGCCGACGCCAAAGACTTCAGAATGATCCGACGCCCTTAGGTTTTGACTATTCACGATTTACGATTCACGATTCACTAGCATGTTCTGTCCATCCTGCGGCACCGAAAGCATCGGCCTAAATTACTGCAACCGTTGCGGGGCGAATTTAACCGCGCCGACGACTCCGCCGGTGGTGCAATTCACGCCAATTAATTTGACGAAACCAATCCTCATCATCGGAATTCTGGTCGCGCTGATTACCCTTGGCGGTTTCGCTGGGATTGTCTCCGGTACCGTTGAGATGGTTGAGCGTGGCGCGGGTGGGGTGTCTCCGGCGCTGCCGATCTTTGGATTGCCATGCATCCTGGTGATCGACATTCTTTTGATTCGACAACTTTCGAAACTGATTGGCGCAGCGCTTTCACCAAATTGGGTCCAGACTCCCCCAGCGATCGCGCCCATGCAGAGTGATCCACGCTACCTGCCTCATACAACGACCGCGCGACTTGAAGGAGCGCCAAGCGTTACAGAAAACACGACCCGCTTCCTCGAAGAGACATATCCCCCTCCCGTTGAACCTCAGCCGCGAAACCGATAGGTAGCGCGTCCGCGGTAGTGGGTAGTTTGAGGTGGGCAGGCGCATCTTGCGCGTGATTTCACGGGCGGGACGGCCATGCCACTCTTAAAACTGACCTACGACCAGCGCATTTTCAGAGTTGCTACGCTGAATCGTGAGTTGATACATTCCTGAGGTTCGCCCATTCCCGCTCGAAAGGTTTCTGCCGTATGCGACCGTCGCCGAAGAAGCTCGCGGCTGCTTTGCTCGCCGCTTTCTTGTTAAGTCTGACGGGATTTCAACCAACATCATCGAGCACCTTCAGCGTTCGCGCCCAGCGGCGCTCAACCGGCGTGCGCGGCAACCCTGACATTCCAAAAATCGTGGCTGAGATCAACGCGCGAAATATCGAAGCGACGATTCGCAAGCTGGTGAGCTTCGGCACGCGTAACACGCTTTCCGAACAGAACAATCCGAACCGCGGCATCGGCGCGGCGCGTGATTGGCTCTACGGCGAATTCCAGAAGGCGGCAGCGCAATCCAGCGGGCGCATGACGGTCGAAAAGCAAATGTTTGAGCAGGCGAAGGCCGCGCGCGTACCTGAGCCGACGATGCTCACGAACATCGTCGCCACCTTGAAAGGAGCTCAGCCTGAATCGACAAATCGCGTTTACGTCGTCAGCGGTCACTACGATTCGATGTGTTCGAGTCCCACGGACGCTAAATGTGACGCGCCCGGCGCGAACGACGACGCTTCGGGAACGGCCGCCGTGCTCGAGATGGCGCGCGTGATGGCGAAGTACAGGTTTGACGCGACGATTGTGTTCATGACCGTTCCCGGCGAAGAGCAGGGATTGTTCGGCGCAGCATACTTCGCCGAGCAGGCGAAGAAGAACAACATGGACATCGAAGCGATGTTCACGAATGACATCATCGGCAACACGCTCGGAGGCAACGGAGTACGTGATCGGCGCACGGTGCGTCTGTTTTCTGAAGGTGTGCCGTCGAATGAAACTCAGCAAGAGGCCACCACACGACGCAGCGTAGGCGGCGAGAACGATTCACAGTCGCGGCAACTCGCACGCTTCATCAAAGAAGTTGGCGAACGTTACGTGCCCTCGATGAAAGTCTGGATGATTTACCGGCGCGATCGATACGGACGGGGCGGAGACCAGGAGCCGTTTCTCGAGCGCGGCTATGCTGCGGTGCGATTCACTGAGCCGAACGAGGATTATCACCATCAACATCAGAACGTGCGCGTCGAAAACGGAATTCAGTACGGCGATCTGCCGCAGTTTGTCGACTTCGATTACATCGCGAACGTGGCGCGCGTGAACGCGGCTGCGTTGGCCGTGCTTGCGTCGGCTCCGGCGCGCCCGAAGAACGTCATCATGGCGGGTGGCCTGGCCAACGACACGAAGTTGAATTGGGAAGCGAATAAAGAACCTGACATTGCCGGATACGAAATCGTCTGGCGCGACACGACAGAAGCAACCTGGACGGATTCGCGGGCAGTGGGAAACGTGACGACCTTCACGATGAAAGGAATGTCGAAAGACAACTATTTCTTTGCTGTGCGCGCAGTGGACAAGCAGGGTAATCGCAGTCCGGTGACGTATCCGCGTCCGGCGGCACGGCAGCCAAATCGCACCGCGGGGAGTTCAAACACGTCTTGAGGTAAGATTAGTCAGCCATTTGGCGGATTGTCGCGTCTAAGTCCACGTGAACGGAATTCATTTATTCGGGAAGAAAACCATGAAAACTAACGGTTTTGGTTCTCAGTTTGCAGGCCGGTTGCGAAAGTTGACCGCGCTTGTTTCGTTGATTGCCCTCATCGTGACGACCTTTGCGGCAGTAGCCGGTCAAAGCGTGAAGGCATCGGCGACCGCAAAGGGCCGCAAGCTTTCTGAAGAGCAGCGGATTCTGCACGTGTTGAATCGGCTCGGTTTCGGGGCGCGGCCCGGTGATGTCGAGCGCGTGAAGGCAATGGGGCTCGACAAGTACATCGAGCTGCAACTAAACCCCGACAAAATCGATGACGCGGCCACTGAAGCGCGGCTACAGAATCTCGACTCATTGCGGATGACGACGGCCCAACTGTATGAAAAGTATCCGCAACCCGGACAGTTGTTACAGCAGCTTCAACGGCGTGGACAACTTCCTCCCGATCTTGCTGCCGCGCGCGACAATCGCGTGAAGGGTGGGGCGAACGCAACCCCGAATCAGAACCAGCCGAAGAGTGGCGATGCGACGACGGGCGAGATGCAGGGCCCACCCGCTAACCCTGCGAACGCGAACCCAAAACCTAATGCGAATGCGAACGATGCCAATCCGATGAATAACGCGGAGTATCGCCGTGCCGTCTATGAATACTTCAAAGAAAACAATCTGCGTCCGCCACAGTTCATGACTGGCGAATTGCAGATGGCCCGCATCCTCCGCGCGGTTTACAGCGAACGGCAGTTGCAGGAAGTGTTGGTGGATTTCTGGACCAACCACTTCAACGTCTTTGCCGGCAAGGGCGCGGATCGCTGGCTTCTGACGTCTTACGACCGCGACACGATTCGTCCCCACACGCTCGGCAAGTTTTCCGAGCTGTTGCGCGCTACCGCGGAAAGCCCCGCGATGCTTTTCTATCTCGACAACGTTCAGAGTGTCAGTCCGAATGCGCCGCAGCAACAGCCCCGACCGCTTGGACCACTAGCGAATTTGCGGATGAGCAATAACCCGCAGCAACAGCGGCCGCAACAACAACAGCGACGCGGCATCAACGAAAATTACGCGCGCGAGTTGATGGAGCTGCATACGCTGGGCGTTGATGGCGGATACACGCAGAAAGACGTCCAGGAAGTCGCGCGCTGCTTCACTGGCTGGACGATCTTCGCGCCGCGGGGCGCCGCAGCAGCAGCCGCACAAATCGCCGGTGGCGGCGGTCGCCGGATCGACATGCTCCGCGAGAACGCCGGTAAATTTTATTTCAACGAGCGCGTACACGATGACGGCGAAAAGATCGTGCTCGGTCACAAAATTCCCGCAGGCGGCGGCGTCAAAGATGGACTGATGGTACTGGACATTCTCGCGCATCATCCTTCGACAGCGAAGTTCATCGCGACGAAGCTGGTACGCCATTTTGTTTCTGATAATCCGCCACAGTCTTTGGTCGCCCGCGTCGCGCAAACGTACATGAAGACCGACGGCGACATTCGCGAGATGCTACGCACGATTTTCTTCTCGCCCGAATTCAATTCGACGGATGCGTATCGTGCGAAGATCAAACGGCCATTCGAATTGACAATTAGTGCTGTGCGCACGTTGGGTGCTGACACAAACGGCGGCCCGGGACTTAACCAGTGGATCGCGCGCATGGGCCAGCCGCTCTACGGATTTCAAACGCCGAATGGCTACTCGGACATGGCCGAAGATTGGGTCAACACGGGAGCGCTGCTCGAACGGATGAACTTCGCGCTCGCGCTCGCGAGCAATCGTGTGCCCGGGACGCGCGTTAATCTGGCGCGGTTCGTTAGTGACGATAAGTCGATAAACAGCCAGAAACTTTTGGATCGCTTCGTCAGTTTATTTGTCGGCGGCGAGATGTCGGCAAAGACACGCGAGAGTTTGCTGAAGCAGCTCGGCGATCAGATTACGATTCCGTCAATGCCGGCGACGCAAAACGCTTCGGCCAAAGCGCCTGAGAATCCATTTGAAGCTGGTTTTCAACGTGGTGACTTACCGGGCTTTGCCGGCAACAACAATCAACAGCAGCAACCGCCGCAACCGCCGCGGCCACCGCAAGTCGCTGGTATTAATCCGGCGACGATCTCGAATCCGGTAGTGAAGATTGCGGGCTTGATTTTGGGATCGCCGGAGTTTCAACGACAGTAAACAGCAAATCGTCAATCGTAAATAGGTTTTTGTCTATTCACGATTTACGATTAACGATTCACGAGGTTTTTTTATGGACAGAAGATTCTTTCTTAAATCGGGCAGCATCGCCCTGGCATCGTTTGGAGTGATGACCACGGCGCCCTCTTTTCTGAAACGCGCATTGGCGGAGAGCCTGGACAAGATCGGCAAACGCAAGACGCTCATCGCGATCTTTCAGCGCGGCGCGGTCGATGGCCTGAACGTAGTTGTTCCATTCGGCGAGTCCGGCTATTACGACCTAAGGCCGAACATCGCAATTCCGAAGCCGGATGGCGGAGCGGAAACTGCCATCAATCTCGACGGTTACTTTGGTTTGCATCCCGCGCTCGCTTCATTCAAACCACTATGGGACTCGAAGCGCCTTGCGATCGTGCACGCCTCGGGCTCGCCTGATAACACTCGTTCGCACTTTGACGCGCAAGACTACATGGAGTCCGGCACGCCGGGAGTGAAATCAACGCGCGACGGTTGGCTGAACCGCTACCTTCAGGCGAAAACCGATGAATCGAAGTCGCTGTTCCGCGCCGTGTCGATGACGCAGCAGACGCCGCGTGCGATGCAAGGCAAAGCGGCGACACTCGCCATCTCGAATCTCGCGAACTTTCGCATTCAAGCAGGTCAAACCTCGGATTCGCTGCAAGGCGGATTCGAAGACCTCTACGACCAGACCGTAAACGACTCTTTGCACGGCACAGGCAAAGAAACTTTCGAAGCCATCAACTACTTGAAGCAGGCGAATCCGGGCCAATACAAACCCGAGAATGGCGCGACCTATCCAAACACGCCGTTCGGTAACTCACTACGGCAAACTGCGCACGCGCCCACAGCCGGCGTGCGTCTGGAAGTCGCCTTCACCGCGCTCGGGGGTGGCGACACACCCGTCAACGACGGTAATCAGCAAGGGCAGTTGAGTAATCTGCTGCGGCAATTCTGTTCAGCTATCGCCGCGCTCTACACTGATCTCGGCCAGCGTATGGATGACGTAGTGATTCTGACGATGTCTGAGTTCGGTCGGACTGCGCGAGAGAACGGCAACCGTGGTACTGACCACGGCCACGCGAACGCGATGTTCGTCGTCGGCAATTCAGTACGGGGCGGAAAAGTTTATGGAGAGTGGCCGGGCCTCAAGTCCGATCAACTTTACGAGGGACGCGACCTGGCGCTCACCACGGACTTTCGCGATGTGTTCGGCGAGATCGCGCAAAAACATCTCGGCGCCACAAACCTGAAAGCTGTCTTTCCGGGATATGAGGCGGGTTCGTCGAAGTTCCGCGGATTCCTGGGTTGATTTGGAATCGCAGATAAACACAGATAGACACAACTATAAAATCGTAATTCAGTCAAACGGACGCGTGGTGCATCAATCACCGTGATGGTCCGTAGTGAGTATGATCCGTTTGATGTCCAAACGCGGTCGGCCAAAATTTATCAGGAGACAAAGGCTAATACCTGTAGCTTTTAAATAGTTAAGACATTGTGCAGAGTGGATTTCGTCGAGTAGCTTTACCGCCTTTAACTCGACTAGTACCGCATTTTCCACAAGTAAGTCCGCGTTATACTCTCCGACAATTACGCCGTCGTACTTAATTTGCACAATTTTCTGTTGCAGCACGTTCAATCCAGCCTTTCGCAGCTCCAAACAGAGTGCGTTCTCGTAGACCTTTTCGAGGAACCCACAGCCGAGCTTATTACTAACGGTAAAAGCACAGCCGATGATTTTCTGCGTCACTGCGTCGATCGCTGATTTGTGTGTATCCGTGTTCATCTGTGGTTTCTTCGAAATGCGGCACAATCGCGCGGGAGATAATCTGCGAGGTGCGGTGAACGCAAGATGGATAACGCGCTGCTGGCAGCCGGGCCAGGTTTCGTTTATGCTGCGCATCCGCTTCGCAAATGCTTACGCCGACCATTCTGCGGTTCGAGTCGATCGACTCGACAAATCTCGAAGCTCTGCGTCGAGCGAAGGCGGGGGCGGCGGAAGGTTTGTGCATCATTGCGCGCGAACAGACTCGTGGCCGAGGCCGCCTCGAACGAAGTTGGCACTCGCCGAAGGACGCGGGACTTTACTTCAGTATCGTCCTTCGTCCTTTACTAGCGATCGATCGCTGGCCGCTGATCAGTCTGGCTGCAGCGCTGGCGGTTTCTGATGTCCTCGCGAAAAACTGTGAATTAACAATCGATATTAAATGGCCGAACGATATTTGCATCGAACAACGGAAATTGGCGGGAATTCTCTCAGAAACAGTTGAAACCTCGGGCGGTACTGCAGTAATTCTCGGCATTGGAATCAATCTCAATTCTCAAAATTTTCCGCCCGAATTGAACGAACTGGTCACTTCCATCGAGTCAGTGACGAAAGCTCCAATCGATCGCGAGTCACTAATTGCTGAACTTATCAAATCGTTAACGCAACGCTACGAAATGCTTCACACCGAAGAAGGTCGCGAGCATACGATTCGGGAGTGGTGCGCTAATTCGTCGTATGCCCATGACCGTCAAGTTCGAGTGACATTGCCCGCTGAATCATTCGAAGGTGTGACCCGTGGCTTGGAATCCGATGGGGCATTGCGTGTGGAGACATCGGAGGGCGAAATCAAAATCGTGCGCGCCGGCGACGTCACCGCGGTGCGGGCGATCACTCTGGGTAAATATAATTAATGAGCGGCAAACGCATCGTCCTCTCGATGTTTGGCTCGTTTGGCGACGTGCATCCTTACATCGCCATTGCACGAGAACTGAAAGCGCGCGGCCATCATCCCGTGATTGCGACTTCGGAAGTCTATCGCGAGAAGATGGATGCGGTCGCTATTGATTTCCATCCGGTCCGTCCCGAAGTACCATCTTACGATCAACCTGAAGTGCTAGCGGAGTTGGTCGGTCGCGTCATGGATCCGAAAACCGGAGGTGAAGTTGTGGCCGACATGGTCGTGCCGCACCTGCGCGATATCTATGAAGACCTCGATGCCGCCACCGAAGGCGCGGACCTTCTGCTGACGCATCCGCTGCCGCTGGTTGGGCCAATCATCGCGCAGAAGAAGCGGCTGAATTGGATCTCCAGCGTGCTGGCGCCCGCTTCGTTTCTTTCTGTTTACGATCCGGTCGTGCCGCCCCAGTGGCCGTCGTTATATCGCGCGATGCGTGTCAGCCCCTGGGTTGGTCGAGGAGTGATGGCGTTGGCAAAGATCAAGCTCGACAAGATCATGCAGCCCGTCTATGAGCTGCGCACCGATTTAGGAATGCCGCGCGGGGAGCAGCCGATACTTAACGGCCAGCATTCGCCGACAAAGGTGCTGGCACTGTTTTCGAAATTGCTCGCAGAGTCGCAGCCCGACTGGCCAGCGAACACAGTCGTGACAGGATTTCCGTTTTACGATCGGCGCGACTTTTTTGGCGAAAACGAAATCCCGAAGGGCCTCCTCGAGTTTCTTGATGATGGTCCCCCGCCCATTCTGTTCACGCTGGGCTCGTCGGCGTATTGGGTTGCGGGAAACTTCTATAGCGATTCGATTGAAGCGGCGCGAGCGCTCGGACGACGAGCGTTGCTTTTGATTGGTCACGCGCGCAACATGCCGGCATCGCCTTTGCCGGAAGGAGTTGCGGCGTTTGAGTACGCGCCGTACAGTGAGGTGCTACCGCGGGCTTGCGCAATCGTGCATCAAGGCGGCGTCGGCACGACGGGCCAGGGCATGAGATCGGGTCAGCCGGTCTTGATTGTGCCGCATGCCCACGATCAATTCGACAACGCCGCGCGAGTTCAGCGCTTGGGCTGCGGGCGAATTTTGCCGAGGCCACGTTACAATGCAGAATCGGCGATTCGCGAACTTCGATTGTTGTTTGAGAACCAAAGTTACTCAGCTGCCGCCTCAAGGGTTGGCGACGTCGTTCGCCAAGAGGATGGCGCGCGCGCGGCAGCGGATGAAATTGAAAAGGTACTGAAGTGGGAGGAGTGACGGGTGCCAGATGACGGGTGGTGGGTAGGCCCAGACCGAAGAGCAAAGAGCGAAGACCAAAAACCAAAGACCAAAGACCAAAGACCAAAAACCAAAGACCAAACTACACACTATACCCGACACCCTAACTCCTATCTTTTTATGCTGCTCGTAATCGACATCGGGAACACAAACACTTCGCTCGGAGTTTATGAAAGCGAAAAATTGGTTACGCATTGGCGTCTGACGACCGCGCGCTCCCGCACGGTGGATGAATGGGGTGTGCACGCGCGCAATTTGTTTGCGCTGGCAGGTTTGGATTTCAAATCGATCGATGCGATTGCGGTGGCTTCAGTAGTGCCACCGCTGAATTTTACCCTGAAGCAGATGGCGGAGAGGTATTTCGGTCTCACGCCATTGTTTATCGATCACACCGTAGACACGGGTGTGCCGATTCTTTACGAGCCGCCATCAGATGTCGGCGCAGATCGCATCGTCGATGCGGTGGCCGCTATTCAAAGATACGGCGCGCCGTGCATCGTTGTTGACTTCGGCACGGCGACGACTTTCGATGCGATCAATTCCAAGGGTCAGTATCTGGGCGGCGTGATTACGCCTGGCATCACAATCTCAGCCGATGCATTGTTTGAGCGCGCCGCGAAATTGCCGCGCGTCGAGATCAAGCGACCGCAGAACATCGTCGGATCGGCTACAGTCGAAGCGATGCAGTCCGGCCTCTATCACGGTTACGTCGGCCTCGTGGATGGAATTCTGCGCAAGATGATCGATGAGCTTGGCGGTACGCCGAGGGTGATCGCGACCGGTGGCCTCGCGCCGTTGATTGCCAAAGGATCCGAATTCATTCAGGAAGTTGATGAGACATTGACGCTCGAAGGAATGCGATTGGTGTACGAACGACAGAAAGAAGTTTCGAGTTTCGAGTTTCGAGTTTCGAGTTAAAAGCGTGGCACATGGAACGTCGCTGCTTGGTGTGATTAGAAATGGAAACTCGAAACTCGAAACTCGAAACTCGAAACCTCAATTACTTCTCTTACTTCTCAGAAATCGAAGACACGTTCGTTCGGCGTCGCGGCAAGCACCTGATATTGAGCCCGCTCGATTGGGCGCTGATTGAAAGCTGGAAAGAGCGCGGCGTGCCGTTGCACGTTGCTTTGCGCGGCATTGAGCATTCTTTCGATTCGTACGACGCCAGGAAACATAAGCGAAGTGTCAAGACGCTGCTCTACTGCCAGGAAGAAGTCGAGGCGCAGTATGCGGAATGGCTTGACTCACGCGTCGGTAGTCACGACGAATCCGACCGCGGTGACGAACAATCAACTGACAAGACACCGTTCTCTCGGGACGCGGTCGTAAGTCACTTGACGCGTTCACTTCAGTCATTCGAAGAGCTGTCCTCTCGGGCGCCCGAGGAATTATGCGATGCGCTGCGACGGGCGGTATCGCTCGTCACAGACATTCGTGAAGAGTACGAGGGCGCAGCGCGACCAGACACGCGCAAGCTTGAAGAGTCTTTGACCGGCATCGACCGCATGTTAGATGACGCGATTCGGAAAGCGATTGACGACAATCAAATCGCAGCCATGACTGCCGAAGTCGACTCTCAGCTCAAGCCCTATAAGCGCCAAATGGACAAAGCCGCCTACGAGCAGACGCGCGCGAATCTCCTGCGCAAGCGCTTGCGGGAACACTTCGACATTTCGCGCCTCAGTCTCTTTTACCTCTAGAGTCGGCGGTTACCCTGACACAATCGAAATCCTTGAGTCCGCGACGGAAACGGAGTACCGTCGCGGCGCAAACTTATTGATATCCCAACACGCCACTTGGCTGCCTCTGGAACGACTATCTGATCGGGAGTTGATTCATGCCGGACAAGACTGACGAGCAGAAAGCGTTCGATCTTTACCAAGTCTCGATTGAACGCATTTTGCCGGGCGGGCGTGGAATCGGCTACGCCGATGGCCGCACTGTAATGGTGGCGCTCGCGGCCCCTGGTGATCGTTTGCGGGTGCGCTTTGATCGAGTGAAGGGAAGCGTCGCGTTTGCTTCGATCGTTGAAATCCTCGAGCCATCGCCACAGCGGGTTGAACCGCCGTGTCCTTATTTTGGCCGATGCGGTGGCTGCGATTTTCAGCAGTTGAATTACCCGGCGCAGCTCGACGCGAAGGTTGCAATCATTCGCGATTGTCTGCGGCGGCTCGCGGGAATCGAAAAAGTTCCTGATTTCGGTATCACGCCGGCGCCACATGAGTGGCACTACCGCGCGCGCGCGCAATGGCAATACGACGATGTGCTGAAGCGGCTCGGTTATTTCGAGGCGAACTCGCATCGCGTCTGCGACGTCGCGGAATGTGCGGTGCTGACACCGGAACTTCAAAGTCAGTTGGAGCGGCTGCGGCGCAAGATGAGCGATGACGATTTGCCTGAAGACGCTCGCTACTTTCGCTTGATCGCGGGAGATGAAGAAGTTTCCGTGGCGGCAGGTGTGAAAAGCCCGGCCAACCGTGGTCTCCACGCGGGCAGCCCGCGTGGGACAGTCGATCGGGAGGGTTCAGAAGCGCGTGACATCACACGAACGATAGGCGGGGAAACATATCGACTCAACGCTGAGAGTTTTTTTCAGACGACTATCGAATTGCTGCCACAACTGATCGATGCGGCGCTTGGCGACGCGCGCGGGACTTCAGCGATCGAACTTTACTCGGGAGTTGGCTTGTTTACCGTGCCGCTGGCGCGCCGGTTTGAAAGGGTGATTGCGATTGAAGACGACGCCGACGCGACCGAGTTCGCGCGACAGAATCTCTCGAATGCCGATTTGCAGAACACGGAAGTTGTAAATGCCGACGTTGGTGAGCTCGATGAAAATGCCGGCCCACTTCAAGCGGTCGATTTTCTTCTGCTCGATCCACCACGGACTGGCGCAGAGTCACGAGTGATATCCGGAATCTTAAAGATAAAGCCGCAGACCATTTCATACGTCTCATGCGATCCGGCAACGCTGGCGCGCGATCTAAAAAAGCTGATCGCCGGTGGCTATTCGATTCAATCAATGGGCGCGTTCGACATGTTTCCACAGACACATCATGTCGAAACAGTTGTTCATCTTTCTGCTTAGTAAGTTTGCAAGCCTCGTGCTGTTACGACACTGAATTCCAAGAGTTCAGCGAAGATATGAGTGACCTCCCACGACCTGCACTTTCGCGCGCGCCCCTCTTCATCCTCACGGTGGCTCTCGCCATTGGCCTCTTGTGCGCCCGTATTTCTGTGACGCAACCGAACGTGGTTCTCGCTCTTGGTGCGGCGTTTAGTGCCGTGTTGGCGATTGCTTCAGCTCTTCTTCTTCGCCGACGAAAATGGTTGGCAGCGTCGGTTTGCGTTGTCACTGCATTTGGGTTGACTGGTTTGTCGCTCGGCATAGCCGACGCAAACACGCGGGCGCGCAATCGTCTCTCGCGGCTCTATGAACAAGGAATCATCGCTGCCGGTGATCCAGTTGAACTCACCGGCACCATTGACGGCGCACCCGAGAGAGCGCCCGATCGCATCTTCCTGCGAGTTCGCGTTGACACGATCGAATTCAACAAAGTCAGACACGATTGTGCGGGGACAGTCCTGCTGAGTGCGCACGTGGGCGATGATGAAAGATGGCATGCGTTCGATGCGCTGGAACTACGGTACGGCGCGCGCATTCGCGTGATGATTGAGCTCGACCGCGAAAACACATTCCGGAATCCAGGTGTGATGCAGTTCACCGAGTATCTCGGACGAAACGATTTCGAGGCGACCGGAGTAATCAAGAGCCCACTACTGATTGGGCGGTTGGATGATGATCGGGTCTTTCTGCCGTTGGCTTGGTTGTACGACTGGCGCGCGAAGCTTCAGCAGGAGTTCAGCGCCAGGTTTTCCGCGGAAACAGCGGGCGTGCTGAACGCGGCGCTGCTCGGGAATCGATATGGGCTGTCGCAATCGGCGGCCGATCGATTTCGCGCCGGCGGCACCTTTCACGTGCTGGTAATTTCAGGCATGCAGATAAGCTTCATTGGCGCACTCGTTTTCGTCGCGGCCGGCTGGTTCACGCGAAAGCGAATCTGGAGATTTCTAATCGCGGCCTTATTGATTTGGTCCTACACTGTCGCAGTTGGCGGCGACACACCGGTCGCGCGGGCGGCGCTGATGTTTACACTCGTAATTCTCGCACCCGTCATTTGGCGACGCGCGAACTCATTGAATGTTATTGGTGCGACTGCCCTCCTTCTATTAGTTTGGCGGCCCGCGAACTTGTTTGACCCATCGTTTCAGCTGACGTTTCTCTCTGTGCTCGCGATTGTGCTGCTTGCGGTACCGATCATGCAGACAATGCAACGGATCGGCTCGTGGGTTCCCACAACTGGCACTCCTTATCCCCCGGCGTGTTCCGATTGGTTTCGAAAACTTTCAGAAGCTCTGTTTTGGAGCGAAGCAAACTGGCGCGCGGAAATCGCCGCGTCAAATATCAGTTATCGCCTGTTTAAAACTCCGATTGCTGCAAAGCTCGAGCGATGGCGTTTGCAGAGACTTTGCCGCTTCATATTTGCGGCAATCGTCTTATCGGCAATCGTCCAGGTGGCGATGCTGCCGCCGATGATTCTTTACTTTCACCGTTTGTCATTCGCGGCTCTATTTCTGAATATTTTTGTCGGCGCCATGATGGCCGTGGTCGGAATCGTTGCCGTCGCGGCGGTCATCATCGCGCAGGCTAGTCCATCGTTGGCGATGCCCCTGCTGTGGGCGGTCGAAAAGCTAAACTCGTTAATGATTCACGCAGCCGATCCCTTCATGAGACTCGGTGTCGCGTCGATTCGTCTGCCGCACTATTCGGGTTGGATGGCCTCGGTTTACGCGCTTTACTACGTTCCGCTCGCGTTGCTGGTTGTGGCGATCGCTCGTTGGCATCCGCTTCGATTGCCCCCGATCTCGGCGCGAGGAAAGCGTTCGCGTCGCATTGTTTCGATCGCTCTGGCTTCGTTGGTTACCTCATTCGTGCTCATCATGACTCATCCGTTCAGCGCGGTTGGGCCCGATGACAAACTTCACGTTGATTTTCTCGATGTTGGGCAGGGCGATTCGGCTTTGCTGACGATGCCGGACGGGACGACTCTGCTTATCGACGGCGGTGGGCATCCAAACGTTGATTGGACGCGCGACACCGAAGGCGATCAGGAACCCTTTCAGCGGGACACGCGGACGATTGGCGAAGGTGTGGTCTCGGAATTCCTATGGTCGCAAGGCTTAGATCATGTCGATTACCTGCTCGCCACCCACGCGGACGCCGATCACATTGATGGGCTGAATGACATAGTGCGTAACTTCAAGGTACGTGGCGCGATCGTCGCGCGGACACCTGCAGCCGACCAGGGATTCGCGCGCTTCGTGAAGTCGCTGGATGCATCACGTGTTCCGCTGGAAGTAGTCGGTCGAGGTGATTCCATTGAAGTGGGCGGGGTTGCAGTTGATGTGTTATGGCCGCCGCAATTGGCAGATTTGAACGCCGCCTATCGCAACAATGACGCGATTGTCTTGCGTCTGCGTTACGGCGATCGGACGTTAGTGTTTGCTGCCGACATTGAGAAGGAAGCAGAAGCTGCGCTGCTGAGAAGCGACACCGATCTGCGCGCCGATATCGTCAAAGTCGCCCATCACGGCAGCCGCACATCATCGATTCAAGCGTTTGTCGATGCTACACGGCCTCACGTCGCGATAATCTCAGTCGGCCGCACGTCGATTTTTGGTCATCCGCACAAGGAAGTGGTCGAGCGTTGGCGCGCGAGCGGCGCACAGGTAATGACGACGGGAGAGAAGGGCACGATCAGCGTGGTAACTGATGGACGAAGCCTTGCGGTATCGACATTTGTTCACTGATGTAAATGCGCTGACATCCCGGTTACTTTGCCTCAAGAGTGCTTTTGGGTAACGGATCAATAAGCAGCATGGGAGTTACCGGGAGCGATAGCGACCGGGTTCAACTGACATAGCTGCTGCATCCATTTCATATTCTCGTTTGGGACTACCCGGTCGCTATCGCTCCCGGTACTGACTCCATCCCGCCATCGGCCTCAATCGTCCATGAGCCACTTTGGCGGCGTAGGCGTTTCTATGGCTTGTGCTTAAACGAAATCTGGTTCGGCGGGCGTGTAGAGATCGATTGTGGAGCTGCCCAGCTTGTACGTCTTCAAAACGCCGAGCGGCGGCGCGTAAATGTGAATCGTGACGAGGTCACGACCGGAAACATCGGGATTACCGAGCTGATGGATATCGGGAACTTCTGAGCCGGTCAGGCCGCCGGCGCGCAGCTCGCGATGGGATCTGTAGTTCAGGCCTGTCTCAACATTGTAATCAAACATCGTTTCCCACAAGATACCTTCATGAATAAAGACCGCGCCGTGCGATCCGTTGTGATCGTGAATCGGTGTGCGCTGTCCGGGCTTCCAGCAGAGCACCAGCATCTCGACGAATTCATTCTTCATCACGCGATGCCGCGAATAGTTGCCGGTTTTGAATCCGAGATACGGCGCAATTTCCTCCGGCCCGATGTCTGTTTGTTCGATGAGCTTGTAAGCCTCGGCGAGTGAAGGCACGGCCGTCATCGACCGCAGCGTGTCAGCTAATGTTTTGAAGTTAAGGCGATAGGAAGGATCAGTCGCTTTCGCGTCGATTACGGTTGACGTTTGCACCACGGCCTTTATAGTCGTGTGAAGTTTTTGAGTCAAGCAAACGCGCGCAAGGCGTGGAGTGTCCTGAATTGCAGTTCTTCTCCGTGTCTCTGTGAATCCTCCGCGCCTCCGTGGTGGAATGTCGCGCGAAAATGTTCACCACAGAGGCACAGAGGAATCACTGAGAAACTGAGAGTTGAAATTAGCTCACTGCCCGCGCTCTAAGCAATATCCGCAAGTCGCGGACGTTCGTCCCAGTGGGTCCCGTCTCAACGGCATCTTCAAGCGCCATAAAAAGCGAACCCGAAGCGCTGTTGTCCAGAAAATGCAAGGGGTCTAAAACCATTTGGCGCGTCCGTTCGATCGTCGCACTGTCCACGATTGCGCCTGCGGCCAGGCTGTTACCGTCAATTCCGTCAGTTCCAGCACAGAGCGCGACAAATTCTCCATAGCGTTCACGGTCTTTGTCTGCGGCCATTGCGAGGCGCAGCGCCGTTTCCGAATTTCTGCCGCCGACTCCGTCGCCACGAACTGGACAGGCGAACTCGCCGCCGGAGATTAGACACACATTTGAATCGGGATGCCGCTGTTGCAAATCGTTCAGATGAGTCAGGAGTTTTTCACAACCGACATCAATCGCGTCGTCGTTAATGTCGCGAGCTATTTCCGTCACGAATCGCCGCTTGTGCGCCGCATTTGCTCCCGCCTCCAATGCGGTATCGTTGTCGAGCAGCACGAAGTGTTCGTGACGATCAGGCTGCGGTTCACCGAATGTCATTGCGGCATTCTCGACTTCGCGCATGATCGAAGCAGGCAATCGATCTCCGAGTTCATAATGCGCAACCACGTCGCTGGCTCTTGGCGCGCTGGGCGGCGGTGACCAGGTCGGACCGGACGCGACATTGTGTTCTTCGCCTTTAGGCACGTCTGAAATGATTAGCGTCAACTGTCGAGCCTTTGGTGAATAATTGGCTAACTTCCCGCCTTTCACCGCCGAAAATGCCCGGCGCACCGCATTCACTTCGCTAATCGAAGCGCCGCAGCCCACCAGGATTTCATTTGCCGCACGCAGGTCTTCGAGTGTGATTTCGTCACTGATCGGTGATTCAAACATGGCAGACCCGCCGCCGGAGATCAGAAAAATAACAAGCGAGTTCTCGTGATCAGCCACTTTGAGCAAATGAATCGCCGCTTTCGCGGCCGCCAGACTGTCGTCGTTTGGCAGCGGATGTCCGCCGGCAAAGGATTTCCACTGAACTGCTTTCCCCGGGCCGGAGAGAACTCCGGTGACAAATCGGTCGCCGAAGACGTTTTCGACTGCGTACGCCATTCGCTCAGATGCTTTTCCGATGGCGATGCCGAATACCTTCACAATCGGACGTTCGAACTCTGTGTTACAGACAGTAAGGCAGGATCCTTCGACGCGCACATTTTCGCTTATCGCAGCCGCCGGCTCTGCGGCGCGCAAGGCTTCGTGGAAAATCTCATGCGCGGCCAGTCGCAGTTGCATCAGATCCGACATTATCTGTCTGCTATTCGACGGTAATTTGATCGCGAATCGCGAGGAAGCGATGTTCGCTGATGCCGCGCACCATAATCAAATGCTCAGGTTTCGGGAAGGACCCGTATTTCGCACGATGCTCAATGATGCGTTCGGCGAGGCCTTTGCCGATTCCCGGTAGTAATTCGAGTTCTTTTGCGGAAGCCGTGTTGATGTTGATGCGTGCGGAAGCTGAATTGTTCTGAACCTTCGGAACGGAACTAACGTCAGCCGTAATTGCCCGCGAACGTTTGGCGCACGCGGCCGAAGAGAAAATAAGGACGAACAGAAGCAGTGCCGAGCTTAATCGCATGGGCTCATTACCGGCCGCCCCTCGTGAGTGCAATTTGCTGGAAGTGTTACAAAACAAAAACTTGTGACGCTCAAGTGTGCGATCTTCACAGGCTTATCCACAGATTCTGTGGACTACTCGGAAGTTCCCGCCGATTTCGCGGCCACGGAAACATTGCCTGAGCCGCTTGTTCCCGCGATGGCGGGCTGTACCGCTTCCGGTTCGTGTTTAGCGTATTTGTCCAAGCCAAAACCAAGGAAAATCGTCGCTGCGATAATCGCGCTGGAAAAATAATACGGCGACGAAACGCCAAGGGAATCGAAAGCGCGGCCGAAAAGCACCGGCGCGATCGCTCTCGTAATGCCTCCGTAGGTCTGCTGCATTCCCATATAAAGACCACGCTCTCTCTGATTGACCACGCGCGACAACAGCGCAGTGACACAAGGGAACGTGAAGGCAGTGCCAAGTGGGATAAGTGCAACAGCAATCGCAAGCATACCGATGTTGCTTGACAACGGCATGCCGACGACGCCTACGGCTAGAAGAATCAAGCCAAGGCGGGAAAGTTTCGCTTCACCAAGCCAGTCAACCATGCGGCCGAGCAAAAGTACGCGAGTGAAGACGGAAATCGCGCCGGTATACATGAAGAAGTAACCAATAGTTTGCTCGGTCACCTGGAACTTCGCATTCAGAAAGAGCGCGAGAACTGAGAATGTTCCCTGGAACGCGCCCATGCCAATCGCGTAGATCAAGATAAGCCGGGAAGACGGTTCGCCCGGCTGCGATATGACTTGCAAGACAGCTTCCCGCGATTTGCGTGGGGCCGTCGCCGCTTCGCCATGCGCGATAACTTCGCGCGACTCGCCCAGGTACTTCATGGCGAACAAAATGTTCAGCAGACAGAGGGCGGCTGCCATGATGCCCGGCGCAGCGTGTCCCATCTGCAATGTTCCTGGGCCGGGCATCAGGTCGCGTTTGCCGAGAGGGATCGCTAATGACCCCAACACTGGTCCGAGCGCAACTCCGAGATTCGTCGTCGCCGACAGCCAACCCAACGCGCGCGCGCGATCTTTGGGATCGGTTGAGTCCGCGACATAGGCTTGGATGACACCCACAGTGCCGCCGCCTGCGCCTTGAACGAGGCGAGACAGGAACAGCAGCCACAGAGACGTTGCGAACCCGAAGATGATGTAAGCGATGCCCGCGGCCGTCAGCGCGATTAAGAGTGTTGGCTTTCGGCCTACGCGATCCGAAAATCGCCCCCACAGCGGCGCGCTCAAAAGTTGCGCAGCGGTAAATGCCGTGATGATGATTCCTGAGATCGTTCCGACGCCGAGATGAAATCCGAGAACATTGATACCGGCGCCGCCCAAACTCTTCACATAAAACGGCAGCAGCGGAATAATCATCAACAGCCCGACCATGTCCACGAACGCCGTGATCATCAGCGTGAACAGCTTGGCCGGAATCTTTTTTACTTCGCGGTAGAAGACGTAGAGCAGCGCAAGTGCTATGGCAACCAGCAGCACGCGCACGACTGGCGACTGGAAAGAGTGGGCGAGATTGGACTGGATCAGCAGCATCGGGAATTGGAAATCCGTAGATTACGCAGATTACACAGATTACGGGAAACTGAAAACCCCAAAGCTGCAAGTTCACAACTCTTGACAACTTTTTACTTGACCTTGACACGCTCTTTGAGGGCTCGGCATATACTGGGCGCGATTTCGTCGGAGGTCCCGACATGAAGAAACGAAAATTGATGGGCGGCTTCAATCGATTTCGGTTAATTCTGACTCTTGGGTTGGCGGTGCTTTTGCCCGCCGCCGCGCTCATCGTGCTGAACTTTTATCAGTTGCGCTCCTTCGAGCGCGACAAGGTGATGGAAGCCGCCATTCACCGCGATTTTCAGGAGTTTCTTCTGATCACGGAAAAGAAGATCGACAAGAAGGCGATTGGCATGGTCGAGGACGCGCGTAGCATGTTCCCGTCGACTGACTCATCAGTCGCAGAAAGAGAGGACGCCCTCGACAAGGTCTTAGTCAACAATCCGCAACTGGCACATGCATTCATTTTTGACGGCGGTGAGATTACTTTCCGCACCAGCCTATCTGAACCTCACGATGATTATGTGAAGAAAGAACAAGAGAGCCTGGCGGAAACCTTAACTGGCTGGTTCAAGATGGAAGGCAAGCCAATTGTCGAGATGCTTCATAAGAAAACGCATCCGATAAATTTTTATGCGGAACAAACCAAACGAGCGGACGGGCCCGGTTATCTTTCCGTGGCGTACTTTCTTATGCCCGACGCAGATAAGGATCGCGTGATTCTCGGCGGTGTTTGTTTCGATCCGTGCTATCTCAAAACCACATTCTTTCCGGCTCTCTTGAAGGAAAGCGTCGATGACAAGGCGCGCGAGCAAAGCGGGAATCAAATCGCGATCATGATCTATCCGACTGAGTATGAAGGTCGCGGTGAAATGAAGCCGCTCGCGATGTCGGCGGGATGGGGAGAAGGGAAGCCGGAAGTCGCGCGCAAATTCGATGACGTGTTTAGCGGACTGAGTTTGGGAATCAAGTTCCAGGGCACGAGCGTGAAACAGCTTGGCGAGAGCTGGATGCATCGCAACTTCATCATCCTGGGAATCCTCTCCGCCTTAATCATCATCGGATTGATTCTGACGAAGCACGTGGTGAGCAAAGAGGTCGCGTTGGCGAAACTTAAATCGGATTTCGTCTCGAATGTTTCGCACGAGCTGCGCACGCCGCTCGCGTTGATTCGCTTGTACGCTGAGACGCTTGAGCTGGGACGCATCACCACCAAGGAAAAGAAACACGACTACTATAAGATAATTCGCAAAGAGAGCGAGCGGCTCACCGGCCTCATCAACAACATCCTGGATTTTTCACGCATTGAGGCGGGCCGCAAAGAATACGAGTTTCGCGAGACCGACATCGCCGATCTGGTGCGCAACACGCTCGATTCATATCGCTATCAAATCGAGCAGCAAGGCTTCACCTTGCAGGAGGAAATCGACGAGAGCTTGCCGAGTGTCTGCGTTGATCGCGAGGCAATCGCGCGCGCTCTGCTCAATTTGATGAACAATGCACTGAAGTATTCGCCGAACGAGAAGTATCTGCGCGTGAAGCTTTACCGCGAAAACGGATCGGTAAAGCTCGAAGTTGAAGACCACGGCATCGGCATCACCAGTCGCGAGCAGACGAAGATTTTCGAAAAGTTTTACCGTACCGGCGATCCGCTCGTGCATAACACAAAAGGGAGCGGCCTCGGCTTGTCGCTGGTGCGCCACATCAGCGACGCGCACGGCGGCAGCATCGACGTCGACAGCACACCCGGCAAAGGCAGCAGATTCACGTTGACCCTGCCATTGAACGGAAAAACGCGGCTGGCGGCAGCGCACGCATAAAGCGGAAAGCATTTGTTAGAGGAGCCAACTTTCATGAGCAAACTGAACGAAAACGCGAAATCGAACGGCAACAGAGCCGTTGCCGATGTTGGCAGTGAGAAGCGACCGCGCATTTTGATCGTCGAAGACGAACCGGCGATGGTGGCGGGATTGCGCGACAACTTTGAGTACGAAGGTTACGAAGTGATCAGCGCCGGCGATGGTGCAGAAGGTCTGGAACGCGCGCTGGCCGAGGATCCGGATTTGATCGTGCTCGACGTGATGATGCCGCGGATGAGCGGCTTGGAAGTCTGCAAGCAACTTAAGTCTCAGAAACCTTCGCTGCCGATTATTATGCTGACGGCGCGCGGCCAGGAAGTGGACAAAGTTGTCGGTCTCGAATTGGGCGCTGACGATTACGTGACGAAGCCGTTTTCGATCCGCGAGCTGATGGCGCGCGTAAAAGCTGTCTTGCGTCGCGCGGCGCCGCATTCAGCACCGCCAGAGATCTACAAGTTCAGCGACGTCGAAGTGAACATTCGCCACAACGAAGTGCTGCGCAACGGCGCGCGCGTGGAACTCTCGGCGAAAGAGTTTGCGTTGCTGACATATTTCATCGCGCATCCGGCCGAAACGTTGTCGCGCGATCGTCTGCTCGATGCGGTCTGGGGTTATGAAAATTATCCAAACACACGCACGGTGGATACACACATCGTTCACCTGCGGCAGAAGTTGGAACCAAATCCTGAGGAACCGCGTTTCATTCTTACAGTGCACGGTACTGGTTATAAGTTCGTCGGTTGAAGAGCTTTTGAAGTCAGAACTGTCTGCGGTAGCGGACGGTTAAGTGACCGGAAAAACGACTTCGCCCCACTATTCAACCACCCGCTACCGCAGGTGGTTCTGACAGGGGATCTCCATGTCGCAATCATTCAATACAGCAGTTGCACCCAGGCCGGCGCTCGACATTCGGCCGGTAACAAGAAGGCGGCCGGCACGGAAAGTTGCGCGGCAAGAACTGGAGATGAAACTTGCCGAGCTGCAAAAAGACTACGCGGAGCTGCACACATCGATTTTCGAAGCGGCGCAAGTGCATCGCCGCTTATGCGCGCCGCGCCATCTGCGCTTTGGCGACTTCGACTTCGCGAACGAAATTTTCGCGGTTCGGCAGTTGCCGGGCGATTTCTTTAGCGTCGAAGAGATTGGTAAAGATGTTGTCTTCGCGCTGGGCGATGTCAGCGGCAAAGGCTTGGCCGCCGGAATGTGGACGCCGCACCTGGTCGGACTGGTGCGCGCGCACAAAAACGCTCACGCCACACCCGAGTCGATTGTCACGAACGTCAATTACGCGATCTGTCGCGCATCATTACTTGGGCCGTTCGCGAGCCTGTTTTTGGCGAAGCTCGACACCACCACTGGCGTATTTAAGTATTGTAGTGCCGGACACCCGCCTGCGTTTCTGTTGCGTGCAAATGGTGTGATGGAAATGTTGACTGATGGCGGTTTGCTTCTGGGCGCGCTGGCGGACGCAAAGTACGTTGCCGGTTCGTGCAAGTTAGGCGTGGGCGACACTCTCCTGATCTACTCTGACGGCATCACAGAATCGCTGAACAGTAAGGGGCAGGAGTTCGGCTACGAGCGACTGGAGCGTTATTTGCGCGGTTGCCACCGAGACTCCGCCGATTCAATCTTGTTCTCCGTTTTGGGTGCAGTGCAGGATTTCGCGGCGACACGTCCCTTGGTCGACGACATGTCTCTCGCCGTGGTGCGACGGAATTAGTCCGCAGACTGAAAAGCAGAAGGCAGTAGGCAGAAAGCAGAAGGCAGAAAGCAGAAGGCAGAAAACAGGCGGCTCCTGCCTTCTGCTTTCTGCCTTCTGCTTTCCGCGTTCTCCGTTTTCCGGGATTGGCGTAAAATGGCGAGCAATCCGCCGACCGCGCTAGCTAAATCGGGAGAATTGGTATGAGTGACCCACATCAATCCGAAGTGCCCACAGAACGGTTAGTAATGACCGATGAAATGCGCGCGGCGCTGCGCGGCGCACGTGTTACTGACGAAGAGGCGTTCAGCGCGGGTCAGCAAAAAGTTGAAGAAATGATCGCGAGGCATGCGCCCCTCGGCGACATTCTCTCAACCTTGGTGCGGATGATTGAAGCGCAGACGCCAGGGATGTTGTGTTCGGTTCTGCTTTTAAGTGCTGATGGTAATCATGTCGAGCACGGCGCGGCGCCCAGTCTTCCCGAGCAATATGCCAAGGCGATCGATGGCAGTCCGATAGGTCCAAAGAGTGGATCTTGTGGTACGGCTATGTACCGCGGCGAGCCGGTCATCGTTACGGACATATTTAAAGACCCACTGTGGGAGGATTATCGCGATTTAGCAAAAGACACAGGTCTGCGCGCTTGCTGGTCGACACCAATCTTGTCAACGCGCGGCAAAGTGCTCGGTTCGTTTGCGATGTATTACGCCCAACCACAGGCGCCGACCGGCGAAGAAGCAAGACTCACCGAAGTGGCCACGCGGCTGGCCGCTAAAGCAATCGAAGGCCGCGCTGCGAGCGCTAAGTGAATAGGGCCGCAAAGAAAACCGGGTGCTTTCCTGATTGACATTTTTCCTGCGACACATTAGGTTGCCGTTGCCCTAATCCCCCGTTAGAAAGCCTGAATCGGATAGGAGAAGAACATGAAAAAATGGATGGCCTTATCTTCGCTTCTGTGTCTAGCTGGCGGAATAACGTTAACGCTTCATCGAACCAAGGCATCACCGGCCCCGTCGCCGAAGCCTGATTTGATCGTGGATCAAAAACGGTTATTGCAGAATTGGGTAGTCCGCGACGAAAAACTGCCCGCAAGTTTTTGCAGCGTCCAGGAAGGAGGCATCACGCCGGGAGAGCACACCCTGCTGCGATTCACTGTATCGACACCTAATATCGGCGATGCGGATATTAACCTTGGTGATCCGAACGCACACATTCTGGCGGGCGACGGGTTGTATGAATACGCCACCTGCCACCGCCACTTTCACTTTCGTCATTACACTTTGTACGAGTTGATTGATGAAAACGGGAATGTCTGGCGCGCCGCCAAACGTGGCTTTTGCATGATCGACGTCGAAAAATATCAGGCATATCCAGGCCCGGCGAACAACGATCGCAATTACCTTTCGTGTGGCGCACCTGCCACGAGTACGGAACCCGCAATTACAGGCAATCAGGGAATCAGCGTGGGCTGGGCCGATACGTACGTGTGGAAACTCGGCGGCCAGTATTTTGTGTTGGACGGCGGGGACGGCCAGCCCGTGGTTCCGCCTGGCAACTACACAATTCGCATCACGGTGAATCCGCCATTCGTCGCAGCGCCGGGCGAACCGTGCCCGTTTACAGATTCGAACGGCAAGTGCCACCAGCTTCCGGAATCAAACTACGACAACAACGTCACCGAGATTCAAATCACAATTCCCGACCATCCCGGCAAACAGGGAGTTGGGCCGTTGAAGAACCAGCCACAGCTTACGGCTGAGCCGATCGATTAGCCCGCCAAGGCACGAACGAACTACTGTTTCACCCAGGTGAGATCAAAGTTGATTCCTTTCCATTGCATCTCTTTGATCTTGCCTGCGCCGTCGCGCGCGAAACACACGTTGCCGAAAAAACGATATTCAAAGAAGCAGTCAGGTTTCGTCGGATAGAGCTTTATGTCGGCCGAGTAGAGGAATCCGTTCTTCAGGATGATCTCAGTTTCTGAGCCGTCGGAACGTTTGTAGGGGCCCAGAAACTCTCCCAGATTCTTGTTTGGATTAGGGACGATCGCGGGAATCGTAAAGGTCTTCACCGTCACTTCTTTGCCTTGCAGGATTTCAGTGAGGCCTTGCTGAATCAGATCGAACACTCCGGCATTGTTCGCGAGAATCACATATCCATATTTCTTGTCGCGTGCCAATTCGTAATACGACCGATGTCCGTTTGTACTGCCGCTGGCGTTGAACGGACCGTCACCCTGGAAGTACGCCTTCACCGCGGCGCCGTATTTCCCGTCGAGCACCGCTTCTGCGAATCGATAAGTGTCTCGTGCTGTGCCGAAGACTGAACCCGCACCAACCAGAAACGAATAGTTCTTGAGCGGCACATTCACGAGACCATTCGGCGAGAGATAGTAATCCTGCGCGCGACGTTCGATCACTGATTCACCATCAACTGTGAGCGAGTCGGTCATTCCCGCGGGCGCGAAAACATATTCTTGCAGGAGCTGTTCATAGTCTTTGCCCGAGGCGATCTCAAGCGCGCGCGCCAGCACCGAATATCCCGCCGAGCTGTACAGCCGCTGCGTGCCCGGCTCGAACGCGAGCTTTGCCTGCTTCACTTTCTCAATGAATTCGGCGGACGTGTAGCCGACCGATTCCATTTCCGGCGGCATAACGCGATGCGGGATCCCCGAGCGATGCTGCATCAGCATATCGATGGTGATCTTGTCGCCATCGGGAAAGTCGGGAATGTACCTGGTGAGCTTATCGGCAAGCGCAATCTTCCTTTCTTCGATCAGGCGCAGCAGGACTACAGCCGTCAGGTACTTCGTAATTGAAGCAATGCCGATTCGCGTGTTCAGTTGATTCGGAATTTTGTAATCAGCATTGGCCAGGCCAAATGCCTTCTCATAAATCACCTTGCCATTTTCGGAAGACAGCACCACACCCGCAAACTGGTTCGCGTCGGCGAACGGCTTGATGAAGGCGTCAATCTACTTCGCGTCGTGCGGTTGCGCACCCGCAGCGTGCGCGCAGAACGCGAGCAATAAACATGAGACGATTCTGGGCGGAGTTATGCGATGGGTTCGGTCCATAGGGGCTCTCCTTGCGAATTCAAACGCACGTTAATTGGCCCCGTTCCGCTTAAAAGTCGGGGCGTCCATAATCGTCCGCCTAGCGGAAGAAATGATAATAGCCCAGCACTTCAGCGATGGGTATGTGGTTGACGAATGTGATCCGCTTTCAATTGTGTCTGCTCGCTCCTGCGCTCCGCTTTCTTGCTGGGTTTTGCGGGCTGTACTACTATGGCGGCCCACGGTTCTGTCATTCCCTGTTCTGGAGTTCACTTAATGATCGGTCGGACCATCTCGCATTATCGAATCACATCACAACTCGGCGAAGGCGGGATGGGTATCGTTTACGAAGCGGAAGACACGAGCCTGGGCCGGCATGTCGCGCTGAAATTTCTCACCCCGGCGCTGGCCAATGATGCGAATTTGCTTCAACGCTTTCAACGTGAAGCGCGCGCCGCTTCGGCTCTGAATCATCCGAACATCTGCACCATTCACGGCATCGAGCAACAGGACGCGGACCATTTCATCGTCATGGAACTGCTTGACGGTGAATCACTCGCCGATCGCATTCGTCGTGGTGCGCTTGACCTTGAGATGGTTTTGAGGCTTGGTGTTCAGCTCGCCGACGCGCTTGAATCCGCGCACTCGAAAGGGATCGTGCATCGTGATTTGAAACCGGCGAACATCTTCGTCACTTCGCGCGGGCAGGCAAAGATTCTCGATTTCGGTGTCGCCAAGATCGACGGCCGCGCGGCGGCCGATCAGAATTCAATGGTGGCGACCGTTCGTAGGGACCAGCTGACTTCCGCCGGCCAGACAATCGGCACGATCGCCTATATGTCTCCCGAACAGGCGCGCGGCGAAATCACTGACGCGCGCACGGATCTCTTTTCGCTCGGTACAGTCCTGTATCAAATGGCCACGGGCTATCTTCCTTTCCAGGGAGACACCTCAGCGCTCGTCTTCGATGCAATTCTCAATCGCGAGCCGACGCCACCAAATCAACTTAACCAATCTCTGCCACCGGAGTTCGGCCGGATTATCGGGCAAGCTCTCGAGAAAGATCGCGATCTGCGCTTTCAGAGCGCCACGGATTTAAAGACAGGGTTAAAGCGGTTGAAACGCGATCTCGATTCTGCTTCAAGACAGGCAGCTGCCGACTCAGGCAGCGGAACGCGCCGGACCGTATCAACCGATCACTCGATTGCCGTGCTTTATTTCGAGAACCTCAGCGGTATGAAAGAGGACGAATACCTGCGCGACGGCATCACCGAAGACATCACCACTGAATTGTCGAAGATCAAGGGGCTAAAGACTTTTTCTCGCGCAATGGTCCTGGCGTATCGAGACAAGTCGGTAACTGCAGGACAAGTCGGAAACGAACTCGGCGCATCTTATGTACTCTCCGGCAGCTTGCGTCGCGCCGGCGCGCGTCTTCGTATTAACGCGCAGCTCGTTGATGCGGCCACAGATTTTCCGCTCTGGTCTGAGCGTTACGATCGGGAGATGGCTGACGTGTTCGAAGTTCAGGACGAGATTGCGCAGAAGATCGCGGCGGCTCTTCGCATCACGCTTTCGCCGCAGGAACAACAGGCGCTGTCAGCAAAGCCGACTGAGAACCTGCAGGCTTACGATCTTTATTTGCGGGGCAGGAATTACGCGCGCCGCGTGGGCCGGCAAGACTTGCAATTTGCGCTGCAGATGTATGAAAACGCGGTCGCACTCGATCCCGACTTCGCGCTGGCGCACGCGGGGCTCGGCAAGGTCTGCGCTGAGTATTACTACCACTTCGAACGGAAGCAACAGTGGATTGATCGCGCGACAGTGGCGACGCAAAAGGCGAGTGCGCAAGGTCACGACGCGCCGGAAATTCAATGCGCCGAAGCTTGGGTAATGTTCGCCGAAGGCCGTTACGACGACACGGTCGAAAAGCTACGCGAAGCACTCAAGAACGATCCGGACCTCGATGGTGGTTATTATCTTCTGGGACGCGCCCTTTTTTCATCAGGACGTTATCAGGAAGTCGTAGATATGGCAGAAGAAATGATGGCTCACGCAGGAGAGAACTACAATACTACGATTCCGATCCACAACTCGATGGGCGCGTTGGGCAAGTCGGATGCGCTCAAGAACTATCTGCATCGCGAACTCGCCATGTACGAGGACCAAGTCAGAAAAGTGCCTGAGGATGCGCGTGTACGTGTCTTGCTTGCCGGCGATTACGCGCTTCAGGGGCGCTTTGAAGAGGCGAAGCGCGAGGCCGATATGGCGATGATCCTTCGGCCCGACGATTCCATGATTCTCTACAATGTCGCCTGTGCCTTTTGCGCCATGAACAATGCTCCCGATGCATTGAATGCTATCAGGAAAGCATGGGAGTCAGGCTACCGTGACCCGATTTGGACACGTCAGGATCCTGACCTGGCATTGCTGCACGGCGATCCGGAGTTCGAACGCTTGTATCCGCCGCCACAATAAACGCAGCTTCACTTCTTCAGAAGCGAGTTCTTATCCAGCCATTGAATAATAGCCGCATCAAACTCCTTCGGCTTCTCCATCATGAGGAAGTGGCCGACACCATCGAACATCAGGAAGTCGAGCTTTGGCGCGATCATGCGAAACGACTCCTCGGCGTTCGGCGGTAACAAAGCGGTCTTAGCCATAATCGCGAGCACCGGCACGTTGATCTTGTCGTCACCCCAGATTGAGTTGTCGAGCATGCCTTCGAACGCGCTCACCAAAACATACTGTGGAGTATTCATGGAAGCAGAATCGATTCGCTGCTTAAGGTCGACGGACAGATTCGGGCCGCCGATGAAGCCCATCATTTGGTTGACCGCGTCGCGGTATTTCGGTCCGCGAAAGCCTGTCATCAACTGATCGGTCATCGCTTTGTCTCCAAATGGTCTAAGCGATCCGTCAACGATCACAATTCCGAGAGTCTTGTCCGGATACTTGCGATAGAACTGACGCGCGACCGGAGTGCCCATGCTGTGACCAACGAGCACGGCGCGTTTCACCTTCGTGTCGCGCATCACTGCATCGACCGCCCGCGCAAAGTAGTCCATGGTGTAAGTCGTCTGCGGTTTGTCGCTCTGACCGTGTCCGGGAAGTTCAATGACGATCACGCGACTTCGTTTGCTGAGATCGGCAATATTGTCGCGCCACGCGTCCGCGCTCTGCGTCCAACCATGAATCAGCACCAGCGCCTGATCGCCTTTGCCGTAGTTAACGTAATGGAGTCGCGTCTCATCGAGTTTCGCAAAACGCGATTCGCCAGTTGCAGTTTGGCCCACTGTAGTTCCGACGCATGACGCAAATGCCAATACAACCGCCAATAACAGATACTGTTTTGCGAATTTCATGGAAAGACCTCCCACCGTATGGAGGATTTTACGACGGCCTTCGCGCTAATAACCAATCGGCGCCTAAACAATGGCGCTGTCAGGAAGCCGGTGCTAAGCTGCGTTTCTGACACCATGAGATCCAACGGCGATAACTCAGCTCATTACCGCAACTGCAATCTGTCTGAAGCAATCTGCGGAATCGAGATCACACGAGACGGCGACCATCTCATCATTCGCGGTGACAAAGACGACCCGTTCAGCCGCGGATTCATCTGCCCAAAAGCCGTTGCCTTACAGGACATTCACTATGACAAAGACCGTCTGAAGCAGCCGGTGCGCCGAACGCCCGACGGCTGGCAGAAAATCGAGTGGGACGAGGCGTTCGATGAAGTGGCCCAGCAATTGAAACGCATTCAGACGCAGCATGGACGGAACGCTGTGGCCACGTATCTCGGAAACCCGACGGTTCACAGTTACGGCGCCATGCTGTTCGCTCCCGGGTTCATACGAAGTCTGCACACGCGCAACAAATTCTCGGCCACGTCCGTCGATCAATTAGCTCATCACGTCGCCGCGTACTTAATGTTTGGTCATCAACTGCTGCTACCGATTCCGGACATCGATCGCACAAAGTTCCTGCTGATGCTCGGCGCGAACCCCGCGGCTTCAAACGGAAGCATGATGACTGCGCCCGGCATGCCGGAGCGGATGAAAGGAATCCGCGCACGCGGCGGCAAAGTCATACTTGTCGATCCACGACGCAACGAGACGGCGGCGTTGGTCGATCATCACTTTTTCATTCGGCCCGGGACAGACGCGCTCTTCTTGTTAGCGCTAGTTCACGTGGTCTTTGCGGAAAAGCTGTTGCGGCTCGGGACCTTGGCGTCAATCACCGATGGTTTGGAAATCGTCGAAGAGGTAGTTGCAGAGTTCGCTCCGGAGCGTGTTGCTGCAATCACCGGCATCGAAGCACATCAGATACGCAGCATCGCGCGCGAGTTCGCGTCGGCCGAATCCGCCGTCTGTTACGGCCGCATTGGCGTCAGCACGCAGGAGTTCGGTGGTCTCTGCCAGTGGTTGATTAATGTGCTCAACCTCGTTACCGGGAATTTGGATCGTGCCGGCGGTGCGATGTTCACTTTGCCCGCATTCGATCCGGTGACGGCGCCACAAGCGATCGCGCCGCTCGGGAGCTTCGGACGCTGGCACAGCCGCGTGCGCAAGTTGCCCGAATTCGCGGGCGAGTTACCGGTGGCGGCGCTTGCTGAAGAGATTCTCACCGCAGGTCCGGGACAGATTAAGGCGCTCGTGACCCACGCCGGTAATCCGGTGCTCTCAACACCGAATGGGCGTGAATTGGATTGCGCGCTGGCGGGCCTGGATTTCATGGCGTCGATCGATTTCTACATCAACGAGACGACCCGCCATGCGCACATCATTCTGCCACCGACTGGCCCGCTTGAGCGCGGTCATTACGATCTCGCATTTCATCTGCTTGGCGTGCGCAATGTGGCGAAGTTTTCGCCGCCGCTGTTTGAACTCAACGGCGAGCGGCGACATGACTGGCAGATCTTTCTCGAGCTGCAAACGCGGATGGAAAGCGCAGGCGCTTTGGGCCGGATGAAGCGAGCCGTCGCCAGACGTTTTCTGGGACCGGAAAGAATTCTCGATCTGGGTTTGCGGCTTGGTCCTTATGGCGACAGGTTCAATCCATTTTCGAAAGGATTAAATTTACGCAAACTGAAGCAGTCCGTCCACGGCATCGACTTGGGCCCCCTGACGCCTTGCCTGCGCACGCGTCTGCGCACGCAGGACAAACGGATTCATTTGGCGCCGGAAGCGCTCGTCAAAGATCTTCCGCGATTGCAAAATAGGGAGCGACGGGAGAGCCGGGAGCGCGGGTATCCTGCCCGCATTGATCCTTCGAAGCACATCCATTTCGACCAAGAAGCGAGCATCCCTTCAAATGGTCATCTGCTTTTGATCGGCCGGCGACAGCTTCGCAGCAATAACTCGTGGTTGCATAACACGGAACGGCTCGTGAAAGGGAAGCCGCGGTGCACGATGCTCATTCATCCGGGCGATGCCGCGGACCGCGAACTGGAACAAGGACAAACTGTCAGGGTGCGATCAGAAACCGGGTCAATCGAGATCGCATGCGAGATTTCTGACGAGATAATGCGCGGTGTTGTCAGCATTCCGCACGGCTGGGGTCATAATCGAAAGGGAAGTCAGCTAACGATTGCGGAACAACATCCGGGTCAAAGCATTAACGACCTTACCGATAATCGCGCCGTCGATGAGCTCTGCGGAACCGCCGCATTCAATGGAACTCCGGTGACTGTTGAGTTGCTCAACTGACGCGTATCGTCTTAGGTCTTAGGTCTTTGGTCTTGGGTTGTTGAGTTTTCAATTTTCAATTTCTAATTTTCAATTCTTTTTCGTATTACGGCCTCTCTCACGGTCGGGCTGCTGCCGTCTGCCTTCTGCTTACTGAGTTCCGCCAAAACCCAACACCCGCCTCTGTTGTCTGGAGTGGAATCGCTAAAAGTGGTATAAGGAAATCACGCTTGTCACCGGTCTCCCCGAAACAATTAATTCCCCCAATTTCAGAACAGTGAGCCTCTGTTCTTCCTGCTTCCCGACAGGCATCTCGGCGTGTCATGTTTCGACAGCTATTTTTCGTTCTCCTCCTGCTCTCCGGTCTTTTCTCTGTCCGGTTACAAGCCCAAAACGATCCGGCAGGACGGCCTCGACGCATCCAGACTGCTCCCGCATCGGTTGAGCCGAATGTCCCTGAGCCGCAGTCAAAGAGCGCTGACGCTGAAGCAAAACGACTCTACAAAATCGGTGTCCGATACGGCAGTGCCGGTCTTTATGAACAGGCCGCTGAGATGTTTGAGCGGGCGGTGAAATTGAAACCTGATTACGGCGAGGCGTACCTGAGCCTCGGTCACGCCTACTATGACCTGCGCCTTTGGGAGCGAGCCATTGACAATCTTGAACGCGGCCTCGCATTCAAGCCCGGAGACAAGGACTCACGAAAGCGCCTGGCTGACGCGCAAAGAATGTTGGATCAGCCAACGGTGAGTCGAAAGAAAACGAAACCCGCCCCAAACCGTGAAGCGAGTAATGCGATCGGCGCCCGGATGTCTTCGCCCACAGCCAGAACGAGCGCCGTTGGTGCAACACCTGGGGTCGCCGACGAGTCACTCACAAAGATCTACCGCGTGGGCCCGGGCGACGTTCTGGATGTGCGTCTGACTGATGGCGCGCCGGCGCAATCAACTTTGTTCACCGTGAGTGCGGCAGGTTTCCTCGAGCATCCTGAACTGAGCGCACCGATTCGCAGCGCCGGACTGACTGTTGAGGAAATTGCCGCGCGAATTGAAGCGGATCTCAAACAACGATCATCGATAAAGAATCCGAAAGTATCTGTCGCGGTCGAGGAGTACATCAGCCACACAATCCTCGTCAGTGGTTTGGTCAAGGAACCTGGTACTAAGAGCCTCAAGCGTGAGGGTATTCCACTCTACGTCGTCATCGCGGACGCACAACCATTGCCCGAAGCGGGCCGCGTGAGTGTGCAGCGCAACGCCTCAAACGAAAGTTTCCTGATCGATCTCTCGGAAACTTCTGCGCTGAATATGTTAGTTCGCCCGGGTGATGTAATTAATCTGCTCGAACGAGAGGCCCAATTCTTTTACTTGAGCGGCCTGGTGAAGTCACCGGGAGAGAAAGTTTTCCGCCACGGTTTGACTTTGACGCAGGCGATTATCGCCGCGGGTGGTCTGAGTAAAGACGGCAAGAAGGCGGAACTGGCGCGCGACAACGGCAAGGGGTTTTTGGTGGTGAAGCGTTACAAGCTGAAGGAGATTGAGTCCGGAAAGGTTCCCGACCCGCCAATTCAAACCGGCGACCGGATCACCATCATCAAATAAGCGGTCTTGGCCTATTTTGCCTTTGCGCCTTCAGTTACTTCTTAGCGCCTTTGCGAGAAATCCAATCATGCGCCCTAGTTTTCACGCAAAGACACAAAGGAAACGTAAGGCGCAAAGAAGTGTTTCCAATAGGCCGCTACCAAATAGGGTAACAACATGTCAGGAGCAGTTTCAGAAGAGAGCACCTTAACGCGCCAGTTGTGGCACATCGCCGGCAGTGGCGATTTGGAGCAACTCGATCAGTTAGTGAGTGAGGGTGTTGATGTGAACGCCGGCGATCGTACTGGCGTCACGGCACTAATGCGCGCGGCTTACCACGGTCAACTCGCAATGGTGCGCGCGCTGATTGGGTATGGCGCCGATCCTAATGCCAAAGACCGGAGCGGCCTCGATGCATTGATGATGGCAGAGCACGGCGGCCACGACGAGATTGTTGAGGCCCTTCGATCAGTCGGCGCACGAGGCAAGACAGGTGGCACGGGCGTCCCGCCCGTGAATCACGCGCAAGATGCGCGTGCCACTTGCGGAGGTGGCACGGAAGTACCGCCCGTGAATCACGCGCAAGATGCGCGTGACACTTTCACACTAAACCGGGGCCTAACAGAAGAAAACGTTGACGCCGCAACCGAGCATGACGACTGGGAGTTCGGCCAAACTTCACGGACTGCGCGGACATTGCACGAGCCGCTGGAAATCTGGGAGATGGTTCAGACGACTCAATCAAAATCTTACTCACCGTCCGCCAGTCTACGAAGAGTCTTCTCTCTGAGAACTCTGGTGTTAGCCGTGGGTGCGCTGGTCATCTGTTCCGGCGCCGTGTTTGGCTTTCTCGCTCTGCGTGGAGCGATGAGCGCTGCGAATGACACACCGCAGCAGCAACCTTCGGCCACTGCACAGCAACTCGCGGCTTTTAAGTCCCCCATCAAGGCGCCTGGCAAGACTGCTAGATCTGCTAATGAATTAACGAAGCTGAAACCGGTGGGAAAGAAGTCGCAGGCGAATGAAAGACCGAAGGCGACGAAGGTCAGCGCGAGCGTTCCGAAACAGAAGAGTGTAAGAAGAGCGACCAGACTAGGGAGCGAGCAGGATGCAAGTCCTAAGTCCGCAAAGAAGGAGCCCGCTCCTCCGAGCGATCCAGTCAAACCCAACGCGCCGAAACCTAAAGTGATCCAGTGGCCGTAGAAGGCAGTAGGCAGACGGCAGGAAGCAGGCGCCAGAAAATGAAAACTGAAAATTAAAAATTGAAAATTTAAAACTCAACAACTTAAAACCCAAGTCCAGGTTTTAGGTTTCGGGTTGTTGAGTTCTCAATTTTCATTTTTCAATTTCTAAATTTACAAATTTCTTTTTCGTGTTACGCCCTCCCTCACCGCCCCACCCCAGCCGAGATGGCCGGGAAGCCCGGGCCGGGACCGCCCGCTCCCGTCTGCCAACTGCCTTCTGCTTGTATTTCAAATTCATGTAGTCGCTACGAATCGCAGCCTAATGGCGAACGGCTTGCTTGAATTCCGCTGGTAATTCATTCGTTCATTTGTTCGCGGAGCTGAAGCTATGCATATGTTGAATAAAGTCGCCAAAGTCACTTTAGTTTTTTGGATTATGAAAATCGCTGCCACCACACTTGGAGAAACCGGCGGCGATCTGCTCTCGATGACCCTGAACGTCGGTTACGGCATTAGTTCATTAATCCTACTCACGTTCTTTCTCGTCACCGTTGCCGTTCAGCTTTCCATCAACAAATATCATCCGATCATTTATTGGCTGGTTATCGTTTCGACCAGCACCGCCGGCACCACGATTTCAGACTACATGGATCGAACGCTTGAGCTTGGCTACGCCTTCGGCTCGCTGATTCTGATTTCATGTTTGATCGCCATTCTGGCCGTTTGGCGATACAGCCAGGGCACGCTTTCGGTTAACAACATTCGCACGACGAAGGCCGAAGCGTTTTACTGGACAGCAATTCTGTTTTCCAACACGCTGGGTACTGCGTTGGGAGATTTTCTGGCTGATAGTTCGGGCCTGGGATTTTTCGGCGGTGCGATCTTAATTGGATCACTGCTGGCGGTCGTCGTGCTGCTTTACTATTTGACGTCGCTCAGCCGCATTCTGTTGTTTTGGATTGCATTCGTGCTGACGCGACCTTTCGGCGCGACCTTTGGCGATGTGTTGACAAAACCGATCGAGAAGGGCGGATTGAATCTCGGCACCATCGGATCGTCGATAGTATTAGCGTCAATCCTTGTTTTCTTCGTGGTGCTCGCCACGATTCAGGAGAAGCGGGTCGAAGATGGCAAGCGTCACAGTGGACCATTGCCGGCCGCGCGCAGAGGCGAACATATCGAACTCGAGCCAAGACGCGAGCGGTTTGTCTAAAGAGGTGAGCTGCCGGCAACGGAGCAGTAAGGAGCACGCCTAAGTCAAGACCAAAGATGGTTTCGCTCCGTTAGGAACGAGATGTTTATAGAAACCAGAAACCCTCGAACCTCCGGCTCCGGTAGGAGCGGTAACGCGCGCCAACGCCAGCCGTTTGCTTCCTGCTTTCTGCCGCATGCTCTCTGCCTCCTGCTTTCCGGCCTAATCCTGTCAATTTTGACAGTCAACTTATCGCCAACTGCGCAGGTAAACTGGAAGTTTCCGGCGGGCTGCGTTCGGATTTCGCCGATTTCCGGTCGCCTCGTCCGAAATCACAAGTCATCGATCAGTAAAAAACGGTTGCCGATCAGTTTGGCGGCGCGCGATAATTTCTGATGCTCTGGCGAATCCTCTTTCTGCTGTGTTTTGGTGGCGGGCTGATGGCCTCACCTCTGCCGCTGTCAAATAACTCGCCTATCCCCGATGCTTGCGAGCTCGCGCGAGATCATTTCACAACTGTCGAAGGGTTGCGCGTTCATTACCTGGAAACGGGCGCCGGCCGTACGCTGGTGATGATTCACGGCAATGCAGGCGCAGCGGATGACTTTGGATATGGCACCATCGAACTGTTGTGCGGTGAATATCGGATTGTGGCAGTCGACCGCGCCGGACACGGACAGAGTGACCGCCCCAAGGGAAAGCCGGCGACACTGGAGTACCAGGCGGATTTGCTCCATCAGACGCTCGTACAGCTCGGCATCACACATCCGATCCTCGTAGGACATTCGTGGGGAGCATCGCTCGCCCTGGCTTACGCGATTATGTATCAATAGGAAGTCTCGGCGATGTTCTTGATTGCTCCCGCGGCTTATCCCGATCGCGGTGGCGATCGACTAATCCGAATGGCGGTGACGCCACCGGTCGTAGGCGACGCAAGTCTCTTACTCGGACGACTAATACTCGGTCGGCATATCGTGAAACAAGAGTTAGCGCGCGCCTTCTATCCCGAGCCGGTGCCCGAAGAGTACTTGCAACAGGCAACACGTTTGTGGCTGACGCGGCGCCACCTGAAAGCTTATCTCGAGGATGAATGGACGCTCAACGGCAGCCTGAAGCACCTCAGCCATCGATATTCCGAAATCAAAGTGCCCGTCGTGATCGTCACCGGCGATAAGGACAAAGTCGTGATCCCGAAAGACAATGCCTACCGGCTCAAAAGTACTCTGGCGCGCGCTAACTTAATTGAGGTTAAGGACGCCGGGCACGAGATACCACAGACGCATCCAGAAACGATTTACGCGGCAATCAAAAAAGCCTCGGGGTCGACGCACTTGGCGACGGCACGCTGAAGGCAGAAGGCAGAAGGCAGACATCAGATGTCAGATGATCCTTAGTCCTCAGTCCTCATTACCGATTACTCATTACTCATCACTTACTCGTTACTCGTTGCCGATAGCTGATTTGTGACGTCTGATGTCTGACGTCCGACATCTGCCTTCTGCCTTTTGCCTACTGCCTCCTGCCGTCTGCCTCCTGCTTACGCCGCCGCATCGTTCCGTTTCGCATTCCACTTGGGAACATTCACGCCTTTCACCAGCAACCATCCAGTCATGACGAAGCCCCCCGGCATCATCAACAGCAGAAACACGTCTGACGCGTATGCCGGCGCGAGGATGAGGAGAAAATTTCTCAAAAGGAATCCAGCGCCGCCGATCGCCATCAGCACGCCGAGAAACTTCGGCAGATAACCTGACCGAAACATCAAATACGAACGCACCAGCCAGCCCATGCCGTAGTACGCGGTCGTAAGCATTCCCGCATACATCGAGAACTTCAGGGTGAGCAGCGCTAGCGCGTTCAGTTGATCTGCCGAGAACGTATTCAAATAGCTGTCTCCCTTCAGAATTACGAGCGGCGCGAAATAAAACAGCTCGGCACAAGCGAACGTAGCAGTCGCGATCAGTCCAAAGAATGCAGCCAGCAGAGATAAATACTGGTTGACAGGTTTGAGCAGCGCGTACAGCAGCAGCGCTAAGGTGATATCGCACAGCGATTCGATCATGAAGCCGGCGAAACCCAGACGGTAAATAAATTGCAGGTCCCTAAGATGTGACACGGTCGCTGCCGCATTACCGGTCACAATGATCTTCGCAGGCGCGTAGGCCTCACCAAATCCACCAGCAACCAGCGACACCAGGAACAGCACTCCGGCCACTCTCGCATACCTCTGCACATTCATTGCGAAGCTCTCCTTTTTTTTGGATGGTTCACTTTGCCGAGGTGGCACGGGCGTCCGCCCGTGAATCACGCGCAAGATGCGCGTGCCACACTGAGACTCAGGTCTCTTCGGACTAACCGTTCAAACGAATCAGGCAAAAGAATGTTCGCAGAAAGATTTGTCCGCAGATTACGCAGAAAGGAATTCACCACAAAGCCACGAAGACACTAAGACTGCACAAAGACATTCTGATTGTTCTTTGTGTTTCTTCGTGCTCTTTGTGTCTTTGTGGTTAATTCTCCCGAAACTCGAAACCCGAAACCCGAAACTCACCTCACATTGTTGTAGCGCATCGCCGCAGTAACACTTAGGCCGAGGGCTTGCGCGGGGTAGTCGGCGGCAATGCGTCGCACGACTTCTTCAATGCGCGCAAGATTGATTCGATCTTTCCACGGTTCGCGATAGGGATCCGGACCGGGAGGAATCAAGAGATCGCGACGCGATAACCGAGCGCTGATCGCATAACGTTCCATGCAATGATCCAGCTTCCATAAATCGCCGGGACGCCATCCGCTGTAGTAACCCAACGGCTCGAACTGCGTTTTGGCGAAACTCCAATTGCTGACGCCGTCAGCTTCCCACGCCTCGCATTCCAGCTCGACCGAATACTTTTCGCCGCCGCCGCTAATTAACGTCAGTTCGTCTGTGTCCTTATCAAAGTGAACTTCGATCGTGAAGGCGCCGCTCGGCGTAGTGACGTTGATGGGATTTGAAAATTCCGTAATGGGAACACTTCCGACGGTCCAGCTAAGGCGCGGCGGCTTCGCATCCGGCGCGCCTTCGCCACCATAGCCAAAAGTAGTGGGCCGATACGTGCGGGTCGTCTGAGTGATCCAGGTTCCGTAAGTGATCGTGTCGCCGCAAGGCGTGCCCATCTGGTTAGTGTCGATGCCCGCAATGACGTCGTCGCGGCCCGATTCGCGAATCTCGACGCCGCGCCCGGTCGAGGTGGCGATATCGAGTTCGACATAACCATCATCCACACTCGCTTCCGTAACTCGCACGATCAGCGGCATGCCGGTGACGGCAAGATCGCTGTCTTGTTCGACCGGCACGAGGATGCGGCCGCGATACCAGATGCGCACGTTATCGGTCGCCGTATCCGCGAGCGTGTGCACAACCACTGCGCGGCGAGCGAGATCGTCTCCGGTGACATCGAGCCCGGCGTCCCAACCGGCAGCATCGCGATATTCGATGTAACAACGGCCGCGGCCTGCCGCATCTTCATTCGCCGGATGAATCACAATCAGTCTCGGCGAACCGAGGTTCGGATCGCTGGCCGTGTACAGACGAAGAGAGCGCGAAACACCGCCAATCGGGAAGGGAATGTGCTGAACAGAACTTCCACTCATGGCGAGCTGATCGAACTGATGAATGTGCGCGCGGGCCGGCGCGCATCCCATGGTTATCTGCGGTTGCGTGGGCCAACCGGCGGGGGTTGAATCCGCGAACGTGGGATTGCTCGTGTACTTACTCAGGGTCGGATCAAGATTTCTTGTCCCAAACGAAGCCGAAGACATGATGTCGTAAGGATCGCCATACACCTGTCCTTGATCGTAAGGAGGCTTGCCATCCCAATCGATGCCGTTATTCCAGACGCCGTAGCTGTGGTTGAAACCAATCACATGGCCGACCTCATGACAAAAGAAGGTGTGGTTCGCGCTGGAGGGAAGGACGCAGCTGGTGCCCGGGCCGACTCCCGTCGCTCCGCCATCGAGGCCGAACGTGAGCGTCGCCGGTTGATTGGGTTGGCCGGCCAACGGATTCGGAAGTTTGAGCTGGCCCGGATGGATCAGCACGATGAAGCCGTCGAAGCCCGACAGATCGGAATTGGTCTTAGCCTTTGTCGCATCGATCGCTTTTGTGGATTGTGTTCCGCGCGGCACGACTTTGTTCGCATCCAGGTCGGCGGCAGTGAGACTAATATCGACCCAGGGAAACAGTTCGCTCCCAACAAAATCGAGATAACCGTCAGTATTGTCGCTCCAGTAATTGAGTACGGCGCGACGTGTCGGACTGGTCATTAGCATCTGGATGCAGGCCTGGTCGCTGATGAACGGCGTGTTCGGATCGATCCGCGCGCGCAGGATCGCGAATTTCACTTTTTTGGTCATGAGGCGCCTCCGCGAATTGCAAATGGGTAAAGCGGGGGAGGGGATAATACCTCAAGTAAGCAGGCGGCAGTAGGCAGAAAGCAGTCGGCAGACGGCTGGAGGCAGGCGATGGAGTCAGTACCGGGAGCGGTAGCGACCCGTTGATAGCTCACGCAAAGACGCAAAGACGTCAAAGGGAGCAAAGACTTATCCGCAGATTACGCAGATTACGCAGAAAACATTAACCACAAAGACACAAAGACACTAAGACTGCACAAAGAACAATTAGCACGTTTGTGCGTTCTTAGTGTCTTTGTGTCTTGGTGGTTGATATGCACCTGTAATACTATCGCCGCTCCCACCGACTCAGTTTTCATCACCCCCTGTTCTCGGAGGCTTTATTGCTCGGTAAAACTATCTCGCATTACCGCATTACTTCGCAGCTCGGCGAAGGCGGCATGGGTGTCGTCTACGAGGCCGAAGACATCAATCTGGGCCGCCACGTCGCTTTGAAATTCCTGACGCCGGCGATGGCGAATGACGCGAATCTCTTGCAGCGTTTTCAGCGCGAAGCACGCGCGGCGTCAGCTCTGAATCATCCGAATATCTGCACCATTCATGGCATCGAGGAATTCGATTCGCAGCACTTCATCGTCATGGAGTTGCTGGATGGGGAACTGCTGGGCGATCGGATACGTCGTGGTCCGCTCGATGTCGAGTCGTTGCTGACGTTGGGCTCACAAATTGTGGACGCGTTGGAGTCGGCGCATTCGAAAGGCATCGTGCATCGCGATCTGAAGCCGGCGAACATCTTTGTTACTCTGCGTGGACAAGCAAAGATTCTCGACTTTGGCATCGCCAAGATAGACCACAATCACAAGCTCGACCTGTCGTCTATGATCGCGACGGTGCGCAAGGAGGAATTGACGTCGGCGGGCACGACGATGGGCACGATTGCCTACATGTCACCGGAACAGGCGCGTGGCGAAGTCACCGACTCGCGCACCGATCTGTTTTCAGCCGGCACGTTGCTGTACCAGATGGCCACGGGCGTGCTGCCATTTCAGGGTGATACATCGGCAGTCGTATTCGATTCAATTTTGAATCGTGACCCGACTCCGGTGACGCAAGTTAATACGTCACTACCGCAGGAGCTCGGCCGCATTCTCGATAAAGCACTGGAAAAAGATCGAGCACTGCGTTACCAGTCGGCCACCGATTTTAAGACTGACTTATTACGTCTCAAGCGGGATGTGGATTCAGGCCGCAAGCGTCTCGCCGATGCAAGCACCTCAGGACGCGTTGAAGTCGCTAAATCGGAACAACCGATCGCGGTGCTCTATTTCGAGAACGTGGGGGGCTCGAAAGAGGACGAATATCTGCGCGACGGCATCACCGAAGACATCATCACCGAACTTACAAAGATTAAAGAGCTGCACGTCTTCTCGCGGCCGACCGTGCTGGCGTTTCGCGATAAGCAAGTGACGCCCGCGCAGATTGGGCAACAGTTGTCTGCGGCCTACGTGCTCGCGGGCACGCTCCGGCGTTCAGGTTCGCGTCTGCGCATCAGCGCGCAACTGGTTGATACGAAGACGGACTATCCGGTTTGGTCAGAACGTTATGACCGCGAGATGCAGGACATCTTCGAATTGCAGGACGAGATTGCGCGCAAGATCGCGGAAGCTTTGCGCGTCACGCTGTCACCCCAGGAGCAGGCAGAGCTTGCGGCGAAACCGACCGAAAATCTTCAGGCATACGACCTCTACCTGCGCGGCAAGAGTTATGGGCGCCGTCTGACGAAACAGGATCTCGAGTTTGCGCGCCAAATGTTTGAACAGGCAATCGCCCTCGACCCGAAATTCGCGCTGGCCTACGCCGCGATTGCGGATGCCTGTGCGGGTCTTTTCTATAATTATGGACGCGACGATGTCTGGATAGATCGCGCCAAGGCGGCCGCAGAACAGGCGGCGCGTCTCCAGCCCGGTTTGCCGGAAGCTGAAATTGCGCGGGCATGGGTCGTATATGCGGCGGGAGACGACGACGAAGCCATCCGCCTCGCGCAAGGCGCCATCGCCCGCAAGCCGGATTGCGGCGGTCATTATGTTCTGTGCCGTGCCCTATTTTCGGCGGGTCGTTACCAGGAGCTTGTCGACGTCGCCGAGGATGCGATTAAGACAGCCGGTGACGACTACAATATCTTCGCGCCGATTGGCAACGCGCTCGGCGCGCTGGGCAAGACGGAAGCGCTTCGTAACCTGCGGCAGCGGCGAGTGCAAATAGTCGAAGAGCAGATTCACAAAGTACCTGAAGACCTGCGCGCGCGGCTCATGCTGGCGATCGACTATGCCTCCGTCGGTCGGATAGATGATGCGACACGCGAAGTTAACCTGGCGATTGCGATGCGACCGGACGAGACGCTCGTGCTCTACAACGCCGCGTGCTGCTTCGCGACGATGGGGAAGAAAGCCGAGGCGCTGAGTGCCTTGCGCAAGGCGCGTGATGCCGGATTCCGGGATGCCGGTTGGGCGCGCAGTGATCCAGATCTGACGTTGCTGCACGACGATCCGGAATTCGATCGGATTTATCCACCGACGCAGTGAGCAGTGGGCAGAGCGGACAGGGAGACGGGAGACCGGGGGATCTCCCCATCTCCCTGTCTCCCCGTCTCCCTGTCCCCCCGTCCGCGTGCCCGCGTATGCTCGGGCTTACTTCACCTTCAGTGAATTAAGAAAGCGCTGAACGCCAGGGTCTTTTTCGTTAGCTCCGTTGATGTCGATCATGTAGTAATGCGTCTTCGCTGCCTGAATTAGCAGCACACTTTCCCTCCGCATCTGACAAGAAACTTGGACGTAAGCATAAAGTCTGCTCGGCTGGCCCGCGACGTTCTCTTTTCTTAGTAGCTTGAGTTCAAAGCTCTTTTCTTTTCCATCCTCGAACCAGGCACTGCTGCGAAGATTGACAAAGGTGCGCGCCATTATATTCAGCGCTCCATCAACCGCGGTTGGACCCAACACCAAGTCAGCGCGGGGAAGCGAGGCAATCGAGTACATTACGCCTTCGCTGGCAGCGAGGTATGCGCCACCGTTGCTTTTGCAAACATTGTCGGGCAAGTCAACCGTGATTTCTTCGCCCGCGGGCGCGAATGCTTTCCAGTTGCGCTTCTCCTGTACCAGCGCCGGGTCATCCACTTCGCGGAAGCAGCCCTTTGGTTTCGGTTGAGCGGTTGACGACGCGGATTCTGTCTTCTCTTCGCTGCTCGGTATGGGAGCTACAAGTGTAGTCAACTCCAGGTCCGGAATGAAGACCGTGCGGATGGCTTCCGCGAGTGGACTCTCACGTTTGAACTCAACCAGCTCCTGGGAAAACGCCGCGGCCTGTTCCGGCGTAAACGAGTCATTGGTCTTTTGTTCCTGCTCTTTCCGCGCCCACTCTTTTTCTTCTTCAGCCCGATGCTTCGCGCTGAGGTCGCTCGCGATCTTGCTCGCTTCCTCAGATTGTTTCCGGAATGCCGCCTTTCGTGTTTGGTCACCTTCCATCTCTGCGAGCTTCGACGCTTCCAGAAGAAGATTAAATTTGTATGACCAGGCGTTCTCATTATCGGGATCAAGTTTGAGCGCGCTCTCAGCCTCATCGAGCCCACGTTTGACACACGCCTGGGCCGAATCAAATTCCTTCTGATTGGCTGGCTTATGGTAAGTAACTGTCGCTTTGTTCACATCTACGACCTTCACTTCGGGAAGCTCAGTTATCTTAAAAGAGCAGTCCCACGATTGGCCTGCGAGAACCGTGTACGCGGAGCTTCGATCCTTGGCGTCGCGCTTCGGGTCAATTGCACGTCTTTCCAATTCTTTGCGTTGTTCGTCCCGGCTGATCTTTCCGTAAAGGAACATCACGAATCTATCGACGCGATCTTTTTCGTCCGCGTTGAGCTGAAGGCTGGTCAGTGCGTCTTGATAAGCCGCGATGGCTTTCCTGATCAAAGTGATGTTTTCCGCGGATGTGTCACCTGGTTTGATCTGGGCGGCGAGGATGCCGAGCAGCACTTTCCGCGCCTCGAGGTTTGTCGGATCCGATTGAAGCAGATGCTCAATTCTCGCTTGAGCTGACGTATAGGCGTGCTGATCAATTTCGCAAAGCGCCGCGCGGATCTCTCGTTCCGCGGCACTCTGCGCCGAGCGCTGTTGTCGGGCGCAGCCCGCGAGTGTACCAACGCAGAGCGACAGATTTATCAGAGTGACGAGAGCGACTCTCATGGTTTGGCGACCTTTCATGTTCGGGAATTAACCACAAAGACACGAAGGACACAAAGGAGAAGGCTGGAGACAGACGGCAAAAGGCAAAAGGCAGGAGGCAGTAGCCCGATCGTGAGGGAGGGCGTAATTCTGAAAAAAAATTGAAAACTGAAAACTGAAAAGTGAAAAATGAAAATTTAGCAACGCAAGACCTAAGACCAAAGACCTTCCCATAACTAATAAGAGAGAAAACGTGACGTGCGTCCTAATCGACACCTCCGGAGGTGAAGTATGATTGCCGAATGACGCAGGCTAATGCCCACTCGCATGAGGTGGCGCTGAAAAGTTCAACAGCGCGGCTCTCGATTATTGCCGCAGCTTTTCTCATCGCGCTCAAGTCAGGCACAGGTTGGCTTACTGGCGCAATTAGCGTGTGGGCGTCGCTGCTTGATTCAGTGATGGATATTTTTTCGTCGTCGCTGAATTATCTGGCAGTGCGGATCTCGTCGCGCCCCGCCGACTTAGATCATCCTTATGGTCACGGCAAGGTTGAATCACTTGCAGGTTTATTCCAGGCACTCGTTATCAGTCTTTCAGGATCATTTTTAATTTGGGAAGCAATTCATCGTCTGCGCTCGCCTCATCCGACGGAAGCTCAGACGATCGGCATTGGCTCGATGGTGATTGCGATCATTGTAAGTGTCGGGCTCGTGACGCGCTTGCGCCGCGTGGCGCGCGAGACCGATTCACCAGCCCTGAAATCAGATGCAGTGCATTACGCGACTGATATTTATATCAATCTCGGCGTACTCACGGCGTTGGTCGTAACGATGGTCTCCGGATGGTTATGGGCGGACCCGGCAGTATCAATCGCGATTGCGATCTACATCATCTGGTCAGCCATTCAAGTTGCGTATGAATCAATCAATCTCCTGATGGATCGGCGCCTGCCGGATGATGTTGATGAGCGGGTCGCGGAGGTTGTCAGTCGATTCCACGCGGATGGCGTGCTCGGGTTTCATGACTTGCGCACGCGCCAATCTGGTTCACATAAGTTTGTCGATCTTCATCTCGAGGTGCAGCGCAATAAATCATTCGAAGCCGCGCACGATCTCACAGTGAAGGTGTTACGCGCGCTCGAAGCCGAATTGCCGCGCACTCGCGTCCACATCCACACCGATCCTGCGGGTTGAGGTGATGCGCGATCCTTACTTTCATCGATCTCATGCAGTTTGCGGCGTTCTCTTCTTCCTGAGTATCAACGCTGAAATTAGTGTGATGATCACGCCCACCGGAAATGGCTCGATGAAGGTGAAGGCGAAATTGATAAGCGGGTTGTGATCGTACATCTGCTGAAACTGTTGCATCTCTTGTTGCTTCGCTTGAATCTGCTGTGCGGTCGCCCCTGATGCACGGGCTTTCTCGATCACAAGGGCGGAGTACTTCTCAAAAAAGTCGGGCATGAAGAAGTGATAAACGATCTCCCACGCCAGCACGTAACAGATTGACGAGATGATCGCGATTAGAATGCCGACGGCAAAGGCGCGGCCAAACGTGATTGCGCCGCCGCCGACGTTCTCTCGATAAGATCGGATGCCGAAGAAAATCAGCATGAACGCCAGCACCATTCCGGTGTAGCCGACGATGGCGCCCTTATCGAGATCGATTTTGTGCATCAAAGGCAGCGTCGCGAACATGAACACGGCCATCAGCGTGCCGGAAATCAGACCGAAGACGAGGACGATTCTTTTCATCTTAGTTTTCCTTCTCCTGTTTTTGGTTTCTTGTTGTCGAGCGGGGCAGAATCTAGCGCAAGGCGCCTTGAACTGTCGTCATCCTTTCGGGTGATTTCGAGGCTTGGTGTTCGAAATCACTCTTTCGGGTGACAAGAAGGAACAGACCGCAGACGGCAGACGGCAAAAGTCAAAAGGCAGAAGGCAGATGACCAAAGACCAAAGCCCAAAGACCAAAGACCTAAGTTCTCTTCTGTGTAATCTGCGGAATCTGCGGGTGATTTCCGTCTTAAGGTATCAAGCGCATCTCTTTCGCGATTTGAACCGCCTGTGTGCGCCGCTTGGCACTCAGTTTGTCGAGCAACCGGCTCGAATGGGTCTTGACGGTGTTCTCGCTGACAAAAAGCTTCTCGGCAATCTCGCGATTGCTCAGGCCGGATGCGATCAGCTGAAGAATCTCCAACTCGCGCGCCGTGATGCCAAGTTGCTGCACACGCGTCTGATCGAGCGCGAACGGCTCGCGCGCGGAAACCGGCACCTCAATTTTCACTTCGACAGGAACTTCTTTGACGATGACGGTCTCTTTATTTTTTGTCAGCTTCAGTCCGAGCCAGATACCAATTGACGCAAAGAACAACGCGATCAAGCCACCATAGATCTCGAGCGAGCGCTCAATAATCAGAAACCGATACTCAATCGTCTTCAGCAGCACGATTAACAAGCCGCCGCAGAGACCATAAATGAGAAGGTGCCTTTTCACTAGTGAATGGTGACTAGTAAATGGTAAATCGTAAATCGTGAACAGACCTGATATTCAAGGCAGTGCCGTGCTTTGAAGTTGATCATTCAAAACGAGGATCTGTCACTGGATGATTGACGGCTTCCGCGACTTTTTAATTATTCGCCAAACAATCCACGCGCCGAACAAGAGAATTAGAGCTGAGATCACGCGAGCGGCCACACCATGCACATTGATGTTACCGCCTCGACCGATGAGCAATAAATTCCCGGTGGTGAGCCCAATGACAGCGCTGATGAATGTCACCAGAAAGTAAATGCCGAATGAGACGACAATCAGTGCAAGGCAACCGTTGAATGCGCAAGCGGTCATTTTGTTCCGCGGCTGCAAGGGCGCGGCGCTGAGCAACGCTTGACCGGTGGCTTGCTGATGAAGCGACGCTTGAATTGCGTCCAGCCACTTGCGAATCTGAATGTTGTAGTAGCCGCCGACATCAAACAGCATGAAGCCGCTAGAACCGGCGCGTGCAACGCGGAGTCCGACAGCCACTAATGTCCCACCGCCGGTTGAATGGATCTGGATGTTTGCCACTCCGGCGTGTCCAAAGCTCGATCCTTCAGCGGTAAATCCTTCCAACGTTTCACCGGCAATTGCCCATCCAACCGATTCAGTCATCACCGCCCGAGCGCGATCAAATACCTCCTCGCGCGGTGCGGCATAGACTCGTTGTTGGTGGAAATGTTTGTACTTAAAGTCCATGGCCGCGGATGCCGCGCGAGTATTCACAACATTCAGATCGTTGTCAAAAGAAATTTCGCGAAAAGATCTTACTTTGGCACGCGTCTTCAGCAATCACAGTTGCAAGGTATTTTTGCGTTGACTGAATATCTAATGTCGGGATAGAGTGCGCGCGCTTTCGCAATGTCATCACATTTCCCCAGAGGAGAATTTCCGATGAAACGTTCTTCAAGAAAGTTAGCGCTGGCAATATTTGCCGCGGCGCTCATCCTGGCGGTTACGGCAACCGCACAGGTTTATAAGTACTACAGTCCTGGTTCGGTCTGGACAGTCACGACGATTAGAATCAAATCCGGCATGGATCAGGCGTATATCGGTTATCTCGACACCGAGTTCAAGAAGGAGTCAGATGCGCAGGTCAAAGCGGGATATATGAAATCTTACAAGATCCTGCGCACGCTTGACGATGATTCGTCGTGGAACCTACTCATCCTCCGCGAGTACAAGAGCCTTGCGGCAATGGAAGCAGACACCGAAAAGTCTGACGCTTTGTCGCAGCAAGTCGTAGGCAACGATCAGACGCAGATGCGGGGTTACGAGGATCGTTCGAAGATACGTGAAGTGCTCGCGACGAAAACCGCGCGCGAGTTGATGCTGAAGTAGGATCACTACGGGTATCCGAATACCGTGGCGCCCAGGCCGATTGGCCTGGGCTCCTTAATTGCGATTTCTCAGCCAGAGCGGTCCGGTTCGTCGGGAAATTTTGCTTGTAATCCGGGATTGCTTGCTCTAATCTACTCGCGAAGCTTGCAGCGTCTCCTCGTGCCGACTCACCCCTTGGCGCAACTCTCCTGAATATTTGAATTTCGGTCCGGAGTATTTGTGTAGAAGTAAGACTCTTCCGAAAACATTTCGCCGTCGCCGCGGACAATTCCCGACGAAAGCCAGGATTTTATGCGTCGCGCATCGTACCGCTTGAGGCCGGGAACATCGTCGAAGGGAGTAGCCAAAATGAAAGTATTCTGTCCTGAACACAACAAAGGTTTTTTTGCGCCGAGACAAAATCCAGTCAAATGTGTAAACCGCAGCCACATCCTTGGTGATTTGAATTTTGCCGGGGACCAGCGAGCCCAGGTAGGGCTGCACTGGCAGTACTGCTGCAACTGTGAGCACTTCTCTCCAATATCTGCGGATGGTGGCAGCCTGGAGCGATGTCCGGTCTGCGCCCGGCGAAGCTCTCTGGTTTACGTTTGCGATCGGTGCCTGACGATAAGTTTCGAATCGACTACGCCGGTCGACATCAAAAACTTCACGCTTTCGGCAGACGGAGTGCCTCGGCCGACCTGTCCCGGATGTTTGCAGACGAGTTCCGCAGAGGTCCGCGAGCACCCGTGTGACGAACTGGGCAGGTCGTTTACCACCGCGCTGACGACCTGTCCGATTTGTCGTGAGAGACTCGACATTGGCCCATCGTTTCCGAATCTGGTTTCACACTTCTTGCGCAAGACCAAGGCCACAAATAAGTTGAATGTAACTTTCGACTACGACACTGGACTTTTCGCAGAAATCGAAGACGGGGAATTTGTCGTGGTGCTTGACGCGTCTGGCGGGAATCAAGTGATGGTCGTGCCGCGGCTCACTAAATTTTCAGATCCGCGCGAGTTCCTGGAAATCTATCAGGACTACTATCACCACCGCGCTGAGCTGCGCGCCGGCGAAGTCTTCATCCATGAACCCGCTTTGGCTGAACGCACCGACGGCGGCTGGGCATTTCAGTCGCAGGGCTTGTTGGAAATCGTAGACGATCATCCCAAACGCAGAGCGCGCAAAGTTCGTTTCAGCGAACGGCCTGAGGAGCAGTCGCCGGCAGCGGCCAATCCTCCCGCGCGAGCTGCGGAGCCCGTGGTTCCCGCGAAGGTTTCGGAAGTCGCGATTTCTCCCCAAAGAGCTGCGGAGCCGGCCATTCCCGCGAAAGTTGCGGAATCGGCGATGCCTCCGCCCAGAGCTGCGGAACCGGCGACTGCCGCGAAAGTCGCCGAACCCGCGATTTCTTCCCCCAGAGCTGCGGAACCGGCAATTCCTCCAGGGGACATCGAAACTGAAGCACCACCGTCAATGGCCGCGCCACCTAAGAGCGCCTCAGCCGGCGGCGTTTGCCAACATTGCGGCTCAGCAATCGAGGATAAGTACGCGTTTTGCTGGAACTGCGGTAAGCCAATGTCACCGACTAGACAGCCTGAAACAAAAAGGCCGAAGAACCCCTCACGCAGACTAATTATCGATATGGATGATGTTCCCAATCTTCAGCCATTTGAAGAGGGTCAACGCACCTTTCGTAAGCAGACTAGTATGAAGCGCGGGAACGGTTCCGGACTGAAATTAATGCTGGCGCTGATGGTGGCCGGCGTGGCTTTGGTATCCGGAATGGTGGGCATGTGGTGGTTAAAACCTTCGCCTGTGGTCACGACTGCGGCGTTGGCGGCAAAAACGGCGACGTCAACTTCGCAGTCTGCGCAAGAGTATCTGCCGACGGTCGCGGTCTCAAACACTCCGGTTGAAAGTCCGTTTCCGACAAAAGCCACGAACGCGTCCGCTGATGAAGAACTACGCGACTTAAGACAGCGCCGAACGAAAACAAGTGCTGCCGATCGACGCAACCTGATGCGGGACATCGCGCGATTGGAGAGAGAGTTTCCCAACGACTACCGGTTCCCGTACGAACGGGCGAAGTTGTCTGCGTCGGACGACAAGTCACGCGATGCAGCCATGCAAGCGCTGTTCATCGCCGCGCAGCGAGCTATCAAAGCGGGAAAGGCTGGAGAAATGTTACACGCAATGGAGAGTGATAGGTCTCGCGACTTTCGAACCCTCGTAGCGCGCGGACATGTTGAGTGGGCACAAATCGTCCAGTCTTTAAAAAACAAAGACGCGACTCTATTAGCGGCAAATACACACTCAGTGCAGACGTTGGAATAGGCTTTTCGTGGCTTTGCCGACGCGAAGGAGTACAGAAAACAGGGCGCGGATCGCCGATTGGGTTTAGCCCGGCCTTTAAAGGCCGGGACAGATCCGCCAGCCTGACCCACGTCGCGTAGCGACGTTTGAAATTGCACGCAAGTAACAGGTACCCAGTTCATCATGGCGTCGCTACCGCGACGCGAAAATTATAACGACGCAGATTTCCCGGCCCTTAAAGGCCGGGCTAAATTCATCTCGACGCTACACGTCGAACAAGACTTTTGAGGCAAAGCCGCTCGCAATTACTTCTTCACCACCGTAATCGTCACCGACGAAGGATACTGCTTCGAATGATGCACTACGTTGTGCGCGACGGCGCCGGTCGTCTCATCGTAATTATTACCGCCGGTGTTCATGTTTCGATCAAAGCGCGGAAAGTTGCTGCTGGAAATCTCGATGCGAATGCGATGCCCGGCTTCGAAGAAGTTGCTCGTGTTCATAGGTGAGAAACTGAACTTGTAGACCTCGCCAGGTTTCATCCACGCAAGGGGCTTGTCGTAACCATTACGATACCGCAACCGTTGAATCGTCTCGTCGAGATTGTAAGCGCGCCCATCCGCGTACACATCAATCAGCTTCACCGTGAAATCAGTGTCCTTCACATCAGACGAAACATAGAGCGTGACTTCAATTGGCCCGCTCAGTTCCAGTCCTTCTTTCAAAGGCTCAGTGGAGAAAACCAGGATATCGTTTCGCTCTTCCATCTTGCGCTGATCGAACGAGCCGCCTTGTACCGCGTTGCCCGTGCAGCAGACGTTTCCGCCGTACGACGGCACCGGATTCATCGGGTCATAATCGAATTTATCGGGCGCATCGGACGGCGGCGCGTTTGCGACCAGCACGCCGTCGCCATTCAAGCTGTTGGCTTTGCCGCCACTTGATAAAAAGAACGTAAGCCGCGTTGCGCCTTTGGGCGGCCAGGTGTCAGACGATTGCCACTTGTTCATGCCCATCGTGAAATAGCGAACGCGCGGAGTTTTCTCGAGGAAGCCGTTGTTCTCGCCTTTGAGAAAGCGATCGAACCAACCCCATGTCAGCTCGTCGTAATTCAAACGCGCGTCCCCCATGCTGCGCTCGCCGACGATGGTATCTTCGGTAGCCCGTTTGTAAGCGCAGTGAAGCGTAGGCGCAATCACGGCGTATTGCTGATTCGCAATCTCGCCTTTGGCATGGTTGCGAACAAAATTGTAAGCGGCAAGGTTCGGCCCAACCGAGACGTCGTACCACGACATGAACCAAAAGCCGGGGACGTTGATGTTCTTGTTGTCATGCCACAGACCGCCGCGGAACCACGCCGGATCATTCGGCGCGCGTTTAATCATCGAGCCCCGTGTATCGACGGGCATTTCGTCTGCGAAGATTCCGTGTGGACCATCGACGGCTTTGATGATGTCCATCTCGGGTAAATGACGCAGGCTTTTGGACCAATCGACCGGCGGCAACTGCTGTGCGAGGTCGAACGCTTTTGACATGCGAATCAACTCTTCCTGTGTGGCGTTCGCAGGCGGCATCGGCCGCACCTGATTTTGTTCGCCGTAAATCCATGCGATGAAAAGCATCTGCACCGCGCCGCCGCGATACCAATTCCCTTGTTCGAAGTAAGGAGCAACGCGACCGACGCCTGCGCCGAAACCCTGCGGAATGATGGCGGCGAGCGCGGGATTGCCGAGGGCCGCGACGGCCAATTGCCACTCAGCGGTTGAAGAGCAACCAATCAATCCAACCTTGCCGTTCGACCAGGGCTGCTTCGCAATCCATGTCAGTTCGTCGTCACCATCGCTGAGAGGGGGTCCGAGAATGTCGTAGTTGCCCTCGGAAAAGAAGTGGCCACGTTCGTTGATCTCGACAAACGCGTAGCCGCGCTTTACGGCGTCGAGTTCGTTGCTCATGTCGCGCGGCAGGCCGTTGCGCACATCCCAGAAATTGAAATTGTAAGGAGTCCGCACAAACACAGTCGGATACCTTTTCGATGTGTCCTTCGGCCTATAAACATCCGCGGCCATGCGTTTGCCGTCGCGCATCGGAATCATCAGCTTGCGCTCAATGATGGCGACGGATTGCAGCTCTTCTTCCCGTTGATTGCGCTGTGCGGTCTGTTCGGGTGTCAGACCGGGGCGCTGTTGCGCATCGACGGATGGGTGATGCTTAAAAGAGCCGATAGCTGTGGCTGCTAAAACTGCTACAACGATCGGAATGTGTTTTCGCATGAAAGAACCTCCGACAGAAGATGTGTATCCGCAGATTGCGCAGATTACACAGATTAAGCAGCAAAGCTCTGGGCGATTAGCTTCGCAAAGCGTTCTGGCGGAATGTTTCCGCCGGTGAGAATACCGACGACTTTTTTGCCTCTCAACTTTTCCCGCACCTTCAATGCGCCGGCCAGTGACGCCGCGCCGGCGCCTTCGGCGACTTGCTTAGCATCGCGTGCAAGGACGCGAATTGCGTCATTGATCTCTTCGTCGCTCACGAGCAGAAAATCGGTCAACAGCTCCCAGAGGATCTTGTTCGTTAGCTCGAAAGGTACACGCGTTGCCAGTCCTTCATGCGCCGTCAGCATCGTTGGATACGGATCAAGCGAGCGATTCTTATAAGCATGCCACATTGCCGGCGCCGCTTCCGACTGCACTGCGTAGACATCCACGTTTGGATTCAGCTCACGCGCCGCGATGCAAGCTCCGGAAGCGCAACTGCCACCGCCTGCGGGCGCGATGACCACATCGACATCGGACAGGTCTTCAAGAATCTCAGCGGTAATCGTTCCCACACCGGCGATCAGCAATGGCTCATTTGCGGAATGAACGTAACGATAGCCCTCCTCGCGGGCGAGCCGCTCGACTTCCAGACGCGCCTCATCGAAATCACGGCCATGCAAGCGAACTTCAGCGCCGAGGTCGCGCATCGCCTTCATCTTTGATTCATTAACATTTTCGGTCGGCGCGTAGATGCTCACACGCGCGCCAAAGAGACGCCCGGCGTACGCGATCGATTGGCCGTGATTTCCGGTTGAGGCTGTGATCAGAGTGACTTGCTTGCCATCGCCGGCCGTGGTCATTTCGCTCCGCACGAGGTTTATGCCTCCACGCACTTTGAAAGCGCCAGTCGGTTGCAAGTTCTCCAGTTTTGCGTAGTAGTCGCAATCAAGCAGCTCGGAGATTTTGTTCAGACGAACGAGCGGTGTTCTCGGCAGAAACTCTGAGATCGCTTCACGCGCGCCGAGGATATCTGCGAAGGTTGGAGGATTCATCGGTCGAATTTGCGTGGACAGATTAGAGAAGCAGAAGGCAAAAGGCAAAAGGCAGAAGGCAAAAGACAGAAGGCAGAAGGCAGAAGGTAGAAGGTAGAAGGTAGAAGGTAGAAGGTAGAAGGTAGAAGGTAGAAGGAACTGCTCACTGACAGGTGTCAGCCGCACCTTCAGCGTTTCCTGCTGCGTTTGGTTGTTGCGCGTTTGGCAGTCTCGCGTGCGGTGCTGGCGGCGCGATTCGCGGTACTGCGTGCCGACTTGGCGGCGCGCGATGTGGCGGCCCTAACCGTCTTACTCGCCTGTTTAGCCGCGCGACCTGCGCGCTTTGCGCTCTTAGTTGCCGTGCGGCTCGCTTTGCGCGCAGCTTTCGCCGCTGACTTTGTCGCTCGTTTTGCGGCCTTGTTTTCAGCGCGCACGAGCTTCCGATTTTGCTGGGCAACGGTTTTGGCAGCGCGATTGATGACGCCGCCCAAGGTCGTTTTGCCTCGAGCTTGCGGTTTCAATTGACCCGCAACGGTTTCGCCCACTGTTCTGGCGGCGTCCGCGGATGTTTTCAGAGTCCGCTCAACTAGTTCGGCTGCGCGATCACCTACCTCGATTGCTATCTCAGCCGCTCGATCAGCAGCGTTTGAGACATTTTCCACCACGTCTGAGCCTTTCTTGCTCTTCGCCATTTGTGTTCCTCCTTACCTGTTCGTGGGAAATACAACGTGCAACGATGGAGAAAGTTTGTCATCGGTCTGGCAATAACTTCGCGAAGTGATGGATGAACAACGGACATCTATTTTGTTGGCGTTACGGTTTTGTCGGCATTCACAGAAAATCGCAGTGGATTTCCGGTCATCTGCAGCGTCACGTAATTGCCATTACGGACGCGGGACAAAGCATAAACCCGCGCTTCATGGTTGCCGGCTGACAATGCGGGCAGTGTGAAAACATAACCACAACGCGGATCGGTGGTCCATCCGGCTTGCATAACATCCGGACGCGGAAGCTCGGCGACTGCATCTCCGACGAATTGATCGTCTATGTAGAGCTGAACCTCAACGCGCCTCGAGGGATCGTTGCGCTGAATCGCCCAGCCCGCGATTGTTTGCTCGCGCGTTACTTCGCCCCAGCCGGTGAATCCCGGTGGAAAGAAAGCGAAATTCCAATACGTAGAAATCGCGAGAATCGCCAGCGTCGTCGCGATAAGTATCCCGAGCAGAAGATGGACGTGGCGAGCGCGAAGTTTCAATCAGGCCTCCGTTGTAGCGCGATTATCTTCGGGCTTACGAAGGTTGTCTACGCGGTTGACCAGACGCGGGGCATCGATTTTATCTGCGACGGAAGGAAAATTACTGTGAGGGCCCCGCCATTGCAGTTTGCCCACGTTTTTGGTTTCGCCGTTCGTTGGCGAATCGAGCGTCGCATCAGTCCGTAGCGTTGCGAGATCTTTGAAAAGCAAAGCCAGTTCACGGTTTGTATCGCTCAACAGCGCGGCAGGGAAGTGTTCGATGTGGCCATGCTGATTGATTAGTTTGGCGACAGTCTTGGGACCGAAGCCCGGCAGTCCAGGATAACCGTCCGCCGAATCGCCTACCATTGCCAGATAGTCGGCGATGAATTCAGGTGCGACTCCAAACTTGGCGCGCACACCCTCCGCATTACGAATCTCGTTCTTGCGGCGGTCGATCTGCACCACCCGATCATCGACAACGCACTGAGAGAGATCCTTGTCAGGCGTCCAGATGCAAACCTTCTCGACCTTTTTGTCGCGCGCTGCCAGATGAGCTGCTGCCGCCAGCGCATCGTCAGCTTCAAATTCGATCATCGGCCAAACGACTACGCCCATCGCAGCGAGCGCATCTTCCAAGGGATGAAATTGCGCCCACAGCGCGCGATCAATGCCGGCGCCCGTTTTGTATCCGGGCCACAGCTCGTTGCGAAACGATTCGATGACATGGTCGGTCGCGACGCCGATATGCGTGGCGCCGTCTTCGATCATCTTCACGATCATGCCGAGGACGCCGGCGACGGCGCCGAACGGCGGATCCGTTTTGTGAAAACGACGCAGACCGTAGAAATGACGGAACAGTTCGTAAGTGCCGTCGATGAGATGAACGATCATAATCAGCCACAGATGAACACGGATTTACACAGATTGAAAGCAGTGAGGCTGACCAGCTCAATTCTTATCTGTGAAAATCTGTGTTTGTCTGTGGCTAGTCTTGTTCCGGTTTTGCTTCTGCTTTGGATTCTTGCGTCGACTTCCGGGTCGCCCTGCGATGAAACCAGTTTGTACGCGAGATTGATCGATTGCTGCGCTCCGGCAACTTCGGTCGAATGCAATCCGCCGTCGATGTGCACGATCGCTTTCCCTCGCGCGCCAATGCGTGGGCCTCCTAATCGGTCAAGCCGCGTCCATCTGCGAGCTTTCGCGAGATCTCCTTATATTTATCAAGGTTCGCCAGATTCTGCGGTGAAGAAATCAGCGCAATTTCCCAATCTAATCCGCGCGTCGTCTTGCCCACGCTGATCAGCTTGATGCGATCGGAGCTGGCCGCGAGTTTGCGAAAGTATTCGCGCGATTCGTTGTATGTCGCAAGATAAAAATCATCGCCGGGTTTGTGACCAAGAACCGATTCGGGTGTCGGGACAGTTTGTGCGGAAGCTGCTTGTACAGCGCAAACAAATAGCAGGATTAGAAGTATAGGGGCTCGGCGCATAGTGCGGCGGATAATAACGTAACTTGACTTGCGAGCATAACAGCCAATACAAGTCTTCGCGTCTCATGGCGGAACCGGGCAACCGCATCTATAAACATTTCGCCGCTGCGCGGCGTTGCGGACATCGAAAGATTTTCGTAGAACTACCTCTTGAGCCGGGCTATGGAAAAGGAGAGACCAAAAGTGAAGCCATCCTTGCTAACCCTCGACGTGTTTACTTTCTTACTGTTCTCGATCGGAATCAGCGCTCAAGCGCAGACTCCGTCACCGACGCCGCCGCCAAGCGCAACTCCAACCGCTACGCCGGTTCAATTAACGCCGGCACAAATCCTGCTCAGTCAGCGAACAATTTCCGACCTGCGCTTTTCACCGGATGGCCAGTTCGTCGCCTTCGTCCTGACTGAGCCAGTCAAAGGCACGACGCGCGCGCGCCACATCTGGCTATTGGACGTCAAGACGAAAGAAGTCCGCCAGTTCACAAACTCTTCGAAAACGGAAGACACGCCGCGCTGGTCGCCTGATGGTAAGCGGCTCGCATTCATTTCGAATCGCGACGACGTGCGGCAGATTTATGCGATCTCCATGAATGGCGGCGAAGCGAAACGCCTGCTCGAGACGAAGCACGAGATCGACAACTTTTCGTGGTCGCCCGATGGAAAGCAGATCGCTTTCTTCGCGCCCGAACCAAAAACCCCCGCCGAGGATCAGAAGGAGAAGGACAAAGACGATGCACGCGTCGTCGATCGCGACGATCATTTGCGGAGGCTTTGGTTGTTAGATCCCGATTCGGGCAAGGTGCGGCAGATTACCTCCGGACGTTGGCGCATCGGCGAAGCTGAGTGGCTGCCCAATGGCACGACGATGATTGGGATTGCCACCGATCATCCTGAATCGGATGTCGAAACCAACCGCATCTACTCGGTGAATCTCGCGGACGGAAAACTGACCGAAGTTGCGGCGCCGCGCGGACCATTCGGCCGCTTGCGCGTTTCGCCTGACGGCAAGAGGGTCGTTTATCTTGCTTCCCGCGTCGATGGTCCGTCGCCACACGATCTGTTTTTATTGACGCTTGACGATCACAAGATTCAAAACCTGACATCAGAATCTTTGGACCGGCTGGTGCTCAATTACTCCTGGACGTCGAACGATGTTCTGGCGGCCACCATTCAGAACGGTTTCAAGACAAATCTCATTTCCATCAACCTCAACGGGAAAGTTAACCCCGGACTGAAATTGCCGGTGAATCCGCGCGCCTTTGATACGTTCGCTTCAACGATCGCGTTCGTCGGCAGCAGCAGTGCGGAGCCGGAGGAGATATGGCTGTCGGAGGGCGACAAACCCGCGCAACGCTTTTCCGATTTCAATAAGAGTCTGCGCCAACTGACGATCCTGCAACCGGAATTGTTTCGCTACAAAAGTTTCGATGGTCTGGAGATCGAGGGCGCGCTGATCAAGCCGAAGGGTTATGTTTCGGGAACACGCGTGCCGCTCATCGCGCTCATTCACGGTGGACCGACGGGCGTGTGGCAGGATTCAATCGAGAGCTGGGGGCAGTTGTTGGCGGCGCGCGGCTTCGCGATCTTTTATCCGAATATTCGTGGCTCGATCGGTTATGGGCAAAAGTTTGTCGAGATGAATCGCGCGGACTGGGGCGGCGCTGATTTCAAAGACATCATGGCCGGCGTTGACTACTTGATCGCACAAGGCGTCGCCGACCCGCAACGTCTCGGCATCGGCGGCTGGTCGTACGGCGGCTACATGTCTGAGTGGGCCATTACGCAAACCACGCGCTTCAAAGCGGCGGTTTCCGGCGCCGGCTTGTCTAATCTAGCTTCTGAATTCGGCACCGAAGCCGGCTCGTCATACGACCAATGGTTCTTCGGCGTGCCTTACGAAAATCTCGATGTCTTCATGAAGAGTTCGCCGATAAAATATCTGAAGAACGCCAAGACGCCGACGTTGATTCTTCAGGGCGAAGCCGATCGCACCGATCCTATCGGACAAAGTCAGGAGCTATATCGCGGATTGAAGTATTACGGTGTCGAGGCCGAACTGGTGCTCTATCCGCGTGAAGGTCACGGCCTGACAGAAGAGAAGCACTTAATCGATCGACTCAATCGGATCGTTGAGTGGTATGAGAAGCATTTGAAATAAAGTCAGAACCGCCTGCGGTAGCGCGCGGTTCATCTTTCGCGACCCTAACCGCCCGCTACCGCAGGCGGTTCTGACTTCCTAGTTTCCCGGATGATACTCTCGCTCCGTGTGCTCTTTTAATTGTGCGGGATAGAAATATACTTCGCGCAGATTTCCGGTCGCGTATCGCTGCGCCTGATCGTTGAAGTGTTTCGATGCGGGATTGCCGCTTTCGCCTCCGGCAGTGACCGCGATCGCGCGCACCTTTGGGCCAAACTCGACCACCGCCACGAAGCTGTTGCCGCTCGTTCCGTAAATTTTCTTCGAGCCTTTGTACGGACGCGCGCCGAATGATGCGAGCGATCCCCAAACCGCTGAAGTAAAACCGACCGGAATGCTCGGGCCGGCATCGGTGAATGGATGAACGATGTCATCAGTGAGTCGCTGAAAGCGATTGATGTCTCCCCATGGCGTCTTCCAGGTGCCAAAGTCAGCCGTCAGTTTGTCTGACGCGGACGCGAGCGATTTCAGCAATTGTTCAGGCGCGGCTTTTGTCGACACGTAGTCGGGAAACGAAATGCCCGCAGAGCGCGCGTCTGCGCGCAGGCTCCGCTGCAGATCGTCAGCCCAGTAAACCGCCAGCGACGTAGGCACTGAGTTCATCGACCAGCGAAGATCCCATGAACGCAACGCCGCAATTTGATCCGACAACTTTGCCTTCAGCGGATCACCAACTGCGGCTCTGTCCCAGGCTTTGATGAGTGCCGGCACCGGCTTTTCAAACCACGTGAGATAGCTGTCATAAGCGGCGTCCCGCAATGTCTCAATCGTGAAATCTTTTTTGTCTTCCAGAACGCGAATGGCGTGCAGACCTCGTGCAGACTCGACACCGTTGTCGACATATTTCGGATAGTCAGACTGCTTCGGACTGCTTGAGCCGGCCGCGGACCACGGCGAGTTGTTGCTGTTGTAGAGCCATCCGCTGGCCGGATTCAGAAGCTTCGGCGATTCATCGACAGACAACACTCCGTGCCAATCCGTTTCCGGATCGCTGCCATCGACAGGTTTTCTCCAGTCGAATTTTGGATTGCGTCGCGGAATGAAGTTGCCATGAAAGTAAGCAATGTCGCCCTGCGCGTCAGCAAAGATCGTGTTGTTCGATGAGTTGGTGTGCAACTCCATCGTCTGCTTGAATGATTTGTAGTCAGTCGCCTTCGTGCGCGTGAACGACTGCGTCAGCGCTTTGACGGGATCATTCATCAACGCGATGCTTACCCACTTGCCGTCCTGTGCCCGAATGATTGGCCCATGTTGAGTGCGGTAAACAGTGAAGGTTCGTTGCCTCATCCCGTTTTCCGTTTTGTAGGGAACGTTGATCTTCGAGACGCTCGCCGGCCGTTCTTCATTGCCGTACTTATAAAAATACGTGTCGCCCTTCTTAATGATCGTTTCCAGGTATTCATCGATGGCGTCAGCCGCGCTGGAGGTGTGCATCCATCCGCAGTGCTCATTGAAACCCTGATAAATAAAGAATTGTCCCCACGTCGATGCGCCGTAGGCGTTGAGGCCTTCGTCACTCGTCACCTGCAATTCTGAGCGAAAATAAAATGAAGTGTGCGGATTGATCACCAGCAAAGCATGATGGTCCTTTGTGTTTGACGGGGCGACGGCGATGCCGTTCGAACCGCCTGGCTCCGGGTCAGTTTCATCGTCAAGGCGAGCGATCGCGGGCGGTTTGTTGTCATAAAACGCCCGCAGTCGATCCAGGTTAATCGTTTCGATGTCGCCCCCGATGCTTCCTTCGCTGAAGGTCAAGGCCATCCATGGCTCAAAGTGTGTGATAACTCGTGGCTTCACGTCTGGGTGTGTCGTCAGATAGAAGTTCAAGCCATCAGCCCAAGCATCCATCAGAGTCTTCAACCACACAGAGCTCGATTCGTAATCAGCTTTCATCTTCGCCGGATCGATGAACAGCTTCATCCGCAGGTCTTGCCAGATCGCCGCTTCGCCTTCCGCTTCCGCTAAGCGGCCTTGCGAGTTGATGAAGTTCGTTTCGACGCGATTGAAGTCATCTTCAGCCTGCGCATAGATCATTCCAAACACAGCATCGGCATCGGTTTTTCCGTGCACATGTGCGATGCCCCAATCGTCGCGCGTGATCATGACGTTGTGCGTGCGCTGTTGCCAGCGCGCCACTTCATTCTGGGCCTGCGAGGTAGTGGTGGTGAACAGAACACCGCAAATGAAGGCGATGGCGACGAAAAACTTCCTCATGAAACTCCTCCGATAGTCTGTTGTTGGAATGACTGGCCGGGAAGCGTGGAATATATCGCGCTTGCGGGGGGAAGGGAAATGCGAAGAGTCGCGTTACTGTATCTTTGGCAGTGGCCTAAATTAAACTTGCTTTCTTTGCGTCTTACTCTTAACTTTGCGCCTTTGCGTGAAATCTAACGCGCATAATTAAATTTCTCGCAAAGACGCGAAGAACTGCGGGAAGGCGCAAAGGCAAAATAGATACTACTGCTCCTCTTCGATTGTGGCCTTGATGATGTAATCAAGCTTCGGATAATTCGCTCTCAGATATTTATCGCCCTCTTTGAAAAGCGCATCCTGCTTACCGGCGCGAATGCCGCCGCCCGATTGTTCACCGTACTCAGAATACAGAGCGTCAGCGACTTCCATACCCTTTACGACTGTGCCGATCGGCACGAACGGTTCATTGTCGAACACTTCGGAGTTGTCGCGGAGATTTATGACCGCCTGCGTCGTGCGGCCGTTTGGATCTTTGAAGGCAAAGAACACCGTGCCGCGCACGTTTGACTCGACGCGCGGATCGTCGGGAATTGTGCGTGTCCGCCATATCTGGGCAATTTCCGGATCGCCGTTGATGCCGAACTGCGCCCACTTGCCCGCGATCACGCGAAAAATCGCCGAGTCATTGTAATAGCCATGCGCGACCAGATTGTAGAAACGGTCGACGCCGTGCGGCGCCCATGCGCGATGTAGCTTGATAAAGATCGATCCCTTGGTTGTTTGAAATCGCACGGAGAAATTATCGGGCGCGCGCCGATTCATTTCCGGACTGTCTGGCTTTAACAGAAGATCGTGAGGCGATTGAGCGGAAGGCTCTGCGAAGGATGATCCAAGCGCAATTCCGAATAGCGCAATCAGTGCAACACTAATGGCTTCCGAATCCGCGCAGTCACGGCATTTAACGATGAACGTTAGTGCGCTCATTTCGGACGCAGCGGCGCAAGGCGCCACCGCCCCCACGCGACAAAGATGCAAAGTATGCAGGTAACGAGCGGCAACAGTACCAATCCTTTCATCGGGCCCATCAATGTGATTACAGTCGCGCCGGCCGTGATGACGGCCAAACCGGTTGCGGCCAAAGACGTGAGCCCGGGTTTGATGCGCAGCGCGCTCGGCAGTATCAACCCGATGCCGCCGAGTATCTCGCATGCGCCGATGAAATGAAGAAAGATGCCCGGCAGAACGACGGGCGCCTGCGCGTTCATTTGCTCAACCGACATCACGAATTTCGTTGAGCCGCTGAAGATGAACAACAGCGCCAGCAAGCATTGAATGATCCACAGGAGAATGTTCATTTTCGGACCTCGTTTAGTTTGATTCGGGTCTTAACCAATTTCTTGACCAGCGCCGTTGACAGGGGATGGTCCGGCGTGAACTGAATCGTCCCTTTCGAGGTCTGAAACGATTTTAGATCGTTCGCATGCGTTTTGATCGGCCCCGCGCCGGGAAAGAAGCTGCAATGGTTCTTGAAGGCTGCGTACGAAACCAACATCCGGCCGTCCAGTTTGAACGTGGGGATGTCGTAGCTGATTACTTCCCTCGCGTCGGGAACGATTGACTTTATCGCGCTGCGGAGTTTCTTGAGTGCGGCGCGCTGCTCTCGCGGAACCGCCGCGAGATAACCGCGCACCGTCTTTGGATTGGTCTTTTTCATGGCCGACACCTCACTGATTCGCTTCCGTGTTAACCATCCAGGGAATTCCGAATCGATCGACGCACATGCCAAAGCCTGGCGACCAGAATGTCTCGCCGAACGGCATCGTGACGTTGCCGCCTTCAGATAACGCACTGAAAACCTTCTCGCCCTTGTCTTTGCTTTTCACGCCGATTGAAATCGTCATGCCTTTCGGCGGGGTGTAACGATCCGGCGGCGAATCGGCGCCCATGATCAGATCGCCATCGACCTCGAGTGTCGTGTGCATGATCAGATTCTTCGTCTCAGGCGGACATTGACTACCCATGTCGCCCGGCATCTCGCCCCAGGTCATGCTGAATTTGATTTCCCCATCGAGCAGGTCGGCGTAAAACTCGAATGCTTCTTTGCAGTTTCCATTAAAGTTCAGGTGCGGTGTGATGTTCATGATGTTCTCCTGTGGTCCGAACGCGGGCGCCTCGCCCGCCGTTCTTCGCCGGTGGCAGTATGCGGCCGCGGGCGGCCGCGCTCCCAGTTATGCAGTGGCTGTTGCCGCAGCCGCCTTTTCAATCTTGCTGAGTTCGATTTTCTTCATCTCCATCACCGCAGCCATCACGCGATCGGATTTTGTCGGGTCGTTCATCAGTTCGAACACGCGGACGGGCACGACTTGCCACGACAGACCATACTTGTCTTTCAACCACCCACAGACAACTTCCTGACCGCCGTCGCCGCTTAATTTCTCCCAATAGTAATCAACTTCCTCCTGGTTCTCGCAGTTGACGACCAGGGAAATCGCTTCGGTGAACTTGAAACGTGGGCCGCCATTTAACGCCGTGAACTTCTGACCGTCAACTTCGAATTCCGCGACCATGACTGAGCCCTTCGGGCCGGGACCGGTGTCGCCGTAGCGACTGATGTTTGTCACTTTTGAATTTTTGAAGATCGAGACGTAGTAATTCGCCGCCTCTTCCGCCTGGTTGTCGAACCACAGCATTGGTGTAACTCTTTGTTCTATGTGTGCCATCGTTTCTTCTCCTGTTGAACAGGCTGCTAGCCTGTTCGGTTCTCAATCCTAGTTCTTTGTCTTTCACTGATTAGTCGAACGAGCAAACGCCCGATCGACAATTGTGATCTCGAAATCTCAAATTTGAGATCGGAAATTTCACATGTCATGTTTTGGTTGCCAGAAACCCAGCGCCGCCCCCGTCGGATCGCCAATGATTGTGAGCCATCCCATGTTCGGCACTTCGATCGAATCTTTGACGATCTTCGCGCCGAGCGATTTCGCTTTTTCAGTAGCCGCGTGTATGTCGTCAACCAGGACATAAGCGAGCCAAAACGATGGAACACCGGGCATGGGATTCTTCAACAGGCCGCCGCCGGTTCCTTCGCCGACTTTTATTACGGTGTAGGCGCCGCTCGGCCCCATGTCCATGTCTTCCATTTTCCAATCGAACATCTGGCTGTAGAAGCTCTTCGCCTTTTCGACGTCCGTGGTGTTCAGTTCAACGTGCACAAATGGATTTGCCATAATTGCTCCTTAATGTGTCGGAAGCCCGAAGTGTCAGAACCGAGAGCGGTAGCGACCGGGTTCTGATACTGATGCCTCTGCTTACACGCCGGCTTCTGATATGTCATTCCGGCAGTCCGGGGATTTCCATCATGGGGCGTATTTCAATCGTTCCGAACTTCGCCGGTGGGATGCTTTCTGCGATGGCCATCGCTTCATCCAAATCTTTTGCCTCGACGATGTAAAACCCGCCGAGCTGCTCACGTGTTTCCGCGAACGGACCATCAGTCACCAACCGCTTTCCTTCGCGCACCCGCACGCTCGTCGCAGTGGAAACCGGATGTAATGGTCCGGCCGCAACGTACTGACCCCTTGCGTTCAGATTCTGAGTAAGTTGCGCGGATTCGACGTAACAATGCTGACGCTCATCGCCGGTCATCGCGTTCTCGTCCATATAAACGAGCAACATGTATTTCATAATTGTTAATGGAGTCAGCACGGCCTGCGCTAGCGGGCCGTTGATCCTTTCAAGATACGTTTCGGTTAAACTGAACCACCCGCTACCGCAGGTGGTTCTGACCCTCCGCAGATTAGTCGAATGGCGCGCTGCGAAATCGACACGGCGGAACTAAATTTTTTATGATTTGCAGATACTTATGATTTCCTCAGCAAATGCGGCGGTTGACGCCATTTATCGCTCTGATTGGGGACGGATAGTGGCGACGCTCATCCGTTCATTTGGCGATTTTGATGTCGCGGAAGAAGCGGCGCAGGAAGCATTCGCGGCTGCCGTGAATCAGTGGCCAAGCGAAGGCGTGCCCCGTTCGCCGGCGGCATGGATCATTCAAACTGCGAAACATAAAGCGATCGATCGATTGCGGCGACAGACGAGTTATCGTGAAAAGGTCGAATCGTACTCGGCGGAACTGGACGCCACAACTGAACAACCGGATCCATTTACGAACGAGATTGCAGACGATCGCTTGCGCCTGATTTTCACTTGTTGTCATCCGGCATTGGCTCCCGAAGCCCAGGTCGCGCTGACCTTACGCACGCTGTGCGGTTTACAGACTGAAGAGATCGCGCGCGCATTTCTTGTTCCGGTAACCACGATGGCGCAAAGGTTAGTGCGCGCGAAAAGAAAGATTCGCGACGCAGGCATTCCTTATAAAGTTCCGGACTCAGCGGAGATTTCCGAACGGGTAGAAGCAGTGCTGACTGTTATCTATCTAGTGTTCAACGAGGGATACGCGTCGACCCAAGGCACTCAATTAGTTCGCGGGGACCTTTGCACTGAGGCGATACGCTTGGCGCGAACGGTACGCATGTTGATGGCGCCATTGCCGCCGGCAGAAGTGACGGGTTTACTTGGCTTGATGCTTCTGCATCATTCGCGACGCGATGCGCGCGTGAACGAGAGTGGCGATTTGGTCGTGCTGGACGAGCAGGATCGAACCCGATGGCGCCAGGATGAAATCAGCGAGGCGCTCGCACTCGTGCGACAAGCGCTGATCTCTCCTGAGGCCGGGCCGTTCACGCTGCAAGCTGAGATTGCGGCTGAACATTGTCGTGCGCGCGACCCGAAAGACGTTAATTGGCATAAGATCGTGGCGCTCTACGATCGTTTACAGGCGTTGCAGCCGTCGCCGATAATCTCTTTGAATCGAGCCGTGGCCGTGGCCATGGCTGATGGACCAAAGCGGGGACTCGCGTTGATTGATCAAATTGTCGCCAGCGGCGAGCTCGACGATTATCATTTGTTGCCGGCAACTCGCGCAGAGTTACTACGTCGCTCGGGAATGAAACGCGAGGCAGTAGACAATTATCGCCGCGCGCTTGAGTTGGTGACGAATGACGCCGAACGACGCTTCCTTGAGAAAAGATTAGTTGAAGTGGAACCGAGCGGCGCGGGTTAAGAATTCAAATACAACATCACGCGAGTGTTTATCGCTCACTATCGTTCCCGGTTCTGTAAATTTCCTCAAAACGCGAGAATCGTCTGAATCATTGGCGCCCATCCGGTCATGCCGGCCGTATACGGAGTGAAGGTACCGCTGTAAGGAACTTTCCAAATACGCATCAGTTCTGCGCTCAACCACAAACGCTCAGTTGGCAGGAAATGCCATTTAAGACCGCCGGCATATTCATGAGAGTTGCGAAATTGTCCGAACACCATCGACCCGCGCGCATACAGCATCAGCTTCTTTGGTATGACGAATTTGCCTACCGACAATTCGAAACCGTGGTCGAATGTAGACGACAGCGGAAGCGGGCCGTCGGCTTCGAAGTCATTGAGCCAGCGAAAATAGTACTGCCCGTTGATAGCCAGCCCGTTGTACTTGAGACCGCCGTCGATCGCCCACATGCGATAGAGTGCCTTGTCTACGGTCACGCCCGGTGTAAATGCTCCAGTCGAAAAGGTGAGCACGCCGTCAGAGTTGTACAGCGAAGTGTTGTCGGGATTTGATTGGTCGAGATTGGAAAATCGATCTTCGCGTGACCTGGTAAAACTCGTCCCGATCCGAACGCGAAGTTTCCTGGAAGCAAAGTAGTCATCGTACATGTTGCGTGACTTGCCTGGTTCGCTGTAGTCGCCCAGCGGTTCCCACCAGACACTGCCGGAAGTAAGGAGATTGGTATCGATCTTGGTCGCCGCGATATTTAGTGTGTTGAGACCATTGCCTACGAACGCGAGATAATGGAGTCCTTTCACTAATTCTCCATTCGCCCAAACGCCTTGGGTGAAAGCAGGACGGAAGAAATTGTCGGCCATCGTCCGGTCAGTTGATGCAAAAAATGGAAAGGTGTTGACCAGCGAGCGACTGCCGGGCACGCCGGTGTAACCTCCGGTGATTGTGAGTCGCTTGTTGAATTGCCAGCCGATATTGCCGGCGACAACGATCGATGCGGCCCCGGCGGCGGTCCAAACCGTTAGGCTGTAGCGTAGCCGCTTGTCGAACACGTAACCCCCCAGGATGAACATCGCGCGATTGACCGTAATGTCATTGCGTTTGTGCACTTCGCGGACGTTGCCCAGATGGTCAGTGAAGCTCTCGTTCGCCTTAAGTGTATTGAGGTATCGGACCTGCGTATTGATGTTGAACTTCAGCAGGAAAGGTATCTTGGCCTCGTCGGGAGTCTGCCAGATAACAATTCCATCCTGATATCGTTCGTCATTCGGCGGTGAGACAGGCGCGGGCGCCGGTGGCGCGGACACAGCGGTTCCATCAGGAGCGCTTGCCGTACCGTCCACTCCATTCGCTGCCGCCTTCGCGCTGGCCAACTGAATGGTCGCCTGTGATTGCGGTGCCGTCGCTAGCGGCGCGGCTTCAAGCCGTTGCTGCAAACGATCGACCTGTTCGAGTAGCGTCTTCTGCTGCTCCTCCATTTTACGCAGCAGTTCACGAACGGCGGCGTTCTCGGCTTTAAGAGTTGTGATTTCGTTTTGTAGGTCGGGCTGTTTCGGTTCCTCAGCAGCGGCTTTTTTCTGGTCAGTGTTCGGCTGAGTTCCCGTAGATTGTCCGAACGCAGAAACTGCGATGAACGATAAGGCGAGGAAGAGCGTGATGTCCCGACAGCGTCTTAACATTTCGGCCTCCGAGTACCGTTAAGAAAGTACGTTGGTCGGCGCCGGCCGAAATACTGTCAAAACTGACAGGCTCTTTGGTTGACTGAGTCTCTGACCTGAATTCTGGTGGTCTTAATACCAGTTTGTTCTCGGTGTCTCGGTGGGTTTTATGGAGCTTATGTTCCGGGAGTCACATTTTTTGCAACGTCTGACGAGCTTGTGCCTGTGCTTCTTTCAATTCAGGCAGGTAGTTGTGTAGGTTACAGAACCGCGAGCGGTAGCGAGCGGGTGCCGCACACAACGTTAATGAAACCAGTTCCTTCACGTCTTTGCTGCGTCCTTGACCCGCTCACTGCTCGCGGTTCTGTAAATGCGCGACGCGCTTTACAACCAGATAGACCGGACCGCTAATCGCAAGCAGCGCCAGCGCCCACAGACTGTTCTGCGTGTCGCCGGCAACCGCTCCCGCAAGAAAAGCAATCGATCCAATTGTGACGATGATTGTCGTCCAGGGATAACCCCAGACGCGATACGGCCGCGGGAGGTCAGGTGCGCGCTTTCGCAAAACAAAGACTGAGATGAAGGCCATCGTGTAATACGAGACAAAAAAGAATGCGATGACCGCCAATACTTGATTGAAGGTGCCACTGATTATAAAGAGCACCGCCACCATCGTGCTGATGAGCATTGTGACAGTTGGAGTGCCGCCTTTGTTTACTGTTGTGCCGTGATGAGTGAAGAGGCCGTCGCAGCTCATCGCGTACAAAGTTCGCGGCGCACTTAGCGTATAAGCATTGATTGTGCTCAGCATTGAGACGATCGCAAGCGCGCGAATAACCGTGTCGCCATAACGGCCGAAAATTAAACTGGCCGCTTTGCCGACAGCCAATGGCTCGCCGGCGATTTCTGACAACGGCATAACATGAAGCAGTGCGAAATTGACCAGTACGTAAATCGCAACGACTGACAGAACTCCGCCGAACATCGACCTCGTCACGTCGCGTCTAGGGTTGCGAATTTCTCCGCCGAAATAACAGATGCCGTACCAGCCATCATAGGTGTAAAGCACGCCTTGTAGCGCGAGAATGATCGCTCCCAACAAAGCGAACCCATGCTTCAGCGCCGGCCCGGGCTGGTTGCTCATCGACGGTGTAGACAGAAAAGCGAAAACCACAAATGCGACAAAAACGAGGACTTTCAAGAGGCTGGTGAGGTTTTGGGTGACGCTGCCCCAACGAATTCCCCGCCATTGCAGCAGCGCAAACAAAAGCACGACCGTGAGCGCCACAGCCTTCTGTCTGTTCGCAACCGAGGGCACCAAGACGCCCAAGTATTCGCCCACCACCATCGAAATAACTGCGAGTGTCGCGCAGGTCGACATCCAATCACTCCAGCCAACGATGAAGCCAGCGTAATTTCCCAACGCCCGATGCGCGAAAACGTAGAATCCGCCTGAACGCGGAATCATGGCGCCCAGCTCTGCAATCGAAACTGCGCCGAGCAGTGCGTACAGTCCGCCAAGGATCCAAATGCCGATAAAGAGAGTTGGCGTCGGAAGTTGCGTTGCGATGTCGCCGGGCGTGCGCAGAATGCCCATCCCAATCGTTCCGCCGATAGTAACTGCGAGACCGAAACCTACGCCGAGGACGCGCAGAAGATGTCCGTGAGATTTTGGGGTGTTCATGTGCTTGCGAAACGGAGCAGTATCCCGACCGTCAGGAAGGGCGCCGTATTACACACCAACGCCCTTCGTTGCGGTCGGGCTACTCCCCGAACTACAACGTGCGCGTAACCTTTGATAAGGATCGCGGTTTGTCGGGATCGAGTCCTTTTGCTTCCGCCAGAAGCGCGGCGAACAAGTGTCCCGGGATGATGTATGGAATAGGCGCGAGAAACTCGTCAATCTCGCGCGGCATGATAATCGATCGCGAACACGCGCGTGCTGTTTCCAGATCGGCAGTGATGGCAAGCGTCTCAGCGCGCAATTCTTGGAGACGCTGAATCAAATCGGCTGTCCCGTCGTGCATGACACCCGGTGGCGCAAAAAGGAAAACAGGGAAGTGGCGTTCGATCATGGCGACCGGACCGTGTAAGAAGTCGGCCGAAGAGAATCTCTCAGCAACCACGTAGCATGTTTCCATCAACTTCAGCGCGAGTTCGTAAGCGTTGGCGTACGCAAGTCCACGACCGACGACGACGCAGTTCTCCATGAACGCATATCGCTGCACCAATTCCATGATGGCCGGCTGTTGTTCCAACGCACGAGCGGCAAGGTCCGGAATTTTGTCATAAGCAATCGACTTGCCGTCGCGCGCGAGCGCCGCCGCCAACATATAGAACAACATCATCTGTCCCGTGAAAGTTTTAGTCGCGGCGACCGATCGCTCTTTGCCACCGTGCATCAATAGAGTTTCGTCAACCAGCTTCGTCATGGCCGAGTTTGGCTCGTTCGTGATGCCGATGGTGAAAGCGCCACAGGCGCGTGCGTTCTCGAGCACGCAGTTGATGTCCTGACCCTCGCCTGACTGGGACACGCCAATCACCAGCGCATGCTTGAGGTTCAACTTCGCGCGATACAACGTGTGAACAGACGGGGCGGAGAGCGAAACTGGAATACCCGTGGTTATTTCCAGAAGATAACGTCCGAACAAAGCAGCATTGTCGGAACTTCCGCGTGCGACGAGCACAATTAGATCGATGTTGCGCGCACGCACGGCCCACGCGAGTCGCTCGACCTTCTCGCGTTCTGCGGCGATGGTTTTGGCGAGCGCGGCAGGCTGCTCGGCGATTTCGTCAAGCATCAGGGACATGGACTAACCCTCTTCACGCTTGTTTAGGTGGCGGACTTGTCCGGCACGAACCGTCGGCACAAGTGCCGACTCGAAACGATTTGTAATAACCAAGGATATCAGGTAAATAGTGCGGCGCTTTCAGTCAGTTCCAATCAGCAAAAATTATGTCCGTTATAAATCACCCGTGGCGCAGGCGACTAACTCTACCACGAACCTTCAGACTGCAATTGATAATTGTTTCGATGTTGGCCTTCACCGCCGTTGCTGTGCAAGGACAGGGTCAAACATGGAAGCTTCAAGTCATTCCCGCGCCCAGACAAATGACGGCGCTAGATGGCGCATTCCAACTCGATCGACGGACTCGGGTCGTTTTCGCTGACAGTAAGTCTGCTCAGGATCGATTCGCCGCCCAGGACTTCATCGATGACCTGAAAACGACCGCGGATGTGCAGCTGGGAACAGGCAAAGGACGATCGCATGCGATCCTGATTGGTGAGCTCGACACACCAACGATCGTCGAATTCGTGAAACGAAATGTCGTGACGATTCCGTCTGACTTGAGCGAAGAAGGTTACGCACTGATTGCAACGCCGGATCATGTAGTAGTTGCGGGCAAGACCGAAGCAGGAACTTTCTATGCGCTGCAGACACTGAAACAGCTCGTGCGCGGCGAGGGCCCGAATGCCCTCATTCCGGCCGTAAAGATCGTCGATTGGCCAACCATGCGTTGGCGCGGAGTTTCTGACGACATCAGTCGGGGCCCGATTCCCACCGTCGATTACATCAAGCGTCAAATTCGCACCGAGGCCCTCTTCAAGTTGAACATGCACTCCTTCTATATGGAGCACACGTTCGCGAGCGAATCGCATCCGCTGATCGGTCCGGAAGGCGGATCATTGACGCCCGACGAAATTAAGGAACTCGTTGCATACGCGCGCAACTATCACGTCGAACTTGTGCCCGAACAGCAGACATTTGGTCATCTTCACAAGGCGTTACGTCTGGAGAAGTACGCCGACCTCGCCGAGACACCTTACGGAGATGTGCTCTCGCCGCAACAACCGGGAAGCTACAAGCTGATCGCCGATTGGTACAAAGAGCTGAACGAATTATTCCCCGGTCAGTTCTTTCACATTGGCGAGGACGAGACGTTTGAGCTCGGCGAGGGGCAAAGCCGAACGCAAGCTCAGGAAAAAGGTGTCGGCGCAGTTTATTTCGAACACCTGAATCGTGTTCGCGATCTGCTCAAGCCTTACAACCGGCGTTTGATGTTCTGGGGCGACATCGCACTGCATCATCCGGATCTGATCGGTAACATTCCAAAAGACATGATCGTGATGAACTGGCAGTATGGCGCGCGCGAGGACTTCTGGTCATCAATAACCCCGTTTCAGGACGCGGGGTTGCAACAGTTCGTCTGTCCGGGCGCGCAGACGTGGAATCAAATCTTTCCGAATACCGACGCCGCCGCGAAGAACATCATCAACTTTGTGCGCGATGGTCAGAAAGCCGGCGCGATAGGCATGATGAATACGACCTGGGCCGACGACGGCGAGGCGTTGTTCGAGATGGCATGGTACCCGATTGTGATGGGCGCCGCGGCGTCGTGGCAGGAAGGGACGCTCGATCGAACAGAGTTCGACAATAACTTCGCCTGGTCATTCTTTCGCGCTGAAGGAAACGATCTCACCCTGGCCTTGCTAACGATTGGTAAGGCAGGGCCGTCAATCAGTAACGGTGCCACTACTGATGAACTCTTTTGGCGAGATCCATTCAATACCCCGTTTCTGAATTTCGCACGCACCAATGCCGACAAGATCAAACAGATGCGCTTGAGTGTCGAGGATGCCGAGGAGCAAATCCTCAGAAATGAAAAAGACGCGCGGCGAAATCGGTCCAGCATCGACGGCATGAAATTAGCTGCACGCAAGTTTGATCATCTCGGACGGCGTTACGAAGTGATGCAGAAGTTCAGCGATCAATACTGGGACGCGTACCTTAACCTCGGCGACCGAGTAAAGGTGAGAAAGTTGCGGTACTATTCAGGCGCCATTTACAACAACCTGCGCGAGATGGCTGAAGAACTTTCGATCCTGAAAGAGGAGTATCGTAAGCAATGGCTCGCCGAGAATCGTCCGTATTGGTTAGAGAGTGTGTTGGCTCGCTACGACGGGATGATTCGTATGTGGTTGAATCAGAGCCACGCAATGGATGAAGCGCTGCGGAAGTATGAGGCGACTTCGATTCTGCCGGATCCGGAGGGGTTTGGTTTAGGCCCACGGCCGGGCGCGCCGACACAGCGCTAAATTTGGAGTGCGGCGGCAAGCGTAGCGCGACACCGCTTTGGATTGACCATGAGATCCAAAGCGCCGTCGTCGCTTTCGCTCTGCCGGCACACTCCATAAAATCGCGTAATTGCGGATAATATTCCTTATGACCCCCAAACCCGATCGCCTAATTTCACTCGACGTCTTTCGCGGCCTGACCGTTGCGGGCATGGTGCTGGTCAACAATCCAGGCACCTGGTCGCACATCTATTGGCCCCTGGAGCATGCTGAATGGAATGGCTGGACGCCGACTGATCTGATCTTTCCGTTCTTTCTGTTCATCGTAGGCGTCGCGATTCCACTGGCATTTGGAAAGAGAATTGAGCGTGGCGATCCGCGTCGCGCTCTGTTCACTAAAGTTATCATTCGGTCCGTAATCATTTTTCTGCTCGGAGAATTTCTCGCGGGCTTCCCGTACTTTCATCTCTCAACGATGCGGATTCCGGGCGTGCTCCAACGAATCGCGGTTTGCTACTTCTTCTCCGGGTTGATTTATCTCACCACCAGGCCGCGAACACAGGCCATCATCGCGGTCGCATTGCTCATCGTCTATCACTTCTTGATGACCCGCGGCCATGCGCCGGGGTCTTACGTCGGTGACCTGAGTAAAGAGGGAAGTCTCGCATCCTATATTGACCGGACCGTGTTTGGACCACACGTTTGGCGCCAAGCCGTGGTTTACGATCCGGAGGGAATCCTGAGCACGATGGGTGCGCTGGCAACGACTTTATTCGGCATGCTTACCGGCCATTTGATTCGCGACAAAGACAGAACGCAGATCGAAAAGGTCACCCTGATGTTTGTGGCTGGCATCGCGTGCATGATTGTCGGTTGGTGTTGGAATCCATGGTTTCCGATCAATAAAGCGCTGTGGACGAGCTCGTACGTGTTCTTCACCGGCGGACTGGCGTTGCAATTCCTCGCGCTGTGTTACTGGCTGATAGACATGAAAGGCTACAAGTGGTGGACCAAACCTTTTATAATCTTTGGCGTGAATGCGATCATTTTGTTTGTCGGTACGGGAGTGATGGCTCGGCTAATGGGAATGAGCAGCGGATTCATGGGGCGGTTCAGCACGTTGCTTCACATCACTAAGCCGGACGGCTCGCCGCAAGCACTGCAACCATTCGTCTACGATCACCTGTTCGCGTCATGGCTGTCGCCGAACAATGCGTCGCTTGCGTTCGCGATCTCATTCATCTTGCTGTGGCTGTTTTTGTTGTGGCTACTATATAGGAAGAACATCATTATCAAGATCTGATTTGGAGTGCGGTGGCAAGCGAAGCGCGACACCGCTTTTGATTATCCGATGACAAATCGAAAGCGCCGTCGCCGCTTTGCTTTGCCGGCGCGCTCCAAATAAAGGAGAACAACCATGCCAACTTACATTGCTCTGCTGAAATGGACGAGTCAGGGGGTCGTGAACGTTAAAGACAGCGCTAAGCGACTGGATGCAGGACGCGCAGCGTTCGCCAAAGCGGGTGCGAAGCTGAGGGATGCTTACCTGACCATGGGCCGATACGATTTAGTAACGGTGATCGAGGCGCCCGACGACGAAACATATGCAAAAGCAATCCTGGCGCTCGGCGCGCAGGGAAACGTCAGCACTGAGACGTTAAAGGCGTTCACAGAGGACGAGTATCGCCGAATCATCGGCTCGCTTTAGCGCGCTCCGCCGCCCGATGTGCGGAAGGCCTTTGGCCTACCGAAAAGCTTCCTCTAAATTTTAGGTCGCGGCGAGCTAAGCGTCGCCGCGAGAAAAAAGATTCTGATCCCTCCGGGCCGGTAAGGCAGAGCCTTACGGCACACCAGGCGGCAAAGCCGCACTAGCGCCTGGTCACCTTGAATTTGACTGGTCCACAGAGAGTTGGACCTTCTTTTGTGCAGTATCCGGGTCCGCGCAGCACCCTTCCTGAATTCACCGGTGTACGCTGGCCGTTGTCGACTTCAATCTGTCCGTTCACGATTACGTAATTGATGCCGGCGGGATATTGATTCGGCTCTTCAAATGTCGCCCGATCGATTACTGTCTTTGGATCAAAAATCGTTATGTCGGCGAAGTAGCCCTGGCGCAGCAGTCCCCGCTCTTGCAATCCAACATTCGAAGCCGGCAGTCCAGTCATCTTGTGAATTGCTAATTCGAGCGGCATCAACTTTTCATCGCGTACATAGCGCCCCAGAATCCTTGGATACGTGCCCCAGCCGCGTGGATGCGATTTCGATCCGGCCAGGGGGCCGTCAGTCGCGCGCGCGCCGCTGTCGGTGCAGATGCTGACGAAAGGTGATTTCAAAGCCGCTTTCATATCGTCTTCGCTCATCATAAAAAAGATCGCGCCCGTCTGTCCGTGATCGGCGATGATGAAATCAAAGAGTGCGTCGAGCGGATCTTTGTTTTGCGCCGTGGCGATCTCAGACAAACGCTTGCCTTGCCACTGCTCAAGTTCGCGATTGACTACTGAACCGATCAGAATTCCTCCCGGCCCACCGCTGCCAAGGTAGATGTTCTCCCAATCTTTCGCGTCACTGCTGATTTCTTTCTTCAAACGATCGCGGATCGCGGGATCTTTCAAACGCGCGACCATCTTGTCGGTGCCGCCCTCGAGCCCCCAAGGTGGCAGGCACGCACTCAAAGAAGTGCTGCCCGCAACATACGGATAGACGTCCGCGGTAATTTTCAGGCCCTGACGCCGAGCAGCCGCAATTCTTCCCAACATCTCTGGCATGCGTCCCCAGTTCTTTTTGTAGGCAGTCTTGAAATGCCAAATCTCTGCGGGGATGTTGGCGCGACGTGCGATTTCGAAGACTTCTTTCATCGAATCATCGATCGCGTTGGCTTCGCTCCGCTGATGCGAGATGTAGATGCCGCCGTACTGATGCGCGACCTTCGCGAGTTCGACTATCTCATCAGTCTTCGCGAACCGTGCCGGGACGTATTGCAGCGAAGTCGAAACACCGAGCGCGCCGTCTTTCATCGCGTCGGCAACGAGCTGCTTCATCTGTTGCAGTTCGGCGGCAGTCGGCGGTCGATTGTCATAACCAATGACGTACTCGCGCACCTGCGTCGCGCCGACGAAGGTGCCGAGGTTCACGCCTGCGCCTTGCCGGTCGAGGCGTTTGAAATACTCGTCGAGCGTGCGCCAATCAACAGTTAAGTTGTATCGTCGATTGAAATCCTCCTGCTCTTTGAGAATCCGATCGTTGAGCGGAGCGATCGACTCGCCCTCGCCGGTAATCTCGGTCGTCACGCCCATCATGACTTTGCTCATCGCACGCGGATCGATCAAAACATATTGCTCCGATTGGCCCAGCATATCGATAAAACCGGGCGCGACGACTTGGCCGCTTGCGTCGATCTCTCGTTTAGCTTTCGCGCCGCGCAGATTTCCGATACGTGCAATTCGATTGTTTGTGATGGCGACATCCGCTTTGTAAGCGGGACGTCCAGTGCCATCGACGACTTGGCCGTTATGAATGATGAGGTCGTATTCGGGTGGGCCGGCTGTCGTTGTTTCCGGTGTGTGCATAAGACTGACGCTGATGGCCGTCAGGCAAAACAGAGCGAGTATCAATCTCATTCTTATTAACCTCCGAGTTCTTGTCAGTACCCGGAGCGGTAGCGACGGGATCAAGGTGCTTCTCTCGGATTATTCTTGATCCGGTCGCTACCGCCTCCCGGTGCTGACACCATACGTGTCGGAAAACGGCGGCGTTGATTATAATCGCGAATCTTTGATTTGAGTCCAGGATTAAGGAGCCATTTATTTGCAGCCCGTTGAAGTAACGAAACCAGTGACTATCGAGCAGATCGCCAGTGTGACCGACGGTAAAACTTCCGGCGATCTGACCGCGCTCGTAACAGACGTCACGCACGATTCACGACAAGCGACACAAGGAACTTTGTTCGCGGCAGTGCGGGGAGAGTTGTTCGATGCGCACAAGTTCGTTCCGCAGGTCATGCAGCAAGGCGCAGTCGGTGTCATCTCCGAACTCCAACGGCCAGCCGGCTTCAATGGCGCTTGGATTCAAGTCGAAGACATTCGGCGCGCGATGGCGCTGGCGGCCGCCGAAGTCCATCATCACCCTTCGCGCGAATTGAATCTGGTCGGCATTACGGGAACCAATGGCAAGACGACGACCGCTTATCTGGTCGCTTCAATTCCTGAAGCTGCGGGCGAGCCAGTTGCGATGACTGGCACCGTTGAGTATCGACTCGGAAAAGAAAAGAAAAAAGCCGGACGGACTACTCCTGAAGCGACTGACATGCAGCGCCTGCTGCGCCAGGCGGTCGGCATCGGGTGCAAGACCGCGGTGATGGAATGTTCTTCGCAGGCGATGGATTTTCATCGTTGTGACGCGCTCGACTACGCCGTTGCCGTCTTCACGAACCTGACGCGCGATCATCTCGACTATCACAAGACGATGGAGAATTACTGGTACGCGAAGCAGCGTTTGTTTGATGGCCGCCTCGGTTCGCGGCCAAAGACTTCGGTGATCAATCTGGACGACGCGCACGGTGTTGAGTTGGCTGACCGTTTGAAAAGGGAAGGGCTGCGCGTCGTGACTTACGCGGTGAAGTCGGACGCCGACGTCACGGCGCACGATCCAGAATTCTCTTTGACCGGGATGAGGTTTCGTTTGCGCATCAGAAACCCGCCCGCTAACGCAGACGGTTCTGACCTCGCTCCCAGGGAAATTGATTTTCATTCGCCCTTGGTTGGTCCGCCGCACGTCTACAACACACTGGCGGCGGTTGCGAGTGGTTTGGCGCTCGGCTACTCGCTTGATGTCATCACGAAAGCCTTAGCGAAGTGTACTGGGGCGCCCGGCCGCTTCGAACGCGTGCCGCACGACGGCGATTTCGCTGTCGTTGTCGATTACGCTCACTCGGACGATGCGCTGCTAAATGTGCTGCGCACGGCGCGCGAGGTGACCAAGGGAAGAATCATCACGTTGTTCGGCTGTGGTGGCGATCGCGATCGCAGCAAACGCGCGCCGATGGGCGAAGCCGCGGGATCGTTAAGCGACGTCGTAATTCTCACTTCAGACAATCCGCGCACCGAAGATCCAAACCAAATACTATGCGACGCGGAAGAGGGGATTCAGAAGACCGGCAAGCCTTACGAAAAGATCGGCGATCGTCGCGAAGCGATTCATCATGCCATCGCCCAGGCTCGCACCGATGATTTAGTTTTAATCGCCGGCAAGGGTCATGAGGACTATCAGATTCTCGGACGGGAAGTCTTTCATTTCGACGACAAAGAAGTCGCGCGCGAAGCGCTCAATCAGCGCGAGCGATGAGGTCAGTACCATCTGCGTCAGCAGATGGGTCAACGAGCTACATCATTTGAGAGAAGCGCCCGAACCCATCCGCTCACGCAGATGGTACTGACTTCGTCGCCGAGAAGCGCCGATAACTTTTCCAAGACCACAAAGACACTAAGTCACGAAGTTACACAAAGAATTTTCAAAAATATCTTTGTGTCTTTGGGCCTTTGTGGTAAATCCCTCCGTCCCCTATGAAATCGACATCATCAGAAGGCCTCGTGCGCGGCATCCGCCGCTGGGACCTGGTCGCCGTCACCATCAACGGCATCATCGGCGCCGGCATTTTCGGTCTTCCGTCAAAAGTCTATTCCCTCATCGGTTCATACAGTCTGATCGCGTTTGTCGTCTGTGCGCTCGTCGTCATGCTGATCATTCTGTGTTTCGCAGAAGTCGGCAGCCGTTTCGAGCAAACGGGTGGCCCTTATCTTTATGCACAGACAGCATTCGGATCGGCGGTCGCCTTTGAAGTTGGCTGGCTGATTTGGCTGGCGCGGCTGACCGCGTTCGCGGCGAACTGCAACCTGATGATCAACTACCTTTCGTTTTTCTGGGCGCCGGCCAATTCGGGTCTGACACGGGCGCTGATTATTGTCGCAGTAGTACTGATCTTAACGGGGCTCAACGTGATGGGCGTGCGACAAGCCGCGATTGCCAGCAATATCTTCACCGTCGGAAAACTCTTGCCGATGCTGATCTTCATTGCGGTCGGACTCTTCTTCATAAGTCCGCACGCGTTTGCTTTGGGCGCGCGGCCGGCGACCGGCGCATTCTCACAATCAGTTTTGTTACTGCTATATGCCTTCACTGGGTTTGAGATGGCTACCATCCCTGCCGGTGAGATTCGCGATCCGCAAAGGCATCTGCCGCGCGCTTTACTGATCGCGATGGCCGTGATCGCCACGACTTACATCCTGATTCAAGTCGTCTGCATTGGGACTTTGCCAGAGCTGGCGAAGTCGACGAAGCCTCTGGCGGATGCGGGCAGTCACTTCATGGGCACAGCCGGTGGCGCAATCATTTCGGCGGGCGCAATCATTTCCGTTGCGGGAAATCTGAACATCACGGTGTTGTCGGCATCGCGTGTGCCGTTCGCGATCGCCGAACGAGAGCAACTGCCCTCGTTTCTTGCGCGCGTCCACAGAACGTTTTTCACGCCGCACATTTCGATCGTCATCACGACGGGGTTGATGCTCCTGCTGACGCTGAAGAGCTCATTTGTCGCAGCGTTGACGATCAGCACGATTGCGCGGCTCGTAGCATATGCAGTTACGTGTGCCGCATTGCCGCGCTTGAGGAAACGCGCGGATGCGCCACCGGCGCATTTCAAATTGCGCGGCGGACCGTTGATCGCGGTTGCAGCTTTGATTCTTTCGGCCTGGCTGTTGGCGAACAGTACGTTTACTGAGGCTTGGCAGGCGGCTGCTGCGGGCGTACTCGGACTCCTGATTTATTTCGCGTATCGAACTTTTAGACGCCGAGCAAAGGCGTCATAACTTTCACTTCGCTTCGTAAACCACCCGCCCATCCATAATCGTTATCACGACTTTGGTTTTCTCGATCTCTTTCGGATCAATCTTGAAAATATCGTGCGAGAGAATCACTATGTCAGCGAGTTTGCCCGCCGCGATCGTGCCTTTTTCGTTTTCCTGAAACTCGGAAAAGGCTGAGCCGACGGTGTAGGCGCGCACGGCTTCTTCGACCGAAATTTTCTGCGCGGGCACCCAGCCATTCGGATTCTTGCCGTCGAGGGTTCGCCGCGTGACCGCCGCATACACAGACAACATCGGATCGAGCGGCGCGACCGTCCAATCAGTTCCGAAGGCCAGGGTGACTCCGGCATCGAGCAAAGAACGAAACGCGTAAGTTGTCTTTGCGCGATCTTTGCCGATACGCTTCTCGGCCCAGCGGCCGTCGTCGATCGCGTGGTAAGGCTGCATCGACGCGATCACTTTGTCGCGCGCAAATCGGGGAATGTCCTGCGCGCGCAAATGCTGCGCGTGCTCGATGCGAAAACGTCGATCACGATCGCCGTTCTCCTGCTCGACCTGTTCGTACATCGAGAGAATCAGATCGTTGGCCTTGTCTCCAATCGCGTGAATCAGAACTTGCAGTCCGGCTTTGTCAGCGCCTCGAATACGTTCGAGCATGGCGCCTTCGGGAAACATTTCGTCGCTCGCGATGCCGCTCGTGTTCGGCGCGTCGCGATAGGGTTCGTAAAAAAGCGCGGTGGTTGAACCCAGACTGCCGTCGGCAAATCCTTTTAAGCCGCCCGTGCGCAGCATTGCACTGCCGAAATGCGCGCGCACGCCGGTACGCGCCAGGCGATCCCAACTCGGCAGAGGCCAGACTGCGTAAATGCGTGTCTTCAATTCACCGCGGTCGAGCAGCGTTTGATAGACGCCGACGTCAACGCCGGCAGACATATCCTGGACACTGGTCACGCCGAGGCTCGCCGCGTGATCTGTCGCCGCACGCGACGCGGCGAGCTTCTCTTCAAAAGTCGAAGGTGGAATGGCTTTCCACACGAAACTCTGCGCTGCATCTTTGAGGATGCCCGTTGGCGCGCCAGTTTTCGCATCGCGCACAATCACGCCGCCCGGCGGATCGAGAGTTTGCTTAGTAACGCCCGCGAGCTTCAGTGCGAGACTGTTCGCCAAGCTCATGTGACCGTCGAGCCGGTTCACGAAGACCGGCGTGTTTGGCGTGTACCGATCGATCAACTCTTTGGTCGGCAAGTCCGCTTTTGGCCAGCGCTCGTGATCCCAATCGCCGCCCGTGACCCATCTGCCCTCCGCCAGCTTTGTCGCAAAGTCGCGGATGCGCTCGGCAAACTCCTGCGGCGTGTTAGCGTCCCGAAGATCCACACTCGACAATTGAAACCCGCCGGACATGAAGTGGGTATGCGCATCGTTAAAACCGGGCAGAACGAGCTGGCCCTTCGCGTCGATCTGTTTCGTGTTTGCGCCCGCGAGTTTTTTAATGTCCTTAGTCGTTCCGACGGCAACGATGCGATTTCCGTAAATCGCCACCGCCTCGGCCGTGGGCGTATTGCGATCCATCGTGTGAACTTTCGCGTTGACGATGATTAGATCGGCGGTGAAGATGGCTGGTTTATCCGCGTGCGTGATGAAGTTGGTTGACATGAGCGCGATCGTGGTAAAGGCCAGAAGGGGGATTTTGATTTTCATAAGGGATGACGTGTCAGAAGTCCGAGCGTCAAGGAGGGCTTGCTTTGAAAGTTGCCCTCGCTAATGCCGGGGCTTCTGACATATTTTGGTTTGCGATAAAGCGAAGCGCAAGCCAGCAGCTTGCGCTACAAAAGCGCGCGTAGTGTATCATCACGGCACCCGTCGCAATAGAAATCATCTCTTTAGGCAAGCCATGGTCGCACGCCCGCAGCAACTTCAGACCGATGATCAGCTGTTCAATGAACTTCGAGAAATTGTCGGCGAAGAGAATGTACTCTCAGATGCGGATGAATTGCTTGTTTACGAAACGGACGGTCTGCCCCAGCACAAGCACGCGCCGCGTGCCGTAGTCTTTCCAAACTCAACTGAAGAAACGGCAGACGTGCTGGCGGTACTGCACGATCAAGGCGTGAGCTTCGCGCCGCGTGGCGCGGGCACAGGTTTGTCCGGCGGAGCGTTGGCCGTCAATCGTGGCGTAGTCGTCGAACTCGCGCGCATGCGGAAGATTCTCGAAATCGATCGGGAGAACCGCACCGCGCGTGTGCAGACTGGTTTAGTCAACGCGCAACTTTCGCGCGCCGTCGCGCCGTTTGGTTTGTATTACGTGCCGGATCCCTCGAGTCAGCCGTCATGCACCATCGGCGGAAACATCGCCGAAAACGCAGGCGGAATTCATTGCTTGAAATATGGCACGACGACCGATCATGTCGTCGCGGCGCGTGTCGTTTTGTCTGACGGTTCAGTCGTCGATCTCGATCTGATTAATCCTGGCTATGATTTGCTCGGGACGTTCGTCGGTTCGGAAGGCACGTTCGGGATCGCGACTGAAGCGACGGTGAAACTCGCGCCGATTCCCGCGGCCGTGCGTACTCTGCTTGCAGACTTTCTCGACGTTGACGACGCCAGCCGCGCTGTGTCCGCGATCATCGCCGCCGGAATGCTGCCGGCAGCGCTCGAGATGATGGACAACGCGATCATTCGCGCCGTCGAGGCGAGCGTCTTTACGGCCGGCTTGCCGACTGACGCGCAAGCGGTGCTGTTGGTCGAGCTCGATGGGATCGAAGCCGGAATCGATGATGACGTGGAAAAGGCGGAAGCGATTTTGCGCGAGCGTGGCGCGCGATCAGTGCGTCGCGCGACGGAAGAGAAAGAGCGGAAGAAACTTTGGGCCGCGCGTAAAGGCGCGTTCGGCGCAGTCGGTCGCCTGATGCCGGACGTCATGATTCAGGACGCGGTTGTCCCGCGTTCGCGTTTGCCGGAAGTGCTGGCGGAAACCTATCGCATCAGCGCGAAATATAACTTGCAGATGGCGAACGTGTTTCATGCGGGTGACGGAAACCTGCATCCGCTGATCTGTTTTGATCTGCGTCGTGGAACGGACATCGAGAACGTGCGGCAAGCCGGTCGCGAAATTATGGAGACCTGCGTGCGCGCCGGTGGATCGATCACGGGTGAACACGGCGTTGGTCTCGATAAGAGCGCTTACCTGCCGCTGATTTTCTCGGAAGACGACATGGACACGATGTTGCGCGTGCGCGCCGCATTCGATCCTTCGGGTTTGTGCAATCCGGGAAAGATCATTCCCATGCCAAAAGGATGTGGCGAGGCGCGTGCGGTGGCGACGAAAAATGTTTTCCCTCTCCCTTTGGAAGAGGGTCAGGGTGAGGGTTTAGCGAGGAACAAGAAATTTCTTTCTTCTGTCGATAGCTACGTCCCTCACCCCAGCCCTCTCCCAAAGGGAGAGGAAGCAACACCAAATAACCCGGTCGCTACCGGTCCCGGCACTGACGTCAGGCAGACACGCCGCGACGGGGGACATGCGGCCGTCGTCGCCGCGCGCATTAACGAAAACCGGGTTGCGCGCGAGCTTTCGCGTCTGCTCGGCGATGTCGGTGTGGGGCGGCTGCCTGGGTTCACAGTCGAATTACGAGATAACCAACGTGCTGAGCGTCTAATCGAAGTGACTCCATCGTCTGCTGAACAAGCGTCGGACGTAATGAAGTTCGCCGCCGCCGAACGATTGGCAGTTATTCCTGTGGGCGCGCGCCGCTTCATCGATGCGGGAGATCTTCTGATGCAGGCTGATGTGATTCTCAGCACGCGTCGGATGAATCGCTTTATCGCGCACGAGCCTGCTGACCTGGTGGCGACCGTTGAAGCGGGCGCGACGCTACGAGAATTCCAGGAGCAGTTGGCGGAAGCTGGTCAGTGGCTTCCGGTTGATCCAGCCGATGAAGCAAACGCAACTATGGGGAGCATCGTCGCCACAGCGGCCGCGGGACCGCAGTCCTTCGGATACGGAATGCTGCGATCTTTTGTAATTGGACTGCGTGCGGTGCTGGCTGATGGCCAACTCATCAAGGCGGGCGGCCACGTTGTGAAGAACGTTGCCGGTTACGACTTATGCAAACTCTTCACGGGAAGTTACGGAACGCTCGGTGTGATCACCGAAGTGACTTTTAAGCTGCGTCCGTTACCGTCCGAAACAAGGACGATTGTCGCATCTGGAGCGCGCGAAGTTTCGCTCTTGTTGGCCAGGCAGACTGCCGCGAATTACTCTGCGGTTGCCGTCGAAATTCTCTCGCCGATGCTCGCGCAGAACCTCGGACTCTCAGCCAAAGACAAAGAATGCACGCTGTTTGTTCGCTTTGCGGGCTCATCGCGCGCGGTGATTACGCAAACAGCTCAAACTTTAAAGATGCTGCGCGATGCAGGTTTACGGTGTGTGACTCACGACGACGATGTGACGCTGTGGCAATCTCTTTCGAATGTATCATCGCAAAATGAACACGACCTGAGGTGGAGCGCTCGAGTTCGCCCGACCGAATTATCCACTTTAGTTGACGAAGTTGTGGCACTCGAACGCGATGATGCGTGGCGCTCGACAATTTGCTGGCACGCGGGCGTGGGCGATGGTCGTTTGCATGTCCTCGCGCGCAGCCCCGTTTATCATCAGCAAGGGGTGCGCGCACTTGAACGATTGCGCCAAACGGTGGAAGATCGCGGTGGCAGGTTAATCCTTGAGCAGGCGCCGGTTGAAATCAAACAAAAGTTCGACGCGTGGGGGAGCTTTGGCTCTGCGGGTGAGTTGATGAGGCGCGTGAAGCAGCAGCTCGATCCCGCGAACGTGTTATCTCCCGGACGAATTTTCTAAACAAGAAATCAATATTTAGGAGCATTTGGATGTTCAGTAATTTGAGGCGACTTGCCACTCTAATTATCTGTATTGGCTTTCTGTCTGTTGGTGTCGCCCGCGGCCAGCAAGTGACGCGTTATACGTTCTTGACGATGGAGCGTCCGTCGGGATTCCAGACGACGACAATAACCGCGGACGGAACGCGGGAATACGCTTATGAATTCAATGATCGGGGACGAGGCCCGAAGATTGTCTCGCGCGTCAAACTGGACTTTGACGGATTGCCCACTTCGATGGAGATTTCGGGCAACGACTACCTTAAAGCGCCCGTGGTTGAGACGTTCTCGATTTCTGCAGGAGTGGCGCGCTGGAAGAATCAGGCTGAGTCAGGCGAAAGAAAACTCACCGAAAAAGCTTTTTACACCAGCATGAATGGCGTGCCCGAAGAGACCGCGCTGCTTGCACAGGCACTCCTAAAGTCATCACATAACCGGTTGGCTCTCTTGCCTGACGGAGAGGCGACTATCACCCGCACTGGCGACATGACGGTCAACAATGGCAACGGCATTCGTCGCGTGGTTTCTTATGAGATCTCCGGACTGGGGTTTACGCCTTCCACCATTTGGCTCGATGAACAACACAAGTTCTTTGGCTTGATCAGCAGTTGGAGTTCAATTGTTCGCGAAGGCTGGGAATCGGTCGTGCCTCTCTTGCTGAAGAAGCAGGATGAGCTTGAAGCCGGCCGCAAAGTGCTGTTGGCGCGAACTTTGATCCATAAACCCACCGCGGCCCTCGCTTTCACCAATGCGAACTTATTCGAGTCTGAGACGGGAAAGATTCTCCCAAACGTTACGGTGGTGATTGAAGGTAATCGTATAAAAGCGGTCGGCACGACCGGCACGATCAAAGTACCGGACAACGCCGAAGTCATCGATGCTCGGGGCAAGACGCTGATGCCCGGCTTGTGGGACATGCATGTTCACATCAGCCCCGACGATGGACTGATGCACATCGCGGCCGGCGTCACGACCGTACGCGATATGGCGAATGACACCGATGCGCTGCTCTCCCTTAAACAGAAGTTTGAATCAAATGAGACGATCGGGCCACGAATTCTGATGGCAGGTTTCATGGACGGTCGCGGACCGTATTCGGGACCAACCAAGGTTTTCGTGGATACAGAAGAAGAGGCGCAAAAAGCAATTGACAACTATGCGCGCCTCGGTTACTCGCAAATCAAAATTTACAGCTCGATCAAGCCTGAACTGGTGCCAAAGATCGTCGCCCTGGCGCACGCGAAAGGCCTCCGTGTCAGCGGTCACGTGCCGGCATTCATGACCGCAGAGCAATTCGTGCGCGACGGCGTTGACGAATTTCAACACATCAACTTTTTTGTCCTGAACTTCTTTTTCGATGAAGTAAAGGATACGAGAACGCCGGTGAGGTTTACGGCGGTCGCGGACCGCGCCGCCACGCTCGATCTTAGTTCTGAGCCGGTTCGTTCCTTTGTGGGCCTGCTCAGAGACCGAAAGATTGTGGTCGATCCCACTGTCAATGTTTTCGACGATTGGTTTACCGCGCGCCCAGGCCAGATTTCGCCGAGCGTTGCAGCCATAGCAGATCGTTTGCCACCTCAGGTGCGCCGTTCCTTCCTGACTGGAGGTTTGCCGGTGCCCGACGGCAGGGACGAGCGTTATCGGCAATCCGCTAAAGCGCTGCTGCGCATGGTAAAGATGCTTTACGATGCCGGAGTTCCACTGGTGGCAGGGACAGACGCGATGGCGGGATTTGCGCTGCACCGCGAATTGGAGCTGTATGTTGCGGCAGGCATCCCAGCGGGCGAGGTTTTGAAGATTGCGACGATTGGCGCAGCGCGAGTGATGAAACGCGATGCCGATCTGGGTTCGATTGCGCCGGGAAAACTTGCCGACGTGATTCTGATTGATGGCAATCCCGCTGAACACATCAGCGATATTCGACACGCATCATTGGTTGTAAAGGACGGCAATGTCTACAAACCAGCGGAGCTTTATAAGAGTATCGGTGTGAAACCGTGAGTATGAGCTTTATTCCGCAATACCACAGGAGAAGAGAAATGTTCCAGTCACGAATTCGCGCGATTGCTTCATTCGTTGGCGTATCGCTACTCATTGTTTCGATTTTAAGCCTGCCGCAGAGCGGTCGACTTCGCGGAGTTGAATTAGCGGCACAAGCCGCGTCACGCGACCCAGTGCGAGCGCGTCATGGCATCGTCGCATCGACGAATGAAGTCGCTTCGCAAGTTGGCGTCGACATCATGAGACGTGGCGGCAACGCGATTGACGCGGCGATTGCGGTGGCGTTCGCGCTGGCGGTAACACATCCGGCGGCGGGAAACCTCGGCGGCGGCGGGTTCATGATGATTCGTTTGCGGGATGGCCGCACGACGGCAATCGACTATCGCGAAATGGCGCCGGCCGCAGCGGATCGCAACGTGTATCTCGACAAGAACGGCGATGTTATCAAGGGCGAAGGCGGATCGATTGAAGGCTATCGCGCGGCAGGCGTGCCTGGGACCGTGCGTGGGATGGAACTGGCGCTGAAGAAGTACGGCTCGCACCGTTTGACCTGGTCTCAGCTGATCGAACCGGCGCGACGGCTGGCCGCAAATGGCTTTACTGTCACTAATTCGCTGGCGCGCGGCCTGCGCGGAAATCGCGACTATCTTTCCAAATATCCGGAAACGAAGCGCATTTATCTCAACAACGGCAAGTTCTATAACGAAGGCGAACTGTTTGTGCAACCGGAGTTGGGCGCGACTTTTGCGCGCTTGCAGCGTGGCGGTCCGAACGAATTCTACGAGGGGCAAACTGCAAAGCTGATTGTCGATGACATGAAGCGCCACAACGGTCTCATTACAATGGACGACATGCGCGGCTATGTGGCGAAAGAGCGCGAGACGTTGCGCGGAACTTATCGTGGGTACGAAGTGATCTCAATGCCGCCACCGTCTTCCGGGGGCGCCGTGCTGCTTGAGATGCTCAACATCTTAGAAGGTTACGATTTGAAAAAGATGGATTGGGCGTCATCGGATCGCTATCACTTGATGACCGAAGCGATGCGTCGCGCCTTCGCTGATCGCGCCGAGTACATGGGCGACACAGACTTTGTGAAGGTGCCGATCGCGGGCTTAATCGATAAGAAGTACGCATCGCAACTGCGCAGCACGATCGATCCCCAGCGTGCGTCAACGAGCGAACAAGTCAAAGCAGGGAAGCCTGCGGGTTACGAGTCGGATGAAACGACACATTTCACCGTAGTCGATGCCGACGGCAACGCGGTCGCGAATACTTATACGCTGAACAACTCGTATGGATCGGCGGTGGTCGCGAAAGGCACCGGCATCATCATGAACGACGAGATGGATGACTTCGCGGCGAAGCCCGGCACACCGAATCTCTACGGCTTGATTCAAGGTGAACGTAACGCCGTCGCGCCGCGCAAACGGCCGCTCTCAGCGATGACGCCCACGTTTGTTTTGCGCAAAGACGGCTCGCTCTGGTTTACCGTCGGTAGTCCCGGCGGTCCGACGATCATCAACACTGTGCTCGACGTTATCACGAACGTCATCGACTACAGCATGAATATTCAGCAGGCCATCGATGCGCCGCGCATTCATCATCAATGGCTGCCGGATGAGCTGGTTTATGAACCTTATGGATTGTCAGGCGACACACAGAAGGCGCTCGCGGCGCGCGGCCACAAGCTGGTCGACAAGCCGCGATATCTCGGCGACTGCGAAGGCATCATGATTGAAGAGAAGACCGGCGTTCGTTTGGGTGCCACCGATCCGAGAAGGAGTGATGGGTTGGCGGTTGGGTATTAGAATTTAACCAGCCAGCGCAGCTGGCGGCAGAATGTAGCCCCGGGGCGTAAGCCCGGGGATCACGCGCCCAAAAAATTTTAGAGCCCGCGAAGCGGGCGACAGACGATTGTAAACATCTGTCGCCCGCTTCGCGGGCTCGATCTGTATTCCTTACATGTTCCGAGGGTTCCGCTCGTCCCGACGCTGTCGGGACTCGGTCCACCCTGGGCTAAATTCTGGCGTCGGCTACGCCGACTCGTTGAGCACTTCGCTGACACTCTATCTTCGTGATCGAAACTCTCTTGCTATAATCGTCCCGTTCAAGAACGCGAAACAGATTCATCTTGCAAGACATCTCTGTAAACTCATCACTTAGCTCGGTTCTTTCTCGCGAAGAAGAAAAGATCCTCGCTTGCGTTCACTGCGGACTCTGTCTCGAGGCTTGCCCGACCTATGTCGTCACCTCGGATGAAAATGATGGTCCGCGCGGACGAATTTATCTCATGCGGGCGGTAACCGAAGGCCGGCTGAAACCGGATTCGCTGACGTTTGAAACGCACATCGATCGATGTCTCGGCTGCCGCGCTTGTGAAGCGGCGTGTCCGGCCGGCGTGCAGTACGGTCAACTGCTCGAAGGCGCGCGCGCAGAAATTACCAATAATCCCGCGAAGCTCACCTGGACATATCGCATTCTGCATTTCGTGCTGCGGCATGTTTGGTTGCAACCATCGCGGCTGCGTGCGGCCTTCTCGGTCGCGAGATTAGTAAGAGATTCGGGACTCGCGAAGCTCTTGGTCACCACCGGGATGGCTCAAGGAATCTCGTCTCGGTTTGAGTTTGCGCTGTTGCTGCTTGATGCGTCGCGTGTCAGAACCGGGAGCGGTAGCGACCGGGTAAGCGACGCAGGCAGGATGTCTGCGGTCCGCATGCAGGAGGCGAGCGCTCCGAACCGCGCTCCGCACGGCACTCCGATGCTTTTCAAAGGTTGCGTCACCGAAGGTTTATTCAAGCGAGTCAATGAAGCGACTGAGCGCGTCCTCGCGGTCAACGGTTGTGCGACGTATGCTCCGGAGTCGCAGGTTTGTTGCGGAGCATTACATGCGCACGCAGGCGATCTCAAAGGCGCGCGCAAACTGGCGCGCCAAAACATCGATGCATTTTCGAGCGCATCGAACGGCGATCAATCGGCGCCAATCGTCACGAACGCCGGTGGCTGTGGCGCGATGCTCGTTTCATACGGTCATTTGTTAGTTGATGATCCCAGGTATGCGGAGCGCGCGAAGGAATTCAGCGCGCGCGTACGCGATATTGGTCAACAACTTCAAGCCATCGGATTTCGAAATGGGGCGAACGTCGGATTCGACCGCACCACGTATGACGCTTCGTGCCATCTTCTTCATGGACAGCACGCGGCGGAAGCTTCGCTGGGAATGCTTTGGGCGATTCCTGATTTGAAATTCGCGCTGCTCAATGGCAGCGAGGTTTGTTGCGGAGGCGCCGGCGTCTACAACTTGCTCGAGACGCGGTTATCACAGGAAGTCCTCAACGAAAAATTGAAGCACATCGCCGAATCGGGCGCGGAAGTTCTGGCCACCGGCAATCCCGGATGCCACATGCAAATTGCTGCCGGCGCAAAACTCACCGGTCTGGCGCTAAGAGTTTGTCATCCCGTCGAACTGCTTGACGAATCGTACGCACGGGCCGGTTTCTACGGCGCGCGCGAAACAACCATTCAATGATCGACTGGACGGAAATTCGCAAGCAGTTTCCCGTTACCAGCCGGCTGGCTTATCTGAATAGCGCCGCCGCCGGTCCGGTATCGATTGCTGCGCACGCTGCCGCGACCGACTACTACCAAAAAATGATGAGCGACGGTGATCTGCTCTGGAACCGTTGGCTGGCGGAACGCGAAGCGACGCGCGAACGGCTGGCGAGATTCATTAACGCCGAGCCGGACGAAATCGCCTTCACGACGAACACGTCCGTTGGCATGAATCTCATCGTTGATGCGCTCGAGGAACGCGGTGAAGTCATCTCGAGCGAATTGGAATTTCCCGTCACGACTTTGCCGTGGATGCATAGGCGGATCCCGGTGCATTTGTTGCCCGCGGTTGAAGGCAAAGTGCAGATTCAGTCCATCCGCGATGCGATGACCCACAACACCGCTGTGATTGCCTTGAGCCACGTGCAATTCTCGAATGGTTTCCGCTGCGACCTCGACGAATTGGGCAGAAACAAAGGCGACCATGCGTTGGTCGTCAACGCGAGCCAATCCGCCGGCGCATTTCCAATCGACGTGAAGCGAATGCAGATCGATGCGTTGTGCGCGACCGGGCACAAGTGGATGTTGGCAGGCTATGGCTCGGGTTTCGTTTATCTGAGCCGCAATCTCCTGCATCAGACACGCTCGCGAGGGTTGAGCTGGTTGAGCGTCGAAGACCCTTTCGAGATGCGCAACGATGAGCTTCGCCCTCGTCATGATACGGCGGCGCGCATCGAGTTGGGTTGTCCGCACTTCGCGGGAATATTCGCGCTGGGCGCCTCTGTGAAAATGATTGCCGAGGTCGGCATTGAAAATATTCAAGGGCGCATTCTTGAACTGAATCGGAAGCTTACCGCGCGATTGACAGAAAACAATTGGCAGGTGCTTTCACCGTTAAATAGCGAAGCATCACGTTCAGGGGAAACACTAATTCAAGTCGATCATCACGCAGAAGTTGTGCGCGCGTTGTTTCGTCGCGGGGTAGTCGTAACGGAAAAACCCCAGGGTATTCGCGCGGCCACGCACTTTTTCAACGACGAAAGCGACATTGAACGGCTTGTCTGTGGTTTGAATGAGATTCGGGAGCAGCGGCGTTAGCCGTATGCCCAAAATGGAAGTGGCACGTCGTCCCCTTCGCGGACGATAAAGCCCGCCCGCCTGGACATTTTAGGCAATGCATCGGCGTTAGCTCTTTGCGGCTTTTCGTTTGGCTTTATCCTTCACTCGCGGCGCACCGGTCAACTTTCCAAAGCGCTCACGACACAACTGGAGGAACTTTAGTTGAATGGGCGATTCATAGCCGCCGACGAGTCGCGCGAGTCCAAGCTGCCAGTTGATTTGGGCCCCTTCAATCCACCAGCGCACGAGCGTTCCTTTTGCCACTTCTTCCTGTACTGATTGCAGCGGCACAATCCCGACGCCCATATCTTCTTCGACCATGCGCTTGATGGCCGCGAGGCGGCTCAACTCCATCGCGACGTTTGGAGTGACGCCGGCCTGCGCGAAGAATTGATCGATTAACCTTCGCGTGTTGCCGCCACGCTCGCCAAGAATCAGCTTCTCACTCGAAAGTGCGTAAGCACTGACAACTTTTTGTTTCGCCAGCTTGTGACGCGTCGACGCAATCGCGACGAGGTAGTCTTCATTCAGCAGTTCAGTCTGCACGCCACGTGCTTCAACCGGCAGCGAAACAAATGCCGCATCGATTTCACCATTCATCAAACGTTGCACGAGGTCTTCGCTTGTTCCTGAAATGACCGATGTTTCGACGGCCGCATGCGCCGCCTTGAGCTTCTTCAAAATCTGCGGCAGGGGATCGCCGCTCACCATGGCCGACGCGCTGCCAATCCGCAGGCGTCCCTTGTCGGCCCCGGTGAGCGCTGCCAGCTCGTTCAATGCGGCGTCGTGTTCGCGCAGAATCACCCGAGCACGCTCGAGCAGTTTCTCGCCGGCTTCCGTTAAGAGAACCCTGCGCGGCGCACGCACGAACAGGCGGACACTGGTTTCGCGCTCCAGTTGTCGAATCTGCATGCTGATCGCCGCTTGCGTCACGTGGACACGTTCCGCCGCTGCGGTGAATGTTCCGGTTTCAGCGATTGCCGTAAAGGCCCTTAGTTGTCTGATATCCATTTTTCCTCGCCATTATTCTGGATTATTGGACGAATAAGATCTTTTAGTTTCCATTATAGCGATCTGGGCATCTAAAATCATAGAAATGAACAGCGTCCTCGAATTGCGCAAACAAGAATCCCGGCCCCTGGCATTTAAAACCAGCGCGCGCAATCCCCGTTTGCTGGTCGCGGGCATCGATGGCGGGGGGACGGGTACGCGCGCAGTCATTATGGACGAGCAAAAACGCGTGATCGGTGAAGGGCAAGCCGGTCCGTCCAATCCCTTGAGAATCGGGATCGCGAACGCGGCAACGAACGTGCGGCAGGCAGTCGATCGTGCGTGTGCTGAGGCCGGGGTGTATCGCGACGATGTCCTGCATGCAACGGTCGGCCTGGCCGGAGTCCGGCGCAAAGACATACGCGATGTGACGCTGGAAAAAATCAAGCACTGTCTGAAAGAAATCAAATCGATCGAGCTACTTCCCGACGGCGACATTGCGTTGTATGGTGCGACCGACGGTCAGGCGGGCCTGGTCGTCATCGCCGGTACTGGTTCCATCTGCTGTGGCCGCAACCGGCAGGGAAAGCAAGTGTGTGCCGGAGGCTGGGGCCCAATTGTTGGCGACGAAGGCGGCGCGGCATGGATCGCCCGCAAAGGATTGCAGGCCGTCGCGCATGCAGCAGATGAACGCGGACCAAAGACAGCACTGACTGCCGCGGCGTTGATGTATTTCAAGGTGACGACGCCGGATGATCTTTCAACCGCGATCTATTCGCCGGCGATGACAAATGATCGTCTCGCGGGTTTTGGCAAAGACGTTGTGCGCGTTGCTCGTGCCGGTGACGAAGTCGCGATCGCTATCCTGCACGAGGGGGGAAAGGAACTCGGGATTGCCGCTGTAGCAGTGATCAAGAGACTGCGAATGCAGAACGACAAATTCCCCATCGCTGCCGTCGGGGGTGTTTACGGTGCGGGCGACTTGGTTCTCGAATCGATGCGCGAAGAGATCGAGAAGACAGCCAGGCACGCGGTGATTTCAGAGCCTTTATTTCCTCCGGTAGTCGCGGCGGCTCGTCTCGCACACGCGCGATTGCGCGAAGAGCTTGCGCTGGCGGGGTGAAAATAAGTTTCAAGTTTCAAGTTTCGAGTTTCGAGTTTCAAGTTGCGGGATGAGGTTGGTAACAGCTGCCTTAGCAGGTGGGTCATAAGCTCAACATAGCTGTTGCTTTAACCCATCCGCTCACGCGAATGGAACTGACTTCATTGCGGATCAACTTGAAACGCGACACTCGAGACTCTACCGACCTCATCGCGCAACTTGAAACTTGAAACTCGAAACCTGAAACTCTTAGAGCATGCCCTTCGGCGAACCCCGAACCGTTCCCATTACGGAACAAGAGAATCCCAGCACGGCGAAGCTCAGCACACTTTCATCGGTCGAAATCGTGCGGACGATGAACGATGAAGACGCGACCGTTGCGCTTGCAATTCAGGCGGCGCTGCCACGAATCGCCGAAACCGTGGATCAAGTCGTGGATCGGTTGCGAAACGGTGGCCGTTTGTTCTACGTCGGCACAGGCACATCGGGACGACTCGGCGTTTTGGATGCGGCGGAGTGTCCGCCGACGTTTGGGGTGTCAGCCGATCTGGTTCAAGGTGTGATAGCCGGCGGATACGAAGCCTGCTATCGCGCAGTTGAAGCTTCCGAAGACGATGCCGAGGCCGGTGCGAACGACTTGAAAGCGCGAAATTTCAGCGCCACCGATGTCTTGATCGGAATTGCTGCCTCGGGTCAAACGCCCTACACCGTCGGGGCGGTGGAGTTTGCGCGGCGGCTGGGCGCGTTCACTGCGGCGATCACGTGCGTTTCGGAGTCGCCGATTACACAGGCGGCTGAAATCCCAATCGTTGCGGTTGTCGGTCCAGAAGTAGTTGCGGGATCCACGCGTTTGAAAGCTGGCACCGCTCAGAAAATGATTCTAAATATGATCTCCACGGCGACAATGGTGCGGCTCGGCTACGTCACTGGCAATCGCATGACGAATGTCCAGACGCGCAACGTGAAATTGCGCGCGCGCGCGCTTCGAATCCTGCAGGCTGAGGCCGGCGTTGATGAAGACGCCGCCAGACGGATGCTAGACTCGGCCGAACAGGACCTGCCGGTCGCGCTGTTGATGACGAAGAGCGGAGCGTCAGCCGCCGCGGCAAGAAAGGCTTTGGCGGAAGCAAAGGGCGTAGTCGCCGACGCACTGGCCCGCCTTCACAAGTAAGCGGATGGGTTTCTCAGCGATTGATTATGTGGTTTTGCTTGCATATTTGGCGGGCATTACGGCCTTTGGCGTGATGTTTCGGCGCTCGCAACGCACGGTCAAAGATTATTTTGTCGGCGCAAAGAACACCCATTGGATCATTATCAGCCTTTCGATTGTCGCAACTGAGACAAGCACGATCACTCTGATTGGTGTTCCGGCGATCGCTTATGCGAATTACGCGAAGCCGGAGCAGGGCGGCAATTTTACTTATTTGCAGGTCGTGCTCGGTTATATTGTTGCCCGCTTCATTATCAGTCTGATTTTTATTCCGGCATATTTTCGCGGCGACCTGCTGACCGCCTACGAACTTCTCAAGCGGCGATTCGGACCACAGACAAAAAACTTCGCGGCTTCACTATTTCTTGGGATGCGCGCATTGGGTGAAGGCATCCGAATCTTTTCGGCGTCGCTGGTGTTGGCCGCCGTCATTGGCGCGAGCTTGCCAAACCTGCCTTATCTTTGGCTTTGGTCAATCATAATCGTTGGTTTGTTGACTTTGGTTTATACCTTCGAAGGCGGCATCGCGGCAGTAATTTGGACCGACCTGATTCAACTGGTGATCTATGTGGGCGGCTCGTTGCTGGCGGCCTACGAAATTCTTCATCTCGTTCCGGGGGGCTGGCCCACGATCGCCACAACCGCAGGCGTCGCCGGCAAGTTTCAGTTCACTTCATTCAGATGGGATTTCACCGTGCCGTTCACTTTCTGGGCGGGCTTGCTGGGCGGGACCTTCCTGACGATGGCGTCGCATGGAACGGACCAGCTGCTCGTCCAAAGGCTGCTCACTTGCCGGAACCAGCGCGACGGTCAAAAGGCCATCATCCTCAGCGGCTTCGTGGTGCTGTTTCAGTTTGCGCTGTTCCTGCTGATAGGTTCGATGCTGTTCGCGTACTATCAAACGGGCGCGTCTAAGCCAGTTTTGGAAAGCAACGATCAAGTGTTTCCAGTCTTCATTGTGCGCCAGTTGCCGCACGGGGTTTCTGGTTTGGTGATCGCCGCTATTTTTGCTGCCGCAATGTCCAATCTCAGCGGGTCGTTGAACTCGCTCTCCTCCAGCACCGTGATTGACTTCTACAAGCCCCTCGTGAACCCAAATGCAAGCGACGAATACTTGCTGCGATTATCGCGCTGGTTCACAGTCGGTTGGGGCCTGATACTGATCTTAATTGCGATTGCTTCAAAGAGCTTCACGAAATCGGTTCTCAATACCGCTTTGACAATTGCGTCGCTCCCTTACGGCGCGATGCTAGGCGCCTTCCTGCTCGGCGTCTTGACGAAGCGGGCGAACCAGCGTGGCGTCATGACCGGAATGGCGGTCGCCCTGGCGGTGATGCTGTTCGTTTGGCTTAAAACACCTCTGGCCTGGACATGGTATGTTTTGACGGGCACGATAATTTGTTCTGCAGTGGGGTATCTCGTTAGCCTGCTAACCGCGCCGGCGAAAACTCCAGCCATCGTTTCAGAGATATGAATGCCGGATCTATGAATAGCTTTCATTGTAGCCAACGCTTGCGTCTGGCGCTGTCACTGATTCTTTCCGTCGCATTCTTGTCATCGGAGATCATTGCCGTTTCCCGGCATGCGACTTCGGTCGCGGTTACAGCGAACAAGCCATACTCCCGTCACGCTTCAAAAGACGCTCTCAAATGGGCTGACAAGCAGCTCAAGCAGATGTCGCTCGAAGAGAAAGTCGGTCAGTTGATCTCTGTCGGTATCAACGCGACGTATTTGAATCAGGAGAGCGAAGCTTTTAAAGCATTGCGTCATCAAGTCGTCGACGACCACGTTGGCGGCATCATCCTTTTTCGTGGGCCGGTGTATGAATCCGTGGTGATCGTCAATCGCATGCAGCAGCTGGCGAAGGAGCCGTTGTTGATTTCCGCCGACCTCGAAGCCGGCGCCGGTATGCGTTTCGACGATACGGTCAACTTTCCATGGAACATGGCCATCGCGGCGACCGGAAATCCGGATTACGCACGCCGCGCAGGTGAGTTGACAGGGAGAGAAGCCCGGGCATTAGGCGTGCAGCAAATCTACGCACCCGTTGCGGATGTGAACAATAACGCCGCCAATCCAGTGATCAATGTGCGTTCGTACGGCGAAGATCCGGCGCAAGTCGCGAAGTTTGTCGCGGCATTCGTCGAAGGCGCGCAAAGTGCCGGTGTGATCGCGACCGCGAAACACTTTCCCGGACATGGTGACACGGCCGTCGACTCGCATCGTGGGCTTCCGGAAATCGACGTGACGCGCGAGCGCCTGAACTCGGTTGAGCTCGTGCCTTTTCGCGCTGCGGTCAGCGCGGGGGTTGGCGCGGTGATGGACGGACATATTGCGTTGCCGCGCGTTGACTCGACGGTGATCACGCCTCTGCCGCGCGAGCGAAAGCTGAAGGCAATCGAAACAGATGAAGGGAGCGAAATCGTGGTCGAGAAGGGCACGATGCCGACCACGCTGTCATCCGTCATCAACAATATTCTCCGGCACGAACTCGGGTTTGACGGTCTGATTGTCACCGACGCGATGAGCATGAGCGGGCTCACACTTTACTTCACGCAGGAGGAAGCGTCGGTACGCGCCCTTGAAGCCGGCGCAGACCAACTATTAAAGCCTGCGGATCCGGATGCCGCTTTTCACGGTGTCGTTAGCGCCGTGAAGAGTGGGCGCTTGACTGAACAACGAATCGAACAGTCAGCGCGCAAGATTCTCGCGGCGAAATACGATCTCGGCTTGGCGCAGCAAAGGATCACTCCGATCGATGAAATCGATCAGGTAGTCGCGGGAAATCAGGCTTCGGCACTCGCCGATGACATTGCAGCTCATGCCATGACGCTGGTGCGTAATGAAGCGAACCTGGTTCCTCTGAAACCAATGTCAACAGCCAAGGTGTTCAATCTGGCTATTACAAACGGTGACGACCGATTGTTTATCACGCAATCGTTTGTCGCCGAGATGAGCCGCCGCGGCGTGCAGATGGACACGATCGTTTTGGACGATCGGTCATCAGACGCGGAAGTAGAAAAAACGCTGGAGGCCGCAGCGCGCGCGGATATCGTGATTGTGTCGATGTACGGTCGAGTGCGTAGCGGCCAGGCGGGAAGCGTGGCTTTGCCAAAACCAGGTACGCGTGCGTTGAATGCCTTGCTTGATCGTCAAACGCCACTCGTAGGAATCAGTTTTGGCAATCCATATTTGCTGTTGAATTTTCCAAAGCTGCCAACTTATCTGGTCGCATACGGTGACATGCCGAGTCTGCAACGTTCAGCTGCGAATGTACTGCTCGGAAAGATCGATGTCACCGGCCGTTTGCCGATCTCGCTTCCGGGTCTGTATCCTCTCGGCGCCGGAATTCAGTTGAAGTCCAACGCAAACCAGTCTCAACAATGATCGCGAATCGCTTGAAATTCGTCATTGCGCTTGCGTTTTTGCTGGCGCCGTCGATTGTTGCGCAAGCTCCACCACGAATCGCAGGGATTTCCGTCGAACGCCTGGCGCGGATCGATCCGATTGTCGCGGAATCGATTAAGAACAAAGAACTCCCGGGCGCTGTAATCCTTGTCGGTCATCACGGGCAAATTGTTTGGCGCAAAGCCTACGGCGCGCGCGCAGTTGAGCCGCAGCGCGAGGCGATGACGACCGACACGATTTTTGATCTTGCGAGTCTGACCAAGATCGTTGCTACCGCCACCAGCATCATGATTTTGATCGAGCGTGGGGAAATACGGCTGGCGGATCCCGTCGTCAAATTTATCCCGGAGATGAAAGGCGGCGGCCGCGACGCGATTACGATCGAACAACTGCTCACGCACGTTTCGGGCTTTGCACCGGATTTCGATTTGCGCGACCGTTGGATCGGTTATGACGAGGCGATGAAGCGGCTCTATCGCGAGCCGCTGCGAAATTCACCCGGCGCGCGTTTCGTCTACAGCGACATCAATTACATCGCGCTGGGCGAAGTCGTTCATCGCGTGAGTGGCCTAATGCTGGATGAGTTCGCGCGACAAAATATCTTTGTACCGCTTGGCATGCGCGAGACGGGTTTTAAGCCTGCCGCGAATCTGACGGCGCGAATTGCACCAACTGAAAAACGGCGCGGGCAGATGAACTATCTGGGCGACAGCGGCGCTGATGCGGGGACCGAGGGTGAGCAGTGGCTGCGCGGTCAGGTTCACGATCCAACGTCCTTTCGCATGGGTGGTGTCGCCGGTCACGCAGGTTTGTTTTCCACGGCCGATGATCTTGCGATCTTTTGTCAGATGATTCTCAGTGGCGGTAGTTATCGCGGCGCGCGAATTCTGAGCCCCTACGGCGTCGCGATGATGACGCAGGCGCGTGCCGTGAGTGACAACGGCGCGGCGCGGGGCATCGGCTGGGATATTGCCACTTCATTTTCGACGAACAAGGGCGATCTCTTTCCGCTCGGGTCGTTCGGCCACACTGGGTTTACCGGCACGTCGCTTTGGATCGATCCCGCCAGCGATACCTTCGTCGTTTTCTTGAGCAACCGAGTCCATCCCGATGGCAAGGGCGATGTCGCCTCGCTGCGCGGACGCGTGGCGTCCATTGTGGCAAGCGCGATTACCGATACGACGGTTGCAATAGGACGCGCCTAAACGTCGGACGCCGCGGCTGAGTTAATTGCGAGTCTCGCGCCTTTGAGTTCATCAGCGACGCGCACGGCGACAGCAACCACCGTTGCCGACGCGCAAGTCCTCACCGGTATCGATGTTTTGGAACGCGACAATTTTGCGTCGCTCGCGGGAATGCGTGTCGGCCTGGTAACGAACCAGACAGGCCGCGATCGCAACGGCCGGGCGACTATCGATGTGCTGTTCAAAGCCCCAAGCGTGAAACTGACAGCGTTGTTTTCGCCTGAGCACGGAATTCGTGGCTTGGCGGATGAAAAAGTTTCAGATGCGAAAGACGAACAGACAGGGCTGCCGATTTATTCGCTTTACGGTGAATCTCGTCGGCCGAAGCCGGAACAACTGAAGGACCTGGACGCGCTCGTTTACGACATTCAGGACGTGGGCGCGCGTTTCTACACCTACATTTCGACGCTCGGTTATGTTTTGGAAGAAGGCGCGAAAGCGAAACTCCCTGTCTTTATTCTCGACCGGCCAAATCCCATCAACGGCATTGATGTCGAAGGGCCACTTGCAGACAGCGACAAACTCTCGTTCACCGCTTATCACACGATTCCAGTGCGGCATGGAATGACGGTGGGCGAACTGGCGCGTCTTTACAATGACCAGCGAAAAATTGGCGCGGATGTGCGCGTGATCAAAATGCAAAATTGGCGACGCGCCATGTGGTTCGATGCGACGAACCTCACGTGGATCAATCCTTCGCCGAATATGCGCAGCCTCACGGAAGCGACGCTTTATCCCGGGGTTTGCTTGCTTGAGACGACAAACGTTTCAGTCGGACGCGGTACTAACACTCCTTTTGAACTAGTGGGCGCGCCATGGCTGGACGGACAGAAACTGGCGAGCTACTTGAATGCGCGTCAGATTGCGGGCGTCCGCTTTGTGCCGGTGCGCTTCACACCGACAGCAGCCACGCACAAAGACCAGGAATGCGGCGGGGTCAACATCGTGGTCACCGACCGCACCAGACTGCAAGCGGTTGCCCTCGGAATCGAACTTGCCGCCGCCCTCCGCCAGCTATATCCGTCAGACTGGAAGGTCGATGGATTCGGGCGATTGCTGGCCAATTCCGATGCTTTTGAGCGTCTAAAGCGCGGCGATTCGGCGGATTCGATTATTCGTTCGTGGAGTAATTCGCTCGAACAATTTCGCACGGCGCGCGCAAATGCGCTGCTTTATGACTAGCCTATCCAAGCGGCGGCACCAAACATTCATTAACCCTGTCAGAATTACCTATTGAATCGTGAGAATAAAGCGACGAAATTCTATTGACTTGTTGCCCTGGATACTTTAGAAGTTTTGGAATTCTACTCGCCAACGGGGGACACTGCGGTGAATGTTCGAAGATTGTTTCTATTTCTCGTCCTGGGTTTGACGGCTTTAGCCATCGCGTCGCTTCCAAGTAATAAGCGCTTTGCGACTACAGTTGTGCCGGCCAAGGCGGCGCCCATAGAAAGTGCCAGGCCGTCTGATGACGGAGTACATGAGGTCATCGACACTCGTTATCGCAAGCGATATGAAGATTGGAAAAATGAATTCCTGGTTGCCGACATCGGCAAGGCACAATGGGAACTCTACGAAAAGCACCCGCATTTGAGGCTGACGATCACGATCAATGACAAAAACAAGAATGGCGCCGGCACTGGTCAATACAAGTGGAACGATCAAGGTGAACTGGTCGAAGCGACGATCTCTCTCGGCACGCGCATCGACGAAGGTTTCCCGAGCAAGATTTATTATCCGGTGATGAACTCGCTTGAAGCGTATGAAACGAATCAGTTGCTGAATCGTAATGTGCTGGCGGCGACGAAGATTGCGCACGAGTTCGGCCACGTGATGAAGATTGCCCAGACTCCGGAGGCGCTTTACAAACTACAGGTCAAGTTGGTCCCGCAATACAACAAGATCTTCTTGAGCAATGGCCACAACGTAAACGACCCAAAACTGTTAGAGTTGGCAAATCAGATGGGCGGCAATCCCGTGCAGATTTGGGAGGACCGCGAATACTGGGGCGAAGCCAATGCGATGCTTTACTTGCGCGACCGCGTGGCGAAAGAGAGTTTTCACTGTCGCCTCTTCAATAAGATCAAACGCAGCGTTGAAGAGTACGCCAAACCTTACGAGGACCGCTTTACCGAGATCGCTAAGTCGCAGGGCGTGACTTATTCTTGTAGTTGGAAGTAGAGGAAAAAGTCGAGATGTTAAAAAAACTCCTGTTGTCGATTTTCTTCCTTGCCGCAGTGCACTCTGCACGCGCGCAAAACCCAACTGACGCTTCACCTCTTCCATTAGAGATTCTCAAACTGAAATGGGAAAAGCAGATTCAACTGCCGCGCAACTTTGATCCCTCGACTATTCCCATGAACGGCGTGTTTAATGACGCTAACACCAGAAATACGGTAAACCCGCCAACGAGTGCCGCAGACGCGACCCGCAATGCGACCAGTGCGCAAAGCAACGCCCAAACTTCCCAAACAGCAGTCTTTGCCGCCACGCCCGGCCGTTTGCCCCTCGTCTATGTTTATTACATGCAGGTGAAAAACATCGGTGGGAAAACAATTGACGGTGTGGCGTGGGATTACGTCTTTGTCGACGTAGCGACAAATAAAGAAGTTGGCCGGCATCAATTTTTAAGTTTCGAAACCCTGAAGGATCAGAAGACGACGACATTCGCCAGCCAATTGCGCTCACCACCGACGCGCATCGTGCAGACGACTAATGGAAATAATGGGAGCAAAGAGAATCCCAAGTACACGGGCAAAGCGATCGTTCAATGTGTACTTTATTCCGACGACACAGCGTGGCGTGGGCCACAAGCGTCGACTGATATTTGCGCGCTCCTGAAAACTCAGCGTGACCTGCGAAAGAAAAAACACGTTGCCTGACCCCGCACGGCCAAACCTAAATCACTATCTACAAAAAGAGGGGCTGACGAATCAGCCCCTCGAGTTGTTTGGATGCGAACCCGGCTAGAAGTGGATTCTCAGACCGAGTTCCATCTGACGAGCCGCATAGACAGCGCCGGTGACTCTGCCGAAGGTGCTCGCGCTGGTTAGACTTAAGCTGCTCGGATCCGAGGGCTGATAGTGGTTCAAAACGTTGGTGAACTGAACTGTAAACGTGGCGCCGACTCGCTCAGTAAAATGAAAGTCCTTCGCGAGCGTGGCGTCCATGTTCCAACGATTGAATCCCCTCAGGTTCCCGGTGCTCCCGCAGCTTGTATCGATTCCCAGAACACAGCGGCGGAAGTTCGCCCAGACCGAAGCCGGATCCGCGAATATGTCCTGCTGCGTACCGCCGGCCGACGCCGCGATAGAGGTGCCAACGTTCGTCGTATTACCGGGAAGAACGGCCGCAGAGCCGTTAATGCCCCTGTGAAGTGTCGGGCTATAGTGAATCGGATTAAGCGGAATCGCACTTTCGAAAGCCGTACTGCCGCTGGCAACGTTACCAACCTCGCCAAATGCCTGGCAGGCCGACGAGCAGTTGCCGCCTTCCGTGTAGCCGATGCCAATCGGGAATCCGCTTTGCGCCGTAAAGAATGGCGAGATCGACCATCCATCGAGCACATGGCGTTTCCAGCCATGCGCGCCTTTGAAGAAATCGGGCCGGTAACTCCAGCCGCTGGTCAAGATGTACTTGATGTCAAAGACCGCCGGGCCGTAGCTGGCCTTCGGATTCCAAATATCCAACCATTGATTCGAGCTGTTGTATTGCGCAATTTGCGCCGTACCCAGTGCCTTGCCCCAAGTAAAGTTGGTAATGGACGTTACCCCATGCCATTCGTTCATCTTCAAGGTGGCAAACGCGGCGTTGTAGTTCGAGTAGCCCAAGCTCGTCGTGGTGTTGATAGCCGTGGCTTGTGCGCTCAACATAGAACGACCAAGTTGCCATGAGCTTCTGCCGTTTAGAAAGGCCCACAAGTCAGACACACGGGTTTGACCAATAAGGTTAGTCGCCCCGGTAGCCTGGGTCGACGACGTCACGCTAATTACACTCGTGCTGTTCAGCAAGGCCTGAGTGCAACTCAGGCCACCGCAGAAAGACGAGCCGGTACCGCCCAGCGCGGCCTCGAAGAACGGCTGATTCGGAACCGATGCGTATAGAGCAGCCCGTGCCGCCGCAATCTGGGCCGGCGTACCTGCCGCGTTTACTACGTCAACGTTCGTGCAACGACCTCCGCCGCCAGGCGAGCAGAGTGCTCTCCAGACATTCGCAAATGCATTCGCGAAAGTTTGGCCGCCTAGTGTCTCCATGTAAGGAACAGCATCGAGATCAATTTCTTCGAAGATGTTCTTGCTGCGCTTGCCCATATAACCAACTTCGATCGATACGCGCCGATTTAGTTGACGCTGGATCGTGAAGTTCCAAGTGTCCACTTTCTCAGGCTTGTAATCCGGATCCAATACCGTGGAGTCACCCGCCACCGCCTGCCCTCCAACTCCCGGAAGGAACGGCTGTGGCAGAGTCGCACTCGCGCTTGGAAGCGGGGCGGTTAAGCCATCCCAACCGCTGCTCGTTGGGCCAATGCGGAAAACGTTCCCCAGGTTGTTGGTGGTATCGCAAGTGTTGTTGCTTCTTGTGAACGAGCAAGTGACCGGCTGAAGAAGTCCGGGTCCAAGCAGCGGAACCAGTACCTGATTGACGCCATTGATTCGTCCAAAAGTCCGGCCATATCCCGCGCGCAGCACGGTGTTGCCATCGCCGAACAACATCTTCTTCCAGCCGCTGCTGAAGTTTGGATTCCAGGCAATCGCCACACGTGGGCTAATTCCCCCTTTAAACGGGTTGTACGGATACTTCAGGTGCAGATTGCCGGTCGTTTCGAATCCGAGAATCGGAGCGAGGTCACAGGTCGTGTTCGCGGAGGGACAGGGAGTGCCCGCTAACGCCGCAGCTTTTCGTTTAGCCAAGAAGGTGTTGCTATGGACCAGCGAGCCGTCGGGATAAACCAGCTCAACTTGCGCTCCGTTCTTTTCCACCGGCGGAGTCTCGTACATGTAGCTGACGCCGTAGTTCAGCGTTATCGAAGGCTTCATGCGCCAGGTGTCCGAGACATAGCCGCTGTAATACTTGATCGTGCTTTGCTCCACCGCCTGCGTACCAATCGGCTGCACTTGCAAACTCGAACCGGTGCGGGTGTAGATGACCTGGGTCTGCGCGACCAATCCCAGAGCCGATGCCGCCAGATTTTGGTAGTTGCTGGAATTACTTGCCGCTGCTGCAGGTATGAAACCTGTGAAGCTGATACTACCCTGGCCAATACCATACACGACTTGGTTATTGATCGTGCTGCCGTTGTCAGTGCGGAAATGGAGGTTGTAGTTGTTCTGGAACTGCCCACCGAACTGCCAGATGTGGTTTCCCTGGACGAACGTCAAGTCATCTCGGAGCATCTTGTCTTGCCCGTCCCAAACGCGCTGGCGAGTGCTTTGATTATTCACATTATACGGAATCAGCGCCGAGGTACTTTCAAAGGTTGCACTCGTGCCCGCCGGCGCGATTTCAAGTGCGCCTTGTAAACCGGCGAGCTGTGGCGGATCGTTCTGCGTGCTCCACTGCCACCAGTTCCAAAGATAACTGATTCGCAAATCGTTGGTGAGACGTGAAGTCAGGTTGCTGGTAAGTCCGAGCACCATGATTTCCCCGAGTTGCGGACGCGGCGCCTTTGGCGTGTATTGGCCTGCCGTGTCGCCGAAATAACCGCCCACATCAACCTGATTCGTCGTCACGTTCAGCAGCTTGAAAGCCCGGAATGTGCCGAAGAAGTGGTTCTTCGAATTGAAGTCGTGGTCCAGTCGCCAGACGTAATTGTTCGAGGTGAGTGGCGTGCGAATCGTTGAGAGATAACCCAACACATTAAATCCATCATTAATAATTGAACTCGAGGAAGTACAGAAATTGCATAGAGGATCTGAGCCCAAAGGAATTCGCGACCAAACACTCTGGATCGTTGGACTTACCCCAAGCCCGCGCGGATCCAATGTCGTTCCTGTGCCAGGTAATGTTACTGTCCGCAAATTACCCGCCGCGGAGCTACCTATGGTCGTAGTTACCGCTCCCGGATTGAGATTGTAGGGCACCCATGCGCCGGGAGCATAGGAAACGGGAAGTCCATTTTCCGTTCCAGCTACAGCAGTCGAGAGTCCATTTTGAACTTGGATTACGCCCGCGCGTAACGCAATCGACGGCGATTGCTTTTCAAATATAGCGTTGCCCGGAAAGCGGAAACCTTCATAACCGAAGAACAAGTAGGTCTTGCCGCCCAGGATTTTCTTCGGAATGATTGGCCCGCTGCCCGTAAAACCAAAGCGGCTGCGATGATTAGGAATAATCGGCGTGTATAGCAAATTGCAGTTAGTGGCCCCTGTACTCAATGTGGTTCCTGCGGGGCAAAACGTAGATGAACTCGGTGGGACGCCTTTTGCAAACTGCGTGTGATTCGCAACCCACGAATTCGCTGCTCCATGATTCGTCGCGTAGTAGTAGCCGTAAACGGAGCCGTGAATCTGGTCGCCGCCGCGCCGCGTTACCATCTGAATCTGTGCGCCGCTGGACGCGTTGAAATCGTTGGTCTGTCCAAGCGTGCTGACCTTGAATTCTTCAACGGTCTCAATCGGCGTGGCGACCACACCAGACGCCATCGAACTGGTTTGGCTGCCGGCGAGACCGGTGAAGTTCTGGATATAACCAATCGTGTTGCCAGCCATATCGTCGGTGTTGTTGCCACCATCGATGGTAAAAGTATTTTGATCCATGTAACTGCCGGCGATATCTCCGCGCGGCGTCACTCCCGGTTGCAAACTAAGCAGTGATGTCGCATCGCGGCCAAGGTTCGGCAGTAGTTCAAGGTTCTTAAGAGTAATTGTGTTGCCGATCGTCGCGTTGGCGGTTTGAAGTTCATTGCCTGCTTGCGACGTTACCACGACCGTTTCGGTGAGGGCGCCAACTTCAAGTTGCACGTCGAGCGTAAGCTGACTTCCGACGGAGACTTTTTGGCTCGTCGCTCTGTAGCTTTTGAAGCCGGTCTTGGTAACCGTAACGTCATAGTTACCGACACCCACGCTGGCAAAGACATAACGGCCCGAATCGTTGGTGGTTGTTGTTCGTTTACTATTATCGGCGAGATTGGTAAGCGTTACCTCAGCGCCTGACACGACGCCACTTTGTGGGTCGGTCACGACGCCCGTCACGCTGCCGGTTTCACCTTGAGCGAAGATGGGTTGTGGACTGGCGAGCATAAAAAGTCCTACGCCAATCACGAGAGCGACAAAAACTAAAACTCTTTTCATTGGGCGACATCCTCCTGTGAATGAACGCGAACAGCGAAGCTCTAGCGACTGAGCTTCGCGATTCGCTTCTGCGTTGTAGAAAGCAACTTTCGAGTTGCGCGTAAAAACGACGGCGAGAAACAGGCTTTAACTCTGGCGAGCGAAAGCCGTGAACCTGAAATTTACGCGGCGAGTATATCGCCACCAGCGGCAAGGTCAAGCCTTTTTTCGCAGAATCTTGGATGCTGATGCAAAAACTTGGGGCTGAGGAGTACTTTCGGCGACGGCGCGCGTTAATTGCCGCTGAGGCTGAACGAAGAGGGATCGATCCTTTCGTTGAAAGTGAATTGTGTGAGCTTCAAAGTCCATTCTGTCTGGGAGGTTCCGTTTTGGGAGTCGATAAACAGATTGATCTTGTAAGTGTGCGGTAGGGTTAAGCCGGCCTCCGGCTTGAAGTCCGAAAACTCTTCAACCATCTTGTAGCGTGTCTCGGACGTGACCCCGGCAATGTAAGAGCGGTCTCCGGTGGGCGCCGCTATCGTGCGCTCGTACTCTGTGCGCATGTGCCGGAATGTCTCCTGATCAAAGAAGAGGCTGACTTTCAGATCAGAACCGCCGTGAGGAACGTACTTAAGTTCGTGAAATGTCTGGTTGTTGATTTTCTTTGTCCCCACATACTCGAGTTTTGGGGAGCGCTTAGCGGAGTCAATTAGCGGCCAGGCGGATGAGAGCGCGCCGCCGATCAGGCCTTCCTTAGAAATCAGATTGTGGGTCATCAGGAACGCGCCTAGCGGCGACCGCACACCCGGCGTGACGTACGCGGCGACAAAAGTGTCTCCGTTGAAGCCAAGTTGTTCGCGCGGGTAGACGGGGCTGGGAAAACTCATTCCGATCAAATTCTTGGTACCTTCAGAGGCCAACACCGCTTTCCCGACTGCCTGACCTGTGGGCGTTGTGTGAAAGATCACTTGAGACGAGCCGGAGATGATTCGCGTCGTTACCGATTCGCGAGCTTTTGCAGTGCCGATTGATTCGAGATGACGAGCGACGACATCTTCGGGTTTCATCTTCTGAATCACAAGTGATTGAGAAGCCGAAGGGGCGAGCATCAGAGCTGTCGCGAACATGAGCAACGACGTGATCTTGCGCATGGGATGGCCCATCGATGTTAATGTGAAACAGCGAGACACCTTTGTGAGATGTCTCGCTGTTTCGAGTAAGTGTTGGTTATCTAAAACTGGAGTTTCAGCGCGAACTGGATCACGCGCGCCGACTCTCCCGTTTGTACGATCGTTTGGGTCGAGGGCGGCGCCACAGCCGCACAGCAGACCTGGGCAAACAAATTCGAGCGGATACTTGGCGATCCAACCGAAGCATCACGTGGGTTGTCAAAGTTCGGATGGTTGAGCGCATTGAAAAGTTCAGTGCGGAGTTGCAACTTAAACCGCTCCGTCAACTGGAAGGTCTTGATGAATCCGAAGTCGACGTTCCAGTAGCTTGGCGCGGTGAAAATATTTCGTCCCGCGCCGTTCGTTCCAGGGATAGGCAAACAGAAAGTCACATTCGGATTGGTTCCACATGTGTAGGGATTTCCAGTTGCCGGATTGATTTCGACCGGCTGGAACAACACTGGTCCAGCGAAGGTTTGGCCCGGTAAATACTGAAGTTGCGGTGAAACTGGTCGCTGGACGCCGGCACGGGACTCGTGACTACCGTTTACGGTGAACGTACCACTGCGAACTGCAAATGGTTCACCACTCATCACTGTGAAGAGGCTGTTTACCGTCCATCCACCGAGGATTTGATTGACGACGCCGTGAGAGGACGTCAGGAAGCGTTTGCCTTTACCGAGTGGCACCTCCCAAACTGTCGCCCCCTGCAATATATGCGTGCGGTCAAAATCAGATCGGCCACGTTCTTCTCGCCAATTGCGGATATCAGTTGGAGTGCGCGAGTTAGTCGTCGAAAGCGCGCCACCCGACGTAGCACCCACCGGATCGACGGATTGATTGTCAATCGACTTGCCGAACGTGTATGCCATGCTTAGTCCAAGACCGCTGCTGAATCTGCGCCGCAATGTGAACTGCGCCGCGTGGTAGTTCGAGTCACCACTGTTGTCGAGATAAGTGATGACCTGGAACTGCTGATTAGGCCTGAGCTTCAAACCTAATGTCGTGTTTTCGATACGCACGGCGAGATTGCCTACGCTATTGCGATTCAGATCCGTGGTAGTAGTTGAAGAATTAAGAAAACTTGTCGCCGCAGAAGCGGTCAAGCCGCCGGCAGTTTGCAAGATTGACAATAAGGGTGGGGTCACCCCTGTGACACCAGCAGGGCAGCTTGCACCGACCGCATTGCAACCGTTAGCGCGATTCTGCTGCATGATCAAGAACGATGGCACCAGCGGATCGACATTCACCTGGTTCGCGTCATATGCCATGAACAGATGCTCACCGCGACGTCCCACGTAGCCTGCTTCCATCACCAGTCCCCACGGCAACTCTCGTTGAATGCTCAAGTTCCACTCGTGCACGGTGGGAAGCTGCATATGCGGTGCAAATACTGTCGCATTCGGCGCCGCGCTCCGCAGTTGTTGTGGCGGAGTGAAGAAGTTGGACGGCTTCAGAATGGGAGCCGGTAACTGCTGCGGAAATCCGCTGGCGACCGTTTGCGTCGAGGTTGCCGTGTTCACGCATCCGTTCGTAATACTGGTGAACGGGAAGTTGGTGACGCATCGCTGGACCAAGCCAGGGACTTTCCCGGCCACTGCCGTAACCTGGAACGAAGAGATCGTGTCGAAAGCAATTCCGTATCCCAGCCGAATCACGCTCTTGCTGCCGTCACCGAAGAGCGAATGGAGGAAGCCGGACTTGTAGTCCGGACTCCATGCCAGTCCAATGCGCGGACCGATCGCCCAGTTAAAATCGCCTTCATACCAACGCTTCGCGGGAACGAAGGTGACTGCCCCTGGCGCGTTAACGACTGGAGTGGCAGGCAACGGCGTGCCGGCAATCGGGGTGCTCGGAACGAACACATTGTTTTGCGGAGAAGTGTTCCCGGGCGGGTTAAACTCCCACCGTGCCCCGTAATTGAGCGTCAGGTTTGGACGCACCTTCCACTCATCCTGGAAATAGAAGTCGTACTGGTCAAGATTATGCTTTTCTGCATACAGCGTAATGTTGTCACCCGTCTTGAACGGTAGAAATGCATCGGCCTTTAGATCTGAAATGAAATTCTGGGAGATCTGGCCTGGTAAACCATACAGCGTGTTGATGAACCGTTGTAGGTTCGGTAGATCGTCAGAGGAGTTTATGCCTCCCGCAGCAAGAAAACCGCCTCCGGCGGTCGTGAATGGATCGCGTTGCGATTCGGAAAATGTTACCGCCGGCGTCACGTTAGTACCACCGGGTTGGCCGCGCTGATCAACGTGACGGTAAAAACGGACATTGAGACCGGTACGAAACACGTGAGCACCGTGCACGATGCTCAGGTTGTCCAGCAATTGCGGAGTCGTCACCCAACGGGCCGTGCGAGGCGTGTTCAGAAACGGTGTAGTGGTGGTGGGGAACATCCATGGCGGTACGTCAGGCCAAGCAGGATTCGCTTCACCCTGCGTGAAGAGAAAGCCAAAGCGCGCATAACCCACGGTCAATTCATTGACCATACGTGGCGAAATCACGCGCCGATAGCTAACGGCCAGGTTGGATGTGCGCCGGAACACTTCACCAAAGGCGGGGCCGCCGGGAAAGACTTGCGGCCTGCCATTGAGAGGGTCGCCCTTAAGCGTGTTGTAGTCCGAGAAGAGAAAGCGACCAAACATGCTGTTGTTTGCGTTGAAATTGTGATCGACGCGCACCGCGTACGCCGGTCCTCTAATCGCGGTCGGCGGATTCCACAGGAAACCTCCAAAATTCAGACCGTCACCAGTTCCGTAATTGTTCGGGACCGGTGTCGTGCCGTTGATCGCGGCGATGACCGAGTCCAAAGTGCGATTGGCAATGTTGTTCGGATTGTTTGTCGCCGTGCGAATGTCATAAGTTTGAATGCACCTCTTCGACGTAGGAGTGGCACACGCCGGGATGCCGGGGATTAGATTGCCGGCTCCATCGACCAGCAGCGGGCTGTTGCGCGTGATTGTTGTGCCGGCGATTACCAGCGGATTAGCCGGGTCGGGAACGAAATAACGAAAGACTCCCGTACGCGCCGTGGCCGTATAAGTAAGAGGTATGCTGCCGAAGGTCTGATCGATTGGCTGGGTGAAGTCGACGCGGTTATATTGATAGCTGCCAAAGAAGAAGGTCTTGTTCTTCTTGATCGGCCCGCCAATTTCAAATCCGGGCTGTTGCATCCTGATCACGGGTTTGGGAGTCTTCTGCGCATTCGCGAAGAACTCGTTCGAATTTAATGCCTCATTGCGGTAGAACAGATAGCCGGTGCCGTGGAACTCGCTGGTGCCGGCGCGCGTCGCCACCGAAATCGACGCGCCGCTATTACGGCCCTCCTCGGCGGTCGCATTGTTAGTTGTAACCTTGTATTCCTGGACGTTGTCGGGCGTGAGCCGGTACAAGTTGCTCACCGGATTTGGTACCGACGATTCATTTGCCTCAATGCCGTCGATCGTCACGTTGTAAGCGCGATCGCGCGATCCATTGACATGCACACCTGACCCGGCTCCCCCGAACGATCTCTGCGTTACGCCCGGTTCCAATAGCAGGAGCGACAAGGGGTTGCGTCCGTTAAGCGGCAACGTCTCGATCGCTTTTTGCTCGACAACGTTGCCGATGGTGGCATTTGCAGTATTTATTTGTTCAGCGCCACCAACAACCGTCACCTTTTCTTCAACCGAACCGACTTCGAGAACCATGTCGACGGTCAGAGGAGTGCCAACCTCCAGCGCATTGTTCGTTTTCACGAGTGCCTTGAATCCCTGCTTCTCGACGGTGATGGAGTAATTACCGACTGGCAGCGATGAAAACGCGTAAACGCCTGAGTCGTTGGTCGTCTGTGTACTCTTCACGCCAGTGGCCTCGTTTGTCGCCGTTACCGTTGCGCCCGGAACCACCGCGCCCGTGCTGTCGGTAACACTGCCCGTAATGTTCGACGTTCCGGTTTGCGCCGTGACAATCGTGGCGCTAATGACAATCACAACGAAGAGCGTGCAAACGATACTGATAAGGTTGCGCATAGTTTCTCCTTGACATCAAATCTTTGAGTTGATGGAAAACGACTTAGCCAAAGAACGGATCGGAAACACCTTTTGAAATTACTCCGGCGAGAAACCCTACCGAAAAATCCGAGAGCTTCGCAGTTGATATGACTGATGTTCGCTAAGAGTCGAACGCAAATATGAAGCCAGATTTTTCTGTCAACGTGGTGCCGCGCGGAGTATATACGCAACCTCCGAAGCGTCAAGTCAATTTTGATGTAAATGTGGCATGGGTTATCGATGATATCCTTGTCGAACTCTTTCGACGCTCACGGAGCGACATCGTAACGTCCGAAAAACTGAACGCGATCCATTATTCTGGACGTGCAACTACCCATAGCTGCGCTCACGTAGGTGGTATGACGCTGCAGGACAGCGATCGCATAACGCACTCCGCTGAAAAGTTGTCCCTGGCACTGGGTTATGACCTGTTGCGGTTATCACCAATCCTTATTCGCTCAATAAGTTCTTTTAGCTTTCGTTGTGGCTGATTGGTCGCATAAAATGCGGTTCCTGAGCTGGTTAGCTGCGATCAGCATGATATGCACGGGTTCGAGAGTCTTCGATTGCAGCCGTAGTTTCACAAGCGCCATCGGTCGCGAATTGTAAGTCACGGTTCAGTACCTTTTTTCTTTACTGTTCAAGTGAAGTAGGTGTGGAATGCACGCGTCGCGCGGCCCGTTAGTTGCCTAAATTTTTTTCGGTTCATGCCATCAAACGTTCTGAATTTTCGAGGACGAATCATTAACCTAGCAATCCAAACCCCGATCGAGAGGATTCCCCAAATGAAAAGTTTCCATCTGCTACGCAGTTTGATTTCAACTTTTGTCGTCGTGTTCTGTTTCGCCGTGGTGGTTTCCGCACAGGAAACCACGGGCACAATCAATGGTACCGTGACCGATCCTAACGGTGCGGTAGTCGCGGGAGCTACAGTTACGCTTACTGACGCTGAAAAGAAAGTCGTCGTGCGTACTGTAACAACCAACGACGACGGCATATACACTCTGCCTGATCTACCGGTCGCGACCTACGAGGTGACCGTAGAAAGATCCGGCTTCAAAAAGTTCGTAGCTAGCAACGTAAAACTCGACATCGGCCAGCGCCGCACGCTTGATATAGCGCTCCAGACGGGCGAGATTACTGAGACCGTCACGATACAGTCGGATCCTGTGACAGTTGAACTTGCAACGCCCACGGTTGCGACAACGATCAGTGGCCAACAGGTGAGAGAGCTCTCGCTTAATAATCGCAATTGGGTGCAACTAATTACGTTGGCGCCGGGTGTTTCCAATGACCTCGCCGATCAGGTGTACGTCGGCACCACAAATCCGGTCGGTGCGGCGGGCGTGGCGGGCCAGGCAAACACAATGAATATTTCTGTCAATGGCGCGCGTAGTGCGCAGAACACGTATACGATCGACGGCGCAGATGTGACAGATCGAGGTTCGAATATCACCATTCAGGCGTATCCGAGTGTTGATTCGATTTCTGAGTTCAAAGTGCAACGCAGTCTGTTCGCCGCGGAATCAGGCCGTAGTGGCGGCGGCCAAATCAACGTGGTTACTCGCGCGGGTGGGGACAAGTTTCATGGGTCGTTGTTCGAGTTTGTACGCAACGACAAGCTAAACGCGAATGACTTTCTCTCGAACACTGTCACCAGTCCATTTTTCGGACGTGAATCGAACGGCAAAGCCAAGCGCGCCCCGTTCCGATATAACAATTTTGGTGGAACGATTGGGGGACCTGTTTATCTTCCTCGATTTGGTGAAGGTGGAAAAGCCGTTTACAAACCTGCGCGAACCTACTTCTTCTTTTCTGAAGAGCAGCGTAAGGATCGTCGTTATCCAGCCTTAAGCGCAACCGTTCCGACCGCTGGTATGCGTAATGGGATTTTCCCGATAGATATTTGCCTAAGTGCGTTTGCAGCGTCGTCCACACCTACAATTGGCACGGGTAATTGCACTAGCGTTCTGCCAGCTGGAACTCCTCTGTCTACTATCAACCCTGTATCGCAACAGTACCTCGATTTGATTTATAAGCGGATGCCTTTGCCGACTAATGCTTTAACCGGTGCACTTATCGGCGCAGCGCTTAACGTGGCGGATTTTCGCCAGGAGATAATTCGCATCGACCACAGCTTCAGTAACCAACTGTCGGCGTACTATCGGTACGAACACGACAAGATTCCCACCGTCGACGTGAACTCGATATTCTCGTCGGGCTCAGGAATACCGGGAGTCTCGACCAGCGTCACCCAATCGCCCGGCAAAACGCACACCGCACAACTTACATGGGTGCCACGATCAAACCTGGTGGCCGTAGGACGATGGAACTATGGTTATGGCGCGATACTGAGTGGTACGACCGGAACGTTAGCTCGAGCCAACTCGCCAATTGCGCCGCCAATGCCATTCACAGTGGTGCGCGATCTCGCACCCCAAATCGGGAATAGCACAAACACCAATGGCTTTAGTAATCTCGTCGCTTTCGGCAATTACGACAATTTCTCGTACAAGCACAACTTCGCGGGCGACGTGAGTTGGACAATGGGTACGCACACTTTCAAATTCGGAAACCAGTTTTCGTATTACCGAAAGAATGAAAATGCCTTAACCAGCTCCCCCACTCTCAACCAAGGTGTTTGCACAAACTTCGGCAACACAACGATAGCACGAGCCCAACAAGCGAGCGTGGCCGCGCCAAACGCCACCGCGCAAAGGACGGCCTTGGGACTCACAGCGGCACAAGCCAGCAACTTCCAGCTTTTCGCTAATTTCCTGTTGGGAAACAACGTGACGCTCACGCAAGCGCACTTCGATTACACTGCGGATATGCGTCAGATCGCAGAAGAAGCCTATGCACAGGATGAATGGCGATTCCGACGGAACATAACGCTCTATTACGGCGTCCGGTATTCCTTCTTCGGAGCGCCGTACGACAGGAATGGGCGATTATCGACATTCGATCCGCGACTATGGAGTGCGGCGAATGCGCCGCAAGTAGCTGGAAATGGAACTCGCGTCGTGGGCACCGGCAACTTTTGCAACGGCATCATTGTTAATTCGCAAAACGTTCAAACAGCACCCAACTGCACACCCACCGTTTCGCCGTACGGTAAGTACGTCGTGAAAGCTCCAAAGGGAGACTTTGCGCCACGCTTCGGAATTGCCTGGGATCCATTTGGCAAGGGGACGACATCAATCCGCACGGGCTATGGCATCTATTACGATCAGGTGCTCAACGGCACTTACGAACAGAATATTGGACAGAATCCGCCTTACCAGGATACATGTATCCAAAACCTAATTCGTATGGACGCAGCAGCGACGATTTGCCCGCAAGGCAGCCCTACCGCCAGCCTGCGCGCGATTCAACCGAACTGGAAGGATCCATACATGCAGCATTGGTCGCTGGAGTTCCAGCACCAAATGGGCAACAACACCCTGTTTAGTGTCGGCTACTTTGGTTCGAAGGGTACGCATCTTATCGGAGCGTATGAGTTAAACGAGCTGCCTCCGGGATTCGCACTAAACCATCAGTGCGTTGCCGCCAACAGCTCCAACACGCTGCAAACTCCAGGAGTGACGACGGTGCCTTGTCAAGTAGCAGGCACCTATTTCGGCGGCAACGGTCTGTCGTCAACTATTCTCGATCAGATCAGACCGTACCGAGGCTACCAATCAATTAACATGGTTACGCCGCAGTTTAATTCCAACTACAACAGTCTTCAGGCACTTGCTCAACGCAGGTTCGGCACTACGTCACAGATCAACGTTGCTTACACTTGGGCGAAGAACTTGACGGACAACCAAACCGATCGCAGCACGGCGCCGGAAAACTCCTTCAACAATCGACTCGACCGCGGCCGAGCTACTCTGGATCGGCGCCAGATTTTCACGGCCAACTATATTTACGACCTGCCGTTCTTTAGCAAACGGCACGACTTAGCAGGACACGTCCTGGGTGGCTGGGAAGTATCCGGCATAGTCACTCTGCAAACTGGTTTGCCATTTACCCTGACTACGAACTTCGACGCCGCCGGCCTTGGCAACATTCCGGCGCTGGTTGCGGGAAATCGACCAAATCTGCTTTGTGACCCGAATACTAACGCGCCGCATACCTTGCAGCAGTGGTTCAATACCGCATGTGTGCAAACAAACCCCCCAAGCGCGTCAACGGTAGTGGCAAACGTCGTTGGTAATGCACCGCGCGGCGCCATCCTGGGCCCGTCGACAAAACGTGTTGACTTTTCATTGTTCAAGAACTTCAACTTCGGACGTGAGGGAGCCATGAAGCTCCAGCTGAGGGGCGAGTTCTTCAATGTTTTCAACCACACGAATTTCCGCGGCGTCCAAGGCTCGACAACATCAGCCACTTACGGCCAGATCATCAGCGTTCGCGATCCGCGCACCATTCAACTCGGAGCGAAGTTTATTTTCTAACCGAATCGTCATTCGCTCCCCGGAAATGCCCGCGGTTAACGCCGCGGGCATTTTTCTATAAAGGTTCGATCTGTTTTAATCACATCACGTGAAATCCGATTCAAATAGCTCAATGACGTTGCGAAATGCGCGGGCGGTCTTGCCGGATGGAGTACTCGGCAGCTGTACGATCAAGGTTGTCGACGGTCGTATCGCGCGAATTGCTGAATCCCCAGCGGATGCGGTGCTCGACGAATCATCAATTGACGCTTCGGGCCTAACGATTTTCCCCGGCTTCATCGACCTTCACATTCACGGCGCTGTCGGCGTGGATGTGAATAGTGCTGATGCGTCCGGCTTATTGCGAGTTTCAGAGTTTCTCGCGAGCAAAGGTGTTACCGCGTGGCTGCCGACGCTGGTACCTGGTCCAACTGAACAGTATGAACGAGCGGTTGCCGCGATCAGCGAAGTGATGCAACAGCAGCAGTTGTCAGAATACCGACCTCAGTCGAGCTTTGCCGACGCGGAAAAGGCCGCCACTGAAGTTGGTACTATAAACACCTCTGGCGCGCGCGTGCTCGGCGTCCACTACGAAGGGCCGTTTGTCAGCAGCGAACAATGCGGCGCACTGCATCGCGAACACTTTCGCACGTTCAAAAGCGTCGCCGACCTTGATTCACTCCCGGCCATAAAACGCGAAGAAGCAGTTCACATGATCACCATCGCGCCGGAAATCGAGGGCGGCATTGAGTTGATTCGCGAACTGAGACAACGTGGATGGGTGGTTTCGATTGGCCACACGCGCGCGATGCCCGAGGTTCTCGACAAGGCACAAGAAGCCGGCGCGCAACACCTGACGCAAATCATGAACGCGATGTCGCCGCTACATCATCGCGCGCCGGGACCCGTAGGTTGGGGATTACTAAACGATGATGTCAGCCTGGATGTCATCGCCGATGGCATTCATCTCGATCCGATGATGTTGAAAGTGCTGCTGCGGACTGTGACGCCGTCTCGTTTGAATTTGATCAGTGATGCGATTGCGGCAACTGGCCTTGGCGACGGCGACTATGAAATCTGGGGGGAGAAAATTGCCGTCGAGAACGGCCGCACGCGCAATGCGCGCGGCAGCATCGCCGGTTCTGTCATCGCGATGCTCGATGCCGTGAAGCTGATGTTGTCGCTTGGCGCTTCGGAATGCGACGTCGCGCGCATGGCGGCGATGAATCCTGCGCATTTGCTGGGAATTGATCAAGACTGCGGATCGATTGAGGAAGGGGAGCGGGCGGATGTGGTAGCGTTGGACGCTGAGCGGAAACTCAAATTGGTGATTATTGGTGGACAAGAGTTTGATGCGCGCGCATAGTTACCCACCCGCAGCTATCACATCGCGTAACTTAGCGCGTCGTTACTGACAGTGGATATCGCATGAGTCCAAAGGCTTTTATATCTCACGCAAGTGAAGACAAAAATCGGTTTGTCCGAGCATTCGCTACGAAACTACATGAAAAAGGAGTAGAAGTGTGGTTTGACGAGTGGGAAATTACCCCAGGGGACAGCATCGTAAAGAAAGTATTTGATGAGGGCATAGAACAGTCGAACGTCTTTATTGTGGTGCTTTCGCACTTCAGCGTAAACAAACCTTGGGTTCGCGAAGAGCTAGATGTTGGAGTAATCAAGAGGATTAACGAAGGCAGCAGAATCATTCCTATCGTTATCGATAGCTGTGAAATACCGACCGCGCTTCAAGCGACGCATTGGCTGAGGATAGACGACCTGAATTCCTATGAAGAGCAACTAGATAGGATAGTGATGGCAATCTTTGGGCATAGCTCTAAACCGGCAGTTGGTAGTTCACCTGTGTACGCATCAACTTCTTTGGACGTTGTGCCTGGTCTGACGTGGGTTGATAGTTTGGTGCTTAAGTTGTCTGTTGAGATTGCAATCGAGGAAGAGCAAGGCAAGCATATTGACGTGCCGGATGTAATTGAGCGCGCGCTTACTTTCGAAGTGCCCGAGGACGAAGTACTTGAATCGCTCGAAGTGCTAGATCGAAACGGATACCATATTGAGGCAAAGCTATCAGGAGGCGGTCGGAGATACCATTACTTCGAAATTACTACCTACGGCTTTGAAGAATACGCTAGAGTCTACCTTCCCGATTATGAAGATTTGATCATGTCGGTGGCTTCGCAAATTATTAATTACGATAAGAAGAACAACAAGGAAATATATGAAGCAGTTAAACAGCCCAAATTCATTATCGACTCGATTTTAGATGTCATGAAGGCTCGGGGGTGGATTCGGATCGCTTACGCGATCGGCGGGTGGCGTCACGTCTCTGAAGTTAGTGCCGAAATGAAAAGAGCTCTCAAGAACCGTTAGTCCTTGCACATGGTTCACCGCACCGGAGCTTCAAACCACATCACACTCAAAGGCGGCAGAATAATTTCAGCGGAATAATCCAACCCATGCCATGCCGTCTTCTCGGCGCGGATACTTTTCACGACGCCAAATCCGCCGCCACAATACTTATCCACATCAGTATTCAGGATCTGTTTGTAGCTTCCTTTGCGCGGCAGCCCGATGCGATGGCGTTCGCGAACAACTGGTGAGAAGTTGCCGACGCAGATAATTTCTCTTCCGGTTGAGGGCGCGATGCGGCGGAACGCAATGACGTTTTCCGCAGCGTTATCCACTTCAATCCAACTAAAGCCGCTCGGGTCACTATCGCTCTCCCAAAGTTCCGCGTGCGTCGCATACAAACGATTCAAGTCCTTAATTAATCTGTGCACGCCTTTGTGTGCCGGTGTTTGCAAAAGATGCCAGTCCAGACTCTCAGTTTCATTCCACTCGCGCCACTGGCCGAACTCGCCGCCCATGAACAGTAGTTTCTTCCCGGGATGCGCCCACATGTACGCGTACAGCGCACGCAGGTTCGCAAACTTCTGCCATTCGTCGCCCGGCATCTTGTTCAGCAGCGCGCCCTTCATATGCACGACTTCATCGTGAGAGAAGGGAAGGATGAAGTTCTCGCTCCACGCGTAGAGCAGCCCAAACGTGAGCGCGTTGTGATTGCCAACGCGAAAGAGTGGATCGGTTTGAAAATATTTCAGCGTGTCGTGCATCCAACCCATGTTCCACTTGAAATCGAAACCCAGCCCACCCGCATAAACCGGGCCGCTGACTTGCGGCCATGCCGTTGACTCTTCGGCGATCATTAATGTGCCGGGACATTCACGATGCGTGACTTCGTTCAATTCTCTTAGAAACGAGATCGCTTCGAGGTTCTCGCGACCGCCGGCCTCATTCGGGATCCATTCGCCTTCTTTGCGGCTGTAGTCGAGGTAGAGCATCGACGCGACCGCATCGACGCGCAAACCATCGAGATGAAACTCACGCAGCCAGTACAGCGCATTCGCGATCAGAAAGTTCCGCACTTCATTGCGGCCATAATTGAAAATGTAGGTGCCCCAATCCGGATGCTCGCCTTTGCGTGGATCGAGATGTTCGTACAGCGCGGTGCCATCGAAACGTCCGAGCGCAAACGCGTCCTTCGGAAAATGCGCCGGCACCCAATCCATGATCACGCCAATACCCGATTTGTGAAGATGGTCGACGAGGAAACGAAAATCGTCAGGCGTGCCGTAACGAGTTGATGGCGCGTAGTATGCACTGACCTGATAACCCCACGACGGGCCGTACGGATGTTCTTTCAACGGCAGAAACTCGACGTGGGTGAAACCTTTCTGTGTCACATAGTCGGAGAGCAGCGGCGCCATCTCGCGATACGTTAGTGGTCGATTCTCTTCCTCAGTCACGCGACGCCACGAACCCAGGTGGACCTCGTAAATGGACAGCGCCTCACGCCACGCTTTTCGCTTCGCGCGATTCCTGATCCAAACGCGGTCACCGAATTTGTATTTTGATTGATAGACGATCGATGACGTATTGGGCGGAACTTCCATCATCGACGCGTAAGGATCAGCTTTGAAAGTTTGTTCGCCGGCGTTCGTGATCGCGTATTTGTAAAGCTGGCCACCACGCAGTCCCGGAATGAAGCGCTCCCAAACTCCTGACGATCCGAGTTGTTGCATGGGATGTTTCGCTGCATCCCAATCATTAAAGTTTCCGACAACGCTCACGCGATCTGCGGCGGGCGCCCACACCGCGAACGAAACGCCGCGCTTGCCCTGGTGAGTCCGGCAATGCGCGCCGAGCTTTTCGTAGATCCGTTCGTGTTTGCCTTCGCCGAAAAGGTGGAGATCGATATCGCCGAGCGTCGGCGAAAAAGTCCGGAGCGCAGGCATCCTTGCCTGCGGTGCACCGGCATCCTTGCCGGTTTGGCTGGTGCGTTTGGACCTTCGTCGAGTCGCTGATTCTGAAACTTCTTTTTTTTTGCGTACCATCGATCTCTCGCCCACTAAAGGGCTGGCTTATCAAATGGTCTTGATCCCAGGGTTCCGCTGGCTGCGCTCGCTTCACGCTGGGCTAAACTCTGTCGCCAGCTTCGCTGGCTCGTTGCGCAGTTAAGGCCCGACCGCTTCTAAGTTCAACACACGCGCCGAATGACTTGGATTGGACGGCTCAACGAAGCGGCGAAAAATGTCAGCGCCGGTGCCGACTTCACGGCGGTTGCTTGTCGCTTCGCTTAAGATTTCCAGAAAGCGGTCGCGCACTGACGGCAGATGAAGTTGTTCCATCAGATCAATTGCGCGCGCGGCGTACTTCAAAATCTGAATCGTCTCGATTCCCGAAATGTCATTGAAGAACCAGCCGCAACTTGTGTACATCAAGAGCAACATGCGCTGCAGTTCAAGGTAGGTGAGCGCGCGCCATCGCTCGTCATCCGCGAGCCACCGGCCAGCGTGTTCAAACAGAAAGTATTCGCGCGAGCGCAGCGGATCCAGAATCAGAGAAATGCTGTCATCACGTGCCAGCCATGGGAACGCGAACAACTTGCCGCTTGTCGCGTCAAAAGAATCGATATTTTCGTCGCGCAAAAAATCGAGTGCGTCACGCAATGGCTTGCGCCACGCCTGATTCCAATCTGGCTCGCCACCGGTGCGACAGCCACAATCGCGAATCCAACGGCCAGTGCCATGGAGACAACTCCACGAAGTGCCTTCGCCGTCAGGTCCTTTGTTAATTTCAACTTGGACTTCGGGCCGATATTGATCGAGGTATGCGCCGTAGTTCGTTACTTTGAAGCCACGGGCCGGCGCTTCGTTCGTCAGCGCATGCGCCAAACATAAATCGCCAAATTTGAAGTGGTGCCCGTAAGTCTCGCCGTCGGTGGCAACATTCATCATCGGTCGGTTGCCCACAGCGCGCACAAACGCATCGACCAAAGCGTGACTCGATTTGAGTAAATGCTCAAACGCGATTGCACGTGAAGTCGGGCCGTCGTACAAAAAGACGGCAATCGAGCCTGCACCATCACTACTGCGATAGAGATAAGGAATGCCCGGGTCGAGTTGATCCGCGCCAATTTCATCGTATGTGGTGGTTGCTGGATCCAGCTCACTACTGTTCGCGGTTCTCACACTGTGCGCTTGATGGGGGGCGAGAATTACGTAACGCATCCCTTCTTCGATCAGCGTATTAAGGACGCGATCATTGCAGGCGGTCTCCGGCAGCCATATCGCTTCCGCATCGCGTTCGAAGCGATAACGAAAGTCCGCAAGTCCCCAGCGGATCTGAGTGCGCAGATCGCGCTCGTTACAAAGCGGCAGAATCGCGTGACCATAGGCTTGCGCGATCGCATTGCCATGCCCATGACGCGTGATCACACTTTCACGATCAGCACTGATGATTCGTTCATAGGTATCGCGATGATGCTGCTCGAGCCAGCTCAACAGCGTGGGACCGAAGTTGAAACTCATGTTGGCGTAGTTGTTAATTGTGCGGGTTTGCCCTTCCGCGTCCGACATGAAGGCGCTGTTTGGCCCATAACATTCGGCGTGAATGCGTTCGTTCCAATCGTGAAAAGGTGCGGCAGCGGGTTGCTTTTCAATCATTCCCGTCCATGGATTTTCACGCGGAGGTTGATAGAAATGTCCGTGGATGATGAGCGCGGGCATGACAGTTTAGGGTGTAGGGTGGTGCGTGTAGGGTGAAGAAGGAGACTCGCTTTTTGACAGACGATCAAATCTCGATAGCTCTTTAGCGGATGACATTGGAAACGGAGCAACTACACCCTACACCCTATAACCTACACCCTCCTAGCCCTTCCGCCTTCCGAACATGTCAACGCCTACTGCGGCTACAAGCACGCCGCCCTTGACGACGTACTGCGCCCAGTTCTCTACGTTCAGCAGCGACATGCCGTTGTCGAGGCTCGCCAGAATCAACGCGCCCAGCACCGCGCCGAAGACTGTGCCGCGTCCGCCCATCAAACGTGTTCCGCCGATAACGCATGACGCGATCGCATCGAGTTCCATCAGCGTTCCGGCATCGGGCGATGCGCTGCCGACGCGCGCCGTGTGTAGAATCGAAGCCACACCGGCCAGCGCACCCATCAGGCAAAATGCGGCCAGGATGTACCGTTTCAAATTGATTCCGGAGAGTCGCGCCGCGTCCGGGTTTCCGCCGATAGCGTAAAGATAACGGCCGAACGTCGTATTCGTGGTGAGGAATCCGCCTCCCAGCGCGACGACGAGCAAGACGATGACGGGAATGGGAATACCGCCGGCCTTGTTCATCAGAAAAATGAACCCAACGATCGCGACCGACGGAACCACGATCCGTGCGATCGTCGAAGTGATGCTCGCTGCTTGCAAGCCATGCCGCTGACGCGCGCGATTTCTGCGCATGTTGGTGATAATGATCAGGACGATCGCGATCAGCGCTAGCCCAAATCCGACGCGCGGATCGATGAAGTCGCGGCCAAGCGAGCGGAAAAAGGGAAGCTCAACCGGAATCGTCGCGCCCTTCGTCAGTTTCAGGATTACACCGCGCCACGCCTGCAGTCCACCGAGAGTTACGATGAATGATGGAATATTGATGTAGGCGACGAGCGATCCCTGCAGTGCACCAATCGCTAAGCCGACGAGAATGGCGATGAGCAAACAAGGCACAAGTCCCCAGCCTTGCGTCATCGCCGCGATTCCCCCGGCCAATCCCACCACCGCGCCAACCGAAAGGTCGATGTTGCCGCTGACGATGACCATTAACATACCGACGGCGAGTACGCCGGTTACCGCCGTTTGCTGAAGCAGCTTGGAGAAGTTAATTGCCCCTAGGAACAGACCGTATGGATGGTTCGGATCGATCGTGGCCCACTGAAAGAAAAGCCAAATGACAATCAACGCGCCCAGCATCGTGTAAGCGCGCAGCGCTGACGTGCGCAGTTTTATTCGGCCAGTTTGTGATTGATCTTCCATTTGCACAATCCTACCGTTCCTTTAGACGGCGGACTTGTCCGCCGACCTAGCGAATTTCGCCTCCGTCCATCTCCAACGCCAATCGATTTCGACCGGAACATCACGCATGGCCGGACAAGTCCGACCTCTAAACGATTTGACTATTTTCTATGCTGCCTGTTTCACGTGCCCTGTCGCACATGACATCACTGCTTCGGGTGTTGCTTCAGTGCGGATGAACTCGCCGGTGACGCGGCCTTCGTGCAAGACAATCATTCGATCCGAAAGGCCGAGCACCTCCGGCAGCTCAGATGAGATAAGAACGATTGCGAGTCCGCTTTCGGCCAGGCGATTAATCTGAGCATAGATCTCCTGCTTTGCGCCAACGTCGATACCGCGTGTCGGCTCGTCCAGAAAAAGCACGCGCGGATTTGTCAGCAGCCATTTCGCCAGCACCACTTTTTGTTGATTACCGCCGGAGAGCGTGCCGGCAATGGTAAACACAGAAGGCGCTTTGATGCGAAGATCCTTCGCGGCGCGTTCGCCGGCGGCCGCTTCCGCGTTTTCATCCGTGATAAATCGACCAGAGAGTCTTCGCAGTCCGGCGAGTGTCATGTTTCTTAGAATCGTCTGATCGAGAATCAATCCGTATCGCTTTCGATCTTCGGTGACAAACGCGACGCCATGTTTGATTGCGTCCGCCGGGCTGTTGATTTGAATCTGCTTTCCCTCTATGAACATCGCCGCTGATTTGCGACCAGCGTGCGCGCCAAAGATTGCCATTAGTAATTCCGTGCGTCCTGAGCCCATCAAGCCGGCGATGCCGAGAACCTCTCCTTTGCGCACGGCGAAACCGACATCATCGACCAGTAACTTGCCGGGAACAGAAGGATCTTCAACCGTGACATTGCGCGCCTCGAAGATTGTTTCTCCATGCTCGTGTTTCGCTTCCGGAAAAATGTGATCAACTTCGCGCCCGACCATCTGCGCGATCACCCGGGGCTCGTTCAATTCAGAGGTGGCGTTAGTCTCGATTGTGCGACCATCGCGCAGCACCGTGATGCGATCGCTGATGCGGAATACTTCGTCGAGCTTGTGCGAGATATAGATCATCGCCACATTTCGCGCCCGCAAGCCGTTGAGAATTCCGAACAATGTATCGACTTCTGCATCAGTCAATGCGGCAGTCGGTTCATCGAGTACGAGAATGCGCGCGTTCTGTGAAAGCGCTTTCGCGATTTCGACGAGTTGCTGTTGGCCGATGCCCAGAGTGCGAACCGGCGTGCGTGGATCAATCGGGAGATGAAGCTCGTCCAGTAGCTTTTGCGCGCGGCTGAATAACTCTTCCCAGCTGATGATTCCGAAGCGTCGCGGCGCGCGGCCGAGAAAGATGTTCTCAGCGACGCTCAGATCCTTCACGAGCGACATTTCCTGATAAATGACCGCGATGCCAGCTTGTTCGGAGTCGCGCACATTCCCAAATCGTCGTTCGGCGCCGTCGAGCATGATCTCGCCGCCGTATTCAGGATGCGGATAGACGCCCGCAAGAATCTTGATCAGGGTCGATTTACCGGCGCCGTTTTCGCCGACGAGCGCATGGATCTCACCAGCGTTAAGATCTAAAGTCACTCCATCGAGAGCCTTAACTCCGGGGAATGACTTCGTAATATTCTGCATTCGCAGAATAGTTTCGGGTTTCGAGTTTCGAGTTTCGAGTTTGCCTTCCATGCAAATTATTGATCCGTCACTTTATATTTTGTGCCTTTGATGCCTGAGCGTCGCAAATACCCGATCAACCCGCCAATCATGTTTCCAATTTCGCTAACCAGCTTGCTCAGGTCGTCGAACGTGGAATTATTGATGTAACCCTCGTCCAAGGCGACATACAATTGGCACTTAACTTCAGCTGCCGAGCCCTTCGCAGTGGCCAGGAATTGAATAAATTCTCCGGTGCCGCTTCGGTCGTAACCCTCCGCGATATTCGACATTATCGAAACGGCGGCGCGTCGAATTTGATCCCTCAACCCGAAATCTCGTGCGAACTGTCCCGTTCGAGACATCCGATAGATTTGCTTTGTTAACTGTCGCGATTTCTGCCAGGCCTCGATGTCCTCAAATTTCTTAAAAGTAGCCATGTGGGATTCTCCTTCTGGATGAGGTGGAATAGCTTCATTTGAAACGAACCCGAAACTCGAAACGCGAAACTCGAACCTAGTTATGGTTTAGGCCACTGATCCTTCGGCACGTTCTTATAAACGTCTTCGATCTTGTGATACCCGTCCTTGATCACGGTCTGCATCACGTTGTTCTTATCAACGACGATTGGTTCCTGAAGAATGGAGGGAACATCGATCTTGCCATTGTTGATTTTGTCTTTCGTTTCGAGCTTTTCGCCACGAGCTAACTTAATGGCTGAATCGACGGCGCTGTTAGCAAGCGGCACAATCGGTTTGTAGATAGTCATCGTCTGTTTGCCGTCAACGATGCGTTGCACGGCATCGAGCGACGCGTCCTGGCCCGTCACGAGAACCTTTCCGACCAGGTCGGGAGGTAGTGCCGAAATAGCGCCCCCAGCCGTACCGTCGTTCGAGGCGACGTTGGCCTTGAGATCGTTATTGGTTTTTGTGAGTGCATCTTCGGTGATGCGCAGGGCTTCTTCAGCTTTCCATTCCTTCGCAAACTGATCGGAGACGATTTTTATATCGCCACGATCGATGGCTGACTTGAGCACTTGCATCTGACCATCTCGCAACAGCAAAGCATTGTTGTCTGTCGGCGACCCGCCAATCAGCACGTAGTTTCCTTTCGGCGCGTGATCGAGCGCGTATTGCGCCTGCATCTGTCCAATCTTCACCACCTGATGCGAAACATAAAGATCGACATCGGAATTTCGAATCAAACGGTCGTAACTTATCACCGGCACACCCTGGCGATGCGCGGCCTCAACAATCGACGCGGCAATCTGGCCGTTGTGCGGCGCAACGATCAGCACGTCAACACCTTTAGTTAAGAGATTGTCGCATTGCTTGGTTTGCAATGAATCGTCTCCGTTGGCGACTTGCACTTCACAGTCGGCGCCGGCTTCCTTACACCGTTTCTCGACCAGCTCTTTGTCGCGTTGCCAGCGTTCTTCTTTCAAGGTATCCATTGAAAACCCGATTCGCACGGTCTCGTTCGGTCCTTTTTTCTTCAATCCCGCACCGGTCTGCGGACCTTTGACGCAGGCCATCGTCAACGCGGTCGTGACAACCGTGGCCAGTAAGATCATTTTTGTTCGCATCGAACTGATCCCTTCTATTAGTTGTCCGTCTTTCTGATGTGGACGCGAGTTTATCAGACTAGCGCGCAGAGTCTATCAGACTAGCTCCCAGAGTTACATCCGAAAGAGTGCCAGAGGGGTCTTTTCGTCTGCGTTCTCTGCGCAGCCCTCGGTGATCCTCTGCGGTTATTTCCCAGCATCGAGAAAACCGCAGAGGACGGTGAGGATTTCACAGAGGGACGCAGAGCGAATCGAAATTGGGCCACTAACCTGATTTAAATTTCGGTTGAACTTTTGTGGTTTCGGTGATAGCTTGAACCTACCCCTGAACCGTCGGTCAAGCTCGGCCCGAATAGATCGTGTGAACACGATCTAACCCTATAACTTCAGTTTCCCCACCCGGCGGCTTAACTTAGATCCCCTGAAGAATTGAGTTAGATCCCCTTAACGGTCCTCCCCATCCATTGCAGGCGAAACGATCCAGGAGGTTCCAACATGCCTAGCCCAAACGTTTTTATGCGCGTGGGCCTATGCGGTGTGCTGCTGCTTTTAGTGAGTATCACCGCCAGTGCGCAATTCCGAGCGAGTATTCAGGGAATAGTTAGTGACACAAGCGGAGGGCTCGTGCCCCAGGCGACTATCACAGTCACCAACAAAGAAACCGGCAAGACAGATACGGCCTCGACCAGCGACGAAGGCTTCTACAGAGTTTCGGCGTTGCCGCCGGGCGTTTACAGGGTGACTGCCGAGAAGACGGGCTACAAAAAGAAAATCCTGGAAAACGTCTCGGTGAGAGCTGAAGCCGTCCAGGCAGTTGACATCACTCTGGATGTTGGTGAAGTCAGCGCGACGGTGACTGTCTCGCAAGAGGCTGCCTCGCCGCTCGAAAGTGAACAAGCGAACATCGACAAAGGAATCACCACCCAGGAGATTCGTACGCTGCCACAGTTCGGCCGCGACCCCTACGAGTTGACCCGTTTGACGCCCGGCGTATTTGGCGACGCCGCGCGCAGCGGCACTGGCGGATCAGTCGCTTTGCCGAACACAGCCGGTCCCGGCGGATCGAATCGATCGATTTTTCAAACGGAGAACCAGCCGCAGATCTCAGCCAACGGCCAGCGCATTACCGCCAACAACTATCAGATCGACGGCACCAGTGTGAACAGTCTGACTAACGGCGGTGCGGCCGTGATTACTCCGAACCAGGAATCAGTTAAAGAGGTGCACGTAATTGCGAACGTGTATTCGGCTGAGTACGGACGTAACACGGGCGCGCAGGTCCTCACCGTTTCTCAAAACGGGACAAGAAACTTTCACGGGAGTCTCTTTCTGAAAAACAACAGTCCCGGATTGAATTCATTCAATAAATACGGCGGGCCGAACGGCGCGCCGCATATTCGCGTCAATCAACATCTCAATCAATTCGGCGGCAGTTTGGGCGGGCCAATTTTTCTGCCCAGATTCGGCGAAGGCGGGCCCAGCACCCATCATTGGAAAGATCGCGCTTTCTTTTTCTTTTCCTACGAAGGACTGCGCAGCAACAACACTGACACGGTCAACGCATTCATTGAAACTCCCGACTTTCGATCTGCTGTGATCGCTGCGCGGCCCGGCAGCATTGCCGCGCGTATTCTGGGCGCTCCGGGAATTACTCCGCGCGTAGTTTCAGTGATTCCGGTGACTTGCACTTTTGCGGGTTTCAATTCCAGCAATTGTAACCAGCTCGCCGGCGGGCTGGACATTGGCAGTATTCGCGGAGCCCAGGGACAATATATTTCGTTCGCTGATCTCAATGGTCCGCGCGACGGCATTCCTGATATTCAGTTTGCGCAACTCGCGGTGCCGACTATAAGCCGCGGCAATCAGTTCAATCCGCGCATCGATCTGAACGTCACCAACAAAGACTCGCTGACTTTCAGTTCCTATGTTTCACGTTTCCGCGGCACCGGGGCGGACGCCCCGGGTCGCAGCCGTCCAATGGGGGACATCACGACTGCGCCCCAGAACCTGTTTGGAATGGTGACGTGGATTCGCACGATCTCTGCCACTAAGACTAACGAAGCACGCTTCAACGTGACGCGGTTTTCGTTCAACGAAATTGATTCATCCTCGAACACGAACTTTGGCATTCCGCGCATCGAGATCGAGACACTGCCGTTCGATCGCATCCGGTTCGGCGCTCCGTGGGCCGAGACCACACCGGGCATCTTTTCGGAAAACACCTTCGAGTTTCGCGATACCTTTCGCTGGCTGCGTGGTAACCATGGGTTGAGTCTCGGCGGCGAACGTCGTTGGGAGCAGGACAATAACGATCTGTCGGGAGGTTCGCGTCCGCTTTACACGTTTGCCGGGCTCTTCAATTTTGCGAACGACGCGCCGCTCTTCTATCAAATCAATGCCGATCCACGCACCGGTGGTCCGGCGCAGTCAAAGCGCAACTTCCGATCGACGACCGACGCTCTATTTTTTCAGGACGATTGGAAGTTTCGTCCTAATCTGACCCTAAATTTGGGATTGCGTTGGGAGTATTTTGCGCCGCTGTCAGAGAAGAACGGCATTCTTAGCAATCTTGTCTTGGGTCCGCCCGGCCAGGAGTTAACCGGCGCTCGGCTGGTTACAACGAAGAGCCTGTATCCATCCGACAAAAACAATTTTGGACCTCGCGTAGGCTTCGCCTATAGCCCCAACTTTGGAGACAAGTTGGGTGGACTCGTGAACGGAAACAAATTGGTGCTGCGCGGCGGATTCGGCCTCATCTACAACCGAATCCCGATGCTCGAGTTCGCCAATACGCGCGGAAATCCGCCGTTCTTTGCGCGTTACGCGATCTGCTGTGGCACTTCCGCGGCCGATTTCAGCACGCCATTCAATGGCGGTCAGATTCTCTATGCGCTGGGCGCCAACAATTCTCCGTTCAGTTATCCAGCAAATCCCGCTCTTAAGATGACGTTCAACGCGAACGGAATTCCGAATTTGGTGAATGGCGCGCAGGTTGAGATTTGGGGCGCGCCCGCCGATGTACCGACACCTTATGCGTACACTTATTCGCTGGAAGGACAATACGAACTGCCGAAGAAATTAGTGGCAGATGTTGCGTATCAGGGAAGCGCAAGTCGTCATTTGGTACGGTTGGTTAACGAACGCTTTTTCTTTACGGATCCGGGAATTTTTTCCAACATCCTTTTTCCGACGCCTGACACCAACGCGAGCTACAACGCTTTAATCGCGCGGCTCACGCGTCGCTTCGGTCAAGGATTTCAATTCGACGCGATCTACCGCTGGAGTAAGAGCATCGATATTGTCTCCTACGAAGGTCCGACGGCTGCGACCAATCCGACGTATCCGCTGGACGTAAGACAGGAACGGGGCCCATCCGATTACGACGTGCGGCATAACTTTGTCACGTCCGGGCTTTGGGACTTGCCTATCTTCCGGAATCGACACGATGCAGCCGGCGTGCTTTTAGGTGGCTGGGAATTGAGCGGCATCCTAACGGCGCACACGGGATTTCCGTGGACACCGGTGGTGGGCCAATGCATCAGCACTCGCGGTCCAAGTATTTGCCCGGTGCGACCGGTCGCTTATTTTGGCGGCGCGGGCACTGACAGCTCTAACGACGCTTTTATTACGGGCAGCAATTTCCCCGGCGGTGGCAAGGCATTCTTCAGCACGGCAGCGCCTGTCGGATTTCAATTGCCGGGCGTCGGCCGGAACTCGTTCCGCGGCCCGCATTATTTCGACGTTGATATGACGCTGGCTAAGAAATTTGGTTTGGATCGGTTCCTCGGAGAAGGAAAATACTTCGAAGTAAAAGCGAATTTCTTCAACGTCTTCAACCTGTTGAACCTGCAACCATTCAACTTCAATAGTCCGAGCACACAGGTGCAGAACGCTTTGTTTGGCCGGGCTGAACGCGGCTTGGCTGGGCGCGTGGTCGAGATACAGGGCAGGTTTCAGTTTTAGCGGGGGATACAGGACCGTGAACGTAGTGAGCGGGGTTAAAGAAGTTTGGGTCAATAGGCGGAGCGCTACCGACAGGAATTAAGCAGTCTCTGCAGCCTGGATGATCCGCTCGCTGACGCTCGCGGTTCTTTAGCCTATCGTTCCCTGTTCGGTAACTCAATCAGGTTGTTCTCGATTTGGCGGGCGCGGCAGTTTGTCTTCGACTTCTTCTTCATCGCCGTCCGCAATTTTGCTCTCGGCTTCGTATTGTCTGAATAACTTCAGCTCGCGATCCGCATCTTCTTTCCGCTTGAGGTGGCTGAAGACGATGAACAATTGGTAATGCGCCCCTATATCATGCGGACGAATTTGCTCCGCGGTCATCAACGGAGTGATCGCCTGTTCATATTGCTTCGTGTGCACCAGCACACGTCCCAGGTCGAAATTCGCGTAGAAGTGACGCGGCTCAGTCGCTACCGCGCGGCGCAGCAGTTTCTCGGCTTCATCATCGAGCCCGCGTTGGTCGAGTACAAATCCAAGCTGGGCCAGGGCATTCACGTTGCCGTCTTGCATTGCCAGCGACTTGCGCAATGCAGTTTCGGCCAGTTCAAAATTTCCCACGCCGCGCGCGGCGATGCCAACAAAGTATTGAAGTTCAGCCGAATTGGGAAAGCGCTTCGTTGCTCGCTCGAAAATTTCCAGAGCGCGGTCGCACTGAGAAAGCAATATATACGTGCCCGCCAACCGTACATGAAACACGAGTTGTGTGGGATCTTGATTTAAGGCATTCTGATAAAACTCGACCGCGCCTCCATAGCGTCTTTGCTTTCGGAGCTCTTCGCCGATCATGAAATTTGCCGCCGGAAACTCAGGCCGTAATACGAGCGCCTTTTGCCAAAACGTCGCGGCCCCTTCGGGATCCCCCCGCAGCGATGCCACTAATCCAGAAAGATACAAAATGTTTGGATCGTTCGGCGCGAACGAAGCTGCCGAAGCCAGCACTTCAGTTGCTTCGTCAGTTCTTTTCAGTTCGTAAAGCGTGAAGCCTAACTCCGCTAAGACAGTCAGATTTTCTGGTTGTTGGGCACGCGCTTTCTCGAGAAACGGCAGTGCGCGCCGATAATCGCCGCGTGCCGCGTATACCAATCCGAGGTTGAGTGTCGCTTGCGCATGGTTCGGTGCGTCGCGCAAAACACTTTCGAGGGTGGCAATCGCGGATTCACCGTGGCCGGTGCGAGCTTGCAAGACGCCGAGATTCGCCCGCGCTGAAATCGACCGCGGATTAATGCTGAGCGCCGTGCGATATTCACGTTCCGCTTGCGCGCTGTTTCCGCGCTTGTCTAAGAGCACACCCAGCAGGTTGTGCGCGTCCGCGTTTTTCGGATTCGCGGCCAGGATACGCCGAAGGAGTGGCTCCGCCTCGTCCGGTTTCCCGGTGCGAAGCAGCTCGGCCGCGCGAACCAATTCGGCTGAGTCACTGGCAGAATCTGGTCGCCGGCTCTGCCCCGGCGCACTCGCCAGCAGCGCGAGAATCACTAAAATGGTTCTGACGATTCCGCTGACGCGTTGGCGCGACAGATAAGTCCCGGCATTGAGAGAATTTTGTAACACGAAACCTGTTAGGAAGAATCCTCGTGGGAGTATATTACAATGGTGGATACTCTGTTGATTTAGCGTCTTGAAGCTCACGCGCACAATCTCTTTCCTGGTTCTCGCATTCTTTGCGCTCACTCTTGTTTTGTTTCCGACCGGCCAGTCGGCCGAAACCCAACCCCGAGGTGTCGAAGAGCGAATCAATGCGCTATTGGCGCGCATGACTTTGGAAGAAAAATTGGGGCAACTCCAGCAGCTCGATGGCGAGGCCAACGGAAATTATCGACCTGAGCATCGCGACTTGGTGCGCAAAGGATTGCTCGGCTCAACGCTCAACGTGCGTGGGGCGCAACGCACGAATGAATTGCAGCGAATCGCGGTCGAAGAATCGCGACTTAAAATCCCGGTGCTGTTTGGTTTCGATGTAATTCACGGATATCGGACGATCTTTCCGGTCCCGTTGGGCGAGGCCAGCAGTTGGGATCCTGCTGTCGCTGAGCGTTCCGCAAGTATTGCCGCGACGGAAACTCGTGCCGCGGGTGTGCATTGGACGTTTGCGCCGATGGTCGATATCGCGCGCGATGCTCGCTGGGGACGCATCGTCGAAGGATCGGGTGAAGATCCGTACCTAGGCGCGGCAATGGCGCGAGCGCGCGTGCGCGGATTCCAGGGACGCGATTACAGCGCGCCCGACAAGGTGATGGCTTGCGCGAAACACTGGGTGGCATACGGCGCCGCAGAAGCAGGCCGCGATTACAACACGACAGACGTGTCCGAAACGAAGTTGCGCGAGATTTACTTTCCGCCGTTCAAAGCTGCAGTCGATGAAGGTGTCGGCACGCTGATGAGCGCATTCAACGATCTAAACGGCGTGCCGGCATCGGCGAACCCGTTCACGCTGACGAAGGTTCTGCGTGATGAATGGAAGTTCGAAGGTTTTGTCGTCAGCGATTACACCGCGGTGCAGGAACTTATTCAACATGGCTTGGCGGCTAACGAAGCGGACGCCGCGCAGCTCGCGCTAAACGCAGGTGTTGACATGGAAATGGTCAGCCGGCTTTACAACCAAAACGGGGCCGCGCTCTTGCGCAGCGGACGGGTTTCTCAACGGACGATCGATGAAGCGGTGCGGCGCGTTTTGCGGATGAAGTTTCGGCTCGGTCTATTCGCGCGGCCTTACGCCGACGAAGCTCGCGAGCGATCGGTAATCCTGAGCCAGGCGAATGTCTCCGCGGCCAGAGAAATCGCCGCACGCTCAATTGTGTTGCTCAAGAACGAGCAAGCGACGTTGCCCCTGCAAAAGAACCTGAAGTCAATTGCCGTGATTGGCCCGCTGGCGGATGATCAAGTTGACATGCTCGGTTCCTGGACAGGAGACGGGAACGCCACGGACGTAGTGACGCTGTTGGCGGGTATAAAGCAAAAAGTTTCGCCTGGTACAAAAATCGTGTACGCGAAAGGGGCTGAAATCGACAGCGATTCAGCGCAGCGGTTTGACGAGGCCGTTCGTGCCGCACAGGATTCTGATGCGGTAATCGTCGCCGTGGGTGAATCCGCTGCAATGAGCGGCGAAGCGTCATCGCGCAGTTCGCTCGATTTGCCCGGACGTCAGTTGGAATTGGTGAAAGCTCTTCAGGCGACGGGGAAACCGGTTGTGGTTGTGTTGATGAATGGCCGGCCGTTGACCATCAATTGGATCGCCGAAAACTCCCCCGCGATTCTGGAAACGTGGTTCGCCGGAACGCAAGCGGGCAATGCCATCGCTGATGTGTTGTTTGGCGACGTGAACCCGGGCGGAAAATTGCCGGTGACCTTTCCGCGCAGTGTCGGTCAGGAACCACTGTACTACAATCACATGAATACTGGCCGGCCGCCCGATGCGAACAACAAGTACACTTCAAAATATCTCGACGTTCCGTGGACGCCGCTCTTTCCGTTTGGCTACGGTTTGAGTTACACGCAATTTCGTTTGTCGAACTTGCAACTAGGCGCGCCGTGGATTCGCCCCGACGGTCGCATTACAGTCAGTGTTGAAATCGAGAACGTTGGCCGTCTCGCCGGCGATGAGGTGGTGCAGCTTTACATTCGTGATGTTGCCGCGAGTGTGACTCGCCCGGTGCGAGAGCTAAAAGGATTTCAACGAGTGACGTTGCGACCCGGAGAGAAGCGTCAGCTCGAATTCATACTCACTGCGGAGCAACTCGGTTTCTACAACCGCGATATGCGCTTCGTCGTTGAGCCCGGCGAATTCAAGGTGATGGTTGGCGACAGCTCGGCAGATCCTCACGAGCTGGTTACGAGCTTCGAAGTTCAGAAATAAGATCCGTTTCGGTCACAAATGGAGGTGGCATCCGTCCGCGTTAGCGGACGGGGTGAAAATAGCCCAGCGCTTTAGCGCTGTGATCAGAGCGCAAAAGGATCGCAAGTCCGTGAAACGGACGACAGATACCGAACCGCTTGCGGTAGCAAGCGGGTTAAGGATTCGACTACACATCAAGGCGTGTTTTTATCCCGCTCACTATCGTTCGCGGTTTTGTAAATCCTGTCGCCCGCTTCGCGGGCTCTGATTCGGTTGTTTGACGCGTAACCCAGCGCTGAAGCGCTGGGCTATTTTCATTTTGTCCGCTTCGCGGACGACAAAGTCAGCCAGTTAGACTTTTTAGGCAAAGCCGATAAGATCCACTTCCTGTTTCATGTACCTCGCTCGACACCGTCACGCTGCCTTATCTTACCGCCGCATTGTCTTATTATGGTTAGTTCTGATCCTGCCGCTGCGCGCGGTTGAAGTTCGCGCCGCACAACAAAGTCACTTCTCACCGCGCGACGAAGCATTCCTCGAAGATCTCGAACGCCGGTCATTTCAATATTTCTGGGATCAGGCGAGTCCGGCTACAGGTTTAGTGCTCGACCGAACCAGAACTGACGGGGCCGCCTCGGATGAAGAGCATCGCTACATTGCCAGCATCGCGGCAACTGGATTTGGACTGACCGCGACTTGTATCGCAAGCGAGCATGGTTGGATAAATCGATCGGAAGCACGCGCACGAGTTCGCGCGACGCTGCGCTTCTTTGCCGACCGCGCGTTACAGGAACATGGCTGGTTTTATCACTGGATGGACGTCAACACCGGCGAACGCAGATGGCGAAGCGAAGTTTCATCCATCGATACGGCGCTGCTGGTTGCCGGAGCTCTGACCGCGCGTCAGTATTTTCGTGAAGATTCCGAAATCATGGAACTCGCGACAAAAATCTACCAACGAATCGATTTTCCATGGATGCTGAATGGGCATCCGACGCTCTTGTCGATGGGTTGGCATCCGGAAACCGGTTTTATCAAGGCGCGTTGGGATGACTACAGCGAGCACCTTATCCTTTGTCTTCTTGCCATCGGTTCGCCCACAAATCCGATCACCTCGGAGGCTTGGTACGCGTGGAAACGTAACGGGAATGAGTATGACGGCTATCGTTATCTCGGTAAGACCCCGCTGTTCACTTATCAATATTCTCATGCCTGGGTTGATTTTCGTGGCCGCCGCGAGGCGCGGGGCGAACACGCTAACTATTTCGAGAACTCGGTTAACGCCACGTTGGCGCATCGACAGTTCTGCATCGATCTCGCCAAAGAGTTTCCCGGCTATGGACCAAATGTCTGGGGCATTAGTGCTTCTGATAGCGCGAAAGGTTATGTTGCGTGGGGTGGCCCACCGCGCGATCCAGCAATTGATGGAACCGTGGTGCCGTACGCGGCGGCGGGCTCGCTGATGTTTGTTCCGCGGTTGGCGATGGCGGCGCTGAAGACTATGCGGATGAAGTACCCGCTGATTTATGCGAAGTACGGGTTCGCTGATGCTTTCAATCCAAACACCGGCTGGGTGGATCGGGACGTCATCGGAATAGATCTCGGCATTACTTTGCTGAGCGCTGAGAACGCAAGAAGCGGCAACGTGTGGCGCTGGTTCATGCGTAACAGTGATGTCAGGCGAGCTCTGGATCTGGTGGGACTCAAAAAGCAACAACACAGGACGCGAATACCGTTGCGAAAAGCTGCGTGAGCAAGAATAAGTTTGCACTGCATGGTTGGATTGGCGTCGTGATCATTGCCGGGGGCGAGGTGTTGCTGTTCTCAGGCAATCGACTAGTCGGCCACTGGTTCACACCGATTGTATGGACTGGCTACATTCTCTTCGTCGATGCGCTGGTTCACAAAATCAAGGGACGCTCGCTGCTGGTAAATGACCGGTTCGAGTTCTTCGCGGTGGCGATTATTTCGATTGGGAGCTGGTGGTTGTTTGAGTTCTACAACGCTCCGCGTTTTTGGAATTCAAATCTCGAACTCTGGTGGCACTATCACAATGTCGAACCGAACCTCTGGATACGCAGGCTCGGATACGATTGGGCGTTCGCGACGATAACTCCGGCACTGCTCGAGACGGCGGAGTTGTTCCGAGTGACAATTTTCAAAGGGAAAGTTAATGGTGCGCGACTCGAACTTCCAAAATCAGCCTTGCTTGTGGCAGCCATCGTGGGACTAGTTGGCGTCGTTGTGCCGCTCGTCTTTCCCAACGAATGGTTCGCGCCATTCGTTTGGCTCTCGTTTGTTTTCCTGCTCGATCCGGTTAACGCTTTGCGTGGCTGGCCATCGATTGCTGGTGATCTCGCCCGGAGCTACTGGCGACGTGTGCTGTCGCTGCTTATGAGCGGATTTGTTTGTGGCTTTCTTTGGGAGTTCTGGAATTACTGGGCGCTTTCGAAGTGGACGTACACGGTTCCCTATTTTGGCGACGTCAAGATTTTTGAGATGCCGGTGCTCGGCTTTCTCGGCTTCCCGCCGTTTGCAATCGAATGCTGGGCGATGTACATCTTTGTGCGCTCGTTATTAACTTCACGAGCGCCACAAACGACGGACGCCGAAATCTTTTTGCGTTCCAACGACTCAGCGAATGCATCCTAGAAGTCACACCCCAATCGCTTTTGCTTCGCTTACGTTGCTGCTTCTGTTATTGGCACTGATGAAACCTGGAATGTCATCTGCCCAAAAAGTTCGACAAGCCGGCAGCTTGTCTTACAAGGAACAACGGCCGCGCGCGCGAGAAGTGGGAGTTGTCGTTGGGGTCTTGCCGACGGGTCAATTCAATGCGATTACGGATGTGACTGGCGTGATGGTTGGGCATTCAACCGTCGTCCGCCACGCGAACATCCGCACCGGCGTTACCGCGATTCTTCCGCATGGCGGAAATCTTTTTCGCGAGAAAGTTCCCGGAGCAGTGTTTATCGGAAACGCTTTTGGGAAACTTGCTGGCTCAACGCAAGTGAATGAACTCGGTGAGATCGAAACGCCGATCATGCTGACGTCGACATTGAGCGTGCCGCGTGTCGCGGACGCGACGCTCGATTACATGCTTGCCCTTCCGGGTAACGAAGACGTGCAATCGATCAATCCCCTCGTGGGCGAAACTAACGATGGTTGCCTGAACGATATCCGCGGACGCCATGTCGGTCGCGACGAAGTATTCGCTGCAATCAAGAATGCACGGGGCGGATCAGTTGAAGAAGGCGCGGTGGGCGCCGGTACGGGCACCATTGCCTTTGGCTTCAAAGGCGGCATCGGGACTTCATCGCGGAAGCTTTCCGCCTCACTAGGCGGATACACCGTCGGCGTACTCGTGCAGACTAATTTCGGCGGTATTTTGGCGATAAATGGAGCTCCGGTGGGTCGCGAATTGGGCAGATACTACTCGCCGGAAGCGCCGGAAAAAAGATGTCCGGAGCCTCCGTCGGCGCCAAACACTCCTGATGGTTCGATTATCATCGTGATTGCTACGGACGCGCCCATCGATCATCGCAACCTGCAAAGGCTGGCCGCGCGTTCGATAATGGGGCTGGCGCGCACGGGCGCCGCCGAATCGAACGGCAGCGGCGATTACGCAATTGCGTTTTCCACTGCGTCTGAACTTCGCATTCGCAATCTTCCTAACAAGCGCACGAAGCCGAGCGCCGCGTTGTTGTCGAACCAGGCGATGTCCCCGCTCTTCCTCGCAGTGATCGAAGCGACCGAAGAAGCAATTTACAACTCACTATTTCGCGCCACGACCACGACGGGCCGCAGCCACACGATTGAAGCGTTACCAATCGATCGTACGCTTGAGATTCTCAAGAAATACCACGCGCTGACTGTGCGATAGTGTACACAACAGGTCAGTGCCATCTGCGTCAGCAGATGGGGTCACGGCTCTAATAGGTTGTGCGTTTGACCCATCCGCTAAGGCGGATGGTACTGACCTCACCACAATCGTTGACACTCAATCGACGACTCTCTAGAATACGCGCCCCACTAAAACAAAGGAGACTACGGACATGGCTCTGAAGATTCGTGTCAACCGGAAGAGTATCGAATCGATGACGCGGCAGATTGCCGATCAGCTCGAGAGTTTGATAAGCACGGGTGCCATGGCAGTTGGCAGCATGTTGCCAAGCGAGCGCACCCTCGCCAACTCGTTGGATGTTGCCCGTAACGTCGTGCGGGGGAGTTACGATTATCTTGAGCGTGCCGGCTTGGTGCAGCGCGAAGGAAAGGCTGGACGTCGCGTCAAAGCGAAGAAGACTACACGGCGGAAAGCGGCGCCGAAGACAGCCAAAAAACCAGCGAAGAAAAAGAAGAAGTGAGCGGCGGCGTCAATCTCCCGGTGTCCATTCCATTTGAAAGTGAGTTCCCGTCTCGCTGATTCGCTGAAAACCTAACCGCTCAAACAGCGTAACTGCCCGGCTAAAACGGATCACCTGCAGCCGCAAGGGCTTCTTTTGTCGTTTTGCCTCAGTCTGTAACTCGCGAATCAATCGAGTGCCGATGCCTACGTTGCGATGTCCCGGCATCAAAGCAACTTCGACGCAGCGAATTTCGTGTTCGCGCGGCTCGAAGGTAACTCGCCCAACGGCCTCAGGGCCGCGCAGAACAATTTGATCGACAGCCTTCTTGTATTCGCTGGTATGAAAGCGCTGTTGCGCGTCGTACTGCATGTCGAGGAACTCGTTGATCCGCTCCTCATCCCAACCAAGGCCACGCAGATCGTCTCCGCGACTGCTCTTGTACAAGGCCAGGAGAAAGGCGGAATCTGCGGGCGCAATTGCGCGCAAACTGATGGAGGCAAAGGCGGTGAATTCGGGCATCGCTGGGGGATTCTAATTTAACCGCGCCGATTTAGATATTCGAGGGCGACCGCGCTACGAGCTTAGTCGCCAACCGTGCGCGAAAGTGCCATAATAAGCGAGCTTTCCCAAACAATTCGAAAATTATTTCCGGAGAGGTTGTATGAAGCGTTTCCCTGGCATTCTTGTGGTCTTGATTGCGCTAGGTTCTCTGCTTACTGCGCAGGAGCGGCGCTTTACCGTCAACGATCTGCTGAAAGTTCGTCGCGTGGGTGATCCGCAGGTTTCGCCCAAGGGCGATCTGGTCGCCTTCACGATCACGGACATGGATACAACCGCGAACCGAGGCATAACGCAAATCTATCTGGTACCGCTCGGCGGCGGCGAAATGCGGCAACTGACGAATGATGAGCACTCGTCAGCGAGTCCACGCTGGTCCCCAGACGGAGAGAAGCTCGCGTTCATTTCGGAACGCGACGGTGAGGATCAAATTTGGACCATCGATGTTTCCAGCGGCACGCTCAAGAAGATCACATCGATTTCGACCGGCGCAGGCGATCCCGTATGGTCGCCAGATGGAAGTTTGATCGCGTTCACGTCGGATATCTATCCGGAATGCAAAGATGACGGCTGCAACAAACGGATGAGCGACGCGCGCGCGCAAACAAAAGTGAAGCCGCACGTCGCCGATCGCTTGTTGTATCGGCACTGGAAATCGTGGAAAGACGGCACGCGCAGTCATATCTTTGTCGCGCCGGTGCAGGGCGGGGAAGCGCGCGACCTGACGCCGGGCGATTACGACGCACCGCCCTTCAGTCTCGGTGGCATGACGGACTACGCCTTCTCGGCCGATTCGAAAGAACTGGCATTCGCCAGCAATCATGACAAAGTTGAAGCAACCTCGACGAACAGCGACATTTGGATCGTTTCGGTGCGCGGCGGAGTCGCCAAGAACCTGACGGCGAACAATCACGGCTACGATGGGTCGCCGCGGTTTTCTTCGGACGGCCGCTTTCTGGCTTATCGATCGCAGGTCACGCCCGGCTTCGAGAGCGATCGCTTCCGACTGATGCTTTATGATCTCAAAACTGGACGCGCGCAGTCGGTGACTGAGACTCTCGATTCCTGGGTCGACGAATACACGTTCAGTCCCGATAACCAAACAATCTATTTGACCGCCGAAGATCGGGGCCGCAATCCGATCTACTCAGTTTCTGTCAACGGCGGTGCCGTCAGGAAAGTTATCGCCGACGGGTTCAATGGCGACATCGCCGTCACGCGTGACGGCCGTTCTTTTGTTTTCTCGCGCAGCAGCATGGCCAAACCGAGTGAAATCTATCGCGCTAACATCGATGGCACCGCAGCAACAGCGCTGACGACCACGAACGATGGACTCATTTCATCTTTCAAACTTCAGCCGGGCGAGGAAGTAACGTGGACGGGCGCCGAGGGCGCGAAAGTTGCCGGCTGGATCGTCAAGCCCGCAAACTTCAGCGCGCGCCGCAAATATCCGCTGGTGGTTTTGATTCATGGCGGACCACAAGGCGCGTGGAATGACAATTGGGGCTATCGTTGGAATCCCCAGGTGTGGGCCAACAATGGTTATGTCGCCTTCATGCCGAATCCGCGCGGCTCGACCGGTTACGGCCAGCGGTTCGTCAACGAGATCTCCGGTGATTGGGGCGGCAAAGTCTTCGTCGACATCAGCAACGGCGTCGCCATGGCCGCCAACCTGCCTTATGTTGACAAGAACCGCATCGGCGCCGCGGGCGCGAGCTATGGCGGGTATATGATTGATTGGATCGAAGGTCACAACAACGATCCGCGGTTCACTTATAAAGTGCTGGTCTCGCATGACGGCGTCTACAATCTCACGGCGATGTATGGTGCGACGGAAGAGCTTTGGTTTCCGGAATGGGAGTTCAAGGGCACACCGTGGACTAACAAGCCGATGTACGAGCGCTGGTCGCCACACAACTTTGTGCAGAATTTCAAGACCCCGATCCTTGTGATCACAAACGATCTTGACTTTCGCGTGCCGGTGACTGAGGGCTTGCAGCTGTTTACGGCGGCGCAACACATGGGCGTCGAATCAAAGCTCGTAGATTTTTCCGATGAAGGTCACTGGGTGGGGAAACCCGGCAACTCAGTCTTTTGGTACAACACGGTCCTGGATTGGTTGGATAGGCATTTGAAGTGAGTTTGGAGTGCGCCGGCAGAGCGAAGCGGCGACGCTCTAATTCCAGACGTGAGCCAAGT
>CBFHBA010000002.1:0-246645 GCA_965653675.1 uncultured bacterium
CGTCCCGATGTTCACGTGCGGCTTACTGCGATCAAATTTCTCTTTGCTCATTGGTTCCTCTTAGTGGTACAGACTTCAGTCTGTGTTTCTCCTCCACAAAAAGTTTCTCAAAACGTACGACACAGACTGAAGTCTGTGCCACTTTCTGGAGCCCGCGATGAGATTTGAACTCATGACCTCCTCCTTACCAAGGAGGCGCTCTACCCCTGAGCTACGCGGGCCAACTCAAGGATGAAGGATGAAGGCGGAAGGATGAACATGCGCCGATTGCAACGTTCTCTTTCATCCTTCATCCTTCCCACTTCCGCCTTGCTTTCTGGAGCGGGCGACGAGACTCGAACTCGCGACCCTCAGCTTGGAAGGCTGATGCTCTACCAACTGAGCTACACCCGCCCACTTCTGAAATATCAAATTTGAGATCTGAAATCTCAAATGGTGCAGGGGGTAGGATTCGAACCTACGTAGGGCAGCGAAGCCCGCCGGGTTTACAGCCCGGTGCCATTAACCACTCGACCACCCCTGCCTGTCCGATTGATTAAACGCGGATAGACCCGGTGAGAAACTCTTCCAGCCCTTCACAGCGCGCACTCCGGCCCCAGCCGCAAACTCGTAACTCTAACTGACGCGAATGCGATTTGCAAGCGCACCGGACCGCTAAATTACGCGACATGGAGAAAGAGTTTTGGAGCCGGCGAAGGGACTTGAACCCCCGACCTACTGATTACAAATCAGTTGCTCTACCAACTGAGCTACGCCGGCGGAAAGCAGTGATGAAGGCGGAGGGATGAAGGATGAATCATCTGTTCCGCGATCGCGCATGATAGTAGCAGCACGCCGTTTGAAAAGTGAAGCGAAGATGAAGCAAATTCACGTGGAAATTCGCCCTAAGTACGCTTGACATTGGCAAGACCGGTTCGTATTCTAGCCGTTCGCCTTTTAGGCACTCAAAACAGAAGGACTTATCTATGTCAACTTACTTTCCCAGCGGCGCTGGTCTGGCTCAGAATCGGAAGTGGTACGTCGTGGATGCCGCTGGCAAGACGGTCGGACACCTTGCGTCCGAAGTCGCAGAAATACTCAGTGGCAAACGGAATCCCCAGTGGACTCCATTTCTCGATATGGGTGATCACGTTATCGTCGTAAATGCGCGACAGGCCGTGTTCACCGGGTCGAAAGCAACCGGCAAAGTTTATCGCTGGCACACACTGTATCCGGGTGGGCTGCGCGAAAAATCGGTAACGGAAATGTTTGCGAATCATCCGGAGCGCGTGATCGAACTCGCGGTGAAAGGAATGCTGCCCAAGACGAAACTTGGGCGCGCAATGGCCAAGAAGTTAAAAGTCTATGCCGGCGCCGAACATCCCCACGCGGCGCAGCAACCGACGACCTTCGAACTTCCTTCCCGCAAATCTCAAAAATAAGACAAAGGATTTAAGACGTGGCAGATATTCAATACTACGGAACCGGGCGGCGGAAAACTTCGACCGCTCGAGTTTATTTGCGTCCTGGTGGCGGCGATGTACAGGTCAATCGAAAGCCTTTCGAAACCTATTTCCCGAACGAAACGCTGCGCATGATTATCCGGCAGCCTCTGAATTTGACCGAGACCGCGACCAAGTTCGACGTCGTCGTCAACGTCGCGGGCGGTGGTCCGGCAGGACAGGCCGGCGCGATCCGTCACGGCATTACGCGCGCGCTGATTGAATACAACAACGAACTGCGGCCGACGTTGAAGCAGGCCGGCCTGGTAACGCGCGATCCGCGCATCAAGGAACGCAAGAAGTACGGACAGAAAGGCGCGCGCAAGCGCTTCCAGTTCTCGAAGAGATAATTCTGAAATTTCAAATTTGAGATTTGAGATTTCAAACAGTCCATTGTCGCGGTTTGGATTGGTTGTCCCGAATGTCGGGACGCGACCGCGGCGATTACATAAACCAATTAACAAGGAGACAGAAGTTTGGTAACCGTTACGATGAAAGAATTGCTGGAGGCCGGCGTTCACTTCGGCCACCAGGTACGCCGTTGGAACCCGAAGATGAAGGAATACATTTTCGGCGAGCGCAATGGCATCTACATTATTGATCTGCAAAAGACGCAGAAGATGTTTCGCGACGCGCTCGGGGCCGTGAGCAACATGGTCGCCGAAGATCGCGGCAAGACTCTTCTGTTTGTCGGCACGAAGCGACAGGCACAGGACGCGATTCGTGAAGAAGCCGAACGATCTGGTCAGTTTTTCGTGAATCAAAGATGGCTCGGCGGATTGTTGACAAACTTTCAGACGGTGCAGAAGTCAATCAAGCGCCTGAAAGATCTCGAGGCGATGCAAACCGATGGCCGATACGAGAAGCTCACGAAGAAAGAACGCATCAAGCTCGATCGCGAACGGCAGGGTTTGGACAAGACACTTTCCGGCATCAAGGGCATGAACCGTTTGCCTGATGCGATCTTCGTCATCGATGTGCGCAAAGAAGAGATCGCAGTGGCCGAGGCCAATAAACTCGGTATTCCGGTCTTCGCAGTTGTCGACACGAATTGTTCGCCGGAAGGCATTGACTATGTCATTCCCGGCAACGACGACGCGTTGCGCGCAGTCAGGCTGTTCGCTTCGCGGATCGCTGACGCAGTTCTGGAAGGTCAGCAGATGCTGACCGAAGGCGGAGCTGCTGGCGGAGCTTCGGAAGAAGGTGGCGAAGAACCAGTGGAAGCGACGGAAACGATGGAAGCCGAAAGCGGCGCCGAAGCAGATTCGGACGAGGGGGCTTCCAGTGAAGCCATCTCGTCTGGTAACAATGACGCCGAAACTATGTCGGAAGAACCTGAGAACGCGGAGGTCGTCGCCGCGAGTTAATCTGAACAAGATTTTAAATCAATCGGCGAGCGCAGCCTTCTGAAAGCGGATATCCGCCGGGCTGCGCGTTTTAATGGAGTAGCACAGATTTCAATCTGTGCAGGTTTCGAAAAACAGGAATCCACAGACTAAAGTCTGGGCCACTATTTTTGAGGAGACACTAAGCAATCATGGCAGAAGTAACCGCAGCAGCGGTCAAAGCGCTGCGCGAGAAAACCGGCGCCGGAATGATGGAATGCAAAAAGGCGCTAATTGAAGCCGAAGGAAACGAAGAGCGTGCCAACGAGATCCTCCGCGAGCGCGGTCTCGCGTCGGCAAAGAAGAAAGAAGGGCGCGTCGCCGCTGAAGGCGTGGTGGGGTCTTATATCCATATGGGCGGCAAGGTCGGAGTGTTGGTCGAAGTAAATTGCGAAACCGACTTCGTCGCCCGCGGCGAAGAGTTTCAGCAATTGGTGAAGGACATCGCGATGCACATCGCCGCGGCCGAACCGCGTTACGTGTCTCGTGATGAAGTTACTTCTGACGTCCTCGACAAGGAGCGAGAAATCGCGCGCGCGCAGGCGAAAAACGATCCAAAGAACGCAAACAAACCTGATCAGGTAATCGACAAGATCATCGAGGGCCGTCTGAACAAGTTCTTCGAAGAATTCGTTTTGCTTGACCAACCATTCATCAAAGCGCCGGAAACAACTGTTGGCGAGTTGCTGACGGAAAAGGTGGCGAAGACCGGCGAAAAGATTAGCGTCCGCCGCTTCTCTCGCTACAAAATGGGCGAAGGTCTCGCCAAACGCGATGACGACTTCGGAGATGAGGTCGCGAAGCTCGCGGGAGCGTAAACGAAAGAGTGTCAGTACCGGGAGCGGTAGCGACTGGGTTATGCTGACTTCCGGATACTGCATTGTTTACCCGGTCGCTATCGCTCCCGGTACTGACCTCGCCACGAGCGATCATGCGAGAACCAGAGTAATGGAAGCTAACAACAATTCCCTTCCTTTCCGCCGCGTACTGCTCAAGCTTTCGGGTGAAGCGCTCCTTGGCGAGCAATCATTCGGCATCGACGTGAACGTCGCGCGGTCAGTCGCTGCGGAAATCAAACAAGCTCACGAACTGGGAACGCAGATCGCCGTGGTAGTTGGCGGCGGAAACATTTTTCGCGGCGTGTCGGCCAGCGCCGGCAACATGGACCGCGCTTCGGCCGACTACATCGGCATGCTGGCGACGGTCATGAACGCTGTGGTGCTGCAGGATGCTCTCGAAAAGATTGGCATCCATACGCGCGTTCTGTCGGCTATCAACATTCCGCAGCTCGCCGAACCTTTCATTCGTCGTCGCGCCATTCGCCATCTCGAGAAGCGTCGCGTCGTCATTCTCGCTGCCGGTACGGGCAATCCATTTTTCTCGACCGACTCAGCCGCGGCGTTGCGCGCGCTCGAAATCAAAGCCGACGCCATCCTCAAAGGCACCAAAGTCGACGGGGTTTATTCGGCGGACCCAATGAAGGATGCGACGGCCACTCGGTTTGACTGCATCACGTTCCAGGAAGTGCTGGAAAAGCGTCTGCGCGTGATGGATGCCTCTGCGATTTCTCTCTGCCGCGACAACAACGTGCCGATCATTGTCTTTAATATGCGCACGCCCGGAAATATCGCGCGGGTAGTTCGCAACGAACCTGGCATCGGGACTCTCGTCTGCCTCGAAAAGCCGTAAATAGTGAATCGTAAATCGTAAATAGAAACAGCTTTACGGCAGTTGTCTATTCACGATTTACGATTTACTATTCACGACCGCTATTCACGACCGCCATGAACGACAAAGACGTCATCAAAGAAACCAGACCTCGTATGGAGAGCTCGATCGAGGATTTCAAGCGCAAGCTCGCCACCGTGCGCACTGGCCGCGCGTCAGTCAGCCTTTTGGACACTGTGTCGGTCGATTACTATGGCACGCCGACACCGCTGAACCAGATGGCCTCAGTGCATGCACCCGAGCCGCAGTTGCTGACCGTACAGCCTTGGGACCCCACGCAACTCGGCAACGTCGAAAAGGCCATTCGCGGCGCCGACCTCGGTTTGAATCCATCGAATGACGGAAAGCTGGTGCGCATTCCGATTCCGCCGTTGACCGAAGAACGGCGCAAGCAACTCGCGAAGCAGATCCACGAAATCGCCGAAGAGCACCGTACAGCCATTCGGAACATCCGGCGCGACGAAAACGATAAGCTGAAGAAGATGCTCAAAGACAAGAGCATTTCTGAAGACATAGAGCGCGATGGCCTCGAGCAGATTCAAAAACTCACCGACACACACATCGGAAAGATCGACGAGCTGGCAAAATCAAAAGAAAAAGAGATCATGAACGTCTAAGCAAAGCCGTAAATGGTGAATGGTAAATGGTGAATAGATGAACGTCTTACTATTTACGATTTACTATTTACGATTTACCTCACCAGGGTTACAAGAAAGCTCACGGAATCATCACCATCTGTTAAGATGGCGCCGTGCTTGCCAGCCTGCTGCTAACGCTAATCGCCATCGCGAGCGGCTTCGTTCTCACTTATACATTTGAAGAGGACGAGCCGCTCGCTTCGCGTCTGTGCGCCGGCGCATGCATCGGGTTCGCACTCATGGGACTGATTGGATTCCTGTTTGCGCTTGCGTTTGGGTTATACACGATCACGTTAGTGCAGACAGCGTTAGTAACTGCGGCGCCGCTCCTGCTCCTCACTCACAAAACCTATCGCGACCAAGCTAACAACGACGTCAATCAAGCGCTGCGCGCGATTAGCCGCGCCACCACGCGCCCTAATCGCTGGGACTTCATTTATTTCCTTTTTTACGCAGCGTTCGCGATTGCGATGTGGCTCATATTTCGCCGGGCGCTATTGGAACAGTCCGATGGAATTGCGACCGGCGTCCTTAACAATTTCGGTGACTTACCATTTCACTTAAGCGTGATCACACGCTTTGCCTATGGTCAGAATTTTCCGCCGGAAGATCCCACGTTCGCGGGCGTACGTTTCACTTATCCATTCATCACTGATTTTATTTCCGCGATGTTTGTGCGGGCAGGCGCGAGTCTGCGCGACTCCCTATTCATCGAAAATTACGTCGTGGCCGTGGCGCTTGTCGGCGTAATTCACCGGTTTGGGCAGAACCTTGTACGCAACCGCACGGCCGCGATCGTGACGCCGTTGCTCATTCTGTTGAATGGCGGTTTCGGCTGGGTAATGCTCTGGGACGATGTTGGGAAAGTTGACGGTGGCGTCTTTCAAGTTCTCAAACACTTGCCCCATTCGTACACGATTCTGCCCGAAATCGAAAAAGCATGGCGTTGGGGGGACTCAATCACCAGTTTGTTGCTGACGCAACGCGGATTCTTACTGGGGATCCCGCTGGCGGTGATCGTGATTCAGCTTTGGTGGGAGACGTTGAACGGCAAAGAAGGAAAAAGGCAAAAAGAAAAAGGAAAAAAGCAGGAACCACGAAGCGCCACGTCCGGATCGGCTAGCGAAAAACCGGACGAGGCGAACACCTCAAGACTTTTTCCGTTTTCCTTTTTCCTTTTGCCTTCTTCTCGCCGCATGCTCGCCGCGGGCATCATCGCCGGCCTGCTGCCATTGATTCATGCACACAGTTTCATCACCCTGTTGCTGGTCGCCGTGTTTCTCGTGCCGTGGGTATATTGGCGCGCGTGGCTGGCTTACGGTCTCGCAATTCTTCTAGCGGTGATCGTGTTTATGCTTGCTGCGAATTACGAAGCGGTCGGCTCGCTCTGGGTCAAAGTTGTCCTTGTCGCCTTGCTGGTTGGAGTGATCGCTAACCTTTACTATTTTTTACCGCGGCCACACATGCGGCTATGGCTCTGTTTCTTTGTCGCCGCAATCGTTGTTGGCGGAGCTCAGATTCTCTGGTCAACGCATAAGAGCGCGGTCAAGACGCAGAGCTTCATCGCGTGGCAATTTGGTTGGGACAGCGATCAGCAAGAGATGTTTGGCTCGAAGCCAGTCGGCTCGCAACCGATTGAAACTGTTCCGCCTTTTAGCAAATGGTTTCAGCGCGCGCCATACGTCGCTTGGTTTTGGTTCAAGAACACCGGCTTGTTCATTCCCCTGCTCGTGATCGCGCTGGTTTGGAAGCCGGATGATTATCTGGGTCCGCGCAAGTTGTTGCTCTTTTATCTGCCGTTTACAGTTGCGTTCTTCGTTCCGAATTTCGTTAAGCTGGCGCCGTGGGTGTGGGACAACATCAAAATGCTTTTTTACTGGTGGATTGTTTCGGCGCCGATCGTCGCGTTGTTGCTGGCGCGATTGTGGGACGAGCATGTCGGCCAGAAAGTTTTGGCCGCGAGTCTGCTGGTGATGATGACACTCGCGGGCGCGCTCGACATCGTTCCGCTCTTACTGCAACAGGGTCAATACGGCGAATTCGATCGGGACGGCGTGGCCTTCGCCGAGTCGATCAAGGAAAAGACTTTGCCAACCGCGACGATCCTGCACGCGCCCATTCATAACACACCAGTGTATTTGACGGGCCGCAAGTCGATCATGGGTTATCCGGGTCACATCTGGACGCATGGGCTTGAGTACGGCCCCCGCGAGCAGGAGATAAAGCAAATTTATGCCGGGTCAGGCGACGCTGCCGCCTTGCTCGCGAAATATGGAGTCGATTATGTTGTGATCGGTCCACACGAGTTTTCAACCGAAAATCCGAACGTCGAATTTTTCTCGGCGTATCCGGAAGTCGCAAACGTTGGTGACTACCACCTCTACAAAATCACGAAATAAGAAAGTGCCCCCGCGAAAAGTGAGCGCGGCCGCCGTCGAGGACAATGTGAACGGCGGAATGACCGAACATAGCTGGCGAATATCAGCGGCCGCGATCGTCGCGGTCGGCGCGTTCCTGCGTTTCGCTTATCTGACGTTGGTACCGTTGCATCATGACGAAGGAGTCAACGGCAACTTTCTCGTCTCGCTAGTGCGCCAAGGCACATACACATACGATCCGAACAATTACCACGGCCCCACGGTCTATTACTTCGCCGCGATTATTCCCTGGGTTGCACGGTTTCTTGACGGCCCAACCGCCCGCGACAATTACGGCCTCACCACTTTCAATATTCGTCTCGTTACAGTCGCGTTTGGTATTGCCACAATCGTGCTGACGCTGATGCTGCGGAAGCGACTCGGAAGCGTCGGCGCATTATCTGCGGCCGCGCTTATCGCGATTTCACCCGGCGCGGTTTACTTATCACGTTACTTCATTCACGAATCGTTGTTTGTGTTCTTCACGTTGGGAATCATTGTCGCCGCGCTCAAGTACTACGACAGCGGCGCAACCGTGTACTTGATTCTCGCGGCAATTTCCGCGGCACTGATGACCGCAACAAAAGAAACCTGGATCATCAATGGGCCGGTGCTGCTTATCGCCTTGATTACGACGACAGTCTATTTCTGGATGCGCGGCAAACTACAAGGCCGACCATCTGGAACTGCCGGCAAAACCGGAAAGTTTCTCGAACGCTTTGGTGGCCCGATCTCGGTCGCGACGGTCGCGCTGATGGCGTTCACTGTCTTCATCGTGGTCAACGTGCTGTTCTATTCATCGTTCTTTACAAATTACCCGAAAGGCGTGAATGACGCGTTGCTGACATTAAGTTTGTGGCGCAAACGAACTCATGAACATGAGCACCCGTGGTCACAATATCTTGTTTGGTTGTTTCAGGAAGAAGGACTGCTTCTCTTTTTGGGCGGCATTGGTGCGCTGATAGCTGTTTGGCGCGCAAACAATCGCTTCGCTGTCTTCATTGCGCAGTTCTCATTTGGGTTGCTTGCGGCGTACTCGCTTGTTGGATATAAGACGCCGTGGATCACCCTCAACTTCATTGTGCCGCTCGCGCTCACTACCGGCTACGCGCTCGAGGTTTTTTATCGAAAGCTGCAAGAGTTTGAGCAGCCGTGGGTTTTTCTCGCGCCGGCGATTTTGATTGTCGCTTTTTGCGGTTATCAAATGTATCAACTCAATTTCGTGCATTACGACGATGATCAATACGTCTACGTATACGCACACACCAGGCGCGAGACACTGGTGATGCTCGAACAAATCGACCGCGTGGCGAACCAGATGAAGACCGGCTACGACACCGGCGTCGCCATCGTTTCGCCCGAGTACTGGCCGCTGCCATGGTATTTTCGCGATTACAAACGCGTTGGTTATTACGGGAAAGTTGTGCAAACCAGCGAGCCCGTCATCATCGGCCAAACCGGCCAGGAAGAAGAGATCAAGTCCACGTTCGGCGCACAGTATCAGCAGATCGATTCAAGCACGCTCAACGATCCGCGTATCTTCCCCGATCGAAATCCGGAAGGCAGTTTCACGCTGCGGCCGGGCGTTGATTTGTTGCTGTACGTGCGGAAGGATGTGAAGAGATGAGATTCGAAAAACTGCGGTGCTTTGCGATGAACGCCGAAGGCGTTCGATAGGATAGCCCAGGGTAGAGCGCGAAGCGCGACACCCTGGGATCTCGTTTCGTTTTATTATTTCGCGCAACCCTGTCAGGGTTGCGCGAAGAATTTGTTGGCCGTCTTTAACCCAGGGCGTTGCCCTGGGCTATTATATTTCACGCCGTTGGCGTGAAAACTCGCATGATGCGACTTCCCAAATTTGAATATCGCGTGCCGCGCACTGTCGCGGAGGCGGTGAAGATTGTCGCGGACGTCGGGCCGGAAGCTCAGTTTGTCGCGGGCGGAACGGACCTCTATCCGAACATGAAGCGGCGACAACAAATGCCGAAGACCGTCATCTCTGTGATGCGTCTGCCAGAACTGAACAGGGTATTGGGTGTAGGGGAAAGGGGGTTGACGATCGGCGCTTCAGCGACGTTAACCGAAATCGTCGAGAACGAAATTATCAAGCGCGACTATCCCGTCATCGCCTCAGCGGCACGTACGATCTCGACGCCGATTCTGCGCAACATGGGGACGATTGGCGGCAATCTGCTGCTCGACACGCGCTGCAATTACTACGATCAGAATTACGAGTGGCGAAAGGCGATCAACTTCTGCCTCAAGAAAGACGGTGACGTGTGCTGGGTTGCGCCCGGCAGCGCAAAATGTTGGGCCGTGCAATCGAGCGATCTCGTTCCTGTGATGGTGGCCATCGGGGCGAGGTTTCGCTTCGTGTCGGCGGCCGGCGAGCGCATGGTGGAAGCGCGAGAGTTTTACAAAGACGACGGCATCGATTACATGAACAAACGTCCGGACGAATTGCTCGTTGACATTCATCTGCCGCCGACAAACGGTTGGCGCGCGTCATATCAAAAGTTGCGGCGGAGAGGTGCGTTCGATTTTCCGGTGTTGGGCGTCGCCGCCTATTTGCGCTACGAGAACACCAGCATCGCCGACGCCCGGATCGTGCTGGGCGGTATTGCGCCATCACCGATTCAAGTGGCGGATGCCGCCAAAGCATTGATCGGCAGGACTCTCAATGAGGATCAGATTCATGCTGCGGCTGAAGCGGCATACGTGAAGGCACGTCCACTCGACAACACCGACTTTGTTTATCAATGGCGTAAGCAAATGGCGCGGCAATACACCATCCGTGCTCTCCGCGAATTGATCGATCTAGCAAACTAATGCAGTCAAGGAGTCAATTACACAAATGAAGCGAGTCACTGGCATCGGCGGCATTTTCTTCAAAGCAAAAGATCCAGAGAAGCTGCGCGAGTGGTACCGCCAACACCTCGGCATTGAGTCAGAAAACTGGGGCGGTTTTGCTTTTCAATGGGCCGACGATCCCCAGCGGGACGGCGGCGTGACCGCGTGGTCGGTCTTTCCCGCCACGACGAAATATTTCGACCCGAGCACGCGGCCCTTCATGGTCAACTTTCGTGTCGCTGACCTTCAGGAACTGGCTACCGCCCTGCGTGCCGAGGGTGTGGATGTCCCAAAAGTCGACGAATCTGAGTTCGGCAAATTCTGCTGGGTGATGGATCCGGAAGGCAATCGCATCGAACTCTGGGAACCTCCAGCAACCAAGTAGTTCCCCTCGAAAGCGTGAAAGATGTCTTTGCCATAGTGCTCGCCGCGGGGCGCTCGAGCCGAATGGGCGCGTTCAAACCCTTACTTCCCTTCGGCCATTCAACCGTAATCGAAATCTGTCTCGAACAGTTAACGAACGCAGGGGCAGAGGAAATAGTGGTAGTCCTCGGACATCGCGGGGATGAAATCCGCGAACATTTGAAGCAGCGTAGTCTCACGTTTGCATTCAACGCGCATCCGGGCGCGCCGATGAGCACGTCTATCGCGCGCGGCATCGAACGACTGGACCACGACACCGGATGCGTTCTAATTACTCCGGTGGATCATCCGGCGGTGTCGAGCCACACAATTACGCAAATCATTTCTGCATGGAAAGCGGGACATGCTTTGGTTCAACCTGAGTATCAGGGACGCGGCGGCCATCCGGTTCTAATCGATCTGCAGTATCGGGCAGAATTGCAGCATCTCGACCCCGACAAGGGCCTGCGTGGCTTCTTTGATAACCACCGGTCGGCGGTGCGGCGCCTGCCCATCGACTCGCCTTTCGTTGCGTGCGATATGGACACGTGGGATGATTACCTCCGTCTGCATGAGGTGGTTTTCGGTCATAAACCGGTGGCACCCGCGGCCCCTGGACGACGCAAATGACTGACCAACTGGAATGGCCGAAGCCTCATCTAAGTGACTGTCAGCCGCCAATTTGGGCGGCGAAGGAAACACAAATGTTTACCATCACCCGAAAAGTCGCCGCATTCACATTGCTTATTTTTGCTTTGGGAACCCAGTCCGTTGCGCTCGTGCAGAATCCCCCGGTCGAATTCTCGCTTCATGCGATTGATGGCGAGAACGTCACGTCGCAGAGTGTGCGCGGCGAAGTAGTCGTGCTCGCATTCGGCGCGTCCTGGCTGCCGCTGTCACGGAACCAGATGGAGAGCGTGAAGAAGCTCGCCGATCAGTACGCCGGCCGCGGTGTCACGGTTTATTGGGTCAGTGTCGACTCCGAAAACAACAAATCAAAGAATTTCGTTTCGGACGATCAGCTTCGCGAATTGGCGCGCAAGTACAAGGTAAGTATTTTGCGCGATCCGGACGGCGCGCTGTCGCGGAAGATGGGCGTCGATCAGGTCCCGTCGATTGTAATTCTCGACAAGCAGGGCAACATTGCTGGTTCGATCGGTGGCATGGATCCAAATGCGAACTTGACAACTCAACTCTCAGCGCGGTTGGATAAGATTCTCTAGTAATAAAATTCAAAAACTGAACTGAGACGTTGAAGTGTCTGTGCAAACTACTTCCGAACCCAACACACACGCCCCACAAGCAGAAACATTTCGCCGGCATCATCCTGCGCCGCTCAAACCGCGAGCGCTGAAGATTCCCGCGGCCGTTGAAACTAAACTAACGAACGGACTGCGTATAACGATCGTGCGCGACGTGCGCTTGCCGATGGTTAGTTTTCGCTTAGCATTTCGCGGCGGCGATTCGAGTGACCCAAGTGAGCTTCCGGGCCTGAGCGACATGATGGCCCACTTGCTGACCGAAGGAACTGAAAATCGCACCAGTCTGCAAATCGCAGAGGAAGTCGAACGCCTGGGCGCGACGCTGAGCGTCAGTTCGGCTTCGGACTTTGCGACGATTGCGGCATCGTCGCTGGCACTGTACGTTGACGAGATTCTCGAGCTGATGACCGACGTCACGCTGCGGCCTTCGTTCCCGCAAAATGAAATCGACCTCGCGCGTGAGAACACCAAACAGATGCTGATTCAGCAGCGCGCGCAGCCGAATTTCCTCGCCTCTGAGCGTGTCGCGAAGGTGATGTTTGGCGAACATCCTTACGCGCGAATCTCACCGACTCGCGAGTCGCTCGATGAGATGACGCGCAACAAATTCACAGATTTTCACCGCCAGTCATTTGCTCCCGATAGGGCCGTGCTGTTGATCGTCGGTGATATCGATCCGGATGAGACGGCAGCGAAACTCGAGATGTTGTTTGGTGAGTGGCGCCCGGTAGCCACCAGCGAACCGGCGTTTCCCGCGCCACCTAAGCGATCGGAAAAAGCTCTGTATGTCATCGATCGTCCCGGCTCGGCACAATCCAACATTGTGATTGCGAATGCTGGGATCACGCGAACGAGCACCGACTATTTTCCGATGCTCTTGATGCACACGATCCTTGGCGCGAACGCGTCGTCGCGATTGTTCATGAACTTGCGCGAGGAAAAGGGCTACACCTACGGCGCGTATTCGAGTCTCGACGCGCGGCGGTTGGCGGGTACTTTTCGTACTACGGCTGAGGTGCGGACGCCCGTCACCGGCGCGTCGCTGCATGAATTTTTCTTTGAGTTGAATCGAATTCGGGACGAGCGCGTGCCGGATGAGGAGTTGCAGAACGCGAAATCCTATCTCACCGGCGTTTTTCCAATTCGCATCGAAACGCAGGACGGACTAATCGATCAGTTAACGAGCGTCAAAATGTTCGATTTGCCAGACGACTATCTGCACACATATCGCGATCGAGTTAACGCCGTCACGGCAGAAGAGGTACAGCGCGTCGCGCAACAGCACGTGACTCCCGATCGAGCGGCCGTCGTGATCGTCGGCGATGCGGTGGAGATTGACGATCAGATCAAAGATTACGCCGAAACGATCGAGCGTTATGACACGGAGGGAAACAGAAAGCAGTAAGCGGGACGGCAGCAGCCAGACTGCAGGAACTAAGAACAGGGTTTCGCTTCCTGCCGCCTGCCTACTGCCGTCTGCCTACTAGTCTTCACGCTGCGCCTTGGAGCCGTTCCACGTCCAGCACCCCCGGCACGCTCTTGATTGAGCTGGTGACTTTGTCCAGGTGCTTCACGTCAAACACTTCGACGGTGACTTCGATACGGCCCTTCTGATCGGGACCGATTGAGGCGCGCGCGTCGCGGATACCAGTCTTCATGTCTGAAATCGCTCCCGTGATGCCGGCAATCATGCCGGTACGATTCTCAGTCGTCGCCAGCAACTTCACCGCGTACGCGGTCTTCTCAGGCTTCGAAGCCCATTCCACTTTCACAATGCGTTCGGGATTTATCATCAACTGCTTCACATTTTTGCAGCGCTTAGTGTGCACCGCCACACCTTTGCCGCGTGTGATGTAGCCGATGATGTCTTCACCGTGCAGCGGGTTGCAACAACGCGCCCGATTTACCATCAAATCCTCAACGCCGCGCACGACAATTGCGTCATCACCACCGAGCAAGCGGCGCACGGCACGCACGCCGGTGCGCAGCTTCGACTCTTTCTGTTGATCGAGAGCTTCGAATTTCTCTGGTCCGAGATATTTTGCGATGACGTTGCGCGGAATGATCTTGCCATAACCCATCGCCGCCAACAGGTCATCGGTGCGGCCATAGCCGTATTCGCCCGAGATGCGTTTCAGATCTCCGTTGCTGTCGGCCAAAAGTTTTTTGACAGAAATCTGGAAGCGGCCCGCTTCCTTCTCAAACAGCTTGCGCCCAATTTCAATCGACTCAGCGCGCTGCTGTTCGGCGACCCAGTGTCGCACGCGATTACGCGCGCGCGAGGTCACTACAAAATTCAACCAGTCGCGCGATGGATGCGCATTGGGACTCGTCAGAATTTCAACGACGTCGCCGTTTTGAATCTGCGTCCGCAGCGGGACCATGCGGCTGTTGATCCGTGCGCCCGTGCACGTGTTCCCCACTTCAGAGTGAATCATGTAAGCGAAGTCGACGGTAGTCGCTCCGCGCGGCAATTGAATGACTTTGCCCATCGGCGTGAAGGCATAAACATCCTTCGGATAGAGATCGAGTTTCAGAGCGTCGATAAACTCGCGGGAATCTTTCACTTCCTGCGTCCATTCGATCAGCGAACGCAGGACCTTCAATGCTTCGTCATCGTCGCGCGGCCCCCGCCTCCCTTCCTTGTATTTCCAGTGCGCCGCGACGCCTTCTTCCGCCACAATGTGCATCTGCTCCGTGCGAATTTGCACTTCAAACGGTTGACCCTTTGAGCCGATAACCGACGTGTGCAGCGATTGATAAAGATTGTCACGCGGCGTCGCGATCCAATCTTTGAAACGACCCGGCACGGGCTTCCACCCGTTGTGAATAACACCCAACGCCGCATAGCAATGCCGAATTTCGTTCGGAGTAATAACCCGGGCCGCCACCAGATCGTAAACCTGATCGAGATCGATTTGCTGCGCGTGCAGCTTCTTCCAAATCGAGTAGATTCGTTTGACCCGGCCTTCAATGCGTACGAATGGAACTTCCGCTTCGCGCATTTTTTGTTCGATGTTCGTCGTGATGTCGTTGAGGAAAGCTTCGTTTGCCGCGCGCCGTTTCTCGAGCTGCGCGCTGATCTCGCGGTAGTCCTCCGGGTGAAGATTGCGAAATGCAAGATCCTCAAGCTCGCCGCGCAACTTACCCATTCCGAGCCGATGCGCAATCGGCGCGTAAATGTCCATCGTCTCTTGTGCGATGCGGCGGCGTTTATCGGCGCTGAGGTATTCGAGCGTCCGCATGTTGTGCAGGCGATCGGCGAGCTTCACCAGCACTACCCGCACGTCATCGATCATTGCGAGCAACATCTTGCGGACGTTTTCCGCTTGCTGCTCCTCGCGTGAAACATTGCTGATCTGTGAAATCTTTGTAAGGCCTTCGACCAGGTGGGCTACTTCTTCCCCAAAATATTCGCGAATCGTTTTCGGATCGGCGAGCGTGTCTTCGACCACGTCGTGGAGCAGGCCGGTAGAAACCGAGACGGCATCCATGCGCATGTCCGCAAGAATGTTCGCGACTTCCAGCGGATGAACCAGGTAGGCTTCACCCGATGCGCGTTTCTGACCCTTGTGCTCGCGGGCCGAAAAAAGATACGCGCGCCGCATCAGATTCAGGTCAGCCTGCGGATGATTCCGCCTGACCTTTTCGACGATTTCTTCAATTCTAACCATAGAAAGCAGAGGTCAGACATCAGAGATCAGATGTCACAATAAACTGACCAACTGACGTCTGACGTCTGACTTCTGACCTCTGATTATAGCAAGAGGTGACGTTCGACTCGAACGAGTCTCGCGTCACCTCAAATTTCTTATTCTAGGTTTGCGAATGTTACGGAGTCGGCGAGCCCGCGGCTTGCTCCAGCGCTTCCTGTCGCTTGCGCTCGGCTTCAACCAGCTCGGCGTCACGCTTACGCGCGACTTCTGCCTGTTTCTCGTATTCGCCCGATTTCGCGGTGTCGCCGTTCATTGTCGCAATCTTCGCCGCTTCCACCAGAAGATTTGTCTTGTAAGACCAGGCTTTCTCGTTATTTGAATCGTACTTGATCGAGGTTTCTGCTTCTTCGAGTCCGCGGGTTACACATTTCTGGATTTTATCGAAGTCTTTGGGATCCTTGGGCTTCACATAGTTTACTTTGCCTTCGGTCGCCACTTGTTTGACTTCAGGCAGCTCAGTGACTTTGTAGGAGCAGTCCCAATCCTTGCCGGCGAGAATTGCGTAGGCGTCGGCGCGTTTCTCGTTTGTTTCATTCGAATCGTTCGCGCGAGTGGAGATCCATGCCCGCAAATTCTCGTCGTCCTTGATGGCCGCGTAGAGATAGGAGATTGCCTGGAACGCTTCTTCGCTCTTCGGATCGATTTGCAATACGCGCTTGTAAGCTTCGACCGCGTCGCGCGCTTTCTGAATGTTGTCGGGCGCATCGACGCCCGGTTTGTATTGCTGGTGAATGATGCGAGCAACGAAGATAGTCGCCGTGCGGTTGTCGGGATCGAACGCCAGTGCTTTACGCGCGTGCTGTTCGGCATCCTCGAAGTGGCCATCTTTATAAGCCTTTGCCGCTTCGTTTAATTCGTTCTTCGCCCGGACTTTGCCAATCAGTGAGCAACCGCCGCCGGCGCCGACAAAAAAAGCCAGGACCGTGACAGCGCAGATCCTGGATCGAGACAATCTCATTTCGGTTAACTCCGTCTTTGAATGAAAGTGACGGCGCGACGTGCGCGCGAATTATGACGCTGGCGGAAGAACTACCGGCGGTGTCGTCACGTTCGGATTATGGTAAATCGTCAACTTGTAAGCCGACCGGGCTCGCTCCAGCACCCTTAATTGCATCAATAACTTTCACGACATTGCCGTAAGACAAAGCGCGCGGCGCCTTCACGAACACGGTTTTTTCAATGCGCTGATCCTCAGGAATGTTAGTAGCGGTTTCCATTCCAACTTTATAGGCGTGTTGGTCCTTGCGCAATTGAAAAGTTTGTTGCAGCTTGGCCGCGAGTGCGCTGGGATCGTTTACCGAACCCATCGAATCCTGATTCAGCTTGAGCTGTAAGTCCTGGCTAATCGTGACGACCAGAGTTAGCGGGTTCGGCTTAAGCTTGCTGAGATCTTCGTTTGGATCGCGCTGCGTCGGAATGTCAGCTTTGAAGCGGCTGGGTTTCAAGGGCGTGACCACCATGAAGATAATCAAAAGCACGAGCAACACATCGATAAGTGGCGTAACGTTAATATAAGGAACCGCGCGATCCCCACCTTTTGCAGCCATTGCCATGACTATTTAACCTCAGTTAGAAACGAAACTCTTAGCGCGGCGCGCCACTAAGTCTTGGGAGCAGCAGCAGCGCCGCCGCCCTTCTTCTTATCAGCCACCAGGCCAATCTTGTCGATGCCCTTTTCACGCACCGCGTTAATGACCTTCACGACCTCTCCGTAATTGACGTTAACACCGCTCTTCACATAGACAATCTTGTCTTCCTCTTTCTTGGTAGAGAGTGCCTTTTCGACCTGACTCTTGAGGTCGTCGAGATTGACCTTCTTCTTACCCAAGTAATACTCAGTCATCTCCGGTGTGCACTGCGGCGCGTCCGGTGGACGGCAAACAACCGAGACGATGACTGACGTTTCCTTGTTGATGGCCTGGTCCTCATCCGGATTTCTCATGTCACGAGGAATCGGAACCGTTATGCCCTGCTGCAAGAACGGCGTTACCACCATGAAGATGATCAGAAGCACCAGCATGATGTCGACCATGGGGGTTACGTTAATCTCGGACTGTAACCCGCCGCCACCGCCGCTAGACATTCCCATGGTAAATCTCCTTTCGCCGCGCTAATCCGCGACGCCACGATCAGCGCGGGGCCAGCCGCGCTGAGACTATGAAACCCCACGACAAAACTATGGATTGAGTTGCCTCGTGCTGTTCTTGATGAAATAGTCAACCAGCTCAGACGCTGAGTTATCCATCTCAACCACGAAACCGTCGACCTTGCCGGTGAAGTAGTTGAACAACCACACCGCCGGCACCGCAACTACGAGACCCAGTGCGGTCGTAAACAGCGCTTCCGAAATACCCCCGGCCACGGCCGCGATACCAGCCGACTCAGCGTTCTTCATGCCGCGGAACGCGTTGATGATTCCGAACACCGTTCCGAACAGTCCGACGAACGGAGCAGTTGAGCCGATCGTCGCCAAGCCCGACAAACCACGACGAAATTCCGCTGTCTTGATCGCGATCGCTCGCTGCAGCGCGCGTTTCGAAGCTTCAATCTCATTGCCGGAAATGTCAGCCGACGCCTCGTGCGCGCGGAACTCCTGAAGCCCACTGTTAACAACCATCGCGAGGTGCGACTTGCGATGCTTGTCGCTGATATTAATCGCCTCTTCGATACGATTGTTCTTCAATGCCTGAGCAACGCGCGGCGCGAATTCACGGGATTGTTTCTTCGCCGCCGTGTAGGTCAAATAACGCTCGACCATGATCGCGATCGAGTAGACTGACATGATCAAGAGAATGATCACGACCACGATCGCCACGGGGCCCATGTTCTTGACCATTTCGGTCATGGTGAACTCGTTACCGCCCGCGGCCGCTGACGGCGACGGACTGGCTTGCCAAAGAACGAAAAGGAAACTCAACGCTTTCGTTCCGAGGATGCTGGTTAGAATAGTCACGGTAGATCCTCCAAAAAGGTAATGTACGATTGAAATTTCTTACAGCAAGTGACGACCGCGCCTCTTAGTGGAGTGCGCGGCCGTTTTTATTACTGCGCCACAAAGTTGTAGATAATTACGCCCGTTACTTTCACCGGCATGCCGGAAAGTTTGGTCGGTGTAAATTTCGATTGCCGCGCAGCTGCCACCGCGGCGCCCTGCAAGAGCGGGTGGCCGGAAACTGGCGAGGCCGAAACGACATTGCCGTTTTCGTCGATCGTAATCTGCACCTTCACCTGACCTGACGCATGCGCGCTGCGCGCGATCGCCGGATAGGGTGGCTGCACCAGGCGAACGGCTTTTCCGTTGAGTACGCCTCCCGAAATCGGAGCTTTCGGTGGTGTCGGTTTCGGTGGCGGCGGTGGCGGCGCTTCCGCAACATCAACCTTCGCCGGTCCAGCGATGATGTTGCCTGTGCCCGCACCCGGCGCGACCGGGTTGATCGCATTCGAGTTTGCACTGCCAACCATCGTCACCACACCTTTACGCACCGGGGGAATGTCGCTCGCTTTCGCGGACACTTCCTTCGGCACCAGTTCGGCGCGACTCACGTCGGCGATCAGTTCCTTACGCACGTCGACGTTCTTGGTAACTTCAACCTTTTCCGGCTTCGATTCCTGCTTCGGCTGGTTCGCCTGCACCGGTACCGGCGCAATCAGCGCGGTCAGCTCAAGGTTCTGCTGATCGATACTGGCGGTGGCCCACATAATACCGATGATGCCAAAGGCTATAATCAGAACCACGTAAAGGGCCGCAAAGCCCAGCAGAAACGAGCCTTTTCTTTTGAGATCTTCCGAGTGCGACCCGGACTCAACCAAGTGTTCGAACATCTTTAGTCCTCCCTATGCGGCGCCAAAAGGGTCAGATCAGAAGCAGTCACGACAATAAGATGATTGCAATTTCAAAACACTAACGTAATCGAATTCCGTTTGACCTGCGGAAAGAAAGGAGGCCGCACGTCGCTGGCCAGGTAATCCGCGAAGACAGAAAAACTGGCCGCTTAACGTACAAAACCATCGTGCTTTCTCCCCACCGATCCGAAATGCACGACTAACGCAGCGTATTTAATTGGCCAGCAACGCGTGCAGTCTATTCTGCCAATATACGCAAAGTCAAGCTACTCGCCCGTGAAAAGCGCGGGACAATGTACTCTTTGAACGCGTTACTTGCAACAACACTTTTATTAGAAACCGTGGACGAGCTGGAGGTTCCCGATGCCTCACGCAGCCCGCGATGGCTTGCCGACGCTTTTGCTCGATCCCCTTACGTGTTTCGACTGAAGGCCACTTTCGCGCGCAGTGACGGCCGGCAGTCTGTTTGCCGCTTCGAGTTTCCGCTCCCACCACACCATAATCGGACCGGCGACCGCAATCGTATCGTAAGTTCCAAACAAGATACCCATCAGCAGCGCCACGGAAAACGGACGCAATGTCTCGCCGCCAAGCAAGACCAACGCGACTACGGAAAGGAAGACGAGACCCGATGTAATCACGGTGCGCGACAACGTCTGGTTGATCGAAAGATTCGTGACGTCGTAAAGACTCATCCGGCGGTAGAGCTTCCGGTTTTCGCGAATGCGATCGAAGATTACGATCGAGTCATTGACATCGAAACCAACCAACGTCAGTAATGCCGCTATCACCGTGAGGTTGATTTCAATTTGGAAGATTGAAAACAAACCCAGGGTCACCAGCACGGTGTGGAACACCGCGATCACCGCGGCGGCTCCGTAAGTCCATTCGAAACGGAATGCGATGAAGATAAGCATCCCGATCAGGGCGGCAATTGTTACGGCGATTGCTTTAGTGCGCAGTTGAGAACTGGCAACGGCGCTCACCGCATCAGTACCTTCAATTTTGTAAGCAGCGTTCGGATCATTAAACAGATCGACGCCAGGAGCCGCTTCGGCGCCAAATGTCGTCAGCGCCTGTCGCACCTTAGCGCGAGCGGGATCAACGCCGATTTGATTTAGCGGCAAATTCTCCGCGGTCCCCTGCTGCGGAACTTTGACGAGGAACTCGCCAGGACGGTCGAGCACTGGCTGAATTACGGCATCGCTAATGCCCGCTTTGTTCACGGCTACGCGCAGTGAATCAACTGGCGGCGGTTGTTTGAATCGCACAGTGACGACTGTACCGCCCTTGAAGTCCACTCCGAGATTGAAAGCTTCACTGCCGTTGGGATGAAACTTGTGACGATAAAGCGCGGTGCCCATGCCGCTCAACATCAGCAAAATGGACATGCCGATGAAGAACTTTCGCTTGCCGAGCCAGTCAATCTTTACTTCATGAAATAATTGAAACATAGAATGCTCGTCTAGATGCTGAGCGATTCAACCCGCCGGCCTTTACGACTCAACAGCCAGATGAAAATCGTGCGCGAGACATAAACCGCCGAGAACAGGTTAATTACGAGACCCATTACCAGCGTAACGGCAAAGCCTCGCACCGGCGTTCCCGCTCCGAATACGTACAGAAATAACGACGAGACGATCGTAGTAACGTGAGTATCGATGATCGTCACAAACGCATGGGCAAAACCCTGCTCGACTGCTGACGGTATAGTCTTTCCGGAACGCAACTCTTCACGAATACGTTCGAAAATCAGCACGTTCGAATCCACCGCCATACCAATCGTCAGGATGATGCCGGCTATGCCAGGCAACGTCAGCGTCGCGTTGAAGAGCATCAGTCCCGCGACCATCAGGATCATGTTGAGGAACAACGCCACTACCGCGTTAATGCCTGAGCCGCGATAGTAGACGAGCATGAACAACACCACGAGCGCCAATCCGAGCAAAGATGCGCGCACGCCCGAACGAATCGAGTCTGCGCCCAGACTCGGACCGACAGTTCGCTCTTCCTGATATTGAATACCGGCGGGCAGTGCGCCTGAACGCAAGGTCAAAACCAAATCGTCAGCGGACTGTTTTGAGAAATTACCTGTAATCTGGCCCTGATCAAAAATCTGCGACTTAATGAACGCGATTGATTTGACTTCATCATTGAGCACCACACCCATGTACTCATTAATGTTCGCGCCCGTCCACGCTCCAAATTTGTCAGCCCCGGATTTTTTCAGAGTAAAACTAATCTCGTATCGTTCCCCGCCAGCACTCTCCGGATTCGCGGACACCGTGCCCAACTCAGAGCCGTCAACAATGGAAGGCATCTCGATCACTACCCATTTCTTTACCGGCTGCCCGTTTTGATCTTTTGCTTGCAACTCTGCTCGCTCGATATAGGGCAGCACGCGACGATTTGCCGGAACCTTTCCGCCGCTATTCAAAGATGCAATAGCGTCCTGCTCGGTGGAATATGTCTGAACCGATGACGGGCTGGGCGGACTAACAACATGAACCAGCTCCAGACGCGACGGGTTGCCGAGCATCTGTTTGACGTGCTCAGGATCTTGAATTCCCGGCATCTGCAGAAGAATTTCGTATGAGGTCGAACTGCCATGGCGCTGCAAGGTAGGTTCAGCAACGCCGAGCGTATTAATTCGACTGTCAATGATTTTCAGGGCTTGTTCGGTGGCTGAATCACAGAGCGTCCGTTGACCAGTGCCACTCAAGGTCCAGATCAACGTATTGCCCGAAGAAGAGAACGACCAGCCATCACGCTCCAGCAGATTACCTTTCCCTTCAACTTTCTGGCGAACGTCATTCATCTTGGCAGGGTCACCTAGTTCCAGGAAGACTCTATAGTTGCCGGTCGTTTCAGTTCTTACATTTTTGACATCGAATCCCGCTTCCTTGGCAATCAATTGTGCAGCAGTCGCGCTATCTTCGGTCAGTCGCTTGAGATAGTCCTCGACCTTCACACGCATAACGAGATGTGATCCACCTTTGAGATCGAGACCGAGATGAATGTTGTCTGCGAGGTTGGCTTTGAGTCCGCGCCAGGTAAAGTCTTGCGCATGAGGACGCCGGCCATGCGGACCGAGAACAATATAAATTCCGACGACCGTGACGATACCGATAATGATCGAGCGTTGGAGCAGGTTTCTCTTCTTCATAAACTCGATGAACTACTTGGTTTCTTCTGAGTCAATTCCGGCCACCGCAGTGCGTGCGATCTCGAGAATGGATTTGTCCGCACTGCGCACCAAAAAGCTCGTGTCTTTGACCGCCGTAATCGTCGCGATGATGCCGCCCGTCGTGATGATCTTATCGCCCGCTTTCAGATCGGCGATCTGCGATTGTAGTTGCCGCTGCTTCTTTTGCTGCGGCCTGATGAGCAGCAGGTAGAATACCCCGAACACCAACAGCATCGGAATCAGAAATCCGAATCCGCCGCCAGCCTGAAATAGAAGTAATAGGAACATGTTTTAAGTCGCAGTTACGGTTTATGACCCGTCGCTTTCGCTGCGGGTTCTGACGTGCGCTATGCCAAACCCGAGTTAAGTTGCTCAGTGAACTCTCGCCGAAATTTCGCGAATTGGCCAGACCGGATAGCTTGCCTGACACGTCTCATAGTGTCAAGGAAGAACGCCAGATTGTGATGCGTCAGGAGAATGCTGGCGAGCATCTCACCTGCCAGATAGAGATGGCGGATGAAAGCTCGCGAATGTCTGCGGCAAACCGCGCACGAACATTGTTCGTCGAGCGGCTGCGTGTCGGTCGCAAACCGGGCATTCTTAATGTTGAGCTTACCGCGCGAAGTGAACGCCTGGCCGTTTCGCCCGTTGCGCGTCGGTAAAACGCAATCGAACATGTCAACGCCACGCGCGACGGACTCGATAAGGTCTTCGGGCGTGCCCACACCCATCAAGTAGCGCGGCTTATCTGATGCCATGCGCGGCGCGATGTCTTCGATGATGTCGAGCATCGCGGGCTTTTCTTCGCCCACACTCAATCCGCCAATGGCATAACCGTCGAAGCCCATCTCAACTGTTCGTTCCAGACTCTCGCGCCGCAGATCGACATGCGCCCCACCCTGAATGATTCCGAAGAGTGCCTGTCTTCTTTTCCCCTCTCCCGTTGGGAGAGAGGTAAGGGGTGAGGGTTTAGCGCCCGCTAAGCCCTCACCCCGACCCTCCCCCAGAGGGGAAGCGAGAACATCACCCTGCATTCTCTCAAACGCCTCCTTCGATCTCTTCGCCCAGCGCAATGTCAATTCCATGCTTTGCCGTGCTGCCTCGTGTTCAATCTGCCCAGGCGGACACTCATCGAAGGCCATCGCGATCTCAGCACCGAGTATCGACTGAACTTCCATCGAAATCTCCGGCGACAAGAAACAGAGCGTACCGTCGATGTGCGAACGAAACTCAGTTCCTGCTTCCGTGACTTTGCGAATGTCGGCAAGACTCCACACCTGAAACCCTCCGGAGTCGGTGAGCATCGCCCGATCCCAACCGATAAAGTTGTGCAGACCACCACATTCCTTAATCACTTCAATCCCCGGCCGCAACCAAAGGTGATATGTGTTGCCAAGAATAATTCGTGCATCGAGGTCGGAAGCTTCCAATTCCTCGAACCGAATTCCCTTCACTGACCCGGCCGTGCCCACCGGCATGAAGACGGGAGTTTCGATCTCGCCGCGACGAGTGTAGAGGACGCCGGTGCGTGCCTCACCGTCACGGTGGTGAACTCGAAAATCGATTGCTATGGAATCAGAACGGCCTGCGGTAGCGGGCCGTTGATCTTCAACAGAAGCGTTCTTCATTTTGTGGGTTCAACCGCCCGCTACCGCAGGCGGTTCCGACTCTTATGTCTTTCGATAATTCTGATTGGTGTCGCAAACAGATCGAACTCCTCACGAAGTCGATTCTCAAGATGTCTTAAAAACGAAAAATGCAGCCCAGCTTTCCCTCCCGCCGTGAACACCACAAACGTCGGTGGCCGCACCCCAGTCTGCGTGATGTACTGCACGTGCAGGCGCGAACCGCGAAATGTTTTTGCCGGCGTCACCCCAGATTTTTGTCGCACCTCACGCTCAAAAAACTCATTGAGGCGCGATGTCGGGATGCGCAGACGTCGTGCGGCAATCGCGCGCACCGCAAGCGGCAGAAGCTTTTGCACGCGCTGACCCGTGAGTGCCGACGTCGTTACAATCGGCGCCCAATTCAGGAATTTCATGTGGTCGCGAAGTTTGCGTTCGAACCGTGCCCCTGCGCTCGAGTCTTTGTCAGCCAGCAAATCCCATTTGTTCAACGCGAGAATAATTGAGCAACCCGCTTCAACAGCGTAACCGGCGATCGTTGCGTCGAGCGCCGTCTCCCCTTCGTCAGCATCGAGCAAAACTATCGCCACGTCGGCGCGTTCTAAACTTTTGCGCGCCATTATGACAGAGAGTTTTTCCGCCATCGCAGTCGTCTTGCCTTTGCGCCTGATGCCGGCGGTGTCGATGATGCGGAAAGTTTGTGTGTCGGTCTTGAGCAAGGTATCTATGCTATCCCGTGTTGTACCGGCGACCGGCGATACGATCGCGCGTTCTTCGCCGAGCAGGCGATTCAGGAGAGACGACTTGCCAACATTCGGACGACCCACGATCGCGAGATTGATTTCGCGCACTAAGAGCGCGGACGCCTCGTCCGCAGTTACGCCCTCCCTTTCGGTCGGGCTACCGGTCCGCGTCACCGCGTCTCCGCGTCTCCCCGTCTGAACCTCTTCCGCCAGCACGTCGAGCATTTCTCCCATTCCATTTCCATGCTCGGCTGACAACGGAAACACATCTGCGAATCCGAAGCGATGGAAATCACTCGCCTCATCTTCCAAACGGGCCGCATCTACTTTGTTTGCCGCAACCAATACGCGCTTGCCGGTTTCGCGCAGCAAGCTTGCCAATTCCTCATCAAGGGGCGTCACGCCTTTGCGCGCGTCCACAACCCAAATCAATGCGACCGCTTCGTCGATTGCGACCGCAGCTTGCTTGAGGATGTTTGCGGGAATGACCGCTTCGTCATCAGGCACAATGCCGCCAGTATCCACCAACGCGAATCGCTGACCGTTCCATTCCGCTTCGCCATAAATTCGGTCACGCGTGATGCCGGGCTCGTCACCGACGATTGCGCGCCGCTCGCCGATCAAGCGATTGAACAACGTCGACTTGCCTACGTTGGGACGGCCAACGATCGCAACAAGCAGTAAGGGTTTCCTATCTCTACGCATAGTCAAATGAACCTTGATGATACGACGCGGTTGGTGAAGATGTGGAGCGTGTACTCATTCCGCAACGCCGGGGGTCACCTTCTCATGTTCCTGCTCAAGGAAGTCCGGGAGAGTTCGAACGGGCATTCTCCAGTGACCGCATTAGAACCTCAAACCGAGATCAGTTAAGATTTGCGTTTGATTAAATAGGGAAAGGCACAGATATGTTTGACGAGCAAACGAACACTACTTTTGAGATTCGCGTTTCACAAGGAAAGTCCGGCGCCGATCCCAGTCAACCGGATTGGGAAGTTGCCGAGTTGCGGGAGGGCGTGGTCGTCGACAACTCGGACATTTACGACAATCTGACTTACGCGGAAGCGCAACAGATCGCCGGCATGTGGACCAAGAAGAAGGAAGAAGCCGAAGCAACCGCTGATTAGATTGTTCTGACTTGCCTTCGCTGTTCGCGGGGGCCTCCTTAGATTCGACAGTCCTTGCGCCACGATTTTAATGACTCAACCATCAAGGTTACTCTCGAAAGCTTCAGTAGATCTCAACCCAATACGGCAGTTTGAAAGATGGTTTGGGGACCTACCTGCTGCCGGTGTAAACGAACAGGACGCTATGTCAATGACGCTGGCGACCGCAGACAAAAACGGGAAACCGTGCGCGCGCATTGTGCTGCTCAAGAGTTTCGACGAGAGCGGATTTGTCTTCTTCACAAACTACAACAGTCGCAAGGGCAGCGAGTTGGCTGACAACGCGCGTGCGTGTTTGCTTTTTTATTGGACGCCGTTGTGGCGGCAAGTGCGCATCGAAGGCACAGTCGAAAAAGTTTCTGAGTCGGAGTCAGAGGAGTATTTTCATTCCCGTCCGCTCGGCAGCAAGATCGGCGCATGGGCGTCGAATCAAAGTCAACGAGTAGCGAGTCGCAATGAACTCGATGAGCGTTTCGAAGAGTTCAGTTTGAAATTTGCCGACAATGTACCGCGGCCTTCGCACTGGGGCGGATATCGCGTGAAACCTGACGTGATTGAATTCTGGCAGGGACGTGAAAATCGGCTGCACGATCGGCTGGCTTACACACTACAGACTGATGGAAATTGGCGCATCGAACGCCTGGCGCCCTAAGGCCCGAGTGGCACGGCGTCCCGGCCGTGAACTCACGCGGAGATGCGCGTGCGACCTCAATTCCGATTATCTTCGGCAAAACGATTTGTTCATTGCGTCCACGAAGTGTAGGCACAGAAAGCTCCTCTGTGTAGAAGCTTGCCTTGCGAACGGTCTTTGTCAATATAATACGCGCGATCGTGGCGGCTGCCGCATGCACTCGTGACCGATTCATCAGCCACAAAATTTCCGGAAACGCTGGCGAAATGCGCTGAACAGGTTGAGGCGATTTACGCGCAATGCGCGAGCGCTCATGCAGGCTTCGGAGTGAGGAAGGAAGATCTCGCACTCGCGCTGGCCAGTGCGGTTGACAAGTTTGCAGACTGTTCGGGGGGCGCAGGCCGGCGTCAGTCGGTGCGCAAATTGCGCAGTTTCATCGGCGAACTTCAGCACGACGATGTCTATCTGGCATTGGCATGCGCGGGCGGAAACGAAGCCGCCTGGTGGGAATTCGATCGGCGTTACCGTTCTTTCATTGAGCGGCTCGCCCGACATCTTTTGACTGCGCGAGCTGATGCCGATGAAGTGATCGATCATATTTATGCAGAATTATTTGGGACCAAGGTGGTCGATGGCGTGCGATTGTCGAAGTTTCGCACCTACACGGGCCGCGGCACTTTGCAGGGTTGGCTGCGCGCAGTCGTTTCGAATGCAGTGATCGATTTTTACCGGCGGCGACAGGATGAAGTTTCTTTGGACAGGCTGGAAGAAATAGGTGAAGAACCAAAGGTGCGGCATTCGCGTCAGGCGCGTGCGCATCGCGCGGAAGAATCAATGCTGGCTAACGTTGTGCGCGAAAGATATCGGACGGTGACCGTGGCGGCGTTGGACCACGCGCTCGGCACGCTCGACGATCACGAGAAGCTCCTGCTGCTCTACTATCACGTAGACGGTTTGAAGCTGCGCGAGATCGCGCGCCTGGTGCAGGAACCGATGTCGCCGATTCGCCGCTGGTTCCAGCGTCGTGGGCGTGCGGGCCGTGTGCACGAGTCGACGGTGATGCGCTGGCTTGAGAAGGCTTATGAAAGAGTCGCCCAGCGATTCCGATCAGAACTGAGTGATAAGCATGGCCTGAGCGCCGAAGAGATTGACATCTGCATGTCGATTGCAACTGAAGATCTGGGTCACGGCGTCAATTTGAAGTCGATGACCAGCGGCGAAGCCAGCTTTACAAAAGTGAAGACGGCCGAGGGCGCGTCTTAGGTGATTGATGAATTTGAAATGTGGCATGGGCGTCCCGTTCATGAAATCACGCGCAAGATGCGCGTGCCACCTCAGAATTAGGACACGTCGCAGGTGATGTTCGTGGACAAAAAGACAGAAACGATTCGCGAAATGATCGCGCAGCGACTGAACGCGGTCGCGGCGGCCGAACTGTCTCAAGTTCCCTTGCAACCACATCTCGATGAAGACGTGATTGCCGCATTCGTCGAGGGCCGCTTGCTTGATAATGAATGTCAGCCGGTACTCGCGCACCTCGCTGCGTGCGGGGCATGCCGCCGCGCTTCAGCGCAGATTGTTCAACTCGAAAATCAGATTGATGCGGAGCCGGCGAGTGATGTTGCGGAAGCACCAGGCCGGCTCGAGTCCCTGTTAGCGAAATTCGGACCGTTAGTGCCCACCGCAGGCGAAGATGTTGTGTTCGCTTATCAGAATCCTGAAGCGCTCGGTGAAAACAAAGATCAGCCAGATACCAATGCACCGAAAACCGAAGGCAACGACAATTGATTGCGACGCGTAATGTCGGCGTGAATTTAGGCCAGCCTTTCCCAGTCGGCACAGCCGCGTTCACGCGGCTTAGTGCTTTTTGGACCGGCTTGTAACGTCGGGTCCCACGCGTAGCGTCGTCATGAATTTAGGCCGGCCTTTTGAGGCCCACGGCAGCCGCGAGCCGCGTTCACGCGGCTTCGTAGTTTCTAGACCAGCGCTTTTAGCGCTGGGTTTCGACGCAAGAAATAGATGCGGATCCTAGATTGATTCGTTAGCGCGCTTCAGCGTGCTTACTCGCCTAGCTTTAGCTCTTGTCTTCCTCGTCGGACATGATTCGTTCTAGCCGATCCATTGCTGTGCCTTTTTGGTGACTCTCTTTCTGGTTGCGAATGTAACGGATCACCCACTCCAGATCTTTGGTTCCGAAACTAACAACACCGTAGCCAGCTTGCCAATCCAATAGTTTACGATTTAACAACTGGTGGTTAGCGTAATGCGAACTCGCGCCTTTGAGTTTTCCGATCCAGTCGCTGATTAGAAGGGTCGGGGGGATTGTCACTGCAATATGAATGTGAGTCTCTGTTCCGCCAATCTCGTGAAAGATTAGTCCCTTGGATTGAAGGGCGTAAGTTTTGATGTACTGATAGAGTGGCAGTTCGATTTCAGCGCTCACCATTGGCTGGTTCGATTTCACATGCCAAACAAAATGTAAATTGATTTCCGAGTAGGAGCGTCGGGACATGGCTAAAGCCTTTCGTGAGAAGCCCGCTGAAGCGGGCTGGGAGTTTGGTGGCCAATGCTACCCAGCCGTAAAACGGCTGGTCTAATCAATTCATCCAAGCAGCGTGAACGCTGCTCGGTTAGGGATAACAATTCACTTTGCTACAACTACTCACTCTGCGCGCATCGCTCGTTCCGCTTGCCGCTTCATCCGCTTCGCGTACAACGGAAATTTCGCAGTCAGCTCCGCAACGCTGCGCTTCACTTGTTCGCGCACTTCATCTGATTGAGGTTCGCGCACGATGGCTGCGATCATGCGTCCGATTTCCTGCATCTCGGCTTCTTTCATGCCGCGCGTGGTGACCGCGGGAGTTCCGATGCGCAAGCCCGACGCGACGAACGGTTTGTTCTGATCGAAAGGAATGGTGTTCTTGTTGACGGTGATGTGCGCGGCTTCGAGAGCCTTCTCGGCGTCTTTGCCCGTAATTCCCTTCCCGTCCATCCACACATCGACAAGCATCAGGTGATTGTCAGTGCCGCCGGAAACAATGCGGAGTCCTTGCTCCTGCAGCTCCGCACAGAGTGCTTTCGCGTTCGCGAGAATCTGCCGCTGATATTCTTTGAAATCATCGCGTAGCGCTTCGCCAAAAGCGACGGCCTTCGCCGCAATGATGTGCACGAGCGGCCCACCCTGCACGCCGGGGAATAGACGCCGATCGATTTCTTTCGCATGTTCTTCTTTGCAAAGAATCAGACCGCCGCGCGGTCCGCGCAGAGTCTTGTGCGTCGTCGTCGTCACGTAATCTGCGTGCGGCACGGGTGAAGGATGCAAGCCGGCGACTACCGGCCCGGCAATGTGCGCGATGTCGGCGAACATGCGCGCGCCGACGCTCTTCGCAATTTCACTGATACGTTTGAAGTCGATGATCCGCGGGTAGGCTGATGCGCCGCAGACAAGCAACTTCGGTTTGTGTTCTGCGGCGGTCCGCTCCAACTCGTCGTAATCGATCGTCTCAGTCTCGCGCGAGACGCCATAGTCAAAAACTTTGTAGCTTAATCCCGAAAAATTTAGTGGGTGACCGTGTGTGAGATGTCCTCCATGCGAAAGATTCATGCCGAGAATCGTGTCGCCGTACTGAATCGCCGCAAGATAAACAGACATGTTTGCCTGCGCGCCGCTGTGCGGCTGCACGTTCGCATGGTCGGCCCCGAACAACTGCTTCGCGCGATCAATCGCCGCCTGCTCGACCACATCCGTGTATTCGCAACCGCCGTAGTAACGCTTGCCGGGATAACCTTCGGCGTACTTGTTCGTGAAGACCGAACCCATCGCTTCGAGCACGGCCTCGCTCACAAAGTTTTCTGACGCGATTAGCTCGAGGCCGTTGGCCTGGCGCGCGACCTCATTGTCAATTGCATTTGCGATGAGTGGATCGACATCAGCCAAAGGCAGGTTATGTAAATTGTCCATGATTCAATTGGCCACAGAGACACTAAGTCACAGAGACGAATTCAAAAGCAGCGACACGATTGGATCAGTCTGAGTCAATCTTTTCGTATCTCCGTGGCGTCGTGACTCTGTGGCTATCTTCCCGCGTGATGCGCGAGCTCCTCCTGCTCGATCTCGCGAATCTTGTTTACGCGTCGTTCATGCCGGCCGTGATCGAATTTGGCGGCGAACCACGCGCGCACGATCTTCACCAGTTCATCGTAAGGAGTTACGCGCGCGCCCAACGACAAAACGTTCGCGTCGTTGTGTTCGCGCGCCAGCTTCGCAATCTCTTCATTCCACGCGACGGCGGCACGTACGCCCGGGACTTTGTTGGCAGCGATCGCCATACCAGTGCCCGAGCCGCAGACGAGCAAGCCCTGCTCGACGTGGCCGGAGGCGACTTCTTCGCCGACTTTGCGCGCGTAATCCGGATAATCGACGGACTCAGTCGAAACCGTACCCAAATCCTCGTACTGAATGCCGAGCTCGTCGAGCAGAGGCTTCAGACGCTCTTTCTCTTCGTAACCGGCGTGGTCGGAAGCGATCGCGATTTTCATTTCAGTAGCTCGAATTGTGATTGTGTAGTGATGGTACATCAGTGATGGCGTGCTCGCAATCAGGGGAAGTTAGAGCACCGACTTCAGTCGGGCAGTCATTAATCAGACACACCCGACTAAAGTCGGTACTCTGAACACTGTTCGGTTGCGCTGCGTGCTTACGTAAGCCACAATGCTCGGTCTATGCGCTGGTCTCGATATTTCATTCCTACTCTGCGCGAAGACCCAGCCGATGCTGAGGTCATTTCGCACAAGCTCTTGTTGCGCGCGGGCGTCGTGCGCCAGCTTTCGGCCGGAATCTATTCGTATTTGCCGCTGGGCCAACGCATCGCTTTGAAGGTGATGCAGATTTTGCGTGAAGAGATGAACGCGATCGGCGGCCAGGAATTCTATTTGCCCGCCCTGCATCCCGCCGAACTTTGGCAGGAGTCAGGTCGTTGGCAGGCGATCGACGATATTATGTTCCGCTTGAAAGATCGCAAAGGCACAGACCTGTGTCTGGGCATGACACACGAAGAAGTTTTCACGAGCATCGCACGTAATGAAATCCGTTCCTACAAGCAACTGCCACAGGTTTGGTATCAAATTCAGATCAAGTTTCGCGACGAGCCACGTCCGAAATCGGGCTTGATGCGCCTGCGCACGTTCATCATGAAGGATGCGTACACGTTCGACGTCGATCGCGCCGGATTGGACAAAGCGTTCCTCGATCAGCGCGACGCTTACATCAAAATTTTTACGCGCTGCGGGATTCAGTTTTCGATTGTCGAAGCGTCTTCAGGATCGATGGGGGGCTCTGAATCAAACGAGTTCGTCGCGCGCACTGACGCGGGCGAGGACTTGATTGCGAAATGTTCGAACTGCGATTACGCCGCGAACCTGGAGAAAGCAACATCGCAATTGCCGGCGATTCAGGATCAGCAAGGCAGCGCTGCACCCGAAGAATTTCCCACCCCGGGTGTGCGGACGATTGAGGATTTGACGACATTTCCCGGCGGTGCGGCGGCGGATCGACAAATTAAGACGCTGGTTTACTTCGCAACCGTCGATGGTGAGCAAACACCGGTTTTGGCGCTATTGCGTGGCGACCATCAGCGTCATGATGTGAAGTTGAATGACGCGCGGGGTTCTACGGCGGTCCGTCCGGCGCCTGCAGAAGAGATTCGGGAACTGCTGGGCGCAAGCGCGGGAAGCCTGGGCGGAGTGCGCGCGAAAAAGATTGCACACAGCGTTAATCAAAACTTACGAATCATCGCCGATCTCGGTCTCAAAGGTCGCCGCAACATGACGACGGGCGCAAACAAGGACGACCATCACATTCGTGGCGTCGACATTGAGCGTGACATCGAAGTCGATCAATGGGCCGACCTGCGCACTGTCAATTCCGGCGAAACCTGTGCGCGTTGCGGCAAAGGCACGCTGGAAGTCTTCAAAGCGATGGAGATTGGCCACATCTTCAAACTCGGCACGAAGTATTCGGAATCGATGGGCGCGACGGTGCTCAATGCCGACGGTAAAGAAGTTCCGATCGTCATGGGCAGTTATGGCATCGGTGTCGAGCGCATCCTCACCGCTGCGATCGAACAAAATCACGACGCCGATGGCATCGTTTGGCCCAAGTCAATTACGCCGTTCGACGTGGTCGTGACCATCACTAACGTCAAAGACGAGAAACTGACCGCTGCCGGCGAGAAGCTCTACGCCGATCTAAGAGCTGCTGGTTTGGACGTACTGCTGGACGATCGCGATGAGCGCGCCGGTGTGAAGTTCAAAGACGCGGATCTGATTGGCATTCCTTATCGCATCACGATTGGAAAGAAGATCGCCGACGGAATGGTTGAGCTGTTCGATCGGCGGGCGAAGCAAAGCGAAGATATAACGCTGGACGATGTTGTAGCGCGTTTGCGGAAGCTGTCTCTTTGCGGGCAGTAGTGGGTTTAGGCTCCGGCGGGATGGAGTCAGTACCGGGAGCGATAGCGACCGGGTTGAACTGACGTAGCTGGTCTATCCAATATTCTCAGTTTTGTTTAAAACTACCCGGTCGCTATCGCTCCCGGTACTGACTCCATGCTGCTGATTGATCTGCTACCCAAAAACATTTTTGAGGCAAAGCTAGACCGTTCTACAAAATTGCGCCCCTACGGGACTGAACCAGCATGAACGACGACAACATTCAAGCGATAGTCGCAATCGTCATTATTTTCTTTTTCATCGCGCTGGCGCTTACTCCGGTCATCACAATTTGGGTGCTCGTCTTCTATAACAATAGCAAGCGCAAAAAGATTCGCGCGCGAATTCTCAACAGCCGCGCTGACATCATTTCGAACAAAAGGTGGTTTCCCGCGCGCTACGCTTCCCAGCAGCGCTTTGATTCGTTCTTCAAATTCTTTCCATGGAACGGCGCCGGCATAGTGGTCGTCGCGCCGGGCAGCGTGCTGTTCCTCGGTGAGACGATGTCCGGCAGTCCGATTACGCTTCAATTTGCGCCCGGCAACTCGCGAATTAACTGGCTCGGTAAATGTCCGTGGCCAAATGGAATGGTGTCGTGGCTGCGATTCGATACCGCAGCTGAAAAGCACTACTTCAGTTCCGAGACAGGTCTGCTGGTGTTTGGTTCGCACGGTACGACCAAAGCGATCTTCGACGAAGCGAATCATTTTTTCGGCGCTCCCGCCGCGCAAAACCTCTGACGCCGCGTTATACTTGCCGCAATGAGAGCAGTCGGTCCTCCGTTTGTAAGAACATCCCTGTTTGTCGTGTGCGCGATCGTCGCGACTTTCATCGCGGTAAATCTAACGGCGTCGCAGGACCAACTTCCGGAACTTGTTCGCCGGATCAAACCTTCCGCAGTTGCCATCGAAACATTCGATGCGCGCGGCGAAAAACTTTCACGCGGCAGCGGTTTTTTTGTTGATGTCGATCGCATCGTCACCAATCGTCACGTGATCGACGGTGCGTATCGCGCTGAAGTCCATTCCGTCTCAGGAAGCAGCTTCCCAGTGAAGAACGTACTCGCCGTCGACGCTGAAGCTGACGTCGCGCTCCTGAAAGTCGAGGCGCCGCCCAATCTCGTCAGGCCGCTGTCGCTCGATCGCACCTCACCGCAGGAAGGCGAGAGTATCGTTGTGATCGGCAATCCGTTCGGCCTGGAAGGCAGCGTCACGAACGGCATCGTTTCGGCAGTGCGCGACATTCCTGGCTTCGGACGCATCATTCAAATCACGGCGCCGATTTCGCCCGGTTCAAGCGGCAGTCCCGTCGTCAACATGCAGGGACAGGTGATTGGCGTGGCGACATTGCAGGTCGCCGGTGGTCAAAGCGTGAACTTCGCGATTCCTTCCGAGCGCATTGCTCAGCTGGATCGAACGGCGCAGTCACAAAATGGACAGGCGATGTCATTGAGCGAACTTGTGAGCGCGACCAGCCGCAACAAACGCGCGCGGGCCGTTGAGTTCTTCCGCAACGGCCTCACCTTTCTTTCGAAAGACGATTGCCAGGGCGCGTTGCCATACTTCCAAAAAGCCGCCGATGCCGACACTGCCTACGCAGAAGCGTGGGCACAGATGGGTTTCTGTCACGAGAAGCTAGGCCGCCACAACGAAGCCATCGAAGCTTCAAAAAAAGCCGTGAGCATTCGCCCGTCGGCCGAGTCCTATTTCAATATCGGGCTCGCCAACTATTACTTAAAACAATATCGGGAAGCCGAAGCCGCTTACCGGCAATCAATCAAACTCGATCCGTACAATGCGGCAGATGCTTACTACGCGCTTGGCCTGAGTTACCGCGACGCCGGCCAATTCGAAGATGAAGTCAGCGCCTACAAGAACGCGATCCGCCTGCGAGCAGATTACGCGGCAGCTTACGATCGTCTTGGTCAGCGGTATCTGCAGTTGAAGCGATACCCAGAAGCGATCGAAGCTTTCAAGCAGCTTGCGATGCTCAAGCCCGCTGACGCAAACGCACAGAACAGCCTGGGCGAAACGTTCGCCGCGGCCGGGCGCAACGACGAAGCCGTTGAGAGCTTTCGTCAGGCGATTCGTCTGAAGCCCGATTTCGGAAAGGCATACTTCAATTTAGGAAAGACTTTGTTGGGACAAGGCCAACGCGATGCGGCGATCGAGCAGTACGTGATCCTACAGAACTTGGACGAGGATTGGGCGGAGAAGCTCTACAACCTGATCTATCCCTAAGCACTACCGCACAACAGATCGCCACAGAGACACGGAGGGGTAAACAACTTATTTTTTGTTGTGTTTATGTCTCAGTGCCTCCGTGGCTGACCAGGCTCATCGAGCAAAAAAATCGAGGCCGGAATGCGCTCTCCCCTTCACATCCCGGCCTCAACCCACGGTCGCCTCGCAGCAACCGAACTTGAAAAAACTCTAATATCCGTAGGGATGATTCCGAATAACGAGGGCGACTAATCTTTTCATCCCGAACCTCCGGCGCGAGGAAATGGCAACGACCGTGCCACATTCGCCCAAAGATTTCTGAATTATTGGATTTGGCATTTTTCTGAAGACTCCTTCGCGTTTGGGCGGTAATCGATAGTAGGATTCGGTCGCAGCTTGCACGGCCGTGTACGATATGGTCGTTCGGAAGCCGGAAATGGAGTGAACCCCTCTTGAAGTTTAGATCGATAGGCGTCGCAGCAGGATTTGTACAGCAGTCGGCCGTTCGTTTCGGTGTCGCCGCAGGCTTTGCGTTGGCGCTCCTTGCCAATCTCGCCGGTGCGACCAACGCACAGCCACAGAAACCGCCCGTCGAAGTCCCTTTCGAATTTGTCCATAACCAAATCGTCGTTCAAGCAAGAATCGCGGGCAAAGGCCCCTTCAACATGTTGATCGACACCGACACCGACCCGTCTGCGATCGACCAGAAGACGGCGCGCGAATTGGGGCTGACGATCGGCTCAAATGGCGCGCCCGCCAGCGGCAGCGGGCCCGAAGCAAACACGACATATCCTACGATGTTCCCGAGCGTGGAGCTCGGCAGCATCATCACAGCGAACAAGGTTCCCGCCGCTACCATCGACATGTCGAAAATCTCAGCGCGCCTCGAGCAGCCGATTGCTGGCGTGCTGGGCTACAGCTTCCTCAAAGACCGCATCATCCAAATCGACTATGGCAATCTGAAGCTGCGTTTCTTTGCTGAGTCGCCGTATCCGCGAATTCAGATGGCGCCCAACACGGTAAACACCATTGCGATGAATTTTCGCCGCGAAGAAGGCTACGTCATCATCGATTCAGTTTTCGTGAACAACGAAAAGATGCGTGCGACACTCGATACCGGTTCAAGCAGCAGTTTTTCACTTACACCTGAAGCAGTGTCACTACTGCATTTGGAAGACGACGCCGCTGAAGGCAAGGCTGAAACTTCCGTCGGTTACAACGGTCAGTACGAGCGGACGAATGGGATCCTAAAGTCGATCAGGATGGGTCGTTACTCGGCTGAAGGAGTGCCGGCAAGTTTCTTCCCGCCAAAAACCGGGCAGGACAAAGTGCCGTGGCAAGTCAACATTGGAAATGTGTTCTTTCAGGATTTTGTGATGACCTTCGACTTCAAGAGCAAGATTGTGGTCTTTGAGCGAGTTGATTGAAGTTCAGAGTTCAACCTTCAGGTTGCGTTACAGGTATACAAGCCATAGCTTGAACTCTTAACTATGCCGCGATCATCGTGCCCGTCCCTTCGTCGGTGAACACTTCCGCCAGCAGCGAGTTCCGCGAGTTACCGTTAATTATGTGCGCGCTCTTCACGCCGCGCGTGAGGATGTCGATAATGCTTTGCAGCTTTGGAATCATCCCGCCCGTGGCGGTACCCCCATCAATTAGCTTTTTCGCGTCTGCCGCCGTCAGCCGCGACAATTTCGTGTCCCGCTTTCCTGAACTCAAGTAGATCCCGTCGACATCCGACAGCAAAACGAGCTTCTCAGCTTGTAACTGCACGGCGATTTCGGAAGCGACGGTGTCCGCATTGATGTTGAAGACTTTGCCCTCCGCATCCGCGCCCAGCGAAGAAATCACCGGCAGATAGCCGTGATCGAGCAAGACCGTCAGCAAGCTTGCGTCGATTTCGATGATGTCGCCGACGTGACCGAAATCGACTTCTGTGCTTTCGCCCGTCTTGCGATCGATGATCTCTTTCGGCGGTCGCCGCTCAGCATGAACAATGTTTCCGTCAACGCCCGACAAACCTACGGCATGAATTCCGCGATGCCGCAGCGCCGCCAGAATGTCCGTGTTGATTTTGCCGGCAAAAATCATCTTCGCCATTTCGAGCGTATCATCATCGGTAACCCGGCGGCCTTCGATGATCGTTTGCTCGACACCCATTTTCTGGGCCAATTCGCTTAGCTGTTTGCCGCCGCCGTGAATGACGCAGACACGAATGCCGACTTGATGAAGCAATGCCAGCTCTTCGCACAACGAAATCAGCCGCTCATGATCCTCAGTGACTTTGCCTGAGAACTTCACGACAAACGTTTTGCCTTTGAAGCGTTGAATATAAGGAAGTGCTTCGCGTAGAAGATCGAGACGCAGTTGGCTGTCTATGAATTTATTCATTGACTCATTGATTCATTGACTCATTGATTCAATTGCGCTTTGCTGTGCGCTGCGAAGCCGCAAAGATGGCTAACAATTCGTTTGCTTCGCGCAATAGCTCACTCATCTTCGCTGCAGACACTATCTTCGTATCCACAAGCAATTCAAGCCAGAACACCGTTTCATCGGCCTCTTCAACTACAACACCAATCTTTGCAATAAACTCAGCTTTTGACCGCGCCCGGCACACTGCTCGATAGTTCGCGGCTACCGACGTGCCAGACCGCAGTACCTGTCTACCGATGATTCGTGCTTCTTCAGTTTTCGGAAGCGATCGAAACAGTTTCACGATTCGAATCGCGAACTTCTTTGTCCGTTGTTTCAGCTGTTCGTGTTGAAAAGGCATTGAATCAATGAACCGATGAATCAATGGATCAATTTTGCCAAGATCGCCTTCTGCACATGCAGCCGATTCTCGGCTTCATCAATCACCACCGATGAAGCCGAATCGATTACACCATCGGTCACGATCACATTCCTTCTTACCGGCAAACAGTGCATAAAGATAGCTGAATTCGTGCGCGCCATTTTCGCTTCATCGACAATCCATTTGCCTCGATGTTGCGCGCGTTCGGCAATGTCTTTGTCAGGAGCACCGTAAAAATTCTTGCTGCCCCAACTCTTTGCGTAAACAACTTCGGCGCCGTCGAAAGCATCTGCGACGTCGTTTGAAGTCGTAATCCGGCCGCCTGCCGCCTGCCGCCTGATCTCGTCCATCAACTCATCATCCAATTCGTAACCTGTCGGATGAGCTATCACAACATCGTGACCCATCTGCGCTGCGGCCAGAGCGAAACTATTCGGCACCGCCATCGGCAGGGGCTTCGGATGCCACGCCCATGTCAGCAAGACTTTTTTTCGGCCGCTGCCAAGTTTCTCACGAATTGTCATCATGTCGGCCGTCGCCTGACACGGATGATGCATCGCCGACTCGAGATTGATGATCGGCACGTCAGCGTACTTCGCGAACGCGTTCAGGATTGGATCGAGACGCTCTGCTTCCCAATCCTTCAAGGCCGCGAACGTACGCACCCCAATCGCAACACAGTAGCGGCCAAGTACACGGACAAATTCGGCGACGTGCTCAGTCTTGTCAGCGTCCATCACCACGCCGTCGCGATGCTCAAGCGTCCAACTCGTGCCGCCGGGCTCGAGCACGACTGCGTTTCCGCCGAGTTCATAGATTCCGACCTGCATCGACGCGCGCGTGCGCAAACTCGGATTAAAAAACACCAGCGCGACCGAACTGCCTTCAAGCGCGCGGGACTTCTCTGCGCCGGTCTTGAGACGAATTGCGGAATCGATCAATTCGCCAAGTTCCTTCGTCGACCAGTCGCTTGTTTTCAGAAAGTCGCGCGGCATCGCGTCAACGGCTCTCCTTTGCGGGCGGCCGGACGGCAAATTTGATGAGACCGTAGACGCTGATCAAAAACCAGAATGCTTCGACAAGAAATGCGGAAAGATTGAACCGGTAAAAGAGCGAAACGACCACGAGCAGCGCGCCGAAGCCGTTCATCAGCGAATAGCTCAGATCGCTGCTGCGGATCTTTTCGGCTTGCAAGAGCAAGTAGCCGAGCACCATCAGCGCGACGCCGATGTTTCCCGCGAAGTCATACCAGGCGTATCGCATGTCAGTTTCGGGTTACCTCAACCAACGCATCAACGAACATGTCGGCGTCGGCTTGCGTGAGACAAAGTGGCGGCAGCAGCCGCAACACATTTGGATCGCTCGACGTGCCAGTGATGATTCGTTTTTCCAGCAAGGCTTCATGGATTGGTTTTGCTTTATCGGCGAACTCAAGTCCGAGCAGAAATCCGCGGCCGCGAACCTTCACCACCTGCTCAACCTCTCGCAGGCGGTCACGCAGGTGAGTTTCAACTGCGCGGACGTTCGCCAGCATTGAATCTGCTTCGATCGCTTCGAGCGTTGCCGTCACGGCTGCCATCGCAATCATGCCGCCGCCGAACGTTGTGCCGAGGTCGTTCTCTTTGATGTGCGACGCAATTTTTTCCGTGACGAGACAGGCGCCTACGGGAATGCCGCTGCCTAAAGCCTTCGCCAATGAAATGATGTCCGGCACAACTCCGTCACCTGCCGCGCTGCCGGCAAAAAACCATTCCCCTGTGCGGCCCACGCCGGTCTGCACTTCGTCGTAAATGAGGACGATGTCGCGTTCGTCGCACAGCTCGCGCAGTTGGCGATAGAACGAAGGCTCAGCCATTTTCACGCCGGCCATCGATTGAACCGGCTCGAGCATAATTGCTGCGACTGAGTCGTCCGCGAGCGCGCGAACTGAATCGATGTCGCTGAATTCAGCTTGCAGATGTCCTGGGACGTTCGGCTTGCCAATTTCACGGTACTTGCCGAGAAACGTCGCGCTGATCGCATCGGCCGTCCGGCCGTGAAAGCCGCCACTGAAAGTGATCACGTTTTCGCGACCGGTCGCCATGCGCGCCATGCGCATCGCATTCTCGTTTGCTTCCGTTCCTGAATTGCAGAAGAACGCTTTCGTCAGCGAGTCAGGCGCGATCGAAACCAATTTCTGCGCCGCCTGCGCGCGCGCTTCTGAATAAACGAGATTTGAGTAGAACAGCAGTTCACCGGCCTGCTTCTTGATGGCGTTCACTACGTGCGGGTGACAATGCCCAGTCCCAGCCACGGCGTGCCCGCCGTAGAGATCGAGATGACGCTCGCCGTCACTCGTAAAAACCCACACACCTTCGCCACGCTCAGCGACAATCGGCATCTTTTTGTAAGTCGCGAGCTGATATTGCTCTTCGAGTTCTTCGGTCTTAGCTAGTGCAGCTTTCATTTTCAACCACTCAGCAAATGATGACTCTCAGGTTGGGAAGAGAGGCTTGCCTCCGCTGATGCAAAAAGAGCGGGCGTAAACGACCCTTCCTTACTTGAGAGGTTTTCAAAGCGGCCTGATACCCTTCAAGGATTTGTTCCAATCAACATCAGCCCGGTTTTCTCATCCAACCCGAACATCAAATTCATGTTCTGGACCGCCTGGCCGGCGGCACCCTTCACAAGATTGTCGATGGCGCTGAAGACAACCAGTTGCCGGCCACGCGACGCGAATCCGATGTCGCAAAAGTTCGTCGTCTTCACCCAGTTGATGTCAGGCGAACCATCGACGAATCTGACGAAGAACGAGTCGCGATAAAAGTCTGCGAACATTGCGCGCGCTTCACTGGCGGACATTTCGTTTTTCAGCTCACAGTAAATTGAAGCGAAGATGCCACGCGCTACCGGCAGTGAGTGCGTCATGAAAACGAGTTCATTGTTCCACTCGCCAATCGACTTCAGTTCCTGTTCAATCTCCGGCACGTGCTGATGTGTGAACGGCTTGTAAGCGTAGAACGACGTCGATCGTTGCGGATGGTGTGTGTTCGCCGCCGCCTTCGCGCCCGAACCTGACGAGCCGGTCTTCGCGTCGACGATTACGCGACAACTTAAGCAATTGTTAGCGACAAGCGGGGCGAGCCCAATCAGCGTCGCCGTCGCAAAGCACCCAGGATTCGCAATCCGAGTCGCTGATTTGATTCCCTCGCGATTTGTCTCCGTAAGGCCGTAAACGAACTGTGCTTGCGCATCCATCGCCGTCTGCTCGCGGCCATAGTGCTTCGCAAAGACTTCGGCGTCGTTCAAACGAAAGTCACCCGATAAATCAATGACCTTCACGTTCGCTGGAAGTTTCGGGACAATCTCCATTGCCCGCCCGTGCGGCAGGGCGAAGAAGGCGCAGTCAATATCGTTGAGGCTCTCGACATTTTCGGGTGCTTTGATGAACTGCAGGTCAGTCAGGCCGAGAAGATTTTTGTGCACCTCGCTGACTCCTTTGCCGGCATGTTCGTTCGCGGTGACAAATTGAATGTCCGCGTGCGGATGCTGCAGCAGAATGCGCAGCAATTCCGATCCGCCGTAACCTGAGCCCCCGAAAATTGCAATCTTGATTGTCATGAAGTCAGCGGGCCGTTGATCTCTGATTCGTCGAGTTACTCAGTAGCAACGGTTAACCGCCCGCTACCGCAGGCGGTTCTGACTACTTCAAACATCTTCTTCCCATTCCGACGCACATTAGCGGCCGGCACTTCGAATTCGCGCTCGATGTAGTCTTCACCCATCTTCGAGTCTGTTACCGATCCGGCCACGAGATCCACTTTCATCCCGCGCCGGCGGAATAATTCAATCCCGCCCCACGCTCCGACATAATCCGAAGCGCAGAACACCAAAGCGCTCATGGCATCGCGCAGTTCTCGATCTTCAAAAATCGATTCGACTGAATAACCGCCGAGAATTCCATCGCCCAGTTCGATCACGATCAAATCAGGCGCGCTCTCATTCAGACGTGCGATGATTGCTTTCGCCACCGGCGCCAAGTCCGCGGCGCCCACGGTCGAGGGCAATCCGCAATCGAGAAAACTCGCGGTGGCAATCGCACCATGGTCCTGCATGTTCAGCGTGTCGCGCAGGCACGCAATGCCCGATAATTTCGCGGCCGTGACACGCAGTCCCGAGCGTGTCGCTTGCTGAATGATTTCGGTGGCGGCGTAGGTCTTGCCGCTGTTCATGCAAGCGCCCGCAATTACGACAAGCGGTGCCGTGGGCCCCAAACTGTCACGCGAAGGCAATGCAGCGTCGCCGATGTTCTTGATTCCGCCGCCACCGTTCGTCGCCAGGCCAAGCACCTCAACTTTAATCGCGTCATTCAGGCTCGAGTGATGGCCACTGCACTGGCCAATCACGCCCCCCAGATTCAGGAGATGAAGCTCGTCACCGGCTGTTACGGTCTCTGGAACATCACCAACGAAACCCTTCAACGCGCGGCGCCGGCCAAGGACGCCGGCGACAACATCGCCCGGATTCACTTTGGCCAAGCGGCCCGTCGGCAACTCGAGCATGTTGTAAGTTGCGTTATCGGTCAGCACCCGCACGACTACAACGTCACCGGCTCTCGCTGGTCCGTTCGACGAAACAATCGAAACAGTGCGCGGCAAATTCAGCGGCGATGTTGCCGATCCGATTTTGTCGACCTCGATTTGCTGCATTGTGTGCTCTCAGTGTCTCTGTGCTTGCTCCGTGTCTCTGTGGTTAAGGACGTTGGCCCACCATAGAGTCCAGAGATCCACAGAATCACCGAGAATTACCTCCTAGCCTCAGTCGTAGCGCATTCAACTTTATAAAACCTTCGGCATCTCGTTGGTTATAGACACTGTCAGCTTCAAATGTCGCAATGCGTTCATCGTAGAGTGAATTGGGCGAACGACGCCCGACGACGATGACGTTCCCCCGAAATAGTTTTAGACGCACCTCGCCGTTCACGTTTTGTTGCGTCTCGTCAATCATTTTCCGCATCAACTCGAATTCAGGGGCGAACCAAAAACCGTAATAAACGTTCTCTGCGAATTTCACCCCGAGCGAATCGCGCAGGTGCATTACTTCACGATCCATCGTGATCGACTCGAGCGCGCGATGCGCCGCGTGCAGAATCGCAACGCCGGGGGTCTCGTAAACGCCGCGCGATTTCATGCCGACAAAGCGGTTTTCGACGAGATCGACACGCCCGATACCGTGTGCGCCGCCCATCTCGTTAAGTTTTTCAAGCAATCCGACCGGCGACAGACGCTCGCCATTGATCGCGACAGGTTCGCCTTTCCGAAATTCGATCTCAATGTACTCGGCTTCGTCGTTTGCCCGCTCGGGGGACACCGTCATCTGAAAAATGTTTTCCGGCGGCTCGGCCCAGGGGTCTTCCAGTATCCCGCCTTCGTACGAAACGTGCATCAAATTGCGATCGGTTGAATACGGTTTGTCTACAGTCGCTGTCACCGGAATGCCGTGCGCTTCGGCGTAAGCAATCAAATCAGTGCGGCCGCCGAATTCCCATTCGCGCCACGGCGCAATCACTTTGATATCGGGCTGCAAAGCATAGTACGTCAGCTCAAACCTGACCTGATCGTTTCCTTTGCCGGTGGCGCCGTGCGCGACGGCATCAGCGTTCTCTTTTTGCGCAATTTCGATCTGTCGTTTGGCAATGACCGGGCGCGCCAGAGACGTGCCCATCAAATAGACTCCTTCGTAAACGGCGTTTGCCTTGACGGACGTCCAGACATAATCGCGGACAAATTCGTCGCGCAGATCCTCGATGTACAGTTTCGACGCGCCCGTCGCCTTGGCCTTTTCGTCGAGCCCATCCATCTCCGCGCCCTGGCCCACGTCGGCGCAGTAGCAGACGATCTCGCACTGATACTTCTCTTTCAGCCAGCGCAGCATCACCGACGTGTCGAGTCCGCCCGAGTAAGCAAGAACGATCTTGTTAATTTTCGTGTCAATCATTGTCTAGAATTTGGAACCACTAAGACACAAAAGGACACAAAACCAATTTCACCCTTCGTGTTCTTTGTGCCTTAGTGGTTAAATCTCTCACGAGAACAGCTCCCAAATTTTCTTCATCGCGCCGCGCTGCGATTTCTGATCACGGACGGCGATGAAGATCGTGTCTTCACCAGCCAAAGTGCCCACAATTTCCGGAATCGCCGCGTCATCAATCTCTACGGCTACGCTTGACGCACGTCCCGGCAGGCATCTCGCCACGACCAGGACTTCGCCCGCCACATCCAAACTGAGTAAGCCGCGCGCCGCGTCTCCGTTCGCGTGCGGCATCGCGTAAAATCCGTGATGCTTCACAACACCAAGCTCTTCCAAATCACGCGACACACTTGATTGCGTTGCCGGCACACCTGTATGTTCAAGATGTGCGCGTAATTCTTCCTGCGTGCCGATTCGCTTCGCGCGAATCAGATTTAAAATCCGCTTTTGTCGCTCTCGCTTCAACATTGCAAGCTGATCGCCTTCAAGACCGGCCGAGCCTAAGACGCACCGAAATGCATAATAGTTGCATTTTTAGTGCATACCTGCATAAAATACGCGAGTTATGCCGTATTCGTCAAGCGAAACCGCATAACAAACCCGGCCGATGTTAGAGTAGCCGCGCGACGATGACTGAGACGAGACAAAACAAATTGTGGGGTGGCCGATTCACCGGCGAGACTGATGCGGGTTTCGCGCGGTTCAACCAGTCGTTCTCTTTCGATCGCCGGCTCTTCGAAGCCGATATTCGCGGCAGCATCGCGCACAGCGGAGCCCTTATCTCTGCCGGCATGCTTACAAATGTCGAGGCCAACCAAATCAAGTCAGCGTTGGAACAGATTCTTGCCCACGGAAAATCAAATCCGAAATATTTTGACGAGCTTGCTGCCGAAGATGTGCATTCGTTTGTCGAGGCTCGACTTGTCGAGATGATTGGCGACCTCGGTCGCAAGCTGCACACCGGCCGCAGCCGCAATGATCAAGTCGCAACTGATTTGAGGCTTTGGCTGCGTGATGAGATTGACGCGCTGCAACGTCTCCTGCGGAGCACGCAAAAGGCCCTGCTGGATTTCGCGGATGCAAATCGTGAAGTCGCTATTCCCGGCTACACACATCTGCAACGCGCGCAACCGATTCTGTTGGCGCACTGGTGTCTCGCTTACTTTGAAATGCTTGCGCGCGATCGAGACCGTGTCGGCGAAGTTCGTAAACGAGTGAACATTCTGCCGCTGGGCTCCGCCGCCCTGGCGGGTAGTGCGTTTTCGATCGATCGCGAGACCGTAGCCCGGACGCTGGGTTTTGCATCGGTTTCGCGCAACAGTGTCGATGCCGTCAGCGATCGAGATTTCGTGATTGATTTTGTCAGCGCAGCCGCGATGATCATGATGCACCTGTCGCGGCTGGCAGAAGACACGATTCTCTACTGCACCGCCGAATTCGGTTTCTTCGGATTGAGCGACGCCGTCGCGACCGGATCGAGTTTGATGCCACAGAAGAAGAACCCCGACTCAATGGAACTAGTGCGTGGAAAGGCCGGTCGCGTGTTTGGTCACCTGCAATCGTTGCTGACGACGATGAAGGGTCTGCCACTCGCCTACAACAAGGACATGCAGGAAGACAAGGAATCTCTGTTCGACACGGTCGATACAGTCGTAGCCTGTTTGTCTGTCACCACGACGGTTCTGCAAAACATAGGCGTGAACCCGGGACGCGCGCGCGATGCGGCGACGCACGGATATTTGAACGCGACTGAGTTGGCCGACTATCTAACGCGTAAGGGAATGCCCTTCCGTGAAGCTCACGAGACCGTCGGCCGAATTGTCATGCGAGCAATAGAAAGAGGTGTAGAAGTAAATGACTTGCCGCTCGCTGAATTGCAATCATTTTCATCGCTGATCGACCAGAGTGTGTTTGACGCCTTGACGCTGGAACAGACACTGACCGCAAAAACGCAGGTGGGCGGCACGTCGCCTGCGCGAGTTGCAGACGAATTGATGCGCGCGCGTTCGTCGCTTGGTTAATTCGGCGTCATCCCGAAGAATTCGCGCACGTGGATTGACTCCGGCGCCGGAGATTTGGCAAAACTGTAAAGATCCGGAGCGCAAGCGTCCTCGCTTGTTCGAAGACTATTAAAGCTGCAACCGAGACGGTTGCGCGGCAGTCGCTTAACGATCAGCATGACCGATACTTCATTAATCGAAAGACAATCCGAGCTGGCGCAGGTTTGTGGCGCATGCGATCGCCTGTCGCCTGGCGAGTCCATCTCGCTCGATTCACTGCCGGAAAAAGTGCGAACAATCCTCGAGTCGAATGCCCCGAGCGTGGAGCAGATCTGCGCACGTTGTGCCGAACTTTTCGAACGAGCGCAGCGGCAGATCGATTCGCATCCGGCAGTCTTTGAACAGAGCTCGTTCGTTCTGCCGACGCCGCTGCGCATGGACGCAGATGAGCGATTCACCGGTCGCGGCGTGACGATCGCTTTCCTCGATTCAGGGTTTTATGCTCACGCTGATCTCACTGAACCGAGAAATCGCATCGTTGCCTATCACAGCATTTTTGCGGCCGAGGGTGACGACACTTCTCTGCACACAAGCGACGTCGCCAGCTGGCACGGTATGATGACTTCAGTCGTCGCGGCGGGCAGCGGCGCGCTGTCCGAAGGTTTGTATCGTGGCATTGCTTCGGATTCTGATTTGGTGCTCGTGAAGATCGGACTAACCGGCCGCATTTCTGAAGATCAAATTCGACGCGGCTTGGATTGGGTTCTGGAACATCGCGACGAACATGATATTCGCGTCGTGAACATTTCCGCCGGCGGCGATTTCGAGGAAAGCTATCTCACGAATGAGCTGTCCCAGACAGTTGAGCAGTGTACGCGCGAAGGTTTGATTGTCGTCTGTGCGGTCGGGAATGCCGGACAGATGCCAGGCCATCCGGTTCTGCCACCAGCGAGCGCACCCTCATCCATCGCCGTCGGCGGATTGGACGATCAAAACTCGCTTGATCGCGCACGACGCGGCATGTATCGATCATCGTACGGCCCGACAATCGATGGGCTGCAAAAACCGGAAGTGATTGCGCCGGGAATCTGGGTGGCAGCGCCAATCTTGCCGCACACGCCCACCGCTGAACAGGCAGAACTGTACGCGCAGCTCGACGCAGCTTCCGACGAAGAGCTGCCGGCGTTGATGAAAAACAACAAGGGTATCGACAAAGACATCGATCTGGCGGCAGGATTGCGGCTGCCGCTGCTGCGGCAACTGATCACGATCAAGCTGCGCGAAGGCAACGTCATCAACGAACACTACAAATACGTCGACGGCACCTCATTCGCAGCGCCGATTGTTTCATCGATTATCGCGTGCATGCTGGAAGCGAATTCGAAGCTGACGCCACAGCAGATCAAACGAATTCTCATCGCGACCGCCGAACGTGTTCCAGATGTCGAAGTCGAGCGCCAGGGTTGGGGTGTGGTAAATGCACGGCGAGCGGTTGAAGTTGCTTTAAGTCAAAGGGCATAGGGCGTTGTGTGTAGGGCGTTGATGATGGTGTCGAGCCGAGTTACCGAGAATTGAATCGGTTTCAATTTTTCGCCGAATACTTCAAACGTCGCTACGCAACGTCGGATTCGACTGCGCGATCATCCCAGCCTTGAAAGGCTGGGCTAAATTCAAACGGCGCTCCGCGCCGATCATCTCAGCTCTTGACTCACCTCTTAGCTCTTGAGGCAAAGCCGCAACTTCCTCTAGTTTTCCACTTCCACCCTAAACCCAACACGCTACACCCTCTCTAGACATCTATTGATGCGGTGTGACAGAATCCCGCTTTCATCAAATCCGCACGATTACGAGGAGCAGTTTAGACTTCATGGCAGAAAACGAGTCGGCGCCCACCGAGGCGCCCGCGCAAACACCTTCTGAAGACGAAATCACTTATCAAGCCGTTGAGAAGGACGGTGTGGTTACGGCAATTTGGGAGATGAAAGGTCGCAAACACGTGCGGACAATTGATCCGCGTTCGCGACAAGGCCGGGAAATCCTTAACCTCTACACCACTGAAGAAGTTGATCACCCCGCTAGCGAAGCTGCGAGCTCATAAATCGCCGTCGTAAGGTTTATTCGTTTAGACGCCGCACTTGTGCGGCGTTTCCGTTGCGGCACAAGTGCCGCATCTAAACGAGCGTGTTTTGCGGCCGCCCCGCGACAAACGCTTCGACATTATCGATGACCTGATCGGCAAGCGCCTGGACCGCTTCGTTACTGGCCCACGCCACATGTGGCGTCACGATAAAGTTCGGAAGATTCAAATCAAGCAGAGGGCCGCCGTTTCGCGGTGGCTCTTCGCGCAAGCAATCGACGGCCGCGCCAGCAATCAAACCGGACTGCAATGCCTGAACCAAAGCCTCGTCCTGAATCAAAGCCCCACGTGCGGTGTTAATCAGAAGCGCGCTTGGTTTCATCATCGCGAACTCTTCAAGTCCCAACATGTCGCGCGTCTCTTCAGTCAAAGGGCAATGCAGCGTGACGACGTCGCTTTCTGTCAGCACATCGGCAAAACTCGTGCGGCCCGGACGAGTCTCGTGTGCGTTCTTGTGTTCCGCAAGCAAAACCTTCATTCCCAGAACTTCCCCGAGACGTGCCATAGACTTGCCGATTGCTCCATGACCGATGATGCCGATTGTACTGCCCTTGATGTCATTCAGCGGATGAGTCAACAAACAAAACTGTTTCGACTGCTGCCACTTCCCTTCCTGAACATCCGCGCGGTACGCGAGCAGATTGCGCCGCAAAGCGAGGATCAGCATCAGCACGTGTTCGGGTACTGAGCTCGCCGCATAGCCACGCACGTTGCACACGGTGATGCCGCGACGCCGGCAATACTCGAGATCCACGCAATCCGCGCCGGTCGCTGCGATCGCGATCAATCTCACGTTGGGCGCTGCAACGAGTTGCGGCTCGCCCAAAGACAGCTTATTGCTGATTATGATGGTAGCGTCGCGAATGCGTTCAGTAACCTGGTGCGCGAATAACTCTGGATACTCGACCCATTCGTGTTCAAACTTCGGCCGCCGGAAGTTAGCTTTTATGGTGTTGCGTTCGATGAAGACGATGCGTTCCATGGGCGTCGCGGGATTCTACAACATGTCAGAAGCCCGCGCGTCAGCAAGGGCTACGCTGATGAGAGGCTTTCTGTCTCTCAAAGTCTCTCACGAACCGAGCCCTCCCTCACGGTCGGGCTTCTGACACACGCGTGCTAGACTTCGCCAGCAATGAACATTGAGATTCGCCGCGCACATCCCAACGAGGCTGAGGCGCTCACGGCCATTGCGCATGCCGCGAAGCGCCATTGGAATTATCCCGAAGACTGGATTGCGCAATGGAAACTCGACCTTACAATTACACCTGAGTTCATCAGGGACAACGAAGTATTTGTCGCGCTACTGAATGAACAAATCGCCGGTTGCTGCGCGCTTGTCTTGACCGAGTCGCTTGCCGAAATCGAGCATATGTGGATGCTTCCTGAACACATGGGCAGCGGCATCGGGCGCGCACTCTTCGAACATGCGAAACGCCGGGCTGTAGAACGAGGCGCGCAAGCTCTAGAGTTGTCAGCGGATCCAAACGCCGAAGGTTTCTACACCCGAATGGGAGCGAAGCTCATCGGGGAGATCCCTGCGGGCATGAGCGGCCGAGAAGATCGCGTTCTCTCCCGCATGCGAATCAATCTCGACTCGCAATTAAGTTCGGCTTTTTCAAAGTCCAAAGACCAAAGCTCAAAGATCTAATTCGATGTGGGACACGAAGCGACAGGTTATCTGGCTCGTGGTGGGCATCTCGTTCGGTACGTTCATTGTCTATCAGGATGCGCGCGACGAGTTTGGTCGCTTCGACTCAACCGTCTTCGTGTTTTGGGAAATTGTTTTGCTCGCGATTATCGCGACGCTGTTTTATCTGTACTCGAGAAAGAAAAAAGGCGACCCGTAAGTCGCCTTGAAGATCGCGGAATGATCGTCACTCACTCCGGCGGCTGCATCGTCTTCGATCTGGTGACAATCCCCTTTTCGCCAACCACCAATAAACGCCGCGGTTCGCTCGAGACGACACTCTTCGGCAAGTACGAAAGCACATAACGATTTTTGCGCAACTCATCGCAAATCGCTTTCGCCGCCGAACCTGGATCGTCGATCGGAAAGACGCGACCGCCGGTGCCTTCCGCTAAATCGTCAATCACTTGACGGGGTTTGGGAACGTCTCTGCGAATTGCACCGCGCGTGCGGTCTTGCGCCTGCACGCAGTAAACGGCGATGTCCAGTTGCTGCAGAGTGGTCAGTGCCTGATTGAATTTGGTTTTGCTGCCCTTGTCGAGGCCGTCGCTAACGACAATTATCGCACGCTTCTGTGCCGTGAGCGGCCGCAGCGCATCTTCTACCACCGCCGCTATCGCATCGAACAAGTGCGGATCACCTTTCTTGTGAAAAGACTTCAGCTCGGTTTCGATCTTCTTCGCATCATCGGTCCAGTCGGAAACGATCTCGGCATTGTCGTCATAACCCACAATCAGCAACTTGTCGCCGTCGTAAATCTCGTAAGCGAATTCGAGCGCGGCAGCTTCCAACTTCTCGACGTCGGCGCGAATGGTGAGCGAATTGTCCACCAGTAGAACGATGCGCGCCGCCGAACGATCAGGCACGAAACTTTTGATTTGCTGCTCGGCGCCGTTGTCGAACAGCGAGATGTCGCCGGAAGTTATCGGATTCGCGGCTTCATTTTCGCGATAGGCGACGACGTTGATCATCGATCCGCTGTCACCCGCCGGATGCGAACGCCGCCCCGCCTGACCAAACAGGCTGCCGATCACACAGCCGCCGCTGAGCATCAGCACGACAACGCGAACAAAAACTGGCCCTCTACCTTTTCCGCTGGTTCGTGGCATTACTGCGTAGATGAGAGATGCAGGCTGTCCGGTTTCCTCAGGCTTTATCGGTTTTCTTCGCGGGCGTCTTCTTTGCTTTATCCTTGTCGCCGCCCGCGGGTTTGTCCGAGCTGCCGTCCGAGGAAGAAAGTTCCTTCTCAACCTTTTCCGCGACGCTGCCCTTGCGCGCATAATCTGTGACATACCACCCCTCGCCTTTGAACTGAATCGCCGGCGGGGAAAACTGTTTCTCCAGCGCGCCGCCACACTCACGGCAACGTTTCGGTTGCTTGTCCGAAGAGCGCACGAGCACTTCGAGATGCGCGCCGCATTTTTTGCATCGATATTCGTAAATTGGCATGACTGTTTCGGATTCGAGTTCGATTATACGAGCGCATCTTAGGACGGCAAGCCGACGCGCATTGCGCCAATCAAATTTTTGCAACTTCACACGCGGTTCGTTATGATCCCGGCACGCATCAAGCGGTCGCCGATAGGGCGATTTGACCCGAATGCAACCTGCGAAAGAATCAGGACAAAGCCTTTCCCTCGAACGTAAGCTGAAACTCCACGAGGCTCGCGAATCGATCATTGGACGGCTGGCTGCTGATCTGCCGACCTCAATCAATCTCGACACGTTCCTGCGCGTGATCGTCGCAGAGCTGGGTCAGATGATGGAAGTCGATCGCTGCGACATCATCAAGCTCAGTCCCGAGGGCGAACTCCAGGTCAGTCAGGAATGGCGCGCCTCAGACAACGTGCCCTCAAGTTTAGACGCGCGCATTCCCGTTGATGTGGGGACACTCTCCCAATACATCGAGATCAAACGGCCGATTCGGTTGGACGACACTTCTTCGCCGAAACTCGATCACAAAGTGCGTTTTTTCGCGAAGAGCCTCGGCACACGATCGCTTTTGATAGTGCCGGTCGTGCTCGACGACGAAGTGCTCGGTCTCATCGGACTGCACCAAACACGCGCGCCGCGCCATTGGACTGACGAAGAGGTATCGTTCCTGGTGTCGATCGCCACGCAGCTCGCGATCGGCTATCAGTACACGCGCATCTATACAAATCAAAAACGCGAAGCGGAAACCACTAAGGCGCTTCTGGAAATCGCAAACGTACTCAACGGCGTTTCGGATTTCGGCGAGGTCACCTCCGGCGTAATGGACCGGACGCTGTCGCTCGTCGGCGCGGATTATTGTGCGCTCGGCGTGTTGGATTCCGACGAGAAGCGCATTCGCCTGGCGGCGTTCAAAGCGGCGCCTCATGCAGTCACTGACCGCGTTCGCGGTCTGATCGAAACTCACGGCCAGTCGCTGGATATCACCGCTTACCCGGCGATGGTTGATGTGTTGGCGCAAGGCAAAACTTTGAAGCTGCTTGAAACAGACCTGCCGCTGCCCCTGCGGCTGATGTTTAACGCGACGCTCGGCGGGCGCGCCGCACTCGTTTCGCCTGTGCGTGTCGGCAGTCACACGTTTGGACTCTTGGGGCTCGTATGGAGTCAGCCGCGCGACGGATTCAAGGATCAAGAGATTGCGCTGGTCGAAGGCATTGCTGATCAAATCGGCACGGCGCTGCAGCGTGATCAATTGTCCGCCGAAGTGATGCGCCTGAAACACGCGCTGCACGAGCGCTACGGCGAAGATCGCATCATCGGCCAGGCGCCGGCGATTCGCCGTGCAATCCAGCTCGCGCTTAACGTCGCGGACACTCAGACATCCGTCTTGATTCAGGGTGAATCCGGCACCGGTAAGGAACTGCTTGCCAACCTGATTCACTTTAATTCAGGCCGGGAAGATCGACCTTACATCAAGCTGAACTGCGGCGCGATTCCCGAAACGCTCCTGGAAAGTGAGCTGTTCGGCCACGAGAAGGGCGCGTTTACGGATGCGCGCGCGCGGCGGCGCGGGCGTTTCGAAGAAGCAAACGGCGGCACATTATTTCTGGACGAAGTCGGCGATATGAGCCTGGCCGCACAAGTCCGCCTGCTGCGCGTGCTCCAGGACGGTGAGTTCACGCGCGTCGGTGGCAACGATGTGCTGAAAGCCGATGTGCGCATCATCGCGGCATCGAATGTGAATCTCGAACAAGCCGTTGACTCAGGAAAGTTTCGTCGCGACTTGTTCTATCGGCTCTCGGTTTTTCCGATTCAACTTCCGGCGTTGCGCGATCGTCCGGAAGACATTCACCTGCTGGTGATTCATTTTCTCGAGCATTACAAACAACGTACTGGTCGGTTCGTGTCAGGGATTTCAAAAGATGCCCTCCGTGCGCTAATCAGTTATGACTGGCCGGGCAATGTTCGGGAGCTCGAGAATGCGATTGAACGTGCCGTCATCATTGCGGCAAGTCACGAAGCTGCGAGTCGTCAGATTGAACTGGATGATTTGCCGACTGCCATTCTCAACACCATGTCACAACGTGAAGCGATTCTGCGCGCGGAACGCGCAGAGGCGGCACGCGAAGGCCGCAGCGCTTCACTGGAAATTGACGTCCCATCATCGATGGAAGAAATTGAGCGCAAAGCGATCGAAGCAACCCTTGATTACACCTCCGGTGACAAGACGCGCGCCGCCCGGCTCCTGAACATCGGCCGCAAAACGATCTATCGAAAGCTCGATCACTACAACGGCAAACGCACTGATTCAAATGCCGAAGCCGACGATCAATAGCTTCGGTCGATGGTGATGATTCAATTGGTAAGCTAAACTTCTGAGCGCGTGAACACATTCGAAAACTCCACCCTGGACAGCTCACCCACAGCAATCCCGCCCGCAAACGAGCACCAGCCCGAAGAACCTTTTGCGCATATACAGCCCGTGTTGGCGTTGTTTCTTGCTTTGTGCACGTGGGCGGCCAGCATCGTGCTGCTCTTTTTGCCACAATTACTCGCTTTGCCTTACATCCTCACGCACTATCGTGGGCAACAGCCGAGAATCGAGGAGTTTCTGGCTGATAAGACACTTATTGTGATTCTCATCGCCGGGATTTTGCCGGCTCACTTAATCACATTGGCGATAGCGTGGGCTGTCGTTACGCGATTCGGAAAAATCCCAGTGACGGCCGCACTGCGCTGGGGTTGGGGGCACCACATTGGAGTTCTTAAGAGCGTTCTGCTCGGTGTTCTTTTATTTGGCGCGGCGTGGCTCATCGTGTTGGCGTTTGGAGGAAAAGAAACGGAGTTGGAAAGGATAATTAACAGTTCTCGCGCGGCCGCGCTGCTCATCGCATTCATGGCCGTCGCCACAGCACCGCTCGTCGAGGAGATTATTTATCGTGGCATTCTCTTTCCCGCATGGCAGCGTCTTACCGGTTCAGTGGCAGCCGTTGTAATCGTGACACTCATGTTCGCCATCCCTCACGTCCCTCAGTATTGGCCCAACCTTGCGGTGATTTCGTCAATTATGATGTTGAGCGCGGTCCTCACGATCGTGCGCGCCCGCACCAGCCGCCTCGTTCCTTGCTACGTTATTCATCTTGTCTTTAACGGAATTCAGGCCGTGCTGATTCTCGCCGAACCTTATCTCCGGGCAATTGGGAATCATCCTGAACCCAAAGCTGCTCCTGCGATCTTGCATTCGCTCGCAGTGTTTCTCTGATGAACCACGAAGTAATTGTCGTCGGCGGTGGCATCGGCGGCTTGACCGTGGCCGCGCTGTTGGCCGCACGCGGAGTCGACGTTTGCTTGTTTGAAAGACAGTCGCATGTCGGCGGTTGTGTGGCGAGATTCGAACACCTTGGGCGGTCCTTCGATCCAACGTTTGGCTTGTACTCGGGCTGGGAAGCGGGTGGTGTCTGGGAACGTGTATTCGCCGAGCTGCCGGCGGGTCCGCCGTCAGTTACCAAAGTTTTGCCCAATTTCGTGGTGCGATTGCCGGATGGTACGGACGTGACGGTTAGTTCGGATCGGGAGGCGCTGTCAGAAACGATGGCGAATGCTTTTCCGGATTGTGTTGAGAGAGCCGTTCAGTTCATTCGCACGACGCTTGGTTTCCGGGCTGATCTAGCGTTACTGAAAGAGACGAATGAGAACTTTCACGCATTCATCGACGCGCAACTAAGTTTTCTAGCACAGCGCACCATTGAGACTGCTGAACCGTCACGAATCCTCGACACGCTCAACTCAGCGCTGGGGGATCTCTGGGAAATCGACGGTGGTGCACAGTCGTTGGCAAATTGTCTTGCGACTACTTTCAAAAAAAGCGGCGGCAAGCTGCGTTTGAATTCGCCCGTGTTGCGACTGGCCAACGGTAACGATGGCACGCCGAATGGAGTCGACTTGTTGAGTGGCGAGCGCGTAACCGCCACGCGCGCGATTATCAGCAACCTCACCATCTGGGACACGTACGGAAAGTTAGTGGGATTGAGGCGCACGCCCTCTGCCATCTCAGCGCAACTCAGACAGATGAACGGGTGGGGCGCCCATCAGATCTTTATGTTGATCGACGAAGCTGCGGTCGCGACGTTGCCGGCGCGCAGAATGATCTTCGCATCGAGCGCTCGAGACACACCGCCTGGACACATGATGTTGAATATCGAGCCAGCCAACGATCAGTCCCGCTCAACTGGAAAGCATTCCGCGACACTAACGACATTTACAGACGTTGACGAATGGTTTGCATTTCATGAAGACGCAACCTGGCACGAAGAAAAGGATCAAGGCGCGTTGGAAAAGACCTGGAGGCGCCTTCATGCGATGGCACCCGAAATAACCAACAGCGCTGAAGTCTTTGAAACCGCAACGCCCCAAACGTATTACGACTCGGTGCGACGAAAGATGGGTATGATTGGCGCCGCAACTCCAGGACCTTCCCAGTCCTCAACTCACCTCGACAAGCTCTTTCTAATCGGAGACACAGTCTCACAAGGCATCGGCTTGGCTGGCATAGCTGGCGAAACCCTGCGCCTCGTCGATATCCTTTACCCTAAATAGGCAGTTGTTTGCCGGTTATTCCGATTGTATACTGTCTAGCGACTATGTACATTACTATCGATGAGGCCGACCGGCGACCGGTCTATCGCCAAATTGCTGAGGAAATCAAGGTACTAATCGCGCGCGGAGAGCTGGAGGAGGGTGTCGCGCTGCCGCCCGTCCGGCAAGTTGCGGAAGATCTGGGTGTGAATCTCAACACAGTGGCCGTGGCGTACCGAGAATTACAGAAAGAGGGGCTGGTGCGCGTCAGGCACGGAGCCGGCGCCTTTGTCGCTGCGCGTCAGATGCCTCAACAGACTGAGGCAGAGCTGAGAAAAGCCTTGAGGGCGAGCCTGACTCATCTCGCCCTCGCAGGTCTTCCGCGTTCAGAGATTGTCGCGATTGTGAACGAAGAGCTTGGGCAGTTCTTCGCGAGCCACCGCTAGTTGATTGGATCGCGAGATTTGTTCACGACACGATGGCCTTCCGGATCTACGCGACCTCCCGACGTGGGCCCGGGACCGGGGCCTGCCGAGACGCCTGGACTTGTTGACGTACGGGAGCCTGGCCCACTCGATGTTCCCGGATTATTCACGATGATCGGGTTTGGATTACTTCCGTAGTAGCCGCCGCGCCAGTAGTAGCTGCCATAGTAATGGCCGTAGGGCGAACTCCAACCGTAGTAAAAAGGCAAAAACGTGTAACAGCCGAAGGACGAACTAAACGTCCAGAGTCCAAACCTATGGGGCATCCATAACCATGAATCCCAGCCACGATTGTTTAGATAACCGCTCAGGGCTCTTCTGGACAATGTCTCATTAGCCTTTGCAAGGAGTTGTGCTCGCTGTTTGCTCCACAGTTCAAAAGCATCCTTTTCCTTTGAGACCTTCGCCAGCTCAGCGACTCCGTTTGAAAGCCGCACGCTGTTTCCGCCTTTCAACACATCAGCTTGATTCGCGCCATAGGTCGCGCGTCCTTTGTAGACCGCCAACTCGGAAGCGTCCCGTTCGACCGTAATGCGGTAGATGCCACTACGAATAATGGTGAAGGTCGCGTTTGGCGTTGCTACCTTCACGCCCAGATCCATATCCGCCAAACCTGTGGCCTCAATGATTGCACTCCCCTTCACCAGTCGCAGCTTCAAATGATCCAACGAGATATCGTCGAATTGGAATTCGCTATTTTCAGCGAGACGTAGATACGAGCCCGGATTCAGCAAAATCTCGGCGTTGCTTGTGGCTCCGGTCGTCACCACGTCTTTTGCGGCCAAGTCATCTGTGCTGGACAGCAACTGTGACTCCTGACCCGAACGGGTGACCATCACATGACCGGTGACGTTGTTTACGGCGCCAGCCTTGGCGGATATCGTGAATCGTTCGCGATTTTGGGCAACAGCAGCGGACGAGAAAACGACAAGCATCAACGGTAACAATGCGATGACGGTACGGCGTGTTTTATTCATCAGGACATCCTCTGGGGAGAGGCAAACAAAACGAACCGGGACAAATTCAGTGCGCCGATTATATCATCGCAGGTAACGGTGTCCAGCCTCGCTTCTCTCAGGGTTTTGTTTGGTGAGTGGCACAGCCGTCCCGCCCTTGAATCACGCGCAAGCTGCACGGGCCAAGCGCAAGATTCAGCCGGTCGGTACCTTTTCTCGCTGGCTGGTTTGGCCGTCAGTTCGCATAATAACCGCGTTTACCGCGGGCTACAGCATTCGGCCGATTTACGCTCACGCGGATGGCGCGCCAGGAGCCGTCACGCAGGCGTTTCGAAGGTCGATATGAGAGGGTGTAAAGCGTTCCCAGATCGGCGACGACACGATCGTATGCACCAGCCAAGTCCTGCAACTTGAGACATTCGTAAAATGCGCCGCCGCCGACGTCAGCGATCTCTTTCATTTGATCGTGCGCGAGATCAAAAGTCTCCTGCTGAATGTCCGCGGGACTCAAAGGCTCATACGCCTGTGTGTCCGTCCAGATCGAATAAATGACGCCATCGAACTCACGCGCCTGCCGGATGAGCTCCTGGTAACTCAGAGTTGATCCTTCGCCCGTTACATTTGGCAGCACGCTGTCGAGGCCATCGCTGATCACCACGATCGCATTGCGGCGTGAGTCCTTTGCTTGCCGAAACACCTCATCCATCGCAAACGAAAGCGAATCGTAGAGTTTCGTGCTACCGTCAGGTTTCTGTATCGCGTTGATTCTATCGTGCAGCGCTGCGTGATCAGTCGTCAGCGGCGAGACCACCACCTGACTTCCTGCGAAGGTAATTACTCCAATTCGATCGAACGGACGCGCCGCATCGACAAAGTGGAGCGCCGCCGATTTGATCAGTTCGACAACTTTCGCAGTCGAGCCGGATAAATCGACAAGCAAGACGAGATTGAACGGCGCAGACGAAGATTCAAAGTGCAGAATCTGTTGCGCGGCATTGTTCTCGTACAAGCGAAAGTCTTCTTTAGCGAGATCGTTGACGCCGGGTTTGTTCCGCGATCGACCACGCTGACGTTTACGCTGACTAATTGTGTGTCAACGCGAATAACGTCATTTTCGGAAACCTCTTCCGGCGTATTTGATGGTCGCGCGGGCGTCCCCGCGCCGGGTTTGTTCTCTTCATTGCCGACCATTTGCGGCGGCTGATCGCGACGCGGGGGTTGGCGGCGCGTTGGTTCCTCAACTCGCCGACTTGGCGGTTCGTTCGGATTGACTGCCACGGTCGTTGACATCTGCGGAGCTATGGTGATGTTGCCGGCTTCCGAGAAGATGCGCACGTTGTTCGCGCCATTTCCCAGTCGTCCGCGCAACTGGGGCCGCTGCGTTTGATCGACTGAGAGCGAATCGACCGACGAAGTCACATTACCGGTTTTTGATTCAGCAACGACCCTAGCGTTCGATCCGCCCGCCACATCGACGCGAACTTCTCCTGACGCGGTTTGGATAAGCAGCGCCCGCGGCATACCTCGCACTTCTACTGAACCATTCGCGGTAAAGATTGCCGCATGCGTTTTGGCGGGCACGCGCAACGTGAGATGCACGGGCGGCGATTTGTCGGCGCGCGCGACTCGCACGGACAAAAGGCTGGCTGACGATTGAACCACCGCGGGGGATGTCATCTGCTCGCCGTTTTCCGCGACCGCGGTGACGGTAACGAAGGGTTCGTCTCCCACCTCCATGATCACACCGCCGCGCAGATTTTCAACGCGCAGATTTCCATTCGCCGGCAATTCAAGCCGAACGCCACTATCTATCTGGGCTTTAGTACTGAAAACGAAAAGGGCGGGAGAGGCAAAGCTGAGAATCATCGCGATTGCCAGCACAATTGCGATTTCGCGAATGAGCGCGGGAGAGGTCCGGCGTCGTAGATCTTCGAACATCTTTCGTCCGCGGAGTTTCTGCGGGGCCCAGAGCGTCCGCTTATCAAATCATCAACTACTCAATCATATCGAGCATCGATCCGACCTCAGGCGCAGCTTTAGGAGGCGCGCCGCCGCTGCCGCCCAAATCGCCGAGACGCAGCAGCAGGTTGCCATAATTCGACGCATAGGCGACGCCGTCTTCCTTCTTAATGACGCCGGAGCGAATCATTTTTTCGATCTCGCCGTCAAAAGTCTGCATCCCTTCGAGTTCGCCTTGTTCCATGGCATCCATCAGCGATTTGCCCTCGGACTCGCCGCGTTCGATGTACTCGCGCGTGCGCGACGTTGCTTTCAAAATCTCGATCACCGCCACCCGCCCGCCGCCATCCGCGCGCGGCAGTAGTCGCTGCGAGAGGATGTAACGAAATGACTGAGACAGGCGCGTGCGAATAATTTGCTCTTCGTTCTTAGGAAACACACCAATAATGCGTTCCACCGTTTTCGCGGCATCGATCGTGTGCAGCGTTGAGAGCACGAGGTGGCCCGTCTCCGCGGCTTCCATCGCGACCTCCATTGTTTCGCGGTCGCGCATCTCGCCGACGAGAATCACTTTCGGGGCCTGACGCAACGCGGCGCGCAACGCGAGCGCAAAGCTCGGCGTATCCGAATGTAGCTCGCGTTGGTGAATCGTAGAATTTTTGTGATTGTGAAGAAACTCGATGGGATCTTCGATCGTGACGATGTGGTAGTACTTCGTATCGTTAATCGAATCGATAATCGCCGCGAGCGTCGAACTCTTGCCGCTGCCAGTTGGGCCGGTCACCAGTACAATGCCATTCTTCAACTCGATGATGTGGCGCAATTGCGGCGGCAAATTGAGGTCTTCAAAGGTCGGCGGTCGCGTGGGAATCACACGCATGACGATCGCGTGCGAGCCGCGTTGCTTGAAAATATTGACGCGAAAACGACAGAGACTCGGAACACTGAACGACAAATCCGTCGAGCCGAATTTCTCCAGGCTCTGTGCCGCTTCCTCGTGCGTCCCGATGATTAGTTTCGCGATGGCCGCTGTTTGGGGAGGAGTCAGTTTGTCCAGCCCGGGAATCGCGACCGGTTGAAGCTTGCCCACCAATTCGATCTGCGGCGGACGTCCTGGGGAAAAGATGAGGTCGCTCACCTTGTCAGACACCGCGAGCATTCGCTGCAAAATCGTCGCGAGATTCAAAGAGCCTTGCGTTGTTTCGGTTGGCTGCTGGGTTTCAGTCATTCGTGTTAAAGGGCCTTCAGAATAAAGAACGTCACATCGTCACCGGCGCCTTGGCCGTCTGTCCACGTCATCAAATCGCGATGAAGCACATCGATCATTTCGCGCGCCGGCAGGTCGCGCGTGTTGCGCACCGCTTCGGCCAAACGATCGCGTCCGTATTCTTCACCGCTTGGATTCGTCGCCTCAGTCACACCGTCAGTGTAAAGCACTAGAACCTGGCCGGGTGCGATCGTCGCGTAATACTCGTAGTAGCGCGAATCGCGAAACATGCCGAGCGGAACACCGCCGCGTTCTTCGAAGTGCGCGGTACCGTCGATGTCAATCAGCATAGGCGGATTATGTCCGGCATTCGAATACGCAAATGTGCGGTTCGTCGCGTCGAGAATTCCATAAAATGCCGTGACGAACTGATTGCGTTCAATCGATTCCCACAGAAGATAATTCACCTTCGACATCGAAATCTGTGGCGCATATCCAATGTGCGAAGCGGCACGCAAACTCGCGCGCAGAAAAGCCATCAGCAGTGCCGCGGGAACGCCTTTGCCAGAAACGTCAGCAATGACGATACCAATCTGATCGTCGTAGATTTGCACCCAGTCGTAGTAGTCGCCCGACACCTCTTCCGTCGGAAAGTTGTACGCACTGATGTCGAATCCCTCGAGTTGCGGATCGCGCGCCGGCAACAACTCAAGCTGCACTTGCCGTGCGACTTCGAGCTGCGTCTCGAGCCGCTGCTTCTCGATCAACTGTTCATGCAGCATCACTTTTTCGATGATGATCGCGACTTGTGACGCAAGCAGCATCAGTATTTCAAGATCATCATTCTGGTAAGCGTTCAGCTCATCACTCTCCAAATCAAAAACGCCGATGACTTCCTCGTTCGAGATGATCGGCGTGACCATCTCCGATCGAGTGCGCGCCCGCGCATTCACGTAACGCGGCTCTTTGCGAACGTCCGGGGAGATGAACGGGCGGCCGCTCACGGCCACGTGGCCAATCAAACCTTCGCCCATTTTCAGGTGCAGCTCCTGCATGTCGGCGATGTCGTAACCGCGCACGGCCTCGGTGTGAAATACCGTGGTTTCTTCGTCGCCGGCCTGCCAATCAATCGGCCGCAGATGTTTCACGAGATAAATTCCTGCGGCATCGTATGGGATGAGCGAATCAAGCGTGTCCATCACCAGATCCAGCACCTCCTGGAGATCGAGCGAGCGGCTAATCGTTTTGGTGATGTCGAGCAGCATCCGTAGCTTGTCGACAACGGACAAGCCAACGGTTTCTCTGGAAGTTGCTTGAGCCATAAAGCGTGCTTGAGTAGCGAGTCATCACGGACTCAAGCTCATTTATTATACGTGTTGAATGCGCGACCCCGAAAGACTTTTGTAGGCCGACCAGAGATGTGTGACTTTGATGCGGTACTCGACCAGTTGCCGGCTCACGCGAAAGCGACGCGCAATGTGATCGGCGCTGCGGTCGTCGAGAACCAGTTTGCGCAATGCTGCATATGGAACGAGCGCTGCTGAGCCGATTGCGTAGGCGGCTTCTTCGTCAGATTTGTTGTAGTCGCGCGCGCGGACGCGATTGCTGCCGCCTTTCTTATCGGCGATAGGTACCGCAAGACGATTTGCAGTATGGCCGAGAAATACGTGAGAGACTTCTTCCATCAACGTCGCCCGATTGCGTTGTGCGCCGTGGGCAGGATTTAAGATGACGAGACGCCATCCATTGGGCAGTGGCTGTGAACACGCCCCGCCGGACCATTCATTCGTGCCTGCGCCGAGCAATTGTTCCCGCGATTCATCTGTCAAGCCTTCGATTTGTTCGAAACGAACCACAAGCAGTCGCGCAAACTCGGCCAGCGCAAATGGATCGAGCGGCTCGTCCGGGCCGACGGCGGCGAAGTCGCGCAATGCCAACGCGCATAACTCGTAGTGTTTTCGTTTTTCGGTGGGAGGTAGCAAAACTGTGTTCATGAGCGAATGATTGTCTATGTCTGTTTGGTTCTCTGTGTGGGATGAAGTCAGTACCGCGAGCGGTAGCGACCGGGTCTCCGGCGATTATTTTTACCCCGTCGCTACCGCTCTGGGTACTGACACCATGACGTCCGAGGCCAACCACGAGACGGCAGACTCAATTGAATAAGCTGTTCACGTATTGTTCAGGATCGAAGACCACGAGGTCGTCGACTTTCTCGCCGATGCCTGCGTAACGAATCGGCAACCCAAGTTCTTTCGCAATCGCTACGGCGATTCCGCCTTTTGCGGTGCCATCCAATTTCGTCAGCACGATTCCGGTGACGCCCGCGACCCTCAAGAACTGGCGCGCTTGCTCGAGCCCGTTTTGACCGGTCACCGCGTCAACGACGAGCAGCGTTTCGTGGGGCGCGCCATCGACTTCACGGCCGGCAACGCGCTTCATCTTCTCGAGCTCGGCCATTAAGTTCGATTTGTTGTGCAAGCGACCGGCTGTGTCGACAATCAAAACGTCCGACCCGCGCGCTTTCGCCGCCTTCATTGAATCAAATAGCACGGCGGCCGGATCGGTTCCCTGCTTCTGCTGAATCAAAGGCACCCCGGTGCGCTCAGCCCAAATTGCCAACTGATCGCTCGCGGCCGCGCGAAAGGTGTCGGCCGCACAAATCAAAACATCGTTGCCTTCGGATTTGATCCGCTGCGCAAGCTTGCCGATGGTCGTAGTTTTGCCGACGCCGTTGACGCCCACAATCATCATTACGTAAGGCGCGATATTCTGCGGCACGCTCGTTTCCGAAGCGACACCATGTGCTTCGGCGCCTTGGAGAATCGCAAGCAGCTCAGACTTGATTGCGTCTTTCAGTTTTTCGATGTCGTCGATTTCTTTCCGACTGATCCCGCGTCGCACAGTTTCCAAAACGTGTATCGTCGTGGGTACGCCAATGTCCGCGGCGATCAAGGCTTCCTCCAATTCATCGAGCAGCTCGGCATCGATTCGTTTCGCGCCGGCGAAGACGTTGTCGATCCTTTGCGACAGGGACTCACGCGTCGCCGAAACTGCGCGCCGAAAGCGTGCTGAGAATTCCTGCTCGAGCGCGGCTTCGCGTGCTTGCAGTTGCTCGATCGATAAATCGAGACCAAGCACCGACGTTTGCCATGGCGTCACTGCCGGCACAGGATCTTCCGCGGGCGGCGCGGTTGGTGACAAATCTTCCGGAGGCGACGAAGCATCAGCCGCGGGCTCTTCCACGGCCGGCGCGTTCAATCCAAGCGAGACAAACTGATCCTTTTTTCTTCGCCAAAACGGCATTCGCTTTAATTCCAATTTCAGATTTTTCTTGATTATAAGACAGAAGTGTCCGAAGCCCGACCGTGAGAGACAGCCGTTCCAAGCACTTCGTTAGTGAACGATTGCGATTAAGGTGAGTCGCCAAGAAGGGTCAGGCTCGAGAACCGGACCTAGGTCATCGCGAGAATCGAATCTGAAGGCGGTGTAATCGGCACCGCGGGGACTGTGGTACCAACGTAGTCGCTTTGTTTGCGTTTGAGGCGAGTGACTCCCGGGCGAATCTTTCCGGCTTCGCACGCAGCGATAAATGCCGCCACGACCCGCGCGTCGAAACGTGTACCCACGAGGCCCTTCAAACGCGTCAGTGCAGTTTCCAGATCCAGCCCTTTCTGGTACGGCCGGTCGGTTGTCATCGCATCGAAAGTGTCGGCGACCGAAACAATCAGTGCCTGCGTTGGGATTTCGTCTCCCTGCAAACCTTGCGGGTATCCCTCCCCGTTGATCATCTCGTGATGCATGTACATACCCGGCAGAAATTCGCGCATTGCCGGAATTTGCGACATGATCTTGTAGCCCTTCTGCGGGTGCGTCTTCATAATTGCGAATTCTCGATCATCCAATGCGCCGGGCTTTTTCAGAATGTTATCGTCGATACTAATCTTTCCGACATCGTGCAGGAGGGCGCTGACGCGAACTTTTTCTATTGCATCAGCATCCAAACCAAGTCCTTCGGCGGTCGCGACTGAAAAACGCGACACTCGCTCTGAATGACCTCGGGTGTAAGGATCCTTACCGTCGATCGCGGTCGCCAGTGCCTTTACTGAGCCGATAAACAGCTCTCGATTTTCCTCCGCGGAACGTTGCAAGTCCTGGATGAAAAGTTCGACTTGATCGGTCATTTTGTTAAATGACAAACCGAGTTCGCGCACTTCAGTTCCACCCAAAACCTTAACCCGTTGCGAGAAGTCGCCGCCGGCGATGCGCATTGCGCCTGCGGCTAACTCGCGTACCGGCCGCGTTAACTTATCGGCGAAATAAAATCCAGACACCAAGGCGAGGGCCGCCGCCAGCAAGCTGACAAAAAACACCTGATTTCGCATGTCGCGTACAGAGGCCAGCGCGGCGGACTCGTCCTGAATCGCGATGACGCCTAACAACGCATTGTGATCAAGTTCCGCAGTCGCATACGAGCCGAGCATCGAGATCGACTTGCCTTCGCGCTCGAGGGTAAACGGCGCTAGCGCTGTTTGAATCTGCGATCCAGATTCGAGCCAGTCTCCGACCACCTTAAGATCAGTCATCGGCCGTTCCGCGAATGCCACCGCAGCATCTGGATGAGCAACAGCTTTGCCGTTTTGATCGACAACGAAGACGACCGGCAAACCAGCGTCCAACATTTCTCGTGCGCTCTTTGTCGATGACGACTGCACGGTCTTAAATGCCTCCTGAAATGAAACGACAGCGACCACTGCGGCAACAATCTGATCACCATCCATGACAGGCGCAGCGATCGTCAAACCCATTTCCTGACCGGATCGAATAATTTGCGGGCGGCCGACTATGACTTCGCGATTGCTCATGCGCGCGAGCACGTCCGTGATTCGCTGATCGACTTCTTCTTTGCGAATCAAGTCCGGTTGAAACGCACGATGAATCTCGCCTTTCACGGGACATATCGCGAGCGCGATCAAATTCGGATCATCCTGCAGCGTTCTCTGCAAACGCTGATCAGATCCTGAATCGGTCAGCGAATGAATGCTGCCAGCGATTTCAAATGCCCGCGCCAGACCGGTCACGACATCGCGATAGCGCTGGCCATACAACTCGATTTGGCGTGCCTTGCCCTGTACTAGTTGCGCCTGGTAGCGACCTTCAATCGCGCGCAGTTCGTCCGCGCTGCGCCGTGAAACCAGAGTGCCGGCGACGACAAGCGGCAGCAGTCCCACCAGCAGCAGGACTGCCAGCACGACGTACAATAGGCGAATTCGGCGAAGACGTTCGAACACGAAGAGGCGAAGCTTGATTTGAAATCGAAAGACGGGAGGATGGAACAGTCCGGGGCGCGGACGAGGCCAACTTCCGGCCTCGTTTTAGAGATTAGAGGTTTGTGCAGCTAAGTGTCAACGGTTTTGGCCAACATTTAACTGCTGAAATAGTTTGAATTAGAGTGCGCATGTCACAAGTTATTCGACCGCTGACCTGATATTTTCGATGAAAGCGAGGATTCGCGTGGTTCTCGTGCGATACTTTCTCAACTTGCCCGAAGTGCCGAGCGTCTAAAGACTTGTGCGCACACAGTGTTCGTTGCGCGCGGCTGGACGGCTCGCATCCGGGGCGGGCGGCGAATGGAAAGGGTCACGACTGACGAACAGATGGTTGAACGTGCCTTGTCGGGCGACCCGGAGGCTTTCGGCGAGATTGTGCGTCGCTGGGAGCGGCGGATTTTCGCGCTGGCGTTCGGCATGCTCGGACGCGAAGAAGACGCGCGCGACGCGACGCAAGAAACGTTTCTCGCGGCGTTTCGCAACCTGCGTGGGTTTCGCGGCGAGGCAAAGGTTTCGTCGTGGCTGCATCGCATCGCCGTCAATCAATGCATTACGCGACAGCGGCGTGCAAAGGTTCGTAGCGAGACAGCGCTTGAAGACGAAGCCGAAAGGAACGCGGCCGTGTTCGCGTTGCCGGCTGATGTTTCACCGGCTCGTACCGCCGAATATCGAGAGGTCAGCTCAGCAGTACGCAAGGCTGTCTGTGCGCTGCCGGCGGATTTGCGCCAGGTGGTAGTGATGAAAGAGTTCGAAGAGTTGACGTTTCAGGAAATATCCGACGTGCTGGACGTGCCATTGAGCACCGTCAAGAGTCGCCTGTACACGGCGCTGCGCCAGTTGCAGCTCCGGTTGCAGAAATTTGGCGGTGCGAATGGTAGGTAGAAGAGGTTGTTTATGCAAAATCGAAACGCGCGACCAATTTGTCACCGAGCTGAAGACCTGGTGACGTATTTGTACGGCGAAGCGACGGCTGAAGAGGCACACGACTTCGCTGCTCACATGCAGCAGTGCGACGCGTGCCGTGCGGAATTCAAGGTTTTCAACCAAGTACACGAGTCGATCGTTACTTGGCGTAATCAAGCGCTTGGATCGATCGCAGCGCATGCACCGGCGCGAGAAGACGCTCGTGTTGTCAGTGCGGCAATTGTGCAACATGGACGGCGGCTGCCCGCACTCGCAGCTTTGCGCGAGTTCTTCAGTGTGTCGCCATTGTGGCTGCGCGGCGCAACTGCCCTCGCCGGTCTGCTGCTTTGCGCACTGTTGATTTTCGCGGCCGGCCGATTATGGCGACAACCGACTACGAACGGCAGTGATGTCGCGAAATACTCCGAAGAGCAATTTCAACAGGCTGTTGAGAAACAGGTCGCAGTGCGAGTGGCGAAGTTGAATCAGACGGAAGCTCAAAACTCGACACCGCCAAAAGTGAAGGAAACACCCGGGCAAGAGCCGCCAACTCAGGTTGCCGTACACCCGAATCGGACGCATACACAACGCAACCGCTTGACGCGCGACGAACGAGTTCAACTGGCAGCGGATCTCGGACTGATTCAGGGACGTGAGGACGAATTGCCATTCGTACTGCCTGACCAGCCAAATCAATAGTTAGTCATGAAAGATGGTGCAATTATGAGGCTAGCCCCAAACAAAGTTTTTCAGTTCTTAGCTCTGGCCGCGATGGTCGTTATCTTCAGCTTCTCGATCCACGGTCAGAATACGCAGCAACAACAAAATGCCGGCGGTGTTACACAAACGCAGACGCAGGCAGACCAGATGCTCGGCCCATTGAATCTCACGCAGGATCAGATCCAGAAGATTCGTTCGATCAATGCCGAGTTGCGCGAAGAGCGGCAAGAAGCCGGTATGAGACTGCGTTTGGCCCAACGCGCGCTGACCGAAGCGATCCAGTCACCGACACCCGACGAAACGCTTATTTCACAACGTTCGAAAGAAGTCGCTGACGCGCAGGCAAACACGATACGGCTGCGGTCGCTGACCGAGGCGCGGATTCTGCAAGTTTTGACTCCGGATCAGCGAATAAAACTGCGGGAATTGCGACAGGAGGCGATGATGCGGCGGAAGGCGAACCAACAAACCCCGGGCGCTCTCCAGCGCCGGCCAAATGCTTTGCAGCGAAATCAAAATCCGAACGCGCTCACGCCGCGCCAACAACGCCAAATCATGCGGCCACAACAGCAGCGAAAGACCAAGTAACCGGGATTCGCGTTCTGCATAAAGGCCGACTCCATGCGAATGGGTCGGCTTTTTCTTTCTCTATTTCGGTTCAGATGCTTGACGCAAGTAGTTTCGTTTGCGCATTATAGGCCGCTCGTTCTTTAGGGTTTGGGTGTTGGTTTTGGGTGTTGGATATAGCTGGATATTGCTATCCGAAGAATCAATCGGCAGAGCACGCTAATTGCCCTTGCTCGTTAGTTAAGCGCAATTGGATTAGCACCAGATTCTTTCATTTAGTGGCACTACACCCGACATCCTAGAACCAACACCCTAACCAAAGTCATACGCTACTTCGGATCTATCCAAACTGACGGCGAACACGCTCTTCTGACTTAAGCATGAACATCTTCACGCGCCTGTTGCTCGAGCTGCAAGAAATGGCGTTGCTGGTTGCGCGTGCCGCCGGCGGACTGTTCCGCAAGCCTCGCTACGTTCCGGAGACACTGGCGCAGATGGACAGCATCGGCGTCGGTTCCATGACGATCATCATGCTGACCGGGTTTTTCACCGGCGGCGTGCTCACGCTGCAAACGTATCAGACGCTCGCTTCATACGGCGCAGTCGATCAACTCGGCTACCTCGTGAGCGTTTCATTGATTCGCGAACTCGGACCAACATTGACCGCGCTGATGGTGACAGGTCGCGTCGTGTCGGCGATTTCGGCGGAACTTGGTTCGATGGTCGTGTCTGAGCAAATCGATGCGATGCGCGCCCTCGGCACGGATCCAGTGCGCAAACTCGTCGCGCCGCGCATCGTCGCCCTGATCATCACGCTGCCGCTGCTGACGCTGATCGGCGACGCAGTCGGAATCGTCGGTGGTTGGGCAGTCTCGACGTGGCTTTACGGCTTGCCTTCGTCGATGTTTACCGGCTCGGTCCGGAGCGGAATTCAAACAGATGACATCATTGGCGGCGTAATTAAGCCGCTGGTGTTCGCTTTATTGATGGGCACAATCGCCTGTCACAAAGGCTTAAAGACGGAAGGTGGTACCGTCGGCGTCGGACGCTCAACCACTTCCGCCGTCGTGACGGCATCGATTATAGTAATCATTGCTGACTTCTTTCTCGCGAAAGCGCTGCAGCTCATTCTGGGTAACGCGCCATGATGACGCAAGACTCAATCGACCAGGGAATCGACAATCAGGTCAGTGCGCAGGCCGCCGACTCGACTTTTCGCGAAGTCGACGATACTGAGCGCGCTATTCCCGCAATCGAATTCCGCAACGTCACTATCGAATTCGACGGCCGCAAAGTGCTAAACGATCTGAGCTTCAAAGTGATGAAGGGTGAAACGAAAATCATCCTCGGTGGTTCAGGCTGCGGAAAGTCGACGACGATCAAGCTAGTGCTGGGTTTGCTCAAACCGGATAGTGGCCAGGTGCTGGTGGACGGCGAAGACGTCACCGACTATTCGGAAGTGCAAATGATGCACGTGCGAAAGAAAATCGGCATGATCTTTCAAGAGGGCGCGCTGTTCGATTCGCTTTCAGTGTACGACAACGTCGCCTTCAAGTTACACGAGCAAGGCGTTCCCGAAGAGGAAGTAGAAACCGAAGTGCGACGCATGTTGCGGTTCGTCAACCTCGAGGCTGCGATTGACAAGATGCCGGCGGAATTATCGGGCGGCATGCGCCGGCGCGTCGGCATCGCCCGCGCGCTCGTCGGCGATCCGAAGATTGTCATGTTCGACGAGCCGACGGCCGGACTCGATCCACCAACCGCGCGCACCATCTGCGAACTGGCGATGAAGCTGCGCGACCTGGAAGACGTTTCTTCGATCTTCGTGACCCACGAGATGAATAATCTTGATTACCTCTGTTCCGAATACGCGGTCGTCAACGAGGCGGGCGAAGTTGTCTTCGAAAAGGAAGGCGAGAAACTTTGCTTAATCAACAGCAAAGTTCTCATGATGCGCGATGGGCAGGTGATCTTCAGTGGCACCGACGAGAGTTTGCGCCGGTCTGAAGATGGGTACATTCAAAAGTTTCTGCGCGGACACTAAGGAAAGGAAAAAGGAAAAAGGGAAAGGGAAAAAGGAACTCGACACTAATCGTTTCGCCTTTTACCTTTTTACTTTTGCCTTGATTTGTTCTCATGGCACGAACAAGCAAAATTGGTTTGGGCGAGCTGCGCGTTGGCTTGCTCGTGTTGATTGCGATTGCGGTCCTCATCGTTCTGATCCTGAACGCGTCGGGAAATCTCAATCCGTTTGCGCGTCACCTGCACCTGCGCGCGCGCTTTACCGACGCCAACGGATTGCGCGAAGGCTCGGAAGTGCGACTCGCCGGAGTCCGCATCGGGCAGGTCGATCGCATTCGGCTAATGACTGCGTCCGAAGTAGGTCCCGGTCCAAATCCGCCGAAAATCGAAGTCTTCATGACTATCAACAACACGATTGACGGCGTGCCGGCCAGTGATCGCATCCGTAACGACTCGATGGCCCAACAAACGTCGCCGAACCTGCTGGGCAGTGAAATGATCGTGAACATCACGCCCGGTACGGCTCTCGGTCAACCAGTTACCGAGAATGCCCTGCTGAATTCCACGCCCGGCAACACGATGGCCGATTTGGCGACGCGGGGCACTGATTTGGCTGAACGCTTGAGCAAGTTGTCTGACGAACTAAACGCCGTCGTGAAGGACGTTCGCGCCGGCAAGGGCACCGTAGGTCGTTTGTTCAATGACGAGTCGCTTTACAATAACCTGAACGCGACAATTCGCGACGCCGAGGACCTGGCGCAACAGATCAAGAGCGGCAAAGGTTCGGCGGGCAAGTTCATCTATGATGATGCGCTCTATAACAACGCGAACGACATTGCCGCGAATCTGAAGAAACTTTCCGACGACATCCGCGCCGGACGCGGCTCCGCCGGAAAATTTGTTTCCAGTGACGAGTTCTACAACAAGATCAATCGCCTTGCGGATCGCGTAAACCACTCGATGGATCAGATCGATACGATTGTGGCGGATGTGAATGCGGGACACGGCACGCTGGGACGTCTGGTGAAAGACGAAGCGATCTACAACGATACGCGCGCGGCCATCGCTCGCTTCAACACTACGGCCGAACGAATCGACAACCTTGTCGCCGGCGCACAGCGTGGCGAAGGCACGATCGGCAAGCTAATTACCGACGAAGGGCTCTACAACAACGTCAACAATTTTTCGTCGGAAGGCGTGAAACTGCTTTACGATTTTCGTCAGAACCCGAAGAAGTACCTGACGATCAAATTCCAGTTGTTTTAGTCGCGCAAACTGTTAGTGTCCGATCCCAACCAGCCGCGAAGCGGCGATAGACTAATAACCTCGGGCGTCAGCCCGGGGTTATTTTTATTTAAAAGTGATGCAACCCGCGAAGCGGGCGAAAGAGTCATCGCCGACCGTTCATTTTCAATTGCCGGTTTGCCCCTGCGTCGATTGAACCAAAATCAACAATCGGAAATCGGCAATTAGCAATGTCACGGCTGTCGCCCGCTGCGCGGGCTGGGTTATCCTTCCTAACCTGATCCTGGGGTTTCGCTTCGCTTCACCCCGGGCCGGGGTTCCCAGCCGAGCATCTCGGCTGGGTGGAAGTCTTTATGCTGGGGTGCGTTCCGCGCGCTATTCACCATTAACGATTTAACATTTACGATTTACCCTGATCGGCCAATGCTGTCCCTTTCTCATCGCGCAATCCTGTTCGCGTGTTTGGTCGCAATCGCCACACCGGCATCCACCCGTCACGTCGCTATATACGATTCACCAATTCTTTCTATTTACGATTTACCATTTACGATTTACCAGCGCGTGGCTGACACGCGCCTAACTGGCGACTACGACTATTACGTTACGCTCGGCGCGGCGCCGAACGGAGGCTTTGAAGCGCGCCGGCGCATGGGCTTCGCCCACTTTGACGGGCCGTCTGAAAATGGCGCGTGGTTCAAGCGTCGCAACGGTGCTCCTCTTTTTACCATCACGAGAGTGACGGTCAAGGGCGACCTCATCACCGTGTCACTGGAGAACGGCAGCAAGATCGTGGCCGCGTTGAAAGGCGACAACCTCGAAGGCCGAATCTACCGAGAGGACAAACCAATCGATCGCATCTGGCTCGTCAAAAGAACGGAGCCAATCACCTGGGAGTCGAGCTACGCGCTCTGGAGCGGCGAATCCTCGCGGCCTTCATTTCAAATTACTGTCGATCCGGCCGTGCCGATGACCGCGCGCGACGGCACCACGCTGATGAACTACGTCGCGCGACCGGTCGGATCCGGGCCGTTCGGCGTCGTGCTCGAACGCACACCATACCTGCGCACCGACAAGGCCAACGGTGAGTTCTGGGCGTCACGCGGCTTCATCTACGTGAAGCAGGACGTGCGTGGCCGCGGAGGTTCCGGCGGCGTCCTCGATATGAACTCGATGCAGGACGAGGACGGGTACGATGCCGTCGAATGGGCCGCGAAGCTACCGGGCAGCAACGGAAAGGTTGGGATGATTGGGGGCTCTGACCCGGGACTCCTCGCCTGGTACGCGGCGATTGCCGCGCCGCCTCATCTCGTGACAATCGCCCCCACAGTCGCGACCGCTGATCCTCTGCGCATCGTGCCTTACATCGACATGGTTTTCTCTCCCACCGTCGTACCGTGGCTGTGCCTCACGGCGTTGAAGGACCAGAATTCGAGCATGAGCAACGTGAACGAGGTAGAAGCGTTTGCGCATCTCCCGGTCATCGATGCGGCAGAACTGGCCGGCTGTCCGCGCCCGCAGTACTGGAACGATTGGTTCGATCATCAGAAGGACGACGCCTACTGGCACGCGCGCAGTGTGGAACGGCGGCTCGACCGGGTGAAAGTGCCGGTGCTCGGCATCGCCGGCTGGCACGACGATGCGAGAGGAACGATCCGGAACTACACGATCATGAGCCGTCTGCCGGGTGCTCCGCTGTACCACGTGGTCATGGATGCCGGCGCGCACAAAGGGATCGACTATGTGAACGGCTATTTCGGGCCGCAGGCACGAATCGATCGCCGCGAGCTGCAGCTCCGTTGGATGGACCATTATTTGAAGGGCATTGACAACGGCGTGGATGTGCAAGCGCCGTTCGACATCTTCGTCATCGGAGACAACACGTGGCGGAAAGAACGTGAGTGGCCGCTGGCCCGGACGGTCTGGACGAACTTCTACCTGCGCGAGCATGGCAAACTTGAGACGACAGCTCCGGGTAATGAATCGCCGGATGAGTACCGGTACGACCCCGGCAATCCCACTCCGTTTCTTGTGGACGCGCGCGAACTCGAGTTGAGCCTCAACGAAGACTATCGAACCGTGGACGCCGAGCGGAAGGACCTCGTGACCTACACGACTGCGCCGCTTGACAAAGACACTGAGATCACCGGACCAATGACTGCGACCCTCTGGGCGGCGACTTCGGGGAAGGACACGGACTGGAATGTCATGCTACAGCACGTCTATCCGGACGGGCGGGCAGAGCGCATTCAGGACGGCGTTATGAGGGCGCGTTTTCGCGACGGCTTCGACCGGCCCTCGCTCCTCAAGCCCGGCAAGGCTTACAAGTACGACATCGACCTTTGGTTCACATCCCGAGTGATCCCGGCAGGCCATCGTTTGCGCGTCGTCGTCGCCTCCGCGGCCTTCCCGAAATACGACCGCAACCTGAACACCGGCGGGGATAACGAACGCGACACACGCTACGTCGTGGTCAGGCAGCGGATTCTCCACGACAGCGCACATCCGTCGTTTATCCGCCTTCCAATCATTCCTAGGTGAGTTGTCGCCAGCTTCGCGGCTAGCCCAGACGTGAGCCTGCGGAGCAGGTGAAAGCATAAAGCCTGGGGTGAAGCGAGCGCAGCGAGCAAACCCCAGGAACCAGATAAGCCAAAAACGATTCAGCCCGCGAAGTGGGCGACAGCGGAATCTCAGATGAATCGTTCGTCGTATGGAATTCCGTTCACCTTCAGAAATTCTATGAACTCGTCGCGAAAAGGAATCCTCTTGTGACGCTCCTTTTGCCGCTCAATGTATCTGCGCACTGATGCGACCTGTGATTGACTTACGGTGAACGCACCGTAACCACGCTACCAAGAAAAATTCTTGAGGGTCGGAAAGACATTATGCATCCAACCGGTGGCGCTTGCTTTTAACTCTCGCAATACGTCGGAGACTGCACGATCGGGGCGAAGTTTCGTTAATAAGTGAACGTGATCTGGGGTTCCGTTCAGTTCCAATGAAATTCCACCAAGTTTTCGTACCGTTCCGCCGATATAATCGTACAGTCGAACTTCGTAATCAGGCGTGATAAGCGGCCGCCGATCTTTTGTCGAAAAAACGATATGGTACAGAAGATTAGTGTAGGAGTCGGGCATGTCTCGATACTAACATCTGTGTCTATGCAAATTATTTGCGGGAGCTGTCGCCCGCTTCGCGGGCTTTATTAATTTGTTTTCACCTGATCCTGGGGTTCCGCTTCGCTCCACCCCAGGCTTTATGCTGACGCGCGCTCCGCGCGCTATTAACTATTCACGATTTACCATTTACGATTTACGGCTTTCGATCTATTCACGATTTACGATTCACGATTTACTTGTTTTCCTCGAGATACTGCCGCGCCTGCTCCGTCTCGGGGCGCGGGTCGCCGGCGCCCGCCAATTCAATCAACTTCGAGAAGTAGTTCCGCGCCTTCTCGCGATTGCCCGACTGCGCCGCCGCCTGCCCGGCCCCGTACCACCCGCGATAACGGTTCGGCTCGCGCTGCTGTGAGGTCTCGTACTCTTTGAGCGCCTCCGCCGGCCGGTGCAATTCCAAAAGCATGTCACCGAGTAACTCGCGTGCCGGAAGCAGGCGGCCCGGCGTCACGATGTTCTTCTCGCTCTTGTCCTCGATGTCCGCCGCCTGGCGCATCAGCGCCACCGCGTCGTCGCTCTGCTTTAGCGCGAGCGCGATCCAGGCCGCCGATGCCAGGCGCATCACCTCGACTTCGTTCGCCCAGTACTCGTTGTTCCCTGTCTTGCTCGCCGCCTTCAACTCGTCGCGCAGCACTACGGGCCGTTTGAGATCCTGCTGTGCCGCCACGCTGTCCCCGCTCCGGGCCGCGCCAAGAGCGCGCGCGAACCATGTCATCGCTTCCGTATAAGGATAGTTCGACGGGGTCGGCTCAAGCTTTGCCGCCTCGCTCCAGGCGCCGCGCTCGACCACATAGCGTGCCGGCATCGCCGCGAGGGCGTACGGCGCCGTGGCCCGTCCGGGCTGGATCGAGACCAGCGCACGCGCCTCGTCGATGGTCTTGCGCGCGTCATTGTCCCGCGCGAGCTGCAGTTGGGCGTAAGTCATATAGTCCATCGCGTGCAGCGCCTCGTCGGGCTCGATGGTCCGCGCTACGTCGGCCGAGCGGCGGTTGGTCGCGATCGAGTCCGCCCAGGCACCCACGCGCGTGAAGATGTGCGAGGGCATGTGCAGCGCGTGCGGCACGTCCGGCGCGATGCCGGCATAGCGGCGCGCCGCGGGCAATCCCTTCGCGGCGATCGGAGGTGCGTCGTAGCAGTGGATCAGATAGTGCGCCACGCCCGGGTGATTGGGATGCTTGACGAACTGCTTTTCGAGAATCGCCGCCGCCTTGAGATACGCGGAGTACGTCTGGTCCGACAGAGATTGAGTGCCCGCGAGGTACAGTGCGTAGAAGATCTGCGCCTCATCATCGTCCGGGTATTTCGCGGAGAGCGCCTCATAAGCTTTGGCGCGCGCGAGTTGGCGCGCCCGCTCGGGACGGTTTGGGAAATCTTCGTAATAGGCGGCCACCGCCTCGAGGTAGTCGCGTTCGCGCTGGGTCTTTGCGCCCGCACTGCGTGCCTTATCGATTGCGGCCTGCGCCAGCCGTGCGTTCTCTGGCGAGGCGCCGGTGCCCTGAAGCGGATTTAGCATCAGGATGGAAGCGTAGCCCCAAGTGGCGATCGTGCAGGATTTGTCTTCTTTGATAACTTCCGCGAAAGCCTGCTGCGCTCCGGAGTAAAAGAACGAGTGCAGCATGGCGATGCCGTCGAGGAGTTTTGGCTGCACCGTGGAGCTGCACGAGTTTGGAAATTCGACCTTGCCGTGCATGTGGCTATGTTGGGCGTGGCTGTATTGCGCGTGGCTATATTCGGCGTGGCTATATTGGGCGTGGCTATGTTGGGCAAAGGCGGCGCTCGTCACCGCCAGATGAAAGGCGATTAACGATGCCGCGATGTAAAGGCGTGTTTTCATCTGGAAACTCCTGCCGACAGTAACATCTTGGATCAATCTCTGATGCAACTCCGTGATGTCCGACGTCTGACATCTGACATCTGACATCTGATCTTCAATCATATCTGTAATGTCCATTGATTGGTATGGGACAACTATTCACCTCACTGAATTCACGCCCAAGGCGTGAGATTCGATAGCCGTGGACAGCATTTCCTCTCTGACATTTCGCCTCGGTTAAACTGAAGGTGCGCGATCTGTAGTATTTTATAAGTAATGAGCTTAGATTTTTTTCGTTGTGAGGTTTGTGGTGCCTCACTGATGTTCAGCGAACCTGGGAACGAAGGTAAATTCCCGGTGACACGGCGGTTCCATGATCAGCTTCACAAGAAGGGATTAATATCTGTGCGCTGTGCTCATTGCGCAGAACTGCCTTATAGAATCGAAGAAGGCCAACCCTACCGTTCCGATTTGATCGCGAGAGACGACGTAACGCTCGTTACGGGATGCAATAGTGTCTATAACTATTGGCCGACTGGAATTGGACATTTGCTTGAAGTCTTTGTCTCCTCACCGTCAGATGAAAGTCTGTCCAGTCTGAAAACTTCGCAAATTGAAATCGGCTTCCTAACTGAGGACGACGTTAACTTAATCGTGGTGGCCTATCGCGTCTTGCCGCATCGTTGGAACGTTACGCCGTATCTTTGGCATGCGTACAGAGAAACCGCTCGCGGTGTTCCCTCGCCCAATCCTATTTCAGATGACGAACGTGTCTTTACAATCGCTTTTGTTGACGATAAAGGTGGCAAGTATCGGGCGATCCGTCGAACAGTTTTACCTAAAGAGTTCGCATCCGATTTTCATTCCGCGATCCATAAACAAATTAATCGTGATGTTCCTGAACCGAAGGAGTATGGATCCCGAGTCGATAGTCTATATGAGCTGCTAATGGATGACCGTGTGGACTCATTACTCACTGCCAAAGCGATCATTAAATAGTGACACTCACACCTCGAACATTCGGGCAGTTATGAAGTTCACTCGAAAGGTGTCAGGCTTGCGATTTGTGCGATTCTCGTTTGCCATCGTGCGGCAAGATGAAACCACTCAAATCGCAAGCATGCCCTTATTTGCCTTATAAAGAGCGGTCCACTTTCAATTGCAAGTGATACCGTTTTGGGGTATCTCTTAGCCAAGATACTTGGGCAAGCGCACCATTCTGCTAAATAATGGAGTCGAGATACAGATGGAAAAGGAAAAAGACTCTCAAAAGCACGAAGAGCATGAAAAAAAGAAGTTTCACTATTTTGTTGACGGTAAGAAATATGAAACAGTCGAGTCGGCGTTAACCGGCGCGCAAATCAAAGCTCAAATTCCAGATTTCAATCCTGCGTACCAACTAGTGCAGGAGGGGCGCGGTAGCCAAAACGACAAAGTTATAACGGACAACGATTCAGTAGATCTGAACGTCAAGCCACCCTGCCAATTCTATACCGTGCCTCCCGCAACCTTCGGTTGACTATGACTTTGTTGGATAGACAGTTAGAAGAGTTGCGTGCGATATACGCTGGAACCGACACCCGCCAGCTCCCGAGTGGAGCAGTTCTTGTAGAACTCAAAAAAATCGCACTGCCGGAAGGATGGAGCAAAAAGGAAACTGACATACGTTTCATAATTCCGGTCGGTTACCCCTTTGCTGCTCCCGACTGCTTTTGGGCAGATCAAGACCTGCGGCTCGCCGGTCAGGGCCAACCGCAAGCGACGGGTTCTCAGCAAATTCCTGAGGCTAACGAACCAGGGCTATGGTTTTCGTGGCACGTGCAGGGTTGGAATCCGAATCGCAGCAATCTAGTGACCTATGCAAAAGTGATTGAGCAACGCCTGAATGATCCCAGATGACGCGTATCCTATTCGGAGCCACAACCTACTCGGATATGACCGCAGCCTTGATGCTTGCAGAACAAGAAACTTGTGCGGTTCTGCTCGCGACCTCTTCAACCTCTTCGGAGGACGTATCTCTGCTTGTCCGAGAGATACATCCGGCACCCGACCAGGCGTATACAGCTCGAAGTCAGACGAGAGCCCAACTAACACCAGAGTTCCTAGTCCCTCTGGTCCAGCGGGCACGCCAAGAGCAACTATCCTTAATATTTGTTCACACCCATCCTTTTGCCGAGGGCGAACCAACTTTTTCGCCGGTGGATGATCAAGGCGAGAGGCACCTTGCAGAATTCCTATCGCGCCGTGTCCCCAATCTGCTTCACGCGGCGATAGTAGTCGGAGCAGACGGATGTTCGGCTCGTGCGTTGGGCTCTAAGACTCATTTCCCCGTTATCCAAGTTGGTTCGAAGGTGGACAGATTCACCGATCCATCGAGTCACTCGGACGCGAACGATCGTTGGGATCGTCAGGTGCGGGCACTAGGACATAAAGGACAGGCGGCAATGCGCGAAGCATCAATTGCTATTGTGGGGCTTGGCGGCACCGGTTCTGTCGTAGCACAGCAACTTTGTTATTTAGGAGTCTCAAATTTTGTTCTTGTTGATCCTGATGTCGTTGACGAAACCAACTTGAACCGCTTAGTCGGGGCTTCGGCGCGCGACATCGGGGTTGCGAAGACCGTTGTGGCAAAGAATCTTATACAGGGCGTGAATCCTGAGGCTACGGTCAAAACGCTGCAAAGAGATGTAACCGCGTTAGACGTTGCTTCGCAGTTAGTAAATCTCGACGCGGTCTTTGGATGCACGGACTCACATGCGAGCCGAGCGATTCTGAATCAACTTGCTTATCAATATTACGTCCCCTTCTTTGATCTTGGAGTGGGCATTGTCGCGCAACAAGGCCGAGTGACGCATATCTCTGGGCGAGTGCAGATGGCTGCTCCAGGTTTAGCTTGTCTCATTTGCGGGGATGTAATTGATTCTGAGGCCGTTCGACGTGAATTGCAGTCAGCGGTTCAGCGGGCAGCTGATCCGTATATAACGGGATACAATGAACCTCAGCCAGCTGTCATCTCGCTGAACAGTACGATGGCTTCTCTTGCCGTTACGATGTTCATGACCGCTTTTACGTCGGTGCCTGGGGGCGCTCGCTTGCAATATTACAACGCGATCAATGGCACTGTTCGCGCTGCTAGTATCCGCGCTAATCCAACGTGCGTTGTGTGTTCTCGCTCAGGGGCTCTGGGTCTTGGCAACCAATGGCCGTTGCCTGGAAAGGTGAGCGAAGCATGACTATCGAGCGAACGCAAGTGCTGTGGCTAGGACCGGCTCCCGGGGCTACCGCCCGCGCCGAATTCAAACGAAGAAATTTGACTCTAACATTGACTGAGGGACCATTCTCGGACCAGGATTTTGCCAACTCACGCGCAGTCATTTTCTGTTTCGACCCCAAGCAAAAAGGACATTCGATCGGGCTGTTGAAGAATCATGCTACGAGAGCTGCCGAACATGGACTACTTCTGATTATACAAGCCAACACTCAGGAGCAAATCAAACAGCTGCAAGCCCATATACTCGATGTACCCGAATGCCCGTCCCCTTATCCGGATCTCCCAAGACCGATGAAACTTTTTTCCATCAAGAGACCTGGATATGAACTTGCTGAACTTACAGCTCGGCATAAAGTGGGTCCGCCTTATGTGGCGGACGATAAGTTACAGATCAACGGGGAGCCCCCGGAGGATGACAAAGACATCTTTCTGTTGAGACGTGCATTCAGCGACTGCCGGTCGATAACAGTGCAACGACTCGGTGGAGGACACTCGGGAGCTCGTGTACTTGCAATCTACGCAGAGTTTCAACCCGGAGAGGCGGCTCCTTACCCATTACCGTACTTAGCGAAGATCGATTTGTGTCACCGAATAATAACGGAGTTTGGGAATTACGACAGGTTTGTTAATCACTCCATTCCATTCGGACAAAGACCGAACTTTGAGCTCAAGCGATGCTTACTTGGGTTAACGGATGGCATTATGGTCGGTGACTTTGTTGACGATTCGGAGCCTTTGTCGAAGATGGTCAAACCGTACGGTGCACGAGCGATAATACACTCCTTGTTCGACGATGTTCTTAGAGCTTGGCGGCAACAAGCATATGTTGATAACACTTATGCCTCTCTCTCTGGTGACGTTCTGTCGGACATCGTAGAAGCGGATCAAATAAAGCAAAAACATGTCGAGCTAGCTAAAGCAAAATTTGGCGCAACGCATTTCCCCGCGGATCTTGCCGCTCTGTTGAATCAAGCTGCAACTTATCAATACCGACGCGGACCTACACACGGTGACTTGAATCATGACAATATCAGAGTCCGCAATGGTGAAGCAGTTCTTATTGACTTCTATAAGACAAAGGGAGACCGTCCCTTGGTTGCAGATCTTGCTTCCTTAGAAGTGGCAATTTGTTTCTCAATCGAAGCTGATACGAAATGGAATCACGATGAGAGTGGAAGCTATATCGAATCCCTTCGGTTCAAGGAATGGAGGCGGCACATCGACACGCTCTTCACTTTCGAAAACGATAGGTTTGGACTGGTCCCACCGCTTCAGGAGCGACCTTGTGAGCACACTTGGATGTGGAGTGCGTGCCGACAACTGCGATTGATGGCGTATTATGTGGAACAGGCCGAAAAACCTTATGCATACATCCTAGCAGCGTACCTGATGAGAATGGCGAAGTTTGAAGAGGTTGCCGTCGACAGTCCCGATTCAATTGTGCGGGCCTATGCCTACTGTTGTGCTGAGCGAATGTTGGAAGCGATGACGCCCGCAATGGCAGCGGTATGACACGTTACGAAAAACGACAGCGACGAGCCCACATGAAGGGAATTGTGCCCTCGCACCGTGAGGCACTCGCGCGCGTGACAGAGTCTGGCGATTTAGCAATCGTGAAACGTGGCGTTCCGCGGTCGGTAGTAATGCGTTGTCCCGACGGTTGTGGCGAAACAATTACCCTTAACCTTGACCCCAGAACGGATAAAGCTTGGAGAGTCTACAAGACACGAAAGGGCCTAACTCTCTTTCCGTCAGTTTGGCGGGACACCGGTTGCAAGAGTCACTTTGTCTTGTGGGACGATATTCTTTATTGGGCGAATTGGTTCGACATGAAGAGCGACGCACTGGAGGACGAACAGCTTGAGGAACGGATTCTCGGTGTACTTAAGCCCGATGCATTGACCGGATTCATTGAACTGGCTGATGCCCTAGGCGAGATTCCCTGGGCTGTGCTCGATGCATGCAATCGTCTCGTCAGGGCAAAAAAAGCTGAGGAAGGACCGGGTTCTCTAAGAACTTCCTTCAGACGCCTATCCCCATTCTGACGGTGCGTCTGCTTTCATTTCAGCTTTAGCGCCTCATCACTCAGTTGTTATGCTTAGCACCGTCGGCCAACCTCTCTCAGCACGAGAGGGAGAAATCTGTTCCGGGATACTGACTTCAGAACCAACTAGACACTCCCGCTCAAGGCTGTTCCACGGTAGAGGCTAGAGGCGCGTCGCGCGATTAAGCGGGAACGTACGTCAACCGAATCAAGTCATCGACGATTAAATCGCTGGCCACCAGGTGGAGCGGCGGCCGGGGGCCGGCGAAGAATGGGCTGCCACCACTAAGCACGACGGGCCGGAGGTAGAGTCGATACTCATCGATAAGACCGGCTTCGGTCAGGCTTTGCGCCAGGACTGGTCCGCCAACGTGAATCTCGCCAGCCACCTCGGCCTTCAGCCTGCGTATCACCTTCTCGAAGTCATCCGCGACCAGCGTGGCGTTGGGGCCAACTGACTGGAGAGATTGCGACACGACCGACTTGTTCCTATTTCCCTCTCCCTCTGGGAGAGGGTTGCGTGAGGGCCTAACGCATTGCCGATTGCCAATTGCCGATTGCGACATAAAGTCAGTGCCGGGAGCGGTAGCGACCGGGTTCCGATCTTAATAATCCGATGACCCCGTCGCTACCGCTCCGGGTACTGACCTCATCGCGATCAGCAATCGGAAATCGGCAATCAAAAATCTGCAATCCGTAGACCCTCATCCCCGGCCCTTCTCCCAAAGGGAGAAGGGAGATTATGAAAGCCCGGTACTGACCGCGTATCGCGACGGACAATCGGCAATTGGCAATTGGAAATCGGCAATCCCTTGGCACCCTCCCTAACGGTCGGGTTTCTGAAATACCCTCCTCTGAATTACGATTCTCCAATCATGAAAGCCATCCAGGTTACGCAAACGGGTGGGCCTGAAGTGCTCACACTCGCAGATCTCCCCACGCCTACGCCGAAGGCAAACGAAGCGTTGGTCGAGATTAAGGCGAGCGGAATTAACTTCATCGATGTCTATCTTCGCGAGGGCAGATATCCATCGCCGCTGCCATTCATTGCCGGAATGGAAGCGGCGGGAGTCGTTGCGGAAGTTGGCTCAGAGGTGACGGATCTCAAGCCTGGTGATCGCGTTGCGTACTGGGGCGTCACCGGCAGCTATGCGGAATACGCATGTGTTCCTGCGGAGCGATTAGTAAAAATCCCCGTCGACTTATCGTTCGACACGGCCGCGGCGGCGATGCTGCAAGGCATGACCGCGCATTATCTATGTCGGAGCACATATCCAATTAAAGCCGGCGAGACTGCATTGATTCATGCGGCGGCGGGAGGCGTGGGCCAACTGCTGGTGCAGATGTGCAAGCGTCTCGGCGCGCGGGTCATCGCGACGGCCGGCAATGAAGCGAAGGCGGAATTGGCGCGAGCTGCGGGAGCGGACGAGTGCATCGTGTACACCCAAACTGATTTTGAATCAGAGACCCGGCGGCTGACCAATGGTGTCGGCGTTCACGTGGTCTATGACGGCGTCGGCAAGGCGACGTTTGATCGGGACCTGAATGTGCTGCGACCGCGTGGGTATCTGGTTCTGTTTGGCGGCGCGAGCGGCGAGGTGCCTCCATTCGATTTGATGAAGCTTTCACAGAAAGGCTCGCTCTTCATCACTCGACCGACGCTCGGACATTACACGGCCACCCGAGAGGACCTGGAATGGCGCGCTGGTGATGTACTCCAGATGATTGTTGATGGTGAATTAAAAATCCAGATTCACCAACGGTATCCACTAGCCGAGGCCGAGCAAGCGCACCGCGACCTCGAAGGACGAAAGACAACCGGAAAGTTGTTGTTAGTACCGTAAGCAGTGGGCAGTGGGCAGTGGGCAGTGAGCAGTGAGCAGTCGGCAGTGCGCAGTGAGCAGTGGGCAGTGGGCAGTGAGCAGTAGCGACCGGATCGAGAAGTTATTCACAGATTACGCAGATAAGACAGATAAGGCAGAGTCATCGCGAATTTCCGATTGCCAATTGCTGATTGCCGGTCGCGAGATGAAGTCAGTACCGGGAGCTTTCCTCTCCCTTTGGGAGAGGGCAGGGTGAGGGTCTCGACGAAGTCGAGAATAGCGACCGGGTCAAGAAAGTTATCCAGAGATTTCACAGATTCAAACAGCAGAATGCAGACGGCAGACTGCAGGACCAAGACGAGAGACCAAAGACCAAAGACCAAAGATCAAAGACCTAATCTGTGTAATCTGCGTAATCTGTGGATAACTTCTCGACGCGGTCGCTACCGCTCCCCGGTCCCTCAATCATCCTTCGCGGCGGCTCCATTACTTCATTCCGACCATAATAATCGTGAAGGAGCCGGGAATGGCGCGGGGGCGAACGGGTCCCCCAGGAGTGCCCGCCGGTGGAGAGGGGAGCGGTGGTGCGGCCTCTGACGCCATCGCGAACAGATGGCCCGTCTTGCTGTCGAACGCGATTGTGCGCGCGCCGTTTGAGGGCCACGTCTTCAAGTTCTGTTCGACCTCAAACTTTGTCGGGCTCTTCTCTTTGACGATCGTCATCGTGCCGTTGCCCTGGGTGCTGAACGCTTCCATCGTCGCGGAATTGAACGCCGCGCCGTCGGAGCCGCCGGCAAGCGGAAGCCTCGCCAGAATGGTTCCGTCCCTGGCACTCAAGACGACAAACGTCTGCGGCGGCTTCGCATTCGGATCGGGCGTCGAGGGGGGCCCCGCCGGCTGACCAGGGCTTGGACGGGGCGGGGCCGGACCGATGGCGCTGCACGCCGCGAACAGAATCTGATTCTTGATATCCAAAGCCAGCCCATTGCACCCGCCGTTTTCGCCGAACGGATACGTCGCCGTCACCTTCATTGTCCTGGCGTCGATCACCACTACGCCGCCGGGCCGATCCTGAAGAACCTGGTAGACAGTGCCCTTGCCATCGGCGACGGTCTGCTCGGGCGTCCCACCGAGATCGATGTTGCCGAGTACGGCTCCATCCTTCGCGTCCACAACCATGAGGCTCCTGGTCGGATGACTGCCGATGTAGACGCGATCGCTGGAGGTGTCGCAGTAAATTCCGTCGGCTCTGAATCCGGTAGGCACTGGAATCGTCTTGATGAGCTTCATCGTCTTCACATCGAACATCGATGGCTCTGGATGGTCGCTCGTGAAGCCATGCCCGGTATTCGGGCACACGGTCGCGCCATTGCCACCAACATCAGGAATCGTGCCTACAGGCGCAAGAGTGTCCAGATCGAAGATGGTCAGACGCTTTTCGAAGGCCGGCACGGCGGGCGTCGTCTCCGTTGCCGGTTGCGCTTGCGTCGCGCCGCGCGTGATATACAGTCGCCGGCCGACCGGGTCCGCGAAGATGTAATCGGTGCCGCCTTCGCCTCCGACCCTGGCGGTCTTGAGTACCTTATATGGCCCGTCTGATTGGGCGTGGAACGCGAAGCCGACGGACATCAAAAGCGCAACTACGCCGGCGACGAGAAGTGCGGTTCGTTTCATAGGACACTCCTTGCAGACACTGTAACATTGCGCCTTCTACCATCTTTCATCACAGTCGCAAACTAGATCCGCGATCGAGGCTTTCCCGGGATAAGGAGTCGGTACCTTCCGCGTCAGCGGATGGGTTAAGGCGCAACTCTATTTGCACAAGAGGCTCTTGATCCCACCTGCTGACGCAGGTGGTACTGACCTCATCGCATCGGCCGCTGCGATAATATGGAGTCAGTGCCATTAGACCGGCAAGTGTTTGGCAGGCTCAGTGCTACGCCGTTTGCTGCCACTCATCCATTCCTGAAATCTTTCAAAGTACAAATAAACCACCGGCGTCAGATAGAGCGTCAGCACCTGCGACACGATCAAGCCACCAACAACCGCTAATCCGAGGCCTCTGCGTGCAGAAGCGCCGGCGCCCCAACCGAGTGCGATCGGCGACGTGCCCATCAAGGCCGACATGGTTGTCATCATGATCGGACGGAAGCGAATGATGCATGCGTCGTAAATTGCCTGACGCGGCTGCTCGCCTTCGCGGCGCTGTTTGTCGAGCGCGAAGTCGATCATCATGATCGCATTCTTCTTCACAATGCCGATCAGCATGATCAGGCCGACGAAAGCGTAGATGTCTAGTTCGCGGTGGAAGATCATCAGCGTCAGCAACGCGCCCAAGCCGGCGGAGGGCAGGCCGGACAGAATTGTGAGTGGATGGATGAAGCTCTCATACAAGATTCCCAGCACCAGATAAATCACCAGCACGGCAACGAGCAGTAGTAGTGTCAGATTTTGCAGCGACTGTTGGAAGACCTGGGCCGAACCTTGAAAGGTTGTGTTGATAGTGGCCGGAAGATTCTGTCGCGCGACCCGCTGGATTTCTGTCGTCGCCTGGCTTAGCGATGCGCCGGGCTTGAGGTTGAATGAGATCGTGGTGGCCGGCATTTCGCCGAAGTGATTCACCTGGGACGGGCCGACAGTTCTTGAGAGACTCGCGACGGCACCCATGGGCACGAGGCGGCCGTTGGACGCGTGAATGAATAGACGGCCCAGGGCGGTCGGGTCGCTTTGGAATTCCGGCTTGGCTTCGAGAATCACCTGGTACTCATTGGTCGGCATGTAAATCGTCGAGACCTGGCGCGAGCCGAAGGCGTCGCCAAGCGCGGTTTGAATCTGCGAGATGGTGACGTTGTGGGCCGCGGCCTGCTTGCGATCGATTTCAACGTTCACCTGCGGCGTGTTGATTTGCAGGTTGCTGTTCACGTCCTGAAGGATGGGCGTCTCGCGCATGAGCTTTTCGAGCTTAGGCGCCGCCTCGGCCAATTCAGCCGTGGTCGAGGCCTGGATGGTCACCTGGTAACTGCTGCGGCCAAAGCTGCCGCCGACGTTGAGTGAAGGCGGATTCTGCAGAATCACTCGCAAACCCGGCTCGCGCGAGACCTTGGGCCGCAATTGTTCAATTACCTCATCGGCGCTTAGCTTCCGCTGACCCAGAGGTTTCAGTCCAATAAAAATCGTGCCGCTATTGCTGCCGCTGTTACGGCCACCCGAGCCCACCGATGACGCATACGACTGCACATTAGGATCACTCTTGATGATCTCGGCGATCCGGTTCTGGTGTTTGATCATATCGTCGAGCGAAATGCCCTGCGCCGCTTCCGTGTTGCCGAACAGCAAGCCGGTGTCGCCGGTGGGAATGAAACCTTTCGGCACCGTGCCAAACAAATAGAAAGTGAAGACCGCGAGAATCAGACTGATGGTCACAGTGTAAAGCGGATGGGCCAGGACCTTGCGCAAGCTCCATTCATAGAACTGGATCACGCGGTTGTAGATGCCCTCAGTGAATCCCCACCAACCGCGTCGACGCGCCTTGCCGCCAGCTTCTTCGTGCAGCGCGCTTTCGCGAATCGCCGACGCTTTCAGCAGTTTGCTGGCAAGCATCGGCGTCAGAGTCAGCGACACCAGACCTGAAACCAGAATCGCGACGCTGATCGTAATCGCAAATTCCCGGAACAGCCGGCCGAGAATTCCGGCCATGAAGAGCACCGGAATAAAAACAGCGACTAAGGAGACAGTCATCGAAACGATAGTGAATCCGATTTCGCGCGAGCCGTTGAGCGCGGCTTCCATCACGCCCTCGCCCAGCTCAATCCGGCGCACGATGTTTTCGAGCATGACGACCGCATCATCAACCACGAAACCAACGGACAGCGTCAGCGCCATCAGCGAAAAGTTGTCGAGACTGAAATTCAGCAGGTACATCACGGCGAAGGTGCCGACGATCGAGGTTGGCAGCGCCAACGTCGGGATGATCGTGGCGCGCACGTTGCGCAGAAAGAGAAAGATCACCAACACCACCAGGCCCATCGCCAGCATCAGCGAGAACTGCACGTCGTTGACTGATTGACGAATCGAAACTGATCGATCATTGAGCACGTCCAGGTTCACTGACGCGGGCAGTTGTTGTCTGAATTGCGGCATCAACGCCTTGATTGCGTCGACAACTGCGACCGTGTTCGTTCCTGGTTGTCTCTGCACGGCCATGGTCACGCTGCGGCGGCCGTTGAACCAGCTCGCGGCTTTGTTGTTTTCGACACTGTCGAGCACGTTGGCAACTTCTTCGAGACGCACGGGCGACCCATTGCGGTAAGCGACGATCAGGCTGCGAAACTGCGACGCGTTATCGAGCTGCACATTGGTCTGCACTGTCAGGTTTGAATACTTGCCATAGAGCGTGCCGGTTGGCGTGTTGGGATTCGCAACCCGAATCGCGCTGTCGATGTCATCAACGCCGATGCCGCGGTCGGCGAGTGCATTTGGATCCATCTGCACGCGCACTGCCCACTTGGTGGCGCCATAGACCTGGACCTGCGACACGCCATCGACCATCGAGATTCGTTGCGCGATGAGGGTTTCGGCGTATTCGTCAATCTTCTGTAACGACAGCACGTCAGAGCTGAGCGTTAAGAGCAGGACCGGGCTATCGGCTGGATTTGATTTGCGCAGGCTCGGCGGATTGGGCATGCCCGGAGGCAGTTGCGGCAGCGACGCTGAAATCGCTTGCTGCACATCCTGGGCCGCCGCGTCGATATTGCGGCTAAGATTGAATTGCAGAGTGATTGAAGTCGAGCCCTGCGAGTTGGAAGAATTGATCGAATCGATGCCCGCTATGCCTGAGAATTGTCGTTCGAGCGGCGTCGCTACTGAGGCCGCCATCGTTTCGGGATTGGCGCCGGGCAGACTCGCATTGACATTGATCGTCGGATAATCAACGGTTGGCAAATCGCTGACCGGCAACGCTGCGTATCCAATCATGCCGAACAAAACGATGCCAACCATCACCAGCGTCGTGGTGATCGGACGCTGGATGAAGAGTTCGGAAATGCCGCGGCGTCGATTTGGATCGGACTTCTTAAACATTCAAAATATGGGTCACGAAACCAATGCTACATCGTGTCAGAAGCCCGACCGTCAGGGAGGGCTAAGGGAGCCCTTGTTTACGCGCGGGCTTCTGACACTGCTTGCCTTCTCCGCGCAAACCATTCCTGCATCCGCTCAAAATACAAATAGACCACCGGCGTCAAATAGAGCGTGACGACCTGCGAAACCATCAAGCCGCCGACGACTGCCAGACCCAAGCCGCGTCGGGAAGCCGCGCCGGCCCCCCAACCGAGCGCGATTGGCAGCGTACCCATCAAAGCCGCCATCGTCGTCATCATGATGGGCCGAAAGCGAATAAGGCACGCCTGGAAAATCGCGTCTTCGGCCGGCTTGCCCTCTTCACGTTGAGACGTCAGCGCAAAATCGATCATCATGATCGCGTTCTTCTCGACGATTCCGATCAGCATGATTAAGCCCACGAACGCGTACACATCAAGCTCGCGCCCGAACACGAGTAGTGTCAGCAGCGCGCCCAAGCCGGCGGAAGGCAAGCCCGAAAGGATCGTGAACGGATGAATGAAACTCTCGTACAGAATTCCCAGCACGAGATAAATCACGAGCACCGCCACGAGCATCAGCAAGGTAAGATTCTGCAAAGACGATTGAAAGATTTGCGCCGTTCCCTGGAAGCTGGTCGTAATCGTGCCCGGCAAAGTCTTCTTCGCCAGCGCTTGAACTTGATCAGTTGCCGCGCTCAACGAAACGCCCTCGCGAAGATTGAACGAAATTGTGGCCGAGGGCAGCTGGCTCAAGTGGTTCACGAGCAATGGGCCAATCCCACGAGAGAACGTCGCGACCGTACTGAGCGGAACTAAACGCCCGGTCGTAGTTTGGCCCGGTGCGGTCAATCCCGCCGGCGCCTGAAATGACGTCACAACTGTCGGCGAAGGTTGGGCCAGCGCGCTCTGCACCTGGCTGACCTGGCTCGCGGTCGCTGGCGGCGCGGTCGAATGAATGTAAAGCTGTCCCAGCGCGGAAGGATCCTGCTGATACTGAGGCTTCACTTCGAGGATGACCTGGTATTCATTGGTCGTGGCATAGATGGTTGAGATTTGCGGCGTGCCGTAGGCATCGTTGAGCGCGTTTTCAATTTGCTGTGCCGTCACCCCAACGGCGGCCGCCTTGTCGCGATCGATATCGACGTTCAGTTGCGGATTTTTGGTTTGAATGTCGCTGGTCACGTCGAGCAATTCCGGCAACTGAGCCATCTTTTCGAGTAATTTGTTTGCGTTCGCATAAAGCTCGTTTCGATCCGGCCCTTGCAGCGTCAACTGATACGGACTCTTCGTGACTTGCCCGCCGACCTGAACCAGCGGCGGGTTCTGCAAATAAGCCCGCATGCCGGGCACCTGGGACAGTCTTGGCCGCAGATCATCGATAATGGCATCGACGGCTTTCTTTCGTTGATTCGCCGGCTTGAGCAGAATCAGAATGTTGCCCGTGTTACTCGCCGCGCTGATGTCGCTCTCGCCGACGGTGGACAACACACCGACGACGTTCGGGTCTTTGCGAATGAGATCGACGATCTGTTCCTGGTGACGCGACATCTCCTGAAACGAAATGCCTTCCGCAGCTTCGGTGTAGCCGACGATCTGCGCGGTGTCATCGTTCGGAATAAAACCTTTGGGGATAACATAGAAGAGCGCAATCGTAATCAGAAACAGCACGCCGCAAATCAATAGAGTCAGCGCCCGATGCTCCAACGCAATCTGCAGCGTCCACCGATACCCACCAACCAGCCACTCGTAACCACGCTCAATCGCCTCCCAGAATTTTCCATGCTGAAGCGCAGGCACCTCCGGTCGACCCACATCCTTTCCGCCGATCGCGTCGGTCGCCGTATCGCCTTTTCGACGATGACCAAACGATTTAAGAATTCGGCTGCACAACATCGGAGTAAGACTGAGCGATACAAAGCCCGAAACCAGAATCGCAACGCTGATCGTGATCGCGAATTCGCGGAACAACCGACCCAGGATGCCACTGAGAAACAGCACCGGAATGAAGACCGCCACCAGCGAAACCGTCATCGATACGATCGTGAAGCCAATTTCGCGCGAGCCTTTCAAAGCCGCTTCCATCGCGCCTTCGCCGTCTTCCATCCGGCGCACGATGTTCTCCAGCATCACGACCGCATCATCGACGACGAAGCCCACCGACAGCGTCAGCGCCATCAACGACAGATTGTCGAGACTGAACCCGAGCAGGTACATGATGGCGAAAGTGAAGACGATCGACGTCGGCAACGCCAGCGTCGGAATGAAAGTCGCGCGGACATTACGCAGGAACAGAAAGATGACGAGGACCACCAGGCCAATGGCCAGCAGAAGCGAGAATTGAACGTCGTTCACGGATTCGCGAATCGACTCGGAACGATCGTAAAGAACATCGAGTTTGATCGATGCCGGCAGTTGCTGGCGGAACGCCGGCAGCAAATTTCGAATGGCATCAACAACGGCGACGGTGTTGGTGCCGGGCTGACGTTGAATCGTGAGGGTTACGACCTGCTGGCCGTTGTAGCGGCTGGCCAAACGATTGTTTTCAACGCTATCGACGACGGCACCCAGATCGCGCAATGCGACCGGCGCACCATTGCGATAAGCGACGATCAGTTGTCGATACTCTTCCGCGTTCGTTAGCTGGCCATTGGCCTGGACTGTTAAATTCTGATGAATGCCGTAAAGCGTGCCGACCGGAAGATTCGTGTTGCCGCGCTGCAAAGCAGTCGCAACATCATCGATGCCGATGCCTCGCGTAGCCAGCGCGGACGGATCGACTTGCACACGAACGGCATATTTCTGCTCACCCGTTACGAGCACTTGCGCGACGCCGCTGATCGTCGAAAGACGTTGGGCCAACGTCGTGTCGGCGTACTCGTTCACTTTTGACAGCGGTAGCGTCAGCGAGCTGACCATCAAATAAACGATGGGCTGATCGGCAGGATTGACCTTCTTCAGCGTCGGCTGATTGGGCATGCCGGTGGGAAGTTGCCGCGATGATTGGGCAATCGCCGTCTGCACATCCTGCGCCGCCGCATCGATGTTGCGGCTAAGATCGAATTGCAGCGTGACCTGTGTATTGCCAAGGGTGCTGGTCGAACTGACTGTGTTCAAGCCGGCGATGGTCGAGAACTGTCGTTCGAGTGGCGTAGCAACAGACGACGCCATTGTCTCCGGACTGGCGCCGGGAAGTTCCGCAGTAACTTGAATGGTTGGATAGTCAACGTTGGGGAGATCGCTTACAGGCAGTGCGCGATAGCCGATAAAGCCAAACAGCACGATGCCGGCCATGATGAGAGTCGTGGTAATCGGGCGCTGAATGAAGAGTTCCGACATGGAAAATTGAAAAGTGAAAAGTGCAAATTGAAAAATTGTCAGTCGTACGTGGCCAGTCGTCAGTCTTCTTCAGACGAGGTGTCGGGTGTCAGGTGTCGGGATGTCAGAGGCGGGTCTCCAGTTCTGGATTCGCCCGTCACGCAGCACTTCCTGACCATGACTACTCACCGCACCGCACACCGCTTTCCACTGCTCACCGCACACTGCTCACTGCTAAGGCTAATTTGCAATTTGCATTTTTCACTTTTCAAATTTCAATGCTCTCTACTGACTCGGATTCTGACCGCGTCTTCCTCGACCACCCTGTCCCTGACCGTCTTGATCCGTGCCTTGCTGCTGGCCTTTACCCTTCGCCTGTACTTTTGCACCAGGCACAATACGCAGTTGTCCATCAGTCACAACTTGCTCGCCGGGCTTTACTCCGTCTTCGATTACGGTCATTGATTCGATGGTTGACCCAGTCTTCACTGTACGCATCTCGGCCGTGCCATCGGCTTTGACCACATACACGAAAGACTTGTCCTGGCCGACTTGCACGGCTTGTGAAGGAACGACGGTCGCCTGGTTCGCGATGCCGAGCGTCAGCACAACGTTCACGAACTGGCCGGGGTATAAGCGCCGATCGTCATTGATGAACGTCGCTTTCAAACGAACCGTGCCGGTCGCCGGATCGACAGTGTTATCGACGAGCGAAAGTCTTCCCTTCACCGGAGTAGCCTCATCGCCGGGGACTTCGCCCTGCACCTCGAGACCTTCTTTGCCGGTCGCTTGGCGAATGCGAACCAAATCGCGTTCAGGAACTGAGAACGTCACGTAGATCGGCGACGCCGTAGTGATCGTCACCATCGGCGTGGTGTCGTTTGCGCGCACGAGATTTCCCTGCGTCACTGCCAGGTTGCCGGTTTTGCCCGCAATCGGCGCGCGAATAGTTGTATAGCTCAACTGCACGCGCGCGTTTTCGACATTCGCCTGTTCGGCTTTCTGACCGGCCTGCAAGTTCGCAACGGCCGATTGGTCGGCGCGCACGGTAGCTTGATCGGCTCGCTCCTTTGCCAGATCGTTATCGTACTGCTCACGTGGAACCACACCGGCTTCCAGCAGTTTGAGATCACGATTCAGTGCGATGCGATCATTCTCCAGTGTTGCCTCGTCGCGCGCTACGATGTCGCTTGCTTGACGCACCGCAGCCATCGCCTTCAGAAGATTTGCTTCGGCCTGACTCAGTTGTGCCTGCAAGGGACGCGGATCGATCGTGAACAGCAGATCGCCCTTCTTTACCTCCTGGCCGGGAGCAAAAGCGACGCGCATGAGTGTCCCTTCGACTTGCGACCGGACAGCGACTGTATTTTGCGCTTCCACATTACCGATGCTTTTGATCTGAATCGGAACGTCCTGCTGAGTAACGGGAGCCACCTCGACCGGTACGACTTCGCCTCCGCCGCGCCCACCTCGGCCTCCCGTGCTTCCGGAGGTGGCGGCCCTGTCTCCCAAAAACCGCCAAAGTACGACAAGCAAGATCACCAGAGCGACAATGCTGACAATTTGAATGATGCGGGCACGCGTTCTCTTAGGGCGATGGGCGCTCGCTCGTCGGGGACGGTCGTCCGCGGTTGCCGCGTCTTCGCCGGCGCCGTCAGGAAAGTTTTTTGCGATTTGTTCTGCCATAGTACTCGACCTGAAAACAGGATTGACTGCTCGCAAAAACAGCTGAATCTGCCTGGTTCCTCGATGGGGTCTGAAATTGGAGGTTACGCGACCTATTTTGCACAAGTATCAACGTTCAGGAAAAGCCGCCGGTTACACAAACGTGCTTGGCAAGTGTTTAGCTAGCGCAAATACCGATGCAGAACTGCCGGCAAAAAGGCTTGACTTCGCGGCCGTCAATGACAAGACTGTGCGCGCATCTTGCCGTTTTGAAACCTGCCCACGGAGTTAGTTTGTGATCCTTGAACTAACTATCGCGCCGATTCATCACTGTACTCTGCGTAGTTGCTCTAATCGCGACTTCGCTCGCGCAAACCTTTGCGCAACAAACCGCGGTAACAAAACGGCCGCTAGCGCATGCCGATTATGACTCATGGCGTTCGATTGTGTCGCCCCAGATTTCGCGCGACGGAAAGTTTGTCGCGTACGCGTACATGGGCAGGACCCCGACAGCGACATCGTCGTGCGCAACGTCGCGTCCCATGATGAGTGGCGCGCGCCCGCGGTTACCGGCCGCCCGCGGCGCCACCGGATATCTCGCTCCCGAACTCCGAGGACATCTTTGGCAGTCAGCCGCGTAGTGGTGAAAGATTTGTAGCTCACGATTTTGTCTTGATTAAAGTCGTGGAGCGAGATGTCACCGACATCTCGCTCCATCGAAAAAGAGTAAGGCAGAATATTTCGTCCCTACAGCACGAAATAATGCGTTCAGGCAAATCACGCACAACCCTCAACAAAGGTTGAATCACTGGGCTGAGGCGCTCTTTCTTACGGGGCTTCTGACACAAAAAAAGGCGGCCTCACGGCCGCCTTTTCTCATGAAGGGAAGCATAAGCTCGGAGTCGGCCCTTCAAGTGAGCTCTCAAATAATCCGTGTTCGCTATTGTGCGACGAAGTTGTAGGTGATGTAGCCGCTGATTCTCGTAGGTTCTCCATTCACAGACGCCGGCGCGAACTTCGCCTGACGCGCCGCGTTAACAGCGGCTCCCTGCAAGAGTGGATCACCCGAGACCGCTTTGGCGGCCACGACATTTCCCGCTTCATTCACGATCACTTCAACGGTGACAGTTCCAGAGGCTTTGGCCGCACGGGCAATCGCTGGATATTCAGGATTCGGCAAGCTTGACGCCTTTCCATTAAGGACGCCGCCTTCGATAGCGCGGCGCCTGGTCGCGTACCCGGTGGTTCCCCGTTCTGTCGTCCAGCCCGTGCTTTCCTCTTCTTCACGTTTCTCTTCTTTGCTGACGCGAAAGACACTGCCATCGACGGCGTTAACGAGTACGTGAGTTCTCACCGGCGACGAGTCATTAGAAAGAATCACCACGTGATACAGCACAAGACCCGGCTTCGCGAGCTCGGCTTCACTTGACCAACGTTCGCCAACCAAACTGCATTCGAGAACCTTGCCCGGACTCGCACTCGTCGCGATCTGAATCGCCCGGTCCATGGAAATCTGCGCCATGCCGGCGAGGATCGCGTTTCGTTTCTCTTCGGATTCGCGTTCGGCGCGGCGCCCGGCTTCGTTCTCATTCACAAGGGCGCGATATTCCTTCTCCTTGTATTCGGCCTTTTCGCGGTCCTCCTTCTCGCGGTACTCCGCCTTCTCACGTTCTTCTTTCTCCCGGTAGGCGGCAGCGCCACTCCCATCGGGCGAAAAATAAAACTCGACCTGAATGTACATTGAAACAGGCTGCCCATCTTTCAGCGCCGGCTCAAATCGCCATTTGCGAACAGCTGCGACGGCTGACTCATCGAGCGAGGGAAATAGCGACTTCTTTATCTGGACATTCTGCACAGAGCCGTCATGTCCGATGGTAACGCCCAGCACAACCGCGCCCGTAATCTGTTTCTCACGCGCGTCGGCCGTGTATTCAGGCTCCACGCGATAGACCACTTTCGCCTTGCGGTTTTGTCCGGCGGCCTCGAGCAGCGCGAGCTTTTCCTTTGTTTCACGCAAGAGCGCCTCATCGCGCGGAGATGCGTTCTCAAGTTGAGCCAGTTCTGCCTCCAGCTTTTTCACTTGTTCCGCGTCGAACGTCATGGTTCTTTCGTATTCGCCGAGCAACGCACGAACTTTGCCGAGATCTTCGTCCTGAGAACGAGATTCAGCGACCGCGCGTTCATGCTCTTCCAGATTCTTTTTCACTTCCTGCAAACGCGCTTCGATTTCTTTGCGGTGGGTTTCGTCCGCGCTCTTCAGCTTCTCGCTCAGGTCCTGGGCCTGTTGTCTCAAGCCCTCCAATGCTTTCTCCTGTTGCTTTCTCGCTTCCTTCTCTTGCGCCGTTTGCGGTTCCTGCGCATAGACGTCAAGCTTGAGCGCCAGTTTCGCGCCCACGATGCAGGGCGCCGTCAGAATCAGGGCGGCCGCAATCAACAAAGTTCGCGGGGAGCGTGACCGTCGGTTCTTTGAATTCAGCAAAGACATGATTCTTACCTCCAGAATGTCCGATTGATTCAATCCAATCGTCGTGTCGGATATCAGCCGCGCCGAGAGAGGCGTGGATCCAATGAGCCTCATCAACGAATGCGCATAAGTTTCGGCATTCAAAAGCTTCCTCGCGACAATCTCATCGCAGCAAAGTTCGCGCGTCTGACGTATCCTGCGGCGGATGAGGGCGGCTGCGGGGTGAAAAGATAACGGCAGGTAAAGTGCTTCAAAAATAAGGTTCCACAAGTAGTCGCGCCGCGCGACGTGCACCAACTCGTGTCCGATCGCAGACGACAGCAAGTTGCCGTCAGTTTCTTCCAACAAATCTTCCGGCAAAACAATGATCGGATTGACGACGCCCAGCGTAATTGGCACCGGCACGTGCGGCGAATGCAGAATGCGCGCGCGTTTGACGCCGATGAGCCTGCTACAGCGATCGACAGTCACCTGCAAATGATTCTGAAGCGATGAATTTGTCGCTCCGCGCACAATCGTTTGCGTGCGTCGCCAAGCGCGCAAGAAAAGCAGCATCTTCACGAGCAGGAATGCGAGATAGACAGCGAGTAGCGTAAACGCGAGCCGTACCGGCAGGTTGATCGATGATCCCGAAAGAATCGAGCGCCTCGCTGTCGAGGTCACCGGCGTCAAGGTCTCAGCGTTTGCGTGATCGGCGATCTCGACGCCCGGCGTGATGATGCGAGTGATGACCACAGGGCCGGAAGCATCACGCGCCGCAACTGCCGCCCGCACCGAGTTGAGTTTGCTCAAAGCGCTCATGCTCGAGAGCGGAATCGTCACGCATGCCAGCAGCGTTACGATCCACAACGCATGACGATAACGCGCCGCGACGCCGCGCATTAACCAATCGGCGAATGCGGTAAACAGAACGACCAGCGCAACTTGCCAAATCGCATTCAGCAAGAACGTGAGCACGCCTTGAGTCAGAAATCTCATTTCTTTTCTCCGCGATTTTCTTCGATTAGTTGTTGCAGGCGCGCCAGTTTTTTGGGCGTCAGATGTTTTGTCTCGACCAGACTCATCACCAAACTCTCCGCCGAGCCGCCAAAAAGGCGATCGATGATGTCGCCGATGTGCTGCCGCGTCACGTGGCTGCGACTGACGACCGGCGTATAAAAGTACGCGCGGTCCTTCAGCGCCCGCTTTACCTTTCCCTTGCGATGCAGAATGTTAAGCATTGTCTGCACTGTGGTGTACGCGAGCGGGCGATTTAACTTCTGCTGAACTGTCTGCACGTTGGCCGGGCCTTTTTCCCAAAGGACATGCATTATTTCCAGTTCAAGCGGCGTTAACTTTTCAGCTTTTGGACGTGGCACTTTCTTTGTCGCCTCCTAAGGTTTTAGGAGCTTATACGCCTGAAGGGGGAGCTTGTCAACTAAATTGTTAGGACTGCACCCGCGACCGTCAGAATTCGATGACGATGCCGGCCGACGGAACGATTGGCAGGACGCGATCGAGTTGGCCCGTCACGCGCCCATTGAAACTGTAAAAATCGAAGCCTGCATAGCGAACATTGTTGTGGTTGAGCAGGTTAAGTACTTCTCCGGTCAGGGTCAGCTTCCATTTTGAAAACAGAAACGCCTTGCTCAAACGGACATCAAGGCGACTGTAGAGCGGCAAGCGCGTCTGATTGCGCTGGCTGATCAAAAAGTAGCCGGCGCTGTCCTGACCGAAGAATCCGGGCACTGGCTGGCCGCTTCCGTAGCGCCATTCGCTGCTGAAGTTCCATGTGTCTGTAAAGCGATAGTTGCCGTAGACATTGACCGTATGGCGCTGATCCGCATCGCTGGGAAAAGTCAGTCCGTCGCGCGCGTCGGTCAACTCAGTGCGCGAGTAAGCGTACGAAAACCACCCCGATAGTTTATTCGCGCTGCGTCGCTGCACGGTCAGCTCAACTCCTCTGGCATGTCCGCGCAAAAGGTTGTCGAAGGGAAATTGCGTGAAGGTGACAAAGCCGCCGCTGCGGCGGGGTTCGTTCAGGCTGAACAACAGATCTGCGTCTTCGCGGTCGTAAATTTCTGCAAGCACGCGCACGCGATCTCCAAACCTGCGTTCGATCCCGAGATTGAAATGCGTCGCGCGCTCGGCGCCCACCGCCGGATTGCCCAGCCGCCCAAACATCTGCTCGAAATCTGGAAATTGGTAATAGCGACCAGCGCCGGCTCGCAGCGTCCAATCTTTGTCGATGGCCCAACTGAACGATGCGCGTGGTGAAAATTTCGTCTCGTCGGTTGCCGTGCTGTGTTCGACGCGAACGCCGCCGGTCAGAGCAATTCGGCTTCGTTCATCACTCCACGTGTCCTGAATGTAGTAACCATGCTCAAAGCCGCTTTGGTCGAACCGCGAATCATCGATCTGCTGACCATTGAAGAAATCGAAAAAGAAGGTTGAGCTGCTTAAGCTAATTCGTCGCACATACAGGCCAGCCTCAATCCGGTTCGATTTCCGTTGCAGATTGAGGTCGCTGCGCACGCCGAATTGCGTCCGGTCGCCGTCCTCTAAAATTCGATCGTCGCGGTTCGTGTTTTTGAAAGTGGAACGAAGGAAAAAGACCCGTGTCTGGGCGAACGTGTTTGTCTGCGGAGTGAAATTCCAGTGGCCGTTCACCATCAGGTTGCGCGTGTTGCCGCGAAACACCTGATTGAATCCCAGTAAATCGCGATCGCGATTGCGATCAAAAACGAAGTCACCAAGAATCACTGACGCGCCAATTTGATGGCGCGAATTCACGTCGTAGAGAACTTTTCCCTGGCCATCCGCAAAACTGAGCACCGGTGGATTATTCGTGTACTGAAACTCACTGTTGAACCGCCGCACGAGATAGCCCAGATAACTTTTGCGCGCCGCGAACAAATAACTGCCGCGTTTGTTATCAAAGGGCCCATCGACACCTGCGCTCAGGCCGCTCAACGCCGCCGCGATACGACCGGTCGGCTTCACGCGATTGCCGTCACGTGTCTGAATGTTCAGGATCGCTGCCGTCCGATCGCCGTAGGTTGACGGAAATGCGCCGCTGAGCAGCGACAGCGAATCGACGGCATCTGCATTGATTAACGATAAAGAGCCGGTATCCGGATATCCACCTGCGACCGTGTGCACGAAGTTCTCTGTGAGGATTCCGTCTACATACAGGCCGACGCGATCAAATGTCGCGCCGCGCACGTTAAATTCGCTGCGATAATCATCGTTTGTCGTGGCCCCCGGTAAGCCTTGCGCCGCGCGAATTGGATCGCCGATAAGCACGCCCGAAAGCTCCTGCAGCTCGCGTTTGTTCAGCATCTGTTCAGATGCCGCATTCGTCTGCTCACTTTCAAAGGGAGTGGTTGTAATGGTGACTTTCTCAGTCAGCGCGGCCGCGGCTTCATTCAAAACGATTTGCAGTTCGTTATCGCCAGGCTTCAGAGTTACTGATTTTTTCACCAGACCGAACGTCACGCTGGTGATGTACAGGTCAACTTCGCCGACCGGCAAATCACTAAGCACGAAGGCGCCTTTGTCATCGGTCATCGTGCTCACATCGTTGCCAGTGACAATAACCTTCACCTTCGCCACCGGTTCACCGGTACGCGCATCGACCACGCGGCCGGTCAAACGCGCAGCGTTTTGAGTCTGAGTCTCCACACGGGTTTCGTTCTGAGCTTGAGCGCACGCGAACGCTAGAATGATGAGAGTCAGGGCTCTTAGAAAAAGTGGAATGTTCATGGCCGCACTCCTCTTGGTTAAGAATCGGTACGCGTGTTGGCTTACGAAAATCTTTAAAGCGAGGTCGTTCGAATCGGGGAGACTTGGATTAGTACTCAGTGGTTAGAATGAATCGCGCGCATCTTACCGCAAATCGCGTGGGTCAACCAGATTTTTCCTGCACCAGGACTTGAAAAGACGATGCCATTGCGCCGGGCAAAATTAATTCGCGCGCGCTGGTGCTCAGCTGCAAGGCTTCGGCCGTGTCGGTCATGCTCTGCGCGATTGCTCCGATTCGATCCAGCAAACCTTCTATGATCAGAAATTGGTCAAGCCGATCAAACCTTCGCGCTCGTAAACCGGCACGCGCGCCGGCTTCTCTCATTTGTGTCCAATCTATCGTAGTGGTGAGGTCTTGTTGCCCGGGATTCGCCAAAACGTCATCGGCAAATTGATGTGAACGAAACGCGCGAAGGGTCCCTTGCTGCCGCTCAGCGGAGTTGAGGAGTTCGTCGCGTTCGGCGCCGTAATCCACCGTGATCACGTAACCGCGTTCGAGCGATGCAGCCGCTCGGGCGATGAAGCTTTCGGCATCCAAATTGATCTCGGCGAGCTGTCCTCCGCGCAAATTCAGATGGCTGCGCGCGCAATAATCCGCAATCGGTCTCTCTAATTCCCTCTCTTGCCACACGAACTGAGAATCATCGACGCCGATAAACAGCTGACGCAGGCTACCGTCTCGCATTACCACGCGATTTACTGGAAACGCATCGATCAACTCGTTCGAGAAGATGACGCCTGTGATCGCGTCAGAAGCGCGATCGCCAAACTCACCGAGTCTCGCCGCACATCGTTCGCGCGACGCCGAACTGATCTCCTCGGTGACATAACGCGTGGCGGTGAATACGTCTGGATGTTCCGCTTTCAGCGTTGAGAGAACACCTTTTGCAAAATCTCCTGAACCGGCACCAACTTCTACAATTGTAAATTGTTCAGGCGAGCCCAGCTCGGTAAACAGCTTCACGAAGTAGCCGGCGAACGTCGCCGCGAACAGGGGACTCGTTTCCGGCGCCGTTCGATAGTCGCCGCCTCTGCCTTGCCGTACACGTTGGGCGCAGTAGTAGCCATCCCGCTCGTCATAGAGCGCGCTCTTCATCCATTCGTAGAAACTGATCGGTCCTTCGCGCTGAATGCGCTCTCGCAGGCGGGCTTCGAGGCTCAACTGTTTTCTTCAGATTTTTCGAGCAGCTTGGTGGTGTGATCGGTCACGCTTGTCGGCGGGACGATTTCCGCTGTTTGCGGACGTGGACGCCACGGCTGCGTGTTGACCGCGGGGGGCGGCAAGGCGGCCGCGCGTGCCGGTGCCGGCGGCACAGCGGGCGGCATGTACGAAGGCGCCGTCGTGTAAGCCTGTGGCTTCGTGCCTTCTTCGAAAATCGCGGCAAATAACGTTCGTAATATTCCACCGATGAAACAAACGACCGCCGTCATTGCCGCGAAGAATGCGAAGACCTCTGCAATTCGTCCGTCAGTGAACCCCGACATGACACCGAAGAGCGGCACGAGCAACACACCGGCGAGAAAAATGATGACGCCCTGCATCACGCCTTTGCGCTTCTTTGATACTTTGGTTTCGCCCGTATCGAGGTGCGGCAAGATGCCGCTGTTCGCCAGAAGGTGCATGACACCTTCCATCAGAAACCCGCAACGCGAACAGAATCGCATCGAATCGGTGGCTTGTTGTTGGCCGCATCTGGGACAAAACATAAAAACGTGGTCAATGGCCGGTGATCAGTTTTAGAGACTCAAGAACTACGAATGCGCGCTGCTGATGATGCCTTGCTCTCTTCAGAGTGTCCAGCAAAAACGACAAAATTTGCGCCCGGCCGGCCGGGGTCATTATCTCTCTGGAAAGATCTCCGTCATGCTGAAAAGCTAGAAATGCTTGATTCCTCAGTTCTTCGACCTCTTCAAGATATTCCAGCACTTTGCCCGGTGTATTCAACGTTTCCGGCAAAGTCCATTCAAACGGATCATCCCAGAGATTTGCCGTCAGTCCGCCTAAACTCTGTTCAATCACAGCGCCGCAACGCAGAATCTGTTCACCACAAGTATCGTGAGAAGTCGCATTCGCGGGTCGCGTGTACAGCAATTCGTCCGGAAGGTTCGCAATGAAGTCGAATGAGGTCTTGTGAATCTCTGCGAACTGACTAATGAGGTCGTCGACCAGTTGTCTCGTTGAGTTCATCGACACATTGATTCAGTGAGTACGAACCAATGAGTTTATCTCGATTTGCCGTGGAACCTATACTTCGGCTTTGCTCCCAAAGGGCAGGTCTTGTTGAGCATCAAAGGCCTTCTCGCGGCGATCGACATAGACCCGCAACGCCAACAGAAGCATCCCCAGCGCGAGGGCGATCCAAAGCACTGACCAGAAGATTGCGGGCACGCCGGTCGCGTTGTACATGTTGACGGCGTCGGTCGGAACTGCCGGAGCAAACGGCGATGAAAGGAAGAAGACGGTTTTTAGATCCAGCAGCGCATTCAGAATGCATTGCACCGCGATCATGCTGACGATGAATAGCGCCACGCGTTCCGAAGTCCATCGTCCGATCGCGTAAAGCCCGAGCGAAAGCACTACGCCGGCAATGAAGGTGAACGGGACGCTCCACCACGAAGACCCGGGACCGGAAAAGATCGGCTTCAGAAAGCCGAATACAAACGTCAGAAATAAAATTAGGAATGCAGAGGCAAAAAGAATGACCCGCGCGGCGGCGGCGCGACGAATCAGCACGAGCATCACCGCGCCGAACGCCATCGCGCCGAGATAGCCGGCACTCGAGACGAACATCTGCGAGAAAGTTCCACCCTGGCTTGTGTAAGTCTCGCCCGCGCCGTTCATCGAAACGCTAAGGCTCAAAACCGAATTGCCCGTTAGTAAGGCCGCGATCGCATGGCCGCCTTCATGGATGAACGTGACGAAGATGCGGAAGGGATACGCGAGAATTTCTGCGTACGGGATGAACCAGAGTGCAATTGAGATTCCCGCGGCAAAGAGAAGCGTCTTTGCCTGTGGTCGCGCGCCTGCTGCCAGTCGGTATTTCATGTAATAAGTTGCACAGACTTTAGTCTGTGTAGTTTCCAAATTTGCGCCACAGACTGAAGTCTGTGCTACTTTGAACGCAAATCGGTATCAGCTTGTTCCGTCGTCGTTCGCGCGCACGTAAGCGCCTGATTTACCGCCGGTTTTTAGCTCCAAACGAATGTCCGTGATCGTCATCGACTTGTCGAGCGCTTTGCACATGTCATAAACCGTAAGTGCTGCCACTGAGACCGCTGTAAGAGCCTCCATTTCAACTCCGGTCTGTGCCTTTGTTGAGACTTCTGATTCGAGATAAATGCCGTCGTCACGAATTTCAGCATTTACGTTGACATGCCTTAACGGCAGTGGATGACAGAGCGGAATGAGTTCAGATGTTCGCTTCGCCGCCATAACGCCGGCCAGACGCGCCGTCTCGAGCGGGTCACCTTTGGGCGTCCTATTGTTCCGAATCGCGGTCACCGTTTGGGGCGACATCAATACGCGGCCTGAGGCGACTGCGCGGCGAGCAGTGACCTCTTTTTTGGACGTGTCAACCATCGTCGCGCGGCCGTGTTCGTCGATGTGGGTTAGCTTAGGCATCGCTAAACTCTTGAAAAGATATCAACCGCAGAGGGAGCAGAGGATTCCGCAGAGGACGCAGAGTCGTCATACTTATTAACAACTCTTCGGATGCCGCTACGCAGGTGCACCACGTGAAAATTGATAATTAATGCAAGCCGAAGGTCGGCCAATTTCAAATACGTCAGGACTTGCGCAAGGATTACGTCGTTAATCGCTTCGACAGCTTTGATTTCAATAATGAGCCGTTGTTCAACCAAGATGTCAACTCGATACCCACAGTCAAGCTTCACTTCCGAGTACACAAGCGGCATTGGCTTTTCCTTCTCAACGTAAAGACCGGCCTGCCTGAGTTCAAAACAAAGACATTCTTTGTAAGCGGACTCCAGCAGTCCAGGTCCAAGGGCACTGTGAACTCTCATAGCGCAGCCAATAACTCGTTGCGTGAGTTGGTAGTCAGTCAACACTCTGCGTCCTCGGCGAGTTCCTCTGGGTGCCTCTGCGGTTGAATGAAGGCCACGTTACGCTACACTTTGAAGGCAATTCAAGAGGCTCACGTCGGCAGGCTCATGATAGTAACGATCGAGCCAGCCGCAACTTTCTTCGCGTCAGCCGGAATATTGATCAGCGCGGTCGCTCGCGCAAATGAAACAAAGTCTGAAGACCCACCCCAGCTCAAAGGTTCAGCCAGCAGAGTTCCCTTCTCATCAGTCCTTAACATACCAGGCAAGTAACTCTCACGGCCTTGCGAACCTTTCACGTCGCGAGCGAGTATCGCAGTGAACTCTGGCAGAGAAGTTTCATTCGCGCCCTGCATCGCCCGCAACGCGGCGCGCACGAACAGATTGAACGTCACTGCCACCGAAACGGGATTGCCCGGCAAACCGAAGATCAAAGTCTTGCCGACGCTACCGAAGACAGTTGGTTTCCCAGGCCGCAACGCCACGCGCTCGAAAAAGACCTCCGCGCCGAGGTCTCGGAACGCTGTTTTGGTGAAGTCGTAAACACCCATCGACACGCCACCCGAAGTAACCAGCATATCGCAGTCGTCGATTGCCGCGGCCATCTGCTGTTTCAATGGTTCTCTGTCATCGCCGGCGAGCGGCAGTCGCTTCACGCTCGCGCCAGCGAGTGTCGCGTAAGCTTCGATTGTGTAATTGTTCGAATCGCGAATTTGATCGCGACCGGGTTTCTCGCTGACATCCACCAGTTCGCTTCCCGTCGCCATCACTGCAACTCGCGGCCGTTTGCCGACTTTGACTTGCGCGTAACCAAATGATGCAAGCGTGGCAATTGTTTGCGCGTTGATGTCCTCGCCTGTGCGTAAGACTATTTCGCCGGATTTGATTTCGGCAGCTTGCCTCACTATCGACCGGCCGGCTTCAACTGATTCGAGAATCTCGACAATGCCCGCGCCGTTTCGTTCACGCGTCAATTCAACCTGTTGCACGGCATCAGCGCGCTGAGGCACCGGCGCGCCGGTCATGATGCGCACCGCTTCGCCCGATTTGATTTGATGATGCCAGCCCGCACCGGCTGCCGATTCACCGACAATTTTCAATTGCGCCGGGGTGTTTGCGACATCAGCGGCACGCACGGCATAACCATCCATCTGCGCGCGATCGAATGGCGGCAGATCTGTGTCCGCGATGATGTCTTCAGCGAGAATCCGGTTCATCGCTTCCGCGAGCGCAAGCTCTTCGCTCGCCAGCTTTGGTGTTTGCTGAAGGACGATTTGAATAGCCTGACTGATGGAGATCATTAAAGTCAGTCTAAGAGCAAACCGGGCTGGTCTTCAAATTAGGAGTTAGCTCTGTGGGACGGCCGTGCTTCGCGCGTGAGACGCAGAAACACCTCTTCCAGCGATTCGCGATGGGACGCGATCTCCTGCACGCGGAACCCGTTTTGGACCAGTAGCGCGTTGATGTCCGGCACGACTTCATCGGCTACCTGCAAATGCAGAGACTCATCTCCATTACGGGTTACGGTGAGCCGTGGATCCTTCGCAAGCAATTCGAATGCTTCGGTGATGCGGTCCGTCGTCAATCTGATTCGTTGGCCCTCCGCCATGAGTTCTTGCACCGCACCCTGATAAAGCAGCCGGCCGGTATCGATGATCGCCACCCGGTTGCAAATCTGCTCGACTTCGTGAAGCAGATGGCTCGACAGCACAACCGTCAGGCTGCGCTCATCGCGCAAACGGCGAATTAAGTCTCGAACTTCAGCGAGTCCCTGCGGATCGAGCCCGTCGGTGGGTTCGTCCAGAATTATCAGTTCCGGATTTGGCAGCAGCGCCTGGGCAATTCCCAGCCGCTGCCGCATCCCATGTGAATATGCGCGCACGGGATCGCTCGCTCGCTCACGCAATCTGACCAACTCCAGCACCTCTTCAATCACACGCGCCGTGGCGCCGCCAGACATGGCCGCCAACATGTGCAGGTTCTGCCGGCCCGAGAAGTTTTCATAGAAAGCCGGCGCTTCGATCATCGCGCCCACCCGCTTCAAGGCCACGCGTGACCGGCGAGCCATGTCGTGACCGAGCACTTGCACGCGACCTGAAGTCGGGCGCACTAACCCCAGGACCATGCGAATGGTGGTCGATTTTCCCGCGCCATTCTGGCCGAGGAAACCGAAGACGTCGCCTCGTTCAACCGTGAGCGATAAGCGATCCACGACTACCCGTCGTCGATATTTCTTCGTTAGCTGATCAGTTTGTAAGACTAATTGATTCATTAGCAGTCACACAGACGTCCCGCCCGTAACCACGCGCAAGATGCGCGTGCCACATTTAATTGGTTGTCATAGAGCAACCTCAATGACCACAGGCCAATGATCCATTTTTCCCACGGCCGCATCGCGCAGCACTTCGGTCCAACGCAGTGCAACTCCTTCGCGTGGGCCGAAAATGTAATCGATGCGGCGATCGTCAATCGCTGTACGTCCCGCCTCACGCCCAAGATCACGAAAGTACTTCAGCATGTAGCTGTATGCCTCGCTATCATTTTTCACGTTGTCGGTGAACAGGTGCGATTCGTCCTTTGCGTTCAGTTCAAAGTTAAAATCTCCGGCGATGAAAACGCTTGCGCCGTTTGGTCGGTTGCGCCCCCAATCAACCACGTCACCGGTGAACACTCGTCTTCGCTCAGCTTTGAAGGCATCGGCATGCGCGCTCACAAGCACAATCTGCGGCAGCTCTGGGCGCAGCTGAAACGTGGCGCCAACGGCATATCTCTGATCCGCCGCGAAATTATCAAAGCGCGCGCCTCGAGCTTTGACCAGCACTGCCGGAACGCGATCAGCGCTGCCGGGCTGTGCGATCGCTCCCTGATAACGGTTGTGAAGAAAGCCGAGCAGCACCTTAAGCTGATCCGGACCAGTCAATTCCTGTAAGGCAACCGCGTCCGGATCTTTGCTCAAAATGGTGTCAGCCACCGCGCGCAGATCCTTAGTGTGGGCGCGGCTGTCATCCTCCTCGGCAGCATAACCAATGTTCCAGGTGAGCAGACGCAAACGCGGACCGTCGTGCTGACCTGACCCGAGCAAAGAGCGCGAGTGTGATGGATCGAATCTTATCGCCAACCCGATCATCACCAACGCGAGAACGCCCAATAGAATCTTCGCCCACATATTCAGGTCTTGATGTCTTTGCGATCGAAGATCGTCACGGCCAACAACAGAATGCCAAACGTGTACGCGCCGCAGAGACTGCCGTAATAACGAAAACTCTCCCAGGGAATTTCGGGCTTGAAAACATCACGCCAGAAATCCATGTCAGTCGTGAAGAAGTAAGGCCGCAAGTGCTCGAAGAATTCGACGCGGCCAATAATCAGGAAGACGAGATACAGAGCGAGCGTGGCCACCGTCGCCACCGCGGGACTGTCAAACAGCACAGAAAACAGCATCGCGATTGCCGCAATAACCAGAAGCGCCCACGTTCCGGAGAAGCTCGCGTACACGAAGCGCAAGAGCGCCTCGTCGCGCAACAACTTGCCCGGTTCATCCACCAAATTGAGCGCGCCCGGATACAGTTGCAGATCGCCCCAACCGACGAACAGCAGTCCCACTAACAAATTCAATCCGATGAAGAAAGCGACCAGCAAATAAGTGTAGAAAGCGACCATCGCGAATTTGGAAAGTAGTAACGAAACGCGCGTTATAGGCCGGACACAAATCATGCGCAGCGTTCCGGACTGACGTTCGCCCGCGATCTGAGCGCCAGAGATCATCGCCACGAAGACGGGAATCAACAAACTGAAGGAGAATAAGACCGAGTAAAGCGCGAAAGTCAGGCCGTTGAAGTAGCTCTTCGATTCGTAGGTGTACTTGAACTGTGAAGTCACTCCTTCGCCCGCCTTACGCTCGGCGTAGGTATAGAACCCCCAGAGCATCAGCGCGACGAATACCGACAGCGCAACGAAGGAAAGCAGGAAACTCCTGGAACGGACCAGCTTTAGAAACTCAAGTCTAAGTTGAGTGATCATCTTTCGATTGGCGTCCCCACCAGGTCATCATCAGGGAGCCGGACGATACACCCGTGGAACTTGAAAATAACCCGGACCGTGAATTCGCGGCACGAGGGACATCCCGGGGTAACCTTTGTGGCAATCCACGACCGGTATGAATCGAATACGAGTGCGGCGGGCCTCAGGTTCTCGGTCAAAATAAACGCGAGAATGCTAAACTCGCGCGTCGTTCCCTAAGTTCCGGCATGTCGCGCATTCCCCTGACCACGAACCAGCGCCGCGGTTTTCTGGCCGCGTGGGGTGGTTGGGTCCTCGACGGAATGGATTCGTTCATCTATGCGCTGGTGATGGCGCCGGCGCTGCGCGAATTACTTCTACGTTCAGGCATTCCTAACGATCAAAGTCATGTTGGTTATTACGGCGGATTGCTTTTCGCACTGTTTCTTGTTGGTTGGGGCTGTTCGCTTGTGTGGGGACCAATCGCGGATCGGTTCGGGCGCGTGCTGACGTTAATGCTGACGATTCTTTGTTATTCGCTCTTCACTCTTCTCGGAGCATTTGCGACGAGTGTTTGGATGCTGGCTGTGTTCAGATTACTCGCGGGCATCGGGATTGGAGGCGAGTGGTCCATGGGTGGAACGTTTGTCGCGGAAGAATTGCCCGAAGCGCGACGCAAGATCGCTGCGGGAGTGATGCACACGGGTTACTACGTCGGCATCCTGTTGGCTGCAATCATCAATTATTTTGTCGGTGCCCGCTGGGGCTGGCGCGCGATGTTTCTGGTGGGCGGCACGCCTGCGCTATTGATCGGTTTTATTCGCTACGGTGTCACCGAATCTCATCGCTGGGAAAAACGTATTGCACAGGTTGGTAGTAGATGGACGATCCTGAGCGCATTCCTCGCACTATTTTCCCAGGAATACCGGCGGCGCACTCTGCTCAATTCAATCTATCTATTTGTTTCAATCATCGGCCTGTGGGCAGGATCGGTTTATATTCCAGCCGCTGTCAGCGCACTGGCCGCTAAAGGTGGCTTCACTGAGCCCCAGGGCGTGCGGCTGGCATCTTTCGGAACAATCCTACTGGCAGTGGGAACAATTCTCGGCTGTCTCCTGCTGCCAATCCTGGCGGAGAAGTTTGGACGACGATGGACGCTGGCGATCTATTTCGCATTGATGGCTATTTTTATTTCGCTTGGGTTTGGTTACGTCTTCTATCTCCAGACAAATGCGCTCATCTGGTTCATGATCTGTCTGTTCTGGTTGGGGGTTGGCGGCGCCAATTTCGCGATGTACACGCTATGGCTGCCGGAGCAATATCGCACTGAATGTCGCGCCAGTGCGTTCGCATTTGCGACTTCAATCGGACGATTTGCCGGCGCAGGAATCACATTTCTGGTCGGCGCGGGCGTCTCGTACTTTCACACCATCGGCACGCCAGTGGCCCTGACCTCAATCGCGTTCGTTGGCGGGTTATTGATCCTGCCACTTGGAAAAGAAACCAAAGGTGAGCCACTGCCAGCGTGAATACAGATGTCAGAAATCAGACATCAGACGTCAGACGCTTTTGTTGACCTCTGATTTCTGACGTCTGATCTCTGATCATCCTCTGCCTTCTAAAATGAAAAGGCCCAGAGATGCTAATCAGGTGCACATCTCTGGGCAATTAAATGGCGGAGCCGACGGGACTCGAACCCGCGACCTCCGACGTGACAGGCCGGCGTTCTAACCAACTGAACTACGACTCCGCAAGAAACATTGCCGATTTTTGATTGCCAATTTCCGATTTAAAGAACCTCTCTCAATCGGCAATCGGAAATCGATAATTGGCAATGCAACTGGTGGGCGCGGAGGGACTCGAACCCCCAACCTCTTCCTTGTAAGGGAAGCCGTCTACCATTGACATACGTGCCCGTTTTCAAAAATCAGTGGAACTGACTGTGTCACGACGAAGTGTCATCGTAAGGAAAAGCGTCGAAGAGTGTCAAGGAAGCTTCTATCTGTCGCGGTTCGCTTTTGCTTTTCTGCTATACAGTTTGCGGCTATAGTTGTCTTACCCAGCACCGAATTATCCATTTCACCAACATGCGGGTCGCGATTCATACCCTGGTTATCGCTTTGTCGGTGTCGCTAGCATTTGCCGTCGCGGCCGCAAATCACAGCTCGCCGCAAAACAGCAATCAGCAGCGACCGCGAACAGTTGGCCAAAGCAACACAAACAATTCGCAAAACACAAACTCAGGCGAAGAAGTTGATGAAGGCGATGTGGTGCGCGTGGAAACGCAGCTTGTTTCGGTGCCCGCCGTCGTCACCGATCGCACCGGACATCCGATTGCCGGATTGAAACTCGACAATTTCACGGTGCTCGAAGACGGCCAGCCGCAACGCCTGACAAACTTCGCGACAACGGAAACACCATTCGAGATTGCTTTGCTGTTGGACACGTCCGGCTCGACGCGCGACGACCTGGGGCTGATTCGTGATGCGGCAAAAGCGTTCGTGCGCGCACTGCGACCGGGCGACCGCGTGGCGATCATGGCGTTCAAGAACAGGACTGATAAGGGCATTCCGAAAGCAGCTGTCGACATTGTTTGTCCGCTAACTGACAACCGCGAGGTGCTGAACGAAGGGATCGATGACCTCGCGACCAGTAACGGCACGCCGTTCTACGACGCTGTCGGACAAGTTGGCACAAAGATCTTTCACGAACCGCCACGTGAAGAAGTGCGCGGCCGTCGCGCGATCGTGGCGCTGACGGACGGTGTCGATTCTAGTAGCGATTCGACCTTCGAAGATGCTCGTGCCAGCCTGTTGCGCGCCGGCGTGGCTTCGTATTTCATTCAGGTCAGCACGGAAGACTACGTCGAAGATCGTCTACTGAAGGATTGCGAAGACGATGGCCGGCTGACGTTATCCGAAAAGCAGCTCGAACGCTTTCGCAAACTGTTTGTGCCGCAGTTGCAGAAGGAAGACTATCAGGATTTCTGCCGGCTCGGACAATTCGAGCGCATGGACATCAGCCGCCGTCTCTACAATTTGGCGCGACTTGAAATGAACGAGATGGCGCGCGGCTCGGGCGGCAAGAATTTTTCAGCGGCCACTTTGCAGGATGCGCGCGCGGCTTTTGCGCAAGTCGCCAACGAGATCGGCACCCAATACAGCCTCGGGTATTATCCATCGAACAGGACTCGCGACGGACAATTCCGAAAAATTACCGTGCAACTTCGCGGTGTTAAAGATGGTCAGGTGCGCGCGCGCGAAGGTTATTACGCGCCAAAGAAGTGAGCAGTGAGCAGTGAGCAGTGAGCAGTGCAAACGTCCTGGCCTCACAATAGTTTCAGATTGGTCCAACCTGACTCGGAACCACTCAACGAACAGCGGCGCCAGAATGTAATCCTGGGTGAGCGAACGAAGTGAGCGTAACCCGGGGATCACGTCCCCTAAGAATTCAAAAGCCCGCTTTAGCGGGCGAAAGAAGATTACGGGAAACCCGGTCCGGTTTGATTCCACCAATCGGATTCCTTATCTTATCCTCCCTAATCCCGATGACTCATTTCAATCGCATCACTTTAATCGTCCTCGACGGCGCAGGCATTGGCGCGATGCCGGATGCGCCGGAATGGGGCGACGCCGGCTCAGACACATTCGGTCACATCTGCGAATCACGGCAATTGAAGCTGCCGAACTTGCAGCGGCTCGGTCTCGGGAACATCCGCCCGCTGAACGGGATTCCAGCGGTGACGAATCCCCGCGGTGATTTTGGTAAGTGTGCGCTGAAATCAAACGGCAAGGACACAACGACCGGTCATTGGGAGATGGCCGGGATCATTCTGGAGCGCGCGTTCCCCACTTATCCGAACGGCTTTCCCAAACCTGTGATCGATGAGTTCATCAGCAAGGCCAGTGTGCCCGGGGTGCTTGGCAACATTCCAGCGAGCGGTACTGAGATCATCAAAGAGCTTGGTGAAGAGCATGTGAAAACAGGCAAGCCGATCGTTTACACGTCGGCGGATTCGGTCTTCCAGATTGCCGCGCACGAAGAAATCATTCCGCTCGATCGTCTCTACGAAATTTCTGAAATTGCCCGCGGCATATTGCGCGGCGAGCACGAAGTCGGTCGCGTGATCGCGCGTCCGTTTCTCGGCGCGCCGGGTTCTTTTTATCGCACTGAGAATCGTCACGACTATGCGATCCCGCCGCCGCGCGAAAATCTTCTGCCGCTGCTCAGCCAGAATGATTTGGACGTCGTCAGCATCGGAAAGATCGCGTCGATTTACGATTCGAGCGGAGTAACTCAGGAACTGACCGCCAAGAACAACCAGCAATCGATGGATCAAACGATCGCCGCCCTCGGCGACAACACGCGCGGTCTGATCTTCTCGAACTTCGTGGACTTCGACATGCTCTACGGCCATCGGCGAGACACTGAAGGCTACGCGCGCGCGCTGGAAGAATTCGACGCGCGCTGGCCGGAACTTGAAGACGAAATGCGCGAAGATGATCTGGTTGTGCTCACCGCCGATCACGGCAACGACCCGACCTATCGCGGCACCGACCATACCCGGGAATACGCGCCATTGGTCGTTTATGGAAAGAAAGCGAAAGCCGGTGTTGACCTCGGCACACGCGCGTCGCTGTCAGATATCGGCATCACCATTGCCGAAAATTTCGGTTTGAAATTGAATGCTGGGAATAGTTTCCTCGCAGAAATCACATAACGTCGCGGCAAATGTCGGGCGGTGAAATGCGCAGGCCATCAGTTGCGCTACTTCTTGGCGGTGAAGCTGCGATAGATCGTCTCAATCCAGCGATCCGTTTTGACAAACCCCGTCCCCCAGGATTTCCATTCGTCAGGTAGACCTTCCGCTTTGATCTGATCCAGAGTCTTTCCGGCTTTGATCTTTTGCTGCACGATGCCCGTCGTGGCGAGCAGCATTTCTTGAAATTTCTTTAAATCATCGGCAGTCGCAAGCGGGCCATGTCCCGGAATTATCTTTGCGCCGTCAGGCAGTTTTGCCAGCACGTCTCCTACGTTTTTTACATAGCCGGCGACGTCGCCGCCGCTGTCGATATCGACGAACGGAAACATGCCATTGAAGAAGTCATCGCCCATGTGTACGACGTTGGAAGTAGTGAAGAAAATGATCGCGTCGCCGTCCGTGTGGCCGTGCGGAAAGTGCAACACGCGAATCTCTTCGCTGTTGAAGTGAACCGAAACGCTCTGGTCAAAGGTGATCACCGGCAGCGCTTCTTTCGGGGCCGGCTGCTGTCCCTGAGCACCCTGCTGCAAACGCTTTCTCACGTTGGTTTGCGCGATAATCGGCGCCTCCGGCCCAAAGACTGCATTGCCGCCGGTGTGGTCGCCGTGATAGTGCGTGTTGAGAATAAATTTTAGTTTGCCGTCGCCGAGCGTTTTTAGCGCCGCTCTGATCTTGTCAGCCAGCGGCGCAAACTGATCGTCAACAATCAGAATTCCGTCGGCGCCGACCGAAACACCAATGTTCCCGCCCGAGCCCTGGAGCATGTAGACATTTCCAGAAACTTTCGTTGCTTTGATTTCGACTTTGGAAAAGTCCTGTTGTGCGCGGATTTGAGTTGCGCTGACGACGAGCACAGCCATAGCCACAAGAATTGTATGTCTCAATTTTGTAAACTCCTCTGGATACTGCCGGCAGGATGCCGGCGCACCGCACGCAGGATACGTGCGCTCCGTTCACCGCAGGCCAGAGGCCTGCGCTCCATTAAGCGTTCGGATCTTTCACCACGCCAATAAACGGCAGGTTGCGATAGCGTTCCGCGAAGTCCAAGCCATAACCGACCACGAACTTGTCCGGAATTTGAAATCCGAGGTAATCGATCGGGACCTCCTTTTCACGCCGTTCGAACTTGTCCAGCAACGCTGCCAACTTCACGCTCGCCGCACCGCGTGATTTCAGGTTGGCAAGTAGATAATTCAGCGTCAGCCCCGTGTCGACGATGTCCTCAACGACCAAAATGTGGCGGCCTTCGATCGCCACGTCGAGATCTTTTAGAATACGCACTTCGCCCGACGTCCTCATCGACGCGCCGTAACTCGAGATGGCCATGAACTCAATCCCCAACTGAATGTCGGCGGCGCGCATCAGGTCGCTCAGAAAAGTGCACGCGCCCTTCAACACACCGATGAGAAGCGGGTTCTTTCCGGCGTAGTCGCGCGCGATCTCCGCTCCCAGTTCGTTGATGCGATTCTGCAACTGCTCATTTGTAATCAGGACTTCGAGATTAGGATTCGTAAACTCAGACATTAGTCGTGCCTGTGAAGTAGCCAAGATTCTGCCTCCTGCAACAATTAGGTTATCGAATGCCACCCAGCGATTCAATGCGCTATTCCTAAGCGCATTTTTGGTTGCTCGCCGCGAATTCGTGCGTGATACTATTGCCCCTCCCCATGGCCGGTCAATTTTCGGCAAGCGCTCTGCTGTTATTTTTCGCAAACGGATAGACAAGATGAACCAGTTCCACTTCAGAACCGCCTTGCGCATCACGATGCGCGCGGTTCCGGTAGTTGCGCTCTGCGCTTTGTGGGTTTCGATTGCGCTGGCACAGTCGCCACAGCCAGCGCCGGCGAAAGATGTCGACGCACGCGTCTCAGAAACGCAAGTCGACAGCTCGATCAAAGACGATGCCGCGGTCGAGAAGATGCTCGGCGCCTACAGCCCCAAGGTGCGCGAGCTAAGTAGTGTGATTGGAACGCTCAAAGGCGAGTTGCGCAAAGGTGGCATCGGAGCCGGTTCGCTCGGCAACTTTGTTACTGATGGACTCCTTATCGAAGCACGAAAGAAGCTTGGCAAATCAGTCGTCCTGGCGTTTACCAACAGCGGCGGACTGCGCAAGAATACAATGAGCGAAGGCGACATCCGCATGAGCGACATTTGGGAGTTGCTGCCGTTTGAAAACGCGCTCGTGCAATTCGATCTAACCGGTGAACAACTACTGAAGTTATTGAATCAAGTGTTGTCGCACCGCGATGCACAGTCGGGCGCTCGCATCGTCTATCGCGTAGGCGCCGATAACAAGGCTGAAATTGTTACTGCGCGCTTGCTCATTAACGGCCGCGAAGAGGAAATCGATCCGCAAGCGACCTACACAATTGTTAGCATCGATTATCTCTTGAAACGGCAGCCCACAACTCCTTCCGAAGAGGAGGGCAACTATTCTGTTTTGGCACAGGCGAAGAAGATCGAGCCGCTCGGTCTGACGATGCGTGACGCGATGATTCAATATGTGAAAGACGAGACGGCCGCCGGCCGGAACATCAGGACGAATCTCGATGGGCGGTTCAGGCAAGAAGACTCGACTGGAGCGCAAGCGTCCCCGCTTGCCGGTGTGTGGCAACCGAGACGGTTGCGCTCCAGTCCGGAAGCGGGCCGACCATGATTGACCGACGAAATTTTCTGAAGACGTCAATCGTCGGTGGCGCGGCGCTGGCGTTACCCAACGCGATTTCGTGGCTGCTAACTCCGAGTGCGCACGCCGCGATTAATGAACCGTTGCTCGATATCGCGGCTGGCGAAACGCTCATCACGATCCTTCACACCAACGACACCCATTCGCAGATCGATCCGATTCCAGACAATGACAAGCAGTGGGGCGGAAAAGGCGGGGTGGCCAGACGCGCAACTCTTGTCAAAGAAGTTCGCAAGCAAAATCCGAATACGTTGATGGTTGATGCTGGCGACGTTTTTCAAGGCACGCCTTACTTCAACTTTTACAAAGGTGAAGTCGAATACAAATCTATGTCGCTGATTGGTTACGACGTCGTCACGCTCGGCAATCACGATTTTGACAATGGCGTTGAGGCATTGGCCGCGGCGATGAAATTTGCAAACTTCGCATTCGTTTCAACGAATTATGACGTGCGCGGCACGCCGCTGGAACTGCGCGTTAAACCTTACGCCGTTCGGACTCTTGGCGGAGTGCGTGTCGGGCTGTTCGGCCTCGGCATCAGTCCAGACAATTTGATCACACCGGAGAATTTCAAGGGCGTGAAATATCTCGATCCAGTGCGCACGACGCGTGACGTTGTCCGAATACTTCGTCAACAGGAAAAATGCCAGCTGGTCGTCGGGATGTCGCACCTCGGCTACTACCCGAATCCGAGGGGTGACGAAATCGGCGACACGCAGCTCGCGGCGCAAGTGAGCGGCATTGATTTCATTGCGAGCGGGCACACGCACACGTTCATGGAGAAACCGTACTTGCAAAAAAATCCCGAAGGCAAAGACACGATCATCTTTCAAGTCGGTAAGAGTGGGATCTATGTTGGCAGAGTCGATTTCAAAATGAGAGATGGAAAAGTAGTAGCGTCCGCGGGAAGGCTGTTGGATTTACGACATGAGTCGCTGGCGTAATCATGGCGGCAAATTATTTCGTCCCGTAGGGACGATTTGACAGTAGCCCAGCGCTTCAACGCTGGGTACCGGAATCTTTTATTGACCTCCCGCAGTGACGACAACGATTTGTTGTAGTCACTGCGGTAAATAGGGAATAGGGCGCATTGACCCAGCCATAAATGGCTGGGCTACTTTCACCCGCTCCTACGGAGCGAAGGCAAATGGCGGACGATGCAACCAGAGACCGAGTGCGCGCGCTGGTGCGTGATGTGCTCAGCAAGACGTTGCCGGAATCGGCTGCCGGTGCTGCGCCCGAATCCACACCGCACACGACTCCGGCCCGCCTTTCGCCTTCGTCATCACAAGCCGTCACTCGCGACGAATCGGCAAAGCTGGTAATCACCGAAGATGATGTGCGCGGCCTCGAGCGTGGCGCCGTGCTGCGCATCGCGGAGAACGCGCGTCTAACTCCCTTAGCCGCGGACATCATCAGCGATCGCGGCATTGAGATCGTGCGCCGCCTGCCGCGCAGCGGATCGAAGCAGCACAAGTCGATCGCCATTGGCGCCGATCACGGCGGCTATCCGATGAAGGAAGAGTTGAAAACCTTTTTGACTGAACTCGGCCATCGCGTGCACGACTTTGGCACGAACTCTGAAAGCGCGGTGGACTATCCGGACTTCGCGCACGCCGTCGCGCGCGCAGTTTCCGATCGCTCTGCGGAAGTCGGAATCGTCATCGACGGCGCGGGCGTCGGCTCAGCGATGACAGCGAACAAAGTTCCCGGCGTGCGCGCCGCCGCCTGCTATTCAGTGGAAGTGGCCCGGAATTCGCGCGAACACAATGGCGCCAATGTCCTTACCCTCGGCAGCAAAACCATTACAAACGAGCAAATGCGCGAGATTGTCCGCGCCTGGCTCTCAACCGATCTCACCGAAGAACGTCATCGCAAACGCGTCGGCAAGATTGAAGCAATCGAGCGACAGTATCAGCGGTAACAACGTCAGATCAGTACCATCCGCGTCAGCGGATGGGATAAAGAAGCTTCCTTTTATTTTAATAAGAAGTCTTAACCCATCCGCTGACGCGGATGGTACTGACTTATTTGCTACGTGTTAGAATGACTTCCAGTGACAATGCCCTTCTCTACCAACGGCGATTTCGAACAGTTAGTCGAACAGATTACCGACGTCATCTATGCGCGTCTGAACGGCGACCATGCCGATCAGGCAAAGATGTGCGGCTGCACGTCTGAATGTTTTCATCGCTGTCCCGAGCGCATGCATCGCGTCGTCGATGCGGGCGCGGCACGCATCGGACTCGTGCTCGGCCAGGCGGCCTCGGCGCGCGACTGGGCCAGTCTGATCGATCATACCCTGCTAAAGCCTGAAGCAACTGAAAGCGAAATTCGACGGCTATGCGAAGAGGCTGCTCAATATCGCTTCGCGTCGGTGTGCGTGAACCCAACGTGGGTACGCGCCTGCTCGTGTCACCTGGAAGGCACCGGCGTTCCGGTCTGCACGGTCATTGGATTTCCGCTGGGCGCGACGTTGGCGGACGTGAAAGCATACGAAGCGCGTCGCGCGATCCAGGACGGAGCGCGCGAAGTCGACATGGTCATCAATGTCGGCGCGTTGAAGAGCGGCGACGACTGTTTGGTTGAGCATGACATCCGCTCAGTCGTCCAAGTCGCACACGAATATGACGTCACTTGTAAAGTGATCATTGAAACCGCGCTGCTCACTGATGACGAAAAAGTGCGCGCCTGTCAGGCGGCAAAGAATGCCGGCGCCGACTTCGTCAAAACATCAACTGGATTTTCGAAAGGCGGAGCGACAGTTGCGGACATTGCCTTGATGCGACGCGCAGTTGGTTCAGAACTTGGCGTGAAAGCCTCCGGTGGCGTGAAGAGTATGGCCGACGCGCGCGCCATGGTCGAAGCCGGCGCCACGCGCATCGGCGCCAGTGTCGGCGTCAAGATCGCGCAAGAGGCAGCGGGCGTGAAGACGAACGGCAGTGCAAACGTCAGATACTAAAAAGCAATCGCTTTCTCAAACTCTGATTCCGTTTACCACGAACACAAAGGGTTCCGCTCAAAATGTCAGCAAGCGTCTTTTGGACAGACGTCACTCCGCAGGCGTCCAGCTGATTTCTTGTGGCCCATTGACCTGCAACAGCTACCGCGTAAAATTGGTTCCGCACAGATTCCGCCGAAGAGGGCACCGTGGGTATTCGTTTAGCGGCCTCAGTCATACTTGTAGGTCTTCTTTCCCTCCTGCCGTCCGCCGTCGGCCAGGAATTGCCGCAGGATGATGTGCTGCGCGTCGAGTCTGACCTTACTAATCTCCTTTTCACCGCGACAGACAAAAACAATCGTTACATTACGACGCTTCAGGAATCAGACCTTCGGGTATTGGAAGACGGGGTGCCGCAAAAGCTTTTTACGTTTCAGCGCGAAACCGATCGCCCGTTATCGATTGCGTTACTCATCGACGTAAGTATTTCCGAAGAGAGGACGTTGCCCGATGAAAAGGCTGCCGCGCGGACCTTCATCGAGAATGTAATTCACTCGAGCAAGGACCAGGCCGCAATCGTTCCTTTCGAGGGATACGCGCATCTCGAGCAGCCACTGACTCGCGATATGTTGTCGATTTATCGCGCTCTCGAACGCGTCGAAGTAGCGTCGCCGTCATATATGGGTTCGGCGCCGCCAATCAGCGGCATCACTTCCGGTCCGGGCACAGTCGCTCCACCCGCCGAAGGTTCGACGGCAATTTGGGACGCAATCGCTGTCACCTGCCAGTCAGTTTTAGCGCGGGCTCAGGGCCAGCGACGACGCGCGATCATTTTACTGACTGATGGCTACAACTCCAGTAGCCGATTGAGCAGAGCCCAAGCCATCGAACACGCCATTGCCACGGAGTCCGTGATCTTTGCGATCGGCATCGGCGACAAGAAATACGGAGGCGTCGATAAGTCGGCCTTGCGAGAAGTGGCGGAGCTCACGGGAGGCCGCGCGTTCTTTCCCAAAAAGCAAGAGGATGTCACGGCAGCGTTCGCAGAAATCGAGCAGGAATTGCGCTCGCAGTACCTGGTCGCCTATTCCTCAAGCAACAAGACACGCGACGGCGCGTTTCGCAATATGAAGATCGAAATCACCAATCCTGAACTAACGAAGCAAGGGTTGAAGTTGCGCTACCGGCCCGGATATTTTGCGAAACGGACGGGGTGATCAGCTTGCCGCGATTCTCTTCTCTATCCTGCGGTCCGGCACCAACCAAATAATCTCGACCAAAATATACAGAGCCGCCGCCAACCACGATCGCACGAAACTGAGACTGATCGCGGCGAGATAAATCACGATCGAAATCTTGCCTTTGAAATCGCTGCCAAGCGCCGTTGCCAGAGTTGAATCGGACGTGTGGATGCGCAACAAAGTTCGCGTCAGGATGAAATACGCGATTGCGGCAAATACCAATACGCCCCCATAAACCGCGACCGGCACCGCAGCGAAACGATTCTCGCCCATCCAAGCCGTTGCGAAGGGAATCAGCGAGAGCCAAAACAGCAGATGCAGGTTGGCCCAGAGGACGCCACCACTCACACGTTCGACGACCTGCAAAAGATGATGATGATTGCTCCAGTAAATGCCCACTAAAACGAAACTCAGAATGTAACTTAGGAAGACAGGTGTGACTGGTCGCAGCGCCGACAAGTTCGCTCCGACGGGCACGCGCAGTTCAAGGACCATGATCGTGATGATGATCGCGATCACGCCGTCACTAAAGGCTTCCATGCGATTGCGGGACATTTCCGGCTGCGGATTCTAACACGACCTGTCATCTTGATCTTGAAACGTCCGCGACTTTCCCTATATCCTCGGCTCACCTTATGCCGCCAAAACAGAATCTTCTGGCAGTCATCCTCGGCGGTGGTGCGGGCAAGCGCCTCTTTCCGCTGACGCGCGACCGTTCGAAGCCGGCGGTGCCGCTCGGGGGAAAATATCGGCTGGTCGATGTGCCCATTTCTAACTGCATCAATTCAGATGTGATTCGGATGTTTGTCTTGACGCAGTACAACTCTGCGTCGCTCAATCGGCATATTGCGACGACCTATCGGTTCTCACCGTTTGCTGACGGCTTTGTTGAAATTCTCGCCGCCGAGCAAACTCCCGATCGTCCGGACTGGTTTCAGGGAACCGCCGACGCCGTGCGTCAGGTCTTGCCGCACATTCGCGACTGGCGCATCGACACGTTGCTGATTCTCTCGGGTGATCATCTTTACCGGATGGATTACAAGAAGTTTCTGGCGCGGCATGAGGAGACAAATGCCGACATCATTGTCTCAGCTATTCCAATTCCGCCGGATGCAGCGAGTGAATTTGGTTTGTTGAAGACCGACAGCGCCGGACGCATCGTCGAATTCCGCGAGAAGCCAGCAGGCGAAGCACTCGAAGCGATGCGCGTCGACACGACCTCGTTCGGATTGAGCGAAGAAGAGGCGCGCGCGCGGCCGTTTCTCGCGTCCATGGGAATTTACGTCTTTAAGTACGACGTGATTGAGCGAGTGCTCGCCGAGGATCCTTCGCGCTTGGACTTCGGCAAGGAAATCATCCCCGCGAGTATCCAGAATTACAACGTGCAGGCTTATCTCTTCAACGGTTACTGGGAAGACATCGGCACGATCGCGGCTTTCTACAAAGCAAACCTCGAGATGACATCCGCGATTCCGCCGTTCAATCTCTTCGACGCAGAGGCGCCCATGTTTACGCGCGCGCGCTATCTGCCGCCGTCAAAGGTCGACAACTGCGAAATTCGGGATTCAATCATCAGCGATGGCTGCATCATCAACGGGGCGAAGATCAACCGTTGCGTAGTTGGGCTGCGCAGCCGGATTGGCGAAGGCGCACATCTGGACGCGACCTACATGATGGGCGCCGACTATTACCAGACTTTGGAAGACATGCTCGGTGATCGCGAAGCGAAGAGGCCGCGCGTGGGCGTTGGCGAAGAGACAATCGTGCGTCGCGCGATCATCGACAAAAATGCACGCATTGGCGCGCAGGTGAAACTCTTGAATGAAGCCGGCGTCGATCATTTCGATGCGCCAGACGGTAGCTACTACATCCGGGATCGCATCATCATCGTTCCGAAGAATGGATTGATTGCGGATGGGACGGTGGTATAGAAAAAAGGCGCCGCTGGAGTCAGCGACGCCTTGAAAGACTCGTCGTCCTCGCTATTTCCTCAACACCGGCGGCTTCTGTTGCGGCTGCGTCTGCGCCGACGCGTTCGAGTTTGGCTGGAAGATGTAGCTCTCGCGCGTGCGCACCACCAGTTCGGGACGGTCCACCCGCACACGGATCCCCCGCCGTTCGCCCGCTACCGGCTTTACCTTTGGGTAGTAACCAAGACTGTACTGGCGTCGCAGTTCCTCTGCCACCGAATGAAACGCGTAATCGAGATTTTGCTGCTCTGCGTTGTACAGTCTGGCGCCGGTGACACGGGCAAGGTCGTGGAGATACTGATCGCCTCGCTCGTACTCCTCGCGACTGGTGCCGGTGTGACCACCGCCGCGGCGACCGCCACCATTGATCGTCACGCCACCGCCAAGAATGATGCTGAAGATGTCATCGATTACACTGCCACTCCCGCCATTGCCGCCGCTACCTCCTCCATGTCGGCCGCCGCGTCGTCCGGGCCAGCCACCCCCCATGTCGACCATGTCAGCGTAAGTGTCAAACTCGACCGGATAAATCAGCGCGTCGAGTTCTTCGGCGTCTCGCACGGTGCTTTCGTAATCTGCGCGGTTGCTGGTTGTATCAACGCCGTCGGTGAACAGCACCATCGCTTTGCGACCCTCAATGCGGTTGAAGTAATGATTGATGATTATGTCGACCGCATCGTACAGCCGCGTTCCTGATCCGGGTTCAGTCTCGCGAATCGCATCGCGCAAAATGAAGCGATCGTTGGTGGGTTCTGAAAGGACGCGAATCTTGTCGTTGAACGAAACAACCATCACTTTATCGTCCGGCCGCAGTTGTTCGACGAACGCAATCGCTGCGTCCTGAATTTCTTCCAACTTATTCTTAGTCGATCCGCTGGTGTCGAGCACTAACGCAACGGTAAACGGCTTTTCGGTCGACGCGAAGTACGCCACTTGTTGCTCGACGCCATTCTCCCAAATTCGGAAATTTTCCTTGCGGAGGTTCGGAATGAATTTGCCGTCGCGGTCCATTACGCTCACCGGCAGACTCACCAGAGTGGTATCGACGCGTATCGTGTCGCCTTCGCCATACTCTTCTGGTCCATTGTCTTTTTGCTGAGCAGTCGGCGCCGTCTGATCGCGATTGGGATCTTCATTCGAACCGCGGAGAATTGGCGGGGCCGGCGGATGATTCAAGTCCACTGGCTTATTCGTCTGAACCCGGGACGAAGGCTGTTGCGCTGTGGTTTTGGCTGGCGATGTCCGCGAGGGCGTGGCGGGATCGGACGACGGTGGCGCTCCCACTCTTCGGGGACGGCTTTGACCAAACGCCGGGGGCATTAGTAGCGCCAGCGCGACAAACGAAAATACGAGAGCACGCGATTTATTCATGACCTTGAACTCCTTGTCGGGGAGACTGAGCCGGCAGTGTTCCTGCGGAATCGGAGAGCGAACTACGCAGAACGTCCGCGAAATTTGATGCGATCCATCAGGGCGCTAGTTGGACTAACCGCAACGAATCGCAGCTATTTCTGTTTGGGAAGAGTATTTTGGGGAGAGACTAAGACCTACCGGCATGAAAATAGCACCGCGCAATAGGCTAAGCAAGGCCTGCACGTTTACGGCCGCCCCGCCAAATTAATTGCGTTCCATATGAACGGAAACGTTCCCCAGGTTTGGCCGCGATGTTGTGGGCGGAAACCGAACAGCACGACCCGGCCGCGGCCCATCGAAACTTCAACCAATGCGATCTTGCCCTTAATTTTATCTTCGCCACGCAACCACCCGGAACGGAGAAGGTTGTCTTTGGCGTAACGAGCGATTACATCAGTTTTCACCGGCATCGGTCCGTAGTCGACGCCTCGTCGCGGCGGATCCGTTTCTTCGAAAGCCGAACTATTTATGAAATAAGCGTCCGTGTCTTTCGCCATCGTGCGCGCAATTGGATTCGACGTGTTCACGTCAAGACGAAGAATCGATCCCGGACAATAGAAGTCTGACGACCGGACGCCATCCAAGACGTTCTTCAATGGCAGTTTCCAACGATTAATCAATTGGCCGCATGAGCCGTCGAAGCAGATCAGTGTGCCCCCATCGTCAACAAACCGCGCAAGATTCCTGAAGCCAACGTCGCTGATCCCACGCGCAGCTTCGCTATCGCTTGTGTCATCGGTCGCAGCACGTGTCTGCTCCGAAGGCAGCACGAGCACATCAAATTTCGCACGCGGATTGTCGGCATTAATGGCGGCCTCGCCTACTGACTCGAACGGAATGTTGAAATTGTCGAATACGTAACGTGTCCAGCCCTCATCCATATTGCCGGCGTGTGAGTTCTGATAAATGCCAATGCGAATTCCGGACTTGATGGGATTAGCGATGGGCGATTTGTCCGTAGTCCCGAGCGGCAACGCGAGATCTTTGCGCACATCATTCTCGTTAGTAATGAGTGTCAAACGTCGCTCACTTGGCGGCTCACGAATTTCCACGATTGGGCTGGCTTCCAGGCCCATCGTCATCGGCAAAGTCCATCCCGCAACATCGTACGGACGCTCAGCCTCGCCTGTGGCTGTTACACGATCGGGATAAATTTGCGGCTCAAACAACGTCTGGACATTCGAGCGATAAGGTTGATTCAAAAACACTATGTAACTGCCCGCGGGAATCTCGTGAACTTCCGGCGCCACGTTGAGGGTCAAAGTAGTGGGCGTGGCTGCCCGGCCCTGCCCTTCCGCGGCGCGCTTGATCGCGAATTCGCCATGCCGCCCGTGCAGTTCTCGATCAAGTCGAAAGACCTCAACACCCTGTTCGACCAGGGCGCCGACGAGCTTTGCCACGTTTTCATCGCGCCCCTGGCCGGCCCAAATGACATAGGCGATCGGTTCGCCGGCTTTGATCGGGGCCAGATTCTCTTTGCCAAGTTCGTAAAAGTTTCGTAGATAGTCGGCGCGATAGTTTGACGCGAGCGACAGCGCTGCATGCGATGCGATCAACTCCATCTGCATGATGTCGTGCGGATGCCAGGCGCCCCCGGGCCAGGGATTCGGAAAGTTCGTGGTGGCTTCCATCGCGCTCCGCATGCCGCGCGTACTCGAACGCGTTAGCTGATCGGGCTTGACCTCGCTCGGCGACATCAGGCGCGCACTCGCAGCTTCAGTCAAAATGCCGATCGAGTTGTGAAAGTACGGCGCCGTGCGAAAGCCACCGTGCCACCATGTGTCATAGAGCGCGTTCGTCAGAATTCCCTTGAATCCGGCAGCGGTGACATCTGCCGCCATTTTGTGACCTATTAATCCAACTTGTCGCAGCAACAATGGATCGATGTGTGGATTCGGCGGATCATAAAAAGGTGGCACAAAAAATCGCGAACCATTTGAACCTTGCTGATGCACGTCATAAACAATTTGCGGAAACCATTCTTTCCACAGCAGACGCGTGATCGCCTTCGTCTCTTTTAGATTCAGCATGAACCAGTCGCGATTGTCGTCATGGCCGGCGTAGTAGTGATAAAGCTGGGGCGGCCCACTTCCTTCCTGAGGCGTCCCGAGCGTCTTGCGATAATAATTCGCGACAATATCCACACCGTCGGGGTTGGGCGAAGGAACTAAAATCAAAATGGTATTGTGAAGTATCGAGAGCGTGTCTTCGTCATTTCCGCTCGCCAGATTGTAGGCAAGCTGCATCGACATTTGCGACGCCACAATTTCCGTCGAATGGATTGAGCAGGAGATGGTTACGACGGCTTTTCCGTCGCGCATCAACTGATCGCGCTCAGTGTCGCTGAAAACTCTGCGAGGATCCGCCAGCTTGGCTTGAATCTCTTTATACTTAGCGAGATTGCGGATATTCTCAGGCGCGCTGATGAAAGCAACGAACATCGTGCGCCCCAGCGTGGACTTTCCGATCGTTTGCAGTTGCACACGATCACTAGCGGCGTCGAGTCTCGTGAAATAATCGCTAATTTGTTTCCAGTCTGCGATCGTTCGATCTTCGCCCGGGTCGAATCCGAGCACCGAGCGGGGGGAAGGAATCACGCTCGCCGCGGGTCTTCGTTGAGCAAAAGCGGATTGGGAATACCCGGCGAGCAGTATGACGAGCAGCGCCAGCGCCGTCGGCGCGAAATATTTATTGGTCCTACAGCGGGGCATAGTTGGCAATGAAATGAATCGGAAGTGATGGCGACTACGATGCATACCGGGACGTCCTCTGAAGAGTCACTGTCGAACGTGAGCGCCGCGCAGTCTAACACAACCCGCCGCCCGCATCTGCTCGGCATGATCTGGTTTGCATGGTCGTGGTTCGTTGCCGGACTACTGCTGCTGATTTTCTGTCCGCCCGTCGTCCTGCTCGGCAGTCTTTTCAAAAAACAAAATTGGATTTATTGGTGGGCCAACTGGGGCGCGCGCAACTGGCTGCGATTGAGCGGCGTGAGAGTGCAAGTCAGCGGCCGCGAACAGATCGATCCGAATGAAACTTACGTTTTCGTCGCCAATCATTGGTCGTACCTCGACGCGGCGCCGCTGTTTGCTTTCACGGGCCGGCGGATGGGGATGATTGCGAAAAAAGAATTGCTGAATGCCCCGATTCTCGGCTACGGAATGGGCTTTGTGAACGTGATTGCCATCGATCGCTCGAACAAAGACCGTGCAGTGCAAAGTTTGCGCGTCGCTACTGAGCGACTCCGAGCGGGAATCTCGTTCGGCGTCTGTCCCGAAGGCACGCGTGCGAAGCCCGGCGAGATGCTCTCGTTTAAGAAGGGCGCTTTTCACATGGCCGCCCAGGCCGGTGTTTCAATTGCGCCAATCGCGCTGAAAAACACGGACAGGCTAATGGGCAAAGGAACGGGGGAGGCCTGGCCGGGAACGATCGAGATGGTCTTCCTCGCGCCGGTCGAGACGTCGTGGGTGAAAAACGACAACGACCTAAACGCACTCGTGCAGCAAGTTCAGTCGATGATTATGAAGGAATTGGGAATCGAAACGCTGTCGCAGCGCGCGCCTCGTTATTCTTCTTTGAAGTCGTAAGTCAGAATCCCCGTAATCTTCACTGCAGTGTCACCAATCAGCTTCGGTTCAAAGTGCGCTTTGCGCGCGGCTTCGATTGCGGCTATCCACAATTGCTTGGGCCCGGAGACGATGTCCGCGGACATCACGCGGCCAGTCTCATCAACAATGACTCGCACTTTTACCTGCCCGGTAATGTGGGCCTTACGCGCCTCACCCGGAGAAATCGGCTGCGGCAGGTTGGTCGCTTTGTTATTGAGGTCGCCCGACTCAACCGGACCGCGCGGACGGGCGCGACTGTCGGTGTTTGACGTCTGCTCGTCGGGTTTGACCTCGTCGAGTTCCGTAATCGTTACTTTCCCGCGACCCACTTTGTAATCTGTATACTTCACGCGCATGCGAATACGCACGTCGGTACCATTATCAAAGATCAAATCGTCGTCAGCATAGACATACGTGGGAAACCAAAACTTTCCGTCAATCTGTTCACGATAGGTTTCGACGATCGGAAACTTGTTGGTCTTAGTTTCGGGCACCGCTTTACCTTTAGCTTTCACGATTTGCAAATCCTGATCGTCCACCCAGACGCGACCGGTGAAGAACCTCTCCTTCGTCTTCTTTGGATCCGGCATTACCTTCGGCGTCACATCGAAGACATAAAGATTGAGCTCATCGATGCGTTCTTTACCAACATACTTGAAGTTGTATTCGGGGAGCTTACCCGCTTCGAGCGCGAACGGATTTACGCCACCGAGGTCCTCCAGATCTTCCGGAGTCATCGAGACACCCTGCAAGGTAGGCATTGGGAAGAAGTTAATCTTCTCAAATCTATTCCCCGAGTCGTCAAAGGTCATGTCAGACGCGCGATGGTATTCACCAACGACCTGGCCACCCATGCCGATCTCCTGAATCAGCGCGTCGCGCTTGAACGCGTAGCTGTTCAGCGCTCGACGGAACTGACTTTCCTTCGCGGTAAAGCGGCGAATGATATCGTCGACTTGTGCTGGAGTAAGCGAAGACGGGGTGATCGCTCCATCAGGTTTTCCCGCAGCCGCCGTCTCTTGAGCCAAGGCTATTGAGGCGGTCAATGCGACAAGGATCGTTCCAAGCATTAGCGATCTCAGGATGTTCACGGCAAAGTGCATATCAACTTTCCTATTTCAATGGGTTTTTGCTGAAAACGAATTCATAGAATTATCGCCGTACAAAGGCCCGCTCGCAAGATTCTCAGATGACCGGACTCTGTACCTTGTTGCCCGCCATGACTGTGAAATGCTCCTCGTCGCCGCTCGCGCTGCGGCAGATTTCAGGCTAAGATAGCTGGTTTGCGGAGTCGCCCGGATTCTCGCCTGTGGCGCTTCGCGGTGTCTTACGAGCCATGACCGTTGAAGCTATCGAAGTCCGCGGCGCCCGCGTCAACAACCTCAAGAACATCTCGTTTTCTATCCCGATCAACCAGTTAACGGTGGTGACGGGTGTTAGTGGCTCCGGCAAATCGTCGCTGGCTTTCGATACCGTCTACGCTGAGGGTCAGCGGCGGTATGTCGAGTCGCTATCAGCTTACGCACGGCAATTTCTCGAGCGGATGGACAAGCCTGACGTGGACGAAGTCCGCGGGATCGCGCCGGCGATCGCGATTCGCCAGAAGAATTCGACGCGCAATCCCCGCTCAACCGTTGGCACGCAAACTGAGATTTACGATTACCTGCGCCTGCTGTTCGCACGCGTTGGCGTGACCGTGTGCCGGGTGTGCGGACGCGAAGTGCGGCGCGATTCGCCTGAGTCGGCGGCCAATGAAACGTTGTCGCGTTTGGCCGAGGGTACGCGATTCTACGTCCTATTTCCTGCGGACGCCGGCCTGTTTGCGGAGACGAACAACAACGGCGCGACCGTTCGGAGACGGAGAGAAGGAGAAACGGAGAGAGGGAGAAAGAACGGAACCCCCCGTCCCCCGGTCGCCTTGTCTCCCAGTCAGCGTACTGCCCACCTGATGAGCCTGATGCAGCGTGGCTTCACCCGTCTATTTCATGAAGGCAAGCAGATCGATCTGTCATCGCCCGATGACTACAAGCGAGATGATTTCGAGAATGTCTATGTGCTCGTCGATCGGTTGACCGCGCGAGAAGACGTGCGGCAACGGCTCGTTGATTCGCTTGAGACCTGCTTTCGTGAAGGACATGGGCAAGCCCTCATTGAAGAGTCAGAACCGGGAGCGGTAGCGAACGGATCAAAGACTCAACCGGGAAAATATAACGCAACCCGTTTACGTTTCTCTGAACGGTTCGAGTGCAAATACGATCGTCTCTTCTATGCGACTCCCGAGCCGCGCCTGTTCAGCTTTAACAATCCGTTCGGGGCCTGTCCGACCTGCCAGGGATTTGGAAACACGATTGGTCTCGATCTCGACCTGGTAATTCCGAATCCCGGTCTGACGCTCGCTGAAGGCGCGATCGAACCGTGGACCAAACCGCAGTACGAGTGGATACAAAAAGATCTCCGCCGGTTTTGTCGCGCGGAGCGCATTCCGATCAACGTTCCGTTTAACCAACTGACGCGACAGCACCGAAACGCCATCATAAACGGTAAAGCTGAATTTGACGGCGTGCGTGGCTTTTTCGATTGGCTGGAAACGAAAAAATACAAACTGCATGTCAGAGTGTTTCTGTCGAAGTATCGCGGCTACACGGTGTGTCCCGATTGTGAAGGAGGCCGTCTGCGGCAGGAAGCGCGCGACGTGCAGGTTGGAGAAATGACGCTGCCGCAAGTTTGTGCTTTATCAATCAAAGACGCTTCAGCGTTCTTCGAAGCTCTGGAATTGAAAGAAGAAGAGTCCGCCATTTCTGATCGCGTTCTTTTCGAGATTCGTCGCCGCCTGAAGTTTCTTGTCGATGTCGGTCTCGACTACTTAACTTTGGATCGCCTGGCCTCGACGCTGTCAGGTGGTGAAGCCCAAAGAATCCAATTAGCGACGAATCTGGGCTCGTCTCTCGTTGGCGCGCTCTATGTGCTTGACGAGCCATCAATCGGACTGCATCCGCGCGACAACGATCGTTTGATCGGGCTCCTGCACAACCTGCGCGACATCGGTAACACCGTACTCGTCGTTGAGCACGACGAAGAGATGATGCGATCGGCCGACCATCTGCTCGACATTGGGCCAGCGGCGGGAGAGCTAGGCGGCCAACTGATTTACGAAGGCGACTTTCCGGGACTGCTCGAGAGTCCACAGTCGTTGACCGCGCGTTACCTGCGCGGCGACGCCGAAATCCGCGAGCCCAAACACCGGCGGCCGCTCAAGATCAAAAAATTGAGCATGCGTGGCGCAAGCGAGCACAACCTCAAAGGCATCGACATCGACATTCCGCTCGACATGCTCGTCTGCATCACTGGCGTGAGCGGATCCGGCAAATCGACATTAGTGCACGATTGCATTTACGCGGGGCTGAAGAAGCAGCGCGGCGATTGGCAGGGACATGTCGGCGCCTATCAGAAAATCGAGGGCGGACAATACATCGACGAAGTCATTCTGGTCGACCAATCGCCCATCGGGCGTACGCCGCGCTCGAATCCGGTCACCTACATCAAAGTTTACGACGCGATCCGCGAGACATTCGCCTCGACGCGTGAAGCGCAGGCGCGCGGGCTCGAGCCTTCGCACTTTTCATTCAACGTTCCGGGCGGCCGTTGCGAAGTTTGTCAGGGCGACGGCACGGTGACGGTGGAGATGCAGTTCCTCGCCGATGTCGAACTCATTTGCGAAGAGTGCAAAGGCACGCGTTTCAAACAGCAGATTCTCGACGTACGTTATCGCGGCAAGAACATCCATGAAGTGCTGAACTTAACGGTGCACGAGGCGCTTACGTTCTTTCGTGAGGTGCCGAAGATCACGAATCGCCTGCGTGTGCTGGATGATGTTGGATTAGGATATCTGCGGCTTGGGCAATCGGCGACAACGCTGTCGGGCGGCGAAGCCCAACGTGTGAAACTCGCGGCGCACTTATCAAAACGCGCGGGCGCGCGGGCGCTATACATCTTCGACGAGCCGACAACAGGTCTGCACTTCGACGATATCAACAAACTGCTCACTGCCTTTCGCGCGTTAATTGACGCCGGCGGTTCGCTATTGGTGATTGAACACAACCTCGACGTCATCAAGACCGCCGATTACATTGTCGACCTTGGACCCGAAGGCGGTGAAGCGGGTGGCCAGGTGGTGGCGACGGGGACGCCGGAAGAATTGTTGAAGGTGAAGAATTCTTTTACTGGCAAGTATTTGAAACAGCACTTGAGACATTCGAACGGGAACAAGCTATGAGTCTGAAACAGCAAATCATTTCCGACATGACCGCCGCGATGAAGGCGCAAGATGCGGCGCGGACTTCGACGCTGCGCATGCTGAAAGCTGCCATCACCAACCGCGAAAAGGAAGGCGGCGGCGATTTAACCGATGAAGACGTCCAGAAACTCTTGCGCTCGCAGGTGAAACAACGGCGTGATTCGGTCGAGCAGTTTGAGAAGGCCGGTCGGCAGGAACTGGCGGATAAAGAAAAGGCCGAGATCGCCATCATCGACACGTATCTGCCGCAGGCCGCTTCCCAGGACGAGATCGATCAAGCTGTTAACGCCGCGATTGCTGAGACCGGCGCGTCTTCGATGAAGGACATGGGCGCGGTGATGAAAGCGGCCATGGCAAAGCTGGCAGGAAAGAATGCGGATGGGAAAATGGTGAGCGAAGCTGTGAAGGCCAAGCTTTCGTCATAACTCCCTCTCCCCTTGGGAGAGGGCGGGGTGAGGGCGCGAAGCTTAGCGTCTGGCCACAAAAGAAATTAGCGCGCGCGAGGCCTCTGGCCTCGCGCGTAAAACAAATAAGACAAGTTAGGTTGGCTCGCTAGGCCCTCACCCTAACCCTCTCCCAGAGGGAGAGGGAACCAAGACGACGCCTGTTCTACGTTTGCCTCGCCCCCCTCCTTTCCGTATAATTCACCTTCTTATCGCGTCTGCGGCGTCGTTGTCCGGTGGGTTTTCGCCCACTTTTTCTTTTGGGCGAAAGAAGGTTGAAATCATGGATCAGGGGTCGGTTGCAGAGCGCATTCAGGAACTTGCCGAGCAAACCGCCATCGACCACGGTGTCGAACTGGTCCACACCGAAGTCGCCGGGCCAGAGGGCCACCCGATAGTCCGAGTGTTCATTGATAAGCCGGGAGGCGTTACCCACGACGATTGCTCAGACGTAAGTCATCATCTGGGCACGGTTTTGGACGTGGAGGATTTCATCCACTCGGCGTACACACTGGAAGTTTCCAGTCCCGGGCTTGAGCGCGGACTCTACAAACCGGCCGATTACGAACGGTTTGCCGGGTACTTAGCGAAAATTAAGACGCGCTCGCCGATCAAGAACCAGCGGAACTTTCGTGGACGGATCGTCGGACTGGCTGACAGTCAGGTGGTCTTCGACGACAAGACGAGCGGTCGAGTACGGATCCCGTTTGCCGATATCGCGAAAGCGAATTTGGAAATCGACGTGGAAGAAGAATTTCGGCTGGCACGTGAGCGTGAAGCGACTGATCGGCATTTGATCAGACAGAATAGTTAAGTGGCACGCGCATCTTGCGCGCGAATCACGGGCGAGGACGCCCGTGCCACCCCAAGCGACAACACATGAGCACGAGTATCGCGCAAAATATTGAAGCCCTTTGCCAGGAACAAGGCATCGATCGCGATTTGGTAATCGAAGCGGTCAAGGAGGCCGTGCGCGCGGCCGCCAAAAAGCAGTTCCGTGCCGGCGAAGAAATCCAGGTTGATTGGACGCCTGAGACAGGCCTCGAACTTTCGGCTTCGAAAGTGGTGGTCGAGGAAGTAACCAATCCTGCGGCAGAACTTTCCATCGAAGAAGCGCGCGAACTCGGTGGTGAAGATGTGGAAGTCGGCGACGCACTGTTGCTGCCGATGCCGATGGAAGATCTCGGCCGCATTGCGGCGCAGACTGCCAAACAAATTCTTTTTCAAAAAGTCCGCGACGCCGTCCGCACGAATGTTTACGATCAATACATCGATCGCGTCGGCGAACTCGTGAACGGTTTCGTCAAACGTTTCGAGCGCGGCAATATGATTGTCGATCTGGGAAATCTCGAAGCTATCCTGCCGCGTTCGCAGCAGTCCCGCGGCGAGCAGTGGAATCAGGGCGAGCGCATCCGCGTCGTCATCACCAACGTCTCCAAGGAATCGAAAGGCCCGCAGATCGAAGTTTCCCGGACGTCGCCCGAACTGCTCGAGCGGCTGTTCGAAATGGAAGTGCCGGAAATCTACGACGGCACCGTGGTGATCAAGTCGTGCGTTCGCGAACCTGGCGAACGCGCCAAGATTGCTGTGGTGTCGAACGAACGCGATGTCGATCCGGTGGGCGCCTGTGTCGGCATGAAAGGTTCGCGCGTCCAAGCCATTATTCGCGAACTCCGCGGCGAGAAGATCGACATCATCGAATGGTCGGAAGAGCCTTCCGTCTTCGCCGCCAATGCATTGTCCCCGGCCAAAGTTAATCAGGTGCGCATCACTGACATCGAAAATCGTCAGATGGAAGTGATTGTGAATGAAGATCAGCTCAGCCTGGCGATCGGCAAGCGTGGTCAAAACGTGCGACTGGCGACAAAACTCGTCGGGTGGAACATCGACATCCGCAGCGAAGAAGAGCTGAAGAAGGAAGTCACCGAGGCCATGGGGGCGATGATTGCCTCCGGCGAACCGGTGCCGCTATCCGCGATTGAAGGCGTGACACCGCAGCAGGCAGACGCTCTGGCTGAACACGGCATCACAGATATCGACGGTCTGGCGGGCACTTCGGTAGACGATCTGGTTGAGTTTCTCGACGTCAGTCTCGACGAAGCGCAGCACATGCTCGAAGCCGCGCAAGCGGTGGTTGCGGTGCGCGAACAGAGATTGGCCGAGCAAGCCGGCGAACCGCCACACGCGGTGTCTGCCGAGTTGGACGAGACCGCACCGGCAACGGAAGTCGAGCCGAACGAAGAGATGATCGCGCGCGGCTACGACGAAGCAGTCGAGCAGGGCGTGCCGTTCCAGGCCGAAGAACACATTTTGGCGGAGGACTCGGCCGATCCCGTGGCTTTGTCTGAAGCCGACCCGATGACTACCGGCGAACTGCTTTTACAGGACGCTGGACGAGATTTGCGACCTGACGTGATCACGCCGTCTCCCGACATCACGTCAACAGCGGTCGCCGATCTGCAAGCAAACATTCGCGACGAGCAGGTCGAACTGGCGCGGGAAGAAGCCGGAGAAGCAGTCACGGCTGAGTTGCCGGTGCAGAGTGAAACAGAACCCTCTCTCGCTTCGTCATCTGACGAAGGAGCCGCGAGCGAGAGCGAGACGCAGCAGGATCTCAAATGAGGTCTCAGATGTTTAATCTGAAAGCGATGTCGAATTATGCGGCCAGCTAATCGCAGTTTGCGCAAAGGCGCAAGGCTGCTTGCCACCAAACGCTTGCACTAGCAGGCCCTCCTGCCGTGCGCTGCGGAAAGTGGCGAACAGCCACTTTCAAAGAAGGAGCGCATGTCAGTAGCAACCTCCAAAGTTCGTCTTTACGATCTTGCCAAAGAACTGAAGATCGATACCAAGCGCCTCATCGAAGAGGTGCGACGCGAAGGTGTCGACGTCAGTGTGCCCTCAAACTCCGTTTCGAAAGAACTCGCCGAGAAGATCCGCGAAAAGTATTTCCCGAAGCAGCCGACTACGGCGAAGCGCGCGATCAAAGTCGTCAAGAAAGCCGCGCGAGTAATCGAAGAGCCGCCACCGGTTGAAGAAGCGCCGCCGGCTGAAGTTCCAATCGAGGCTGAGGCACCCGCACCGGAACCGATTCCAGTTGCGGAGCCGGAAGAGCCGGCGAAGCCGCAAGTCAGACGCGTGCTTAAGAAGCTCGCGCCGGCCGTGCGTGCACCTGAACCGGAACCCGTCGCTCAAGTTGCGCAACCGCAATTAGAAGCGGCCGAGCCGGTGGTTGAGCCCGCGCCGGCTCCCCAAGCGGCGCCTCCTCCAGGTCGTCAAGTGCGCGTGCTGCGGCCTACTGCCGCGGCACTTAGTCAGGGCATTCGTCCTGGCGAACGTGCGCCTGCGCCGCCACCGTCGGCGACCCCTTCACGCGAGCGCAACGTGCGTCGGGTCGAATACACGGGTACGCCGGGCGAAACCGCGACGCCGCAAACAACTTACATTCCACCGCCTGACACCGGCCGTCGTCGTTCACGGCGAAGCGCGCCGCGCGGCGGCAAACGCGCGGCGGACGGCAAAGGAAAATTGGATCGAGATTTCATTCCACCGCCAGAGGTGCGCACGCTCGAAGAACGCATCGCCGGCCGATTGCAGGTTCCCGGTGATGCGGGCGAGCTCAAACCAGTCCGGCTGGTTGAAGGATCGACCGTGAAAGAGTTCGCCGAGAAACTCGGCATCAAACCAAAAGATGTCGTGACATTGCTGCTGCAACGTGGTGTGTTCGCGACAATCAATCAGGCCCTGAACGACGATGTCGCGGCTGACCTCGGCAAACGCTTTGGGTACGACGTGACCTTTGTGCCATTCGAAGAGATGGTCGCCGAAGAAGAGTTCGAAGAACTCATCGCCGCCGACGCGGACGACATCGAAGTCCCGCGCCCGCCGGTTGTCACGGTCATGGGCCACGTCGATCACGGAAAGACTTCACTGCTCGACGCGATTCGCGCGACGAACGTCGTCGCTGGTGAAGCCGGCGGCATCACTCAGCACATCGGCGCGTACAGCGTTGAAGTTACGAGCCCTGACAATGGCAACGAAAAGCGGCGCGTCGTGTTTCTGGATACGCCCGGCCACGAAGCGTTCACGTTGATGCGTGCCCGCGGCGCAAAAGCGACCGACGTGGTGGTGCTCGTCGTCGCGGCTGACGATGGTGTCATGCCGCAGACGATCGAGGCGATTGAGCATTCTCGGGCAGCGGGAGTGCCGATCGTCGTCGCAATTAACAAAGTCGACAAGCCGGACGCGAATCCAGATCGGGTGCGACAGGAACTTTCACAACAGGGTCTGAACGCAGTCTCGTGGGGCGGCGACACGGAAATGGTCGAGGTCTCAGCCAAGCAGCGCAAGAACCTCGACACGCTGCTCGAAACGATCTTGCTGACGGCCGACATTCTCAATCTGCGCGCGAGCACAACGCGCCTCGCGTCAGGCGTAGTGCTGGAAGCGAAATTGGATCGTGGCCGCGGCTCGGTCGCGACCGTGCTGGTCCAGCAAGGCACCCTGCGTCTTGGCGATCCATTCATCATCGGTCAGATCTTCGGTAAGGTCCGTGCGATGTTCAACGATCGCGGCGAGCCAGTTGATGAAGCTGGGCCGGCGACGCCCGTCGAAGTCCTTGGACTGCAAGGCGTGCCTGAAGCCGGGGAATCCTTCCAAGTGGTCGCGGACGTGTCGCGCGCTCAGCAGATCTCGCATCACCGCCAGTATGTTGAGCGACAGCGCACGCTGATCAAATCCACGAAGCGCGGTATCGAAGCGTTGGGCGAGACCGAAGTCAAGGAACTGCTCGTCATCATCAAGGCCGACGTGCAGGGCTCAGTCGAAGTGCTGAAGTCGACGCTCGAAAAGATGTCGACCGAACGCGTGAAGGTAAAAGTAATTCGCTCCGGCGTGGGCGCGATTACCGAATCCGACGTGCTGCTGGCCTCGGCAACCCAGGCCGGCTCGACTTCGAGCGCGGTCGTGATCATCGGATTCAACGTGCGGCCTGAATCACGCGCCGGCGAGCTGGCGAAACAGGAAAGCGTAGATATCCGGCTGCACTCGATCATCTACAAGGTCGAGGAAGAGATTAAAGCTGCCATGATCGGCATGCTCGAGAAGATCGAGAAAGAAAAGATTCTCGGCAAAGCCGACGTGCGCGAAGTCTTCCGCGTGCCGAAGATTGGTTCCGTTGCCGGCTGTATGGTCATCGACGGCATCATCAGTCGCAAAGCGCGTGCGCGGCTAATTCGCGACGGCGTCGTGACTTGGGAAGGCAACATCGGTTCGCTGCGCCGGTTTAAGGATGACGTCGCCGAAGTGCGCGAGAACTTCGAATGCGGCATCGGTCTGGAAAATTTCAACGACATCAAAGTCGGCGACCAGATCGAGGCCTACATCATTGAGAGAGTGGCGGCGACGGAACTGTAGGAAGCAGTCGGCAGGCCGCAGACGGCAGGACAGATTGTTTTCCTGCCGACTGCCTCCTGCCCACTGCCGCCTGTGTTATGCATCGGACCGAAAGAATCGCCGAGACGCTGCGCGAAGAGATCGCGCAGATTGTCGGATTCGAACTTGAAGATCCGCGTTTGACCATGGTCACCGTAACTGAAGTTCGAGTGGCCGATGACCTTCGCGATGCGAGTGTTTATGTCACCGTGCAAGGCGACGAACGCGAGCATCAGCAGGCATTGAAAGCGTTGGAACATGCGGCACCGTACGTGCGCAGGCAATTAGGCTTTTCGCTGAACTTGCGGCATACTCCCGTGCTTCATTTCGTCCGCGACACGGTCGAAGAGAAAGCCGAGCGCGTCGACGCGCTCCTGGAAGAGATTGGAAGCGAAGATCGTAAATCGTGAATCGTAAATGAATTCTCAGCCGGCTTTCACGCTCTATTTACGATTGACGATTTACCATTCACGGTTTTTATGCTTAGTCAGGTAGTTGAATTAATCGAACACAAGCACCGGTTCGCGATTACGTCCCACGTTCGTCCCGACGGTGACAGTCTCGGATCTTCCCTCGGACTTTATTGGCTGCTGCGCGCGCTCGACAAAGACGTCGAGGTCATCATGCGCGACGCCGCGCCACATGCGTATCAACAACTCCCCGGCGCTGACTTGATTCGCGTCACACCCGCCGTTGATCGCGAATATGATGGCGTGTTCGTGATCGAATGTTCCGACATGGATCGCCCGGGATTAATCGATCTCGAAAAACAGTTTGTCGTCAATATCGACCACCACACGAGTACTGTGCTGTTCGGCACGATCAATTGGATCGATTCCACCGCGTCAGCCGTCGGCGAGATGATTTACAACTTATGCAAAGCCACCGGCGTGCGGCCATCAGTTGAAATCGCCGAGTGCGTTTATACCGCGCTGCTCACCGACACCGGATCGTTTCATTATTCGAACACCAGCGAGCGCACTTTTAAGATCGCGTCGGAACTGGTGCGTACCGGCGTCCGGCCGGCAAAGACTGCGGAAGCGATCTACGGCAATTATCAGTGGCCGAAGATTGAGTTGCTTGGCCAGGTGCTCGCAACTGCCAAGCGAGATGAGAGCGGCCGCATCGCCTGGATGCGTCAGACGCTCGAGATGCAGGAACAGACCAAAGCGTGCGAGGAAGACACGGACGGATTTGTGAATCTTCCGCTCACGGTCGGCGATGTTTACGCCGTTGCCCTATTCAAAGAATGCTCACCCGGCGTCTATCGCACCAGCCTTCGATCGAAAGGCGAAGTCAACGTCGCCAAAGTCGCCGAGCAGTTCGGCGGCGGCGGCCATCGCAACGCTGCCGGCTGCACCTTGAGAGGCACTTGGGACGAAATCGAGAACCAGGTTGTGCCACTGCTGCAGGATGCGGTGAAGCGCGTAAACGGAAAATCAACAGAAGGCAGTAAGCAGTAGGCAAAAGGCAGCAGACTTTTCTTTTCTGCCTTCTGCCTACTGCCTACTTTTCTATGCCACCGAAAGAGAAACGCTATAAGTGGCGTCGTGCCGACTACCAGGAGCACACGCGCGGACTCCTCATCGTCAACACCGGTCACGGCAAAGGCAAGACAACCTGCGCCCTGGGCTTGTTGATGCGCGCCGCCGGCCAGGAGCTGCGGTGCTGCATGATTCAGTTCATGAAGTCACGCAACGATCGCTATGGCGAACACGTGTCGGCGGAAAAGCTCGGGATCGAGATCCACACTATGGGCGACGGCTTCACATGGGATACCAAGAATCCCGAACAGGATCGCCAAACGGCCCGCGAGACCTGGAATCTATGCGTCGAGAAACTGAAGAGCGGGGAATACGATCTGCTGGTCTTCGATGAGCTGGTTTACGTGCTGAGCTACGGTATGCTGCCTGTCGAAGAAGTCCTGCAAGAAATCCGCACCGCCCGTGAAACTCAACCGGCTCTGCACGTTATCGTCACCGGCCGCGACGCGCCAAAGGAGTTAATCGATGCTGCTGATCTCGTCACCGAAATGACGGAAATCAAGCATCCATTCCAAGCCGGTATTCGGGCGCAAAAAGGCATTGAATTCTAGCCAGAGCCAAACCTCGCAACCTCTCACAACCTAATCACAAGTCCTCTTAATTGAAAGCACTGGTTTCACTTGGCGAGGTAGCACGGGCGCCCCGCCCGTGAATCACACGCAAGATGAGCGTGCCACACTCGAACTCAATCAGTGCCTAATTGAAGTAGCGTGATCGAAGGCCTACGATAGTGCCAGCAATCGAAAGATGCGCGAAACTCTCGTCAGCTATCTCGACGAATTCATCTCACGCGGACGTGACACCGCCTTCGCGCATCGCCACGATCTGCGCGTCGTGCGTTGGTCATACGAAAAGACAGCACAGACTGCTTACCAAATCGCGCGGGAACTGGAGGCGCGTGAAATCGGCAAGGGCGATCGCGTCTTGCTCTGGGCCGACAACAATCCCGAATGGGTGGCCATGTTCTTCGGATGTTTGTTACGCGGCGCGATTGTTGTCCCGCTCGACCTGCAAAGCGATCCCGCCTTCGTCGAGAGAGTGCAGCAACAGGTTAGGGCAAAACTATTAGTTTCCGATGCTGAGATTCAGATACCGAACGCCTTCAGAAGCGTTCCAACTCTATTCCTCGATGAGATCCCATTAAAGACTTCGCGTCATTCAGACAAACCATACGCCACCGAGGGCATTAAGACCGAAAATATTGTCGAGATAATTTTCACGTCAGGCACAACGGCCGAACCAAAAGGTGTCCCGCTGACGCACCGCAACCTTTTGGCAAACCTGACGCCACTGGAAAAGGAAGTTAGACGCTACTTGAAATGGGAACGTCTGGTTCACCCGGTGCGCTTTCTTAGTCTGGTTCCTCTCAGTCACGTATTTGGACAATTCATGGGTATGTTCGTGCCGCAACTCCTTGGCGGCGAAGTTTTCTTCCAGGCGTCTTTAAATGCGACTGAAATTATTGAGACCGTCAAACACGAGCGAATCTCTGTGATCATCGCGGTGCCGCGCATTCTTGAGAACTTGCGCGAAAAGATCGAGAGAGTTTACGCCGCGCACGGCGAGTTGGAGTTGTTTAGAAGAAACCTCAATGGTGCTGACAGTCGGCATTTTCTTTGGCGCTGGTGGAAATTTCGACGTGCGCACCATCTGTTTGGCTGGAAGTTTTGGGCGTTAGTCTGTGGCGGCGCCGCGCTCGATTTGGGCACTGAAAGTTTTTGGCGCCGGCTCGGGTTCGCGGTGATCCAAGGCTACGGAATGACAGAGACGGCGGCGCTCATCAGCGTCAATCATCCTTTCAAGATGGCGCGCGGGTCGATCGGCCAGGCGCTGCCAGGCTACGAAATCAAGCTGGCCGAAGACGGCGAGATCCTGGTACGCGGCGACGCCGTATCAGCGGGCTATTGGGGTCGTGAAGCAGCGCCCGCGCAGAACGGTTGGCTTCGCACTGGTGACATCGGCGAGGTCGACCAGCTCGGCAACATCTATTTCAAAGGCCGCAAGAAAGACGTCATCGTCACGCCTGCGGGTCTAAACATTTATCCAGATGATATTGAAGCGGCATTGAATCAACAGCCGGAGATAAAGGTGAGCGCCGTCATCCAAGTCGAGGGTTCACACGGCCCGGAATCGCTCGCCGTTTTGATTTTGCGCCACCGGGATGCAGACCCGCGTGAAGTAATTACCCGTGCGAACGAATCGCTCGCCGAACATCAGCGTCTGCGGCGTTGGGCGATTTGGCAAGCCGAGGACTTTCCGCGCACGCCAACGCAGAAAATTCGCAAGCAGTTAATTGCGGAGACGCTGCTTGCTGAGGTCGGCGCAGTTCCCTCACCTGCCGCAACCGAGAGAGAACCTCTGGCGAAGATTATCCAGGACATAAGCAAGGAACCGAGTGTAAATCTCGATCCGTCGGCGAGACTCGGGATTGATCTCAAGCTCGATTCTCTGGCGCGCGTTGAGTTACTCAGTGCGCTTGAAGATCGTTATCAGGTCGAGATCGATGAAGCTGCATTCACCGACGCGACAACGCTCGCGGATGTGCAAAAGAGTATTCGAGAAAGCCAATCAGAAAACATTGCCTCGTATCCGTATCCCCGCTGGCAACAAAAATGGCCGGTCAGTTGGCTGCGAATCGCGCTGCTTTACGGCATTGCCTTCACCGCCGTTCGCATTCTTGGTTGGCCCAGAATCACCGGAAAGGAAAACCTGCGCAATTTTCAAGGGCCGCTAGTATTCGTGTCGAATCACGTAACCATGCTGGACCATGTCCTGCTTCTGTTTGCCCTGCCCACGAGATTCAAAACGAACATGGTAATTGCCCAGGACGGAGAAGTTCTGCGCGACTGGCGTCACCCGGCAAAGGGCGCCGGTGTCTTCAAACGTCTGCTAAACCTGGTTGAGTACTTTTTGGTTGTGCTTTTCTTTAACGTCTTTTCACTGCCGCAGAAGAGCGGCTTTCGCCAGAGCTTTCGATTTGCCGGCGAGATGATGGATCGCGGATGCAGTATTATGGTTTTTCCTGAGGGCGAGCGCACAAAGCATGGCCGCATGAATCCATTTCAGACCGGCGCCGGACTCCTCATCAAACAGTTGCAAGCGCGCGTCGTGCCGGTGCGAATTGATGGTCTCTGGCGGTTGAAACAAGCAGGGCGACATTTCGCATGGCCGGGACAGATTTCAGTCAACATAGGCGAGCCGGTCTGCTATTCAAGTCAACACGGACCAGAACAAGTTGCGCGCGATTTGGAGCGCCGAGTGAAAGAACTGTGAACAGCGGAAATCAAATGAAGTTTTCGAAGGCCTTGCTATTGCTTCTGCTTGCGATTGCACCGCGCTTCGCGTTTGCGCAACCGGCTAATACGAAGGCAAGCGCACCGGCAACTTCCCGGCTGGAAGACTTGCGCGCCAAAGGGTCTGCGGCGCTTTTCAACCTCGACTACGCAGCCGCACGTGAAGTATTCAAACAGATTACACACTCGTTTCCCGAAGAGGCGGTCGGCCCGCGCTTGCTGGCCTGGGGCGTCTGGTTGGAAACATTGAACCAGAGCCGCTTGCGACAAGGCGCGACTTACAGTTCACAGTCGTTCGGCGCAACGTTGGACAACAAGCCAGATCCAAAGATTGTTGAAGAGTTTCGCGATTTGACGCGGCAATCGGCTCAACTCGCGCAGGCTCGCCTACAACATAACCCGCGCGACCCGCAGACGCTCTACGAACTAGGCTCAGTGGAGACGTTGAAGGCGTCATTCGCGGCAACGGCAGAAGGGCGATACCTCGCCGCGCTGCGAGATGCTTCGAGCGGCGTGGGCCATGAGCGCGAAGTGATCAAGCTCGATCCAACTTTCCACGATGCTGAACTCGCGATTGGCCTTTACGACTACGTGCTCGGCAACTTGCCGCTGTCGGCTAAATTGGTAGCCAGTGTCATGGGTGCGCGCGGCTCGAAGAAGCGCGGGCTGCAAACACTCGAGCGCGTCGCGACCGAGGGTAGCTGGGAACGCGATTACGCGAAGCTGCTGCTCATAACCCTGTATAAAAACCAAAAGCGATTTGCCGACTCGCTTACGCTTTCGCGCGAGTTACAAGAGAAGTATCCGCATAACTATCTGTTCAAATTGGAGACTGCCGACAGTTTGATTTTACAAGCTGGCGAAGAACGGCGCGCGAATCAAGCGGTGGCCGCCGAGGTTTTGCAAAAGGAAGCAGTCAGCATCTTCGAATCTTTGCTCAACCCACGTGTAACTCCGGAGACTCCCGTACGCGCGGTGGGCCTGATTCACTTTCGTTATGGCGAAGCGCTGTTGGCGCTCGGCCAGGCAAATCCGGCGGCGCGTCAATTCATTGCCGCAACTACTGCCCATGAAACTGAAAGCGAGCTGGTCACGCGCGCGCATCTCCGCGCCGCACAGTCCTACGACCTCGCGGGCAATCGTGATGAAGCGCTGGCCGAGTATCGAATCGTGCTCACGCGGCCAGAAGTGCATGACTTGCACGAGCAGGCAAGTCGCGGCGTCAAAGAGCCATACAAGCTGCCTAAGTAGTTGTCTGCTTCATTTCAATTCGATTCCTGTGCTACCCTTTCCGCCTCAAAAAAAGGTTTCTGAACTCTGACATCTGAATTCTGACGTCTGTCTTTTATGCCCTGGTTTCGCAAGAAAAAAGGCAAGATCGAGCCCGTTAGCGAAAAGGACCGCGTGGTCCGCACGGAGAATGTCTTTGTGCGCTGCGAAGAGTGCGGCGAGCACCTCTACAAACGCGAGCTGGAAGAGAACCTGCAGGTTTGTCATCACTGCAACTACCACTTTCGCATCGGCGCGTACGAGCGGCTGGAACAGATTTTCGACGACAAATACTGCGAAGAGCTGGACGCCGAGGTGATTTCGACCGACCCCCTGGAGTTCGTCGATAGCAAACCTTACAAGAAGCGAATCGAACAGGCGCGGCACGCGACCGGATTGCCGGAAGCAGTCATCAACGCGCGCGGCAAAATTGGTGGCCATCGAGTATTGGCCTCGGCGATGGACATGAATTTCATCGGCGGTTCGATGGGTTCGGCCGTGGGCGAGAAAATCACGCGGGTGATAGAACGCGCGATTAGCGAACGTGGGGCAGTGATCATCTTCTCGGCATCAGGTGGCGCGCGCATGCAGGAAGGCGCGCTCTCTTTGATGCAGATGGCGAAGATCTCTGCGGCGCTCGCAGCACTCGAAGAGCGACATCTCCCTTTCATTTCGGTTTTAACTGATCCAACCACGGGCGGCGTGACCGCGAGCTTCGCGATGTTGGGCGATTTGATTCTCGCGGAACCGAAGGCGCTGATCGGTTTCGCGGGGCCACGTGTGATCGAACAAACGATTCGTCAGAAGCTGCCGAAAGACTTTCAGCGATCTGAGTTCCTCCTCGACCACGGCATGATTGACGCGATCGTTGACCGGCGCGAGATCCGTAACTTTCTCATTAAGTCACTCGACTTCATGATGAACCCGGACATCGGCGAGAAGTCTCAAGTGCCAAGTTTCAAGTTTCAGGTTTCCGCGCAACAGACCTAATCCGCAGATTACGCAGAGCGTGTCAGAAGCCCGACCGTTAGGGAGGGCGCATTTCACCGGCGCCCTTGCTTACGCGCGGGCTTCTGACACAATCTGCCAATAAAATGTCTTTCGAGGACGCACTCTCTTACCTTTTTTCCCTCGGACACGAGACCCTCACCATAAAGCTGGGGCTAACCAATACCGAGAAGTTGTTGGCAGCGCTGGGCAATCCGCAAAAGGCTTTTCCCTCAGTGCAAATCGCGGGGACGAATGGAAAAGGCTCAACGGCAGTCATGTTGGAATCGATCTGTCGCGCTGCGGGAATTCGCGTTGGGCTCTTCACTTCACCACACCTGATTTCGATTACTGAAAGAATTCGCATCGATGGCAAGGACGTCTCGGAAGCGAAGTTCGCCCGTCTCACAGAACGTGCGAAGCAGGCAGCCGCTGAGCTCGTCCAACAAGGGGAATTGCAAACGCTGCCAACGTTCTTCGAACACGTGACGGCGATAGCACTGCTCGCTTTTCAAGAAGCTAATGTCGAGCTGGCGATCCTGGAGACGGGGCTCGGCGGGCGGCTCGACTCTACGACGGCAGCCCGAGCGAAAGTGGTCGCGATTACACCCGTGGCCATGGACCATCAGGAATATCTCGGTAACACCCTGGTAGAGATTGCTGCTGAGAAAGCGGCAATCATTCAGCTGGGCGTGACAGCTATCATCGCTCCCCAAGCTGAAGATGCACTGCGAGTGATTTTGCAGAGATGTGCTGAAGTCAGTGTGCACCCCGTCAAGGTTGCCACTGCCACGGTGCGCGCGCCTGTCCCCCAATGGGGTCGACTTTGCGCGAGCTTTGAGACACCTCGAGCGCGCTATGAAAATGTTTGTCTCGGCCTACGCGGTCGCCACCAGATTACGAACGCGGCAACTGCGATAGCGCTAGCCGACGCACTACGCGAACGCGGCTTTGCCGTATCCGACGACGCCATCGTCAGTGGTCTCGAAAATGCACGATACTCTGGGCGGCTCGAATTATGGGGGCAGGTAACGCCACCGATTCTCTTCGACGGCGCGCACAATCCGGCAGCCGCGCGCGCGTTGCGCGATTACCTGGATGAGTTTGTCCACCAACCGATCACGATGATTTTTGGCGCGATGCGCGACAAGGCTTTGAAGGAAATGGCATCGATTCTCTTCCCTGCTGCGGAAAATCTGATCCTCACAGGATTAGATAACCCGCGAGCAGCGACCCTGGACGAACTGCAAGCCGCGGCGCCGCCACAGTTCGATCAATCAAAGATTCATCGGGCAACGTCCGTGGCGGACGCGTGGCCAATCGCTAGACAGATCACCAATGCGAATTCGGTGATCCTCGTTACGGGCTCGTTGTATCTCGTCGGTGCGGCGCAAGAGATCTTGACTCCGTTTTGCAGCAAAATTACTGTGTAGCCTCAGACAAAGAATGACTGCAGAGTCAGCACCGGGAGCGGTGGCGACCGGGTAGGCCACAAGCTTAGTAAGTTACCCGGTGGCTATCGCTCCGGTTCTGACTCTCTTGCAATCGCGCGCTAAGCCAAAATGTCCGACACACCTGAATTCATCGATTCAAAGAAAATCTTCGAGGGCCGCGTCTTCGACGTCAGCGTCGACACGGTCCGTGAAGGCGAGCAAACTTACATTCGCGAAATCGTTCACCACCCCGGCAGCGCGGTAATTCTGCCGGTGTTCGCCGACGACACGATCGCACTCGTCAAGCAGTACCGTCATCCCGCAGTGAAGTATTTGCTTGAACTCCCGGCGGGAACTTTGAACCATCGGGAACGTCCGGAAGTCGGCGCCGCGCGCGAACTTGAAGAGGAATTAGGACTGGTTGCGGGACGCATGGAAAAGCTGAGCGAGTTCTTCATCTCGCCCGGATTTCTGAGCGAGAAAATGTGGCTTTATCTCGCGACTGATCTGCGGGAAACGCAGCAACGTCTGGAAGAAGATGAGGCAATCGAAATCGTCAGACTGTCAATCGATCGGGCATTGCAAATGATTACCGACAACGAGATTGAAGACGCGAAAACGATTATTGGTTTGTTACTCGCAGCGCCGCGATTAGGTGTCTCGCCATTCGCTCCTGATTATCCCGCAGTCTGACGCGAAACCTTGTTCTACCATTGCGGTTGTTGTATCTTGCCCGCGCCATTCGCCCCGAATCAAATGAAAAACTTAATCGCCAGAATCACACTTGCCGTTGCTTTTTTCGCCATGCCGGTGGCTGCTCAACAGTCGCTCGATGCGATGATTGATCGCGAGCTGCCGCAACTCATTAGCACCTACAAGATGCTGCACGCGGCCCCTGAGCTATCACACTACGAAGAGAAGACGTCTGCGTTTCTCGCGCAGCAGCTGCGCGCGCTCGGTTATGAAGTCACTGAGAATGTCGGCAAGTATGACAAGCCTGAATGGAAAGGCCACGGCGTCGTCGCGGTGATGAAGAACGGCGCGGGGCCGACCGTGCTCGTGCGCAGCGACATGGACGCGTTGCCGGTCGAGGAACAGACAGGTCTGCCCTACGCAAGCACGGTCAAGACCAAGACTGATGCGGGTCAGGAAGTCAGCGTGATGCCTGCATGCGGTCACGATATTCACATCACCAACCTGATTGGGACGGCAACGATGCTCGCGCGCTTGAAAGATCAATGGCACGGAACGCTGGTCCTAATTGGACAACCAGCGGAAGAGACCATCGATGGCGCGAGAGCGATGTTGGCCGATGGTTTGTATTCGCGTATTCCGAAACCTGATTATGCGATTGCGTTGCACGACAGCGCGGATCTGGAAGCCGGTAAGGTCAGTTACGCGCCGGGTTACGCCATGGCGAACTCGACCTCGGTTGAGATCACGATTCGTGGCCTCGGCGGGCACGGCTCAAAACCGGAAGCCACAAAAGATCCAATAGTCGTCGCTGCGCAAGTCATCCTCGCGTTACAAACAATCATTAGCCGCGAGAATTCGCCGCTCGATCCGGCGGTGGTGACGGTCGGTTCAATCCACGGCGGCGCCAAGTCGAACATCATTCCCGATGAAGTAAAAATGCTCTTGACTGTCCGGTCGTACAAAGAAGAAGTGCGCCAGCATATTCTCGCGTCGATCGAACGCATTACCAAAAATATTGCCGCGGCGGCCGGCATCCCCGACGATCGCGCGCCGATTGTGAAGACGAGTGAAACAGAGATGACACCGGCGCTCTACAACGATCCACAACTTACGGAACGCGTGGCGAAAACTTTGCAAAAGACATTAGGTGCGGAAAACGTTGTGCAGATCCCGCCAATCATGGCGAGTGAAGATTTTGGTCGCTTCAGTCTCGACCACCAGATCCCGAGCCTACTGTTCAATCTCGGCGCCGTGGAGCCGGCGAAGGTTGCGGCGAGCAAACAATCGGGCAAGCCACTGCCATCTTTGCACTCGAGCTTGTTCGCCCCGCTGCCTGAGCCCACGCTTAGGACCGGGGTGAAAGCGATGACGTCAGTGGTATTGGAATTGATGAAGAAATAGCGTAAGGGCAGGCTGCCAGCCTGTCGCATACATGAACAGGCTGACCGCCTGTTCTGCAGGAGTATCGAAATGGGAAAAGGCGATCAACGCAGCAGACGTGGAAAAATCCATCGCGGAACCTTCGGCAAACGCCGTCCGAAGCCGAAGTTGCACAAACACTCGCGAGCGGCCGAAGGATCTCAAGCCGCAGAAGCGGCACCGGCAAAAGAAAAGAAAGAACCAAAAGTCCTTAAGAAACAGCCAAAGGAATAGTTGGACCTCCTCCCACTATGCGATTCGCACTTCGTAAATCGACGGAAAAAGATAACGATCCCGCAACTGCGGCCGCCGGTCATTTCGATCTCGGCCGCCGCGGTGAGGCGCTTGCGGTCGAGCATCTCGAGCAAAACGGATATCGGATTGTGGCGGCAAACTTCGCGCTGCCGATTGGCAGGAACCTGCGGGATGTTATCGTGAACGCAGAGATCGACATCCTGGCTTATGACGGCCGCGTCCTCTGCTTCGTTGAAGTCAAAACCCGCGCATCAGACGATTTCGCGCCGCCACAGGCAAACGTCGACTTGCGCAAGCGGCGGCAAATCGCCCGCGTCGCGTTGGCATACCGCCGCATGCTCGGACTGGTTGACGCGGCGTATCGTTACGACGTGGTGACTGTAGTCGCAAAACCTGACGGCTCGGAGCCGCGTATAGAGTTGCTGAAAGGCTTCTGGTCGGACGCGCAGTTAAAGAAGCGGAAGCCGTATTACGACCATTATTGGGACTAAGTCAGAACCACCTGCTAGCGGGTGGTTGATCCTCGACATCGAGTATCTTAACTTTCGAACATTCAACCGCCCGCTACCGCAGGCGGTTCTGACTTCATGACTGATCTTCAAAATTACGTCGGTCAGGTTCTCGACGAGAAGTACCGCCTCGAGCGTTTGCTCGGCCGCGGCGGGATGGGTGCTGTGTATCTGGCCACTCACCTCGGAACCGATCGATATGTCGCGCTGAAGCTGATCGCTCCGCAGTTCATGCGCAACCAGGAATTCGTCGAGCGGTTCAAGCGTGAGGCGCGCGCGGCCGGACGTCTGCGCCATCCGAACGTCGTCGATGTGACTGACTTTGGATTTTCAGGCGACGGCCACAATCGCGTTGCGTATCTGGTGATGGAGTACCTTGACGGCTGCACGTTGAGTGATGTACTTGCCGAAGAAAACCGTCTGCCGCTTTACTGGGTCGTAGACATTCTCGAACAGGTTTGTTCGGCCGTTCACGAAGCGCATCAGCAAGGCATCCTTCACCGAGATTTGAAGCCCGATAACATTTGGCTCGAACCGAACGGTCTCGGCGGTTATCGCGTAAAGGTGCTGGATTTCGGCATCGCAAAGATTGCCGAAGCCGCAGCGCCGGTGAACGTTGATTCTGACGAAGCGGCGCCAGCAGTGCCTCCTACGATAGCAGCGATGCTTGAGCTCGAAGCCGCGACAATGATCAATCCAGTTGCTTCCGCACAAGCAGCGGGGGACGAGAACGCCACTCAGCTGCTTCCGAGCACTGACGATCAAACGCGAATGTTTGAATCGCCGCGACATACTGTCGAGCATTTGCGCGCGACTGCTGTGCCTGATACCGCGGCCACGGGCCTGACGCGCGTGGGATCGATTCTGGGCACGCCGCTCTACATGTCGCCAGAGCAATGTCGCGGCGAACGACTCAACGCACGTTCGGACGTTTACAGCATGGGCGTCATCGCATACCAGATGCTCACCGGCGCGCCGCCCTTCACCGGTGACACAGCCAATCTGATTCGTTCGCACAACGAAGTTCAGCCCACGCCAGTGCGTCTGGCGAACAAGAAGGTGCCGAAGCGTGTGTCGCGCATGGTGATGTCGGCGTTGGAGAAAGACGTCGACAAGCGGCCGCAGAGCGCACATGCTTTTGCGAGCGGGATGCGTGCTAACGCCGACGGCCTCGGCGCGCTCTATCGACGCGCGTTCGCCTTGTACAGTGAATACTTTCCCAAATTCCTTAAGCTGTCGCTGGTCGCGCACATTCCAGTAATCATCGTCACTGGGCTCGCCATCGCTTATCGATTCACTGAATCGAAGATGGGCATGGGAATGAAATTGTCGCTCGGTATCCCTCTCGCGCTGCTGCAAATTGTTGCCGGCTTCGTCTCAGGCTCGATCATTTCCGGCGTGACGGCAATCATTGTCACGCAGTTGGCGGTCGCGCCGATGAAGCCGGTCCAGTTGCGGGCCGCGGCCAGTGTGCTGCGCCGCCGCTGGAAGCCATTTCTTAAGACAGGGCTCAACGTCGTCCTGCGCATGGCGATCGGCTTTGTGCTCTTGATAATTCCAATGATTGTCGTCCAAGTTCGATATCTGCTGTGGGGACCGGTGGTGCTCATGGAAGGACTGGAAGGAAAGGCCGCATTAAAACGAGCGCGCGCTCTGGCTTCGCGGTCGTGGCGCACAATCATCTTGGCTCTACTGATTCAGTTTTGCGTGCCGGCAATTGTGGGAGCAATTGTTGGCGCGTTCTTGGGACTCAATGAGACGCAAGCCCACGCGCACAGTTGGCGCATTCGGATTACAGGCCAGCTTTCCGAGCTGCTCAATATCTTTGTGCTACCCCTGTTAGCGATCGTGCCGGCCTTACTCTATTTGAAGATGCGACAGTTCGGTGGCGAGACATTGACCGACGTGATGTCGCAGCTTCAGGAACTCGAACCAACAAAGAGTCACTGGCAACAACGCATGAAAACGCGTCTGACGGTCACGCCGCAAACGCGCACGCCTGTGTAACTCTCTTCGTCAGGTCGCGACCTAATTGGGGTAATGAAGTCAGTAACATCCGTGTCAGCGAATAGGTCACGTGCTCAACTTAAACTTGACCAATTAACCCACCTGCTGACGCCGGTGTTACTGACTTCAGCCCCGCACGAATCTGTAGGTGATATGGAGCGTCAACGCAGTGGGCGTGATCTCAGGCCTGACATCCGTCGCTTCCAGCCGCAACGCACCCCCGGCCGGTTTGATATTCGCGCGCGTCGATAGCTCCTCGAGCGTGAAGAGTTCGAGCGGATTGTAACGACTGTCGATTGCGTTCTGAACCATCTTTAACAACGGTCCATTCAGCATTTCCGGCGTGTTGTTTAGATGAATGTCCCGCAACCGAAAGCGCGCCAGCACCGCGCGCCGTTCGCGGCTAAACTCCATTTGCAGTTCTGAATCCGCTGAGCCAGTGAAAGAAATGCAGCCGAGCAGCGTCGAATTGTAAGCGCCTGCGAATGCCAAAGGGCCCGCGATTTTTCCCTGCTCGAAATGAACCGCCGTGCGCACGCCGTTCGCTTCGCGTTTCAAACGAATCTCGCTAGCGCACTGCGGTGACGAAGTCGCGCCGCCAAGTGTCAACGGCAGCGCCGGCTCCTGCAGATTGTCGAAGATCGCAGTGAGAAATGAATTGAGGAATTGTTCGTTAATGGAGAGCGTCGCTTCGGGTTGAGATGCGTTGTTTGCGAGTCGTCCACGCGTAGCGTTTTCTTGGGCGTGAACGCTAGCGAAAGGAAAGAGGACGAGAAGCAAGACTGACACCCTGAGAACGCCAACACCAATGTTAGAAAAGTCGAACATAACCAACGATCTCCACAAACAAAGCCCGAAGGGCTGTTAATGAATAGCCACGACCGTTAGGTCGTGGCTCTACGACTGGAGGCGGCGTATTGCCTTACATTTGCTCCACGGCCTAACGGCCGTGGCTATTGATTTCTGGCCCCTTCGGGCCATTGGTCAAATCACAATCCACTGCGCACAATGTCATGTAAGCGAATGAGCCCTACACACTTCTGATTGCCATCCACGACGGGCAGCACGTTGATTTGTGACGGCCGGTCTTCCATCAAACGCAATGCGTCGTAAGCGAGAGTTTCAGGCGTCGTGACAACCGGATTCGGAGTCATCAACTGGTCGCATTTCAGGTTGGCCCATTCCAAATCTCGCCCCAACCGCTGGACGGCGCGCCGCAAATCGCCATCCGTGACAATTCCAGCCAATCGCCCATCAACGTCGATCACATTCACCGCTCCCAAACCGAATTGTGTGATTGCAGCAATAATGTCCATCCACGTCGCGTCGCTCGCGATCGTCGGGTTGTGCGCACCGCTGTGCATGAGATCGCCGACGCAAACCGTCAGCCGTTTGCCTAATTGCCCGCCCGGATGATTCGAAGCGAAGTCGGTTTCGGTGACGCCTTTCGCGCGCATCAACGTCATTGCAATCGCGTCGCCAATTGCCAATGCCACAGTTGTACTGGCGGTGGGCGCGAGATTCAAGGGACACACTTCCTGATCGACAGAGGCATCGATTACCGCATCAGCACGCCGTGCAATCGAAGATTTCACATTGCCAACAATCGCCAATAACGGAACACTGCGACGTTTCAATGCAGGCAGGAGTTGCAGCAGTTCTTCGGTCTCGCCGCTATTACTCAACAGAATCACCACATCGTCGGGCGTCACAATCCCCAGCCCGCCATGCAAAGCATCCGATGGATGAAGGAACAATGCAGCCGTGCCGCTGCTGGTCATGGTGGATGCAATCTTCTGCCCAATGATTCCGGATTTGCCCACACCGAGGACGATCACTTGCCCCTTACAGTTCTTGAGCAAATCAATGGCAGTATCTATGTTGTCTGTTTGCAATCGCGCCGCGGCTTTAGCGATCGCGTCAGCTTCAGCCCGGAGTAGTTGTGTCACTTGTGAATGCGCTTCTGACATGCAGCATGTTGATATACGACGGTGGGCGGAATTTGCAAGGCGCGACTGTTTTTCGGGGCGTGCGTTCTGGCTCTCTTTCGCCCCCCTATGCTATCGTTTTGTATCCCCCCAGGCCCGCGTAGCTCAGTGGATTAGAGCGTTCGCCTCCGGAGCGAAAGGTCGCAGGTTCGACCCCTGCCGCGGGTACCAAAGCTTGCCCCGCCTCAAAAGGAAGTAAAATCATGCTGGCACAAGCTGCGATCAATCGTACACATTCGCCGAAGACTATTTTGCTCGTCGAAGACTTTGACGACACTCGTCTGATGACGAAGCTTTGGCTGACGAAGAAAGGCTATCGAGTCGTCGAAGCCGAAAACGGAGCAGAAGCCATCGACCTGGCCCAACGCGAGCAACCAGACCTCATCATCATGGACATGATGATGCCGGGGGTCGACGGTCTTGACGCCACCCGGCAAATCCGGGAGTATCAGTCTCTCCAAGAGACGCCGATAGTGGCAGTGTCCGCTTACGGTGCTGATCAATATCGACACAAAGCGCTCGACGCCGGTTGCAACGAATACGTTCCGACGCCATTCGATCCCGACGTGTTGAGCAAGTTGATCGAGAGACTGCTCGCTGCATGAATCCTCATTCACGCTACGCGTTCTTCGTTTCATTTGTCTTAGTGGTGATCGGTTGGGCTCAAACTGTATCAGCGCAGTGTACGCTGAAAAGCGATCAACTTACCGATCCACCTGAACTGCACGGCTTCCGTTTGGGAATGACTCTTGAGCAGGCGAAAGCGCGTGTGCCGCCAATTCGGTTTGGCCGCGCCGACGAAACAGGCGTTATCAAGACTTCGATCAATCCGCTCTACGATCCGCGCTTCGATAAAGTGAGCTTTGCGGACGTGCGCACAATCTCTTTGGACTTTCTCGATGAAAAACTGACGACCCTTTGGATTGGTTATGAGAAAACGTTTAAATGGCAAACCGTCGATGACTTTGTCACCGGCATCAGCAAATCGCTGAATTTACCGGCGGCGTGGACGCCAAAGCGAGGCGGCCAACTGTTACACTGTGATGGCTTCACAATTGCCATTTCGCTGATTGCCGGCAGCCCGAGCTTTCGTCTGAGCGACGACGCGGCGGACGAAACGATTGCTGCCCGGCGTGAAGAAGCCACGTCCGCTGCCGAATCCCGGGTGACGGGCGACAAGATCTCGAAATCGTATTACCCTGCGGACTGCGAAGGCGCCGAGAACATACCAACCCAGAATCGCGCTGTCTTTAGGAACAAGGAAGAGGCGGAAAAGGCCGGCTTCAAATTGGCGAAAGGTTGTCAGTAACCTAAGTGGCATAGACTTCAGTCTGTGACTTCCCGTTGCAGAAACGGTCTATGCGTTTACGACACAGACAGAAGTCTGTGTTACGTGGAGGCACCCTATGCTAAAGGAATTCAGAGAGTTCATTGCGCGCGGAAACGTGATCGACCTTGCCGTGGGTGTGATCATTGGCGCTGCATTTGGAAAAATCGTTACCTCGTTTGTCGAAGGCATCATCATGCCTCCGATCGGAATGTTACTTGGCAAGGTCGACTTTGCCAGTCTTTTTGTAGTGCTTGACCATTCGAAAGGCGTCCCAATATCACTGGCCGATGCCAAGACAAAAGGAATTCCGGTGATTGCATATGGCCAGTTCTTCAACGACATCGTGAATTTCGCGATCATCGCGTTTGTGATTTTCCTGCTGGTCAAGATGGTCAACAGAATCCGGCGCAAAGATCCATCGATGAAGGACTGTCCGGAATGCCTGACTGCGATTCCTTTGGCCGCCACTCGTTGCGCGGCCTGCTGCACGGAATTAAAGGCGGCCTAGTCTGCGCAATCGCCGTTCTTGACCCATTTTGGCGCGGTTTTTACAATGAACTTTCCCCCTCAAAACCGCGTACTAAGAATTTACTAACCTAAGGAGCAAAGTGTCATGAGCACGCCCTATGAATCACCGGAAAATGGGTCAGAACAAAGGAACGAATTGATTATGCGAGAAACAGAACCAGAGCCAATGGAAGACAAGTCAAATGTTGGCACTTCCGTCCGCGACATGGCCGCGCGCATCCCGGAACAGCTTTCCGCCATTGGACGCGACATCAGCCGAACGATTGAACGAGCCATCTCAGCCAAAGATGATTACATGCTTGCCGTTAAGGTCTCCGCCGATGCGTCGCACAAGCTGGGCCAACTCGTGCAAGCCGGCGTGTTCGGCACGCGCGCTGAAGCCGCTTCGTTTTTGATCGACGAGGGCATTAAGACGCAAACCGAGTTGTTCGCGCGGGTCGAACAAAAGCTCGCCGAGATCGAACGCCTCCGCGCCGAGCTGCGCGGCATGGTCGGCGAACGAAAGACTGAAGAACCTGCGAGCTGATTTGCCACAGAAGGTACGGAGACACTGAGTACTTCTCAATTGGTTATGTTACTCCGTGTCTCTGTGTCTCAGGGCTAAACAGTGCTTCTTTGTTAATCACCCTCCGAACGCGGTAAACTTCCGTCGTTCATTCATTCATCTAAATTCGGATCACTCTCAACGTGCAGAAGACTTTTCAAGTTCCACACACAGCGATTGAACAATTCACACTCGACAATGGACTGCGCGTTGTCCTGAACCATGATCAGTCGGTCCCGGTTGTTTCCGTCAGCGTTTACTACGACGTTGGTTCGCGCAACGAGCCTGAAGGGCGCACGGGTTTCGCGCACCTGTTCGAGCACATGATGTTCCAGGGATCGGAAAATGTGCCTAAGGCTGCGCATTTTCAGTACATCTCAAATGCAGGCGGCACTATGAATGGCACAACTTCGAGCGAGCGAACAAATTACTTTGAAACTTTGCCGGCAAGCGAACTGCCGCTCGCGCTGTGGCTGGAAAGCGACCGCATGCGCTCGCTGAATGTGACGCAAGAGAATCTCGACAATCAGCGTGAAGCGGTCAAAGAAGAGAAACGCCTGCGGTACGACAATCAGCCGTACGTCAACGGTTTCCTGCGACTGTTTGAAATGAGCTTCAAGAATCCGGCGAATGCGCACTCGACGATCGGGTCCATGGAAGACCTCGATGCGGCAACCGTCAACGACGTGCGCGAATTTTTCCGGATTTATTACGCTCCGAACAATGCAGTGTTGTCGATCGCCGGTGATTTCGATCGGGCTGAGGCCGGCGCATTGATCGAAAAGTATTTCGCGACGATTCCGAGCCAGCCGCAACCACCTGCGGTTGATGTCGACGAGCCGAAGGAGGTAGCCGAGCGTGTGGGGGAATTCATCGACAAGCTGGCGCCCGTCCCGGCATTTGCGCTTGGTTGGAAGATTCCCGCACGTCGCACACCGGCTTTCTACGCGCTTACGCTCGCCAGTCACTTATTATTCGAAGGCGAAAGCGCGCGTTTGTATCAAAAGCTGGTGAAAGGCGAAGAATCAGTCGTACAAATCCAGGGCGGCATTGATGAGCGTCGTGGTCCTTCGGGCTTGTTTATTGTGGTGATTCCCAAACCGGACCGCGAGGGAACTCAAATTCGCGACACCATTTTCAAAGAGATTGCCGACCTCGCAACCAAGGGCCCAAGCGACGACGAGATGGAGAAGCTGCGAAACAATCTCTTCAATGGCTCGGTGCGCAGTCGTCAGTCTTCGCTGTTTCGTTCACAGCAACTTGCCGAATTCACTCTCTATGATGGCGACCCGGAACTGTTCAATACCGATTTGCAGACTTATTTGGATGTGACGCCGAAGCAGATTCGTGAAGCCGTCGCGGATTATCTCGACACTGACAACCGAGTGTTGCTGGAAATTGTGCCGGCACCGGTTGAGATGGCTCAGGCTGCGCCGCAACCTCCGGGCGAGCCGACCCAACCTACGGCGCCACCTGCACAAGTTCCGCCTTCACCCTCGCGCGAGTCCGTACCGACCGGACCGATTGCGGCTTCTGACGAACCGGACTAGTGGTACACCTATTTCCGGATCATCTCGTACAAGAGTCTTACCGGCAGACCCATCACGTTGAAGTAATCGCCTTTTATGACTTCGATATAACGCGATCCTTTTCCCTGAATTGCGTACGCTCCGGCTTTGTCCATCGGTTCACCGGTCGCGACATACCAATCGATTTCCGCTTCGCTCATCGGCGCGAATCGCACCTCGGTCATTTCAACGTCAACTTCCGTCGCCGTTTGGGTTAGCACCGCGAGGCCCGTGAGGACCTGATGCCAACGGCCTTGCAGCAAGCCCAGCATGCGCTTTCCGTCTTCAACATCGATCGGTTTCGCGAGGATATGCTCATCCACGACGACCGTGGTGTCCGCCGCCAGCACCGGACGGTGAGCGTGAACTGCGGCAGATGCGCGCGCTTTGGCCTCCGCCAGCCGCGCAACATACTCGCGCGCAGATTCACCGTCGCGTAAGGATTCGTCGACTTCCACGGGTCCGAGGGCAAACGGCCAGCCCACCATTTCGAGGATCTGCGATCGCCGGGGACTTGATGACGCGAGCAGAAGCTTCGGCAAATCCGCTGCGAATTCCGCGTTTGCGACCTCTTGCTCAGGTAAATCGCGAGAGTCACGCACGTCGGCTTGGTTGTTGTAGGTGTCTTCCATTACACTCCGAAACTTGATTGATGGCCGCACATTCTGAGAGTTTTTTCGCGCAAGTTCAAACGTAAATCATGATTGACGCCGCCCTGCTATTGCCAAAAATTCTTGAGCGCGCCGGGAACAATCGCGAATTATCGGAAGCTGCTGCAATCATTGCGTGGAAACGAGTGGCCGGCGAAGGCTTGTTGCGTCAGGCGAAGCCGGCTGGGTTGTGCGACGCTACGTTGACCGTTGAAGTCGCAGATGACGTCTGGAAGAAGCAGCTTCAGCAAATGTCAACAGAGTTAATCTCGCGGCTGAATAAACTGCTGAAACGCGAGGTCGTGAAGGCGATCGATTTTCGTGTTAATCCTGCGGTGGGCAAAACGAATACGGGTGCTGCACAACACCAGCCTGAGCCCCTGCCTGAAAAAATCATTTCTTCAGCAGCCGGAATTGAAGATCCTGAACTGCGCGATCGTTTCATGCGTGCGGCGACAAACTGCATCGATCGCCGCGAGGCGACCGCGAATCGCCAATCCGCGATCCGAAATCCGCAAACCAAAATCTAACTATGCCCATTTCAGAATCCGACATAGAAAAGATCGCGCAGCTTGCACATCTCGAAATCACGGACGACGAGCGTCGCATGTTCGCGCCCCAAATTGCCGAGATTGTTACCTATGTCGAGCAACTCAACGCGATTGACACGGCCGCAGTCGAGCCCGCGCTCGGCGGTCTGACACGCGAAGGTGAGCGCACTGAATCATCGCGTGCCGACGAAGTGCAGCCGTCGCTTGGACAAACCGTCGCGCTTGATCAAGCGCCAGACCCTGCGTCTGGTCATTTTCGGGTGCCGAAAGTCTTGTGACCAGATGAGAAACACTCCCACATTAAAGCCTTTGCATAGCGATAGTTCGTTAATTGAATTAAAGCTGAAGATGTTTCGCAAACTCACGACAGAGGAATTAGTTGGTTCGCTCAAGCTCGATCAACGCGGCTGCCTCAAAGCGAGACCTGATGGCACAATGATCGATGGACACCATCGCATCGCAGTTCTGCGAGAACGCGGAGTTAATGTGGATTTGCTGCCGCGGGAAGTTATCTTTAAGAAATGACGGCTCCAGTTACTTATGTAATCGACGGTCCGTGGACGGGGCAACTCGCGATAGTTCCACGCCCACGCGGCGGCGAATGGCTCGACGACGAACTGCATGCATTGAAAGATGCCGGTTTTGACGTTGTGCTTTCTCTTTTAACCCGCGAAGAAGCCCAAGACCTCGGCGTCAGTACAGAATCGCTAGCGAGCGCCAAACATCGAATTAAATTTGTCAGTTTTCCGATTCCCGATCTTGGCGTGCCACACTCAGGCTCAGCAACTCGCGAATTCCTGAATCGGCTGTTGGGTGAGTTGCGAACTGGCAAGCATGTCGCGATTCACTGCCGTCAGGGAATTGGACGCTCTGGCCTCATCGCCGCAAGTCTACTAGTGATGGCAGGTCTCGATCCGGCGATGGCGTTTCGCAGGGTGAGTGATGCACGAGGACTCGAGGTGCCCGAGACCTCGGAGCAACGCGACTGGGTCGTGGCGCTTTCTCATGACGTGACTGAACTTGCCAGCACTTAACTTCGAATGACTTCGAAACTGGTTCAAATACTGGAAGGTATCGCCGCTGGAAATAATTCCGCGCGCGCCGAAGTTGAAGCTGCCGTTAACGCGGCCGAGAAGTGTAATGACGAACTGAACGCGTTCCTCGAAATCGACCGCGGCGGTGCTCTGAAAAGGGCCGATGCGATCGATGAGACGCGTAAAGCGACCAAGCCGCCAGCGCTGCCACGTCTCAACGGAATTCCCATCGCAATCAAAGACAACATCTGCGTGCGCGGCATGCAGACATCTTGCGGCTCGCGCATTCTTGGCCCGTACAAGCCGCCCTACAACGCCACCGCGATCGATCGATTACTCGATGCGGGCGCGGTGATCATCGGCAAGACCAATTGCGACGAATTCGCGATGGGCTCTTCGAACGAGAATTCGGCATTCGGGCCCGGGAAAAATCCCTGGGACACATCGAGCGTTCCCGGTGGTTCATCCGGCGGTACAGCGGCAGCCGTGGCGGCGGGGATCGTGCCGGTCGCGCTCGGTTCAGACACGGGTGGCTCCGTGCGCCAGCCTGCTTCGTTTTGTGGTGTCATCGGCGTCAAACCCACCTACGGTCGCGTCTCGCGCTATGGCCTGGTGGCGTTTGGCTCTTCGCTCGATCAGATCGGGGTGTTTGCGCAAACAGCCGCGGATGCCGCAGCGGTACTGCGAGTCATCGCGGGCCGCGACGCACATGATGCAACCACTGCCGACGTTCCCGTGCCCGACTATATTGGTGAGACGGAAAAGAACATTGCTGGTTTGCGTATCGGCGTGTCGCGCACCCTGCTTGGCGAAGGCTTAGACGCCGAAGTGCGCGCGGCTATTGAAAAAGCAATTGATGCTTATCACGCACTCGGCGCAGAAATCGTAGACGTGGAGTTGCCACACGCGAAGTATGCGATCGCGGTGTATTACATCATCGCAACGGCTGAGGCTTCTTCGAACCTGGCCCGTTATGACGGCGTGCGTTACGGCTTTCGCGCGGAAGAAGCGCCGGCACTCCGCGAAATGTATCGGAAGACGCGCGACGAAGGATTTGGGCCAGAGGTAAAGCGGCGCATCATGCTCGGCACGTACGTGCTTTCAGCTGGTTATTACGACGCTTATTACCTAAAAGCGCAGAAAGTTCGCACGCTCATCAGAAATGATTTCGCAGACTCGTTCGCAACATGCGATGCGGTGCTGACACCAACGGCGCCGAGCCCGGCTTTTCGTTTCGGCGAGAAGGTCGACGATCCGTTGGCTATGTATCTGAATGATATTTATACCGTGACCGCGAATCTGGCAGGTATTCCCGGCATCAGCGTGCCGTGCGGTCTGTCAAAGGAAGGACTGCCGATCGGTTTGCAATTACTCGGTCCGTATTGGAGTGAAGGATTGCTTTTCCGACTCGCGCACGCATATCAACAGGCTCATCCAGTAAGCGCGCGGCCGAAAGTGCACGCGTAATTTGGAGTGCGTCGGCCTTGACGGCGCTTTGGATCGTCCCGGAGTGACGAGAAATCGTAAGAATCGGGATTCGTGTGGTGGAACACAGAGAATGTCGCTCCCCGGGAACTGAGTTTCAGGACACCGGTTGGAGGCTATAAATATTCGGCTCCTACGGAGCCTTAGCAGCGAACTTCGCACGAAAGTCTTCGCTTCGCCTTCTCAGTTCTACCCAATCCTTAAATAGCGCCGGCGTTTGCAGCCAAACCTTCAGCCACTCGGCAACTTCGGCTTGTTCGACACGAAGGGTTTGTTCGGCGGACCGATTCCGCGCTATCGATTCAGCCAATTGGCGAGATTCTGACGCGATTGTGCGCACCTGTGCGAGCGGCTTGGGATCTTCACTCAGCTCACATTGCTTCCGCAATTGTTCAAGCTTGTCGATAAACTGCTCGGCCTTTCGCAGTGTCATTACTTGCGCTGAAGACAATTGCTCAAACTCCTTCGCATTAGTCTCAATCCTGCGTTGCCGCCACTGCGCGTCGGTTTCGATTATTTCAGGATGCTTCAGAACGGCGCCTTCGTCGGCGAGCATTCGCGCTATTGCGGCCGGCCCAAGCTCATCATCTTCAAACGCCGTGGCCAGCCGCGCCTGAATTGACTTGAGCAGACGTGCCTCCACGGGAGGCTTTCCCAGTTTTACCCACAATTCCACGATCCGGGCGCGTCGTTCTGCCTGAGCCGCGTCCCGTGACTGGTTGCTATACCTGCCTTCCATGACCACAAAGGAAACGCTAGAATCGCTCCGTTTCCAAAGCTTGCGTTAGACAAGCCGTGAGGGTCAAATTCGGCCTTTCACCCAACGCAGCAGCGCTCGGTCGAAGTTTGAAATTAGCACGAAACCTGATACACAGAAGCAAACTGTTGATGTCATTATTACGTTCCAATGATTGCTGACCTCGCTGGCGAACACGTCGAATTGCGCGTCTCGTCCTTACTGGCAAAAGTCGCCGCCGAATTCGAAAACAAGCCATTCATTCCTGCCCGGTTTATGTCGCAAGGCGACCTGCAAACGCTCGGCGCATATCTCTGGCCATCTCGTTTTCGTTTGCCCGACGCGACCGGCGATGAAGAACGCTTTTTTGAAGTCGAGGCCGGAAGTCGTGTGCTCGCACGTTGCCGGTGGCAAACAGATCGCACAAAGCATTCGACGCTTGTCCTGTGGCATGGCCTGGAAGGGTCTTCAACCTCGCCCTACATGCTGGCAACCGCCGCAAAGGCGTTTGCTCGTGGTTTCAACGTGGTGCGCGTTAACGTGAGGAATTGCGGCGGCACGGAGCATCTGACGCCGACGCTTTACCATGGCGGGCTAACGAATGATTTGCGCGTCGTCATCGAGGAATTGATTGATCACGACCGGCTGCCGAGTATCGTCATTGCAGGATTCTCACTCGGCGGTAATATGACGCTGAAGCTTGCGGGAGAGTATGGTGACGAACCGCCAGAGCAATTGAAAGCCATCGCGGCGATTTCAGCTTCCGTCGATCTGCAAGCCGGCTGTGATGTGATCAATCAAAAACGCAACGTCGTCTATCATCGGGATTTTCTTTATTACCTGAAAAGGCGCATCAGAGTGAAGAAGAGCCTCTTTCCTGACCTTTATGACACCAGCGGCCTGCGCCTAATTCGTTCAATTGAACAGTTTGACGATCGCTACATCGCGCCCGCATTCGGATTCGCAAATGCGCGCGACTACTACGCGAAAGCCAGTGCGAACCGCTTCCTCAACCGCATTCGGATTCCGACGCTGATCATTCACGCGCAGGACGATCCATTCGTTCCGTTGGCGCCCATCCGGGAAGCGTTAGCCGAACCAAATCCGCACGTGCTCTTGATTACACCTCCACGCGGCGGACACGTCGCCTTCGTCTCCACTAACTCCGCAGATGAAGATCGCTTTTGGGCTGAGAACCGTTTGGTGGATTTTTGTGAAATCGCGGCGAGTTAGCTCTACTTCTCGAACTTCTTCAACAACCTGTCAGCATGATTGCGGGCGATGAGCGGGATGCGTTCATCCGTGCGGAGCTCTTTGAGCAGCGGCACAAGCTGTTTTGGATCTGACAGCGCGTTGCGATTGTACTCCGATTCCATCTGCGTCAACAGACCGGGCGTGTTCAGCGGCTGCATCTCGCGCGCCACGTTGATGTCGAAAATAAGAATTGCCTGGTCGGCCACGCGACGATATTCCTGCGCCAGGTTCCACGCGCCCGCGTTGTCGCTCCAGTTGAATTCCGCTGTGCGCTCGCGAGCGCCATCATTCATTCTTAACTTGTAGGTCCCCAGGTGCGCGAAATTTTTCGAAGCCTGGTAATTCTCTTGTGAGTCGAGAAAGTTCAGCATTTGCCACAGCTTTTCGAGCCGCCCGAGCACCGCTGGTGACAACTCGATCGGCTCGACAATTGTTTCCAGCTCAGCCTTTCGATCAAACGAAACCTTTCCGTGGCCGAGTGCATCGTGCTCGATGACAATGTGTTTGACGATAAACTGCGGTTGCGCGAACTCCCACGTGTAATGCGTCTTGACGTTGTCTGTCTGCTTGGCAGGAGGATCTGCCTGGGACTTCGGCCGATCGTTACGTTTGCTTGAATCCTGGGCCGGGCACACTGCCGCCAGTAAAGCGAGGAGAGCAATGGACGACCATCTGAAGACTGTACTTCGCATCAGCGTGGAAATTGATTTCTAATTGATGCAGGACGGAGAGTGCAAGTTGTCGGCGACGCTTTATTCAAAGCGCACCGAAACAAGTTTCGAGACGCCGGCTTCTTCCATGGTCACACCGTACATCGCACGGGCGGTTTCCATCGTGCGTTTGTTGTGTGTAATGACGATGAATTGGGTACCCGCGGACATTGAAACGACTTTATCGGTAAAGCGGCCAATGTTGGCTTCGTCGAGCGGCGCGTCGACTTCGTCGAGCAGGCAGAAGGGCGACGGACGATAATGGAAAATTCCCAGGACCAAAGCGAGCGCGGCCATCGCTTTTTCGCCACCTGAAAGTAGCAGAACGTTCTGGAGACGCTTGCCGGGCGGTTGCGCGATAATGTCGATGCCTGATTCGAGCTCATCGTTCTCATCGATCAAACTCATTTCGCCACGCCCGCCGCCAAATAGCTCCTTGAACAGCTCGCTGAAGTTTTGATTGATACGTTCGAACGCGTCACGGAAGCGTTCGCGCGAGCGGCGCTTGATTTCCCGCAGCGCTTCTTCCGTCGATGCGATCCCACTCGTAATGTCGTTATGTTGCGTCGTCAGAAAGGCCAAACGCTCTTCGTTCTCCGCCAGCTCTTCGAGCGCCATCATGTTAACGGCGCCAAAGTTTTCCAGCTTCTCACGCAGCTCTTCAACGCGCGCCTTCGACCTTTCCAGATCAAATTCGGGATCGGGGGTCAGCTCCCGCGCAATTTCTTCCAGGCTCTGGTTCAATTCGTTCGCGCACGATTCGCGCACAAAGCTCACGCGCGCCATTGCTTCGGCGCGCTGCACTTCGATCGCGGCGCGCGCATCGCGCGAGGCGGCCGCGTTGCGATTGAGTTCAGCCAACTCAGCCGCCATCGTATCAGCGCGCTCGCGCGATTCAGTCAAGCGTCTAGTGGCGTCGGCGATTTGCTGTTCTTCGCGCGCCTTCTCTTCTTCAACCGTGAGCGTAAGTCGATCAATTTCTTCAATCGAGGCGCGCAGTCGTTCGTTTCGCGCCGCAGCGTCCGCCAACTCGAAGTTATGACGCATTAGGCGATCAGTAACGTCGACGCGCTCAGATTCCAATCGCCGCAGATCCGCCGCAGTCGAACGCCTTCGTTCAGCCGCCGCGGCTGCGTCAGCGCGTTGCTGATTCAGCGCTTCGCTTTCGGTCTCAACGTCGCGCCTAATTTCCGTCAGGCGATTAGTAATCCCGGCGATTCGCTCATTAACGAAAATTCGCGCCGCTTCAGCAGTTTCAGCATCGCTGAGCGTCTTCGCACGCTGCTCTTCCAGTTCACGCCGCTCCTGTTCCAAGCGCGCTTGATCATCAGCCACCACGCGCAGGTGACGCTCCGCGCGCTCGACATCCTGCTCGAGATTCCCGGCCGTCAGTTCAAGCGCCATCGCGTCGCGTTCAACTCTCCCAATCGATGCATTCAATTGCACGACGGATTCTTCCAGGCCGCCCATGCGCGCGCGCGCTTCCTTTAAAGAAATCTCGGCGAGCGCTAATTCAGCCTCCAGCTCAACGACGCGCGATTGCATTTCGCGCAGCTCGCGTTTGAAAGTGAGGAGGCCCGCGCCTTCTTCGAGCGCGCGACCATTGCCTGCGTTGACGAACTGTCCGCCGGTAACCCAATCGCCGTCGAGCGTCACAAACATGTCGCCCGTGGCCAGCGATAACGCCGTTGCATCATCGAGGGCCGGCACGACGCGCGCGTTCATGCGCTCCGGCATCGTGCGTTCCAAGAGGTTCACGAGTTCCTGCGACGCGTTCAGCACATCGCCGACCCGCGGTCCGTCGATTCCCATCGGGACGTATTCATGTTGGCTCGGCGCGTTGGTTGCTTCGACGGGTCTCGTGTATGTCGCGACGGTGACTTCATCGCTGCCACCGTGAAGCCCAGTCACGAGGAATTGCGCGCGTCCGATATGGTTCGTCTTCAACCAGGCAGCGGCGCGAATCGCGTCATCCGGAGTGGGGACCAGAATTGATTGCAAAGATGAGCCCAACGCTCCTTCGACGGCGCGCTCCCATTGCGCATCGACCTTGATCGAATCCGCGAGCGTTCCGATCAGATGAAACTCCTCTGCTTCATTGGCCGAAAAGGCTTCCTGGACTGCGAGCGAAAAATGCGCCCGCCGGTCATCGAGGTCCTTAAAACTTTCGAGACGCGCCTGAGTGCGCGCGTATTCGTCGCGCACACGAGTCATTTCCGCATCAGTATCGGAAACACGTTCATGGCCTTCCACGACCGCCTTGACTGCATCTTCGCGCTCCGTCGTGAGCCGCGCTAACTTCGCATGGGTTTCAGCGATCTGCTGATTGATCTTTCCCGCTTCGCTGGCCGCGGTGGCATGCGCCGCAGTTGCCCGTTCGCCTTCGCGCGCCAAACCTTCAGCTTGTTGCGCCAGTTTCTCAAGCGAGCTTTCGATCTGTCGCGCCAGCTCGTGCAGCCGCTCCGCAGCTACGGTGTGATTCAAGAGTTCTGCGCGCGCCGTTTCAATTTCCTGTTCGGCATGCGCGGTCTCGGCGAGCTTCGCCGCGTGAGTTTCTTCTGCTGTGCGCAACCGTGATGTGGTCTGCTCGTTTTCTGCGTTCAGCGTCGAGTCGAGCGCACGCAAGCGGTCCAGTTCCGATTCAATGCCAGTCAGGCGGTCCGTCAAGGCCGCCATTTCCCTTTCGATTTCTGTTCGCCTTTTTGCGATTGTTTCGATCTGCTCTTCCTGGTACACACGTTCGCGAATCCGGCGGTCGCGTCGCAGCGCGCCTTCCGCGACCACAGCCCGCACTTGCGCTAGTTCATCTTCGAGCGCCCGAGCATTTTGTGTCGCCAAACGGCTGGCCTCTTCACGCGCAGTAAGTGACGCGGCGAGTTGTTCCTCTTCCTGATTCGCCCGATCGAGATCGGCTTGCGTTTGCTCGAGCAACGAACCGAGACTTTGCTCCTCGCCAACATAAACGCGACGCAAGAGCTCGCGTAGTTCTTCGCGCTGAATTCGATAGCGACGGGCCTTGGCGGCTTGGCGGCGCAGGCTATTCACCTGTCGCTCGATTTCCGAAATGATGTCCGAGACACGACTGAGATTTGCGCGCGCGGACTCAAGTCGCGCTTCCGCCGCGCGTTGTCGCACCCGGAACTTGGTTATACCCGCCGCCTCTTCGATGATTGTGCGGCGATCCATCGGCTTCGCCGAAAGGATCTGTCCGATGCGCCCCTGTTCGATGATGGCGTAGTGACCGCCCGCCAAGCCGGTTCCCGAAAACAAGTCTTGAATGTCGCGCAGACGACACGGACGATCGTTCAGCAGGTACTCGCTTTCCCCCGATCGATAGAGCCGACGCGTCACCGACACTGCTTCGCCCGGCGCAAACTCCAACGCGAGATTACGGCGCTGGCGCCAGTGGCGATGATGATGTTGCTTGGGTTTTGGCTCGGGCGGCGAGTCGGTAGCGGGAGCGGTCGCGACCCGGTCGGATGAGTCAGCCGGCGACCCCGTCGCTACCGCTCCGGCGACTGACTGCTCATCGGATCCTGTCGCTAAGACTTCGGCTTCTGACCCAGCCGGCAATTCGGGTGCTTTGAAAAGCTGTTCGTGTGAATCGATCTGCTCCAGTTGCGAATCAATGTCTTCGATGTCCGGCTCTTCTTCGGTTGTTTCGTCGCGCACCATGTGCAACACGACTTCAGCCATGCCGCTCGGCTGACGATTGCGCGAGCCCTGAAAGATCACATCTTTCATCTCGCCGCCGCGCAAATGCTTGACGCGCTGCTCGCCCAGAACCCAGGCGATCGCGTCGGCCACGTTGCTCTTGCCGCAGCCGTTCGGCCCAACGATCGCAGTTATGCCATCACCAGTGAAGCGAAGGTCAGTGTGGTCCGCGAAGGACTTGAATCCCGTGATTTCGAGGCGCTGAAGCTTGAACATCAGTGTCCGTCATTTGATGCGGGGGGTGACGGGCATCAAAAGGGCGACTTTCGCGTACGCACTATAGAGAGATGCCGCCCACATGTCAACAAGAACTTGAGCCGATTAGATTTAAGTCACACATGGGAAAAACTTTACTAGTTTAACTATCCGACGCCAGTCGAGTGAAGCAAGAAAAAGATAACCATCTAAGACACGGCCTTGCGCTGAAGCATATAGTTGATTCCCTGGCGCAAACCGTCCGGCGTTGTTTTCTCATAGAGCAGCATCTGGCCCTCGATAAAAACGGTCGGAGTCCCGGTCACTCCCACGTTCGTGCCTTTCTGCATGTCCGCCGCAATGCGCTGCTCAACTTCGGGACTGTCCAGATCGCGCGTGAATCGATCAGCGTTAAGTCCAAGCTCGCTCGCATATTGAATGAACACGGCGCGCGGGTCATCGAGGTCCTTCCACGAATTCTGATTGCGATAGAGACGATCGTGCATCTCCCAGAATTTTCCCTGGTTGCGGGCGGCCTCAGCAGCGCGCGCCGCGTTCATCGCGTTCTTGTGAATCTTCGTGAGAGGGAAATGGTGAAAGACAATCTGCAACTGCTTGCCGTATTCATGTTCGATATCTTTCAAGACGGGATACAACAAGCCGCACGGCGGACATTGATAGTCGCCGTACTCTTCCAGCACGACCGGTGAAGAAACTTTGACGTTTGGTTTCTCAATCGGAATCGTGGCCGTCGGTACAGCCTGAGGAAGAGGTGTCGATCCGGCCGCTGGAGCTTGCGGGGGCGTCGCCACGAAAGCAGTGTTCGAATCATTGCTCTTTTTGCGGCCAAAGACGATGAATGCAGCGATCGCCGCTACGAGAACGACGGCGATGATGATGAAAGGCAGACTTTTCTTCATGATGATTAAGAGTGAACAGCGACGCGCGGCATCTCGCGGCCATCACCGCCTTCGGCCGGCGTCAAGACACGTAAAGGCTCAGGCCAATCAACGTTCGGAACCGAAGTGGGTCCAAATCGCGAGTCGCGGCCTCTTTCTTTTTCGCGCAACGTCTTTAAAACCTTCTCGGGAGTAATCGGAACTTCATCAACGCGCACGCCGACTGCATTGTAGACAGCGTTCGCGACTGCCGGCGGCACCGGCAACAATGGACCTTGTCCCACTTCTTTCGCGCCGAACGGCCCGTTAGGATCAGGATCTTCGATCAAATAAGTTTTGACATCGCACATTTCGAGCGTCGTTGGACTCTTGTATTCCAACATCGATGGAAACTTGTGCACGACGTTGCGGTTCGCGCGATAGGACATCTCTTCCATTAGGATTTCGCCCAAGCCCATGTAGACACTGCCTTCAACTTGACCCATCACCAATGCTGGATTGATCGACTTGCCGATGTCGTGCGCAATCCACACGCGCTCAACCGTCACGATACCTGTTGATGGATCTACATCGACTTCAGCGACCGCTGCCGAGTAACTGTACGCCGGCGAAGGCCCAACACCTGCCCCCTTGTATTTACCGGGCGAGCGTGGCGGCGTGTATGAACCGACGGTGCCGATCGTACCGAACTTTGATTCGGCAAGCACAACTGCTTCAGCGAACGAGACGCCCACTTCGGGATTCTCAACATCGAACGCGCGCCGTTCGGCAAAGGAAATGTTTTCAATCGGCACAGCCAATTTTTCGGCGACCGCCATCGTCAATAGCTCTCTGGCCCGCTCGGCGGCTTGAATCGCTGCGTTGCCAGTCATCAGCGTCACGCGGCTCGAATAACTGCCGAGATCAACTGGCGTCAAGTCTGTATCCGCGGTGATAACGCGAATATCGAATGGGTCGATGCCGAGTATTTCCGCGACGATGTAGGCGAGGATCGAGTCAGACCCTTGTCCGATGTCGGTTGAGCCACACATCACGCATACGCCGCCCTGCCGATCGAGCCGCAGCTGCACTCCCGACTGCGGCATGTTGTTCCAGTAAATCGGCAAACCCGCGCCGCAAATGTAGGAAGAGCAGGCGATGCCGATACCTTTGCCGTACGGCAGCTTGCGCGTGCGGTCAGTATCGGCAGCGGTAGCGACCGGGTCGTTTTCTCTGGTAGTTGGCGACCTCGTCGCTACCGCTCCGAGTACTGACCTCATCCATCCAAACTTTTCTTTCCATCCGGATCCTGCCACCACCTTATCGATGCACGCGCCCAAGCCCATGCTCCCGATGCGGAGATAATTCGCCGTGACCGAGTTCGGCGGCACGAGATGCTGTCGACGCATTTCTGCCGGATCGAGATTCAACTGCTCAGCGATTTTGTCGAGATGAACCTCCAGCGCATACCGCGGTTGTGGCGTGCCGTGCCCGCGTTTCGGTCCACACGGCGGTTTATTGGTGAAGACGCGTGCGCCTTGAAACTTGTAGCGCGGCACGTCGTACGTCACGGTTTGCAAAGCCCCAGTGTAGAACGTGCTCGCAACGCCATAACTTCCATACGCGCCGCCATCAAGAAACGATTTGAAGTGCATCGCCGTGATCGCGCCGTCTTTCTTCACACCGGTCTTGATGTGCATCAGCACCGGATGACGACCGCGATGGCAATAGAAGACTTCTTCGCGCGTCAGTGTGCACTTCACCGGCCGCCCTGTAATCATCGCGAGCTTGCTGACCACGACTTCATGATTGAACGGATCGCTTTTGCCGCCAAAGCCCCCGCCATTCGGCGTGGCGATTACACGAATGTGGCTGGCTGGAATCTCGAGGACTTTCGCGAGCGCGCGGTGAACGTAGTGTGGCGTCTGGGTAGCGCTCCAAAGTGTCAATTTCTGATCGGGATCGAAATAGGCGACCGCGGCGTGCTGCTCCATCGGCAGATGGGTGTTGCCTTCGTAGAAGAATGTGTCTTCCCGAACTAGATCGGCTTCAGCGAAACCTTCTTCAACATCGCCGAATTCGAGCGAGACCTTCTTGTGCACGTTGCCGCCGTCGCCGTATTCGTGAATGCGCGGTTCGTCGACGAGCAGGCCTTCTTCAATTGAAGTGATCGTTTGCAGCGGTTCGTATTCGACTTCGATCAGGTTCATTGCATCGAACGCGACGTCTTCGTCAATCGCCGCAACTGACGCTACGGGATCGCCGACGAAACGGACCTTGTCGATACAAAGCGCGTGCTCGTCCTGACTGACCGGAAGGATGCCATAAGGAATCGGAAAGTCTTTTCCCGTAACAATCGCAAAAACGCCGGGGAGCGCCAGGGCCTTTGATAAATCGATGTTCTTAATAACAGCGTGTGGCTCATGACTGCGGAGAATCTTGCAGGCGAGCATGCGCGGCAAAACGATGTCGTCAGCAAACTTCGTCTGGCCGGTACACTTCGCGCGCGCATCGACCTTGCGGAAAGGCTTGCCGACTACGTTCAGTCGTTTACCGTTGTTCCCGTTCTTACTCATTCCTCAATTCCAAACAGACTTTCCCGCGGCAGTTCCATTGGCTCGCCACGTATCTTGGCCGCCGCCAACTCAACCGCTTCGTAAATCTTGATGTAGCCGGTGCAGCGACACAAATTTCCTGACAACGCTTCTTTGATTTCGTCACGTGAAGGCCGTGGCGATTTTTCTAGTAGCTCTTTTGCCGCGAGCATGAAACCCGGTGAACAATAGCCGCATTGCGCCGCGCCTGTATCTGCGAACGTTTCCTGCAACGGGTGCAGTTGAGCGCCGTTAGCCATCCCTTCGATTGTCTCGACGTTGCGGCCCTCGGCATCCAAGCCCAGCATCAGACAGGACAGAATTGATTTTCCATCAACCAGCACCGTGCAAGTACCACACTCACCCAACTCACAGCCGTGTTTGGTTCCGGTTAACGCCAGATCCTCGCGCAAGACTTCCAGTAGCGTCTTGTGCGGCGCAAACGCGACTTCCGTGGACTCACCGTTGAGCACGAACCTGATATGCGCTTTTTGTTTAGTACCGTTTGTCATCATGACAGCACCCTCCCTTACGGTCGGGTTTCGGCTTTAGAGCTCACGCACCGGCGGCATCCTGCTTCTCAGTCTGACCGAGCACCATGTTATCGATCAAGCGCGTCTTGCCGAGGTAAACCGCGATCGAAAGCAGCGCGGGCCGCTCGGCAAGATGTTCAAGCGGTTCCAATGTCTCCGCATCGTTCAGGCTGATGTAGTCGACCCGCGCTAACGGTTCCGCGGCTATCGTCGAGCGCACCAGTTGTATCAACCGCGGACCCTCGCGCTCACCATTTTCGTAGGCCGACCTTGCCTGTGAGAGTGCGCGATGCAAGACGGTCGCTGCTCGCTTCTCTTCGGCAGTGAGATACGCGTTGCGGGACGAGAGCGCCAACCCCGATGCTTCACGCACGATCGGCAGCACCACTACTTTGGTATCGAAGGCCAGATCGCGAACCATGCGCTTTAGTACGGCCGCCTGCTGCGCATCCTTCTGGCCAAAGAACGTGACGTCGGGTCGCACAATGTTCAGCAGAATCGCAACCACCGTCGCCACCCCGCGAAAGTGGCCTTGACGCGACGCACCCTCGAGTTGTTCCGAGAGTCCCTCGACAATCACATACGTCGAGAAGCCACGTATATAAATGTCCGTCACTGCCGGCGCAAAGACATAGTCGACGTTTTCACGGATCAAAAGCGCCGCATCGCTCTCCAGGTCACGCGGATACTTTTCGAAATCTTCAGATGGTCCAAACTGCTTCGGATTAACAAAGATAGAAACCACCAGGACGTCGCACTGCGCGCGCGCTTCACGCATCAGGCTTAAGTGACCTTCATGCAGCGCGCCCATCGTCGGAACAAAACCGATTGTGCGCCCCCCGCGCTGGACCTCACGCGCAATTGAAACCATCTGGCCGCGACTGGTGATGGTCTGCATCTTGGTGTGAATAGTAAATCGTAAGTTGCGAATAGAAAAAGGCCGTGAACCGTCAAAGATGAATCGTTCGATTGCGGGCAAACTATTTACGATTCACGATTTACGATTCACGGCTTTTTCGATCTTCAATTCTTCCGCCGCGGCCGCCGGCAGCGCGTACGATTCAGCCTCAGCCGGATAAGTTCCGTTGCGGACATCTTCCGCCCAGCGTGTAACTGCGTCGGTGATTGTTTCCCGCAAGTTCGCATACTCGCGCACGAAACGCGGCAGTTTACCGAAAGCCATCCCGAGCAGATCGTGAAACACGAGCACTTGAACGTCGCAGTGAACACCCGCGCCGATTCCAATGGTCGGAACTTTCACGCTCTCAGTAATCATCTGCGCGATTTCGCGCGGGACTAACTCGAGAACGATCGAAAAGACGCCTGCGTCCTCCAAAGCATATGCATCGTCGAGCAGACGCTTCGCCGCATCAGCCGTTTTGCCCTGCACACGATAAGCACCTAGTTGGTTGATCGATTGCGGCGTCAAACCGATATGGCCCATCACCGAGATCTCTTCATTGACTAAACGTCTGACCAGCTTCACGCGCTTCAGTCCACCTTCGAGCTTAACTGCCTCAGCCTCGCCCTCTTTGACCAGCCTGAGCGCCGCACGGACGGTATCGTCAGCACCAGTATGAAACGATCCATACGGCATGTCGGCGACGAGCAATGCGCGCTCCACTCCGCGGCGCACAGCCTTTACGTGAATCAGAATCTCATCAAGCGTCACCGGCACCGTGTTGCCATAGCCGAGCACGACGTTGCCGAGGCTGTCGCCGACAAGAATGATGTCGATTCCGGCTTCATCAACAATCCGCGCGGTCGGATAGTCATAAGCTGTCAGGCAGACCAACTTCTCACCGCGTTCCTTGCTGGCTCTCAGCGATGGCGCGCTAACCTTTTCAGGTCGTTCGGGTTTGAGATATGGCATCGATTCAGACTCCTGGCCGTGTCCGGAGTTGATGGAACTTTTTGATTAGCAGGAACGCTCCAACGGCGACATTATAGCGGTTAATTCAAGCGGCAGAAAACCAGTTCCGAAACTAGCGAAAATCCTTGATCAGCACGATATCCTGATATTGATCGCTCCGGGAGATGGCAATCTGTTTGCCATCGCGCGAGGGTGCATAGCCGTAAATCCAGAGCGTCTTGAAGTTGGTCACCGGTTTCGGTGAACTGCCATCAATCGGCTGACTCCAGATGTTGGCAATATTGTTCACTCGCTTCACAAATAGCACGCACTCTCTGTCAGAGATCCAGGACGGATGACCCGGCTCGTTATGAAACTTCGCTACAGTAGCCCCGACAATGAAGGAGCCCTTCCCTGACCTGAAGTCGCATCGTTATAATCCAACGCGATGCCAATCAATCTTAGCGGCCTACTGTTGCCGATCACGACGCCCTTCACGCTCGACGAAACAGTCGACACTCAAGCCATCATTTCGAACATGGAAAAGTGGAACCAGACGGGCATAAGCGGCTATGTCGTACTAGGCTCGACAGGCGAGCGTGTGAATCTAAATGAGCAGGAATTTCTGCAAGTCATCGAAATCACGCGGAAAGCTGTGCCAGAGGCGATGACTTTCATCGTGGGCGCGGGTCAGCAAAGCACCCGCGGAACGATCAACGAAATCAAAGCGGCCGCTAACGCCGGAGCTGAAGCGGTGCTGGTAATCACGCCGCACTACTATCGGTCCGCGATTACCCAAGATGCTTTAGTCGAACACTACACGGCCGTCGCCGACGCGTCCCCGATTCCTTTGATTCTCTACAGCATGCCCGGCTTGACGGGCATCAAGATCGAGCCCGAGACGGCAGCGCGTTTGAGCGAGCATCAGAACATCATCGGCATGAAAGATAGCTCGAATGATATTCCTAAGTTCGGCGACGCTGTGCGTCTAACCAGCAATGGTTTTGCGATGATGATTGGCAACGGGACCGTTTTTAGTGAGGCTTTGCAAGCAGGCGCGCGCGCGGGCATTCTCGCCGTCGGTTGCTGTGCGCCGCAAATCTGTCTCGACATTTATCACGCCGTTAACACTGGCGACATCGATCGTGCAAACGCATTGCAGGAAAAACTTACGCCGCTGGCGCGCGCAGTCACGAAGACTTACGGCATCGGTGGATTGATAGCGGCGCTGGAAATGGCTTGTTATGCCGGAGGCGCGGTGCGGCCACCACTGCGCCGACCAAGCCAGGAAGCGATTCGCGAAATTGAATCATTGCTTCGCGGAGCTCACGCGACCTTGACCGAGCCTCGTGCCAAAGTGTCAGAAGCCCGACCGTAAGGGAGGGCAACTTTCCAGTCAGCCATTGGGTGCCGTGACTAGCCCTCGCTCACGCTCCCGTTTCTGACACGTTGGCTGTCCTTACAATCACCGCGTAAAATGCTTGCCGCGAGGAGCATCCCCGTTTTGAGCACCGCTGAAACTGCCTGTCACAGTTCGCCCCAACAAGCCGGACTGCGCGTCGAGACTTTCCCGTTCGATCAGATTCCCGGACAATCGAAACTTTTCGTCGACTATCTGCGCGACGCCACCGCACTGCGGCAGTTCTATCCCGAAGCCGTTCGCTCCCATGCCGAGTTGCCGGCCCGAAAAGAGCGCGTCCTGGGTTCTTACACAATCGATCGCCTGCAACTTTGCGGCGCGCTCGACCGCATGAATCGCGCCTGGGGCGCGAGCGAAAAGACGTTGAAACATATCAATTTGCTCGCGGACGCAGATTGCCTCGCAGTTGTGACCGGACAACAGGCAGGACTCTTCACCGGTCCGCTCTACACGATTTACAAGGCCTTGTCGGCGGTGAAACTGGCCGAATGTTTGACGCAGCGCGGAGTCAAAGCTGTGCCTGTATTTTGGATCGCGACTGAGGATCATGACTTCGCGGAAGTAGCCTGGGCCGAGTTCATTAATCACGACTGTGTGCTCGAAAAAGTAAGCGTGCCCGCCGATATTCACACTGAAGATGTGCCTGTCGGGCACGTGAAGCTCGACACTTCAATCTCAGCAGTTGTCGATTCACTGCTAGAGCTTCTGCCGCCTACTGATTTCAGCGCCGGCGTGGAGAAGCTGCTCCGCGACAGTTACGCGCCGGGACAGGGTTTCGCCGATGCGTTTGCGCGGTTCATGACCTCGCTCACGGCGCAATACGGGTTGATTCTTCTTGATCCGCTTGATGCGGAGCTAAAGAAACTTGCGGCGCCGCTCTACTCAACCGCCGCGCAACGCGCGTCTGATATCGCCGCAGCTATCGCGGCGCGCAGCCGTGAATTGGAGGCAGCCGGTTATCATGCGCAGGTGACACCGTCATCAGATTCGTTTCCGTTGTTTCTGCATGACGACACGGCCGCTCGACATGCGCTGTCGCGCAATGAAAATGGGAAGTATCAGCCGAAGACCGGCAACGATTCCCGCGAGTATTCAGCAGATGAATTAGCCGATTGGGCGCGGCGCGAACCGTTGCGTTTCAGCCCGAACGTCACGCTACGCGCAGTCGTGCAGGATTATTTGCTGCCGACGCTGAGTTATTACGGCGGTGCCGCTGAGATCGCGTACTTCGCGCAAACGTCCGAAGTCTACCGCTTACTGGATCGTCCGGTGACGCCGATTCTTCATCGGGCCAGCATCACCGTGGTCGAGCGACACACGTGGCGCACGCTTGAGCGTTACGGAGTGAAACTCAAAGATTTTTTTGGGGGTTATGATCAACTTGTGGCTGGCGTGGTCAATAGACATTTGGGCAAAGAGACGTCAGCCGCCTTCGATCACACCACTGAAACTTTCACGCGCGAACTTGATGCCTTGCAAGAGAAGTTACGCCAGCTTGATCCGACGTTGGCAGAAGCGCTCGACAAGGGGCGGCGCAAAATCAATTATCAAATCGACGGATTGCGCACACGTTTTCAGCGTGCGCAGATTTCGCGCGACGAAGCACTACAGCGACAGCTTGAGCACGCTTTCGATTTGCTCTACCCGGAAAAGAATTTGCAGGAACGGCGTATCAATATAACTTCTTTGCTTGCGCGTCACGGTCGTTATGTTGTCGACTGGATCTTCGATGCGATTGAGCTTGGCTCGAATGAGCATGAGATTGTTTTCCTGTAAGAGAGAGCGGGTGCTACGATGCCGACTGACTTCCAACAAGTAATCTCTACAACAGCTGGCGCGTTTGATGAAGGTCTGAGATTCTTTGCGGGTAAGGGCCTGGTCAATAATGCGCTAACAGAGATCGTCAAGAAGCTCAACGAGGATGAGATCGACTATGCGGTCAATGGCGCAGTCGCGCTGAATCAGTATGGTTACCGGCGTTTCACTGAAGTTATTGACCTGCTGCTCACACCGGAGGGGCTCGAGAGATTTCGCCGCGATTTAATCGGGCTGGGATATCGTCCTGCTTTCGAAGGCGCGAGCAAGCAGTTTCGCTCGACATCAGAAAATGTTCGCGTCGAGATTATTACTTCAGGTGAATTTCCAGGCGACGGGCGGCCCAAGGCAGTTGCGTTCCCCGACCCGAGCGAGGCGTCAACTGAAATCGACGGCATAAAGACGGTTAAGATTGAAAAACTGGTGGAACTGAAATTGGCATCAGGAATGACGGCGCCTCACCGGCTAAGAGATCTCGCGGACATCCAGGAGCTAATTAAGGCTCGCAAACTGGAAGCCGATTTTGCTGCTCGTCTTGATCCATCAGTTCGCGAAAAGTCTCTTGAGCTTCATCGCGCCGCTGCGCAAGCTCCCGCGACAGAATGACTGTGCGTTATTACCCATGTCCAAGATCAGAGTACTTCCAGATCATATTTCCAACTTAATCGCCGCTGGTGAAGTTGTCGAGCGACCAGCTTCCGTCGCCAAAGAATTGATCGAGAATGCAATTGATGCCGGCACGACGCGCATCAACGTCGATATCGAAGGCGGCGGTCGGCGGCTGCTGAAAATTATTGATGACGGAGAAGGCATGACGCGCGACGATGCGGTGCTGGCATTCGAGCGACATGCAACGTCAAAGATCAGCAAGGCAGACGATCTGAATGCGATCGCCACGCTCGGTTTTCGTGGCGAAGCCCTGGCCTCGATTGCGTCCGTGGCGCGTGTGGAACTTATGACGAAAACGGACGACGACGCCGCTGGAACGCGCGTCGTTATCGAAGGTGGTCGCATGCGCGATGTGAAAGATGCAGCACACCCGCGCGGCACAACCATTGCGGTGCGCGACCTCTTTTTCAACACGCCCGCACGGCGTAAGTTCTTGCGTTCCGAAGCGACCGAGAGTTACCACCTTACGAATCTCGTTACGCATTATGCGCTCGCGCACCCCGAAATAAGTTTCACGCTCGCGAACAACGGGCGCGAAACGATCCGCGTCGCGACCGCGAAAGACTTACGCGAGCGCGCTTATCAAATATTCGGGTCACAATTCCTCGAGAGCCTTTTGGAAGTGAATAACGCGTCAGAACCGGGAACAGTAGCGACCGGGTCATCGATGCCCGCCACGTCGGAGCCGAGCTATTCACGTATAGCCAAAGTCACCGGCTTCGTTTCGGCGCCGCGCGAACGACGTACTTCGCGCGACGCGCAGTTTCTCTTTGTGAATGGCCGCTTCGTGAGAGATCGGCTGATGGGACGCGCCTTGTGTGAAGGTTATCGATCGATTCTGCCGCACGGCGTTTCTGCTGTCGCACTTCTTTTCATCGATGTGCCGCTCGAAGAAGTCGATGTGAACGTGCACCCGGCGAAAACTGAAGTGCGTTTTCGACGGGCCGCCGCCGTGGCGGACTCCGTTCGCGAAGCAGTGCGGACCGCTTTGGCCAGCGCAGGCTTTGTGCCCGCTCCGGAAGCGCGAATCTCCGCGGAATTTCGGGCCGATGAAGTTGGCCTCGATGCCGAGAGCAGGATCACCCCGACCGATGTCGTTGAAGGCGAGACTCCTTCCCAGGCTGGGCTTGTCGCACCAACCTTTGCGTTGCGGCCAGAGCCACAGCAGGAACGCATCGGATTCGGATTCGCAACTGCGGCGCAACCGCAATTGTCGCGAGAAGAGGTAGGTTCGGAGTTTACGATTACCGAGCATTCGCTCGTCGCTGCTGATCCACAACTTGAAGCGATTCAGCCCGAAATCCCGCGGCCAGCCATCCGTCCGGAAGTTGCACAACCTGCAACCGCTTTGCCGCCGCTCGATTCCGCTACGAAGTTTGTGCGCGACATTGCGGCCGACTCGCTTTCGTCAAACATTCGCCCGCTGGGGCAGCTCGAAGAAAGTTTCATCGTCGCTACTGACGAAGAGGGCTTGCTGTTAATCGATCAGCACGTCGCACATGAACGCGTCCTGTTCGACAAGTACCGCGCGCTAGAGACTTCGCGGCAATCTGCATCACAACGCATGTTGATTCCCGAGACTTTCGATTTGACCCCCGCGCAGGCCGCCGCTTTCGACGGTGTCGCCGCGGAATTGGAAAGCTATGGATTTGAGCTGATGCGTCTGTCGGGCCGGACCGTGGCAATCAAAGCAACGCCCGCAGACTTACCCGCGAGTGAAGCGCGCAACGTTTTATCGGAAGTTCTAGATTCGGTTGATGCCGAGAAGCGTGGCAAGTCTCATGAAGTGCTGCGCGATGAAATTGCCGCGTCGCTCGCGTGTCACTCAGCGATCAAAGTGAATATGCCGCTCGCGCCAGAGAAGATGCGCTGGTTAATCGATCGACTGCTGTTGACTTCTTCACCCACCACTTGTCCGCATGGGCGCCCAGTGATTCTGCGACTAGCAACGCAGGATATCCTAAAAGGCTTTCACAGGATCTAGTTGGGCACCGGTGGAGTCAGTACCGCCCGCGTTAGCGGGTGGGTTAACGGCTCCATTATCGCAGTTTCCTTCCCGGCCCCATCTGCTAACGCAGATGGTACTGACTGCACAGCCGCGTGCCAGCCTAATGCGCCCAGGGCAGGCTCTTCAGCCGCCATTCATCGCTTGGAAACTTCTCAGTGAGTTCCTTTGCCGCCGGCTCAAGCACGGTGTGGTCATTAGTCGCTTTGTACTTGCACACGTCACGCCAATAAATCGCCTCAGCAGCGACTGCCAAGGTTGCGTACCGATTGGCGACGTCCGCATAAATTTGCTGCGCGTCCGCGAATTTTTTGCGCATGAATAAGACCCGCGCGCTCCCCAGCTTCAAACGGGCGCTAAACCAATCCATCGGCAGGTAGCCCTCGATGCGATAACGCTCCACGCCACTTGGATCCATGATGAGAATCGTTGGTGTCCAAACTGCTTCGAATCGTTTGAAGTACGCGGGATGTTCTTTGATGTGAGCTTCAAGCGGGACAAATGCCTCGTTGATGAAGTCAGTGGTCTGTTGATCTGAGTAGGACTCAGCTTCCAGCTGAGCACATGCGCCTCAAGCAGGCGCGGCCGAAAAGTCGATCAAGAGAGGTTTCTCTTCAGCCTTAGCCTGTTCCAGTGCGGCATCAGCGTCTTTGATCCAATTTACGAGCATATCGCTCCTCCTCTGCGAGTCCGTTTTCGAACTTCGGCTTGTCAGGGGTTCGTCTTGATTATCGCGCCGGAACGTGATGGATTCAACGATGCCGGCGATAGGAGACGGGCGGAATGAGGTCAGTACCCGGAGCGGGAGCGACGGGGTAAAACCACTGCACCCGGTCGCTACCGCTCGCGGTACTGACTGCACCGGCAACCTGGCACCTCACACTTTGCGCCTAACATCTGCGCGCGGATTGTGTGAAACTTAGAGAGCATCGAGCGTGCTAATGAAGAGTTCGACGTCCAACAAATCAGGCAGCAGCGCATCCGGTTTGGACGCGCGCAATTCATCAATCGAATGAACGCGGCCGGTGCCGACGCCGATCACGCGCGCCCCAAAATGACGTGCGCAGGCAACATCGTTTGGCGTGTCACCGACAACGATGAATTGTTCGGGCGAGAGTTCCGCGCCAAGATGCCGATTGATTCTTTCAGCGGCAAATGCCGGCAGATCACGTCGATCAAACGATTCATCACCGAACGCGCCGGGAAGCGTGAAGTATTTCGCGAGGCCGGTGGCTTCAACTTTCAAGTGCGCCGCCGGTTCTATATTTCCGGTCAGCAGCGCTGACATGTAACGCGGATGCTCGTCGACGGCTTTCAGCACTTCGGGGGCTCCGGGAATCACCTCGATGACGTGCGCGCCATCAGCGATCGCGCGTTTCATCTCGCGAATATAGCAACGCCGCAGTTCATCTTTCCGCTCGCTGATGTGCTCGCGCGTGATGCCGGCGCAACGTAACGCTTCTTCGACGATCTGCAAATCCGTCATGCCGGAAACGATCATTTCGCGCAGTGAACCCGAAGTGCCAAAGACCGACTCGAGCATCGGCGCAGTGTAGTCTTTGAAAGTGCCAAAGCGCTTGCCGCGCACGAGGGTGCCGTCGAGGTCCCACAGAAGGACTCGGAGATGGGGAGACACGGGGACACGGAGATCTTTTCCGTCCGGTGATTGTCGCCGCGTCTCCGCGTCTCCTTGTCCCCGTGTCATGTTTTTACTCGATCACCGCCAGCACATCTCCGCCATTGACCGTCGCGCCCACCGTGACGGTTAGCGCGGTCACGATGCCGGATTTCGGCGATTTCATTTCGTTCTGCATTTTCATCGCTTCGACAACAATGACGCCGGCGCCGGCTTCGACCTGTGCGCCTTGCTCGACCAACACGCGCACGACTTTGCCCGGCATCGCCGCCACGATTCGCGCGACGCCGTCGGTTTCACCACCTGCAACAAAAGCACCGCGTAGACGCTTTGGATCCGTCAGCGTCACAGAGTACTGACGTGGCCCAACGAATACCGGAACAGGCTTTCCTGAGGATAGTTTGCCTTCAATGCGGCAATCGAAGACTTTTCCGTCGGCGGTCCGCAGGATCACACTCGAGGCAGACTGATGCGCATCGAGTTCGTATTGGCGGCCGTCGACTTTCGCAAACAGACGTCTGCCGTCGCGGCGAATCTCGACGCTCATTTCCAGATCGGCAATCGTTGCGTGCAGTTTCATTTCGCTTTCTTGCTGAGCGAACCGGCCAACGCCACCTCACGTCCCGCCATTTTCCATTTGCTTTGCGGCTCGCGATGGTTTGTCGCACGCATATCTTGCGTCTCGCTGTAACTGAGCGCGGCGGCGATGATGGCAATATCCTTGAGCAGGCTGGAAGCCTGCGCATTACCTTCAGCATGCAGCCGCTCCTGGCGTTCCTTGAATCGCGAAATGAAACCGGTGTCGAGTTTCGCCTCAATAAAATCGTCGTCGCGCAAGATGTCGCGGAAGAACGGTAGCGTGGTCCTGATGCCGCCTACCGCATATTCGTCGAGCGCTCGTCGCAAACGATCGATGGCTTCCTCACGCGTCTGGCCCCATGCCGCGAGCTTTGAAATCATCGGGTCGTAATGGATCGAAACCTCGTCTCCCTCACTAACGCCACTATCATCGCGAATCCCCGGACCGGCAGGCACGTGCAAACGAGTAATTTTTCCGGGTGACGGGAAGAAACTGTTGTCGGGATCTTCCGCATACACCCGACATTCGATCGCGTGGCCATTCCACCCAACATCGTCCTGCGTGAACGACAGTGGCAGACCGGCGGCCACATTGATCTGTTCACGCACGAGATCGAATCCGGTAACCAGTTCAGTGACCGGGTGTTCGACCTGCAAACGCGTATTCATTTCGAGAAAATAAAAATCGCGCGTCACGTCCGAAAACAGAAATTCGACCGTGCCGGCTCCGGCGTAATTCACAGATTTCGCGATCTTGATCGCTGCTTCGCCCATCCGCTGACGCAGATCGGGATCGTTGATTGGGGATGGGCATTCTTCAATTACTTTCTGGTGACGGCGTTGGATCGAGCATTCGCGCTCGCCGAGATGGACGTAATTGCCGTGCGTATCGGCAAAGATTTGAATTTCGATGTGACGGGGCTTCTCGACGACTTTCTCGAGATAGACATCGGAGTTGCCAAAGGCCGCAGCCGCTTCGGACTGCGCCGCTTCCAGAGCCGAACGCAGGTCACTTTCGTGGGCCACTAGTCGCATACCTTTACCACCTCCCCCCGCGGCCGCCTTGAGCATGACTGGGTAGCCAAACTTCATCGCCCCCTCGCGCGCTTCTTCGTAACTCTGTAATGCTTCAGTCGTGCCGGGCACTACCCGCGCCCCCGCGGCGATTGCCGCGCGCCGTGCATTTGTTTTCGAACCCATCACCTCCATAGCTTCCGGGGTTGGGCCAATGAACGTAATTCCTGCTTGGGTAACCGCGCGCGCGAAGTCGGCGCTCTCAGCTAAAAATCCATAACCAGGGTGAATCGCTCCGGCGCGAGACCTTTGCGCCGCATCGACAATCGAGCCGATTTTCAGATAGCTCTCTGTCGCGGCAGCCGGCCCAACACAGTGCGCTTCGTCAGCCATCCGGACATGTGTTGCGCCGGCGTCAGGCTCGGAATAAATGGCGACGGGCGAGATATGCAGATCGCGGCAGGCGCGAATGATCCGCACGGCAATCTCACCACGGTTTGCAATTAGGATCTTGCGAAACATTTCAATTGGCGCTTTGTCCTTTGTGCTTTGTACTTTGAAACCCGCATCGTCGCAAGTGCAGCACTAGTTTCTGTAGCCCAGGCGTTAACGCCAGGGGTAGAAAACTTAACAGCAAACAGAAGCCCCATTAACGGGGCTTCATTGTCATTACGAATTCATCAATCCCAGCCGTAAACGGCTGGGCTACAGAAAGAGGGGTAAGAATCTGCGCAATTCGTCAGGAACCGTCCTAATGAATTTGAATGGACCACAAAGTACTAGTCAGACTTAAATTTTAAGATTCAATATTCCAGACTAGACGACAAAGGAATTCGCCGGCCGCCGGGGATCGTAACGCAACGCCACTCTCGCGCCGGGTAGGTAGTCGTGCTTGCGCAGGATCTGTTGTTCATCAAGCTGCTGAGAGGTTTCATAGTCGACGCCGCCGATTGAATAACTGTACAACAATATCACGCTGCCATCCGGGTCGACGTTCGTTTCGAGCACGGTGGCTTCGCCCAAACGTCCGGCTTGCAACAGCAGTTTGCGACGGACAACTTCAGGATCTTCTTTTTTGCGACGGAAGCGAGCCAGCAAAGACATGACACTATGGCGCGCTGGTGCGTGAAGCACGGTAGGCAGCGAATTCGGTCACCGTCATGACGAGACCATCCGAGACAATCAAGTCGTCGTCAGTGTTCAACTTCTTGTCCGCACCGGGAAGCCGCAACTCATAATTTGTGAAAGAGACCGCCGGCGGATCGGGTGTTGTGTTCAGCGAAGCCTTGCGAATCGCGCCACCGCGAGCGAGCGTCTTTGTTTTTGACGCGGCCGCCGCGAGCACGCTCGTCGGTTGATAACCGTTGACGTCGATCAAGCGCAGCGCCTCAGCAATCGAGCCATCCGGATCGGGCAACGTACGCAGCTGCGAAATCAATTCATCTTGCGGCGGAACTGTGCCGTGCAGTTCTTTATATTCCAGGATCGCGCGAGACAACGTGTAAGCCCGGGCGTTCTCAGCCGCTTCCAACGCCCACTGATGATGACGAAGGCGTTCGGGCACGGTAATTCCAATGAGCGTGCCAACCAGCAACGTGGTTACGATGGCTGCTAAATAACCCGTGCGCGCGAGACGCAATCCGCCAAACCGCTTCGGGGAGGTCTTGATTGCGGTTAGCGATTTGCTTCCTACCCACATGGTCGCGATCGCTGCCGGGAGCGCGACCCACTTCAATTGCCAGGCGGCGGTTTCGCCAGCGCTGACGATGTTCCAGAACCGTGGCAGCGCGCCCATCTTGGTTATCCAGGCCACGACGGTCGACGCCGCAAAGCCGAGGGCCATCACGCCTCCGGCGGCGGCCGTCAATCCGGCAGCACTGTACGAAATAAGTTGATGTTCGGGTTTGGCCAGCGGCGGGCCAACCGCGCGTGCACCGCAGCTCGAACAACCAACACGAAGTTGTCCGTGGACAGAAGAACCGCAAGCCGGGCAGATAATCAAAATTGCTAACCTCAAAAAAAGTGCGCGAATTAAATTAGACTGAGACCAATACTTCGGTCAAGAGTTAGACCTCAGAAAACACAAAGACGTTAACTCTATCCGGTTTTTGCAGCCAATGTCGGCTCTGGATGACGTTCCGCGTGCGGTTGCGCTCCTGCTGTGATGGCGGTTTCTTTCTGTGCCGCGTCCAAGTTCGAGCGATTCAACTCTATCCAAGTGTGGTACATGCGATGCGCAAAAGTCCAATAGGATCCAACCGCCAGGACCCACAAAACTGCCGGCATGCGATTCAGGAAAAAATTGTGTGAACCCGGATGCGTTGTCAAAGCGCCGATGATAAAAAGCACCACGCGTTCAGGACGCCGCAAAAATCCCACATCGCATTTCGGAATCATGCTTTCCGCGCGGGCGCTCGCATAGCTCACCATCACCGATCCCATCAGCCCGGTGCCGGCCAGAAAGACATTCAACGTCGAATGAAATTCTGTGTCGCGCGCGTAAAAGACGATCAAGCCGACGAACACGACCATGTCTGACAGCCGATCCAGCGACGAATCGAGAAATCCTCCGAAACGAGTCACGCGACCGGACAGCCGCGCAACCTGGCCATCGAGCATATCAAACAGATTCGCCACGATCAGGACAATGCCGGCCCAGAAAAATAGGCCGAATCCAAATAGCATTCCCGATGTGACGTTTATAGCTACACCAACGAACGTCAACATGTTCGGATTAATGTGACCGCGCGCCAACCAGCGTACCATCGCGTCGATGATCCGTTGCCCTGCTCTTCCTATACTCGACCCAAACATGTCTACGCCACGTTTCTTTCTCGGAAAGATACAACCGCGGGAACTTAATGAATGATAAAAATGCTGGTAAGGAGTGTCAATGAACCGCGGCGATGAAAGTCAACCTGATTGCTTCAGCCGGCCTCCGCATCATGTAGCGTTTTCAAGCTCTTGATTTCGAAAGTGCGCGAGCCTGCTGGCGTTGTCACGCTGACTTCGTCGCCTTCTTCTTTCCCCATTAAACTGCGACCTACCGGCGACACCGTGGAAATCAATCCTGACGGCGGATCGGATTCTTCAGGCGTCACCAGCCGGTAAGTGACTTCTTCTTCACGCTGGCCATCATACAACACGACGACCGAGCCGTAGCCGACTTTGCCGCGGGGGACTTTTGACAGATCAATCGACGCAACTTCGCTGAGTCTTTGCCGCAACTCGCGAATCCGCGCCTTGACCATTGTCTGACGCTGCAGTGCAGTTTGATATTCCGAGTTCTCGCGCAGATCGCCGAATTCGCGCGCGCGCTTGATCTCTTTCGGCAGATGAACGCGCAATTCGGTTTCCAGCTCGTCCAGTTCCGTCTGAAGTTTCTGTTTGACGTCGCTACTCAAGACGCTCGCTCTCGCTTGCAACAATAAGACCGCCCGCTCCTCGCAGGTGGTCTTGATTATCTGCTGTACGTTTCTATGCTTTGCCTTTGTCAGCCAAAGCATCCTCAACTGCCTGGCGCATCAGCGCCGGCGTCGACATGGGATTAAACCCAATAAAGTGCCTCGTGATTTTTCCGTCACGCGAGATCACAAAACTTTGTGGAATGTTATTACGGCCGTTTACGGTCTGCTTTAATGGCTCCGCCAATGCTCCGTCGTCCCAAAGAACTTTGTAATCGACTTTCTGCGCCTTAACGAACTCTTTCACCCCATCGAGATCGTCATGCTCGTTGTATGTGGTTGCCACACCCAGCACGACAAGCCCTCGCGATTTGTACTCATTGTTCAACTTCACGAGGTCAGGCATTTCCATCCGACAAGGTCCACACCACGTGGCCCAAAGGTTCACGACCACGACCTTATTCTTGAAATCAGCCAGTTTCAAAGAGCCGCCATCGATTGTCTTCACTTTTGTTTGGCGAATGCTGTCGGCAATCGGCACCGCCGTAACAACTGGTGGCGCTGCGTTCGGAGCAACCGCATTCGGCGTCGCAGGATTAGTCGTCACAACCGGCGTTGCTGAAGCGGTCGGTTGGTTTGGTTGCTGACTCGTTTTATTCGAAAGCCAAATACCTATACCAATAGCGGCAACCGCACAAACGGTGACAATTCGCATCGGGGTGAAAAACCCGGAACTCTTTGGATCAGATTCAGTCGCCATCTTCTACAACTTCAATCAGGGCATCGATTCCGCAACTCGAAAGGTCGCAATTCGTGTTAGATCGTCGCCAATAATCGCATATTCACCTGGTACAAGCGAAATCCGCGGCCGTATTTCCATGAACACTTCGTCTCCCGATTTTGCGAGCACGCGGACGGTCGGCTTAACAATCTGCGCCGAATCAATTGCAAATCCAGAGATCCCGGCCTGCGTGACCGCGGTCGCACGCCGCGCCCCCCGGCGCGATTCCATCCACACAATGAACGGCGGGTGCGTGCCCTGGCGCTCGCTCGTAAATAGGAAAAGCCGCGGTAATGCCGGAAGTGTCGTCGTTGCCCGTTCGCCAATGATTTCCAGATAACTCGTTTTCGAACTCTTGGCTGTTTCAGAAGGTTTCAGCGGTGTGCGGCCAGTCTCGAAGGGCAGCGCGACGAGCTTATTCTGGCCATCCAGGATGTAAATTAAGGTCTTATCGGACGGCGGTGCTGGCAAGAATTCCTGAGCCCGAACATTCCAGACAATGGCCGCAGCGGTGGAGATAAGAACTACAAAAATGCGCTTGACGGTCAGGCGATAATCCATGAAGCCATTAGATGTCCGACCCGGTAGCAAACGCAAGCGAGCGAAGACCTGGTCCAACGCCTGGTCATGGCACACGCATCTTGCGCTGTTCAAGGGCGAGACATCCGTACCACTTGACTATATTGCTTGTCGCCGTGCCGTGCTGCAAAGTAGACTGGCGCATCGGCCAATTGGCCGTAATCAAATGATGGTTTCTTCGACAGCTTTTCGATTCACCGCTCTGTGGCTGACGTTGCTGATGTCAGGAGTTTTGCCTGGCGTAGGTTCCCTTAGTCAGGACATCACTGGCGGTTCGAGTTCAGAACTCGCAAGCGCGGCCGACGTCGAATCGCGATCGGGTCGCGGTGTCTTCACGACACCAAAGACGGTCGCGCATCATGCGCGGATACCGGAAAAGAAAACAGTCGCGCGTGTGACCGTCGCACGCACTCAACATCAAACTGGCGGACAAGCGACAGGCGGCGGCCGTGAAACCGGTGGTGGACGTCAGACAGGTGGCGGACGAGAAACGAACGGTGGCACCAGTGGAACGGATTCTGGACTCGGAGGGCGGCCGCTGGGTGGCGCACCGCGCAGAGTTGCCGGACCGGAAGAACTAAACAAACAAGGCGACGAAGCTTTTGATGCCGGTCAATACGAAAAGGCGGTCGATCTTTACCAAAAAGCGATCAAGCAAAAGCCGACGTATCCGGAAGCTTACCTGAATCTCAGCCAAGCGTATTTCAACCTCGGCAAGTTCAATGAAGCGGCGCAGGCTGCAAAGACTGCGACCGAACAGAAAACCGACTGGGCCGATGCCTATATCACGCTCGCCAACGCGTATTTGAAATCGGATCGATCGCCCGATGCGGTCGAGCCGCTCAAAAAAGCTCTGACGCTTGAACCGCAAAACACCGAAGCGAAGAACGCGTTGAGCCTCGTCTACTTCGATCAGGGCGTCGAGGCGTACAACGCGAACAAGTATGACGACGCTATCGCGGCATATAAGCAAGCGATTGCGGTGAAGTACGACTACGCCGAAGCGTTCAACAATCTCGGCGACGCTTACCGGCGGCAGGAAAAATTCGCCGAAGCCGCCGAGGCTTACAAGCAGGCGGTTCAATTTAAACGAGACTACGCCGAGGCTTACGGTAACCTCGCCTGGATGTACGACAAGATTGGGAAATTGCCGGAGGCGGTCGAGGCGTATCGCCAACAGATTCGCTTGAAGCCGGACGATGCCGAAGCGAACAACAACATGGGTTATGCTCTCGGCAAGTTAAAGCGATGGACCGAGGCGGAGGCGCCGCTCAAACGTGCGATTGAACTCAAGCCTGATTACGCCGAGGCCTACAACAATCTCGGCTGGGTTTACAACAACCTCGGCAGATTAAATGAAGCGCTCGCGCCCTTGAAGAAGGCCGCGGAACTAAGTCCGCAATTGCCTGAAGCCCATTTCAACATCGGCATCACGTACAGCCGCCTGAAACAGAAAGACGAAGCGCTCGCGGCATTCAAACGCGCAGTCGAGCTGAAACCTGATTGGCCGGCCGGGCACAACAATCTTGGTTTCGCTTATGGCCAGCTCGGCAAGTGGAAAGAAGCAATCGCCGAGCATCAAGAAGCAATCCGTCTCAAGCCGGACTACGCCGGCGCGCACTTCAATTTGGGATTCGCCTATTTGAATTCAGGAAATAAGAAAGCGGCGATTGAAGAGTACAACACGCTAAAGCCGCTGAGTCTCGGATTGGCGAATCAGCTTTACTTCTTCATCTACAAGAAACAGCCGCCGAAGAATTAGATCATAAAATATCCTGCGCCTTCAGCGTGATGATCGTTGCAATCACCAGACCTAAAAACATCAACAGCAGTACAAACGGATCGAGGAACCAGAATCCCCACGGGTGCAGGAAGCTGATGTAGTGGCTCAGGTTTTCGGGAACTTTTTCGGCGCCTTTCACACCCGGCACCGGCTTTAACTTTGGGGCTTCGGGTTGATCCGATTGTCGGCCGGATTTTAGATCCTCGACGTAGTCCTTCATCTTCTTTTCGTAATCTTTCAGATCTTTCTCCGCGTCCTTTTTGTATTGCGCCACGTCGTTGCGCGCTTTTTCGATGTTCTGGTCGTTAATGTCCTCATAATGCTTGAACAACCCGCGACCTTTGTTTTCACCTTCACGATCAGAACCTTGTTCATCGAGCGTGTCGAGTGTTGAGAACTGCTTCAACCCATCAAAGGCCCACGTCGCGGGCATGATCGCGCCGACCGCTTTCGCCGTTCCCTGCGGCACACCGACAAGTCCGGAAAAAATTATTTGGGGAATCAGAATAAGCGGAACGAGGCTGGTGGCCATTTCGGACGTTTTGACGATCGCAGAGACAAACAATCCGAGTGCGATGCCAACCAGCGAATCGATGATCATCACACTGAACTGCGGCACAGCCCAGCCGGGCAGACTCATCAACCCGGTGTAGTGAAAGAACTTCACCGTCGCGAAAAGTAGCGCGCATTGGAACGACACGATCAGCGCCAGGACGAAGAGTTTCGAAGCGACATACGGAAACAAACGTAGGTTGACCATGCGCTCGCGCGTGTACACCGCGCGCTCACGAATAATTTCCCGCGAAGCGATCGAAGTGCCGAACCATATCGAGACGAGCCCGAGCATGAAGTAAGGAAAATCCCGTGGCAGCTTGGCTGCGACCACGAGATAAGTGAGAAATGCAATGATGGGCGCCTGGCCGAACAGAATCAGCAGATTGAATTTGTCTCGGCTGAGCACTTCGAAGTAACGACGCGTAAGTGTGCCCCACTGCCGAATCGAATCAGCGGGACTTGTCCGTCGCTTTGGCGGCGCGACCGCGCGGCCGTCGCGGGGCAGGATGCTCAGCGGTTCGATGACATTGCGCCGGTACTGATCGGTCGATTGGAACTTACGTTTCCATTCGTCTGCGACTTGTTCGGCGATCTGTTCGCGCTGTTGTTTGAATTGTTGCTTCTGCAACTTCGACGCGTTTGGCGGCAACGCCGGCATCGCCGCGATTCGCTGGTCGATCGGATCTTCCAGTTTGTCGTAAAGATCTTTGAAGCTTTCCGCGTTTACGTGTGCGAGCGCCTCCTCCGGCGCGCCATAGAACACAAGCTTGCCGCGCATCAGCACGACAATCTTGTCGAAGAGCTTTACATTCTCCATCGCGTGCGTGGTGAGAATCACGGTGCGACCGCTCTCGGCAATTTGACGGAAGAGCTTCATGATCTTTTCTTCCGTCGCGGGGTCGAGACCTGACGTTGGCTCGTCCAGGAAGATCACGGACGGCTTGGTGATTAACTCAACGGCGATCGATACCCGCTTGCGCTGGCCGCCGGAAAGCTGGCTTACCGGCACGTCGCGCCGCTCAGCGAGGCCGGTCACGTCCATCACTTCGTTGATAATCTGATCGATCTCTTTGGTCGACACGTCGCTCGACAGACGCAGGCGCGCGACGTAATACAGCGTGCGATAAACGGTCAGCTCGCGATGAATGATGTCGTCCTGGGGGACGTAGCCGATTGATTGCTTCAGCGAATCGAGATGGCGATACAAATCGAGATTGTTGACCAGCACGTTGCCGCTCGTCGCCGGCCTCATGCCGTTGAGCGAATCCATCAAGGTCGACTTACCCGCACCCGAAGGACCCAGCAAGCCCACGAACTCGTTCGGTTGAATTGTCAGACACACATCGTCGAGCAGCTTGATCGATCCGCCACCTGACCGATTCGCAACGATCTTCACGATGTTGAGGCAATCAATCCGCGTCTTCGAGCGCGTGTCGTAGACAGCAACGCCGTACCGCGCGTCGGCTTGCAGCACGAACGGCCCGATCTGGATTACGTCGGACTGCTGAACGGGCTGCCGGCCGCTAATGCGCTGGCCGTTGACATAGACCCCATTCGTCGAGCCGGCATCTTCGACGACCACGTTCCCGTTGTTGCGCGCAAACCGCGCGTGGTGATTCGAAATCTGCAGGCCGTCAAGCCGAATGTCGTTATCGCCAGCGCGTCCGACCGAAAGTTGCGCGCGATTGTCGAAGGAAACGCGCGCGAGCAGTTGTGACTCGCCCGTGCCAGGCAAGGTTTGTGGGGGCAGAGAACCCGACGACGACACGATCGTTTGGCGTCGCGCCATCGCGGCAATCTGGCCGAACTGTGAAGGGATCGATTGCGGTATTGCGCGCACGGCCGCTTCCATTCCGCGCACAGGAGCGGGATGCGCAGGATCGATTAGCCGCAGCAGCGGGCCACCGGTTCCCAATTGAATCTGATCTTTGTCGAACAGATTTGTCGTGCCGGTAATGCGCTGGTCGTTGACCAGCGTGCCGTTAAAGCTCTTCAGATCGACCACTGCGAACTGGTTGTCTACGCGACGTATCTCGGCATGGCGGCGCGAAACGACTGCCGCCGCGGCATCGATGACCACCTCGCCTTCCGGATCGCGGCCCAGCCGAGTCACGTCTTTATTCAATTCGAAGCGGCGCGCGGTTGCGGATTGTGGATCGACGAACTCGAGATAGGCCGGTGAAGCCGGACGAGACACTGGAGGCGTCGATTTTGGCGTCGGAGATAGAACATGCGGCGGAGCATCCCGCACTGTGGGCGCATGATTTACTTCGGTGACCTTCGCTTCGGGTTTCACTGCCGAAATTTGCTCAATGCTGACGACGCGAAGGATCGGCCCATCGGGGCCGAGCTGAACGTGGGAACCCACGCCCACTTCAACGGGCCCCGAAATTTTTTGTCCGTTTACAAAAGTGCCGAAACGTGAACTTGCGTCTGAGACGGTCCAGCGGTCGTCGCCGAAACGGAACTCGGCGTGTTTACGCGAGACCATCGGCCACTTGTTCTGTTCGAAAAAGTAATGACAATTAGCGGGATCGCGACCAACGACAACTGAGTCGCTGGTGAAGGCGCGCTCGTCCAGCAGTTTTCCGCCGCGATCTTCTCCGAGGACAATCTTCATGCGGGCGTGTCAGAAGCCCGACCGTAAGGGAGGGCAATTCTGGAATAAACGCAGTCTGAAGGGTCAGTTGCCCTCGTTTACACTCGGGCTTCTGACACTTATTTTCCGAAGCGAAACGATTCGAGCACCATTGGCAGCTCGCCTTTGACGCCGACGTCATCGATGCTTTTCAGTTCCGGCGCCAATGAAGTCGTGAGAATCAAAAACTTCACGCCCGTTTTTTCGCCCTCGCGCGGTGGGAAGAAGATCTCGCGTCCCCATATCGTCAAGTCGCCTTTGTCGGTGCCTCTGGAAGTTGATTCGAATCGCAGTTCATAGCCGTCGTAGGAACCGACCTTCGTCGGACCGTCAGAGACCTTCCGGTACTCAGGATATTTCTTTGCAAAGTTAGCGTCGTCCTTTTCCGCCAACTTGCGGAAGAAATCATTGTCGAACGTGCTGGTGGTTTCGGTGGAATACCAGGGCGCGACCGCAAAATTTTCCTGCGTGAAATCTGGCGGCAGACGCCGCTCAACCATTATGAAATTCTCTGCGCTCGGCACCTTTACCCAACGGTTCGGGTAGTAGAAGTTGAAGGCCACAAAATTATCGGCCAGTTTTCCGCTCAACTCATCTTTACTGTTAACGAACTGCAGCGCATCGGCCGGCGGATTGTACGGCGGTGGTTCGTTCGAAGGTATTGATGCTTCGGTTGGCGTCGCAGTATTTGTCGGCACTGACGGCGCAGTCTCTGTGGGTTCCGTAACTATCGGAGTCTGCGCGACCTTCGTTTTTTGCCGCTGTTTCAACCAAAGGTATCCCCCGGCCGCAACGGCGCCTACAAACAGCAGTAGCACGACCGCAACCAATCCAAGAATCAACGGCAACTTCGATCTTTTCTTGGCCGGCGCTGCCGCTGCCGGCAATGGTTGACTCGTCTGCGGCGCCGTGACCGCAGGCGGCGAAGTTATCGGTTCCGACCGCGGTGCCTGCGCGGGCCCGCCCTCGATCGGTCCCGACACGACCTGTGTCGGAGGTAAAGGCGCTGATGGCGGCGGCGGAGGCGCTGACACAGGTGGCGGGGCTGGCGGCGGAGTAGGCTCGATCGGCGGCGGTGCCGTCGGTCCAGTCGCAGTGGCTTGGGGCGGCAAAGTGATGGCGTGCTGTGTAGGCTGCGGCGGCGCCAGACTGCCGGTATCGCGCGCGCGCATCGGCGGTGGCTGAGTGACAGTCGCGGACGATGCGGGCCTCACGATTGTGGCTTCGGGATCAAACGCAGGCTTCTGATCGCCCAAATCGCGAGTCGTCGGCTTAGCGACCGCGTCTCGAACTTTGGAAGAATCGAACTGGACAGTTTTATCGAGGTCGTCCTCGATTATGAACAACAGTCCGCCATCGTGCGTGCAGAATTTTTGCGTGTCAGTCGAGTAAGTCCGATTACATTTGGGGCAACGTTTCATTTGTGTTGTCTCTGGTAAGTTCGAGTTTTGTGAGCGCGCTTGCTATGCCTTGGCCCGTGCCGCAGCGATTTTCGCAGGCAGATCGGCATTCGTCGGGTCAAGTTCCAAACCCTTCTGATAAGCGCGCAGCGCATCGCGCGCGCGTCCCTTGGTCATGTAGCCGTCGCCGACTCCCATGAATCCAAATTGACCAGCGAGCGTCTTATGATCGGCGTCTGACCCGAGCGTTACGGCCTGTTCGTAAGTGCGGAACGCATCGTCATACGCCCCGGCTCCGAGATAAGCGCGTCCCAACACGGTGCGAACGATGAAGCTCTTTGGATTTACTTCTGCGGCCTGTTTCAAAACTGTGGCTGCGTCTGAGTATTTCTGATTGACTGAATAGTAACGGCCCATCAGAAACAACGCGCCGGGATTGTGCGGATCCAGTTCGAGCGCGCGACGCAAGACCGGCTCAGATTGTTCCCAGCGTTGCGCGGCTTGCATTGCATCGGCAATCAAAACCAGGGTCGGCGCATCTTTCGCATCGGCGAACGCCGAACGATAAAGTCCTGCAGCCTCATCGGCTCGCTGCATCCGCCATAACACGCCCGCGAGGTGTACTCTCGCAACCACGAAATTCGGGTCGAGTTCCGTCGCACGACGAAATGCACTTTCGGCATCGCTGTTGTAAATGCCACGCGCTGTTAACGCTACGCCCAGCCGATCCCACGCGATCGCATTAGTTGGGGCTAACTGCGTCGCGCGCTTCGCAAAGTACTCAGCGTCAGCGAAACGTTTCGCGTTTGCTGCGCCGGTGCGGGGTTGCACCAGCGCAAAACTCAACGCTATCAAGATGTCCGGATCATTCGGTGCGGTCGCGTATGCCGCGCGATAGGAAGTTTCCGCGTCGTCCCATCTTTGCTGATCGACGAAGACGTTGCCAATTGCATACTCGGCGCGTGCGTCGTGTGGCTTCACCGCAAGAGCTCGACGATATGCCGCTTCGGCCACCGCAAACTTGCGGTCGTCGCGTGCGTCATTCCCATCAGCGAGCGCGTCCTGAAAACTCGCTTCGATTTCTGCCGGGTTCATGCGCGGTCGAACCGGCTTTGGCGGTCCACCACTACGTTTTGCCGTCGGATTCTTGGGCCGAAAGATGCCCGCGCCGCCGCCTAGCTCGCCTCCTGTTTCCTGCGCAAAGGCCGCTGGCACAGAGAGCGTCAGGGCCGCCACGACTAACGCCGCGCGCAAGATGCTCGTCACGATCCAGTGTTCATTAGAAGATCTATTCATGATTTCAAAAGACTCAGAGTCCCCGAATTTTTGCGGGTGATGATACTCGGTGAATTAGCGAAGTCTCAAGTTCCAGCGCCGGGACGCTCATCCCGCGCGCACAAGGCGAAACCCGAGGACGCCAACTTTCGTGTTCTCGTTAAACCAGTCGCGACGCGTCGCCGAGATCGGTTTTGGATCCATCGCCGTGCTAAACGAAGCGCCACGCACGACATACCAGTTCTTCTGCTCGCCTTCAACCTGCTTGGTGCTGCCGGGATAATAAGTAGCTTTCGTAGACGTCCACTCGTAGACGTTACCCATCATATCGAGGGCCCCCCAGCGCGTCTTGTCGTTGGGCGCAGACCCGACTTCCTTTGGCATTGTCGCGCCGGAACTCTTGGTGATGGTGTTTTGGTCCGACCACTTGTTGCCCCACGGATAAATGTTGTCCCAATCACCTCCGCGCGCTGCGTATTCCCACTCTTCTTCCGTCGGCAGTCGCCATTGAACTTTGTCTCGTTTCGATCGCCAATCGGCGAAGGCGACCGCGTCGTGATAAGAAACGAACGTGACCGGCAGCAACTCCTGTCCCTGAATTGGCTTGTTGCCAACCCAGTGCGAGGGAGCATCGTGCCCAGTCGCTTGGACAAATTCCGCGTACTCGTAATTAGTGACCTCCGTTTTGTCCATGACGAACGACTTCACGGTCACACTGTGCACGGGCAGTTCAGCGACAGTTGCACCGTTGCGACCCATTTGAAATGTGCCACCAGGAATGTTGATGAACTCTGGCGTGAACGTCACACGATGCGGTGGTGGTTCGTTCGATTTTTCCAGGGGTGGCTTGCTCGGCCCCGCCGCCGGCGTAGGCGTCGGGCGCGGCCAGAAGATCCACGTCCCAATTGCACCACCAAGCAACAAGATGGCAATCACGGCTGCAATCGCGTACGGCAACAAGTTCTTTTTTGAAGTTGCGACGGGCGGCTGGGCGATCGTTGGATAACTGTTTTCAGTCATGGTCGTCGCACCTAACGGCCGTGCCGCCGTCGCAGGCGGTCGTATGTGGGTCGCTTCCGGATCTACCAGTGCCGTCGAGCCCGGCTGACTGGAGTTAAGTTCCGTCAACTTCTCTTCGATCGCCTTCGTCCGTTGCGCGACGAGTTCTTCAATTCGTTTCCGCTCTTCTTCGCGGCGTCGTTCTTCATCGCGACGCGCTTGCTCTTCACGCCGTTGCTCCTCTTCGCGGCGTGCTTTCTCCTGCCGCGCCGCTTCTTCGCGGCGCGCTTCTTCGCGGGCTTCTTGCAGTCGCGCCTGTTGCGCCTCTTCGCGTAACCGGTCTTCTTCTTGTTTCCGTTGTTCTTCAGCTCGGCGCTTCGCTTCTTCGGCCAGCCTTAATTGTCGCTGCCGCTCGTCCGCTTTCCGCTGTTCTTCAGCTTTACGCTTCTCTTCGGCCGCGCGCCTTTCAGCTTCCTGCTTTTCCTTCTCTTGCTGCGCCTTCAGCTGTTGTTGCCGCGCCGCTTCGCGTTGCTGTTCTTCCTGCATGCGCTGACGCGCGGCTTCCTCCGCCGCCAGACGTTTGTTTTCTTCTTCGCGCTGCAACTCTTCGCGCGCCAGTCGCAATTTCTCCGCCTCGTCATGCAGCGAAGAGCTGTTGATCGCAGCTGCGACCAACTCAGACGTGGGACGCACGTAACTCGGCGCGCGCGTTGGTTGTGGTGGCGCAGCCGTGGTAATCGTCTTTAATGGATCGAACTGCGCATCGCCAGTCGTCTTCAACACGGCGCTCGCGGCTTCCATCGCATCTCGCAACTCTTTCAAAAACTCTTCGGCTGAAGGCGTGCGGAACTTCGGCTCTTTCTCCAGCGCGTGACGAACGACTGCTTCGATCTGCGGCGGCACGGTGACGCCTCGCGATGAAAATGTCGGCACATCTTCCGTCAGGTGCTTCTTCATAATCGCGGGAATCGCGTTCGCTTTGAATGGCACATCGCCCGCAAGCATTTGATAAAGCATCACGCCGATGCTGTAGATGTCGGCGCGCGACTCAGGTGGGTCGTCCGACCACTGCTCCGGCGCCATGTAAAACGGCGAGCCCATCAAACCGGTCGTCTGCGCCGCGATGAAGGAACCGAGCAACTCGCCGGACTTAATTTTGGCGAGACCGAAATCCAGAATCTTTGTGCCTTCGGCGATCGGCATGCCCGTTTGAATCATCACGTTCAGCGGCTTCAAATCACGATGCACAATTCCCTGTCGATGCGCTGCGGCAATACCCGCGCAGATCGGTTGCATCAGTTCAAAGGCGCGCACCGGCCCAATCGCGCCTTCTTCCGCGAGGATTTCCTGCAGCGATCGTCCCTGCACAAACTCCATCACCAGAAAAGGCATCGTCCCGCGCACCACGCCGAAGTCTGTGACCGCGATAATGTTCTGATGGCGAATCGCGGCCGCCGCTAACGCCTCCTGACGAAACCTGGTGACTAAGTTCGGATCGTTACCGACTAGATCGGGAAGGATAATCTTGACCGCGTGTTGGGTTTTCAAAAAGATGTGGCGCGCCTTGTAGACGATGCCCATGCCGCCCTGGCCCAGCCGGCGCTCGAGGTTGTAACGGCCGTCGAGAATCGGCTCGCCCGCGATGGAGGCAGCCGTGGCTGCGCCGTCATCGGGACAAAACGCAATTTCGTCGGGAAAGCAAGCGCGACAGGTTTGACACTCTTTCATTCAGGGTTCGATCAGCACATTACGACTCCGTGCGAGTCTGGGTTCGCCGAAGATTTTAACGGTTAGCGATGGCCCCAAGCAAGAATTTACTTGACGACCACATTCACCAGCCTTTGCGGGACGACGATCACCTTGACGACCTTCTGACCATCGATAAAGGTCTGTACTTTTGCGTCAGCCAGTGCCAATTCCCGTAGATCGGCTTCTGAGATGTCGGGCGCGACAATCACGCGCGAGCGCAATTTGCCGTTGACCTGGACGGGAATCTCCAGCTCGTCCTTCTTCGCCAATTCAGCATCAGCGGCCGGCCATTGGGCAGATTTCAGCAATCCGCCTGGGTGGCCGAGGCCTTCCCACATCTCTTCCGCAACGTGCGGCGAGAATGGCGCCAGCATGATGACCAGGCCTTCAATCGCCTCACGGACTGCGAAGACATCCGCATCTGAAGCTGTCGACGGTTCTACATTGAATTCACCTAAGGCGTTCGACAATTCCATCAATGCCGCGACGTTCGTGTTCAGATCGAGTTTATCGAAATCATCTGTCACACGTGCGATTGTCTGATGGGTTTTGCGGCGCAAAGCGCGCGTGGCCTCGGTGGAATCTGCGGGCAGGATGCCCGCACTCCCGGTCAGACGGTCGCGCCACTTGTAAACCATCGTCCACACTCGTCGCAGAAAACGCACAGCGCCTTCGATGCCGGTTTCCGACCAGCGCAACTCGTTCTCAACGGGCGCCGCGAACAAAACAAACAAGCGCGTCGCGTCGGCGCCAAAGGCCTCGATCATTTCGTCCGGATCGACGCCGTTGCCGAGCGACTTCGACATCGCTTTGTATTCATTCGTGCCCTCGACCTTATTAGTAACCATGCCCTGCGTCAGCAGACGCTTGACTGGCTCGTTGAATTTCACCAGACCCAAATCGCGCATCACCTTGGTCCAGAAGCGCGTGTAGATCAGGTGCATCACCGCGTGCGAGTCGCCGCCGATGTACTGATCGACCGGCGTCCAGTGCGCGACGATCTGTGAATCGAACGGCATCGCTTCGTTACGAGGATCGCAGTAGCGAAAGAAGTACCACGATGAATCAACAAACGTGTCCATCGTGTCGGTTTCGCGCGTTGCCGCTTCGCCGCAATTCGGACACTTCGTGTTCACAAACTCAGGAACAGTTTTCAACGGCGATTCGCCGGTGCCTGTGAACTCGGCTTTGTCGGGCAACAATACCGGCAGATCTTTTTCGGGAACGGGCACCATTCCACACTTCGGACAATAGACGACGGGAATCGGTGCGCCCCAGAACCTTTGGCGCGAGATGCCCCAGTCGCGAATACGATAAGTGACCGCCGGACCTCCGAAGTTTTTGGAAGCTGCATATTCGGCCATGACTCGTGTCGCGTCCGGAGATAGCCTGCCGCTCCATTCGCCACTGTTTACCAACACGCCGTATTCGGTGAACGCATTCTTCATTTCCATCGACTGATCGCCGCCCGGCGCTTGAACGGCAGGCTCGCTCTGCTGGCCATGAACGACGGGAGCAATGACTTGTCGAATCGGCAGAGTGTATTTCTGCGCGAACTCGAAATCGCGCTCGTCGTGCGCCGGGACGCTCATGACTGCGCCCGCACCGTAGTCCATCAGCACGTAATTCGCGACCCAAATCGGCAGAAGCTCGCCGTTGAAAGGATTGGTCGCCAGCCGCCCCGTGTTCATGCCGAGCTTCTCGTCTTCTGCTGCCTGGTCTTCGGTCTTAATCGCGCGCGCGGCTTTGATTTGATCTGCGAATTGAACGACATCGTCCTTCAAAGCCGAGCCTTCGAGCAGCTGCGGCAGAATCGGATGCTCGGCCGCAATCACCACGGCTGTTGCTCCATAGATCGTGTCGATGCGCGTGGTGAACACACGAATCTTTCCGTCGGAGTCTTTGACTTTGAAATCTATGTAAGCGCCTTCGCTGCGACCGACCCAGTCGCGCTGCCGCTTCAGACCTTTGTCTGGCCAGCCGGCTTCGATCTCTTTAATGTCTGCGACGAGTTGTTCCGCGTATTTCGTAATGCGCAGGTACCACTGCTCAATCTCTTTCTTTATGACCTGTGTGCCGCAACGCCAACAGACTCCTCCGGACGACTGTTCGTTGGACAAAACCGTCTCTTCTTTCGGACACCAGTTGACGGCGGAGGTGCGCTTGTACGCCAGCCCCATCTCCAGCATCTTCAAAAAGAACCACTGGTCCCATTTGTAGTAGTCGGGGCGATGGGCAGCGATGACACGCGACCAGTCATAACTGATGCCCAATCGCCGCATCTGGCCTTCCATGTGCGCGATGTTCTCTTCCGTCCAATCGCGCGGTTGAATGCCGCGCTTGATCGCCGCCTGTTCAGCAGGCTGACCAAAGCTGTCCCAGCCAATCGGATGCAGCACATTGAAGCCGCGCAGACGTTTGTACCAGGCCAGCGCGTCGCCGATTGCATAGTTCCGCACGTGGCCCATATGCAGGAAACCCGACGGGTATGGCAGCATCTCGAGGGCATAGAACTTCGGCCGCGGATCGTCGTCACGTGGTTCAAACGCACGTTCGGCGGCCCAGTGCTGCTGCCATTTCTCTTCGATTTTTTCCGGGAAATACTTCTCGTCCATACGCTTAACTCCTCTTAAGTTACAAGCAATTAGCTGATTGCACAAAGCGACTTGTGCCAGTTGATCGAGTTGTGTTTGGAGTACGCCGCTAACCGCACGCGCGCTATCGAGCGCAACCGGGCAGCGGCAGCGTAAGGAGGAGTTTGGTCAGTGAGTAAGTCGACCGTTGCATAATGAAGGGAGTGTAGCCGATTAACTCCCAACCCGTAAAGCGGATTATCGCAATGATGTCAGTACCCGGAGCGATAGCGACGGGGTCACGATTTACCCGGTCGCTACCGCTCCCGGTACTGACTCCACTGGCGCGGATCCGCGCTCAACTCACAAACGATCGCAACGCCTCAAGATCCTTCAGATCCGCGCGCGGATCGTCGTACGGCGTTTCCAGAATGAATGCACAATGCGCCAGCTTTGGATGTTGCGCGAAGCGTCTGAGGGCGTCGGCGCCGATATGGCCTTCGCCGATGTGCCAATGCCGATCGACGCGCGAGTTGAATGGCGCTTTCGAATCGTTGAAGTGCACCGCATGCACGGTCTTCAGGCCGACGGTCTTCCTGATAATCGCGATGGTCGCCTCAAGTCCGTCTGCTTCACGAATGTCATAACCCGCTGTGAATGAATGCGCCGTATCGACGCATACGCCGAGCGGCAGCTTTGGACACCGATCCATAATCGCGCGCAGATGCTCAAACCGGTGGCCAATGCATTCGCCCTGTCCCGCGGTGTTCTCGAGCAGAATTCGCAGCTTACCAAATCGCCAACCTTTGCACGCGAGTTGCAGACTCAATGCGCAAATCTCCAGAGCGTCTTGCTCGGGACAACCACGCGCGCTGCCGGGATGGACGACGAGATAATCAACACCGAGCGCAAGCGCGCGCTCGACTTCTTCGCGAAACGAGTCGATCGATTTCAGGAGAATGATCTCGTCTGAGGCGGCGAGATTAATCAGGTAATTCGCATGAATCAGAACCGGCGAAATCTTTGTCTGTCTGCGCGCTTTGCGAAAGAGGTTTATGGCTTCATCGGTCAGCGGTTTCGCTTTCCAGCCGCGCGGGTTGCGTGAAAACAATTGGACCGCGTCGCATCCGGTTTCTTTCGCAATGACGAGCGCTTGATGAAGACCGTGCTTGATTGGTGCGTGAAAGCCTATTGGAGGCCGTTTCGATTTATTCATTGATCGTTGCGACGACGTCAGTACCGGGAGTGGTAGCGACCGGGTAGAACTTACGCGAGCTCAACGCTGAGGCTATGTTACCGGTCGCTACCACTCCGGTACTGACCTCTCCAAGCCAGTTGAATCAACAAGTCAATGCGCCACCGCGTCCATCACTCGCAGCATGTTCTCGCCCAGAATCTTGTCGACTTCGCTCTCCGAATAGCCGCGCCGCAAAAGTTCTTTCGTCAAATTCGGCAGGTCCGCAACCGATTTCATCTCCGCCGGCACTGCTTGCACGCCGTCAAAGTCCGATCCAATGCCGACATGATCGATGCCGACCAGCTTCACTATGTGATCGATGTGATCGACGATGCGAGAGACTGACACAGGTGGGAGCCGTTTCAAGTACTCTTGAGCGCGGACGCGATCGCGCGCGATTTTCTTTTGAGCAACGGTTCCCTGCTCTTCCGCTGACGCCCGGTCGACCAGCGGTGCAATCTCCGCATCAACTTTCTTTTTCTTCTCGCTCCAGCCCGGCTCAATGTGTTCCGGATAAAAAATCACGTTGACGACACCCCCCGTTTTCGCGAGCGCAACGATCATGTTGTCAGTCAGATTCCGCGGGACATTCGTGATCGCACGACAACCCGAATGCGTGGCGATGACTGGCTTGGTCGAAGTATTCACGATGTCCCAGAACGTTTTGTCTGAGACGTGCGACACGTCAACCATCATGCCGAGACGATTCATTTCCCGCACTACCTGCTTGCCGAAGTCGTTCAAGCCGCGGCTTTCACCGATGGCATCGCCCGATGAACCAGCCCAACTTGTGCTGACACTCCAAGCCGGAGACATGTAACGCACGCCCAAGTCGTAATATCGCTTCACGTTCTCGATCTTTTCATCAATCGCGTAACCGCCTTCGAGGCCCATTAGCGCGGCAATCTTTCCGGCCATCGACGCGCGGCGCACGTCTTCTGCCGTCGTCGCCAGCTCCCACGTTTCCGGATGCTTAATGGCTAAATTGTGGATTGCATCGATCTGAATATCTGCACGCTTCATCGCTGATGCGCCGCCGCCACCGAACAACTGCGGCTCGACCCAAATCGAGAAGAACTGCGCGTCGAGTCCGCCTTCCTTCGCGCGTACGGCGTCCAAGTGTCCGTCGGTCAGTCTTTGATTGATGTCGACATTCTCGTCGATCACGCGCTGCACGGTGTCAGCATGCATGTCGACAATGATCGCGCGGCGATGAATCGAAAGCGGATCGCTCGTCGCTGGTGCAGACGTCGCAGCATTCGCTGGTTGCTGATTGTTGCTCAAATGTCCTCCACAGTTGACGTCAAGAATCATCAGGACTGCCGCAAAAATAATTGGCGCGGCACACTGCGGCGCATGCGAAAACGCCGGAAACCGATGCTTGTTGACAGTGTTACTTGATTGCAAGTTCAGACTGAATCGTACGAAGCACGGTCACGATTATCAAGCTGAAAAGAGACACAGACGGACACAGTAATTCACAGATAGGAAATAGATTTTAATCTGTGTCAATCCGTGTCTATCTGTGGCTGATCCTGGCCAACGTCTTACGCGTAAGTCGTCTTGCAAACCGCGTCAAATTTAGAGTATCGTGCTTTGTCAATTCAGTCTGTAAGCACGTCTCGCGGGTTCGAACTGCTTTAGATCTCCAAAGGAGAACCACAACTCATGTATTCAATGGGCGACAAGAAAAAGGACGTTAGCACTCCGCGTATTTGTGACGTGGTATGGCACGACGGCGAGTTCATCAAATGGGAGGACGCACGCGTCCATGTAATGTCACACGTCCTGCACTACGGCTCGAGCGTCTTTGAAGGAATTCGTTGTTACTCGACCAAACGCGGTCCGGCCGTCTTTCGTCTGCGCGAACACATGCAACGCTTTTTGAATTCCGCGAAGGTCTTTCGCATGGATCATGATTGGAGCGTCGATGAATTTTGCGACGCCGCGGTTGAGCTCGTGCGTCGGAGCCGTCTCAACCAGTGCTACATCCGGCCGATTCTCTTCCGCAGTTTGGATGAAGAGCATCCCGCGTTCGGTGTCAATCCGTTTCCGAATCCGCTGGCTTGCTACATCGGCGCATGGGACTGGGGAAAGTACCTCGGCGATGAAGCGATCGAAAAAGGCGTCGATGTTTGCGTCTCGAGCTGGAACCGCCTGAGTCCAAATTCGCTGCCGCCGATGGCGAAGAGCGGCGCAAACTATATGAACTCGCAGTTGATCAAGATGGAAGCACTTGTCAACGGGTTCGCGGAAGGCATCGCACTCGACGATCGCGGTTATGTCTCTGAAGGTTCCGGCGAAAATATTTTCGTGGTGGCGAATGGGGTCGTTAACACGCCGCCGCTTTCGTCTTCAGTGCTGCCTGGTATCACGCGCGACAGTGTAATTCAGATTTGTGACGAGCTTGGCATCACCATCAAAGAGCGCAGCATTCAACGCGCTGCTTTGTACGTGGCGGATGAACTCTTCTTCAGTGGTACAGCTGCTGAAATTACGCCAATTCGCTCCGTCGATCGCATCACGATCGGCAGCGGGCAACGCGGCGAAATCACGACAAAGATTCAGAAGATGTTCTTCGAGATCACGAAAGGCGAACGTCCGGCGCCGGGGCCGTGGCTCACTTACGTGCGCGAGCAGGAAGAACGCGCGGCTGACAAGCCAGAGGCGAGCGCATCCGACAACGGCAATCGTCCGCGAAAAAAGAAGGAAAAAGAAGTTCCTTCTGAACTGGTTGCGCGGGCGCGCGCCTGACGAAGACCACAACTTTTGAGTTTTTTGACGGCGGGAGTCCAGCTCCCGCCTTATTTATGTGTGAATTTTTTCAGTTGCGGGAATTGGCACGTCCGGTTCTGCAGCCGCAACCTTTTCACCAATCACAACTCGAACCTGATGCACCTGTCCGTCGGCTGTTAGCGTGATTTGATCCGCACGCTGGTCTTGTCCATCAACTTGCACCAACGCCACACCACGACAAAGCGCATGCGGGTTCTCAACTTTGATTCGATAAGTAGTATTTCCGCGACTATAAGTGATTTCGAATTCGCGCCAGAAACGAGGAATGCAGGGATCGATACGCAGACGATCGCCCGCGAGCTTAAACCCGAGGATGTATTCGATCGCGGCGCGATACATCCAGCCGGCTGATCCCGTGTACCAGGTCCAGCCGCCACGGCCAGTGTGTGGCGGCACTGCGTAGACGTCGCCAGGCGCGACGTATGGCTCGACTTTGTATTTGTGCAAGCCGGCGCGCGTGGACGCATGATTGATCGGATTCAATAAACCAAACAATTCTCCCGCGCGATCGCCGTCTCCGAGTAGCGCGAACGCAATGACTGTCCAAAGCGCAGCGTGAGTATATTGCCCACCGTTTTCACGCACACCCGGAACATAGCCTTTGATGTAACCCGGATCGAGTTTGCTTTTATCGAAGGGTGGCGTGAACAGGATGATCAATCCATCACCTCGCCGAATCAGATACTGTTCAACGGCGGCCATCGCGCGCTGGGCGCGGTACGATTCTGCAACATCGGAGATGACGGCCCACGTTTGCGCGATCGAGTCGATGCGGCATTCGTCATTCTGCGCCGAACCGAGCGGCGTTCCATCATCAAAATACGCGCGGCGATACCAATCACCATCCCAGGCTTTCTCGAGGCCTTTGCGTAGCTGCTCAAGATAAACGGCGTAATTTTTTCGCCGTTGCTCCCATTGTTTTCTGGACCCCGTCGCTAACGCTCCGGGTTTTGACAGAAGCGGTTCGAACCCTTCCAGCACTGTGCACAGGAACCATCCGAGCCATACACTTTCGCCTTTGCCCTTCCAGCCGACGCGGTTCATCCCATCGTTCCAATCACCCGAACCCATCAACGGCAATCCATTCGCGCCCAATTCAAGACTGCGATCGATGGCGCGCGCGCAGTGTTCCAGAACGGTTCCCGATGCCGACGACTCTTTCGGTTGAATGTACGCTTCGACCTGATCGTCTTTCAGCGGATCAGCTTCGAGAAACGTTACGGTTTCATCGAGCACCGATCGGTCTCCGCTGACGTTAACGTAGTGCGCCACGACAAATGGCAGCCACAACAAATCGTCTGAGAATCGAGTGCGCACGCCGCGACCCGTCGGCTCGTGCCACCAGTGAAGCACATCCCCTTCTTTGAATTGGCGTGCAGCCGCCCGGAGGATTTGTGCACGCGCGACTTCGGGTCGTGCGTAAACGAGCGCCATCACGTCCTGCAATTGATCGCGAAAGCCAAACGCGCCACTTGATTGGTAGAACGCCGAACGACCGCGCACGCGGCACGCGAGCACCTGATACAGCAGCCAACGATTGACGAGCGTGTCGAGCGAAGCATCGGGAGTTTTGATCTCAATCGTTCCCAGCGTCTGGTCCCAGAAATCCAGGACACGCTCAAACGCCTCATTCACCACTTGCGCGTTCCGGAATCGCGAATTTATTTCGCGCGCCTGTTCGATCGAATCACCTTCACCAAATAGAAAGATAACCTCGCGCAACTCGCCAGGAGCGAGTTCAACGTTGGTTTGAATCGCCGCGCACGGATCCAGACCGGCGCCGTCGCGTCCACCCAAACCCGTGCGGCGAAGCGCAGCCGGCGCTCGCAGCGATCCGTTTCGGCCGATGAACTCTTTGCGGTCGCAAGTCATCGTAAACCTCCGCTCGCTGGTACCCACGAAGGCAATCGCGTCGGCGAACTCGTTGTTGTAGCAGTTGCGGGCAAAGATCGCGCCTTGCTGTTCTTCGATGTCGGTCACGATGTGAGGCGCGGAGGCTGCACGATCAACGCCCAGGACCAGCTCAACGTAATTCGTAATCGATAAACGTCGCCTGCGCTCACTGCGATTGCGCAAACGCAGCACCGAAATTTTCACGGGCGCATCGAGCGGCGCGAACATCAGCAACTCCTGTGAGATGCCATGACTGGCGTGCTCAAAAACCGTGTAGCCGTGCCCGTGATGAATCGCGTACGTCGCCGCTTCACGAATTGGCAACGGAGTCGGTGTCCAGGTCGCGCCGGAATCTTCATCGCGCAAAAAAATGACTTCGCCAGGTGGATCACTCACGACATCATTCGACCACGGCGACAAGCGGTTTTCGTGACTGTTCGCCGACCAGGTAAAGGCGCCGCCGGTTTCCGTCACCAGGAAACCGAAATCCCGATGATTGGCGATTACGTTGCACCAGGGCGCCGGTGTCCACTGCCCTTCTCCCAGCGTCGCGACATATTCACGGCCACCATGTGCAAAGCCGCCGACACCGTTGAAGAACGAAAGTTTCGGGATTTCGAGCGGCACTTCAGGATAAGTTTGTAAGGCAGCACGCGGCTGAAACTGAGGCGGCAAAGGTTCTTCGGCCGGGCGTCGCACGAGTTGATCTTCGAGCGAACCACGCTCGCTGACGATTACCAAACGCGCCACTGCATGCAGCAGGATGCGCTCATCTTCGGGGACTTGATCCGATCGGCGAATAAAGACGCCCCCCGATTTGTCGATTAGCCCTTGCGCGCCGGAAGTGCGCGCCGCCATCTGTAACGAATCCTGGAGGGACTGAGCATAACCGGTTGGATGATCATTCAGAATCAGCAGGTCGAATTGGAGCCCTTTCGATCGGAGGTATTGGTGCGCACGCAACAGTTGTTTCGCCATCGGCACATCCTCTTCGCGCTCGAGCCGCAGAATCACGAGCGGCAAATCGCCGCTGATGCCGTGCACCCAAAGACGCGATTGCGACAGTCTGTTGAGCGCCAACACATACGGAGTAGGACGCAACGACGGATCGGAATACAGAATGCGGCCTGCAAGTCTTTGAAACAGGTGCGCCTCTTCGGGATCGATGTGCAGGTGAGTCATTTCTACTTGCGCGCGGGTCCAAGCCAGTCGCGACTCGCGCGCGAAGATGCCGGCGTCGTGATATTTCTCGCTTAATGCGAGGGCATGTTCCTGCGAATCGGCAACGCCGGTGGTGAAGACAATCTGCGCTGTTTCGTTCGGCTGCAAACGAACGCGGCAGCGCAAACTGAAAATAGGATCGAGCACGGCGCCGACTGTGTTCGAAAGCGGCTGGTCGGCGACAATTGAAATCGCATCAGAAGGCGCGTGCCCGCGCCCGAGAAAACGCGAACGATCGGTGTCGAACTGAATTCCACCGACAGTTTCGCTGGAACTAGCGAGCACATGAATTCCCCAAGTCGGCGGATCTTCCGAGGAACGCGGACGCCGCCTCGCGAACAGCGCGTCATACCGGGCGTGGAATTCCGTCTCAACGAAAAGATTGCTGAAAGCCGGATGTGCGACATCGCTGGCCTGCGGCGCGAGGACAACTTCGGCATAGCTCGTCAGTTCAATTTCCCGCGGACGATTCGAAAAGTTCGCGAGCGTCACGCGGCGTAGCTCGGCATTGTCCTCGGCAGACACGATCACTTCCATGTGCGAGACGATGCCAGAATCGCGCCGCCAGAAATCCGCCTTGTCTTCCGAGAAGGCAACTTCATAGTTCGTCGCTTTGGCCGGAATCGGTTGATGACCCGTAGACCAGACAGCGCCGCTGCGTACGTCGCGGACATAGATAAAGCTGCCCCAATTGTCGCGCGTCGCATCTTCCCGCCAGCGTGTCACGGCCATGGCGCCGCGACGCGAATAGCCGCCGCCGGCTGTCGTAATCATCACTGTGTAGTTTCCGTTTGAGAGTAGTTGCGTCCGCGGCGTCGGTAGATCAGCCGTGTCGTAAGCCCGTGTGACGAGACCGGTAAGGATTCGTACAACCCGCCCCGTCAGGACTTCTTCGGCGCGCGGGTGGGCAGCAGGCACGCCCCGCGGCACACGCTCCTGCAAGAGCAGCTCAGTCGCTTGCACCATCGGATCGCTGTGAAACCGATCCTGCATAATGTTGTGAGTGAGGAGATTGTCGAGCGCAATCAGGCTCATTCCCTGATGGTGCGCCATGTATGCATGCACGCGCGTGCAATGCTCGCCTTTCTTCACGCGTTCGGGTGTGTAATCGAGCGCTTCATAAAACCCATAGCGTGACAAGGCGCCCTCGCCCTCCAGGACGCGCAGATTTTCGACGGCCTCCGCCGGCCTGACATTCGATGCAAGAATGGTCGAGTACGGAGAGACAACGAGATCTTCGATTAGACCGCGCTTGAGACCGAGCCCGGGAACGCCAAACGGTCCATACTGATAGTTCATCTGGAGGTCGCGCGCCGCGTACGCCGATTCTGATATCCCCCAGGGCACGCCGCGTTCGGCGCCATACTCAATCTGGCGCGAGACCACGCCATCGTAAGTTTCACCGAGCAGGGTATCGCGGTAATCACGCATCACGAGCAACGGCATCAGGTATTCGAACATGGTGCCCGTCCACGAGATTAGCGCGCGACCACCGTCGACTGACGTGAGTTGACGGCCCATGCGAAACCAGTGCTCCTGCGGTACGTCGCCCTTCGCGATCGCAATGAAGCTGGCCATGCGAGCTTCGGAAGCAAGCAAATCGTAAAACGAATTGTCACACCGCCCTTCCGCCACGTTGTAGCCGATCGTGAAGACTTTGCGCTCCTCGTCCAACAGAAACGTGAAATCCATTTCGTCGAACAGACGCTGACACGTTGACGCGATGTTTCCTAAGCGGGATGAAATCTCCCGTGCCGTCAAGCCGGTATCGCTGTCTTCGACCTCGTTAAGCTGAGCCAGCGTGGGGACGGCGGTGACGGCTACTCCGCTTGCTTCAAAGGCAAACGCTGCGACTGAACGTGTCAGCAACCGCAAGTCCCGCAGCGCGTGCCTGACTTGCCGCAACAAAGCTCCGCTCCACCACTTCAGTTCGGCGATGTCATCGCCGCCATGCTCGTGCAGCACGGCCGCCACAATGTCGTCGATGGCAACTGCATGCCCATTAACTTTTTCCAGCACCGAATACCACGCGGCCGGAAACGACGGCGTTTCAGGGTTTGCCGCTTTGACGGCGGCGTCGATTTCATCACTCAAATGCCTGATCCCAAGGGCGTCCGTTCGCTGACGGGCCGGCAACAATTGTGAAGTTTCATGACGCAAGGCGGCGAGGGTGTCACGAATACCGGCAAGAATTCGCTCATCACAAACCTGGTGATCGGGAATTTCGAGGCACGCCTGCTTCAGCGCAATGAAACTTCCGGCAAGATTGCCGCTATCAACGACCGAAACGTATTGCGGCCACAGAGGCTCGAGTGTTTTTGTGTCATGCCAATTGAAAAAGTGGCCACGAAACTTTTGTAGCTTCTGCAGGCTGGCAAGCGTCGCTTCCAGTCGCTCGACCATTTCGATGAGACCGATGTAGCCAAAGTCATACGCCGCGACCGTCGAGAGCAAAAGCAGGCCGATATTGGTCGGAGAGGTGCGATGCGCAACGACCGGTTTGGGATCTTCCTGGAAATTATCGGGTGGTAACCAGTGGTCTTCTTCGCCCACGAACGTTTCAAAAAAGCGCCAAGTGCGCCGCGCAACAATACGAGCGGCGCGGACGTCTCGCGCGCTGAGTTCCACTGCTGCTTCCTTGCGACGCCGGCTGATTAGCAAAGCGATGACCGGAGAGGCCGCCCACGAAACCAGGAAAATTGCGGCCACCGGCAACGCGGCTGCGTCAGCCAAGCTAATCAAGGCCCCGGCGATCACTACCACGACTTCAGCCGGCCACATGAAACGAATGAATTCTTTCAGATCGTGTTTGCTCGTGCGCTCCGAACTGGCGGCAGTGATCCATTCGAGCAGATGTTTGTGGGAAATCAACTTGCGATAACTCGTGCGGCCGATCGCGTCCGACATCAGCACCGCTTGATGCGCGAGAAACACAATCTCGAGCGCAATCTGCGCGGTGTTTGTGCGCACGTCGCCCCAAATGCTCCAGAAGTGACTGGTCCAAGGCACCCCGCGCGGGTGAATCAACAAACCGGTGGTCACATGGGCATAAACGGGAAACGCGAGCGTCAAAAGCACGAACAACGCCCACCACCAGGCAGAGCCGGGCAAAATCGTCCAACCGGCCAGCAGCAACAAAACAATCGCGGGGGCAAGCAAACTCCGCCGCAAATTGTCGAGAATCTGCCAGCGCGATATTGCCGGAATTCGATTGCGCTGCCGCTTCCCATGCGCGTCGCGAACCGTCCGCCGTAACCAACCGGCGATCTGCCAATCACCGCGCGTCCAGCGATGTTGCCGCCGCGCAAACGAGTCGTAATACGTCGGATAGTCATCAAGAAACTCGATGTCAGTGACCAAAGCCGCACGCGCAAAGATCGACTCAAATAGATCGTGACTCAGCAGAGTCTGAGCCGGAACGCGATCCTTGAGCGCCCGTTCAAAGGCATCCACGTCGTACAAGCCTTTACCCGTGTAAATACCCGCCCCAAATAAGTCCTGATACACATCTGATGCCGCGGTCGTGTAAGGATCGACACCTGTGTTGCCTGAGAAGATGCGCGCGAAAATCGAACGCGAAGAGCTTTCCAGAGACATGCTTACGCGCGGTTGCAGAATCGCATAACCGTCGACGACGCGATCTTCAGTATCGAATTGCGGATGGTTTAGCGGATGCAGTGCCGTACCAATCAGACGACACGCAGTCTCGCGCGGCATCTGCGTGTCGGCGTCGAGCGTTATGACGAAGTGCACTTTTGACAACAGATCTTCATCGACAGTCGCCACGGTGAAGCTCGTATCTCGTGCGCCACGCAGCAGGTGATTGAATTCCCGAAGCTTGCCGCGCTTTCTCTCCCATCCGATCCATTTGGCTTCGGTTTCGCACCATTGACGACGGCGGTGAAAGTAGTGAAAGCGGTTTGCGGCTTTCGTTGGATAGCGTTGATTGAGTTCTTTTATCCCTTGCAACGCGTTTTCAACGATTTGTGCATCGCTCGCGTCGTGCTCTTGCGCACTGTCCGCGAAGTCACCCAGCAGCGCCCAGTAAATTTGCTCGTCCTGGTTCGCAAGATAAGCAATCTCAAGTTTCTCAATCATCTCGTGCACAGTTGCCTCGTCAGAAAAGATGACTGGCACGACTACCATCGTGATGGCTTCGACTGGAATTCCTTTCGTGAGATTAAGCTTCGGTAGAAGTCGCGGAGGGAAAGAGTGCGTGATGCTCCAGTTGACCACGCTGATCGCAAAGTCGCTGGCAGGAATTAAGGTGAGCAGGGCCGCAACCGTAGCTTGAAACCAACTCGCGGCGACGCCGTAAACGGTGCCGAAGATCGCGGCGACGATCGACAGCGTCAGGATCGCCAGGCTGCCCAGATAAAAACTGGTTGCGTGCCGTTCGATCGCCCGGTCAATTCGCTCATGTGGGCGCGGATGATAACCCGTGCTCGATTCGAGTTGAGGGAGACCTTTACCGATCAGGTAGTAACCGATGTGTGCTGCCGCAGACGGCGCGTTTGCTTCACGCGCTGCTTGCGCCAACTGGCGCGCTGCGCGGGCGACATCAAGCTCGCTTTGCGCCGCCCGTTTGCTAATCCGCTCGACCACTTTCCGGTAGCGATCGCGCGTGGCAAAATCCATCTGCGAAAAAACGCCTGCCGGATCCTTCGCCAACTCGGGATCAACCAGGCTGACTGTCTCAAAAAAATCGCGCCAATCAAGCGTCGAAAGCAGGCGCATGCTGGTGATAATGTTGCCAACAGTCACCTGTGCCGCAGCCTGACGCGTGTGTTCCTCGTTAACGACTTCGTGGATTGAAAGCTCAAGTCTGTGCAGTTGCTTCTCGATCCATTCAACTGCGGGCAGCACCGCGGGATCCTGTTCTCGCAAACGCTGCATTAGCTGCACTATGAACGCGCGACCCAGAACTTTCCGCCTTCCCAATCGTCCGGAAATGTGCGGAACAATTTCCTGTGGGCTGAGCTTCGCCAGATCGAGCAGCTTGTCGGCGAGTTTGTCTGCTTCTTCGCGTTCGCCGCGCGATGAAACAATGCGCGTCGCAAGCCGGCGCAGATTCTCGACGAGCGCGATGCGCAGCGAGATCGGAACCGCCCATAACTCACCGATCGATAGCGGCGAGACCTTCTGATATGAATTGATGAACCGGCGCAGCGTATCGGAGTCGAGGAAACTGTCCGTGTGCGCGATTAGCGACTCTGACAAAGCGTAGATGCGCGGGTAACCTTTGAATGGCCCATCGGCCAGTTTTGGCAGCTCGTAGTAGTAACTCCTCGGCAGGTCTTCGCGAATCTCGCGCACTTGCTCTTCGACGATGTGGAAGTTGTCGACCAGCCATTCAGCCGCGGGCGAAATGACGTGTTCTGTGCGAATTGATTCGGCGAGTGCGTCGTAAGCCTCAACGAGCTTCCGGCCATTTTCTTCGAGACGAGGCAAAAGCAGCGCGGCCCGGCGTCGCTGAAAGGCACGTTTGGCTTCCTCGGCGAGCTCTCCGGCGTAGTGATCGAGCCGCTCAAGGCTAAACAGCTATTCGCGAAGCGGTAGCTCGCCATCGCCAGACGCGCGACGGAGAATCCGGCTCAGTGCTGAAAACGGCCACAGCATCAGAAATCAACCGGGGGAATTGTTTAGATAATTTGAGTTAGGATAACACAGGTATAGGTGTCAGAAGGCCGAGCATTCGCAGTCAGAACCGTCAGCAGTAGCGGGCAGAGCGTCAGAAGCCCGACCGTGAGGCAGGACGCAGGTATCGTACTAGATCGGACGTCAACTCAATCGCTCCCGGCAAAATAAAAATCGCCGCGACCGCGCCAAACAAAGCGCCAGTGGTAAAACGCGTGAAGTGGTTGTTCTGCCAAAGACCGAAGTAGGTGAGACTAAAATCGATCGCGAGCGGCAGCGCGGAAGCAAACAACCAAATGATCCGCGGCGTGTCTGTTCTGCGGAGTGAACGAAATAGCGGATAAGTCAAAGTCGCCAGTGCGAATCCCGCGTACAATCCCGTGCACCGCGAACAGACGGCGAATTGTTGACCGGCGATGTGGAAGGAACGCTCGGGGATTTGATGACAGAAATAGCTGAACGTCTTGTAAATCGCGGACGCGAACGTGTCGTAACCTTGTGAGGCTGAGATGGGAGCAGCAACAATAACCGTTACGACCAACAAACAGAAGGCGGAAACAAGTCCCCAAACAAACCACGGTATGCGCAGATTGATTGTGCTATCGACATATGGCGGATTAGTGCGAGACAAGAAGGAAGACATCGTACGCCCAGCGGCCAGCATTGGAATGCGCGGCGTCATCAACTTTAGCACGATAACGAAATTGATTGCCGTACTGATCTCGGTGTCGTGATTCCTTGTACGCCAACGAGATCGATTCGACCATCAACGATGGCAGCGTATGCAACTCGCTCGGCTCGCTAACGCCGTTGTGATTCGCGTCTCGCCACAGTCGGAGGCTTGAAAAGATTGCGTCATGGTTGTTAATGACTCCGTCGCTGTTACCGCCGTTCGCGGGCTTGTCGTATTCAGCCAAAGCACGGAATCCATTCTTGAGATCGCCTGGCGCCGGTGGTGGTTGCGGCGCAGCGCTGCCGAACAATTCCGTCGCATCATCAATCGCGCCGTTGCCATTTCGATCCAGAACAAGCCAGGCATCGTCGCTGCTCGCGGTTGTCCAAGAGGTTCGAATTATCGTGCCGTGGCCATCGTTGAAGTCTACGCCGTTTGCGGCATCGGTGAGATTGAATCCGTTTCCCAGCACATCGATCAGGATTGGCGTCCAGCAATCGCCACCATAGCCGGAACAATAGGTTCCTCCCCCTGCATAGCAGTTCATGCAACTTTCGCTCATGCAGCCGCCTCTACCAGAGATCGTGTCTGGCTCGCAGGGAATGCAGCTTTGACTTATTTCCCCACAGATGTCGCCGTCACAACACCCAACTATGCAGTTACATGGTGTTGGTGTTGGCGTCGGTGTTGGTGTTGGCGTCGGTGTTGGTGTTGGCGTAGGACGCACGTTCGTTACACACGTATTTACCCTACTAGCGTCGTTTGCTAAGACCGTAGTGGTGGGGACCGTTGCATTTTGACAAGTGACTCCCGGCCCTACCTGGGGATTGTTCATGATTGTCGGTGGAGATGGATTGACGCCGGCATCGTCCAAGCCAAGATAGTGTCCCAGTTCATGAGCAATGACCGTGGCGCCGTCGGCTTCACTGGCCGCGCGTTGCTCCCAATCGGGACTGTATGCTATCTCATTCGTATTCGGGTCATGTGCGGCGCAACCACCAGTCTCTTGTGAGTTTGTACTTGGCTTAAATTTAACGTCACCGGTTGTTCCCGCAGGTGCTGGATCAAATTGAATGTTGGTGGTTCCCGAACGCGCGTTCCATTGATTGATGGCGTTTTCAATCGCTTTTTTTGAATTTTCAGATATGTTCGAATCGTTGAAACTGTAAGTAACGTGAATCTTTCCATCGTTGCCCGGTTGGCGCTGTTTTAGTTCAGTCGGGATATCACTGGAAGGCACGCAATACGACTGAGCGATAAGTGTGGGGGCGAGTGATAGAATCAACACGCAAACGACAAATCCAACATCAACAAAGCGATGAGAAGTGCGCACGGTCGAGTCTCCTTTGGGATCAGCCAAATCCAACCAAAAGTGCGAGAGTTACCTACAACACGAGGAAGTGTTGGGATGCCTCTTAACAGCAGCCTCGATTTCGTTGATGAACTCAAAGGCCCACTGGTCTTTATTCTTCTGAACCGTATAAGTTTTGTGACCGCGTGAACTGATTTTCGAGTCAACCGTTAACTCAAAGAGTCCCTGTCCTCCTCCGGTTAAGGAGAACGCGTGCGCATCTGTAGGGTTAGGTGTTAAAAAGAATATGTATCTGTGGTTGTCCACGATTGGGCCCAAGTCCTCTGGCACGAGTTCTGCCGAGGTGCCATCTTCGAAGATTACTTTTCCACCAGGAATAATGAGATCCAGAGAATCAGTCGCCTTACCTTTTAGCACCCTTTCAACCTTTACCTTGTAGTGAGTTTCAATTGTTTGGCCAGATGAGCCCGCAATCGCAGACGAAACGCTTGAAGGAAGACCGATTATAATGTTTGAACTGTTACTCGTTATGCCATCAAGGTCATATCTGCCCCAACCAGAGGTTCGTATTGTGCCTTTGTAGTGGCCCGCGATTTTCGCAGCCTCGCGAAGGCCGCCTCTTCGTATTGCGTCCACTGTCGACTCCTGTTCGCGTGGCTTTGACTGTGTAACACCTTTCTTGGAGGTTAAAAGTAATAACCCAAACAATAGAGATACTACGACCAGCAGTAAGACGCGACCCACTGAGTACCACATATTAATCGTTCCTTTCTGGATCTTTTTCGGCTCGGGCCATTTTCTAGCTTGTATTGACCCGTAACAGCCTTAGGAGGCGTGGAAACATTCTAATTCTTTTACACAGAGCGTCAAAGTTCTCGGCAGAAGCCGTTTCGCCCTGGGTGAATTGTAATAGTCGGCATGGGCGAGGCATCCGATGCTTCCACACAAAACGACGAGGACAAAATTACTCTTAGGCATTCAGCACTGTTGTTTTGGACACGTTACCTCCTTAGGTGAAAGCAAAGTTATGACGCGCGTCAACGTCTTCATCATTGAATGCCTTGCGTCTGAGCGTTACGGATCGCCTTCTCGACTCTCTCGATAAAGTTCTCAAAGACATCGCCATTGCGTTGTTCCAACCGTCGATAGCACATGTTACTGCGTTCCAAATGTTTGCGTTCGTGGTCGACCCCCAACTAGCCGGAAATTGTATCCGGCTCGCACGGAATGCAGGCTTGAATTTATTTCCCCACAGATGTCGCCATCACAGCATCCAACTATGCATTTGCACGGTGTAGGTGTAGGTGTCGGCGTTGGATAGTTGTTGTATTGCGAGGAAGCTTGATTGTCGCAATTGGTTGGTCCGTTTGAACCACGCGTCGTGTCATTGAGGCTGTTGGCAAGATTCATAGCAGACCCGCCGTTCTGGCAGTTAGAGCCAGTATCGTCTAACCCAAACGTGTGTCCGGTTTCATGCGACATAGCTTGAGTGAGTGCAGTAGTGTTCGTCACACCCGGATCGATGTTACTAAATGCTGTGGACCGGTGACCTCCCGACGCAGTACCACCCGTTTCACCTTGGTAACCGGCTCCGAGGGATGGTTGCTGACGATTAACGGTATAAGTATTAGGTCCAGAAACGGGCGTCGAACTGAATTGAAAAGTGACTCCCGAGTTGCCGGCGTTGTTCCAGTTAGTCAATGCGTTTTGATCGCCTGGACTCCGCCCTGAATCTGCGCAAAGGCGGGATCTATATAAACGGTTACCGTCGTACCTGGTGGCCATGACGACAATTGAGCATTCGCCACACTCCCATTGTTGGGACCGGGGGTACAGTTTGCGCATGGATTTTGAGCCGACGCCGTAAATATCACTAGGGCGATCGAGATTAGACACGCAGCTACTGTTACGACTGGCAATGGAAAGCGCTTCATAATCGACTCCTGAGGAGTTAGCGCGCCTGCATTGCCGCTTTCAGATCGGCTAGAAATGTCTGGACGCTCGCGTCTTCGTATTTCGCAAAAGGCAAACCACTATCAAGCGGATCAATTCGATCATCGCTTACGCGATAAGCCGTTATGATGTCGTAATTCTGTTCGCTGCATTTCAGGAAAAAAACGTACTTCTCGTTCAATTGCGGCGTACCTCGTTTGTCAACGGTATAATGTTGAACTTTACCCGAGGGAAACCGGACGGCACCACCCCATCGTTCGACTATTATTTGCTGGCCGATGTAAAGCGGTTGCTGACGGTTCTTAAGAATATCTTCGACGAGAATCGGGTATTCGGAATATACAGCGCTGCGGTCGTTCGAAAGATATGCCTGGCGACTAAGCACTTGCCCCACAACGACCATATCACTTTGCGTTACCGGCAATGCTGAAACATCAACTTGATGGACGCTCAACGGCAACACATCTTCGCCCTCTGGCAGTTCACTAATCGGTCGCGACTTTGGCCGATCATAGCGACGCCCCTTCGTCTGTCGCTTGATATCACCATTCTCAGTGCTGGAGAATTCAACTACAGGCATATCTTGGGTGACAGCCTTCTTGTGTCCGTAAGATCTTGGCTCCTGACTCCATGAGAGGACAGCTAAGCCAGATAACCCGATGAAGATCACCAATACGAGAGTTCCTCTTCGCAACATAGGCGCTCCTTGAAAATGGTTTGGTTGAGTGCGCTGACTACCGAAACATCTTCTGACGTGGGGTAGGGAGCCGATACATACGTGCCGACAATACTCGGTAGGAAGCCAGAGTCAAGTTTCTTCTGAGCCTGATCGCAACTAAAGAATTCCTAAAATCTAATGACGGTATCCGGCCTGTTGCGAAGCCGCTATCGTAACCGTCGCGCTGGTCGCCCAAACGGAGACCGCGAGGTCAAAAGGTCGCAGCCTCGATAGTGGGACTCTCCTGTTAGCGGTCACTATGAACTTCTTACCTCCAGTTCAAAACTCAATTAGTTTCGCGAAGGTGTCAGAGTACCTACAGTCGGGATTTCGCGCCGATTAAAACGGCCGACTGAAGTCGGTACTCTACGGCGCCTTCATTTCAGCGGCGGCGTCGTGGGTGGAGGCTTGCGATGATGTGTCGCCTGTTCGTAGGCGAAGGCGAATGCAAACAAACGGCCTTCGTCCCAGGGACGACCGAAGATCGTCAGACCGGCGGGCAGCGTGCCGCCGCGAGTAAATCCCATCGGCACGGTGATCGCCGGAAAGCCGGTCGTAGGCGCATAGACCTGGCTGTTATCGCCCGCCAGATTTTGTCGCACGTCACCGATGATCGCCGGCGGATTGCTCCAGGTGGGATACACAAATGCGTCGAGCTTCAGTTTCGTCATGGTGGCAAGCACCGCATCGCCAAACTTTGTGCGATATTCACGATTGGCCTGGCATCCGGGACTGTCATCGCCCGCAGAGTCATTCGTTTGCGCGCGTTCAAGTCGCTGCCGAATCGTCGGATGAAACATTCCGCCTTTGATAATCTCGTCAAGCGTCTTGACCGGGGCACCCGCCTCGGCCAGGTAGTGTTCCAGGTCGTACTTAAAACCGCGACAGGGCAGCGGATCCTGCGGACGCTGCGGTAAACCATCGACTACGGCCGGATCAATGATCTGTGCGCCCGCTGCCTTCAGTTCGTTCAGCGCGTTTTTGAAAACTGTTATCACTTCGGCGTCCGCGGTGGGCCGATCGTAAGCCGCGTGCAGCACACCCAGTCGCACGCCTTTGAGAGCATCCTTTTTCAGGAACGGCAGGTAGCTTGGGGGAATGTGTCCTTCGCTGGTGAGGGTGACTGGATCGGCCGAATCAGTGCCGGCAATTACACCGAGCACGACGGCCGCGTCTTCAACTGTGCGAGTCATCGGCCCGGCGATGTCCGCCAGAAAGTTAAGCGGCACCACGCCGGTGCGGCTTACCAGACCCATCGTCGATCGAATGCCGACCAGGCTCTGGTGTGACGACGGACCACGAATCGAATTGCCGGTGTCAGTGCCCAATCCAACCGCGCCAAAGTTTGCAGCGACTGCCGCCGCTGTGCCTCCGCTCGATCCAGCGGTGGTGTGATTGAGGGCATACGGATTGAAAGTGTAGCCCGGTTGCATCGAGCCCACCGTCTCAAGTGGTGTGAAGGCAAATTCCGCCATGTTCGATTTGAACAAAACGATCGCTCCGGCGTCTCTAATCTTTGCCACCACGGACGCGTCGCGCGCCGGAATGAAGTTAGCGAGCGACTGCGAGCCGGCCGTCGTCCGCAGACCCTTCGTCTCGTAATTGTCCTTGACGACTACGGGCACGCATTCCAACGGACGCATGGGGGCGCCCGATTTCATACGCGCATCGAGTTCATCCGCGGTCTTCACCGCGTCGGGATTGAGCAACAAAACGGCATTGATGAACGGACCTTTCTGATCGTAAGCGCTGATGCGCGCCAAATACGCTTCGACCAGTCCTCGGCACGTTAACTGTCGCGCAGCCAGCGCAGCGTGAATCTGGGCAATGGTTTTCTCTTCAACGCGAAACGGCTGAAGCTGCCGCGACTCCTCTTTCGGAAGTTGGGCTGTTGCCGCCAGCGCGACCGCGAGCACCAGGGAGATCGAAAGAAGGGACTTCATCTAGTAGCGCAAGTTGTTAACTTGCGATTTGAGTCGAGCGGCGCAATTTAACAAATTGCGTTACTTTGTTGACACTAAAATCTAATCACGGTATCCGGTCCGCCTTCGATGTGGATGCTGTCCACAAAGCGGATGTGTTTGGATTCGCTGGTCATGACAAGCGAATGTGTGCGTTTGCCTGAACCGAAGAAACGCACGCCACGCATCAACGCACCATCCGTGACGCCGGTGGCAGCAAAAATGATCTTCTTGCCGGGCGCCAGATCTTCTGTGTCATAAACTTTGTTTGGATCGGTGATGCCCATAGATTTCAAACGATCGATAACTTCTTTCGCGGGCGGCAGCTTGTCTTTGTCGACCCCGAGCCGTTCGGCATCAAAAACCAGACGCGTCTGAATCTCGCCGTTCAGGCATTTGATTGCCGCGGCAGTCAGCACGCCTTCGGGGGCGCCGCCGATGCCGATACAGGCATGGATATTCGTGCCGGCTACCGCTGCCGAAATTCCAGCGGACAAATCGCCGTCGGAAATCAAGCGAATGCGCGCGCCCGCCGCACGAACGTCCGAAATGACCTTTTTGTGACGCGGGCGGTCGAGAACAATCACCGTCAGGTCTTCAATGTCCCGGCCCAGACGACGCGCTATGTTCCGCAGGTTGTCTTTCACCGGCGCATCGATGTCGACCACACCGCGTGACGACGGCCCCACGACGATCTTGTCCATGTAGATGTCGGGCGCGTGCAGCAGGCCGCCGCGTTCAGCCGCAGCCAGCACCGCAATCGCGTTGTTCGCCCCGAGCGCGCAAAGATTCGTGCCTTCCAAAGGGTCCACCGCAATGTCAACTTCGGGGCATGACGCGGCCATCTCTTCACCGACTCCGAAACCGCCGCCAACTTCCTCGCCGATGAAAAGCATCGGCGCTTCGTCGCGTTCGCCTTCACCGATGACCACGCGCCCACGCATCGGCACAGTGTCCATTATTTCGCGCATCGCTTCGACGGCAACTTGATCGGAATACTTGCGATCGCCCTGCCCCATCGTGCGGGCTGCGGCGATTGCCGCGGCTTCAGTCACGCGTAAGAAATCGAGAGAGAGTTCGCGATCAGTTCTCAATTCTGGCGCCATTTTTTCTCCTGTGCGCATTGCTGCGAAAACGGAATGAAGAAGCTTAGGAAAGCGCGGTCATAGTATCAGAGTCGCTTCTGGATTTTCTACGTCCGGCGTGATGCAGATCACCCCGCAGATTTGATATTCGATGAGCAGATTACGTGCTGTTCGGTTCAGGACGCGCCAGCGCCGCGGGTCTCGTGACTCTTCCATGGTGGGAGGGCCTTGCGCGCAGGCTTCTCTTTTTTCAGCCCGAGCGCCCAATCGGCCTGCATCAATGTGTGAATATCGCGCGTGCCTTCGTAAATCACCGCCGCCTTACAATTGCGCAGGTAGCGCTCGACAGGATAATCATTGGAATAGCCGTTGGCGCCGTGCACTTCGATGGCCATCGATGCGGCCTTTTCACTACGCACCGTAGCCTGCCACTTCGCAAGACTTGTTGCGCGGCCACTCGGCCGGCCTTCGTTCTTGAGCCAACCCGCGCGCGCCCAAAGCAGATGGGACATCCAGTAGTCAGCTTCCATCTCGGCAATCTTCTGTTTGACCAGCTGATGGTTGGCGATCTTTGTCCCGAACGTTTCACGTTCCAGCGCGTAAGCAACGGAAGCATCGCGGGACGCGCGAATGACGCCGGTGGCTCCCGCGGCGACTGTGTAGCGGCCCTGCTCGAGCGCGAACATGGCGATCTTGAAGCCCTCACCTTCCTCACCGACGAGATTTTCTTTCGGGACGCGCACATCCTGCAATGAAAAATATCCGGTGTTGCCTGCGCGAATGCCAAGCTTTCCGTGAATAGTTCCTGAGGTGAACCCTTTCATCGATCGTTCGACGATAAAGCAGGACATGCCCGAGTGATCGCGTTTGTGGCGCTTCTCTTCATCGGTCCAGCAGAAAAAAAGAAAGTGATCGGCAAAATCGGCGAGACTGATCCACATCTTCTCACCATTCAGGATGTAGTCATCACCGTCACGTCGCGCCGTCGATCGCGCCCCGACCACATCTGAACCTGCCCCCGGCTCAGTCAAGCCATAAGTTGACAGCTTCTCGCCTTTGGCTTGCGGCACCAGATATTTCTGCTTTTGCTCTTCAGTGCCCCATGTATATAGTGTGAGTGAATTCAATCCGGTGTGCACTGACATCGCCACTCGAAGGAAGGTATCGACGGCTTCCAGTTCTTCACACACCAGGCCCAGTGAGATGTAATCGAAACCGGCGCCGCCATATTGTTCTGGAATGCAAACGCCGAGCAGACCCAGCTCGGCCATCTTTTTGAAAACCTCGGGATGAGCTTCCTGTTTCTCATCCCACTCTTTGATGTAGGGGGCTACTTCTTTCTGCGCGAACTCGCGCACGGTTTGGATTAGTGCCTGATGGTCATCAGTAAGTTGCAGTTCGATCATGGCGGGTACTCTATCATGTCAGCTGAATAAGACTGGAATCCGCAGATTTCACAGCGAAGGTCTTGGATCTTTGGTCTTCTTTCTCGCCTGCCTTTTGCTTACTGCCTTCTGCACTGTTCTGTGTAATCTGTGGACATCATCTCCTTTGCGGCTTGCTTCGCATCGTCCAAATCAGTCACCCGTCCCTCCAACTGCATTTCGTAGATCGCTTTCGTGATTTCGCCTACGCGCGGCCCCGGCTGCATGCCCATTTCCAGCAGATGTCGTCCAAGCAGAATCGGCGCGGGGGCGCCATCCTGCAATTCGAGTTCACGCACTCGCTCAATAAACCATTCCTGAGCCTCAGCTGTGTACCACTTTTCGCGCGCCACATTCTCGGCGTTGCGGCCGAGTGAATCAGCCTTCGCCACTCGATAGAGCAAATCCAAATCGACTTTTCGCGCCAGCCGCCGGAAAGCGCCGACACTCACTTCCAGACGCTTCTTAAAGAACTCGCCCGGCTTCAAGTGATCCCGAACAATCGCAAGTACCTGCCCGCGGACGTCATAACCGTCGAGCGTATGGACGTTCAATCGATCGAGAAAATATTCAGTGGGCGGAACCCCGAACTCTTCATGTTCACGCGAGCGGATGCGGCCGTCGATGAATTGAGTCGTCGCAGGCTTTCCAAAGTCGTGCGCCAGCGCAGCCAGCATTACCGTTACTTGTTTCGCGTAAGGCAACTCATCAATCAACTCTCGCGCCCGATCGACGGTCAGCAGGGTATGAATCCACACGTCGCCTTCGGGATGCCACTCGGGATCCTGCGGCACCTCAACCAGCGCTTTGAGTTCCGGAAAAATCTGATCGATTGCGCCGAGCTCGCGTAGCCATTTCAACCCAATCGACGGTTTTTGCGCGCGCAGCAAGAGCTTTTCCATCTCGCCCCAAACTCGTTCTGCCGGGAGATCGGTCAAATCGATCGATCGACAAAGCTCAGCGGTGTCCTGCTCGATCTCGAACTCAAATCGCGCAGCGAATTGCGCGGCGCGCAGGACACGCAGACTGTCTTCGCTGAACCTATCCGGCGAGACGTGGCGCAACATTTTGTTTTGAATATCGTCGCGGCCGTGAAAGGGATCGATCACTTCGTGCGTCAACGGATCTTGCAGAATCGCATTGATGGTGAAGTCCCGGCGGCGTGAGGCTTGTTCGACGCTCATCGTCGGATCGCCTTCAATGAAGAAGGCGCGATGACCACGACCCGTTTTGCGCTCACGACGCGGAATTGAAACATCGAGATGTGCGCCGAGCTTGTATACTGTGAAGGCCTCGCCGACGACATTGACTGAGCCGAATCGATCAAGCAGTTCCCGCAGACGTGCCGGCTCGATGCCGTAAATTTCCAGGTCCCAGTCCTTCGGCTGAACTCCCATTAACTCGTCACGCACACAACCGCCGACGAGCAGCGCCCGACCTCCTTCATCACGCACGGTGCGGGCGATTTCCAAAACTTGATCAGGGATCTGCATCTTAGGCAAATAGTATAAAGGCGGGCAACGCCCGCCTCTAAGCTAATTTGGGCTCTCTCAACTTTGATTACTCGTCGTCAATTACCACGCTCAATCCGCGCGTCCAAGGAATGCAACTAATGATCTGGACGCGTTCGATCTTCGTTTGCTCAGTTCCGGCGGCGTGCCAGATTTTGACCCAGAAGGTTCGCGTCTCGCCATGAACAGCGAAAGTTGAGCCGTCATTCATCACTGGCACCGGCTCGGCAACAGTGCCCGCGCGCAGAACGCCCAGGAGCTCGGGAATGAATGGCTTGAATTTTTCGAACTGCACAACAATCGCGTTGTCTGAAACTTCGGCGGGCGGCAATTCGATTGGACCGTCCGCCTCCAGCAGCAGACGGCTCTCCGTCTGGTGATCGCGTTTCTTTTGGATCGGCATTGAAAGTGATCAAAGCACAGCGAAGCCTGACAGTTCAAACAAGCAATGTGGTTAGGAGGTCATTACCAGGAGCAGTAGCGACTGGGTCGTAGTCTCGCCGGTGAGTAACCCGGTCGCTACCGCTCCCGGTACTGACGCTTTGGCTCAAGCACTCGCCCGTTCGCACATTGCGCCAAACATTCTCCAATACTAAAGTCTGTCGCGCATATGGTTGGCGCCCTTCTGTTCAATCAAATCTTTCAGCCTGAACGCGACGCGCGTGTTGCTATTCTCTTCGAACAACACGAAATCACCTATGCCGAGTTGCGTTCGCTCACAATCAGCACCGCCGAAAAGCTGAACGCCTTGGGAGTTCAATCGGGCGAGCGAGTCGCCATCCTGCTCAACGATTCGCCTGAGTTCGTCGCATCGTTCGTCGCAATCATTTCACTGGGAGCGATTGCCGTGCCCATCAACATGGCGCTGCGAAGAAGCGAGCAGATTACGATTTTGAAGGACTGCGGCGCGAAAATGGCGGTCATTGAAGCCGGCATCGTCGAGCCGTTGTTTGCCGATAGTTCACTACTCACTGATTTGAGATATCTGCTGGTCGTGCCCCGCGGCAAGGAGGATGTCGCTTGGACGCCTCCGGCCGGCGTGCGATCACAATTCTTCAATCAGGCGCAGCGGATGGAAATCGCCCATGAGTTTCCCCTCACCACGGTGAATGCCGGCGCTTTCATTCTTTACACTTCCGGCAGTACCGGCGAACCCAAGGGCGCGGTGCACAGTCCGGCCGACATTTTCTACACAAACGAGACCTACTGTCGTGAAGTGCTGGAGTTGCGCGAAGGAGATCGCTTGTTCTCTTCTTCGCGTTTGCCGTTTGCCTACGGTCTGGGGAACGCATTCACTTTTCCGCTGCTAAACGGCTTGCAAACTGTGCTGTGTCGCGAAAAGCCAACACCGGAAGTTGTCGCGAGAATCTTTCGCCAGCATCAACCGACGATCTTTTTTGGAGTGCCCGTGGTCTATCGCATGCTGCTGGAGCATCATCGAACAGGCGTTAGAGTACCGACTTTAGTCGGGTCGTCGGATAAAAGAAGCCAAACTGAAGTTGCGACTCTAAACACCGCCAGTCTTCGCCTGTGCGTCTCTGCCGGTGAAGCGTTGCCGGCACAACTTGGCGAAGACTGGCAGCGAACTTTCGGCGTCGAAGTGCTGGATGGGATTGGCTCGACTGAGATGCTGCACATGTTCATGTCGAATCACACGGGCGAAGTCCGATACGGCAGCAGCGGAAAATTACTGAAGGGTTACGAAGCAAAGTTAGTCGATCATGAAGGCGCGCCCGTTCCGGACGGCACCGAAGGAAATCTGTGGATTCGCGGCAGCAGCTGTGCGAGTCGTTACTGGCAGCGGCCCGAGACGTCGGCACAAACATTCGTTGACGGTTGGGTGCGCACCGGCGATCTTTATCGCTGTGATGCGGACGGCTTTTGGTGGCACATGGGCCGCAGCGATGATTGCTTCAAGCCGACTGGGCAATGGGTTTCACCGGTGGAAGTTGAAGGTGTGCTAGTGAAGTGCGATCGAATTCGGGCGGCCGCGGTCGTCGAAGGGTTCGATAAAGACGGACTGTCATGCGTCTGCGCGTTTGTGGTGCGCGCGAATGAAAGCGAGAGTGAAGACGCCGTCGAACAATCCTTGCGAACCTTGTGCGAAACGTCGCTGCCACGATTCAAACAGCCGCGTCGTTACATCTTCGTCTCGGAATTGCCGTACACTGCCACCGGAAAAGTGCAGCGATTCAAATTGAGAGAACAACTTAAAGCGGAAACCCAACCGTAAGTGAGGGTGCTTTATCGCGCGCGGCAGCAGCACCCTCCCTGACGTTCGGGTTTCCGCCACAATCATCATGGAAAAAAGCATCCAGGAAACTTACGCGCCGAACATGGCGTGTTTCGGGTGTGGCCCCGCGAACGAGAAGGGTTTGCACATCCGCAGCTTTTCCGAGGGCGATGAAGTCGTCGCGACCTTCAATCCGGAAACCTATCAGGAAGCATTTCCGGGGATGTTGAGTGGCGGGATCATTGGCACACTGCTCGACTGTCACTGTAACTGGACGGCCGCTTATTACTTGATGAAGCAAGCCGGCATCGATCATCCGCCGTGCACTGTAACAGCAGATTACACGATCACGCTGAAGCGTCCGACACCGACCGACAAACCGATTCAACTGAAGGCGCGCGTAGTCGAATCAAAAGAAGATCGCGCGATTGTGGAAGGCGAGCTAATCGCGCACGATAAGGTCACGGCAACTTGTCGAGGGACGTTTGTGGCCGTGAAACCCGGCCATCCCGCGTATCATCGTTGGTGATTTGGATGAGATCCTCACGCCGAAGGCGTGAAATACTTTAGCCTGGGTAGAGCGCGAAGCGCAGCACTCCAGGATCGCGTGACGAGTGATCAAAATCCACCCTGAAAGGGTGGGGTAAGACCGATTATTCAATCCTTTCAGGGTTATTAGAAACAAACGGACTCGTTTCCCGGCGTGATACGCCGGGCTAAGTTATTCAAACGCCTTCGGCGTGTTGCGATCGGGGTTGGCGAATTCTTGATCCAACTCATTTGCTCTCTATCTCGGTCTTCTTTCCGTCCTTGCCCACTGCCACATAGATTACTTCTGCTTCTGTAACCCGCGTCTTCTGACGGGGTTCGCCGTAGCGTTCAGCTTCGACCACAACACGCGTCGTGATTGAAGTCGTGCCGATCTTCACGGTTTCTGAATAAAAGCTCACCAGGTCGCCGACAAAAACCGGCTGGTGAAAGATGACTTCACGCATGGCGACGGTAACGAAGCGATCCATGCCGGTCTTGCGATGTGCTTCGATCGCGCCGGCCATGTCGATGTAACTGAGAATCACGCCGCCGAAGATTGTGCCCTGCGAGTTCGTGTCGCGGGGCAGCATGGTAATCCGAATCGCGGGATCTGCATTCATGTCGCGATAGTAAATCGTGAATCGTAAATCGTAAATGGACGGAGTTCAGTTCGCTCGCTGTGACTTCTCATTCACACCTCGCTTCAGCGAGGTGTTTGGTAAGCCGTTGTGAACTTTCAAGCCGTTTAAACGGCTTAGCAGCGAAACCTTTAAAACTGTTTGCGGATAATTACAGTCCGGGCGCATCACCTCGCTGAAGCGAGGTGTGAATGACAACAAAACCAAAGACTATTCAATTAGGAACAAACACAACCAAGGGCTTGTCTAAGCTGACAAATCGGATGAAAGAGGTCTAACTCATGTTCCAGTTATTTGATCTGATTCTGGCGTCGGTCGGCGGAATGATTTTCAGCGCGTTGAGAGACACCCTCTCTGTCGCGATGCTCATTTCAGATTGCGAAGAGTGTGGCTTCAATGATTTGGGCAAACTGCTTTTCGGTGGATTGATGCTCGCGATTCTGGTGGGAATCGGGGGCTCTTTGCTGTGGCGACGAACGAGGGAGAAGAACGCGAGCGCGTCGGACTTCGTTTCGATCAAATCCAACGATCGTCAGTCATAGGTTTCAGAAGCCCGACCGCTAGGGAGGGCAAATTGCGCTACGTTCAAGTTGCGACCTTTGGGGCTTGCCCTCGCTCACGCTCGGGCTTCTGACACTACGATACAAACGGGTACCAGGGTGTGTTACGGAAGATCCAGAAAAAGATCATGAGCACGAGCCACGCCCAAAGGTAGAACGACGGGACAAACAGCCGTCGCTGCGGCTGACCAGTAATCGCGCTCTTCGTGTAACCAAGGAATCCGTAAACGATAAACGGCAGTGTCAACATGAACAGCGGATTCAGCTTGAACGCCGCTACTGGATGCAGATGCAGCAGTTGATAGCAGGCGCGCGTAGAACCACAGCCGGGACACTGCATGCCCGTTAACAAACGAAAGGGGCACTTGGGAAAGAATTGATTTGCGGGACTCGCTGGATTGAAGAAAAAAAGAAAACCACCAAGCGCGATCAGCCCGAGCCACACGCCGGCGGTAATCGTCATTTGCCGTGCGCGATCGGCGGCGACCGGCACAAAATAGAAACCCTTCATCATATGAAAACCGCAGCGAACCGTGGGCCCCGCTGCGGTGAGTTTAGGGCAAGAAAACTTTTCGATGAAACGTCAGAACCAGCCCTTTTTGTTCTGGATGTACGTGCGCACAAATTCTTCGTCTGACTTGGTTAGATAAATGATTCCTTCAATCAGGCCGATGATGTGGCCCACGCCACACGTGATAAAGGTAATCACGATCTGGATGATCCCTTCCGTCGTGTAGCCGAGAATGAACTTGTGAATGCCGAATCCGCCAACAAGGATTGCGCAGAGGCCGGCCACAAGTTTCTTGTCGGCGCCTTGTTGTTTCCAATCCTGAACCGCGCCGTAAGCGGGCGGCGGCTGGATCGGTTGATAGCCGCCAATTTGCGGCAGCGCGGCGCCGCACTGCGAACAGTTCTGCGCGAAGTCTTCATTTTGCGCGCCACACTTGGTACAAAAAACTGCCATAACTTTTTATCACAATGTGAACCGGAGAATCCTACGCATCCGCAGGCTCCTCCGGTTCGAATTACTTCTCAATTCATCTGCGACAAACCAGCGATCGGCAATCACAAGAGGACTTGTGCGTGGCCAATGACCGGCATGCTTTGTGATTAATGGTTGCCGATCGCGCTTAATCCAACGCCGAGGATCAGCATGATCACGTAACATATAATGCCCAGCAGTCCGATTCCGATCGCGATAAAGCTGAACATCTTCGCCTTCTTCGAAGCATCCTGGGCGCCTGCAATGTCACCTGCAGCCACTTTGCCGTTAACCTGGGTAGCGAAGATAATCGCCGGGATTGCCAGCGGCCAGCAACAGAAAATCGAGATGATTGCCGGCACTAAATAGTTTGGAACAGTTGCCGAACCGCCTGCGGGCGGTGGCGGCGGAGTCCAGTTTTGCGACATGTTTTAGTCTCTCCTGTGATTAGTCTCTGAATTCGAAGTTGGAAAACTGATGAGAGCTGACAAACCCTTCGCGCTTCGGGTAAACGGTTTCAATTGAATTAGGCCTACAAAACGCGCAGCATAACTAACAAAAGAAGCGCACCATTGTCAATCTAAATTGCCCAAAAATCCTTTCGATCCTGAGCGTGCTCGGACTACTACGCGGAAATGTGTCAGAAGCCCGACCGTGAGGGAGGGCAATTCACAAGATCGCAAACTTGAGAGATCGCGAGGCTTGCCCTCGCTGACGCTCGGGGCTTCTGACACGTGTGTAATTGACTCACTAAACCCAATCAGTGATAGTCTCAGCCGAATAAATCGCGACGAGGTTGATGAAGCAAATTCTCCAAAATGCCAAGTCCGGTGCAGTTGTGGTCGCGGATGTCCCCGCGCCAGTCGCGCAGCCCGGCTTTGTGTTGGTTCGGACTGCGGCTTCCTTGATTAGCGCAGGCACCGAACGGCTTACGGTCGAGGCTGGGCAAAAAAATCTCGTCAGTCGCGCGCTTGAGCAACCCGCGCTCGTCAAGAAAGTTCTCGACAAAGCACGTAACGATGGCGTCGTTGCCACCCTCGATGCCGTGCGCTCAAAGCTCGGATCGTTGACAGCCCTTGGATACAGCGCAGCAGGAATAGTCTCGGCGGTCGGCGCACGCGTGTCGGATTTGCGCGTTGGCGATCGGGTGGCGTGCGCCGGTGTCGGGTATGCCTCGCATGCGGAAGTCCTCTCCGTGCCAAGAAATCTTTGTGTGCGACTGCCGGAGACCGTCAGTTTCGATCACGCCGCTTTTGGAACTGTCGGTGCGATTGCGCTGCAGGGTCTTCGCCTGGCTGAACCTACGCTTGGCGAATCCATTGTCATCGTCGGTTTGGGATTGATCGGACAGGTCGCGGTTCAATTGTTCGCTGCCAACGGTTGCCGCGTGTTCGGGATCGATCTCGATCAGCAAAAGATCGATCAAGCGAGGCAGCTGGGCGCCGGCGATGGATGCAGGTCTAACGACGATGCCAAGGCGAGAGTTCTCGAATGGACGCGTGGCCGCGGTGCAGATGCGGTTTTGATCACAGCGGCCACTTCGTCGAATGAGCCGGTCGAACTCGCAGGCGAGATTTCGCGGCCGAAAGGTCGCGTCGTGGTTGTCGGCGCGGTCGGACTCAATCTCCCGCGCAAGCCTTACTACGATCGCGAACTCACTTTCCGAATCTCAATGTCGTATGGACCAGGCCGCTACGATCGTGAATACGAAGAGCGAGGCCAGGATTATCCGTTTGGCTATGTGCGTTGGACTGAAGGAAGAAACATCGAAGCCTTTCTCGACATGATTGCCGCGGATCGCATCCGGATCGAACCGCTCATCACGCACCGATTTAAAATCGCAGATGGCGAACGCGCTTATGAGTTAATCACAAGTGACGAACCATATCTTGGTGTGCTGCTGCAATATGACCTCACGCGAAAACTCGAGTCGCGAATTCCGCTTAGTCAGAAGACGAGTGTTCGTGATTCAGCGAAAGCGGTGCGGCTCGGATTAATTGGCGCGGGCGATTATGCAAGGTCGATGCTGCTGCCGAATTTCAAAACGGCGGGCGCCGAGTTTCAAACAATCGCCACGGCTTCGGGCGTCACGGCGCGATCAGTCGGCGAACAGTACGGCTTTCGCTTCTGCGCTTCGGGCGCTGCTGAAGTTATCAACGATGCGGACGTGAATCTTGTCGTCATCGCTACGCGGCACTCGTCGCACGCAGATTTGGCAAGTCAGGCACTGGCAGCCGGCAAACATGTGTTCGTCGAAAAGCCACTTGCGGTCAACGATCAGGAACTGGATGAAGTGCTCGCGGCAAGCTCGTCGGGCGGCGCGCTAATGGTGGGTTTCAATCGCCGCTTTTCGCCCGTGGCCCGTGAGGCATTTGCGTTCTTCAAGCGTCGCCAGTTCCCTCTTTCAATCAATTATCGAATAAACGCCGGACGCGTTTCGCCGAACCACTGGGTGCACGACGCGAATGAAGGTGGGCGCATCATCGGCGAAGTCTGCCACTTCATCGATCTAATCCATTTCATCACCGGCTCGCTGACAACTCGCGTATTCGCGGAGGCCGTTGCGAGCCGCAACTCCGAAGCGACTGATGAAGATTCCGTTTTCGTGACCCTGCGTCTCGCCGACGGTTCGAATGCTTCGATTGCTTACCTGGCAGAGGGTGACAAGGCCTTGCCGAAGGAACGCATCGAAATTTTCGGCGGCGGCAAATCGTTTGTTATTGACGATTTTCGCAGTGCGACTACGTACGAGAATGGTCGCGAAAAGATTACGAAGTTGCGCGAACAGGATAAGGGTCAGCGCGCTGAGATTCGCTCGGTGATGCCGATAGTGCTTGAGGGAAAACCCGCGCCCATCGCGCTCGAAGATCTAAAAACAACGACTCGCGCAACCTTTCGGATTCGCGAGTCGTTGCAAACAGGATTGCCTGTCAACGTTTGAGGTGGCACGCGCATCTTGCGCGCGGAACACGAGCGGGACGCCCGTCCCACTTCGAGTCTAAGGTTGCGTAAGACGTGCACGCTGTGCGGTCATCGCCAACTCGCGCGCACGCGGCAAAACGTCAACGGCTTTCGCAACCTGATTGTCCTTGCGAATCAGGACTTGCTGGGCCGTGGTAATGCCGTACGCCGCCATCGCTAGGTTGTAGCGCAACTGCGTCTCGATAAACGGGCGGTTCTTATCAACTTGCGACAGAAGCGGCTTCCAGTTGTCATCCTTGGCCACATAGTCGCGGAACGCCTGGAACAACTGATCAGTGGCCGGAAAATCGTTCTCATCGATTACTTTGTCATAATTGATCGCCTTATCTGCGCGATAGCTGTCGAACCCGGAAACCCGACCGTTCGCGAGATCGCGGGTGAAAAAGAAGATGGGGCTACGCAGACGGTTCTGTGCGATCGTAATCGTTTCGGGAGCGATGGTCTCATCGGGCGTGATACCGCCCCCGCCATAAACCGTGCGGCCGGTGTCGGTACGCATTGCCGGGCCATTTGGCTTTGGTGTGTTGTTGGTATCTCGTAATGTGCCACCGCGATAAATGTAGTTATAGAAACTACCGTCGGAATAGTCCCGTTGAATCAAACGGCCCGAGGGCGTGTAGTAGTAAGCTGAAGTCAGCGTCAGTCCGGCGCAGCCGCGAAAACAGTTGTCCGGAAGACGAATGATGCTTTGCACCAGTCCCTTACCGAAACTTGTCTGACCAACGATCAAACCGCGATCGTGATCCTGAATGGCTCCCGCGACGATCTCGGATGCTGATGCCGTTAAGTCATTGACCAGAATAACCAGCGGAACGCGATCCGGATCAGTGCGCGTCGAAGTGTAAATCCGATCGTTCATTCCGCTACGACCCTTCTGAGTCATGATCACCTGGCCGGCCGGCAGGAACGTACGCGCAACCAGAATTGCCTGATCGAGCAACCCTCCGGGATTGTTTCTAAGATCCAGAACCAGCGACGTCATGCCGCGTTCGTGCAGATATTCCAGAGCTGACTCCAAACGTTCTGCCGTGTCGGAGTTGAAGCCGCGAGTCATGTCGATGTAGCCGACGCCCGGTCTCAGAAAATATGCGTCCGGAACTGACGGTTGCGGCACCTTGTCGCGAATGATTTCGATTTTCTCGGCTTTGCCGGTAGCCGCGCGAGTTAGTGTCAATGTGACGTGAGTATTCTGCGGGCCACGGATCTTGTCGCGGACTTCAGCGGACTGCTTGCCGTGCATCGAGACACCATCCACGGCATCGATCCGATCGCCGTAACGCAGACCTGCTCTCCACGCAGGCGAATTTTGAAATGTCGCCGTGACATAAGTATCGACTGAGTTACCAATCGGGTAACTCAGAATCGAAGCCCCAATGCCGAAATACTCGCTGCGCTGATCGGTCAGCATGTCTTCAAACTCTTCGCGATCGAAGTAGTTGGAATGCGGATCCAGCGACCGCAACATGCCGACAATCGAAGACTTGTAGACGTCGTTGTAATCGAGCTTGTTGCCGTCGATGTAATTTTGCTGGATGACGGCAAGCGCTTCCTGAAAATCCTGAGTAACCGCAGCCGTAGTCACCGCCGTCGTGTGCACGCGTGCACGGCGCGACGCGGTCGGTGGCCCATCTGTCTTCGTGGTTGTTTTGCCTGAACTGTTGGATTCCCGTCTGGGCTGCTGCGCCAGAACGAAACCGGGAAGTATTAACGCGAAAAGGATCAGCGCGACCAGCGCCAGTGAAAACTTGTTCTTCACAGAAACCTCACTAATTGTGTTTACGAAGCGAGATCAAAACCGGGGAGCCCCTGCAACCGAACAGGCGACATGCTCAGCGACAATCTTAACGGATGCGAGAGAGGTGAGCAAGGTTGCGCCGACAAAGACGATCTTTGGACTTTGGACTTTGATCTTAGGTCTTTGGCCTTTGGGTTTTGGTCTTTGGACATTGGCCTTTGGTCGCGCGTGAAAGCGCACAAAATTCAAAGTCCAAAGACCAAAGACCGTCTTTTATGCAGAATGCATCAGCGCCGTCCGCATGGCCGCCGCCGATTGCCACCGCTGCGCCGGGTCTTTGGCGAGAGCGCGTTCAATCACTTCCGCGGCGCGTTCGGGAACTTCCGGCACCCGCCGGCGCAGCGGCACAATTTGCCCTTCAAAAATCGCCCGGACGGTCGCGGCCATGTCGCCAGACGGACCGACGTCAAGTGCCGTGTCGCCCGCAAGCAAGCTGTACGCAGTCATGCCGATCGAGTAGATGTCGGAGGTCGGCTTCACGTTACGGAAATCCTTGATTTGTTCCGGCGGCATGTAAGCAAAGGTCCCCGCCATGTCGCCGGCCATCGTGATGCCGCTCATGCCGGATTGCGTGAAGCTCTTCGCCAAACCAAAGTCGGTCAACTTCGCCGTATAGGTCGGCGCGGAACCGCTCAGCAGAATATTCGATTCTTTGATATCGCGATGGATGTAGCCTTTGCCATGCGCGTAAGCGAGCGCATCCAGCGACTGCGTGATTACATCGATGGCTTGTTTATAAGGAAGGCGGCCGCCTTGTGAGTCCGCTAGCCGCGCGGCGTCTGAGCCTTCGACGAACTCGGTAACCAGATAGACCGCGCCGTTTTGAGTGCCACTTTCGATATACCGCACGATGTTCGGATGATCGAGCGCCGCCGCCACTTCGATTTCGCGCATAAACCGGCGCACCGCTTGATCAGCAACTGCAACTTCGGGAAGCAAAGTCTTGATCGCGACTGCGCGCCCCGTCTTTTCAGAGCGCGCCAGCATCACGCACCCCATACCACCGCGACCGAGCATCTTGATCATTTGGTAACCGGGCACAGGCTGCGGCTTTCGCTTGAGTTCTTCGCGACACTCTTCGCAAATGAAAGTCATCGGCTCGTTGGTCGCAGATCCTTCCACGGTTTCACGCCGCCCACAGTTCGCGCACTCGATTTTGATCTCGAACGGCTTTGTCAGGGTCGGCGCTTCACTTTCGCTCGGTCGCTGCTCAACTTGCACGTCAACTTCAAGAACTGTCTGGCCCCCTTGAATGCGGTCGCCGCTTTTCAGAAAACTCTCCTGGACGCGCTGACCGTTTACGTAAGTCCCGTTCGTTGAGCCAAGATCGCGCAGAAAACAACGCGGCGGGGCTATCTCAAGCAGGCAATGATGGCGGGAAAAGAAACGATCCTCGGGAAGATAAAGGTGAGCATTCTCGCTGCGGCCAATCAAGAACGTGTCGTGCTGATCGAAAACGAACTCCTGCCCGTGGTAAGGACCAGCCAGGACTCGCAACGTGACACGCATAGGTGGCTAATCATCTACTGATTTCCAAATCGTCGAATGCGACCTCGGTAGTGTCGCTGCTGTACAACCCGACGCGGCCGTTTTGCAGGTTCTCGGTATCAGTAATCGAAGTCACGAACTGCCCATTGATATAGAAGTCGAGCCGGCGATCGTGAATCCGCACTTCGAGCTGATTTGGCGTAGTGCCGGTGCGGATAGTGCTCGATGGCGTCCAGTTGACGATTTTGGTTTCGTTGCTCGCTTTGTGCTGCACGATGGCGTATTGCGGATTATCGCCGTTCTTAATCAGAAAACCGATGTCCTGAAACGAAGTGTCCGTCTTTTCTCCGTGTACCAACAACCCATAGCCGCTGTTCGGAGCTTCGCCATCGACACTGCGCGCGGTGATGCGCACGGTCGAATTCTCATCGTAATAGTCTTTTCGATTCGGGGCGTATAAAACGATGTACCCGGTCTTGGTCGAGTGCATGTGGAACTCTTCGTTGTCGTACCAGCTTCTACCGAACTGCGATGTGCCGCTGTACCAATTCTCGGTCGAGAAATCATCGGTGTAAGAGGACAAAGTCGCCCGCGTATTGGCATTTGCATTCGAGTTGCCGTTGCGATTCGGCCAATTGGCGTTCGCATTCGCATTGGTGTTCGCGCGCGAGTTGTTATTGTTATTGCTCATGCTGGCCAGCGCGATGATTAGAATCAAACCTCCGATTCCCATGAAGACCAGTACTGCGCCGATGCCGAGAATCCACGGCCAGACGCTGCGCTTTTGCGGCGCGATCGGCGGCACGGGCGACCATTGCGGCGGCGGCGGCGAAGACGGAGGCATCTGGCCCGGGCCGTAAGCGATCGTTGGCTGCGGCGACGTTTCGCGCGACTGCGGATATTGAACTGTCGCACTCGGATCGAAAGATGAGGGCGCGCTCGCGCTTAAGAGTGGCGAACCATCATCCAAACAAAAACTGAGAGCGTCGTCAGTGTACGTGCGATTACATTGCGGGCAGCGCTTCATTCTCTGACCTCGATTCGTAATTGGTGCTGCGGGTCAACGCCGGCTGGGTCGATGAATCGCGCGGCAAGTCTACAAGACGGCCGAAAAGCGCTCAAGTAGAAGTTCCTTGACTTGTTCTTTGCGCTCCTTTGCGACCTTGCGCCTTTGCGTGAAATTAGAGATCAACCGATTCACGCCAAGACGCGAAGACGCAGAGACTCGCAAAGGTATTCACAACGTGCGGCCACAGCGTCCACAGAATTTCGTTCCCGACGGATAAGTCACGCCACATCGCGAGCACAGCACTTCGACCGGTCGCGGCGCTGACCACGCAATCTGCGAACCGCCGAGCGATGCGCCACAGCGGCCGCAGAATTTTGTGCCGGCCAGTTGGTCAGCGCCGCAACGCGTGCAGCGAAGATTGCCGCTCGGCGGTGACACTGGAGGTTTATTCAGACTAGGACTTGGAGCAATGCGCAAAGAGGGTGTCGGCGTCGTGTGAATTTCACCACCGGCTGTAACGGCTTCGAACGCAGTGTTGCCGCATCGGCCGCAGAACTTCGCGCCGGCAGCGAAACGCGCACCGCATTTTGTGCAGGCAACAATCGCGGGCGTCCTAATGTCGACACCTGAGACACTGCCGAGACTGCCGCCTTTCGAAGGGCTCAAGCCGCTGGTCGCCGAAGATTTGAATTGCGCCTGGATGATTTGCTCTTCCGCGTCGGAACGAATCTCGATCACACGTTCGTCATCGTTGTCACCGGGATTCGCGATCCGTAAGACGTGCTGACCAGGCGGAATCGAAGTGAGAATCAAGCGCCCCGAGCGTCCGATGCTGCCATGCCGCTCGTCATCGACGTACACTTCAGCTCCTGCCGGCGCCATCACCACCACGCGTGTTTCACCTTCTTCCTCTTCGTGTATCGAAGTGCGACCGACAGCTCCGTCGAATTCATGAAACCATTCAGCGACGGTCATCGGTCGCGCCTCCGCCTCCTTTGCCAGCGCATGCATTACTGATTTTTCGACGGCTGGCGGAATATCAGAACGCAAGGTGCTTAACGCGGGGGTTTCCTGAGTCAACTTCTGCGCAAAAATTTGCATGATTTCGCCGGTGAATGGAGGCCGACCGCCGAGCATGTGATAAGCGATCGCGCCGAGAGCATAAACGTCTGCGCGCGCATCGAGCGTCGCACCCGCCTGCATCTGCTCGGGCGCCATGTATTCTGGCGTTCCGAGAATTCCGCGGGAAGCGGGTCCTGATCCTGAAGTTAATCCAGCCAGGCTCTGATTGATGATCTTCGCGAGTCCAAAGTCGCCAACCTTGACAATGTCATCATCGGCGAGGGTGGTCCCGTCTTTCTTTTTCTTCTGCACGATAAAAATGTTCGCGGGTTTTAGATCGCGATGCAGGATGCCTTCGTCGTGAGCGGCTTCCACCCCGGCGCATGTCTGGCGTAAAAGCGTCTGTGCGCGTTGCACGGGAATCGTTCCCTCGCGTCGCAATAACTGATAAAGCGATTCACCTTCGACATATTCCATGACCAGGAAGAAGACGCCTTCTTCACTCTTACCAAAATCCGTCACGCCAATCACATTTGGATGTTGCACGGAAGCGGCCGTGCGCGCCTCTCGCTCAAAGCGCGCGATGGCCTCGCCTTCCTGCAGATCTTCGTCACTCAAAACATCGGGACGGATTGTTTTGACGGCAACCCGACGCGTCACCAGATTTTCGTCGCGCGCCACATACACCTGGCCCATGGCGCCGCGGCCGAGACGTTTGTCGAGCCGATACCGGCCATTCAACAAAGTCGTACCCGGCAGAGTGTTCTTCGTTTTGGATTGATCGTCGGGACAGACGAGAATTTCGTCTTCGTAACAACGTTCGCAGCGGGGACATTCGCGCATCAGGAGGTGTTTCGGCTGCTAATCTCGAAGCGAAAGCATAAGTCCTCGCCTGAAAAGTGGCAATTCGGACTTAGACTGGAGCGCAAGCGTACTCGCTTGCAGGCTGCGACGGAAAATGGCAAGCGGGACGCTTGCGCTCCGGCCTAACAACAAGATATTGCGGCTGCAACTGCTGTGATCCACTGCAAAGTGGGCTAAAATAATTGTCTTTACTTGCCGAGGCTACTGGCTTCATAATTTCGGCCCCTCGCGAGATCAAATGAGGGCTGGGCTGCAGGTGAGGCCCAGAAAAATGCGGGCGCGAGGCCCGCGTTTGTGTCTGTAGAGCAAGTTGTTAAGTTGCGTGAACGCAAATTACCAATTTGCATTACCCGGAGGATCCCCGATGCGTTCGATTTGGAAAGGTCACATTAGATTTCTGCTCGTCGCAATTCCGATTCGCGTGTACAACGCGCTGGAAGCGTCAGAGCGAATTCAGTTTAATCAACTGCACCGTGATGACTATGGTCCGATCGGTTATGACAAGCGCTGCAAGAAGTGCGGCCAGATCGTAAGTAACGATCAGATCACCAAGGGGTTTCAGTACGAGCCCGATCGCTATGCGATCGTCGAGCCGGAAGAGATCGCCAAAATAAAAATCAAGACGACGCGCGCCGTCGATATCCTCGGTTTCGTCAACAACGACGAAGTCGCGCCGATGTTCTACGACGCACCGTATTACATTGGTCCTGATGGCCCGGTGGCCGAAAAACCTTTCGCGCTGTTACGCCAGGTTTTGAAAGACACTGGCAAGATCGGTTTAGCTAAAGTTGTGCTGCGCGATCGAGAAGATCTGGTCGCGGTATTTCCGCATGGCGACGGTATCGTCTTGCAGAAGCTTCGCTATCCCGCCGAGGTGCGCAAGATCGAAGACGTGCCTGAGATCGATGCTGCTCCTAAACTCGACAAGAAAGAGTTGGCGCTCGCCACGAGCCTCGTCGAGCAGATGATCACAACCTTCGGCGACATCGACACCATCGATCATTATCACGAAGCATTGCGCAAACTGATCGACTCGAAGATCAAAGGCAAGAAGGTCACCGAGTTCGAGAAATACGAAGAGCCTCCACGCATGGATATAATGACGGCTTTGAAGAAGAGCCTGCAGGCTTCATCGCGCAAGCCCATGGTCAAAGCCGAACCCGCCGTCAAGAAGAAAGCTGCGCTCACCCTGGTGAAATCAAAACCGGCAACCGCGAAGAAGCGGAAAGTTGGATAACAGCCTTTTTCTGTAGCCCAGCCGTTTACGGCTGGGAATAGGATTCGTTTTCTGTAGCCCAGCCGTTCACGGCTGGGAATAGATCGTCGAACAAATCAAATAGCGAGGCGGATTTCCGCTGCGACACAATGCCATGCCTGACCATGCACACCTTCTTTGTAGATTGCCGCCGAAGATCGTTGTCGCGGACTTCGTTGGTCAGCTCAAAGGCGCCACATCGTTTCGAGTCAACAAAGAGATTCAGCCAAAGTTCAAACTACACTGGCAGGAAGGGTATGGCGTCCTCACTCTTCGTAAAGAAGAGATTCCAAAAGTTTCTCGGTACATCGACCGACAGGAAGAACATCATCGGCGTGGTCAGGTCTCTGCACTGCTCGAGACTTTTGAAACCGACGATGATGATTGGCTAAAGCCATGATCAAAAGCCTCCTGAAGGAGGCTGAAATCTTTGTTATCCATCGTTGACCCAGCCGTAAACGGCTGGGCTACAGAAAAAGCGGAGGGTTCGATGAGACTTAGGTTTGTTCTCTCATTTCGTTTTCGGTGCACAGTCGATCGCGGTTATTATTCCTTCGGGGCGTTGGGGCCGTGCCCTCCCGTACACAGATCGGATAGTGTCGCACGAGTCGGGCAAGGCGTTTGATTCCGATGTAGCAACCCGCCAACGGGCATCGGCCCTCTTATCCCACGATGCTGCTGGCAATTTGATTTTCATCTGCGTCATCTGCGCCGTCTGCGGATTCTATCAAACGGGCCGCACCGCCCTCTGAAACGCCTTCACGCCCAACGCATTCAAGACTTCTTTTTTGGTAACCCAGCCGCGGCGCGCGATGCCGACGCCGTACTGCACGTTATGCAGCGCGTTCATCGAGTGCGCATCGACGGAAACCACGAACTTGATCTTGCGCTTGCGCGCTTCGCGAATCCAACGCGGCTCCATGTCCAAGCGATAAGGGTCGCCGTTGATTTCAATCGCCGCGCGCGACGCGGCGATCACATCGAGGATTTCTTCGACGCGACACTCGAACGGCGGCCTTCGCTGAATCAAACGTCCCAACGCGTGTCCCCAAATCTTGAATACCGGCTGCTGCATTGCCGTGACTATCCGCTGCGTCATTTGATCGGAATTCATTTTGTAACGCGAGTGAATGCTCGCGACGATCACATCGAACTGTTCCAGAATCCAATCGGGATAATCGAGCAATCCACTCTGCAGAATGTCTGACTCAGTTCCCTTCAGAATCTTGACCTTCGTCTGCTCCTGCACCCGATCAATCTCTTCCCATTGTTCCTGCAGCCGATCGATTTTCACGCCCCCGGCATAGAACGCTGTCGGTGAGTGATCGGTGATGGTGATGTACTTCATGCCCATCGCTTCCGCCGCCGCGACCATCTGTTCGACGCTGTGTTTGCCATCCGAATACATCGTGTGGCAATGCACCATGCCCTGAATGTCTTCCGTGGTGATTAGGTCCTCAGGCAGTTTGTCTTTCAATGCGGCTTCAATTTCGCCGGCGTCTTCCCGCATCTCCGGCGGCACGTATTGCAAACCCAGACGCTTGTAGATGTCGCGTTCGGATTTTACGCGCGTCGCAGAACCACGAATGAAGTTGCCATTTCCGGAAACTATGTTCAGCTTCTTTTTCGTGGCAATCGGCTGAAGCTTTTTGAGATGCGTCTCCGAGCCAGTCGCGCGCCATAACGCCAGCGCGAAGTCTTCAGGTTTCACGGCAATCAGTGTCGCTTTGAATCCTTCACTTAAAACAACGGAACACTCGTTTCGAGTTTTCGATTCAGTGCGAATCACCAGCGGAAATTGCAGGAAGTGTTCGACGATTGCTTGCAGATTCTTCGCGGCGGCAACAATTACAATTCGCGAAACAGTCTCTTTCCAGCGACGGGTGGCGCCGGCCGCTTCTGCTGTCATGAGACCGCGTGCTGTCTCAAGATACTCAATGATGCGGTCGCTGATGCGCCACGCGTGATGAATGTGGATGAACTGTTCGCGCTTTTCGTGCCCGGCAATCGCGTCAAGAATTTTCTGTTCGGTTTTCTCAGTGAAGCCTTTGATGTCGCGCAACTGGCCTGCTTCGCATGCGGCACGTAACTCTTCGACGCTTTTGATTCCGAGTTCTTGCTGAAGTTTCTCGACCTTTTGAATCGACAATCCGGGAATGCGGGACAGTTCAACGATCCCAGCCGGCAGTTGTGCGCGCAACTCGCTCAGCATTGAAGATTCGCCGCTCTCATAAAGCTGCTCGATCTGTTTCGCGAGCGCGTAGCCAATTCCCTTCACCAAGGTCAAACGATTCTGTTTGATCAGCTTGCCGATGTCTTCACTGAGTTCCGAAACTGCGCGTGCCCCCGCCTTGTACGCACGCGCTTTGAAATACTGGCCTCCTTTCAGTTCGAGGAGCGCGCCAATCTCTTGCAGCGCGGCGGCGATCGCGAATTTGTCTTTCAGTGGCTTAGCCAAGGATCAATCAGCTCCGCGTTGAATATATCACCCGCCCGCTACAGCTCGCGGTTCTGTAACCACGTGGCATAGCTAATGCCTAAATCCTCACGCAAGGACTGGCTTCATTTCGCGACAACAAATCCAGACCCTTGCGAGGATTCTGTAAGAATGGCGGACGAACTGCGCACCGAAGTCGAACAGGTCAAAGAGCGCGAAGACGTGAAACAGGCGCTCAAACAAACGGCTACTTCTGAGCCGAAAGATCAACCCAAAGCAAAAACGAAAGACAAAGTTTGGCTCGGAACGCACTGCATTATTCTGATCGCGCTCGGCGTGTTTTATTACCTGCTGCAATTTCGCGTCTTCGGCTTCGCCGCGCGATACGTTCCCTATGTTCAGAAACTTGACAAAGCTGCCGCCGTGGTTGTGTTGCTACTCGCGATTGCGAAGGTCGCCGATGTGTACCTGGTGGGGAGCGTCGCGAGCGCCGTTTCCCGATACAACCTGCGACGCATCGCCAAGTTGCTGCTGGGCCTGCTGTTGCTCTTCGCGGTCATCTCGATCGTTTTTCAAAACTGGTACACGACGCTCGTCTCGATCGGGTTATTCTCGCTGGTCTTCGGGCTCTCCGTGCAAACTCCCATGACGAGCTTTCTCGGCTGGATTTATATCCTGGTGCGGGCGCCGTATCGCGTCGGTGATCGAGTAAAGATTGGCGACGCAACGGGCGACGTGATCGATGTCAGTTATCTCGACACCACTCTGTGGGAGTTTGGCGGTGGTGATCTGCTTTCGACCGATCATCCGACGGGCCGAATCATCAAGTTTCCTAATTCAAAGGTGCTGAGTTCGACGGTCTACAACTACAGTTGGCCTGTTTTTCCTTACGTGTGGAACGAAATCAAGTTCAGTGTGGCTTACGAAAGCGATCTTGAATTTATTTCTGAGACTATGCAACGAATCGCCGCCGAAGAAGTCGGCGAGCGCATGATGAAACAGGTGCGCGTCTTCCGCGAGATTTTATCGCAGACCCCGGTCGATCAATTGGAAGTACGGGAATATCCGTCGGTGCTCTTTCGTGTAAACTCGAATACGTGGCTCGACGCGATTGTTCGTTACCTGGTGCCGCCAAAAGAGGCGGGCCGAGTCAAGACTCGTTTGATTAAGAAACTATTGGCCGAGCTCAACGCTGCTCCTGACAAGGTGATGTTCCCGAAGAGCAATGCTCGATAAGGGAAGGCCTCCGAAAACTAATGAACGAATTGTTTCGCAAGTTCGCACAGAAAACAGCGCACGTCGTCGGCACCTCATGGGCCTTCATTCTCGCCGTGTTGATTATCGTCGTGTGGGCCACAACTGGTCCGTTGTTTCATTATTCGGACACGTGGCAGCTCGTTATCAACACGGGCACCACAATCATCACCTTTTTGATGGTGTTTCTAATTCAGAACACGCAGAACCGTGACGCGAAGGCGATCCATCTCAAGCTTGATGAACTAATCAAGGGCGTGAAAGGCGCGCGCACTGGCTTTGTCAATCTCGAGGAGCTCTCCGACAAAGAGCTGGAGCGGTTACAGCAGGAGTTCGCCAAACTGCAAAAGAAGGAGAACCACAAAGTTCACAAAAAGTCGCTTGAGGAATACAAGAACGTGGTTGAGGCTGCGGAAGACGCAAAAAAAGCAGAAGAGAGTCCGAGTTAGTTTCAACTTAACAATTGCACGCGCTTTTTTCATGATGCCAGGCTGTCCTGCCTTCGGGCAGAAGAAACAAGGGGGATTTAAATGAAGAATTTATTTTCAAAAACAAAAGCAATTATCGCGCTCGGTGTCATCGTCATATTCGTGACGTCCACCGCATTTACACGTGCCGGCAAACAGGATTTCGTGTTGCACAATGCGACTGGTGTGGAGATCCACCAGGTTTATGTTTCCCCCGTCACCGCCGACGATTGGGAAGAGGACGTTCTCGGCAAGGACACTCTGCCCGACGGTGAGAGCGTGAAGATAACCTTTGACGATCGTGACAAGCACTCGCATTGGGACCTGAAAGTGACGGACGGCAAAGGCAACAGCATTGAGTGGCACGACCTGAACCTCGTCGCGATTTCCGAAGTGACGCTGCATTACAAAGATGGAAAGGCATGGGCCGACGTTAAGTAACGGTTGATCTAGAATCAGTTTTCCCGGCAGTCACTGGGTGCGTTAGCGTTCGCTGATTTTTTTGTGTGGCAAAGCGCTAGTTTACTTGGCGAGCTTTGCGGCTTTGCCCTTCGCGTGAACCGCCTGTTTTGCAACGGAACATTGTTCACGCTTAGGGGCAAAGACGTAAAAAAACCGCCAAGTTCTGCATAAATAACGACCGACACGCGAACGCTTGCTGAATTGCGAGGCTGAGGTAGAATACGCGCGCTTTCTTGGGGCAGTAGCCTGACCGCAAGGGAGGGCGTCTACAAACAGAAGAAAACGCCCTCACGGTGGGGCTACTACCTCTTACCTCGAAAGGACTCCAAATCATGCGCGCTCGCGTCATTCTTCTCTCTGTCGCCGTCTTACTGTTTGCCCAACCGCTGCTCGCGCAAAAGCGAAACATCACGGAACGAGACTTGTTCAGCTTTAACTGGATCGCCGATCCGCAAGTCGCGCCCGACGGTTCGCGCATCGCGTTCGTCAAGGTCACCGTTAACGATCGCAAAGATGGATACAACACGTCGATCTGGATTGTCTCAACAGCCACAGGCGAAACGAAACAGTTGACGAGCGGCATACGCGACTCGACGCCGCGCTGGTCACCGGACGGAAAATACATCTGTTTTGTGCGCTCGCCTGAGAGAGATGGCCGCCCTGAACCTCCGCAGCTCTTCATGCTTTCGATGGATGGAGGCGAAGCGTGGCAATTCACCACACTGGCGCGCGGTGCGGGCAATCCGCAGTGGTCGCCCGACGGCACGATGATTTCATTTGCTAATGGCGCAACCGCTGCTGAGCTGGCCAGACAACAGAGAGAGACAATGCCCGTGCCCGCGCCGGCCGCTCCGTCACAACCGGCTGCATCGCCCTCGCCCGCAGCTTCGCCACGCTCATCGCCTGAGCGCGAAAGCGACGTCCGTGTGATCACGCACGCGGTTTATCGATCGAACGACTCTGGCTATTTGGATTTCAACCACCCCTCGCACATCTGGGTCGTCAAAGCGCCACATACCGGCGAAGATAAAGTCACGCCGACGCAACTCACGAAAACAAGATGGAGCGACGGCAATATCATTTGGGCACGTGACAGCAAATCGATCTATTTCGTGTCGAGTCACAACGACGAGCCTTACTACGAGCTGCCGAAGACGGACGTTTACAACGTGCCGCTTACGGGCGGCCAGGCCTCGCGCATCACCACCTTCGACATGGGCGCCGCAGCTTTCTCGCTAAGCCCGGACGGCAAGCGCGTCGCGTTCTACGGCTCGGTTAATAAGCCGGTGCGCTCGTACACCGAACCGGATCTTTGGGTCCTGGAGCTTTCCAGCGAAGCGCAGCCAAAGAATTTGACTGAAGCTTTTGACTGGGACGTCGGGTCAGGTGTCGGCGGCGACAACACGGCACCGCGCGGAGGTGGGGGCACTCCGCCGATCTGGAGCAAGGACGGTAAAAACATTTTCGCAGTCTACGGTCGCGAGGGTCGAGCGAACATCGGCATGTTTGACGCAACCACCGGCAAGGAAACGGACGTCACGACGGGTGACCAGGCAGTGGTTGCCTACCGCGCGACTCCTGATGCTGGGAAGTTCGCGCTGGTGATTTCAACACCAACACGCATCGGTGATCTGTTTTGGCTTGAGAAGCCGGGCACCACGCCCAGACAGCTCACGCACATCAACGATGACTTGTTTTCAAAACTGAACCTGACTGAACCGGAATCAATCTGGTACACAAGCTTCGATGGAAAACGGGTTCAGACCTGGGTACAAAAGCCACCAGACTTCGATGCTAATAAGAAATACCCCCTCATTCTAAACATACACGGTGGACCGCACGCGGCGTACGGTTGGGTCTTCGATCACGAATTCCAATGGATGGCGGCAAAGGGCTATGTGGTCGTGTATCCGAATCCACGCGGCAGCACGACATACGGACAGGATTTCGGCAACGTCATCCAGTATCACTATCCCGGCGACGACTTCAAAGATTTGATGGTCGCCGTCGATGAAGTGATCAAGCGTGGCTACGTCGATGAAAAGAAAATGGGCGTGACCGGCGGCAGCGGCGGCGGTCTACTGACGAATTGGACGGTGGGCCACACGACGCGTTTCGCTGCCGCTGTGGCGCAACGCGATATCGCGAGCTGGGCCGACTGGTGGTATACGGCGGACTTCACCCTGTTCCAGCCGTCGTGGTTCCGCGGCGCGCCGTTCGACGAAGAAGAGGATTTTAAGGCGCGATCTCCGATTACGTACATCAAGAACGTGACGACACCGATGATGTTCATTCTTGGCGAAGCCGACTGGCGCACGCCGACCTACGCTGGTGGCGAAGAGATGTTCCGGGCGTTGAAATATCGAAAGATTCCCACCGTGATGGTTCGCTTTCCTGGCGAGACGCATGAGCTTTCACGTTCAGGTCAGCCGTGGCATCGCATCGAGCGCCTCCAGCACATCGTCGGCTGGTTCGATCACTGGTTGATGGGCGTGGCGAAACCGGAGTATGAAGTCAGTAGTGAAAGATGAAGCACCCTGGAGGCTGGGAGCAACCGGTACTGTCCATGAAAAGGATAGACCAAATCATCTACGCCCTGTTTGGAGGAGGCGCACTTCTTTACGGAGCAGTGAACCTACTTTTTCCGGCCCTCCTTGTGAAGGAGGCCGCCTCGTCATTTCCGGTCTCGCACATCCTGAGAGAACAGGCCGCGGCCGCGATCTTCGTCGGACTGATGTCGCTGTGGTGCATTTCTAATTACGAGCGCCGGCGCGTGGTTCATTATTTCCTGCTCGTCCTGGCGTTTCTGTTGGCAGCGATTCATTGGTTTGACTACCTCTCCGGCCACCTCAACTGGATGGCCCCCGTTTACAACACGGTTCCGTTCGTCGTGCTGTTGTTGATGATCGTGCCGCCGAGGGCTATGAGCAGCACGTAACAGAAATTCTGTAAGAGTGTCACTTCGGGAGTCGAGCGATGAAGAGAGTCATCCTGGAGGTTTTAGTCACGATGGCGATCGTGTGGAGCGTCCCCGGCTCAACTCCTCAGCGTAGTAACGACGCTTCGATGGACGCCTTTTGGGAAAAGTTCAAAGCCACGGTCATCAAAGGCGATAAGCAGGCGATCTTCGCGATGACGCAGCTTCCAGTCGAAATGAGTTACGGCGAGTCGCGCATTCGCACGCGCGCGCATTTCATGAAGCAATACAACCACATCTTTGCCGGTGAAGTGAATGCGGCGAAGTGTTTCGAAACCGCGAAGCCGCAAGTCGACAATGCGAAGCCAAAAGAATTCTTCGTGACTTGTCCATTCGCCAAAAACAGCGGTGGCGACGAACCGTTTGTCTACACTTTCAAGCTAACGCAAAGTGGCTGGCGGTTCGTCAGTTTTGAGAACATAAACGAATGACAGTCTCTGCTCGCTTAGAGCTCGCCCTTGTCCCGTAAAAGTCGGCAAAGCCGACGACTAACAAATAGCCACCGATTCATCGGTGGCATCAGAGTCAATCGAGAGAACTAGTCCGTGAAACGGACGGCTGAGGTTACGGAACCGCTTGCGGTAGCAGGCGAGTGTAAAGAGCATCTTTAACCCGCTCGCTACCGCGAGCGGTTCTGTAACTGTCGTCCGCTTCGCGGACTCCACGGATCTTCTTCTTCACAAATCC
>CBFHBA010000003.1:0-238739 GCA_965653675.1 uncultured bacterium
ACTGCATTACGACGATGCGGTGAAGATGCTGCACGACGGTTTTGCCCGTGGCGAGCTGGAAAACAAATTCGAGTGGGGCGGCGACCTCGGCGCGCCCGACGAAACCTACATCTCGAGCAAATTCGATAAGCCGGTGATGGTGCATCACTATCCGGCCGCCGTGAAAGCGTTTTACATGAAACGCGATCCTGAGCGTGACGATATCGCTCTCGGTGTGGATGTGCTTGCGCCCGAAGGTTACGGCGAAGTGATTGGCGGCGGCGAGCGCGCGACATCCATTGAATTTCTCGAGAAGCAGATCGCTGCGCACCAGCTACCGAAAGAAGCGTTCGAGTGGTATCTCGACCTTCGTCGCTACGGGAGTGTGCCGCACGGCGGTTTCGGTATGGGCGTCGAGCGTTGCACGGCTTGGATGTGCGGCATCGAACACATCAGCGAGGCCATCCCATTTTCACGGATGATTTATCGATTAAAACCATAAAAAGAGGTATGAGTAATGAGGGATGAGTAATGAGTATCAGTAACGACTGAATAACGAGTAGCTGATTAATGAGTTTTCAGTCTTGAATGATGAACAATGGTTGGCGCCGTGTTTTTACTCATTACTCATCACTCATTACTAATCACTATTTGGTTCGGATGGACGAACAACTTCGCACTGAATTCAATGAGTGGGCCCGCGCCGGCAAAGGCGAAAGCATGGAGCGCGGTCACCGCCCGGTCGGCGAGCAGGCGATTGCGCGCATGCAGGTTGAGCCGAATTCGCGCGTACTGGACGTTGGCTGCGGTTCCGGTTGGGCGACCCGCCTGCTGGCCGATTACGCATTTAACGGCCGCGTGACCGGTATCGATATCTCTGACGAGATGGTCCAGCTCGCACGCGAATCTTCCGCCAGCTACGAAAACATCAATTTCGAACTAGCTAGCGCCGAACAGCTCCCATTCGAAACGAATGAGTTCACGCACGCGTTCTCGATGGAGTCGCTGTACTACTATCGGAATATTCCGAAAGCCCTGATCGAAATCCAGCGCGTGATGAAACCCGGCGGTTTATTTGCAGCGGTCGTCGATCTTTATTGGGAGAATGAACCGACCCATCAGTGGATTGATACGTTGAAGGTTCCGGTTGAGTTGCTCAGCATCGAAGACTATCGATCACTTTTTATTGATGCAGGTTTCGAGAACATTCGCGACGAACGAATTCGCGATCCGCGGCCTGTGCCGGACGATTACACAAGCGGATCGTTCAAGAGCCGTGAAGACTATGTGAGATATCGAGAGGAAGGCTCGCTCATGATCAGCGGCGAGGCAAAGAAATGAATCCTCAGACTTCACGTCAGAATCGATTGGCGCTGCTTGTCGCCATCGCGGCAGTCCTGGTCTTTGCCCCCACACTGATCGTGGCGCAGCCTGCGACGGCGGCGACCACAGTCACCGAACGATCGGTGCGAAAGTATATGGAAGCGTTAGCGAGCGATGACATGCGCGGGCGTGGCAGCGCGACGGTGGATGAATTAGCCGCGGCAAAATACATCGCCGCGCAATTGAAGGCGCTGAAGATCGAACCTGCCGGCGACAAAGGCGATTACCTGCAGAGCGTGAAATTCACGCGACGAGCGCGCGGCGCGGTCGATGCGGCAGGGGTTGAGCTAACCACTACGAATGTTCTGGGAATCATTCGTGGCAGCGATCCAAAATATTCACAAGAGACAATTCTACTTTCGGCGCATCTCGATCATCTCGGCGTGCGCGCGAACATGCCGGGCGACAACATCTTCAACGGCGCGGATGACGACGCGTCCGGTGTGACGGCGGTGTTAGAGCTGGCTGAGGCGCTCGCTACTGGGCCAAAACCAAAGCGCACGGTCGTCTTTGCTTTGTTTGGCAGCGAAGAAATCGGCGGGTACGGCGCGCGATATTTCCAGGAGCATCCTCCGGTTCCGATTGACACATTCGTCGCGAACCTCGAATTTGAGATGATTGCGCGACCGGATTCAGCCATAGCCGCGGATACGTTGTGGTTAACAGGCTACGAACGGTCGAACCTCGGGCCGGAACTTGCAAAGCACGGCGCCAAGTTGGTGGCGGACCCGCACCCGGAAGAACATTTCTTTCAACGTTCGGACAATTACGTGCTGGCGCGCAAGGGAATCATCGCGCATACAGTTTCGAGCTTCGGCCTGCATCCAGACTATCATCAGCCGAGCGACGATCTGTCGCATGTAGATTTCAAGCACATGACTGATGCCATCGGGTCGATGGTCGAGCCCGTGCGTTGGTTAATCAACAGCGACTTCAAGCCGCAGTGGAATGAAGGCGGCAGGCCACAGGAATGAATGCGAACGAACGGATCGTAACCATCTTTGGTGGATCGAAATGCTGCGAGGACGACGCGGAATACCGTGAGGCGCGCCGCGTCGGCGAACTTTTGGCCGAGGCCGGCTTTACCATTTGCACTGGTGGATATTCCGGCGTTATGGAAGCCGCGAGTCGTGGTGCGCATGAACGTGGCGGGCGCGTGCTCGGTATTACTATGAAGCAGTTCGATAAACAGCCCAACCGCTACCTCACCGAAAAATTTCCGTCGGAACATTTTTATGAACGACTGCAACGTCTGATAACGCAATCAGTCGGCTACATCGCTTTGCGCGGCGGGATGGGAACGGTGACCGAAATTTCGCTCGTGTGGAATAAGATGCAGACGCGCGTACTGGAGCCGCGGCCGCTCGTCTTGCTCGGCGATTGCTGGCAGCCAATCATTGCGGCCTGGCAGCAGCATCTGGCGGTGAGCGATGAGGACGTGCGGTTGTTGAAGTTCGCGCAGACGCCAAACGAAGCAGTGGACATCATCGAGCGCGAATCCGCGGCGGCGGTGTCGGTATAGAAGTGCACCACGTTACAGAACCGCGAGCAGTAGCGAGCGGGTTAAGGCATCAACTCGAACAGTCAGAAAGACGATGGAAGCGCGACCTCGAAACATGCATCTTTACCCCGCTCACCACGGTTCGCGGTTCTGTAGCGTAATCTGCGAAATCTGCGGACGATCCTAATGAAGACCTGCCCAAAGTGCCGTCGAACCTACGAAGACGAAACGCTTCGATTCTGCCTTGAGGACGGTAGTCCGCTCTTTGACACACGCGATTCTGAAGCGCCCGCCACAGAGATCCTTCCAGCCCGAGGGATGCCAACGCTGAAGTCCAGCGGCCCCGCGACTCCAACTTATCCGAGCGGAAATGCCGCAAATTTTGAGCGTCCTCCGACGCGTAACTCGAATTCGATTCTCACCGTTGGCGTCGTCGTGATCGCACTGTTGCTTTTCGCGCTCGTGGCGATCGCAGGAGTCTTTCTGTTTCGACAGAAGAGCGATAAAGATACGCGCGTCACTCAAACCGGCACGCCGGCGCAAACATCCACCTCAGCCAGGCGCGACGACGCGTCAACGCCCGGTGAACTAGCGACATCTTCGACGCAAACAAACAGGCCTTTGAAGATTACCGCCTCTTCGTCATCGAACCGTTTGGCGGTGCAGTCGAATACTTACTATCCCTCGAACGCGATTGACGGGAAGAAGGCGACGGCATGGATTGAAGGAGTCGATGGCCCGGGAATCGGCGAATGGATCCGTTTTGATTTCGATCGCGAGATTACTCTGCACCGAATTCTTTGGCAGCCGGGCTACTTCAAGAGCCCAATGATTTGGAGTGAGAACAACCGGCTGGCGTCTGTCACGGCCGAATTCTCAGATGGCACATCGCGGACATTAAATTTTACGGACCAGATGGAGAGTCAGAAAACCGATATCGGCTCCGTGCGAACGAAATGGGTGCGTTTCGTTATCAAGTCGGTGTATTACGGCACTGATCCGGACACGGCGCTTTCCGAAGTCGCGTTTGAATGGGAGCCATGATCTTCGTCCAATGAAGGAAGAGCAACTACCCGGGGCGGGCAGGACCGTGAGCATCGTTGGTGTTCCTCTGGCTTTTGGCCAGAGCATGTTGGGCGTCGAACTCGGCCCGTCGGCGATTCGCGTCGCGGGATTGGCTTCCGGGATCGCCTCACTCGGTTATGAAGTTAATGATCGCGGCGATTTGCGGGTCGAGCGGCCTCGCACCTATCCGCGCGACGGCGAGAAGCTAAAATATCTCAACGAAGTGTTCGCTACGTGTTCGGCGCTGGCGATTGAGAGTGAAAGTATCGTCGATGCCGGCGAAATCCCGCTCACACTTGGGGGCGATCACTCCATCGCCATCGGATCGTTATCAGGAATCACCAAAGCACATCGCAAACATGATCAGACGCTGGGGTTGATCTATCTTGACGCGCACGCGGACATGAATACTGAAGAGACGACGCCGTCAGGAAACATTCACGGAATGCCACTCGCCGTGTTGCTCGGGTTTGGCGCACCGGAACTGGTCGCGATTGGCGGCCAAGGTCCAAAATTTGAAATCAATACTGTCGCGCACGTCGGCGCACGCGATCTCGACCCGGGCGAGCGCAATCTCATCAAAGAGACGGGCATCCGGTTCTTTACGATGCGCGAGATTGACGACCGAGGACTGAGCGTTTGCATCGATGAGGCAATCGAGATAGCGAGTCGCGGCACCGACGGGTTCGCCGTGACGTTTGATGTTGATGTGTTGGATCCCGGGGACGCCCCCGGTTCAGGCACACTGGTGCGTGGTGGATTCACCTATCGCGAAGCACACCTCGCCATGGAGAAAATTGCCGAGAGCGGTAAGATGCGTTCGCTCGAGGTGGTTGAAGTCAACACGGCGCTTGATGTGAATAATCGGACTGCTGAATTGGCGGTAGAACTGATTCTGTCGGCGTTGGGAAAGACGATTCTGTAACGTTTAGAGTCGGGCTACTGCCGGACCGGCGGGCGGTAGCGCGCCGCTAAACAATCTGTACAATTCATGAAAAAACTTCGCATTGGGGTAATTTTCGGTGGCCGCTCAGGCGAGCATGAAGTGTCAGTGCGTTCGGCGCGTTCCGTCATCGAGGCAATCGACAAGACGAAGTATGACGTGGTGCCGATTGCGATTACCAAGGAAGGGAATTGGCTTGGCCCAGCAGCCGCGGCGAAGTTGCTTCCGGAAGCTACGCGAGCGCGGGTCTCCGCCAATGCGCTCAACAGTAAAACGAAAGACGTCGCGATTCTCGGCGATCCTTCGCGGACTGGACTGATGCGATTGGACGCCGGCGATCAAACAACAGAGAAGCTTGATGTTGTATTCCCCGTGCTTCACGGCACCTACGGCGAAGACGGGACGCTCCAGGGATTGCTGGAAATGGCCGCGCTGCCTTTCGTCGGTTGCGGCACGCTCGCCTCCGCATGCGGCATGGATAAAGTCACGATGAAGGCGCTATTCAAGGACGCGGACTTGCCGATTTGCGCACACACATGGTTTCTGCGCTCGGCATGGGAAGACGATCCCGGCCGAGTTACGCGGCAAGTCATCCGCGAAATTGGATTTCCGTGCTTCGTGAAACCGGCGAACCTGGGGTCGTCCGTGGGCGTGTCAAAAGCAATCGACAAGAAATCGCTCGCGACCGCGGTCGACCTCGCCGCGCGCTACGATCGGAAGATCATCGTTGAAGAACTGGTCAACGGTCGAGAGATCGAATGCGCAGTCATCGGCAACGATGAACCCCGCGCGAGTCTGCCCGGTGAATATGTGATTCACGAAGAGTCAGCGCGCTTTCTCGACTACACCGAGAAATACTCCAGCACCGGCCACGTTGAATTCATTGTGCCGGCGCGCATCTCGAAAGCAGTGATCAAAAAGATTCAGACTATGGCGGCCAGCGCCTACCAGGCGATTGACGCATCCGGCCTTTCGCGAGTGGATTTCTTTCTGAAAAAGGATCGTTCGCTGCTCGTCAATGAAATTAACACGCTGCCCGGCTTGACTGACGTTTCAGGTTTTCCCAAGATGTGGGAAGCGACCGGTGTTCCGTTCCCACGCGTCATCGACCAGCTAATACAATTCGCGCTGGAACGTCATCGCGAGCGCGCCCGAAACGAAACCAGTATTTGATCGTTGGCTTCATAATGCCGGATGATTGGTGCGGCACATCCGTTTAGCTTTACACGCGGGGAGAAGAAAGACATGACTATCAAACGAATTCTGATGGGAGTTTGTGCCGGTCTGGCATTGGTAACCGTTGGTTACGCTCTTCGTAGCGCCAAGTTAGGTCAAGGCGCACTGATGCCGAATGTTCAGGCTCAGGAGCCCGGCCGCCGCTGCTCATTGAAGACGGTGAAGGGTTCTTACGGCATCAAGTTCGAAGGCCAGAAGATCGGGGTCGGTCCGTTTGTTTCTGTGTCGCGAATTACGTTCGATGGAAACGGCGTGTTTACGACCAGCGAGATTGGACGCTTCAACGGCAATCTAGTGCAGCGCACATTTACTGGGCCCTATGTTGTCAATGAGGACTGCACGGGATTTCTCGATTTCTCGTCGAATCTAACTACACCGCCACACGACGCGCACGGCGATTTCGTGATCGTCAATAACGGTCAGGAATTTTTCGTGGTCGATAACGAGGATGGATGGGCCGCCAGCGGCGTGGGTAAACGAATCAACTAAGTTTTCGGGGCGCGATAGCCTTTGCGCGTCCTGACCGTTACGTCAGGTTTCGATAGCTTGACTTGTACGGTTCGCCACTTGCCATCGTGCGCGTGATTGGTGGGGCGATAACCAATCGTGTACTGATGGCCGAGTTCCTCCGCGATTGACGCGAACGATTCCCGCAGTTCCAAGCCACCGGGAGCATCGATGTAACGCCCACCACTCTTGTCAGCGAGATTCTTGAGGATAGCCGCGCCGATGAGATCCCGCTTCGGTCCTTCTTCCGCCATGTTCGCGCCATAGATCGTCGCGTTTGCCGCCGAGGCGCGATCGAGGGCCTTGTCGGAACTTGCATGGCTGTAGTTCTCGCCACCGTCGGAAAGCACCACGATGGCGCGACGTCTTTCTTCCCGTTTGGACAAGTCATCCGCCGCACGAACGATCGCGTCGTTGAGCGCGGTCATAGTTTTGGCTTTCAGTCCATAGACGCGCTGCGGAAGATCGCGGCCGGGGGAAAAATCGCTCCACTGCTCGACCTTTGTATCGAAACTGTAAACAGCTGCGACGTCTTCGTCGCGGAGACCGTCAAGGAATCGAATCGCAGCGCTACGTCCGAGAGTTAAACGCGACTCCATGCTGCCTGAGGTGTCGAGCAGAATGGCGGCGGCGAAAGGCGTCTCTTCCGCGCTAAAGGTGGTTACGCGCTGTGGTGCGCCATCTTCGAAAATCTGAAAGTCTGCGCGCTTCAGACCAGTCACGAATTTGCCATTCTGGTCGAGCACCGTGACGTTCACCACGACGAGATCAGTGGTCACGCGAACAATATCTTCCGGTTCTTCGGGCGTAGGGGAAGGAGTCGGCTTTTGGTCGTGAAGACTCGGGGCAGCCTGCAAACTAACGGTCGCGCGATCTGAAAGCGAGTAACTCGCAACGGCGACCATTAATGCCGCAACAAGTGGCGACACGCGGGTTAAGAATCTAGTCGAAAGAGGTGACGATCGCATCAATGGCGACGCACGAACTGAATAACAGCCAGCAGTTTATTGGCCTGTTCGATCAAACAAGCTGAGACGACGCGGCGCGGGGTCTTTTCGACTTCGTCGTAAAGCTCCTTCGCCATGCCGGCCATCGCATTTATGCCATCGGTGAGTGTGCTCGGCAGATCTTTCGGATCGGCATCCATTTCTGAGCCGCCAACTTCATTGCGAATGCGTTTGGTCAGCTTCTCAAGACGTTCAAGTTTCTTCTGGTCAGCGGCGTTCAAAACGTTGGTCGCCGCATAGCTCGTCTTCAATTCTGTGGCGAGGTCGCTTGCTTCTTTCGCGCGCGCCACGTGTTCTTCGTGCTCCTTCTTCTCCGCCTTCAGAATCAGACGCGTACGCGCATCGGTTTCGCGCGATCCAAAATCAACGTCGTTGTCGTGATCGTCCTTGGTGTTGTTAGTGGTCGGAGCCGAAGGTGTCGGTGCGCCCGGTGAGGGCGGAGAACTCTGGGCGTGTACCGGTATTGAGGTGACGAAGAGAGTAAAGGCCACGGTCAGAACCGCGTCGATAACCCATCGCAGCAACTTCATATCCGACACCATTATTGACTCGATTATCGTAGCCGAAGTTCAGCCCGTTCCCAACATTCCTGTGACGGGAAAACTTCGCAACGCGTTGGCTGGGAATTATGGAACACGCCCCGGGTTGTTAGGAGTATTGATGAACTCATCGCCTTTGCCCGGTTTCGCCCTGTCCACAACAATAGTCTTTGACGGAGGCGGATCCATCGGCGGGCGCGGCGTTCCGGGCAGCGCCTTGAAAGGGACTGCCGCCCGATCGGCGCCCCCAACTACGCGCGAGAAAGTCGCGCTGATGTAATCCTCGGTAGCGACTTGAATGCTGTAGTGCGCTCGCGCATCGGGAGCGAGACCGGTGGGCTCAAGCTCAACAACGCGAGTCTCGAGGCCGGAGCCTACCCGATGCCGCAATTGCAGTTCGACCGCTACATTTTGGAGGGTTTCGGTTGAGATATTGTGTACTGTCCCTCCGAGTGTAGTGGTTTTGCCGTTAACGAGTGCGTCGTCGACAAACACTTCGACCTTCGGCGCTTTGCGTTTGACCTCGGCTTCGGCCGCCGCAGCAACTTGTCGCTCATGGCGCTTGCGCAACGCCATGTAGCCGCCTAATACAGCAGCCGTAAGCAAAACGGCGCAGAGAATGCCGATTAGGAGACGCTGCGTGCGGCGTTTTTCTTCTTCATCAATCGGGATAGGTTGTGTCTCGAGTTGGTTAAGTATGTTCATGGGGTAATGCAATGCTCTTAAGGTCGTGCTGGTGTCGCGCCGAGTGCTTCGAGCAGCGCCGCAAGGAACTCTTGCTCGGCAGTGCCGTTGCTGGGCAACGTGATCCATTCCGCTCCAATTGCTCCATCTGTGCGACCCTCGATCTTCGCGTTGACGGAGACATTGGCGTTTGCACCATCGATTGCCTGAACTTCAACTGTCATTGTGTACCGTCCGCGCGTCCAGCCGCGTGTCGTCGAAGTTTCGACGTCGGCGAAGCGACTCAATTCAGATTCCGCCACCACCGCGCCTTTGATAAACGTAAATGGCTGGCTCACGATAATTCCTTCATTCATCCGAGAGGCTGCGTCGTCCACAATCAGCTTTCGATCACGCATTAGATCAGTAATGGCTTTGATCAGTTCATCTCGCCGGGCTGTCAAGCGATACGGATTCGGCAATGCCGCAATCTCTTTGGTCTTGCCTTTGCCAAAATTTATTCCGGAACCAGCTGTGCCGACGTCGGTTTTGTTTCCGTTGACTCCGGCGCTTCGGCTGCTGCCGGTGTCGCGGACTTTCTGGCTCTGTGTGTCAACGCCCTTTTCCTGCGCGAAGAGGGCAGGTGTCGTCACCATCAGCAAAAACATCGCGAATAGGATTGTTGAGACTTTCATGACCAACTCCTTGCTGCGACGAAAAACCAAAGGGGTGACGACTTGAGAATAAACCTCGGCTAGACCGAATACAAGCGAGATTCATTAACGCGCCGGAGCCTTCAAACTCTCTAGTTCTTTAATTCGATTACCAAGTCCACCGTCAGGGATTTTCTGTTCACCTTCGGGCGCGCGTCGAGTGGCGCCGGGCGATTCCCCGTAGTGCGCCGCTCCTGAAGGATTCGTGAAAGCACCGCTCTTCCATCTTCGCGATAGAACCGATCGAGGTAGCTTTCGTCGTAAACATCACCGGCCTTGAGTTTCCAGCTTTCTATCAACGCGCTTCGCTCCGTGTCCGAGAAGCCTTTGAAATCGATCGCGCCCATGTGAAATTGCGGGCCTTCGTTCACGGCGATCTTAAATGTCACCTGCTTTGTCGCATCATCAAACTCCGGTGTGGAATTCAGATGCGCCAGAATGTACCCCTGTTTGCCATAAGCTTTCTCGACTTCGTGTTTTCCTTTGTCGAACTTTTTTCCATTGGCGACTTCGCCGTTTTTCATTCCCAGCGCGCCGTCGAGCTGGGTTGCCGCCAACACCTGATTGCCCGACCATTGACTGCTTGCGAATGCATAAGCCAGCCCTTCGTTTACGGCAATTGTCAGGTCCACGCCGTTTTCGCATTGGGCGCTCGTGTCGGGCTTAGCCACCGGCGCCGCGAACGTCGCGCGCAGATGGCCCAACTCGTAATACAACGGATACAAGCCGAACTGAGGAAAAGCGGTGGCCGCCTCACGCGAATAATTGGGATCAGTCTGGCTCTTCATTGTCGCGCCGAGCTTCTCTTCGGAAACATCGTGAGCGCCGGGAAAATGCAAGGTGCACAGCGGCAATGAGATTCCGCCGATCCGGTAAACGTGCCCGGTCTCCGTTAGCGAGTATTCGACGGTGCCCGGCAGTTTGTGCGACACCAGTAACTCTTGAAGATTTTGTCTTATCTGTTCCGTGGTGTTGCCGGTGTCGGGCACCGAACCGGTGAATGACGGCAGGACACGCTTGACCGTGGCGGTGAGCTCTTCATCAGAAAACCAAATGAAGTTGTCGAAGACAACCGGCGCGTTGTTGCTTTTCAATTCCTCGACTTGAAACGTGATGGTTACGGATGCGCCGGCAGTGCGGGTGCGATAACCGACGTTTTTGAAAAGGCCGCTGTCGACCAGGTGTTGCGCCGCCGTATCAAGCGCGCCCACAGAAAAGAAATCGCCGACTTTTAGTCCAGTCATCGAGATAACATTTTCAGGCGTCAAATTGTGCAAGCCTTCAAACTCAATGCGCGCAATGCGCCGGTCACCTTGAGGCATCGCCTGTGGCGTGACAGAGCACACCACCAGACATAACAACGCAAGCGCAACTCTCTCGCTGAATCTCGGAAAATGAGGGGGTGAAGTTGTCATAATTTCGGTTGACTCGAACTACGGCGGCGTTGGGCGATTTCGTTCCCAACTTCTCAAGGCCTGCACGCCTTTCTCGAAATCAGACTCTTTGCTGTAGAAGTTATGCGCGCCGTCGTTCCGATCCGGATTGCGAACATAGTAGAGATAATCAGTTTGCGCCGGGTTTAGCGCTGCATCAATCGAAGCATCGCCGGGATTTCCGACAGGTCCTGGCGGCAAACCGGCGTGCAGACGTGTGTTGTAAGGCGAGCGTCGATTGACGTCACTCAAGTAAACGCGGCCGTCGTTACGCCACTTGCCGGCGAGTTTCGATGCGTAAACGATTGTCGAATCGATACCGAGCGGCACGTCCCTTTTCAGACGGTTGTAGATTACCGAAGCTATTAGCGGCCGCTCATCTTTTAGTTTTGCCTCAGTCTCGATTAGCGACGCGATGATCACGATCTGGCGCGGTGTCAGGTGCATCGCGCGAGCTTTTGCCGCGCGCTCGGGTGTCCACGACTGGTGGAATCGTTTGGCCATCGAATCGACAATCGCCGGGGCTTTCGTGCCCGCCGGAAAACTATAGGTTGCGGGAAAGAGATACCCTTCGAGATTTTCAGCCGCGGGATCGAGATCACGAATCTCGCTCGTATCGTCCATCAACTTCAGCGCTTCGGCGGTGTCTGTCAGATGGAGTTCATCGACATGCGCCAACGAATCTGCAATATCCCAGCGTGTCCAACCCTCAATCACGGCGAAGCGACTGAGTCGCTGCTCGCCCTCTTCCAGTTTCCTTAATACGCCAAGCGGCGTTATGGGAGTAGGGAAGCGGTACTCTCCCGCTTTCAAAAGTTTCGTGCTGCCGGTGATTTTTATGTAGATCAAGAGCGGCCACTTATGGCGCAACACACCTTCAGCAACCAGTCTGTTGGCGATCCCGTCAGGAGTTGAGCCGCGCCCAATCTCGATGTAGTCATTTGCCTTTGCATGGGCGAGGGGTGCATGCAGGTCCCGGTAGATCCAAATCGCGAAAGCGACGCCAAGAATCCCCACCAATCCCGCGAGATAAACCAGGCCGCGTAATACTTTTTTGCGGGTGCTTTTCGACATTAAATCTGTTCGTTCAAAAAATCCTGAAGAATTACGGCGGCCGCGTCTGCGTCGACGACTGCGGCCACATTGCTCGTGCGGGATTTTGCTTCTTCCGTCGTCAGTCGCTCGTCTTGAACATAAACCGGCACACTTAATGAACGCCGGAAGTTCTGAACCAAGCGTCGCGCTTCCGCCGCCGCCGGGCCGTCTGACCCATCCATGTTCAAGGGAAGACCGACAACCAGGCCGGTAACATTCAGGCTCTCTATCTGCCTGGTCACGTCATTTAGCAGATGCTTCCAGCTGCGTCGCTCAAGAATCGTCAACGGTCGGACCGTCAGGCGCAACTCGTCGCTCACAGCAACCCCAACACGTTTTGTGCCAAGATCCAGTGCCAAGAGCCGCCCGATTTGTTTGGGCTGTGGTTTGGGGTGGTGCAGGGGTTCGGTCAAAGCAAATTAACAACTTTTGCGCCGCAAGGCGAAACAAAACGCTGCTTGCGCGCATCAAAGAGCCTCTGTATCATACAGACGATTGGCGTTTCGCCTAAGTCGCCCCGCCGGTAGTTTCGTTGGTCTTGAGGTGTAATTGATGTCATTAAAGAAGAAATTCACGATCATTTCGCTGTCAGCCGCCCTGGCAATCTACACAATCGCAGGCGCCTGGTTGGCAACACGGGCACAACAACCTGCCAACGACCCAGGCGCGCAACAGAGGATCTTCGAAAGCGTCCTCCAGCACATTCAAAACGATTACGTTGATGAGCCGAACATGGAAAAGGTTCGCGCCGGGGCGTTGCGGGGACTGGCTTACGGTCTCGATCCGTATTCGACTTATCTAACGCCCGACCAGGTCAACGACTTTCGCGCGGGGAAAAAAGGCAATCAGGTAGGCATCGGCGCCGAACTTTCGCAGTACGCTTCGTATCTGTATGTCGTCGCTCCGGTAAAAGGCTCACCGGCTGATCAAGCGGGCGTTCGCGCCGGCGATGTGATCGAATATATCGACAACAAGGCGACGCGCGACATCTCGCTCTACGATGCGCGGCAGTTACTGAACGGCGCGCCCGGAACAGAAGTGAAGCTTCGCATCCTGCGCGCAAATGCGCGACCAATGACGGTGACCGTGAAGCGCGGCACGTTCCGTGCGCCTGCGGCAGAGGCAAAACTCGAAACCGGCAAAATCGGGATTCTTAGAATTAACAGTTTGGAAAACGGTGAGGCTGCTGATGCGAAAGCGCGCTTGCAGGACTTGGTCAAACAAGGCGCGCAAAAAATCATCGTCGACCTTCGCAGCGTGGCTGGTGGAGAGATTCAGGAAGGAGTCACGGTTGCGAACTACTTCATTCCGTCGGGGCCGCTCGCCCGAACTATCGGACGCGAGCAGAAAGTGCTGAAGGCGTTTGAGGCTGATCCGAAAATCGCGCTGTTCAATGGACCAGCCGTAGTGCTCATCGACACCGGCACCGCCGGCGCCGCTGAAGTTGTCGCTTCGGCTTTCGTCGAACGGAAACGCGGGGACGTCGTTGGCGAAAGAAGTTTCGGGGCCGGTGCTGAACAGGAATTGTTCACTCTGCGTGACGGCGATGGCCTCTTGTTGACGACAGTGAAGTGGGCATCCGCAAGCGGTAAGCCTTTCCTCGGCGAGGATCGCGCGCATTCCGGCGTAGCGCCGACGGTCGAAGTGAAGCGGCCGGAAGCTCCAGACAATTTGGATGTTGATGATTTGTCTTCGAGTGAGGAGCCTAAGCCGAATGCGTCGCCCGAGCCCATGCAAAAGCCCGAGCCGGAAGATTTGCAGCTCAAAAAAGCGATCGAGCTGTTGCGTGACAAACCCGTGCGCGCCGCGTAACCGAACTCAAATCAGGATACGAAGGCCGGAGCAATCCGGCCTTTTCCTTTACAGGTCAATCAATTGAATCTCATGCATTACGCCCTCGGTATCATCGGAATAGCCTTGGTGGTCATCGTCCTTTGGGAAGTCTTCGAGACAATTATTCTGCCGCGCCGCGTGACCCGTCGCGTCCGGGTAACCCGTGCGCTTTACGTCGCGACCTGGTGGCCGTGGTCGGGCCTTGCGGGTCGCATGCGGAACAATCGCCGGCGCGAGAAGCTCCTGGGTTTTTACGGTCCGCTCTCGTTGATGTTTCTGCTTGTCGTTTGGGCGATAGGGCTATTGATTGGATTTGCCGCGATCCATTGGGCCGCGGGCACCACATTTGGAACGTCACCGCTCGGCGGCTTCTGGGCTGACCTTTACTACAGCGGCACCACTTTCTTCACGCTCGGACTTGGGGACGTGACGCCGGCGGACAACGCCGGGCGCGCCCTCACCGTGGTCCAAGCTGGCGTCGGAATCGGATTCTTAGCATTGATAATCAGCTATCTGCCGGTGTTGTATCAAGCGTTTTCGCGCCGTGAAGTCAACATCTCGATGCTGGATGCGCGTGCGGGAACTCCACCGACAGCGGGTGAGTTGTTGCGGCGTCACCACGAAGCAGATGATCTGGAAAGTTTGAATCAATTGCTGAAGGACTGGGAGAAATGGTCGGCCGATCTTTTGGAAAGTCATTTGTCGTACCCAGTTCTTTGCTACTTCCGATCACAGCACGATAACCAATCGTGGCTGTCCGCGCTCAGTACGATTCTCGACACGTGTGCGCTGGTAATGGTCGGCGTAGATGGAATTCCAAAATGGCAGGCGCAACTGACTTTCAAGATGACGCGACACGCCGTTGTCGATCTCACACAGGTTTTTAATACTTCACCACTGACAAGTGACGGTCAGCGCCTGACTTCTCAGGAGTTTGGCCAGTTGCGCTCAGCTCTCGCAGAAGCCGGGGTGCTGATTAGCAACGATGACGGCACCGAAAAGACGCTCGCAGAGCTACGTGAAATGTACGAACCGTACCTGGGAGTCTTGTCTGAATATCTGCTCATGCCGCTGCCCGGCTGGCTGCCAAAGAAACGCGTCGTCGATAATTGGCAGACGAGCGCGTGGGAAGTCACAAAGCCCGCGCGCGAAGAACCTTTCCGCAAATGCATGCTGGAAGGAAAGCACAAGGCCGCGAAAAAGATCGCCGCGCACTAGATTTTCAGCATCTCATGAATGCAGCCCCGTGAGGATATGGGATAGTCCGAACCCATATCGAGCATGCCCCGCGTATCTTGTGATGATTCGTTGCACGAATCACTTCTGCACAATCTTGTAAATTTCTTGCAGAACCTGCTGTAAATCGTTGTTTTGCGCGAATCGCGTGAAAAATGGACGATTTCGCGCGCGCAAACTTTTTTCAGGCACACTCATTGCCAACTTATCTGCGGTGTCCCGACGAAGAGATTTCAAAAAGGAGAACAACCAATGCTGATCACGAAGAAAATGTTGCTGGCGGTAACGCTGGTAGCCGCGCTCGTCGGCGGTGGACTAGGCTCATTAATCACGCACTCAGCAAATCGTACTGAGGCAGCTAACGACAATTATCAGACAACTGCGAATGCGGCACCAACAACGACTGCGGAACAACAGGAAGCAACCAACGCATCGAAATTCGGTTCATCAGCTGAACAGACGGCGTATCGCGAAGGCTTCTCTGAGGGTTACAACTCGTGTGCCTCTGCGGCTACCAAGGGCGCGGTGACCAATGTCGCGTCCACGGCTTATTCAACGTATCGCACGCCGGTTCGACATTACACGAGCAGCACGCGACGCGTTTACTACGATTACAACAGCGCTCCACGCGGCCGCACGTTCTGGCAAAAGCACCGCGATAAGCTGACCATGGCCATCGGCACCGGCGCAGGCGCCGCTCTCGGCGGCTTGATTGGTGGCAAGAAGGGCGCGGGCATCGGCGCACTGTCGGGTCTGGGCGGTTCAGCTTTGTACACGTACAAGCTGCGTAGGCGCACACCGCGGTACTAACGAATCCGGAGGAACGGTTTCGTGAACAGCAAACGCAGACTTCTGTTGGCCGCAGCTTTGGTAGCGATCACAGGAGTGAGGGCAGTTTCATTCGGAACTGCCCTTTTTGCTGCGCCTGCTAAGGCAACCAGTTCGACCCGCGTGAAAATTCCGCGTCCAATCCGGCTTCGCGAAGTCAGAGGTCGCGGCCTGCTCGTGAGCGTCTGGCTGAATTCCATTGGTCCGTTCACTTTCGCGTTAGACACGGGAGCTGGGATAACACTCATTTCATCGCGCGTAGCCAGCGCGTCCCATCTGAATATCAGGTCTGCGTCAGGTAGATCGATCGCCGGGCTGAGCGGCCGCGGAGTCGCCGTTGATGAAGCAACGATTCAAACCGTCGCAATCGGCGACCGAGCAAATACTTTTCCGAGTTCGATGGATGCGGTCGTGACGTCAGGTTTGCCAGCCGACATTGACGGCGTCCTCGATCCTACGCAAGCGTTTTCGCCGCTTGGCTACGTCATCGATATTCCACGTCTTGAAGTCGCGGCCTTCGATCCGCAAACCACTCCGCTCAGGACTGACAACCAGCCGCCGGACGGCGCCGTCGTGCCGTGGTTGCGCGAGCGACAGGGCCAACGTCCGTTTGTTCAGCTCGACAATGGTGATCGAGCGCTGATCGACACGGGCTCAACCCTCGGATTGGCAATCCGCGATTCATCAGCTGCAAATCACACCAATGCATCACTCTCGCGCGACGTTGGTGGCGGCCAAATCAATACACGGCGCGTGCGGCCGACGACGGTAGCAATCGGGCCATTGCTCTTGCGCAATATTCCTACTGATTTGATCTCAGGCGCGGAATCCGATGCTCCAGTCTTGATCGGCCTCAGTGCCTTACATCCTTTTCGCCTCGCGTTTGATCCGGTCCATCACCTTATTGAAATCGCGCCCGTCGAACGACGCCGCCAATAATGCGTTTGACTTTGATTAGTCATTCGGCTTTATTCCGCTATCGCTCTTCACGAAGCCTGAATGCGACGGGAGCGCAAACGTCTCGCTTGAGTCTTGAAAAACCTGCGCGCACGAATACAAGCGCGGACGCTGGCGCTCCAGTCAAACCAGTCTCGCTAAAATCCTTCGACCACAATCATCTGCGTCTTCGCAGTCGCCTGCCGCAGAGCTTTTGCATCTTTGTATTCCGGTGAGTCCCACCACGCTTTGGCCTTTTCCACGGAAGGGAACTCGACCATTACGAAACGCTTCGGCGCCCAATCGCCTTCGAGCGTCTCGACTTTTCCGCCCCGCACCATGAAGCGGCCTCCGTACGGCCCTAACGATGGCGGCACCATTGATTTGTAATTTTCATATCTGGCCGGGTCCTGAACTTCGACTTGAACAACAATATAGGCTGGCATCTCCGCCTCCTGAACAGATTCAAAAAGAAAAGCGCGCCGGCATTGTAACCGACGCGCTGGAGGTTTAGGGTTTAGGGATGGGCGAGCATGATTAGCGATTGAGCAGGAGTGAAGGTGACAATGCGTTGCCGACCCATGACACCAGGGCCGTGGTCGTTTCGCGAGCCAGCGCGGCCACTGGTGCGAGTTCCGGAACCGTCGTCGTGGCAATCGTCGAAGGCGTTTCGCTAATTCCGAAATCGACGTTGCTGTCGACTGACTGGTAAATCGCCAGGTACATCTGGGTTTCCGCCGGAATCAAAGAGCGCCACCCGTTGCCGCCGTTTGATAGGTATGACGGCAGCTTGTAGGGATTTGAGTTGTATCCCGCGGCGAGCAACTCGGTCTTAGTCGCGCTGCCGGACTGAAGCGCCTGCTGAACTTCACTCTGGCTCTGCAGGAATTTCCACGTGTCGTTGATATAGAGCAGCATAGCTTTCAGAGCGTTCGCGTGGTTCTGCATGCCGCTCACAAAGTCTGCATCAAGTGCCGCATTCGGATGATGTTCGCGAATCGCGTTGTAAGTCTTCGGAATCATCTGGATCATACCGCCTGCGCCCGCCGAGCTGACCGAGTAGCGGAACGTATCGCCGCGATTCAAGGCGTACAGCGACAGCACTTCAGGATAGATGTCCGCGCGATTTTCGTTGAGAAAACGCCGATGGTCCGTATGCTCAACAATTACCAGGTGCGCTGCGACCGCGACGATGTCCTGCGGAATCACGACGCCGCTCGCAGCCAAATCCTGCGCGGCCTGATCGAGCATAGTCGTCACATAATTCCGGCCTGACGCGATCAAATCATCAGAGATAAGCGCTTGATGAGCCGACACGTAGTACGCCGGTTCGACATTGCCGTTGCGCTCGATGGGATAACGGACCATGAGCGGAAACAGGGTGTTGCCCGTTGCGGCATCTGAGACCGTCACCGAAGTGTTCACGCCATTCGGTCGCACGATACGCACGCGTAAATTTTCGCCAAGTTGGCTGACCAGATGGTAGTCGCCGCCCTTTGTCAGGAATGAATCTTTGTCGAGCGAGAGCATTTGCATCCGATTCGTGCGCGAATCGAAAGCTGCTAGCGAGACAGTTGAAGAGCTTGTCGCCCCTTTCGCCTGCAACATTTGCTTTGACTCAGTCAATTTCTGCGTGAGCTCCGAAACTGAAAGTGAAGTCGCCGAGCCGTTTTCAGAAGTCGCCGAATCCGGGGTACCGGTGCTCGTCGATGGCTCCGCAAACAAGAGCTGGGAGGAAAGCAGGCACACAAATACCTGCATGAGGAATTTGGTAAATCTCATTCGGTTTTCCTTATTTTGTGAGCGTTAGAATTGCCGGGAAGTTAATAGATGCCCACAGGTGTGTGAGGGTTGTGACAACTTTGCCAAGGAATCTGGTCAAAGAGAACGAACGAAAATCACACGGTGAAACGGTGCAGTTCACCTTCTCGGTGAGGCGAAGAATGCTTACATCTCGCGCTCTCAAAGTTACGGAGTTAGGGCAAACGCTCTCACTGGAAATGTGCCCATCCCCTTGACCTTGACGGGTACGGCAAAGAACTTGAATCCCTCGTTGGGCAACTGATTCAGGTTACACATGTGCTCGACAATCGGAATGTCCGCGTCGAGGAGAATGCTGTGCGCCGGCCTTTTCAAATCAGCGGTGTCATCGATGTTATATGAATCGATGCCTACAAGCGCTACGCCGTTATCACAGAGAAACTGCGCTGCATCGCGAGTGAGAAAAGGATGCGTGCCTTCGAAGTATTTATCGGTGCGCCAATACTTGTCCCAGCCGCTATGAATCAACACCGCCTTGCCACTTACATCGAGATTCTCGAAGGCGGTTGCGGCGACGGCTCTCTGCTCTTGGCCCTTTGCCCTTAGCAGCTCGCCGTCCAGATTCGCGAGCGATGTCAGCTCCAACTGGGACAGATCGGCTCCGTGTTCATAACGATGAAACGGACTGTCGAGATAGGTGCCGGTGTTTGCGACCATCTCGATCTTACCGATCTGAAACTCAGTTCCCGGCGCGTAGTGAGAGCGCGATTGTTCGCGGCTAAGAAAGTCGCAGATGATCGGCGCGGGCAGGCCTTTGTAAGTGATGAGGCCGTGCTCGATGGTGTGGCTGAGATCGATGAGCTTTGTCAAAGCGGAATATTTCCGTGCTTCTTTGGCGGGTTCTGATCGCGCTTATTCTCGAGCAGCATGAGTGCACGGATCAGTTTCGGTCGTGTTTGGGCAGGCTCGATCACTTCATCAATGAAACCGCGTTCGGCCGCGACGTAAGGATTGGCGAACTTCTCTTCAAATTCGTTTACGCGAGAGCGGTGGGATGCGTCTTTGTCTGACGCTTCAGCGATTTCGCGCCGATAGAGAATATCGACGGCTCCCTGCGATCCCATCACGGCAATCTCTGCCGACGGCCACGCAAAGTTGATGTCGGTGCGAATGTGCTTCGAACCCATCACGCAGTAGGCGCCGCCATACGCCTTGCGCGTAATCACGGTCACCTTAGGCACGGTCGCTTCGGCAAAAGCAAAGAGTAGTTTCGCGCCATGCTTGATGATGCCGCCGTGTTCCTGCGAAATGCCTGGTAAGAAACCGGGGACGTCTTCGAAAGTCACCAGCGGAATATTGAAGCAGTCGCAGAAGCGTACGAAGCGCGCGCCTTTGATCGAACTGTCGATGTCGAGCACTCCTGCGAGATACGCGGGCTGATTCGCGACGATGCCAACCGATCGTCCATCGAGACGCGCGAATCCAACCACGATGTTCGGCGCGTATTCACGATGGACTTCGAAGAAGTATCCGTCATCGACAATCAGATCGATTACTTCACGAATGTCGTAAGGTTGGTTCGATGCTTCAGGAACGATGGTGTTCAACTTTGCTTCGGTTCGGCCAGGCGAATCACTTGGCGCGACGCGCGGCGGATCGTCGAGATTGTTCGAAGGAATAAACGAGAGCAGTTCGCGCACCATGCGCAGCGCGTGCTCGTCAGAATCAGCAGCGAAGTGTGCGACGCCCGATTTTCGATTGTGCGTTTCCGCGCCACCCAGTTCTTCCTTCGTCACGTCTTCATGTGTGACAGTTTTAATCACGTCGGGCCCGGTGATGAACATGTAAGATGTGTCCCTCACCATGATATTGAAATCGGTAATCGCCGGGCTGTAGACCGCGCCGCCCGCGCACGGTCCCATAATGCAGCTAATTTGAGGAATAACCCCGGATGCCAACGTGTTGCGCAAGAAGATGTCTGCGTAGCCGCCCAGACTGACGACACCTTCCTGAATGCGCGCGCCGCCCGAATCGTTGAGGCCGATAATCGGCGCGCCAACCTTCATTGCCAGGTCCATCACTTTGCAGATTTTTTCGGCGTGAGTTTCAGAAAGGGAACCACCAAAGACGGTGAAATCCTGCGCGAAGACAAAAACTTTGCGCCCATCGATCAAACCGTGACCCGTCACTACGCCGTCGCCCGCATACTTCTGTTTGTCGAGACCAAAATCACGCGAGCGATGTTCGACCAACTTATCGAACTCCTGAAATGTGCCCTCGTCGAGCAGAAAATCAATCCGCTCGCGCGCCGTGAGTTTCCCCGCTGCGTGCTGCTTCTCGACGCGCGCGCTGCCGCCACCTTGTTCGGCTTGCTGCTCGCGCTCGCGCAACTGATCGAGCTTTGATTGTTTTTGTGGTTTTTGTTGTGACATCAATTAAGATCGATTAACCACAGAGGACACAGAGGAAGACAAGACTCAATCGGCGATATTGAGCTTCTTTTGCTTTCTTATCAATGGTTTTCTCGGTGTCCTCTGTGGTTGAGTTCTTCTAAGCGACCATCCGCTTTCGCAAGCTTCTCATCGCCCATTCGCACGCGATGACGGCTGATATTACCAGATAAACTCCTTCGAAGACGTGTCGCGTCAGAAACCGGCCAGTCAAAAATGCGCGGGTCAGTTCGATCGATTCGGTCAGAGGCAACATGCGAGCGGGAATTTGTAACCACACCGGCACCACTTCAAGCGGAAAGAACGCGCCGGAAATGTACATCGTCGAGAAGAAGAGCGCCATCACGAGGTTGTACGCATCGATGTCGCGCACGTGGGCGGTGATGCCCAGTGATAAGCCGGCCATGAACGTCGCACCGACGATTAATGGCAAAGGCGCGCAGAAGGCCCACAGCGAAGTAGCGGCGCCAAAGATCGCCAAGACGCTCATAATGATGACTGTATCGAACAACGCGTGCGTCAGCGCCCAGAGGATTTCACCCAGCGCTAATGATTCGGCATCGATTGGCGTGGCGAGAATGGCGTCGTACGTCCCCTGATAAACCATCTTGAAGTATGAGGCATAGGTCATTTCGAACATGGCCCGCATGAGCACCGTAATCGACAAAAGTCCAGCGCCCACAAACGAGAGATACGAGACTCCTGACACGCGACCGGCGACCAACGCGCCGATGCCCAGGCCAAAACCTGCCACTGAAATTACCGGCTCAATGATGGGCGCGACCAGGTTCAACTTCCAGACTCGCAGATGCACGATTACGTTCCGCCGCCAGATGGCAAAGGCGTCGCGAGGATTAAGTTGAATGACGGCCAAGCTCATGAATTGACCACAGAGGACACAGAGGAGGACTCAAGCAGAAAAGGGAAGCGGTGTTGCTCAATCATCATCGTCAATTCCTTGACCGCGACCACAGCATGCGATTTTTCTTCCTCAGAATAGCCATACAGTTTCGCATTTATTTCGAATTCATCTTCATCCAAAACCTGAAATGAGCGGTCCGGTTGCACCAGAATGTCGATATCGAGATCCACATAAGTCAGCGTGCCGCCCTCAAAGCGTGGCGGCGTGTTGACGTTGCAGTACCAAAGGCGGGTGCGCCCGTCATCTTCGAGAAAGCGAAATACGTTGTACCAGCGATCGAGCCAGTAGTACTCAACAGTCTTCGTGCGGCGTTTGATTTCCCCTAAAAGTTCATGTGACACATCAACGTCAAACTCGGCATCGAGAACGATAAGATCATCTTCCCGACGTGAAAGCGTTGCGTGCCAGCGGCGATATTCGACGCCGTCGTGCTTGAGAACTTTGACTGTTATCGCCCTGGCCGATTCCATTCTTGGTTGTCCTCCCTCACGGTCGGGCTTCTGACACGTCTGACTCATCGCTCACGAGTTGCAGAAACACATCTTCGAGATTTGAGAGGCGAATCATCCTGCGCCGCCCGTCATACGCATGCATCAGCGGCGTCAACATTTCCGCTTCGCCGGCAAAGTAAAAATGGGCGTTGTTTCGGCGGACGGCGGTAATGCCGTTGTCCACGCGCCGCAGCGGCAAATCGCCAACGTCCCGAATCTCTAATGCATAGCGTGAGACCTTAGAAAGCACGAGGTCGCGTGGCGTGCCCGTCGCCAGGATGTGACCGTGATCAATCACGACCAGACGTTCACACAACTTCTCAGCTTCGTCCATGTAATGGGTTGAAAGCAGGATAGTGACACCGCTGACGCGCCGCAGCTCTTCGAGCTTCTGCCAAATTTCCTGCCGGACCTGAGGATCCAAGCCCGTCGTCGGCTCATCCAGCACCAGCAGCCGCGGTTCATGCAGGAGCGCTCGCGCTATCATCAAACGGCGTTTCATCCCGCCGGAAAGTTGATCGATTCTGGAATCCGAACGGCCCGTCATGCCGATGAAGTCTAGCAACTCATCCGCGCGGTGCTTTGCCTGCCGCGTAGGGATGCCGTAATAGCTCGCGTAAACCGTGAGGTTGCGAATGACGTTGAGATCTGGATCGAGGTTGTTGTCTTGCGGCACTACGCCGATGAGTGCACGGATTTGTCGCCCTTGCGTGCGAACATCGAGGCCTTCCACCGAAAGCTCGCCGCTCGTCAACGGCGTCCGGCACGCGATCATCCGCATCGTGGTGGACTTGCCGGCGCCGTTCGGTCCCAGCAAACCGAAAGTCTCGCCGCGACGGACAGAGAAGTCGATGCCGTCCACGGCGTTCTGCTTGTCGTAGATTTTGGTGAGACTTTGAGCTTGGACTACAGACATCAGAGGTCGGACGTCAGACGTGAGCGCCGCAACTTCTTCTATGAACTGCGTCGAATCCGAGTCAGATGTCAGTGAAGGGTGCGGTGGTGGTACTGACATCTGACTTCTGATAGCTGACGTCTGATTACGCTTTCGCGGCGGCAGTCTTCTTCCAGTCCGCGAGGAATTGATCCTGGCCTTTATCGGTCAATGGATGCTTCAACAATTGCTGAAAGACTTTGAACGGCATCGTCCCGATGTCCGCGCCCATGCGCGCCGCTTCGATGACGTGAATCGGATGGCGCAGGCTCGCCGCTAACACCTCAGTCTTCCAGTCGTAGTGGTCATAGATGTCAATTATTTCTTCAAGCAGACGTAAACCATTGTCACCGATGTCGTCCAGACGACCGAGAAACGGACTGATGAAGGACGCTCCCGCTTTCGCGGCGCAGACGGCCTGCGCGGCTGAGAAGCAAAGCGTTACATTAACTTTGATTCCTTCTTCGTTCAGGATGCGCGTGGCTTCCAAACCGGGAGCGGTCAGCGGGCATTTGATGACCACGTTCGGCGCAATCTTCACGTACTCGCGTCCCTGCTTCAGCATTTCGTCGCGATCTTCAGTGGTCACTTCCGCTGACACGGGGCCGGAAACGATCTTGCAGATTTCCGCGATGTGCTGCTTGAAGTCGACGTTACCTTCTTTGGAAACCAAAGTTGGGTTTGTCGTCACGCCATCACATAGTCCAAGCGCCGCCGCTTGTCGAATCTCATCAAGGTTGGCCGTGTCCAAAAAGAACTTCATATTCGTCTCCTAATTTTCTGGTTTGAAACAAATATAAGCGAAAGGCGTCGCGATTGACAGCGGGCATGGTTCTTATTAGTGGTTTGGTTTCAGGTTCTCTCTGCGTTTCTCTGCGAGGCTCTCGGTCTTCCCTCTGCGGTTTACTCGCAAACACCAGGAATGAACTGCAGAGTACGCTGAGGATTTCGCGGAGTACCGCAGAGGAATTCGAGACTCTGTGCGCCGGCAACCGATTACGTCTACTGAATCACGATATCGTGCCGTGGAAACAGAAAGACCAGTCCTCTGAAACGCTTTTTCGCGTGGAATAGCCTTTGCCATGAGACGGGCAGACCACTCTTCCCCACAATCAAATCCGGAGGTTACTGATGAACTTCAAACACTTAAAGACTGTTGTGGTCGGCCTCAGTCTCAGCCTCGGCGCGACAATTAGCGTTGCACACGCCCAGGATGGATCCGATCGCGGACAGCGACGATATGAACGGCGGGAGGACCAGCAGGAGCGGCGCCAGGAGAATCAGCAGCGGCGAAACGATGGGGGGCAAGCACAGGAGCAACAGCGTCGTCAGCAGGACGAAGCCCGTCGCAACTCCGAACGGCAGCAACAAGAGCAGCAACGCGCGGAACAGCGGCGGCAGTGGGACCAGCAACGACAGCAAGAGCAACAGCGCCAGCGACAGGAGCAACAACGGCAGCAAGAAGAGCAGCGACGAGAGCAGGAACGTCAAGTCCAGCAACAGCGTCGCGACAACGATAACCAACGCGGGCGCGAAGAAGCGAATCGCAGATTTGAAGAACAGAATCGGCGGGCGGAAGAGCAACGTCGCCAGAACGAGGAAAATCGCCAGCGCGAATGGCAACAGCGTCAGCAGGACGAGCGGCGCCGCAATGCCGAGCAACAACGCGAGCTCGAACGCCAGCGTCGCCAGAATGAGGAACAGCGCCACCTCAATGAGCGGCAGAATGACGAGCAAAGGCGACAGTGGGAACAGCGGCGGCAGAATGACGACAGAACGCGCGCCCTCGGGGAGGGTCAGAATCGTGAGCTGCGACGCCTCGAAGAGCAGCGCCGGCGGGACGAACAACAGCGCATCGACCAGCAGCGCAATCAGAATTGGCGCAATAACAACGGCACAGGTACTCGCACCTGGACAAACCGCGACCGCGACCGTGATGATTGGCGTCGCCGGGAAGAGAACTCCTGGCGGCAACGCCAGGCCGAGCTCCGCCGTCGTGACTCAGACCGCGACGACCGTTGGTGGAGAGAACGCGAACGACAGCTGCAGAATCAACGCCGGCAGAACTATTGGCGCTTTCATCAACGTTACTGGGAACAGTTGCAGCGCGATCGCATCCGGCTGCAGACCTTCACGTATAACGATTACGGTTATCCGACGTACTCGTACTATCGGAACGACCAGAACTATTACGTGAATGACTACGGTGCAGAACTTTTGCGTCGAGCGGTCAACGACGGATACGAAGAAGGGTTCTATGCCGGCCAGGCCGACCGGCAGGACGGCTGGAGCTTTGATTACGAAAGCTCTGACGCGTATCAGGATGCGACCTATGGATATGACGGCTATTACGTCGACCTCGGGGAGTATCAATATTATTTCCGCGAGGGTTTCCGTCGAGGCTATGAAGACGGATATTACGGTCGCTATCAGTACGGCAGTTACTCGGGCGGCCGGTACGGAATACTCGACAATGTTCTCAACATTATCTTGAACTTGACCCGGTTCTGACGAGAAGCTAACTTCTCTCAGTTCGAGCCCGCTGCGCGCAATCGCAGCGGGCTTTTTTCTGGTAGTTGCGGAGGTTGCCCAATAGTCTGCCAATGCAATTGAGCCTGCGGCGGAGCGGAGTCAGTACCGGGAGCGGTAGCGACCGGGTTTAAACTAAGCCAGCCGATCACGTTTCGTCGAAACGACCCGATCGCTATCGTTCCCGGTACTGACCCTACTATGCTCGTTGACTGTTGAGGTCACTCTTGAGGCAAAGGTGGCTAGGGTGCGGTTTCGGAGACGACTTCAGAAGGCTGGCTCTTGTTTCCGGCAGTGTCTACCGCAATTACGTAGTAATGATATGTCTTGCCCGGATCTACGTTTTCGTCAGTGAAAGTAGTTCTCGTTAGCAAAGTTTGCGTGAGTTGCGTCCAGGGCTTCGGCAAATTGGGATCAGTGGAGCGATAGATCAAGTAACCCGCGATGTCCGGTTCAGGGTTAGCCGCAAAGAAAAGCGAGAGCCGCCCAGGCGCCGGCGCGATGCTGACACCCGACGGCGCGGACGGTGGGTAGATATCGACGGGCGCCGCTTCGACGCTGTTCGAGTTCAAGCTCTCAACTTGTGTCGCGAGCGTACCGAGTGAAACCGAGCGGACGACGTAGGTATACTTCGCTCCAAACTTGAAGTTGCGGTCCTGATACTCAGTCGTAGTGACCAGGCCTGAATTGATCGGCGTCTGCCCAATTTCAGTCTGGGATGCGATAACGCGATAGACGTTGTAGCCGAGCAGGTTCACCGGCGTAGAACCATCGATGTTCTGCTTAGGCGCGTCCCACCGAATGGTGATCGCACTCTCGCTCTCTTCCTTTCGCACATTGCTGGGCGGTTCGGCGATCTTCGCAGCCGGCTCAATCAGCAGGAAGTTTGAAAATGCAGCCCGTTGACCGGACGCGTTGACATATCGGACGGCGTATCGCAGACGTGACGGCTGTCCAGCAAGCTCCAATTTGTCGTTGTACGTCAGCGTGTCTGTAGCCGTTTGTATCTGGCCATACGCGACGGAACCGATTAATGTGGCACGCGCGCCAAACTCTTCTTCCGTCATCGGCAACGGGGCGGTCGGCGATTCGGCGACCCGATACACATCGATGCGACGAATGCTCTGTACACTTCCCGCACTCGCGTTGCGCCGCGGCGCAGGCCAACTGAGAATTACCTGGTTACCGCGCTGTACTCCGGAGAGTAACTCAGTTCGCTGCGGTATGTGTTCAACGGGCGGCAGAGGTGGCCGCCGCTTGCCACAGGTCGGCGCCATCGACAAAGCTGCGAGACCAAGCAAAAGGATTAGGTGACGGGTCGCCGACTTGCGCGAATCTACTGTAGGTTTTGCGGAGGGGCGCACGATGAGTGAAAGTTCGGATTACAGGATGTAGCGGCTGAGGTCTTGATCCTTCACAGTCTCGGCCAGCATCTGTTCGACGTACGCGGCATCGATGGTTTTTTCTTTCGGCTCGAGGTCGGGTCCTTCGAAACTGATCTCGTCGAGCAGATGCTCCATGATGGTATGCAGCCGACGCGCGCCTATGTCTTCGGTTTGACTGTTCACACGCGCCGAGAAGTTTGCCACCGCGTCGATCGCATCCGTCGTGAACTCGAGCTTCACACCTTCAGTTTCCATCAGCGCCTTGTACTGTTTGACCAGCGAGTTCTTCGGCTCTACCAGGATTCGTTTGAAGTCTTCAACCGAGAGCGAGTCTAGCTCCACGCGGATAGGGAAGCGGCCTTGGAGTTCTGGAATCAGATCAGACGGCTTCGACACGTGGAACGCCCCCGCCGCGATGAAAAGAATGTGATCAGTTCGCACCATGCCGTAGCGAGTGTTCACTGTGGTCCCTTCGACGATTGGCAGAATGTCGCGCTGCACGCCTTCGCGCGATACGTCAGGCCCGTGACCTGATTCGCGGCCCGCAATCTTGTCAATCTCGTCGAGAAAGATTATGCCGGAAGATTCGACGCGCTCGAGTGCGGCGCGCGCGACAGCGTCCATGTCGATCAGGCGCTCTTCCTCTTCCTGCATGAGGTACTCCATCGCCTCATCGACGCGCATCTTCCGCCGCTTCGTGCGGCCCTGGAAGAGATTGCCCAACATGTCCTTCATGTTGATGCCCATCTCTTCGACGCCCATCGGCCCGGCGAATTCAATCGTCGGATAATTCTTCTCGCGCACCTCGAGCTCCACGAGACGGTTGTCCAGCTTGCCAGAGCGTAGCTGGGTGCGGAGCTTCTCGCGCGTGCGCGCAAAGTTCTCGTCCTTCGGTTCGTTGTCCGGGACTAGCACCGGAGCGGTGATCTCACCCGAATCAAAATCAAAGAGTGGCGCGCCGGACGACGACTTCGGTGGCGGCAATAGAATATCGAGAATTCTTTCTTCGACGTTCAGCTCGGCTTTATCGGCAATCTCCTCGACCTTTTCCTGACGCGTCAGGTCAACCGCGATCTCGGTGAGATCGCGAATCATGCTTTCGACATCGCGACCGACATAGCCGACTTCCGTGAATTTCGAAGCTTCAACCTTCAGGAAAGGGGAGTTCGACATGCGCGCGAGACGGCGGGCGATCTCAGTCTTACCGATCCCGGTTGAACCGATCATGATGATGTTTTTCGGGATGACATCGGCCGCGAGGTCCGGCGCCAGCTTCTTGCGGCGTACACGGTTGCGCAAAGCAATCGCGACGGCACGCTTCGCCGCCTTCTGCCCCACGACGTGCTTATCGAGTTCCGCGACAATCTGACGCGGCGTCAGTTCGTCTAAGCGTAACTCCTGATCCTCGTGTTCACCTGCAAGATAGATAACCATATCGACTGCTGCTGATTAATGTTTTCCGTAACTGTCGGCGCGCCTACGCTTCAGTTGATTCTAAAGTTCTTCGACGACAACATTCGCGTTGCTGTAGATGCAAATCTCGCCCGCAATGCGCATCGCTTCGGTGGCGATCTCGCGCGCCGACATCTCGGTATTCTTAATTAACGCGCGTGCCGCTGCCAGCGCGTAGGAACCGCCTGAGCCGATCGCCAGCACGCCGTCGTCAGGAGAAATGACGTCGCCATTCCCGGAGAGTAGAAACGATGTCTTCTCGTCCGCCACGACCAGCAACGCTTCCAGGTGGCGCAGGATCTTATCGGTACGCCATTCCTTGCTCAGCTCGATCGCCGCGCGCTCGAGGTTGCCGTGATACTGCTCCAGCTTGGCTTCGAATCTCGTTAAGAGCGAGAACGCATCACCCGTTGCGCCCGCGAAGCCCGCGAGTATCTTGTCGTTGTATAGTCGCCGGACTTTCTTCGCGCTCGCTTTCATCACCGTCTCGCCGACAGTGACCTGGCCGTCGCCCGCAAGCGCGACGCGGCCGTTGCGACGCACCAGCAGGACAGTTGTGCTGCGAATTTTCGGGGATTGTTTTCTAGCCATGAAGCGAAACAGCACTATAGAAACGACCGCGAAGTTTAGTCAAGCTAGCCATCTGCGCTATTATGTTTGTCGCAAGCAGAGCATTGCGACGATAGACTGATCACATGACCCAATCCGCACGTCCACGCATCGGTATCACGATGCGCATTGAACTCGAAACCGACCGTTTCTACCTCTCTCGACATTACAGCGAAGCCGTCGAAGCCGCGGGCGGACTGCCGGTTCATATCCCGCTGATTCCGCGCGAAGAGTTTATTCGCGAGGCGGTAACGGGCCTCGATGGGGTCCTTCTGCCGGGCAGCGATTCAGATGTCGATCCGCTTCGTTATGGACAGCAGCCGCACGCGAAGCTGGGGACGGTGCATCCCATCAAAGACGAAACAGATTTGCTGGTACTGAAAGAGATCGAAGAGCGCGCTCTACCGCTGTTCGCGATCTGTTTTGGGATGCAGGTGCTGAATGTTTCACGCGGCGGCACATTGATCCAGGACATCGAAAGTCAGCATCCGAATGCGATTAAGCACGAGCAAGGCAAGCCGCGCGATCGTCATTCTCACAATGTTCGTTTGCTAGGTGAGAGTTGTCTCGCGCAATTGGCAAAAGGCGAGTCCGCGCCGGTGAACAGCCATCATCATCAGGCCGTTGAAACCGTGGGAAGGGAATTAGTCGCAACGGCCTGGTCGCCGGACGGTTTAGTTGAGGCCGTGGAAGACCCACGCAGTGATCGCTTCGTCCTGGCAGTTCAGTGGCATCCTGAGTTAGGTTGGGAGGGCGACGAATTTGCTCGCGCACTGTTTGATCGATTTGCCTCTGAAGCCGCACAGTTCGCGGCTCGCCGCGCGGAGAATGTAAGCAATCATGCCGTAGAGTATTCTGCCTGACGCAACCATTCTGATGGTGAGCTCACTAAATCTAAATAATCGTGTTGCCGTGGTGACGGGCGGTTCAAGAGGAATCGGCCGTGCGGTCGTAGATTGTTTCGCGCAGCTCGGCGCCAACGTTGTCGTCAATTACGTGAAGGACAAGAAGGCCGCGGACGCCGCTGTCGCTACGGCGACGAAAACGGGCGTGCAGGGACTCGCTGTGCAGGCGGACATTTCGCACAAGGGCGATGCACAACGCTTGATTGACGCCACCGTAGAAAAGTTAGGCCAGATCGACTTCCTTGTGTGCAATGCAGGGATCTGGGAAGGAGCGGCAATCGATCAAATGACCGAAGAGGTTTGGAATCGTACTATCGATCTAAATCTGAAAGGCACATGGGCCGCGTGCCGGTCGGCAGTCCCACATATGAAGCAAAAAGGTTTCGGTCGAATTGTGATCGTGAGTTCAACTGCGGGTCAGCGTGGCGAAGCAAACGTCTCGAACTACGCGGCGTCAAAAGGCGGTCAGATTTCGTTTACGAAATCCTTGGCAGCGGAACTCGGTCCATTCGGCATCAATGTCAATTGCGTCGCTCCGGGATGGGTCGATACCGACATGTGCGCCGATGTCTTTGCGCTGCCGGGTTACAAGAAGAGCGTCGAGGACGGAATTCCCGTCGGTCGCGTCGCGACACCCGAAGACATCGCGCGGCCGATTGTGTTTCTTTGCACCGAATGGGCGCGTCACATCAACGGAGAAGTTCTGAACGTCAACGGCGGCTCAGTGCTCTGCGGTTAAGCGTGGCATGGGCGTCTCGCCCGTGGAGCCCGTGCAACATGCGCGCGCCACACATTGGATGATTACTTAAGTGTCGAACTGCCGACATCAAATCAAACTTGGCCTCGAACGACTGCTCGACGATCGCGTCGCAGCGGTGAAGGATGCTCGCGTCGGGCTCGTCTGCAACCAGGCGTCAGTTGATCACTCGTTCCGTCACGCGGCGGATCTGCTCTTCGATCATCCGGCGATCGGCCTGACAACTCTGTTCGGTCCGCAGCACGGCATACGTGGTGACGTGCAGGACAATATGATCGAGACCGGTCACGCGCGCGATCGCCGCACCGGCCTTCCGATCTACTCGCTCTACAGCGAGACGCGCGAACCGACTGATGAAATGTTGCGCGACGTCGATGTCGTTGTTGTTGACCTCCAGGGCGTCGGCTGTCGCATTTACACCTTCGCTTACACGATGGCGAATTGCATGCGCGTGGCGGCACGCCTCGGAAAGAAAGTTGTCGTTTGCGATCGACCAAATCCAATTGGCGGCGAAAAGGTCGCCGGCAATGTCACTGAGGCCGGTCACGAATCGTTCGTCGGGCAATACTTGCTGCCGACGCGCCACGGCATGACGATGGGGGAACTGGCACGACTGTTCAACGAGCATTTTGGTATCGGATGCGACTTGGAAGTCGTGGAACTTGCCGGCTGGTCGCGGAACCTTTGGTACGGTGATACCGACGGCCCATGGGTGCTGCCTTCACCGAACATTCCAACGCCGAACAGCTGCAAAGTCTTTCCGGGTACGGTGCATCTCGAAGGCACACAGATGTCCGAAGGGCGGGGAACTACGCGACCGTTTGAGTTGGTCGGTGCGCCTTACATTCAGGCGGATCAATACGCGGATGAACTAAAGGAGCTCAATCTGCCAGGCGTGCTGTTCCGCGCATCGGTCTTCCTGCCCACGTTTCAAAAGCACGGAGGCAAGGCATGTGGCGGAGTGCAGATTCACGTGACTGACCGTGAAGCATTTGAGCCGGTCCAGACTGGTGTCGCGATCGTCAAAACCGCCTACGATATGTACCCGAGCGATTTTCGTTGGAAGGATCCGCCGTACGAGTACGAGTACACGCGCAATCCATTCGACGTGATCGCGGGCACGACTAAGCTGCGCCAACAGATCGAGCATGGGGATTCGCTCGACGCGATCGTTGATTCGTGGCAGCCAAGGCTTGACGAGTTTCGCGCGGTGCGTGAAAGTTATCTACTTTATTGAGTATCTGAGCAGTGGAAGAGCCGACTCTTAATGAAAATGCTCGGTTTTTTTTGCGCCGAGCGAAACGGACTTCAGAAATTACATTAACTTCTGATTGTGCGAAGATATTTAGCGCCGCGCTGCCGCCCGCTGGGTCGGGCAGTAGCCCGACGCTAAAAGAGTGAAGGAGAAATTCTTGGTAGCTAATCGAATCGAAAAAGATCGTGACACACCAACCCCGACACGTGCATGGCTGGTTGGGCTGATAGCCTGGGCCGTGCCGGGCGTGGGTCATTTCATGCAAGGCCGTTGGTTGAGAGGAGCACTCGCCGGTGGCGCCGTGTGGCTGATGTTCTTCATCGGGCTATGGCTCGGCGGACATATGTATGCGATCGGCGGCCCGCAACAAGGTTTTGGAGCGCTCCTTCAAGTCCTACCGATGATCGCGAATGTCGGCGTTGGCTTGCCGTACTTCCTCTGTTGGATTGCGAACGTCGGGTTCGCCGAACATGCACAGCTTGTGACTTACGAGTACGGAAATACATTTCTGCTTGTCGCCGGTTTGCTCAATTACCTGGTGATGCTTGATGCCTTCGACATTGCGGCGGGGAGGAAGAAATGAGACACGTTCTGTGGATGGCTGTCTTCGCCGTGCTCACTGCTGTTGTGTTCGGCATTGCCGCAAAAGGTGATGATCGCCAAAAGCTCATGTATGGCTTGAAGGTCTTTGCAGAATTCATCGTCGTTGCTTTCTTGCTTGGCTGGATTCTCTACTTCATTCCTTTCCGGTAATCTCACGCGCAATGAATGTCGTTACGACCGAAGCGATCGTCCTTCGCAGTTACAACCTCGCTGAGGCCGACCGAATCGTCCTTTGCTTCACACGCAGCGCAGGCCTAATCCGCGGTGTCGCCAAAGGCGCGCGCCGCATGAAGAGCCGCTTCGGCGCTGGGCTTGAGCCTTTCACGCTCGTGCGTCTGGAGTTTCGCGAAAAAGAGAATCGCGAATTGGTGACCATCACTGGCGTTGAGATCGTGAAGTCGCATTTCGATCTTGCTGCCGAAGTTGAATGCACGGAAGCGCTCGGCTACATGGCGGAGTTGGTAAATGAGTTTGCGCCGCCGCATGAAGCGAACGAGAAATTGTTTCGCATGGTGGCCGCTTGCCTGGACGCGCTAGCCGCGGCGCCACAAACTGCAAAGATTGTGGTTCGTTATTTTGAGATCTGGATTCTGCGTCTGGCCGGTTCGTTTCCAGACGTCACGAGTTGCGCCGTGTGCGGATCGGCCTTGACCACGACACAACCCGTCTATCTTGATTTTGAGAGCGCGGTGCGTTGTGTGAATTGCAGCCGAGGAGTTGGCACGCTGCTTGCGCCGGCGATTCAGCAAATATTGATTAGCAGTCAGCGCCTAAGTCCGGCGCAATTTGCGAGCGCGTATCAATCGACCTTCAATCAAATAGATGCCGAACTCGGAGCGTTTTCGCACCGGCTGATCGTCCGCGCGCTCGAGCGTCGCCCGCGGGCGATGGTAGCGTCTTGAGGACGTAAGATCTATCCGCAGACTACGCAGATTACGCAGAATAAACCCATGACCATAAAATAACTTTGCGTTTCTTTGAGGTCTTCGCGCCTTGGCGTGAGACTGCTGTGTTGGCTAGGGGCGGTTCGCGCTAAGGCGCAAAGACTCAAAGGATCGCCAAGTAGACTCGAGCACCCAAGCTCTTATGGCTGTAATTCTTGAATCTGAGTAATCAGTGTAATCTGCGGACCAATCCGTAAAACCCATGCGCAGCCATCGACTCATCGAGCGCTACATCATCCGGACGATTTTTCCTTACGCGCTGATCGCTTTGGCGCTGCTGACGGGAATTCTGTTCGTACAACAGAGCGGCCGCTATCTCGAAACAATCTTTCGCACCACGGTCCCGGCGATGTTTCTTTATGCGATCGCGCCGGCGTTGTTGCCGACGGTGCTGAGCTTCACTCTGCCGATGGCGCTCCTGTGCGGGACGATTATCGGACTCGGACGCATGGGCAGTGACAGCGAACTCGTCGCGATGCGCGCCGCTGGAGTCAGCCGTTCACAGATTGTCGTACCTGTCCTGTTAATTGGTTTGCTTACGACAGCGGCGGCGTGGCATTTGAACATGAACGAGGCGCCGCGCGCGCAGAAAGAATTACGAAACATTGGCGCGCGTGCTGCGCTCTACAAACTTGATTCACCGGTCGAGCCGCAGACTTTCACCACAGACATTCCGGGCTACGTCATCTATGTGCGCGAAGGCGACAAGTCAAAGGGGCAATGGGGCGGCGTCTTTATTCAGTCGCACCAAGATGATGGTTCAACTCGTCTGATTACCGCGCGCACCGGTCGCATCGATTCGTCAGATGAAAAGTCTGAGCTCGTTTTGCAGGATGCGGTGCAGACAAGTATTCCCGCGCCGAATGCGGCAAAGCAAGATTACGTCGTCGAGCGTCTGTCACAACTGCGTATTCTCTTCAACACGGGCCGCAACGACTTGCTGGCGAAGATGCGCACCGCTGAAGTGAAGAGCGAGGAGATGACTTTTACAGAGCTACGCCAGTTGATCAAAGAAAGTTCGGGCCCAGAGCAACGCGAAGCTCAAATCACTTTTCACAAGCGGCTCACCTTCTCTGTGGCGCCGATTGTCTTCGCTTTGTTCGGCGCGGGCTTGGCGATGCGGCTACGGCGCGGCAGTCGCGGCTTCGGTGCGTTCCTCTCGGTCGTCGTAATGGTGATTTATTACTTCTTAATGATTGGCGGTGAACAGTTGGCGCGCGGTGGCACACTGTCGCCAATCGTCGGCGTTTGGTTTGCGACTCTGATCACCACGGCCCTCGGCATCGCGCTCTTGCTGACCAATCGCACGCTCTCGTTTCCGCAGATCCGCCGCAAACGGTCTGAAATGACAGGTCCGTTGGGCGGAAGAAAAGTGAAGACCTCGCGCTGGTCCGCAATTCGATTTCCCACGCTGCTCGACACCAGCATCGTGCGCACGATGCTGATCAGCTTTCTGTTCGGCTTTCTTGTGCTCGTAATTCTGTTCGACGTCTTCACCAGCTTCGAATTGTGGCGGTTCGTCACGACGCGCGGCGGCGGCGTACGTCTGCTTGCGCAATATCTCTTCTACCTGATGCCGCTCGTGAGCGTTGAATTGTTTCCCGGCAGCGTGCTGGTCGCGTCGCTGTTGACATACGCGTTGATTGCGCGGAGAAGGGAAGCGGTCGCCTGGTGGGCCAGCGGCCAGAGTGGCTATCGCTTGATGCTGCCCGGGCTGGTGTTCGCCATCGCGGTGGCGGGCGGTTTGTGGGCCATAGAAGAGCGCGTCATGCCCGCGGCAAATGTGCGCCAGGACGATCTGCGCGCGCGCATCCGCGGCAACATCACGCAATCAACCGCCGGCGAACGCCGCTGGCTGGTGAGCACGGACGGCATGCGCATTTATTCGTACGACTTCGACGATCAAAAGCAGACGCTGCTTAAGCCGACGATTTTCGAATTCGATCCAGCGCGCCGGACTGAGCTGTCGCGCGTGATTGCCGGCGAAGTTGGATTATGGGTGCAGGCGAATCGGCTCGAGATAAAAGACGCGCGTTGGCTCGATCTGAGTCAGGCCCAGGTCGGCAAGCAGCAAGCGCAAACCTTAACGATCGACGGCGTTGAATCAGCAAGAACTTTTCGACCGACCGTCGATCGGCCATCGCAATTGAACGCCACTCGTCTGCGCGAGTACATCAAGATTCTCAAAGCCCGCAGGGCTGATACCGCCGCGCTTGCCGTCGGCTTGCAGAGAAAATACGCCGCGCCCTTCAGCGTGATCATTCTCGCGCTCATCGGCATGCCGTTGGCGATCTCGCTCGGCCGCAAGAGCACCGTCGCCGCGTTATCGTCCGCCGTCGTCGTCAGTATTCTGTTCTGGCTAATCTCGAGCGGCTTCCAGCAACTCGGCGAACACGCGCTGCTCCCGGCCGAGGTCGCCGTCTGGGCTCCCATCGCCATCTTCGGCGCCAGCGCGTTCTATTTTATTTCGCGGGTGAGAACCTGATGGCGAGCTTTTTGCCACTAATGCCATCGGAGGGCGTGTCGCTGTATTCTTTCCGAGTCTGTTAATCTGAGAAATCGATGGCGAAGTTAAAACGCGTAGGGGTCTTGACTGGTGGAGGGGATGCGCCCGGTTTGAATCCGTCGATCAAAGGGCTCGTCTATCGTGGCTCGGAAATAGGCTTGGAAGTGGTAGGCCTATTTGACGGTTGGCGAAGTCTCTTGAATCCGCGTCCCGAAGTGGCTGTGCTTGATCGCGAGGTAGTGCGTCGTTGGGATCGCGACGGTGGCACCAATCTCGGCTCATCGCGCACGAACCCTTTTCGCTCTCTCACAAAATCAGGAGAGCAAGAGGATCGTTCTGCTGAAGTCCTTGAGAACATCCGTGTACTCCAGCTTGACGCTATCGTCGCTTGCGGCGGTGAAGACACTCTTGGGGTGGCGGCGAAGTTGGCGGGCATGGGAGTAAATGTCGTTGGTGTTCCCAAAACCATTGACAAGGACCTCGCAGGCACTGATTACACACTGGGATTCGACACGGCCCTTCGCAATGTCACCGAAGTCATAGAACGTTCGCGCACCCCGGCGGGCTCGCACGGATGGGTCCAGATTGTCGAAGTCATGGGCCGGCATGCCGGCCATCTCGCGCTTTGGTCGGGTGTCGCCGGGCAGGCACACATAGTGCTGATTCCCGAATGGCCTTTCCGCTACGAGAGAATCTTTCAGTTGCTGCGAGAGCGGATGGGGGAGCCGGGCGTGATTCACGGCAAACCGCGTTACGCAGTTATCGTCGTGGCGGAAGGAGCACGCGCCGCAGATGGCGAAATGATCACCCTGGATGACCATCACGATGCCTTCGGTCATATGCGGTTGGGAGGAATTGGTGATGTGCTGGCGCGGCGAATTGCTAGCGAGACACCCTATGAGTCACGCGCCGTGATGCTCGGTCATCCCCAGCGCGGCGGTCCACCCAGCGCGATAGATCGAATTATGGGTCTCCTGTTCGGTGCGCGTGCCGCCGAAGCCGTCGCTGCCGGCGACTTTGGCATGCTGGTTTCCGCGCGCGGCGTCGCCCCGGCGTGTGAACTCACCCTGGTCGACATCTCCGCAGTCTCCGGCAATATCCAAACCGTCGATGTTGACCGGCACTACGACACCGAACGCTATCATCTCAAAGGGATCGGAATGTAAATCTAATCAGGAGAAAGCGTGAGCTACCCGGGATACGCTGTATCCCGGACCAGAGCACCCCTGCCTCTTGGTTCTGGAAGAAGCCGAGCGCCCGGCTTTCTTATTCGTTAGATTAGTTTGATGAGGAGTGTGGGCGAGCCGCCCGCACTCCCGACTACGTTCCCGTTTCCCAGCTCGACATGTACTCAAGTTGTTCGGCGGTGAGTGTGTCGATGTTGATTCCCAGCGCGCGTAATTTCAGACTCGCGATCTCTTGATCGACTTCCGGTGGCAGGAGGTGCACGCCGGGATCGAGTTTGCCTTTGTTCTTCACCAGATACTCAACCGACAGAGCCTGGTTCGCGAAGCTCATGTCCATCACACTCGCCGGGTGACCTTCGGCGGCCGCGAGATTGATCAGGCGCCCTTCGCCTAGAACGATCACGCGCTTGCCGTCCTGCTTCCGATACTCCTGAACGAACGGACGAATGTCCGTGGGGTCGCCTTCGGACAAATCGCGCAGCGCCACGAGATTCAGTTCGAGATCGAAGTGTCCGCTGTTCGCCACAATCGCGCCGTCTTTCATCTTCGCAAAATGATCGCGGTCGATGACGTGGCGATTGCCGGTGACGGTAACAAAGATGTCGCCGATGCTGGCGGCGGTTGAGATCGGCAGGACGCGGAATCCATCCATCACGGCTTCGACGGCTTTGATGGGATCAACTTCAGTCACGACGACATTTGCGCCCATGCCGCGCGCGCGCAACGCGACGCCTTTGCCGCACCAGCCATAGCCGACCACGACGAGCGTGCGGCCGGCGAGCAGAATGTTCGTCGCGCGAATGATGCCATCGAGCGTCGACTGGCCCGTGCCGTAACGATTGTCGAAGAAGTGTTTGGTCTGCGCGTTATTGACGGCGATAGAAGGGAAGCTGAGCACGCCGGCGGCTTGCATCGCTTGCAATCGCACGATACCGGTGGTCGTCTCTTCGGTGGTGCCGACAATCTTGTTCTTGAGCTCAGGCTTTTCCTTGATCATCGTGGCGACTACGTCTGAGCCGTCGTCGATGATGATGTCGGGACCAAACTCGAGCGCGGTCTGCACGTGCCGGCGATAGGTGTCGGTCGTCTCGCCCTTCATCGCGTAAACCGGAATGCCATAGTCGGCCACGAGACACGCGGCGACGTCGTCCTGCGTGGAAAGGGGATTGGAGGCAATCAGCAAAGCTTCTGCGCCACCGGCTTGCAGGGCGCGCGCGAGGTTCGCGGTTTCGGTTGTAATGTGCGCGCAGGCTACCAGGCGGACGCCTTTCAAAGGTTGCTCGGCGCCGAAGCGCTCGCGAATCAAACGGAGCACGGGCATTTCGCGCTCAGCCCAGTCGATGCGGCGCTTGCCATGTGGCGCAAGCGAAAGGTCTTTAACGTCATGATCCATTGCAGGTGTAGCAGTGCTCATTATTTGTTCCTCTTAATGATTTCTTTTTTGTAGCCCAGCCGTTTACGGCTGGGTAAGAGCGTCGAATGTTTCAAAAGCCTCCTTATGGAGGCTTTCGAATATCTCTCGCAATCTTTTCCCAGGCGTGAACGCCGGGCCAAAACTTCTGGGGTTTCTTTACCCAGCCGCAAACGGCTGGCCTACGCAAAAACGACCCGGCGCTAAAGCGCTGGGCTACAGAAAATGTCAGACGTCAGCAGCGGCGCGCAGAGCTTCGGCCTTGTCGGTAAGTTCCCAGGTGAAGCCATCGCCTGAACGACCGAAGTGACCGTAGGCCGCAGTCTGACGATAAACGGGCCGGCGCAGCTTCAGCGTGTCAATGATTTCTTTCGGCTTCATCGGGAAGTGGTCGCGCACGAGCTTGGAGATTTGTCCGTCGCTGATACGGCCGGTGCCTTGAGTGTCGACATAGACCGAGACAGGCTCGGCGACGCCAATCGCGTACGCTAGTTGGACTTCGCATTTGTCGGCGAGACCGGCAGAGACGATGTTCTTCGCGATGTAGCGCGCCATGTATGCGGCCGAGCGATCGACCTTCGTCGGATCTTTGCCCGAGAAAGCGCCGCCACCGTGCGGTGCATAACCGCCGTAGGTGTCGACGATGATCTTGCGGCCAGTTAGTCCTGAGTCGCCCTGTGGACCGCCAGTCACGAAGCGGCCAGTCGGATTGATGTGATACTTGGTGTTGTCGTCGATCAGATCGCCCGGGACAGTCTGTCTGATAACGTGTTCGCGAATCTCAGTGCGGAGCTGATCATTTTCAACTTCAGGTGCGTGTTGTGAAGAGATGACGACTGCGTCAACGCGGAATGGACGACCATCACGATATTCGACGGTGACCTGGGACTTGCCATCAGGACGAAGATAAGGCAGTAGGCCTGACTTGCGGGTCTCGGTAAGACGCTCAGCGAGGCGATGCGCCAACTGAATCGGCAGCGGCATTAGCTCAGGCGTCTCGTTGCAGGCGTAACCAAACATCAAACCCTGGTCGCCGGCGCCGCCGGTATCAACGCCCATCGCAATGTCAGGTGACTGCTGGTGCACCGCGCAGAGGACGCTGCAGGTCTCGTTGTCAAAGCCGTACTTCGCTCGCGTATAGCCGATGTCGCCGATGACGCGGCGCGCAATGCCGTTGTAGTCAATGTGAGCCTTGGTAGTGATCTCGCCCGCGATGATGACGAGGCCGGTAGTCAGCAATGTCTCGCATGCGACGCGCGACGTCGGATCGTCAGTGAGCGCGGCGTCGAGAATCGCATCCGATATTTGATCGGCGATCTTGTCCGGGTGACCCTCGGTGACCGACTCAGAAGTGAACAGAATTCCGTTATGATTATTCTCCAATGAAACCTCCAAAATTCGTCTTATTGCACTCAGGCGTGAATAATCGGAATTAAAAGAACCGAAACGATAACAGCCATTTTAAAGGGGTGTCAAGCAAGGCAACAGACATGCAACCCTGTAAGCCTTGTAAACGCACGTCTGTCGCCAAGCTTAACAGCCTGAAGTAACTAAACGATCAATGATGAACGCGATCCGCGGTGGCCGCACGCTGAAGCTGGCCGCGATATCTCCTTAGCCCAGACAGTGACCCGCCACCAACAAAATAACAGCTAGTTACGTGCCTGGTTTCCTCCTCCACAACGTCGCCAACCCAATCAGAACCAACACCACCGATGACGGCTCAGGCACGGGCGTCGGCTGGTTTGTTTCCTTGGTTGGTGTGTTAGATACGGAGATAGGTATGTTAGGTGTGGATACATGATCGTCGGTGCAGATTCCGGTAAAGCAGATAGCCGGCGTCGCCAATATCAGGTATGCCCACTTCGGAAACCCGCCGCCTTGATGAATCTCGCCGCAGTCGGAGAGTGTGGCGGTCACCTCACCCTGTTGCTGGTTGAGAGCATCGGTGATCGTGACAGGGGCAGCGTGAACTGACACTGACGCGACCAGAAAGGCTATCACTGTGACGACTTTAACCATGAGCAATCTGGATCAGCCTTCTGCGATAACGACCCACTGGCAGACCACGTCCAGCTTCCCGTTACGGTGCTCGAACCATACGGTGCTCGAACCAAGTGCCAGGAAAAATGCAACCTTGTAAGCCTTTAAACGCCTTTCGTCGCCAGGCTTAAGGGCCTGAAGTAACTAAAATATTAATGATAGCTTTGATCCGCGGCGGGAGCGGCCTAAGGAAAAGCTCGAATTCAGCCTTGCTTGAAATTGCTCCATTCGCGTTCGACGTAAACGTAAATTCGGCGTGCGGAATCATATAAAACTGAAATCGGCCAGTCCGAAAGAGTTCGGTCACATAGATGTACATGACCGCCTTAAACATGAAGGCGAGTTGGATGATCCGGAGATCGAAATGCTGACTCAATCCAGTACGGTGGGAAACGTCCGATTAATGAGCGGGCTTTTGCGGTGGAATTCTCGACATGCACAATCCGCGACGGCTTTGCCTTCAAAATCCATTCTGCTCCCTAAAGATCGCTCTTGCCTCAAAAGTGGCGTTGGAACTCTCCGAATCCCCGCGAAAAACAGCGCGTACAACGAGGGCGACTCAATCTCATTCCCAAGTCTCGCAAGACAAGAATTCCGAAGAGCCCGCGGTTATGCCTAGACTTCTATGCAAAATTTTTGCAAAAACCATTGACAACTTCTAATCGACGGTCTAAAGTGCGCCGCATCATATCTGCGAAGGGCTTGCAAACAGCCATAATCGTCAGCCAGTCAAGGCGTAAGGTAAAAGATAACAACCCGACATTCCAGCGAATCTTAAGCTCGCTTCAGCTTAGGACGCGCGTCAAGTTTCCGTTCCGTCGATAGGAGGAATCCCGCCGTGGCCTACATTTCCAAACGCAACCGAAGAAGAGAAAGAGAAGAGCAACAAGCGCTCAATAACCGTCTCGAACTCGTAAAAGAAGGATTCACGCGCCGCGACCTGATGAGAATGGGGTTGATGACGGGCGCGGGAGTCTTGATCCCGAAGCTGGGACTGACGCATGTGCAAGGTCAGACTAGCTCGAGTTTCAGTCGCGGCAGTGGCTGCTTCAGCGGCGGTTGTAATCTAGGTTGCAGTCCACAACCGGCGAGAGTTTTTGTTGACCCGCTGCCAATTCCCCCAGTCCTGCCCGCGCGCCCAATAACCGACCCGGGTCTGCAGTTCGGTGCGCCGCCGCAGGTATGCCCGAACAACGTCCCGAACCAGAACAACGGCAACCTACCGTTCGAAGGTCGCGGCCAGTTCAACGGTAGTCTGGTGCCTGGATCGGACTGCTTTCAGTTTTTCAGTCAGTATCCGGTGCAGCAGTATTTCGTCCAGCGCATACGCGCCAACACTAACTTCAGGATCACGTCGGACACGAACATTCCGGCACAGACGATTTGGGGATTCAACCTCGGTGGCTCGGCGTCGAGCGATGTTGCGACGTTTCCCGCGCCAACTATCGTCACTCATTACCAGCAACCGTGGCTTGTCAGACGATTCAACGAGCTGCCGACGCAAAGTCAGAACGGCGGCTTCGGAGTTCCCGAAATCTCCACGCACTTACACAATTTCCACACCGCGCCTGAAAGCGACGGCGGTCCTTGTCGCTGGTTCTTCCGTGGGCAGTATTTTGATTACTACCACACCGCGCAGCAGGCAGGGTTCAGCATTCCGGTTTCACAAGGTGGGTTCGCGCCGTTCGGCGATATCAATGAGTCATTAAGCACTCTCTGGTATCACGATCACCGCATAGACCACACTGCTGAGAACACGTACAAGGGCATGGAAGGCTTTCAACTCATGTTCAACCAGTTCGACACTGGCAATGAAACGACGGGCTTCCGCCTGCCGACCTTCCCGACCTATGACATTCCGATCATCTTGAACGACAAGTTATTAGATCCGAGCACAGGTCTGATTTGCTTCGACACTTTCAACTTCAAAGGATTGATCGGCGATGTGCAGCTAGCCAACGGCATCGTACAGCCGTTCACGAGCGTGAACAAGCGCCGCTACCGGTTCCGCGTGTTGAACGGCGGGCCGTCGCGGTTCTACGAACTGTTTTTGACTGACCCGCTCAGCCCAACCACGCAGATACCTTTTTGGGTGATCGCGAATGACGGAAACTTACTGCCGACGCCCGTCCAAGTCACGAGCTTCCGTATCGGCGTGGCTGAGCGCTACGACATCATCATTGACTTCAACCAGGTCAAGAGTCTGATTGGCAGCCACAGCACGGTTAGGCTTGAGAATAGGCTAGAGCAGAAAGACGGCACGGGACCAACCGGCAACATTCTGTCTCCCGGCACTGGCACCTATTGTCTTGAGTTTCAGATTGGAGCAAGTGCCACCGACAATAGCGTTGACCCGGCCACTCATCCGGCCTTCTATACGCTGCCTAGTGTCGTGACTCCACGCATCACGCGCAACTTCGTGTTCGACCGCGATAACGGTCAGTGGGTCATCAACAACAAGTTTGCTAATTGCAATGAGCTGCGCTTCACGGTCGAGCAGAACAGCGCGGAGAATTGGGTCATAAGTAACCCGCGCAACGATTGGCAACACCCAATTCACATTCATTTGGAAGAACATCAAATCCTGCAAAGGAGCGCGGGTGGACGCCACGATCGAAGTGAGTTTCAATCTTCCGGTGGATACAGCGGCGACGGCTGGGGCAGCAGCGGGTATGGATCAGGCAACGGGAGCAATGGCGGCACAAACAGCAATGGAGTCCCGACTGTCGAGATTGCAAGAAAAGACGTCACCCGACTTCAGTTCAATGAGGCGGACACACTCTTCTTCCGTTTCCGCGATTTTGTCGGCGACTGGCCGATGCACTGTCACAACACAGTGCATGAAGATCACGCGATGATGTTGCTCTTCCAAGTGCAACCGAACGTGATTGATAATAACCAGAATCCGTAGGGCTGGCAGGAAAAAGGAGAAACGATCATGCCAAGAATGAACAGGCGCAAATGGTTGGCTGCTGCGGGTACAACAACGGTTGCCGCCGGCGCCAGCGTGATGCTGGCCCAGGATCAGCCGGCCAAGAATCAAGGCTATAACTTCCAGAAGTTGTCTCCGCGCGATCTAATTCAGCAACGTCACTTGCCGAACGTCGAACTGATTACGCAGGACAATCAGAAGCTCCACTTCTATACTGATGTGGTCAAGGACAAACGCGTGGTCATCCAGTTCATGTTCACGCGCTGCAAAGACATCTGCCCGGTGATTACACATCACCTGGTCGAAGTTCAACAGCTACTGAATGGGCGAGTGGGCCGCGACATCTTCTTCTACTCAATTTCACTCAGCCCTGAAGAAGACTCACCAGCGGATCTGAAGGCCTACGCGAAGATGCACCATGTCGGTCCCGGCTGGACGTTTCTGACCGGCAAGCCCGAAGACATCTTTTTGCTGCGCAAGTCGCTTGGCTTCTTTTACGACAATCCGAAAGAAGATGCCGACCGCAACAACCACTCTGGCATGTTGCTAGTTGGAACCGAACCGCTGATGCGCTGGGCGATGTGTGAAGGCGGCGGCGATCCAAAATGGATCGCGACGGTGATCCAGACTGAGGCTGATGCGCCATTTAAAGGATCAGTCGATGGAGTAAGACAGCCGGATGTTGTGCTGAAGTCAACCACGCAGCCAACCGGCAATCAATCAACCGGCACTATGAACCACCGTCACAATTAGAGATGTTCGAGAAGCGCGGCCGACGTAGTTTAGCTGCGATTGAAAATGGTAAGACGTGAGAACGTGTCGCCCCTTACTTTTGAGCCGGGCTTTGCCTTATATGGCATCATCCGACCTGATAGCGACTCATCGCCCACGTACGATTCGTTTGACGCCTCCTCAGCCGAAGAGATGAAAAAGCCTTTTGCGGCAAAACTCCCATCTGCCTCATAAATCGGTCGATAATTGTCTTTTTAAGGCAAAGTCCTTCGCGACATTCGCGACGGGTTTGCCTCATAAAGACTGAATTAGTTTGTTTTGCCTCAAAAATCATTTTGACCGTTTCTTTTAGTGCCGCGCTTACGCGGTCAGATGGTCGTTATTGTTTGTCGCGCTCGCGCTCTTTTCTTCCGATCTCATAGTTGGCATAGAGTCGGGAGCGGCGATAGCCAGCGCCCGTCTCATACATACGATAGAGCGCGGTCAGTGATTCGACGCTTAACCCTGTCGCTTCGTGCCAGATGTCTATTTGAGATTCGGCAGACATTTCAATTAGTGTTTCAAGAACCGCTTCACTCACGCGATCCGGCGTATCGCTGTGATCTACCAGATTGGCGGTGAGTTGGGCCGCGTTCTCATGCTCCGTGTTACCATTATTCTGCATGGTCGATCCTTTCCCTAAACCAGTTAGGATTCGGCTGTGAAGGGCTGGTTTTCGTTAACGGCGAATTCCAGCCCGCCTCGTTCACGCAGGAAAATCCCTGCATGATTTCTAAATATGGTAATCAAGCGGCGCGGCGTGGCGTAGCGCAAACGGCGCACTCACTTTCCTTCGCGCTTGATTGACCAATTCTGCTGCGGTAAATCCGTTATGCTTTTGCGACAAGTAAATAGTCACTGCCTCCTGATAAATGTCGCTTCTCAAATCGGACGGACATCTTGAATTAACGATCAATTGAATCTCAGAAAGGAACGCTTCCATAGCTGGCTTCTTCATTCGCCGTCGCTTCACATGTTCCGCAATTTCCTTACGAGCCGCAGCTATCAGACCCACAATTCTCTCGCACCCTTCATAGCTTTTTAGCGAGTGTTGGATACCATCTAGCTCAGCTAGAGCGTTCTTCATTGCGATCAATCGGTATCTTTCTTTATTGCTCGACATGACGCGACTTTTCAATTGAACAATGTTGGCATCCGGCGTCTTGTAACGTCTGTTCTTCTTCGTTATTCCAGAACGGTGAAGCGTCGATGTCCCGACCCCGGCCTTTCGCGCTGCCTTATGCACCGGCACTCCGAGGCTAATCAGTTTCGCGCCGTATTCGAGACGGCATTCTTCAGTGCTTGGCGCGCTCATGCGGCCTCCGACCGTAGGAGGTCTGTTTCGATTCCTAACTCGTACTGTGACTGAATCACGACGCACAAGTTGTGACAAAGCACTTTGCACAGGGCTTCGTTGATCTGCGCAGTCAGGCTCTTACTTCTCAAGCGTTGGCCGAACTTTGATTTGATCATGTGAAAGGTCGTTTCGACATTCGACCGCTTGTGATAGTGGCTCAGGAATTCTTCGCGGTGGTCATTGTAGAATTCCAGCATCCGAGTCCACAGCACGGACTTTGGGCCGTAGCTGGTTTGCGACTTGGAATTGATTTTGAACGGTATGTAAGGAATTGCTTTGTGGCGCAGAGTCGTCAGAAGATTTTCACCGCTCAGATACGCTTTGTCGGCTGAAATTTCTTTAAGCTCGAATCCGCTCTCTGCGGTCTTTTCAACTAGCGGCTTGAAGAAACCGTGATCGTTTGCGTAGCCATCGCTAATCTCGACTGACGTAACAATGTTGGTTTTGACTCCGCACATTAAGTGAACTTTCAACCACATGCGGCGATCTTCTTCCTTGCCGTACTTTACATCCATCCAGCGCACGAATTGACCAGTGCTGAAACCGGATGAATCAACGGCAAAATCACGCTCGACAGTTTTGAGCGGCAGGGCACTGGTTGCGATCAATTCAAACAAGTAAGGCGTGAGTGCTTCCGATTCCAAATAGCGAAACACTGAATTGTAGTGCGGTGCTTTCGATAGATAGCCTCTGGCTTTGGCTTCGCGCAAGTCAGTTGCGAACCGACGGCATGAAACGGTGGAGTAAATCTTAAACGTACTGGCGAAGATGATGTCGGCAAGTGAGAGGCGCGGTCGGCCACGGCGTTGTTCCGGTTCTGGAATTGTGCGGCAGAGTTCATAGAGCAAGGCTTGTAGCTCTGACTTCTCGTGAGTCTGAGCCGTGTTATATGCGGGCCAATTCTGCGAGTAGGTCTTGCTCGTAATCTTCACGGTTTCGGTCGTGACGGTCTGACCGTCGCTCGTCTGTTCACGCTGGAGCGTGTATTCGACTGCGAAGATATGTTTGCACTTGTCGTTAGTGAATTCATGATCTCGACAGGTACATTCCGGCTTCTCACCGTCCACGAAAACGGTGTATCTCTGTTCCTTCGTAGTCTGCGATGGCACAAGCCACAGATTGCTTTTGCCGTTGCGCGCCAACTTTGTTTTCGCTGCGATTTCCAAACCTTTAATCTCTCTCGGTTCCATTGCGTACTTGCCTTTCGCTAAGCGACTAGCACACAATGGGTTTGTTGGAGACTCACCGTGAGCAATCGCGGGGTTTTCAAAAGAGGCTCGGTGGTTAGCGCCATCGGGCCTTTGTTCTATGCTGGAATTATACGTGCGCGGGTACGTATAAGTCAAGGTAAATGATTGACTTGTACAAGGGCGGGCACGTATAATTCCTGCCATGCCACGAGGGAAGAAAAAGAATGCAGCGGCGGTAGCTTTGGGGCGTAAGGGCGCTAGGAAAGGCGGGCTTGCTCGCGCAGCCAGCATGACGCCAGAGGAACGCAGCGAGAGCGCGAGACAGGCTGTGGCGGCTCGCTGGGAGCGGTATAGAGAAGAACAAAAGAAGAAGCGACGGCATTGACTCAGCGTGGCCTGAAGTAGTCCCGAATAAACTTCGTCGGAAACTGGTATAGATCGTCGTCCTTTAGAATCGGAATGTTCTTCGGTTTTTTCGGGCCGTACTTTTTGAAACATCTGTCCAAAACTTTAATGCCCGACCGGGTAACGTACCGTTCAACGATTTCGGCGGGCTTAAAAATCTCATGCTCGGCAACCCAGATGTGCGGCCCGCCAGCTACAGCGGGAGCGATCTGGCTAGACATCTTGAAGGCTTCATAGACATTGTAAAGAGTTTCGTTTAGTTCATTGCCTAAACGCTGTTCACGCTGATAGAGAACTGCCTCCGCGATTGCTGCGCCGCTTCCGATTGCCGCAAAGTGTTCGGTGCGCGACACCGTGCCGAAGCGATCTACCTTGAAAACTAGCGGCATCCCGTTCCAAAAACCGGACACTATCATCTCGCAACCCAAGTTAAGCTGCCTGATCTCGTACCATAACTGATTGCGAACGTCGGCGGGCACCTCGCGTTCTCCATTCGTGCGAAAGTCCTCAAACGACATTCCTAATCGCAGCGAAACGTATCTCTCAGTGAGTTTCTTTATATGGATCGCGGCTGCTTCGCTCAACTTTTGGACAATGTTTGTAGGCTCGAAAGTTTCAGGCTGTAAGACTTCTTTTAGGGTATTGGCGAAATCGTCTGCTTCTGCTTCGCCATCGGCCCACAGAGCCTGCCATCCTTCGTCGTGCGTGACGATCTTTTTCTTATGTCCAAAGTTCCCACCAGCGATGTCCGTTTCGATACGTTCATCTGTGACGGTGACGAGCGCAAACTGAAGGTCACGCGGCGGAGTGCGACTCCCAACGCTGATAGCGGCGAGGCACAGAGTCATGTCGTACCTCCACGGAAAGCGTTGGCGGTTGAGACGTTCCTTAGACCGGGGATCGCGCGGCTCACGCCACTTATTATGTAGCATGAGTCACGCAGCCTTTCCATGAACATGTAATCGGTCAAAATGATTTTTGGGGCAGAAACGCTTTTTAAGGCAAAGTTATTCGCGACATAATATGTATTATCAGACGCGGCGGGCATAGGGCCTTGGTGGGTCGGGGCGCCTGGCGGGTCTTGTTCCCTTGTGGCCTTTGTTAGTGGGTTGGAGGCTCGGGGCGGGGTGGATGGCGTCTCATTCGCGCCGCTGCATCAGGGTGTGCGGCTAACTTCTTGCGTCGGCGTGTGCCGTGAGCCCGTGTTTAATAGATTCGTGCGAATGTTTCTTGCCGAGCGGCGATAAGTTGCGGAAGCGCTACTAGAGCCGTGGTCGGTTGACTGCGAGTATGCGCGTTGCCTACAGTGCTCTTCTCTGCCACTACATTTGAATGTTTGCTTAAGCGATGCCGATTAAGATTGAGAATCAGTACGAAGGAAAACTGCCGCGAAACGCGCTGACTAACGTCGAGAGCGCTTTAGCCAGCGTGCCGCGGGAGCATTTGCGTGGTGTGGAACGGTTGCGTTTGGTGAATAGCGTGATTGAACCGCGCGCTTTGATGGCGGCAAAAGGCCAGGAACTTCCCGGGCTTTATCATCCGCGACAAGGCGTGAAAGGCGCCTGGTTCGAAGTTGCTGTATCGCCGTTAATCTCAGCGAACAAGCCTTTTCACAAACAGATCATTCCGCGACTGTCGTTCAAAGGAAACCTCGCGGCGGTCATCTTCTCGCTGGTGGCCCAGCACTATTACCTGACGCTGCGACACTCAGTGAAGCGTGGTGCGCTTGAATCTTCAGTGCGCGCTTACACGGAAAAGCAACTCAAAGCCTGGAACGAAAAGCAACATAAGATTCGCGCGAAGCTGTTTAAGCCAATCCAGCCCACGCTCGAGCGCTGGAGCAAATCCTTAGCGAAGAAAGCTGCGGCGGAAAAGAAAAAGAACGGATAGTGAGTACGACAGGCTGCTAGCCTGTCGCGTGCGTTCTTGAACAGGCTGGCAGCCTGTTCTACTTACGACATCGCTTCGTCGATGTTCTGCGCCGCGTCGTTCAGCGCTTCAAAGAGTTCTTCGGTGGAAACGTCCGCCTTCTTGAACTTCACTTCCACACGAAATTCCCTGCCCGGCGCCTCGTACTTGTAAACAAACGGCTCTGAGCTTCCGGTCGGATCGATGTACGCGCGGCGTGCCTTGCGCGCGCCGTCTCGGGTCAAGCCCTGCTCGGCGATCTGTTGCGCCATTACCCGCATTGATTCATCGTCGGGCTGACGCACGATTTGCAGCAGCAATGATTTCGAAGTGATATCGGCGTCGCGGCACATTTCGCGGACTTCTTCAGGCATCGACGCGATCGACAAGGCTTCAGTCACAGTGCTGCGACTCTTACCGACCTTGCGTGCCACGTCCTCGTGCGTGTAACCGAAACGTTCGCAGAGCGCGCGTAGACCATCAGCCTCTTCCCAAGGCGTCAGGTCCTTGCGCTGCATATTTTCGATCAGGGCAATTTCGGCGACGGCGCTGTCATCGACATCCATCTCGATGCATGGAACTTCCGTGAGACCGGCCGTCTTCGCAGCGCGCCAACGCCGTTCGCCCGCGATAATCATCCAACGGCCAAAAGTCGGCTTGACGAGAAGCGGTTCGAGCACGCCTTTTTCTTTGATCGACGCGGTAAGTTCAGTGAGATCGCCAATTTCGCTGCGTGGTTGATCGGGATTTGGATCAAGTTTCTCGATGGGAATCACGCGGCCAACATGACTGACGCGTTCCGACGTCAATTCTTCAACGTAGTGCGCATCATGGCGCATGCTCAACCCCGCGGGTAAGCCTCTTCTAGACACGGCTCATTACCTCTTTGCAAAGTTTTTCGTACTCAACGGCGCCGGACGATTGCGGCGCAAAAGTGAAGATGGATTCCTTGTAGGCCGGCGATTCTTCCAAACGCACGCTCTTCGTGATCACCGTATTGAAGAGTTTCGGCCCAAAGACGCGGCGGATCTGTTCGTAAACTTCTTTGCCCAGTGTCGTGCGTTTATCGTGAAGCGTGACGAGCACGCCCAGCATCTCCAGGTTCGGATTTGGCCGCGCTTTCACTTTCTCGATCGTTTCCAAAAGGTCGTCAGTTCCCTCGAGCGCAAAGTACGACGACTGAATTGGGATCAGCACATGCGTCGATGCCACCAAAGCATTCACGGTAATCAGGCCCAGCGTTGGCGGCGTGTCGATCACGATGACCTTGTAGTTTTTCTTGAGCGGCTCAAGCCGGTCCTTTAAACGAAACGGCGCGTCGAAGTCGCCGACAAGCTTCGATTCAAGTTTCGCCAGGCTGATGCGTGCCGGGATGATGTCGAGATCCTCGACAGGCGTCTTGTAAACCGGAAGTTCGTCACTTCCCTGCCCGTCCATCATCAAATCGTACGCCGAACGATCCACCGACAAGGGATCGAGAAACGAGATGGAACTATTGCCCTGAGGATCGAGATCGAGGAGAAGCGTCTTTGAGCCGCGTCTGGCGCAGGCAGCAGCGAGGTTACTGGCGGTCGTCGTTTTGCCCACGCCGCCCTTCTGGTTCGCGATGGCGATTATCACTCTCGGTCGTTATACCTCATCAATTCGTCCCGTATCTTACATCGGAAGGTCGCCCGCGTCACCAATTACTTCAGGCCACTCTTCTTCGGTTGCTGACACTTCTGCGTCTTCCTCTTCGGTCGCGATCGAGTTTCGCGACGCCTGGATGACTTCCAAATCAACGAAGATCGGGCAATCGGCGCGCAGCGCTAACGCGATCGCGTCTGAAGGCCGCGAATCGAGGCGCATCGAGTCTCCATTCCCGGACGACAATTCGATGACGGCATAGAAAGTATTGTCGCGCAGTGACGTGACGACGACGCGTTCAACCGTCATCCCAAGTTCGACGATCAAATTACGCAACAGGTCGTGAGTCATCGGTCGTGGCGGTGCGATCTTTTCGATCTCTAGGGCAATCGCGTTTGCCTCGTACGCGCCGACCCAGATGGGGAGCATAGTTTCGCTGTTCACGTCCTTCAAAATAATAATCGGAGTGCCGCTATTCGGATCCATCATTAACGCCCGAATTTTGACCTCGATTTCCATGACTATTCTCCCGCTTGTTCTGGCCGTTTAGACGCCGGCTGTTTCTCCGTAGAGGCTGTTCTGTTTGGCTTTGGTAATTTTGATTCGCGTGATTTCGCCAAGGTTCAATTCGTGACGCGGAAAATTTACAACCTTGTGACACGTGGTGTGTCCGGTAAAATCCGATTCTGATTTCGCGCTGACAGATTCAGCCAGCACGTTGACCTCGCGTCCGATGTAACTCTGATAGATCGCTTTCTGTTGTCGGTGTTGCAAGTCTTCAAGCTCCAGAAAACGCGTCCGCTTTTCAGCCTTACTCACATTGTCGGGCAACTTCGCTGCCGGAGTTCCCGGCCGCTCGGAATATTTGAAGAGGTAAAGCCCATCGTATTTGACCTTCTCGACCAACGACATCGTGTCGCGAAAATCCTGTTCAGTCTCGCCGGGGAACCCGACAATAATATCACTGGTGATTGCGATCTGCCGCCGCGCGGTTTTGATCGTTTCAATACGGCGCAAGTAATCTGCGGTGGTGTGCCCGCGCCGCATCAGGCGCAAGATGCGATCGCTGCCGGACTGTACCGGCAGGTGGACCCAATTGCAGAGGTTTTCGTGCTCATCGATGGCCGCGACAATGTCCGGATGAAAATCGCGAGGGAAAGATGTCGTGAACTTGATGCGATCAATAGAAGTGGCGGCAACGGCTCGCAACAACCGAGAGAACATCGTGGCGCCTTTGATGTTCTCGATGCCGATCTCAGTCTTCGGCCGGTAACTGTTCACGTTCTGCCCAATCAGATGAATTTCACGATATCCGTAATCGCGCAGCTGCTTCACCTCAGTAACGATCTCAGCGGCGGTGCGGCTCTTCTCGCGGCCACGTGAGAACGGCACGATGCAGTACGTACAAAACTTATTGCAGCCCTCGATGATCGGAACGAAAGCGACATAAGGCGACGAGCGATCGGCGGCCGGAACATCCCAGGCGTCAGTTTCGCCGCGCTCATCCAGATCAATTACTCGCCGTTTTCGATCGAGCGCTTGATCGATCAAGGCAGGCAGCCGATCTGTCGCGCGTGTGCCGACAACGAGATTGACGGCCGGCGAGGATTCGAAAAGCGTTCGACCCTCAAGTTGCGCGACGCATCCCATCACACCAAAGACCGGCGTAGCGCCGATGCGTTCGCGGCTGACCTCACCAATGCGGGTAAAAACTTTGTGCGCCGCACGCTCGCGCACTGAACACGTGTTGAAAAGGACAACGTCGGCATTTTCTGAATTGTTCGCCAATTCGTAACCAGCGTCGCGCAGACGAACCGCGGCGCGCTCGCTGTCAGCGACGTTCATCTGACATCCGAATGTCTCGACGTAGACGCTCGTGCTCATGGAAATCCGTGGGTTACTAAGTGAGTCTAACAGATTTCATCAAATTCAATCTATCGCACCGCCCTCTCGGTAATCGTGTTTTTAACTTTGCAATTTTTTGCGCCTTTGCGTCCTTGCATGCAACGGCCTGACTAAACATGAGGCGGTTCGCAAAGGCGCCAAGGCGCAAAGGCACGCACAGAGGACTTTCTTGCGAGTAGGCCATGCTTGACGCGTCACGCCTGCGCTAGGTAGGATCGCGGCTCGTTTTATCACTTTGACTCCCTTTTAGGGCGGCAGACTCACGGAGGACACGATGTCTTTCAACAAAATTATTCTGGTCGGGAACCTTGGCCGGGATCCCGAGCTGCGCTACACGCCGCAAGGAACTCCCGTTTGCAGTTTCAGCCTCGCTACCAACGAGCGACGAAAAGATCGCAACACCGGCGAGAACAACGACATCACGACATGGTTTCGGGTGACGCTTTGGGGGCGGCAGGCTGAGACCGCTTCACAATATCTGTCGCGCGGGCGGCCGGTTTACATCGAAGGGCGATTACGTGTTGAGGAATGGACTGATCGCGACGGCAAGCAGCGCCACACGTTGGAAGTTCATGCAACCGACATGCAGTTCATCGGTGGCGGCGCAAGAGATGAAGGCGCACAACCGGCGGCGCGTGCCGCGGCGGCGGCTCCTGAAGCCCCCATGGAAGCGCCTGACACGAATGATGATGACGTGCCGTTTTGATTTAACCGGCGTCGCCGTCCATCGTTCCCCATTTTCCCATCTGACGGAGTTTCGCGTAGCGCCGTGTAAGTCGTTCCTGCACGGTTGAGCTGGCGGACTCGGCCAATTTCGAACACAAAGCAACGTCAAGCAGCTTTGCGGCTTCGTCGTGTGACTTGTGGCTTCCTCCATCAGGTTCGTCAATAACCTGATCGACGAGCCCAGCGTTCAGAAGATCCTGGGCAGTCAGCTTCAGTCCCTCAGCCGCGCGTGCCGCTTGGGCCGAGTCTTTCCACAAAATTGCGGCGCAACCCTCCGGTGAAATCACGGAGTAGATCGCGTTCTCCAACATCAGGATTTGATCGCCGACACCAATTGCCAGCGCGCCACCTGAACCTCCTTCGCCAATGACGGTGACAATTATGGGGACTGTCAGTTTAGCCATCTCGCGCAGGTTGTAGGCGATGGCTTCAGCCTGGCCGCGTTCCTCGGCGTCAATCCCTGGATATGCTCCGGGAGTGTCGATGAAACAAAAAATTGGCCGATCGAATTTCTCAGCGAGCTTCATGATGCGCAGCGCTTTTCGGTAGCCTTCCGGTTTTGGCATGCCGAAATTTCGCACCTGCCGCTGTTTCGTGTCGCGGCCTTTTTGGTGGCCGACGACGGCCACGGGCATTCCATGAAATCGCGCGAAACCGCCAACGATAGCCGCGTCGTCGGCGTACCGGCGGTCGCCGTGGAGCTCATTGAAGTCTTCGAACAGCCGATCGACGAAATCGATCGTGTAAGGACGATCGGGATGGCGAGCGAGTTGGACGCGCTCGAACGCAGTTGCCCCGGTCTGTTTTTGCTCGTTTGCCACTGATCTAGTTTGCTGCGGCAGCGGCTGCACGCATCGATGAAGTGTATCCATCCCAGCGAACTTCGCAACCCAACTCACGCAAGGCGGACTCTAATTGCACGCTGCCCTGGACTCTCAACGAAGGATGCGCGCGCATGCGCACACGCTTGTCGTCACAAATAACTTCGACGTAGACCTCGCAGTCGCCACGGGCGCTTTCGAGAATCGCTTTTACCGATTCGCAAATCTTAAGCAGCTCAGTCGCTGGCGGCAGTTGAATGGTGACTTCCGTAGCTTTCTGCTGGATTGCCTGATCGAGCTCGCTGATTTTATCGATGATCACCGTAGTTTGTCCCTCGTCGGTATTCTCGACGCGACCGGCGACCAGGACCACGGCTTCGGCTCGGATGAAATTACTATGCTTCCGAAACGGTTCCGGCCAAACTACGCATTTCACTGTTCCCGCGTGATCCTCGAGCTGAAAGAGCGCAAAACGATCCCCCTTCTTCGTGGTTCTCAGCTGCAGATCTTTTATCAAGCCGGCAACACGCGCGCGTCCTCCCGTCTCGACCGCCGGCAACTCAATCGACGATGACGCGCCCAATTTCGAAATGACTTCGCTGTAGTCATCGAGCGGATGGGCTGTGATGTAAAACCCCAGCGCCTTTTTTTCAGCCGCTAGCATTTCCCCGAGCGTCCACGGATTTACGTCCGCTCGCACGCCAGACGCGGACGGCGGAGGTGGGGCGGCGCCGAACAGATCGTCTTGTCCTAGCGCGCGCGCTTTTTTCGAACGGGCGGCACCGGCGAGTGAGCTGTCGATCTGCCCATACAGGGCCGCGCGCCAAAGACTGATCTGTATCGATGACTCCGCGAGTGAATCAAATGCCCCGCTGCAAACCAAGCCCTCAAGCACACGCTTGTTGATCCCGCCTTCTTCGACACGCTCAGCGAAATCTACCAGTGACTGAAATGGGCCGTTCCGTCGCGCTTTGATGATCGCGCTCACGCTAGCGAATCCGATGCCCTTGATCGCCGCCAGCCCGTATCGTATCGCGCCCTTTAAAGGCGTGAAGCCTACATCGCTTTCGTTTACGTCCGGCGGAAGCAGTTCAATTCCCTGCCCGCGCATCTCTTTCGTGTAGCGAAAGACCTTGGCCGTGTCTTCAATTTCGTTCGACAGCACCGCCGCGTAGAAGTGTTCCGGATAGTGCGCCTTCAGATAGGCTGTCTGAAAAGCAAGATAGGCGTATGCGACGCTGTGAGCTTTCGGAAATCCGTAGTCGGCGAACTGCCGCATCAACGAAAAGATCTGTTGCGCTTTGTCCTGCTTGATGCCCCGTGCGACGGCCCCCATGATGAACTTCTGTTCCTGTTGCGCCATCTCTTCGCGGTTCTTCTTGCCCATTGCTTTCCGCAAGCTGTCGGCTTCGGCCATCGTGTAGCCCGCGAGCTTCTGCGCGAGGCGCATCGCCTGTTCCTGATAGACGATTACGCCGTGCGTCGTATCGAGAATGTCTTTCATCTCGGGAACGATGTAGCGGACGCTCTTCTTGCCATGATGCCGCTGGATGAAGTCGTCGACCATCCCGCCGTCGATTGGACCCGGCCGGTAAAGCGCGTTCAAGGCGGACAAGTCTTCAATATTTTTCGGCTTAAGCTTCCGACAGAGTTCCTGCATTCCCGACGATTCAAACTGAAATATCGCGTCCGTGCGCCCGTCGCCAAACAGTTGCATAGTCGCCTGATCGTTAAGCGAAACCTTCTCCCAGCTTATGCTCTCGTTATGCGAAAGCTTTATGCTCTTTAAGCAGTCGCTTATGATTGTGAGCGTGTTAAGCGCTAGGAAGTCCATCTTCAGCACGCCGATCTTCTCGAGGTCGGTCATTTCGTACTGAGTAGTGACCTCGTCCTTGGCGGACATCGCGATGGGAATCAATTCCTCCAGAGGTTCCGGCGTGATGACCACCCCCGCGGCGTGCACCGAGACGTGGCGAGCGCAGCCTTCCAACCGCCGGGCCAGGTCGATCAGGTCGCTAACCTGGGGCGTCTGCTCCATCGCTTTCCGCAGTTCCGGAACTTGTTCAATGGCCTGCTCGATGCTCACGTTGCGGCCGCGGACGGGCGGCGGAATCATCTTCGAAATGCGATCGACTTCCGCGTAAGGCATATCGAGGGCGCGTCCAACATCCTTGATTGCAGCTCTGGATGCCAGCGTTCCGAACGTCACGATCTGGCAGACTGAATCGCGGCCGTACAGTTCCGCGACGTGATTAATCACCTTGCCTCGTCCGCGAACGCAAAAATCGATATCGATGTCAGGCATCGAAACGCGCTCGGGATTAAGGAAGCGCTCGAAGAAAAGGTTGTACTTCAATGGATCTATGTCGGTGATGCCGAGGCAATACGCCACCAGCGATCCCGCTGACGACCCGCGACCAGGACCGACGGGAATACCGTTCTCCTTCGCGTATTTCACGAAGTCCCAGACGATGAGGAAGTACCCGGCATACCCCATACGTTTGATGACTTCCATTTCATGCCACAGGCGCTTGTCGTAGTCCTCGATCGGACAAGCGAGCCTGCCCTCGGCCATCTCTCTGTCCCAAACGCGCGCCTTGCGCGTCTGATAACCATCGCGAACCACCTTCTCGAAGTAATCATTTGGAGACAGGCCGCCCCCGGACTCAGGAATGGGATAGTTCGGGAGATAGTTAATTCCCTTCGGGAGCTCCAGATCGCATCGCTCCGCAATTTCGGCAGTGCGTTGAAGAGCGTCGGGCAGTTCGTCGCCAAAAATCTGCCACATCTCATCCGCGGTGCGGACGTAGAAGTTTGGCGTGCGGTATTTCAGTCGATTCTCATCGTGAACACTTTTGCCGGAACCGATGCAGAGCAAAACGTCGTGTGCGCGAAAATCGTCGGGCATCAAGTAGTGCGCATCGTTTGTCGCGACGAGCGGAATGCCCGTCTTCTTCGACAGTTCAACCAACGGCTTTCGAATGCGCGCCTGGGGTTCAAGTCCGTGCTCCTGAATCTCGAGAAAGTAGTTCCCTTTGCCGAGAATGTCCTGAAACTCAAGCGCTTGCGCCGCAGCATCATCGAAACGGTCCTGAGCGAGTAGCGCTGAAGGAACACCTGACATACACGACGAGAGCGCGATCAATCCTTCGCTGTGCTTCGCCAGCAGCTCTTTGTCGATACGCGGCTTGTAGTAGAAGCCTTCAGTGAATGCCTTGGAGGTCAGTCGCGACAGGTTCTTGTAGCCCTCGTAATTCTTTGCCAGCAGAATCAGGTGATGATTTTTCTTTTCTCCCGGCAAGCTGCCGCCGGCGCGCTCTTTGCGATTGCCAATTGCGAGATAGGTTTCGCATCCGATAATCGGCTTGATGCCGCGCGACTTCATCGTGTTATAGAACGAGATCGCGCCGTACATGTTGCCATGGTCGGTCATGGCACACGCGTTCATTCCCAACGTTTCCAACCGTTCTGAAAGTGGCTTGATTTGAATGGCGCCGTCGAGCAGGCTGTAATCGGTATGAAGGTGCAGGTGAACGAAACGATTTTGCGGCATAGCTGCTGATTCCCGACGGGCTCGGCGCGATGTGTCGAGGTGCAGCGCGCCAGCCGCAGACTACATCACGTGGTGCGACTCGATCAAGAGAACAAGATATTGTTGTAGCGTTTTATCGCAGTGAGGCCGGTTATTCCCACTCGATCGTGCTCGGCGGTTTTGAACTGATGTCGTAAACGACTCGATTGACACCTTTCACTTCCGAAACAATCCGCGCCGAGACCCGCGCGAGCAGGTCGTGGGGCAGGCGTGCCCAATCGGCAGTCATGCCATCGACGCTGGTGACGGCGCGAATCGCGACCACTTGCTCGTATGTTCGTTCGTCACCCATGACTCCGACTGATGAAACGGGAAGTAAAACCGCGAACGCTTGCCACACGGCTGAATACATTCCCGACCGGCGCAGCTCTTCGTCAAGAATTCGATCGGCACCCCGTACAATTCGCAGCCGATCTTCGGTAATTTCGCCGAGAATACGCACGGCCAACCCGGGTCCCGGGAATGGGTGGCGATTGAGGATTTGTTCCGGCACACCCAGCTGCGCGCCAATTAAGCGCACTTCGTCCTTGAAAAGCTCGCGCAGGGGCTCGATCAACTTCAGGTTCATCTTTTCCGGCAGTCCGCCCACATTGTGATGACTCTTGATGGTTTGTGACGGGCCACGCACGGAAACCGATTCGATCACATCAGGATAGAGAGTTCCCTGCACCAGAAACTGCACGTCGCCGAGTCGCAAAGCTTCTCGTTCGAACACCTCAATGAAGGTTGCGCCGATGCGTTTTCGTTTTGTCTCGGGATCGGTTACACCGTGAAGCGCGGAAAGGAATTCTCTGCTCGCATCAACACCGACAATATTGAGTTTCGTTTCCTGTCTCAGCAAAGCGAGCGTGGACTCGAACTCGCCTTCCCGCAGCACACCATTGTCGATGAAGAAACACGTCTGACGATCTCCAACCGCGCGATGTACTAAAGCGGCAGCTACCGAAGAGTCCACGCCGCCGGACAGACCGCAAATCGCGCGACCGTTTTCGCCGAGCGTGGCGCGGATGCGCTCAACCTGCTCCTCGATGGCCGCTGCCGGCGTCCAGTCACCTTTGCAGCCACAAACTTCAAATAAGAAATTCCGGAGGATCTGGGTGCCGAGCGGGGTATGCGCAACTTCGGGGTGAAACTGCACGCCGTAGATTCCGCGCACTCGATCTTCGAATGCGTTGATGGCGTCTTCGGTGGTGGCGGTAACTCTGAAACCTGCGGGTATGTTGGTAACGTGATCGCCGTGACTCATCCATACATCGAGTTCGGCCGGCAAGCCTGCAAACATCGGACTCGATGGATCGGTAATTCTCAGGCGCGCGTAACCATATTCCCTGCTTTTTGAAGGCCGCACATCGCCCCCCAGTTTGTGCGCAATTAACTGCAGGCCGTAACAGATTCCGAGAACGGGCCGGGTTCCATTTGCAAAAACGTCGGCTGTGATGCGCGGCGCATCTTCGTCATAGACCGATGATGGACCGCCTGAAAGAATCAGTCCTCGTGGCTGACGATTGCGAATTTCGCCAACCGGAGTGCTAAACGGCAGAATCTCGCAATACACTCCGGCTTCACGAACGCGGCGAGCAATCAACTGAGTGTATTGCGATCCAAAGTCCAGTATGATGATGGTTTCGTGAGACGGCCTTGGCAAAAAAAGAAAACCTCCGCGGCACCCTGAACGTCCAAAGACTTAATTTGCGGAACTGCGCATTATATTTGCGACCTCATAATTCATCAACGCAGCTTCATCATTCTTCATTGCTGAGCATGGTTTCGCGAACTCCAAAATACCTCCTGCTGTTCTTAATCACCGTTGCTGGCTTCAGCAACATCGCTATCTCACAAGCAAATAAATCTGAGCTCACGCTCGCTAACCCGCTCACACTGAAGTGGCGCTACGCCTCAGATCAGACTTCGAATTTCACGCCTGCAACTGACGCAACGACGGTGTACGTTCCATTGGCCGACGGGACGCTCGTCGCACTCGACGGCCGTGACGGTCAATTGCGCTGGAAGTCAGAACCGGGTGGTGATTTCTCCGCGGCGCCGGCAGTAGACGAGCGCGCGGTCTATATCGCGACTCAATACAAGAGCGCTGACCGGAGCGCCACGCGCGGAATTCTCCGCGGTTTGAGCAAGGAAACTGGGATTACTTTGTGGATGCGAACCCTGTCAGCGCCATTGCGGGGTGGTCTCGTAGTCGATGGATCGTCGGTGTTCGCTGCAGCGGCCAACGGCAGCGCGTATGCATTCGACAAAAACAGTGGCCGCACCGTTTGGGTGAACCAGTATTCAGATCAGTTCGATGGACAGCCCGCGTTGACCAGTGAGCGAGTTTATATGGGAACGTTAGGCGGCTGGCTGCTCGCACTCGACCGAAAGAATGGCGATCTGATTTGGCGTTATCGGACGCGGGGCGCGATCCGCGGACCAATTGCCGTTGCCGACGGGGTTGTAGTGTTTGGCTCAGCCGACGGTTATGTCTATGCCTGTCGCGACCGCCGCGGCGAACATTTATGGAAACACCGTACTGGCGCCGCGGTCGTAGCAGTGGCAGCGATTGAGGACGGCGTGCTCGCATCGTCCCTCGATAACTACGCCTACTCTTTGTCTCTGAAGAAAGGCGATGTGCTGTGGCGACAGTTGCTGCCCGGCAGAATTCCGGCACGCCCAGTGACCACTTCGGATGGCGCCCTATTCACTCCACTGTCGACGGATACGGCAATCGTCTTGAGTTTGAAGAATGGAAAGCCGCTGAACAGTCTGCAGCTAAGCGAAGAAAACAACAGCAGCGCAGCGCCGATCGTGGCCTCTGATCGGGTCGTGCTCACGACTCCACATGCAGTGATGGCGTTTGCTGCAAATCGTTAGGGCTCAGCGTGCCGGGTTGCGGAAAGCAGCGAAAAGCGGCGAGAGACCACGAGAAAGCAAGCCATGGACGATGTAACCGACTGCCAACAAGAGCAGCACCCACTGTGAGAATAAAAAGATTAGTCCCGCCAAAGCAATCAAGCCGATTACCAATCTCGGGTTAAATCGCCGGCCAGAGCCGACCGACTTGAAACTCGTGAATCGAATCGTGCTGACCATCAAAACACTCAAGAATGCGACCAGCACCATCGTCATGACTGCCAGTACTTCAAACCGATTGTGATAGCGAATCGGCACCGGCTTGAAATGCACGATCGCCGCAATCAAACAACCGGCGACCGGTATCGGTAAGCCAACGAAGCTCTTCTTATCGACTTTGGGCGTACCTTCGGCGAGCGGTCTTGGCCGCATAGCTTGCACATTGAATCGCGCCAGACGAAATCCACCGCAGATTACGTACATGAACGACAGGAACCACGCCAACTGGCGCGCGTTCGGCCAGTCACGCAGTGCGTAACCGTAGCCCCACGCATACGCTAGCATCGCCGGAGCCATCCCAAATGAAACCACATCAGCCAGCGAGTCCAGTTGAATGCCGATTTCGGTGGTGCTCCGCGTCATTCGCGCAATGCGACCGTCCAAGGTGTCGCACAAAAAAGCAAGTCCAATCGCGATGGCCGCGTGATCGAAACGAGTTGTCGCCTCAGCCACCAGACCGCGCTCCAGCAGGCTGAATCCGCTCATCGTTGTCATCAGTGAGAAGAAGCCGGCGAGGATGTTGAGCGCAGTGAAGAGCGAAGGCACGACATAGACGCCTTTTCGCAACCCTTTGTGGGGCGCGGGCGATGGCGCGACGCCCAAGTGCCTTTGCTTTTGAAATCTTGAGACGTTCATGCTGCGATCTTACCGATGACAGTTACGCCACCGCGCACGTGCACGCCCTCTTTCACCAGAATCTCAACGGTGCCGGGCAAAATCACGTCGGTGCGTGACCCAAACTTTATCATGCCGAAGCGTTCGCCGCATTCTACTCTGTCGCCTTCACGCTTCCAACAGACGATACGACGCGCCAAAATCCCTGCAATTTGCGAGCATTTAACTGTGATCCCCTCGCCCGCAATGGTCAGCGTGTTTTGCTCGTTTTCATCGCGCGCCCGTTCGTTCGTTGCCATCAGGAACCTCCCGGACTTGTAGTCAATCTTCACAATCGTGCCGGCAATCGGCGCGCGGTTAACATGCACGTCCAGCGGCGAGAGGAATATGCTGATAAGTGAGTCGAAGCCGTCGTCACGCTCCGCGATTCTCACCATTGTCACGCGACCGTCTGCAGGAGCAACGATGATTCCGCGATCCGACGGAATCGCCCGGCGGGGGTCGCGGAAGAAAAACGCCATGAACGCGGCAATGATGAGAAACGGAACTGCGACAAACCAATAGCCGAACAGCATTGGCACGATTGCCAATGCCGCGGGAACGGCGACAAATGGAATCCCATCGCGGACCATCTGGGAACGCGGACATCCTCGTCCGCACCATCTTCAAAAAGGACAAAACGGGGCCGAATCCCGATGAATCGGGAAGGTGTCGTCCCCGTTAGTCGTTAAAGTGACTAGCGCGTTAGTCGACGCGCTCAGGTTTTCTTAATTCGAACCAATTAGTGCTCTGTGCTCTTGCGCTTTTCGTAATCGAGCATCAGTGAATAAATCTGATCTTTGATTGCCAGCTTTTTCTTTTTCAGCGTCGTCTCTTCCAACTGTTCTTCATCACTCGGATATGCGAGGGCGGACAGCTCGCTCAAACGTTCTTCGTACCGGCCGTGTTCGCGAACCAGCTCGCGAAACTCGGGGTTGTTCGTCATCAACTGCTCTTTGACAGAATCCGCCGTAATCGTGTTCATTTCAGGCAATCTCCTCTCGAATTGTAGGTTGGAAAGAATGACCGCGGTGAGAAATTCTCACGGGGCTTTTGCATGGCGAGATGGTAGCCAATTTGAGATGGCAAATCAAGGCTTCCGTTTTAAAGAAACGGACATTAGCAGGGCATCTTCCACGGGAGCTTTGTAGTACCGGCGCCGGCGGCCAATTACTTCGAAACCGCAAGTCCGATAAAGTTTCTGCGCAACAAAGTTTTGCGCCCTGACCTCGAGCACCGCCTGAGCAGAATGCTTGTCGCGACCCCACGCAAGGACAGCACGAACCAGATTTTCTCCGATTCCCAGACGACGGTATTCCGGTTTAACGGCGATATTGTTCACATGAATCTCGTCCGCCATTTCACGTGCGACAATAAAACCGACGATCGATTTGTGCGCAATGTTTCCGTCTGCCGGAAGCCGGGCGACCAACATTAGCGAACCCGCGCCGCACTGGAGTTCGAGATGATACGCATCCCAACCCCAGGGACTGAGGTTTGAGATTTCTTCGATCTCGACAACCTCGAGCAGGTCATGCTCTGTCATGCGCTCGATCATGACTGAGTTGCTGCTGTTTGCGGTGGCGGCTTCAGGCATGAACGTTCATCTCCGCATCGGAAGGCCGCACGTAATTCGCGTGCAAGTCCTCTGGTTCGACGGTTTTGCCGCGGCGATACTCGCGCGCTGCGAGCTGCGCAACTGATTCAGCGATCTTCTCGTTTTCTGGCCCAACTGACCAGCCGCTGCCGTTCACATCAGTCTTGGGGCCGAACAGAATTCCTCGCCGCGCCGCTTCGGCGCGCAGGAGTTCGATTTGTGCATGGGCTCCTTCACCAGCCCAAATCATTTGCGAGTAGCTTTGATATTTTGAAAGCATCTTCTGCGGACCGATGTGCATTGCCTCATCCAACGCCGTGACATCATTGCCCACTACTGAAAACATCTGCGCAAAGAATTCGCCGCGCCCCGCTGGAAGCAGCGCAACCGTTCTTTCGGACTCAGCCGCGGCGTGAGCCACAGCCGCCAAGGTCGAAATGCCCACGCACTTCTTATTCAAGGTCACCGCCAGGGATTTCACAGTGGCCAGCCCGATTCGCAAACCGGTGAAGCTCCCCGGGCCAATGGCGGCAGCAAACACGTCAACATCTCCGAGTTGAAGACCGGCTTTACGCAGAACTCGATCAACATTCTCGATTAAATCGCTGGAATGCGATGAAGTAGCATCACCGATGACACATGACAGAATTTGTTCGCCGCGCGCAACCGCTACACTGCCCGCGCGTGTTGCGGTTTCGAGCGCAAGAATGACCGGCGCATCTTTCTGTGAGTTTTCAATCTCTGTGTTTGACATACACGATCTGCGGGCGCAATGATCTTAAACTAAACAATACCAAGGTGCGCAATCAAGAGAGTCAATAAATGCGAATAGGTGTGCTCACGGGCGGCGGAGACTGTCCCGGATTAAATGCGGCGATTCGCGCGATTGTCAGATGCGCTTCGGACGACGATGTGGCCGTGCTCGGCATCCGCAACGGATTTCGCGGGCTGGTTGAAAACGACGTCACCGAGTTAACGCGCACGTCGGTCATCGGAATTTTGCCGCGCGGAGGAACGATCCTGGGCACTTCGCGGTTCAATCCGACGAAGGATGAAGCGTGTACTAAGCTGCTGAAAGAAAATTTCGCCCTGCACGGGTTGGACGCCCTCGTTGTCGTCGGTGGTGAAGGTTCGCTTTCAGCGGCTCGTGATCTATGGCAGCACCACAACGTGAGATTGGTCGGGATTCCGAAGACAATCGACAACGACATCAACGGAACGGACTTCACCTTCGGCTTTGACACAGCGGTCAGCATCGTCACTGACGCCATCGATCGCCTCCATTCAACCGCCGAGTCCCATCACCGCGTGATGGTCGTTGAAGTGATGGGGCGTCACACCGGTTGGATCGCCGCGTATGGTGGAATCGCGGGCGGAGCTGACGTCGTGCTGGTGCCGGAGCATCCGTTTCGAATTACGCGGGTGTGCGAGTTGCTGTCGCATCGAAAGAAAGATGGGCGCGCTTTCTCGATCGTCGTCGTGGCGGAAGACGCGCATCCCCATCCTGATGAAGTGTTTCTGTCGGACGAGCAATACGCGGCGCTCTATCGCCACGATCGTTTGGGCGGCATCGGCGAAGCTCTGGCGGCCGAAATCGAGCGATGCACCGGAATCCAAACTCGCGTGACGAAACTCGGTTATGTGCAGCGTGGTGGCTCGCCGACTCCTTTCGATCGAATTCTGGCGACGCGCTTCGGAATCAAGGCTTACGAAATGATTCGCACTGGTGACTTCGGAAAGATGGCGGCACTCCGCGGCAACCGCATTGTGTCAGCTTCCCTCGATGAAGCAGTTGGCGAACTAAAGCGGCTGGATGAAGAAATCTATCGCGTTGCTGAAGTTTTCTTTGGTTAGCGCATTTTGTTTGGTTTGACAGTTTCCCTCTCTCACGAAAACCGATATTAATCAGACGTCAGACACATGGTGTATTATGCCGCGCTCGCACGAAGCGTTGACTGCTCACCGCGCATCGCTCCCTGCTCACTGAATTATGTCCAACGCTACGCCCATGGTCCGGCAATACAAGGAGCTGAAGGCTCAGCATCCCGGTACGCTTCTCTTCTTTCGACTCGGCGATTTCTACGAACTCTTCTTTGATGACGCGGTCACCGGCGCGCGCGAGCTGCAAATCACTCTGACGGCGCGCCAAAAAGACAGCAACGAACCGATTCCCATGTGCGGCGTGCCGCATCACTCCGCCGCGAATTACATCGCCAGGCTGGTGCGAAAGGGTTATCGCGTCGCGATCTGTGAACAGACGGAAGATGCCTCTAAGACTAAGAAGCTGGTGCGGCGCGAAGTCGTGCGAATCGTCACGCCTGGCACGCCAATCGATCCGCAACTGCTCGCGGTGCGCCAGTCAATCTTTCTCGCTGCCGTGTGTGCACAAGGCGAAACTGTCGGAGCAGCATTTCTCGACATCTCGACCGGCGAATTCCGCGCCACACAGACCAGCGGCAAGAACGCGTGGGAACGAATTGTTGCGGACATCGAGTCGTATGCTCCCGGCGAATTGATCTTTCCACAAGCGTTGGGCGCGTTGGTGCGGGCAGGATTTCGGAATGAACACAGGACGGGCCCGTTACCGCTCCAGACGGGAGGCAGACTGCAGGAGGCAGACGGCAGGAGAAATGAGAACGCATCTGGTGAGGTTGGCGTAGCTGAAGTGAGCCGCGGTGTCCTGCCTCCCGCCTCCTGCCTCCTGCCGTCTGCCGCCTGCGTCCTGCCGTCTGCTCTCACTCCGCTCGACGATTGGCTGTGGCAAACCGAGGACTGCCAGGCGCTGCTTATTAAGCAATTCAATGTTCGATCGCTCGACGGTTATGGGCTGACGAGAAAGACCGAAGCGATTCGCGCAGCGGGTGCATGCTTGCGTTATGCCCAGGACACGCAGCGAGCTGCGGCGGCGCACATCGCCGATATCGTCTACTTTGAGTCGCAGGATCAGTTAGTTCTTGATCACATCACCGTACGCAATCTGGAATTGGTGCAAGCCACCGGTGGGGCGTCACGCTCTCTTCTCGACGTGATTGATGAAACCGTCACGGGCATGGGCGCGCGCTTGCTTCGGTCGTGGCTGGTGCGACCTTCCATCCATCGAGGCGAGATTGAAGCGCGTCACGGAGCGGTGGCCGAACTGCACGCTTCGCATGCGAAGCGTGATCGCCTGCGAGGTCTGCTGAAAGAAGTCGCGGACATTGAGCGGTTGGTTGGCCGGCTTAATCTTGGCTCGGCCACGCCGCGAGATTTGGTCGCGTTGCGGCGCTCACTCGATCAAGCTCCCCGGATTCGCCAAGGTCTGACGCAGTCAGAGTCTTCTCTGCTACAGGTCCTGAACGACGGGACGGATGAACTCGGGGATGTGCGTGAGCTAATTGCAAACGCGATTGAAGACGATCCGCCGGCGAAGGCGATCGATGGCGGCGTCATCCGCACGGGGTATTCGACCGAGCTCGATGATTTGCGGTCGTTGAGCCGCGATGCAAAGCAAACAATCGCGTCAATGGAAGCCGAAGAACGCGCGCGCACTGGTGTCGGAAGCCTTCGCATTCGTTTTAACAACGTGTTTGGCTACTTCATTGAAGTGTCAAAAGCGAACGCCGCGCGCGTGCCTGACGATTACGAACGGCGACAGACTTTGGCGAATGCCGAACGTTTCACCACGCCGGCGCTTAAGCAATACGAGGCGAAAGTGCTGGGCGCCGAAGAACGGATCCTGCAAATGGAGTCGGAAATTTTCCTGCTCATTTGCCGTCAAATCGCCGCTGAGACTTCACGCATTCAATCGACGGCCCGGGCATTGGCTTGTCTCGATGCGGTGGCGGGCCTGGCGGAAACGGCATCGCGACGACGCTATGTCAAACCGGCGATGCACGACGGCGACGAAGTTGAAATCATCCATGGCCGCCATCCAGTGATCGAAGTATTTAACCAGGAGCCTTTCGTCCCGAACAGCGTTTATTTGAACAACTCAACTGATCGGTTGCTGATCATCACCGGCCCAAACATGGGTGGCAAGAGCACGGTGCTCCGCCAGACCGCGATCATTTGCATACTCGCGCAGATGGGATCGTTTGTGCCCGCCGAGAAAGCGAAGCTGCCTTTGCTCGATCGCGTCTGGACGCGCGTGGGCGCTTCCGACGATTTAGCCAGCGGCCGCAGCACGTTCATGGTCGAGATGACTGAGACGGCTGCGATTCTGCACAACGCGACGCCGCGCTCATTGGTGCTGCTTGATGAGATTGGCCGCGGGACGGCAACGTTCGATGGCTTATCGATCGCCTGGGCGGTGGCGGAGTATTTGCACGACTCAGCCGAACACGCCGCAAAGACATTATTCGCAACGCATTACCACGAGCTAACTGAGTTGGCCGAACGGTTGCCGGGCGCTCAGAACTATCAAATCACGGCGACTGAACGCGAAGGCGAAGTAGTGTTTCTCCATCGTCTCGAACGCGGGCGTGCGTCGAAATCATATGGCATCGAAGTCGCACGGCTTGCGGGAATGCCACCGCTCGCGTTAGCGCGCGCACACGAAGTCCTGGAACGGCTGGAGCGGTACGAGCTCGACGTGTTTGCGGAAGAGGAAGCGGCGGCAGAATCTGAACGCGCCGTAGCTGCTTCTGCCGATTCATCGGCGGTCGAAGAGCAGTCGTTGACCAAAGCGGCGACGAGGGCTGCGCGGAGACGAATCGCGGCACAATCTTCTCTCTTCGACCTCGCGAATCAAAAGGTCGTTGACGAATTGCGGGCGACGCAAGTTGAGAAGCTGAGCGACGCGGAAGCGAAAATAATGTTGGCGGAAATGAAGAAGAAACTGCTTTAGGATTTATGCGCAGATTACGCAGATTCCACAGATTTGAACCACTAAGACACAAAGAACACTAAGAATAGCTAAAGGAAGTATTTAACAGTTCAATTCCTTTGTACCCCTAGTGTCTTTGCGGTTAATTCTGATCTGCAGAATCTGCGGAGACTTCTCAGCTCGCCTTCGCGGCGTCTCGGATCACCAAATCAAATGTGCCCGGCGCTACCTTGCGAAAGCGGCTGTTGCGATTTAGCGAAACTGCGATGCTGATCGTGGGATTGTTTCCGGTGAAGCTGAACCCACCCTCCATCAAACGATTGTAAATCTCATTTACATGGAGCGGACCGTTTGCTTCGCGAAGAATCATTGTGGCGGCTTGCGGAATAGTACGATCGTAGAAACGATCGTCGATCGGTGTAATGTTGGATTTGATCGCCGGCACGTTGTGTCGTACCGGCGCCGATGGATGCTGCGCTAATTCCGCTTCGGCCAGTCGGCGCTGCAACTCAACTTCCAGTTCGCCAACCGATCGAGTACCGACTTGGGTGGAGGGGCCGCTCATCACGTTCGAGAGCAAACGAAATATCGCGGCTTCCGTCTGTCCGGCGAGCGTGTCCATCTCAGCCAGCTCGGCTCGAATAATCTCAGATTCCGATTCCAACTCAGTCAGTCGGGCCGCCAGACGAGTGCGGGCCGCGCGCGATTGTCGCAGGCTTTGTTCTAACCGAGCTATGAGGGTTTCGTTCGCCATCAGACAGTGCCGATTTTAGATGGCCCATTGCCGATTGACAATAGTTTTTGGCGGGCGCCGGCAAAGCGGAAGCGTCGACGGCGCTGTGGATGTAATTCCTCAGTACAGAATCCAAAGCGGTGTCGCGCTTGCCACCGCACTCCAAATTACCGGTCTCTTTCAACGATATAGGCAGGAATTGAAGCGAGCGACTGCGCGTGGGGCGAGTGATTGAGGCCATTAAGCGCCGCGACCGCCGCTTCCGCACATTCGACGGCTCGCTCTTTTGCCAGGGCCAAAGAGCCTGTTTGCTCGAGCGCTTCGAGAATAGTTTGTCGCGGAGTGTTAGCGTAACTCTGATCCGCGATGACGGTCTGAATGTCTCCGCGCAACTGAGGATGGCGTTGAAGCAGAAAGATCAGCGGTAACGAAACTTTGCCTTCAACTAAATCAGCGCCGGCGGGTTTACCGAGCGCTTGTTCGTCACCCGTGAAATCAAGTAAATCATCGACGAGCTGAAACGCCGTCCCGAGATTCATTCCGTAGTCGCGCAGACGCGCTTGTGTTTCCTTATCAGCGCCGCCCAGCAGCGCGCCGATTTCACAGCACGCACTGAATAAATAAGCAGTCTTGCGTGCGATCACATCGAAGTACTGTTCTTCGGTAACGTCCGTTCGTCCGAGCAGAGTAAGTTGCAACAACTCGCCTTCGGTCATCTTACGAGTCACCGCGGTCAGAATGTCGAGAATCGGCAACGACCGCTCGGCAAGACTGGTTTCGAATGCCGACATGTAGAGCCAATCACCCATCAGCACGGCGGTCTGATTCCCGAACTCGGAATTGATCGACGGACGATTACGCCGCGTCTCTGCCTTGTCGATCACGTCGTCGTGTACGAGCGTGGCGGTATGCAAGAACTCCATGACGGTCGCCATGCGAATCGAACTGCGATTTGATCCGTCTCCACCAACCGCATAATTGGAAAGGATCGTGAGCGCCGGACGCACGCGTTTTCCGCCGGATCGACGCAGATACTCGCCGATGTACGCGATCACTTGAATGTTCGAACGCGCTTGATGCTCGAACTCTTCCTCGACGAGTCGCAGTTCAGGCGCAATCAGCTCGAAGGTTCGTCTCGCGGTGACTTGCACGTCGTCGAGTAACGCCGATTGGGTTGTCGCAGTCATGTTGTCAGAACCGCCTGCGTCAGCGGGCGGGTTTAATTTGGCCCAGACCCACCCGCTTACTCAGGTGGTTCTGACCTCAGTTCGATCGATAGTTAGTGAACTGCATGTTAATGCCGAAGTCTTTCGCTTTAAGATTTGCGATAACTTGTTGCAGGGTGTCGCGGTCACGGCCGGTTACGCGCACCGTATCACCTTGAATCGAAGCCTGCACTTTAGCCTTCGAATCTTTGATGGTTTTGACGATGTCTTTCGCTTTTTCCTGCGGAATCCCCTGCTGAATCTGCACGTGCTGGCGTACGGTGCCCCCGGCGGCCGGCTCGACGTGGCCGTAGCTCATGGCCTTCAACGGAACGCCCCGGCGCACGAGTTTTTGCTGAAAGATGTCATTCATGTTTCGCAGTTTCGTTTCGTCTTCAGCCGAGAGCACCAGGTCCTTATCTTCGAGCTTTACCTCCGCACGACTACCCTTAAAGTCAAAACGCTGACGGACTTCCTTCATCGTTTGATAGATGGCGTTGGTGATTTCGGCGCGGTCTACCTGCGAGACAATGTCGAATGAATTTTGCTGGGCCATGGGTCGTCCGTGATGTTCGGAGAATAACACCAAACGCGGAGCATGTGAAAGTGTTCTCTAGGTCCTGGAGTGCGCCGGCAGAACGGAGTGGCGACGCCGCTTTGGATTGGGTGAGGTAAAGACAATCCAAAGCGCTGTCGCGCGCTACGCTTGCCAGCGCACTCCAAATAGGCGCTTGAAGTTCTCGCTCGTAATGCGGCCAACTTCTTCGGTGGAGACACCTTTCAATTCAGTGAGACACTTCGCTGTTTCAACTACGCGCGCCGGTTCGTTCCGTTTTCCACGAAAGGGCACGGGTGTGAGATACGGGCAATCGGTCTCAACCAGCAGGCGGTCCAGTGGCAAGGCACGGGCGATGTCGCGCAAGTTATCGGCCTTCTTGAATGTCAGGTTTCCGGCAAAAGAGATATAGAAACCGAGCTCGATCCCCTGTTGAGCCATCTTTAGACTCCCACCAAAACAATGCAGAACTCCGGCAGGCGAAGGAGCACGTGCATCGTGCGCGTGACTCACGGGCGAGTCGCCCGTGCCACCCAGGGCTTCGCGCAGGATTGAGATCGTGTCGTCATCAGCCTCGCGCGAGTGAATTACGACGGCTAGCTCGAGCGAGCGCGCAATCTGGAGTTGTCGACGAAAAGCCTCACGCTGGACGTTGCGCGGAGAATGGTCGTAATGATAGTCGAGGCCGATTTCGCCCCACGCAACTACACGCGCACTTTGCTTTGCCAAGTCAATCAGCCGACGTTCTGCCGTATCATCAAATAGTTTCGCGTCATGAGGATGTACACCGATCGCACAGTAAATCTCAGAATGCCTTTCGGCCAGAGCCACCGCTCGTTCAAACGCGCCGCTGTGCGGATCGCCGGTGCCCACATTAAGCATCGTCGTGACGCCAGCATCACGCGCGCGTGCAATCACGTCCTCACGATCGGCGTCATATTCCGGACCGTCGATGTGGCAGTGTGAATCAACAATCATCGGTCATCGACAGGTTAACGTCGTGGACGGTTTATCAATCGTCAGCTTGAGAGGCACTGAATAGAGCGGCTGGGACCATAAGAGACCTTCGCGCTGCCATTGCTGCCTCAGCTTCTCGGCGAGTTTCGGAGACTGGTACCAGGTGGAAACGATCAACTGCAGAATGTGCGGGCCCGGCGTGATGGTATTTTGGCTGGGCGCTGCCGATTTGTCAGCAACCCCGACTCCGGTCGTTAATTCACGCTCGAACGAAGCGCCGGGCGCGAGCTTTACAAATACGCGACCTGGCGAACGGGCGTCGATCCGCTCGAACTCTTCGTCGAAGTAACGCATGTTCAGCAATAGAACTTCAGACGCAGGTGTCGCGGGCGCGTGCTCGGGCCGAAGTTTCGTCTGAAAAAAAAGGTCGTGACCGTTATAGACAATTAACCGTTGAGAACTGACGTTCTTATAACGGAGTTTCAACCGCAACTGCAGCGAGATCTTTTCGCCGACCGAACAAAACGATTGCTCAACGATCGCGGCTGTTAACTCGAGTTGCTTTTGGGTTTGCGCGGAAACGGAATCGTTCGCACAACTAACAACGAAGACCGCAACGATAAGTAAGAGTCCTTTACACAAACGAATAGTCGTCGCGTTCATTTTAACCGCGCGCCATTTGGAACATCTTCCGCAAAAGTTGCAATGACTGGTTTGCCTTCGTCGCCGACTGATGCGGCGAGAAGCATTCCTTGCGATTCGTAGCCGCGCAGCTTGCGTGGCTTCAGATTCGCCACCACGACAATTTTGCGCCCGATGAGTTTCTCGGGCTCGTAATATTGTGCGATGCCCGCGAGAATTTGGCGCGGCTTGTCTTCCCCGATGTCGACCGTTATCAACAGAAGCTTGTCAGCTTTCGGAATTCGTTCCGCGGTCTTTACTTCGCCAACCCGCAGATCGATCTTCGCAAAGTCTGTGATGTCGATGTATGCGAGGCCCGGAACCGCGTCAGCTTCGGTTGTGTGTGTGCCGGAATGCGACGAGGCCGCATCTGCCGCCTGCTGTCTGGCTTCTGCCTCCTGCTTTTCTGACCTCTGATCGCTGACATCTGACGTCTGCATTTTGATTTCTGCCATCGTTTTCGCCTTATCCATTCTTGGAAATAGCGGTCTCACTTCGCCAATTGCTTGACCCGCGTGCAGACCGCCCCAGCTTAGCTCGCGCGGATCGACTTTACTCACTTCCTCAGTCATGCCGAGTTGTTTGTAGATCTCAACCGTACCGGCCGGCATCACCGGGTACAAAAGCACGCAGAGCCAGCGCAACGACTCAGCTGCGCGATACAGCACCGCGTTCAAAGTCTCGCGTTGCTTGGGATCTTTTGCGAGGTCCCAGGGCTTCGCATCAGAAATCATCTTGTCCGCACGCGCAACAATGCCCCACGCATTTTCCAGCGCACGGCTGAATGCGAAATCGTCAAAGTCGCGCAGAAATTCATCACGCGCATGTGCGACGAAGTGCGACATGGCCATCTCGTCTTCGACACCTGCTCGCTTCGCCACCAGCCGCGCTTCATCGGAAATTGTGGCCGCGGGAATACGACCTTCACAATAACGATGAATCATCGTCAGCGTCCGGCTGGAGAGATTGCCCAGGCCGCTGGCGAGATCGCTGTTGGTGCGGTCGATCAAGCCTTCATACCCAAAACGGCCGTCCTGACCAAAGACCATCTCGCGCAAACAGAAGTAACGAATCGCGTTGATGGAAAAGTATTTGTTCAGGACGTCTAATTCGACGGTATTGCCTAACGTCTTGGACATCTTGCGGCCTGAAGGATCAAGCCACATGCCGTGCGCATAAACTCCTCGCGGCTGTTCAACTCCGCCCGCCATCAAAAACGCCGGCCAGTAAACCGCGTGATGCCGCAGAATATCTTTTCCGATCAGATGGAGAGCGGGCCAGAACTTTGCAAAACCGATGCCGTTGTTCTGTTGTTCGTTGCCGAAACCAATCGCTGTGATGTAATTCGAGAGCGCGTCAAACCAAACGTACATCGTATGATTTGGATCGTCGGGAACCGGAATGCCCCAACTCACGGAAGTCTTCAAGCGGCTCACAGACAGATCCTGAAGTCCGCCGGCGACAAAGCTTTTCACCTCGTTTCGCCGTGCTTCCGGTCTCACAAAATCAGGACGGTCATAAAGCGCCAGCAATGCTTCGTCATAGTCGGAAAGGCGAAAGAAGTAACTCTCTTCCGAAACGCGATCGAGTTTTGTTTCATGCACCAGACAGGTCGGGGGCTCGCCTGGCACCGCTGGGGCCGCGTACTCGTCTTCAGTTTTGTAGCTGGCACACGCGGCGCAGAACCAGCCCTCGTAGTGACCTTTGTAAAGCGCGTCGTTGCCTTTTGGCGTCTTCGCTTTCGCGACGCGTCGCCACAGTTCGCTGACACCTTCGTAGTGGAACGGATTCGTCGTGCGCATGAAGATGTCATAGCCACCATGCGCCATGTCCAACCCAAACGCCGCCGTCATTTTTGTGTAGTAGCTAACGACGTAATCAGCTTGTTCTTTCGGTGTGCGGCCGTTTCGTTGCGCCGCGCGCTCGATGTTGATGCCGTGTTCGTCTGTGCCGGTGAGGAAGAATGTCTCGAGGCCCTGCTGACGCTTCGCACGCGCAATCGTGTCCGCCACAATCATCGTGTACAGATGCCCGAGATGCGGCAGGCTGTTCGCGTAGTATATGGGTGTGGTGACGTAGAAGGTCATTAGTAAATCGTGAATCGTAAATCGTAAATAGATCAGCGAATGCGTTTCTGGACATACTGAGATAGTCCAGTAAGCATGCGCCCAATCTCATCCAACGACATTGTCAACGCGTTGAAAGTCTCATCAGACAAGTAGCGCAGCCGATGAGCGATTAGCAGTTCGGTCGCAACCTCACTCGCAGAGCGTTGCAAATTAGAAAGAAAATATCCGAACTCCTTTGGGGTTTTCCGGCCCGCGCCTTCTGCGATATTGGCGGCATTGAGACCGCGGCTCGGCGAAGTTGTGAAGTTAGCCCAAACTTCTCATCATTCGGAAATCGCTCCGTCGCTTGATACAGCGCAACTACAAAATCAATGGGCTTCTTCCAAACGTCAAGTTTTTCGTGGGGTCGCATAATCGTTCTCTCCAGGAATGTGGGATGATAAAGCCGGATTCTATTTACGATTTACGATTTACTTCTTCCGAGCGAACTCGTCGTTTGAATTGAACTTCGGCAGCGTCAGCAGGTTCGCCACGCGGCGGCCAATTTCCATCGCGAAATCTGCCTCCTGAATCATTCCCTGGAAGTTCCAGTCATCGCGATACTCATCGGAAGGCTGGTGATAGTGCGCCTGGTTATATTCCTGAAATTTCTTTTCGCCCCACGCTTTATCGTGGCCGATGTAGTCGTTACCTTCCTTCAAACTGATCGATGGCACGCCGACTTTCGCGAATGGAAAATGGTCGGAACGATAGAATGAGCCCTGCTCCGGTCGCGGATCCGGCGACACGCGCAGGCCGCGTTCGCGCGCAACTTGTTCCACGACGGCTTGCAGCGTCGAACGCTCAGCGCCAAGCGGCACGAAATCGGCCGTTGGTCCGAGAATGTTCATCGAATCCAGATTGATGTCCGCGGCAGTTTTGTTGAGCGGGACGAGCGGATGATGAGCATACCAATCAGCGCCCAGCAGATTTTGCTCTTCCGCCGTGGGTATCAGAAATAGAAACGATCGTTTAGGTTTTTGCGCAGGCGGAAGCGGCGACAGTACACGCGCGATCTCCAACACGGACGCGACTCCGGTCGCATTGTCGAGCGCGCCGTTGTAAATGGTGTCACCTGTCTTGTCCGGCGCACCAATACCGAGATGGTCCCAATGCGCGGAGAAGACCACGTATTCGTCGCGCAGTTTCGGATCGCTGCCGGGAAGAATTGCCACGACATTCGGCGCTTCGACTCGTTTCAGTTCGCTGTTGAGATCTATCGACGCGGTCAGGTTCATCTTCACCGGGCGAAAGTCGCGCGTCGCCGCCTGGCGACGTAAGTCATCCAGATTCAAACCGGCCAGCGAGAAGATGCGATGAGCCGCTTCATCGGTCACCCACGATCGAACCTTTAAGAACGGCGTCTTGTCGCTGTTCGAGCGTGCGATATCAAAGCGCCACGATCCGTTGGAAGTGCGCACGACACTCCAGGGATATCCGGCGGACTCGTTTGTGTGCAGCAGAATCGCGCCGACTGCGCCACGGCGGGCAGCTTCTTCATATTTATAAGTCCAGCGGCCGGCGTAAGTCAGACGACGACCGCCAAACAAGTCTGGCTCTTCAGCCGTCGCGGGCGGATCATTCACGAGCATCACGAGAATCTTGCCGCGATAATCTTCCGCTGGACCTTTGTAGTCATTCCACTTTTGTTCGGGAGCGTCGATGCCATAACCGACGAAAACAAGATCAGCACTAACGTTTACATGGTCGGTCTGCGCCCCGGTGAATGCGACAAAGTCGTCGGCGAAGTGGAATGTCTCGCTGCGATTTTGACCCTCGACGTGCAGAATGGTTTGGGGATCGGCTTTAACGCCGACCAGTGAAACCGGTTGCCAGAAGCTTCCCTTCGCCCCGGCGCCCTTCAGACCCAGCGCTTCAAACTGTTCAGCGATGTAGAGTGCCGCCAATTCGCCACCACGTGCGCCGGTGCCGCGGCCTTCTAAACGGTCATCGGAGAGAAACTTGATGTGCGCGCGCAGGCGAGCTTCGCTGATCTGGCTCGAAGTGTTTCGTGCAGTTCTTTGTGAGAAAGCGGTCGCCGCGATCACCACAATTACAAGTGCGATTGCAGCGCCGCGTTTCGTTCTGCAGAATTGTTTTTCACTCATAACTCATTACTCATAACTCAACTCATCACTTCGCGTGTCCGGTAATCAACGCCATCGCCTCCGCCCGTGTCCGCGGATCTTTTCGAAATCCTCCCAATACCGCGGATGTCACGGTTTGCGCGCCGGATTTTTTCACTCCGCGCAGCGTCATACACGTATGTTCGGCTTCCACCACCACCATCACGCCCAACGGCTTCAACTGATCGAAAAGCGTATTCGCGATTTCGGAAGTGAGACGCTCCTGCAGTTGCAGCCGCCTGGCAAATGTCTCCGCCAACCGCGCCAGCTTCGACACTCCGAGGATGTTTCCATTGCGCGGAATGTAAGCGATATGGCACTTGCCGACGAACGGCGCAAGGTGGTGCTCGCACAATGAAGCGATGGCGATGTCCTTTACGATCACCATCTCGTCGTGTTTGTTGCCGGACAAAGGCACGATGTGCTCGCTTGGATCCTCGCGCATGCCCCGGGTCAGCTCTTCATACATCTCCGCGACACGCTGCGGCGTATCGCGCAAGCCTTCGCGATTTGGATCTTCGCCGATACCCTCGAGGATTAGACGGACCCCTTGAGCGATGCGATCCAGATTTACGCGCGGTGGCTTCACACTGCGGCTACGCTTTGATTTGATGGATGTGACTTTCGCGGCCATAACTTTTTGCTCACCCAATCAGCGGCAGAATCTCGCCCGCCTTCCCGGTCAATACCTCGTGACAAAGTTCAGAAAGCGGCGTCGCCTCCGGATTTATTTCAACGACGTAAGCGCCGGATGATCTCGCAATCTCAGGAATTGAAGCCGCCGGATAAACAACGGCGGACGTACCAACCACAAAGCACAGTTCGCACGAGGCTGCTTGCATCGCGGCCCGCTCAAACGCGCCCACCGGCAGCATCTCGCCGAACAGGACCACGTCGGGACGCATCGGATCGCCGCACTCATGACATGCCGGCACGCCCGTTTCGTGATCCGATTCGCGCAAGTCTGTACGCGCCTGGCACGTAAGACACCGCGCCCGCCACACACTCCCATGCAACTCAATCACGTTCCGCGAACCAGCGGCAACGTGCAATCCATCGACGTTCTGAGTCACCAGGGTGAATTCCTTGAAGCGAGTCTGCCAGCGTGCGATGGCGTGATGTGACGGATTCGGATTCAGTGTGCGCAAGACGCCGCGCCGGTAATTGAACCATTCCCAAACCGCCGGCAGGTCGCGTTCCAGCATCGCCCCCGAAGAAATCACGTCGAACGGCATCCCCTTCCAAACCGCCGTTTGTCCGCCGCCGCGGAAGGTCGGTACGCCTGATTCAGCAGAAACACCGGCGCCGGTCAGCACGAGCACGTGTTGCGCGCGTTCGAATCGCGAGCGCAATTCATCAGAGATTATGCAACGGCTGGCGACGGCTGGCATCAGAATCCGCGATGTTAACAGACCGCAACATGGGCTCGCAATTTCGCGATTGCTCATGGATTCACTAGAATAGCCGTTTGGTTAGACCGACCGTTTCGTCTGTGTCAGAAGCCCGAGCGTGAGCGAAGGCAAGTCGGGTAGGCTTGCCTCCCTGACGGTCGGGCTTCTGACATCTATCAGTCTCGTGAGTTTAATTCACCTTCAGGACAAGCTTAAAACGACTCTTCAAAACGCTGCCCGGCAGCAGTTCGCGGCAGAACTCGATCAGATCGCCGCAGAAGTTCCGCCACGAACTGAACTCGGCGACCTGGCGTTTCCGGTTGCATTCGAACTTGCGAAACTGATCAAACAGAAAACCGGCGAAAAGCGGACGCCGCGCAGTATCGCTGAGGCGCTCAAGCCTGCGCTCGATGGCATCGAGGAAGTCGCGCGTGTCGAAGTCGCCGGCGCTGGATATCTCAACGTCTTCTTCGATCGCCTTCGACTGTTGACCGGCTTAACCAGCGAGAGGCCTGGGAAAGAGCGCGATGGCGCGGCGCTCGTGGGCGAAGCTCCAACCGATCGCAAGCTCATGGTCGAACACACCAGCATTAATCCTAATAAGGCCGCGCACATCGGCCACGTTCGGAATTCGGTTATCGGCGACACCTTCGTAAATATTCTGCGCGCCGCCGGCAGTCGCGTCGAAGTGCAAAACTACATCGACAACACGGGCGTTCAGGTCGCCGACGTCGTCGTCGGCTTTAATCACCTCGAGCAGATGACGCTCGATAACATCAAAGAACTAGATCGGTCGCTGTCTGCCGAGCGAACGTTTGATTATTACTGTTGGGACTTGTACACGCGCGTAGGGCTGTTCTATCGCGACGGAGACATCGAAGGTGAACTAAATCCGGAGAAGCTCACGCTGCGCGCAGACATCCTGCACGCGATTGAAGAAGGAAATAACCCGACTGCGCAACTGGCTGATTACGTCGCCACGCGCAATGTGGAATGCATTCTCGATACGATGGAGCGGCTGGGTATTCGTTACGATCTGCTCGCCCGCGAGTCGGAAATTCTGCACCTTCATTTTTGGGAGCGCGCCTTTCAGTTGATGAAAGCACGCGGCGCGATTCACTTCTCCAGCGAAGGCCGTACTAAAGGTTGCTGGGTTATGCCGTTCGAGTCGCACACTGGAACCGAGGAGCATGAGTCGGACAAGATAATCGTGCGCTCGAATGGCACCGTGACCTACACGGGGAAAGATATCGCGTATCAACTCTGGAAGTTGGGCGAACTCGGCTTGGATTTTAATTACAAACCGTTTCGATCGTTTTCAGACGGGCACGCCACGTGGATCACGACAACCGATGCGAACGCAGCAACGCAGCCGGAGGTGCCGCGGCCCAGCTTTGGTGGTGGCGCGATTGTTTACAATGTCATCGATTCGCGTCAATCGTATCCGCAGGAGATTGTGAAGCGCGGCGTCGCAGCCATCGTTCCTGAGATGGGAGAAGAGGCCAGCGTGCATCTCTCGTACGAGATGGTCGCGCTGTCACCTGCGGCGTGTGATGAACTAGCGATCGAGTTGACCGAAGAGGATCGCAAGCGTCCCTATATCGAAATGAGCGGGCGCAAGGGTCTCGGCGTGAAAGCGGATGACTTGATCAATCGTTTGGAAGCGGATGCGTTAGCAGAAGTAAAGATGCGTCATCCGGACTTGTCCGACGATGAGCAGCGGTCAACTGCACATGCAATCGCCGTCGGGGCGTTGCGGTATTTCCTGCTGAAGTTCACGCGCAATTCAGTCATCGCGTTCGATTTCAAAGAGGCGCTGTCGTTTGAAGGCGAGACCGGACCGTACTGCCAGTACGCAGCGGTGCGGGCGAATTCGATTTTCCGCAAGCTGGGCGCTGCCACTGCCGACCCGCTCAGTACCGGGAGCGGTAGCGACTGGGTGAACCTGGCCCATCGAGCGTTGACCGACAGACCCGAGGACATGACCAGGATCCTCTCTGGCGAAACCGGCGACGAGATTTGGTCGCTGCTTTTGCTTGCCGCACGTTTGGACGAGGCAAACGCTCAGGCCGCGGCGAGCGCCGAGCCGGCTTTTCTGGCGAAGTACACTTTCAATCTCGCTAAGACGTTCAATCTCTTCTATCATCGACATCGCATTATCGCGGAAGAGGACGCCGTCAAGCGTGCGATACTGGTTATGGTCGCCGATTACACGCGGAGGCAGTTAACCGCGGCGCTGGCCACTTTGGGAATTAAAGTTCCTGAACGGATGTGATGAAGGCGGGATCAACTTTTTTCCATTCACGCCGGTGCTTTAGCCCGGCGTCAATCGCAAAGCGAAGTCTTTCGAAACCGTTTCAAACGGTTTCACGCCTTCCGTCGAGGACTTGGGCACCGGGCTAAAGCCACGGTGAGAAGTAGAAAAAGCACCACAGATCCATTCGCACAGTCGATTTACTATTCACGATTTACGATTTACCATTTACCTCGATGCTGATTGTCATGAAAGCCGACGCCACCGATGCGCAAATTGCGCACGTCTGTGACGTCATCAGCGAGCTCGGGTTCAAACCGCACCCGATGCCCGGCGCGCAACGCACCGCCATTTGCATCACTGGCAATCAGGGTGCAGTCGATCCCAGCCGCTTCGAAAATCTTCCCGGTGTCGTCGAAGCAATTCGGGTCAGCAAACCGTACAAGTTAATCACTCTGGATCTGCGGCCGGAGAAAACGGTGGTACGCGTAGGCGATGCCACGATCGGCGGAGATGAACTAGCCATTATTGCCGGTCCCTGTGCAATCGAGAGCCATGCGCAAGCATTCGCGGTCGCCGAAACGGTACGCCGTAGCGGCGCGCGTTTCTTTCGCGGCGGCGCATTCAAACCGCGCACTTCGCCATATGCCTTCCAGGGCTTGGGCGAGGAAGGTTTGAAGATTCTCGCCGAGGTTCGAGAGGCGTATGGGTTGAAGATCGTTACCGAAGCGCTCGATGAAGCCGGCGTCGATCTTGTCGAAAAATATGGTGACATGATTCAGATCGGCGCGCGCAACATGCAGAACTTTACTTTGCTGCGGCGCGCCGGCAAATCGCATCTCCCCGCGCTGCTCAAACGCGGACTATCAGCAACTCTCGATGAGTGGTTGTTAGCCGCCGAGTACATCATGTCCGAAGGCAACTACAACGTGGTGCTTTGCGAACGTGGCGTGCGCACTTTCGCGCAGCACACGCGCAACACGCTCGACCTCGCGTCAATACCAGCTGTACGTCGCATCTCGCACCTGCCGGTCATTGTCGATCCATCGCATGGCACGGGCAAGAACTACATGGTGATTCCACTTGCGTGCGCTGGTGTAGCGGTGGGCGCCGATGGCTTGATCGTCGAAGTCCACGATCAGCCTGACAAAGCCTTGTCTGATGGCGCGCAGGCTTTGACGCTTGAACAGTATGAACAGCTTGTGCAAGAAGTGCGGCCGATTCACGAAGTCGTCACGCCGCAAGCTGCGATGCAATAAGCGCGAGGGTACGCCTCTCCGTACGACGGGCTGCTAGCCTGTCGCTCAAGTGTTTCATCGACAGACTGGCAGCCTGTCGTACTCTTACCAATGAAATCTTGACACGCTCTCAGTGCGGGCATACATTTCGCCCGTTCTAATAGCTTTCCAACTCTCTTAGTTAGGTTCATTCAAGCACTCCACTCCGGTAACAAGGTGGGTTGCGCAAAGGGTCGGCAGTGCTTCGATTTCTAGTCTCGCGCGCACAGCCACGTGCGCGATATCGTCTCGCAGATTCAAGCGATCCACTCGAGAGGAGATGCAGCAATGAACAGCAGAATGCAAAGTTTTGCAGGCATGATAATGGTGTTGGCTTTGATCTCGGTCGGTATTCTTGTGGGTCCCAGACTCCTAGTCGAGCACTCTACAGCGCAGAATCCCACTCAAAAATTTAACAAGCCGTTGGAAACACCTTGTCAAGGCCAGCTTGTAAGCAGACATGCCTACTCAGAATGCGGACCCGACGGTTTCTGGCACGTAGTGGAGGACGACTATTACAGCTGCCATGACGGCACCACTAAAGCATTCCGGGTCAGCGACACGCCAACGACGCAGCCCTGTCAGCAAACGACGAAGACAACGATTGCTGGCAACGCCCTTGGCTATCATGTTGGTACCAACAACGCGAACGGACTCGTCGTAACCACTTTCGACACGCCGCAGGGAAAGATCAAAGTCAATCTAACTGATGATGTGGCGGCGGGCGATACCATTTCGGGCACCGTCGAAACAGAACCGGCGGGCAAGAACGATTCAGAGCGCGCACAGAACCAGTCGGAACTTAATGGCGAGGTCATCGAGTTGGAAGGACAGAAGACAAAGGTAGGCGACAAGAAGATCTCCTGCACGATTCCGAAAGACCTCACTCCCGACGCAAATACGATCGTGCTGGACTATCATGGCCAGAAAGTCGCCATTGGCAGGATTCCGATTCTGATCGTTCCACCAGCTACACCACAGTTCATCTTGCCGACGGGCGGTCAGCAGGGCAGGCCGATTGAGATCAAGGGCAACTGTAACGGGATCTTCGCGCCGCAGGATTATGTGAAGATCGGCGGAACGGTGCTACCACCTTTGGCCGAGTCGCCACGGAAGATCGTGGTCCAAAACACGAGCAACACCGTCGGCCAGATGAACATTGAATGCAACGAGAATGGCTCGAAGATGGAATGCCCGTGGCGGAATCTCGGCATTAAGTTGTCAGCTCCGAAGTTGAGTCTGTTGCGCGGCGAGACCACGACGCTGCACGTGACTGTGATGGGACTCTCGGGAATCAAAGACGACTTGCCGCTTGATCTAATTAACAACTCACCGAGCGTGATCAAGATGAGCGGCGGTGACGCGCAAAACCTGATGATTCCGCATATTCAAGTGCAGGCCGATGGAACCTATTCGATCGATCGAACGCTTACCGGAATAATGAGCGGAGGATTCGGAATAACGGGCACAGTCAGGTGGCCTGATGTTTGTACCCCAGCGGCACGGAAGGCTGACTGATCGCCCGTCGCGAAAGAGAACGTCGTCCGGATGTGGTTTCGGTGACTTGTACGCAACCCTGAGGGGTCACTTGTCTCCTTGAAGCACCGCCGCAAGATTCTTCGTGAACGCAGATCGCGGTATCACTTGATCGAATCCTGCTGCCAGTGCGGCCTGCTGTAATTCGGTTTGCACGTGAGAAAAGAAACCGAGCAGCGGAATTGCTTTCAGGTTGTCATCGCCCTTGAACGTGCGCGCTAATTCCATGGCGTCGCAACAGCCCGCATTGAGATCAACGATCACGAGTGCTGGGGTTTCGTCACGAGCTTTGTCTATCGCGGCGTCAATTGATTTGACGAATTGAATTTGCGCGCCAACCTGTTCGCCAGCGCCGCGGATTTTCGAAGCGAAGAAGATATCGTCGAGGACTGCAAGAATTGTTCTGGTCATAACGTGTCAGAAGCCCGACCGTAAGGGAGGGCTACTTCCATTTCTGACAAGCGGCGATTTCGTGGGTTGCCCTCGCTCACGCTCGGGCTTCTGACAGGGCGATGCCCTTGCTTACACGCGGCCTTCTGACCCATGATGCGCCGCGATGTCTTTCACTGCGCCGGCTGGAAACGAACGAATCGAGTTTGGCAATGACGAGGCACCGGTCGTCGACACGTCAGAAAAATCCAGTCTCATCCTCGCTTCCTACAACATTCGCTACGCGGTCGGCCGCTATCTGATTCTCTCGGGCCTGCTGCGAAAAGTCGGTTACAACTTTCCGAGTAAACGCGGCGAAGCGGTAAACCGCAACATCGACATTGCCGCGCGCGCGTTTTGCGATAATCGTCTCCTGCCGGCGCCGGACATTTTAGCATTGCAGGAAGCCGACAAGATGACTGGGCGCGCCGGCCGTGTTCATATCGCGGCGAGACTGGCTGAAAAGATGCAGATGCGTTACGTGCATGTCGGCGCGGGTCTGCCAGTTGGCATCAAGCCGCAAACGCGCGAATGGTGGCTCAATTTCGAGGAGCAGGTTGCGATCGATGATGATGGCGACATGGGTGTCGCGCTTTTGAGCCGGTTACCGCTTGAATATGTCGAGCGGATCGATTTGCCCTGCCACGAATGTCCCTGGCGGCCGCGGACTGCAGTCGCTGCAATGATCGCTTGGCAAGGGCAGAAGCTTGGACTTTTAAACGTGCACATAGATCCGCACGGCCCTCTCGACAATCAGCATCAGCAGACGGAAGCTGTGCTCGAAAAAGCGAAAAAGCATTTAGGGCCAACTGTAATCCTCGGCGACTTCAATACGCTGTCAAAACAGAAGGCTGTGGAGATTCGCAAGTTGATGGAGTCGCACGGCTACGAGACGCCGTTTCCTACGGATGTGCCAACCTGGCGCGGCGCGGGTGTCGTGCGATTTCATGCGGATTGGATTTTTGGACGAGGAGTTGAATTCAAACGATGGGGCGTGGCAAGGCCTTTGACTGTTTCGGACCATTGGCCGGTTTGGGCGGAGATAAGCTTGCCGATTTCCGATTGCCAATTGCCGATTGAGGCCGGCGACGGATAATCTCTTCGATCATTCATAACGATTCGGAATGCGGTCTTCAAGCAAACATTCAAATCGGCAATCGGAAATTGGCAATCGGCAATGAAGATCACCAGTCGCGACAATTCCCTGCTCCGCCGCGCCCGCGCCGTGCGTGAGGGCAAAGCTGACGATCTACTCTTTGTTGAAGGCATGCGTTTGTGCGAAGAAGCACTAACTTCGAATCTTGCGATTGAGGCCGTTATCTATTCGGATCACATTGCCCAGAAACCGCGAGCTGGAAGAATAATCAGGCAACTCAGCGAACGAGCTAAAACATCGGCATCCGTTAGCGAAAAGCTGCTGGAATCGATTTCATACACGAAGACTCCGCAGGGCATGGTTGTGCTTGCAACACGTCCGCCCGCCGGGGCCGACAACTTAACGAAGCGACAGCCAGGGAAACCGTTGATTGTGATGCTGCATGAGACAAATAACCCCGTGAATGTCGGCGCGATCGTGAGAACCGCCGAGGCTGCCGGGGCCACGGGTGTGATCGCGACGGCGAATACTGCCGATCCGTTTTCACCAAAGGCGCTGCGCGGCGCGATGGGCTCGGCATTTCGTTTGCCGGTGTGGAGCGGTGCCACGTTTGCACAGGCCGTGCAATGGTGTCGCGCTCGAAAACTTCAGATAATTTGCGCGGATGTTTCGGCTGCCACGGTTTTTACTGATGTTAATTGGCGTAAGCCGGCCGCGCTGCTGATTGGGCGCGAATCTGCGGGACTTTTGAAGGAAGAGCTCACGGCAGCCGATCTCGCAGTCCACATCCCGATGAAAGGCGCGGCGGAGAGTCTTAATGTGGCGGTCGCCACCGGCGTTATCTTGTACGAAGCGGCGCGACAGCGCGCGCACAACTAGTGTATTTTGTTGGCGGGAAATCTCTCGTGAACCGTTTGACCCGGTAATCGTACATAAGGACGTATGGCCGAAGAACAGGGACAAACCCCGAAAAGACGCCGCGACACAATTGCTCCCGAGCGCATCATGCGGCGCGTGCTCGAAGGTGTAGGCGATGTTGTCGACCGAAAACTGGGGCGCACGCCTGACACTGACAGCGGCATCACCACCGATCAACTTATCCGCCGCATGAACGCGTTGATTGACGAACGCGTCCGTAACGATAAGCGTCGTGGCCGCATCGCCCCGCATCATCTTAAGCTGAAGATTGAGTGGGGTAAGCACTCAGAAACGGCGCCTGAAGTCACCAGCCGTCTGGCGCACGAAGTGCTCGCGGCGGCCATCGATCACATCAACGACAGTCGTTATCGCACGCTGGCGCCGGTGAGCATCGAAACCGAGGTTGACATCTTCACCAAAGGAATCGCCGTCGATCCAACCTTCGGTGAATTCGAAGAGCAGCTGCAGCAGGAAGAGCTCGAGCGCAAAACGGGAAAGGGCGAACTCAAGGCGCGGAAGGAGGACGCCGGCGTTTCAATGAATGCGCGTATTTCCGCTCCTGACGGTTCGCGCGAAGTCCCTTTGACGTTCGTGCCCGGCGGCCGCCGCGTGAATGTGGGACGAGCAACCGACAACGATCTGCATCTGAATCATGTCAGCGTCTCAAAGATCCACGCGTCGCTGCGGATGGACCACCTCGGCACTCTGCTCGTTGCGGATACTGGATCGACGAACGGCACGCAAATCAACGGACAACGAATCGCGTATGGTGAAGCTCACCCAATAAACGAAGGTGACCTGGTTTCTTTTGGCGACGTTGAAGTCCGCTTTCGCAAAATAGCTTCCTGAGATGCCGCTCGCACTCTTCTTCTTTCAATCAGCGACACCGACGCCAGCACCCTCGCCGGAAAAACTGCCGGCCTGGCTGACGCTTGTCTTCATTATCGGCATCGGTTTTATCGGCTTGCTTCTGCTAATTGCGCTGGTGCGGAGTTGGTTCGGCCGTAAGGGCGGGGCCGCCGCTGCGCTCGCAAATCTGCCTGGCGATATTCGTAAACGATTGGGCGCCACGGCAACGAACCGAGGTTTGCGCGTTTGGCGCTGGGCGTTCGTGCTGGTCGCGATCAGCATTTTCGGTTTTCACGTCTACTGGGCGCGCTACGCCGCCGACCGCAATCCAAAATTCAAAGAGATGAGTTACAAGGATCTGCGCAACCGGCGACTCTCAGAATCGACGCTGCGCGGATGGATTTACGATCGCAAGGGCCGGCCGCTCGCGTATTACAAACAAGAGGCCGATGGCCAGATCCAGCGCGAGTACCCGATGGATTCGGCCTTCGCACATTTGTTTGGTTCCGATCGCGGAGAACCGGGACTTGAGCGAGCGCTGTTCGGAACGGAAGCCGGCGCAGTTCCCGAGGTTTGGCAAATCATCCGCGGCGAAACCGTCGAGCAGAAACTGAACAAGGATTACACGTTGACGATTGACAAGGACTTGCAGCAAGCCGTTGTCGATCAGCTCAAGGGCAATCACGGCGCCGTGGTGATTTTCAATCCACAGACAGGCGAAGTCCTGGCGATGTACAGCAATCCGTCTTATAGCCTGGCCCAGGTGCAGGACGAGGCGACCTGGATCAAACTCGATAAGGATCGCAAAGAAAGGCCGATGCTGAATCGCGCGCTGAACGAATACTACGTGCCTGGTTCGACGTTCAAAACTTTGATGATGTACACGGCGTTTCGCAACGGCATGCAGGACATCAAGTACAACACGGCCGGCATGTTCTCGCCCGCTGGCTGCAACAGAACAATTACGGATGACAATGGATCGTGCGAAGCATGTGGCAACATTGGCATCGATCAGGCGTATCAGCACTCGAGCAACATCTATTTTTCGTATCTTGCGACGCAGTTAGGCGGCGAAAAGATCCGTGACACTGCGAAACTCGTGGGACTCGGTGCGTATGACACTGTGAGTGGCGAGACCCAAGGCCGTCGCGAACCAGAAATTTGGAATGCAAGCAGTAAAACCATTCAGGACGCGATCGCGCCGACCGAATCCTGGTTAAAAGCCGGCAAGCATTCAAGCCGATGTGAATTGATGTATGAAGGCTACGGCCAGGGCCTGGCATCACAGATGACCCCTTTTCAGATGGCCATGTTGATTTCCGTGGCCGCGAATCTTCAGGGCCAATTGATGAAGCCGAAGATTGAACTCGAGCGACCGAACGAAATGTTTAGCCAGGTGCTGACGCCACAACAGGCAACCACAATTCGCGGCATCATGAACTTGGTTACGGAAGGCGGCACCGGCACGAGCGCGATGGCGCCCGTAAAAGCCGCAGGCATTCGCAGCGGCGGCAAGACGGGCACGGCCCAAAAGCAGATTCCGGTAATCGATCCGAAAACCAACGAGCCGCAACGCAAGTTGGTTACCGAACGCGACTTCAAGGGCAACATCATCGGGCAACATTACGAGACCGTCTTTTACGACAAGCTGCGCAGTGACGCGTGGTACTTGAGTTTTGCGCCTTTGGATAAACCAGTGATGTCGATGGCGGTTCTTTTGGAAGGACCTGGACCGGGCATTAGTTTTTATGGCGGCAAGAATGCGGCCCCAATCGCCGCTCAGTTGATTTTGAAAGCGAAATCGCTCGGGTATTTTGGCGGTAATACCACCACACCGCAGCCGCAGCAAACGCCGCGGCAGAGACCGAGAGCGAGGCCGAGCCCGAGTCCGTGAGCATGATTTGCGGGTTTGCCGCTTGATGTGCGGAAGGCCTGTGGCCTTCCGATAGCGCGTAAGAAGATTGCCGGCGCTACGCCGAGATAGGGCGAAGCCCAGAACGATTGAGGACGACTTAGGAAGGCCAAAGGCCTTCCACACATCAGATGGCGAAGCCATAAAAGACAATGAAGAATCGGCTTTCTTCACATCTCTTCGTTTTTCTTCTACTCGTCGGAGTGGAGATCGTGGGCTACATCGGGATCAATCGCGCCGGACTGATTCGCGGTTACGAAACGTCTTGGATTGGCGGGGCGCGTGACCTGCTGATGTTCCTTCCGATCAGCGTTATCGCGTTTTGGTTAACGCGCTCGAAACACTTCAAAGGGAGCTGGGTACTTTACACGACCGCGCTGCTGCTCTTCGCAATTGGGTTGCTGGTTCAGTATCGGTTGTACAGCGACCCTGAGTACAACGCGCGCAACAAGGCGACCGCACGACAAGAAAAGACACAAGCGCTGCGGGCGCGTTACATCAATGAGAACTACGACGCGAACAAGCGCGCGATTATGGGTTTGCCGCCCACGCCGCCCGCGAACCAGGAAATACCGACGCGAGAATCGAGCTACTCCATCGCGAACGCGTTAACTTCCGGATACACGTGGATACCGATCCTGTCATTAATTGCCTTCGCCATCGCTTTTTCGTGCTGCGCCAGTGACCGCTTCCTCTCATGGATTCAGCGTAACAGTTTCATCATTGTGCTGGTCACTTTGATTCCTTTGGCCGCTGCGATCGTGACTTCAAGTGCAGGCAAGGCCCTGGGCAACACGACGCCCTGGGAGCCCGCGAAAGTTCCCTTCCTTCTTGGCTTCGCGGGAATCCTGACGGCGAGATACAAAGATCTGGCGCGAACATATTGGGGCATTCCACGCGCGCGCGACATCATCCCACTGATTGTAATGGCGATGATTCCCTTTATCCCGTTTTTCGCGCTGAAAGATTTTGGCCAGATGCTGATCTTCAGCGGCGCCTACGCGACGCTTTATCTCGTAGCGGTACGTCGTTGGCCGCAATTGCTTGTATTCGTTGGGTCAGTGCTGCTCGTGATCTCAATCCTCGTGATTGGCGCGCTGCCGCGCGACATCCAGGAAAAGTTTCCGATGGTGCCGACGATTGCGCGGCCGATTCAGAGTGCACTGCCTGCGCGTATCCAGCAGCGTTTTCACTTATGGCTCGATGGATTCGATCCGCCGTCGCCCGAGGTTTCGTGGTGGAAGAAAGACTACGACGAAGCGCTCGCCGAAAATCCGCGCATGAAAGAGTTGGCGGAAGAAAACGAAGCGCAGAAGAAGAGCGTCAACACCGACATCTGGTTCGACAAGCTCGCCTTTCAACCGGCGCAGGCAACCTTTGGAATTGCGTCTGGAAAGACGACCGGCCGCGGTCTTGGTCTAGGGTTTCCCGAAGTAATTCCGATTGCGGACTCTGACTACGTCTATGCGGCAATTGCTGAAGAGCTTGGGCTACTCGGCGGGGCTCTCGTTATTTTGGCAATAATCGTTTTCGTAATTGCTGGTATTCGCACTTCAATCGAAGCGCGTGATATGTTTACGAAGTTATGCGCCGCCGGCCTGACCGCCTTCATCGGTATCCAGGCTTTGGTAAATATCGGCGGAATCCTGCGGGCACTGCCCATGACCGGAATCACATTGCCGTTCGTCAGTCACGGCGGTTTTAGCCTTATCACAAGCTTTGCCATGCTCGGAATGCTGATGGCCTTTTCGCATCGAAACGCCGTGGACGCGCAAGCGATGACTCGCGTGAAACATGAGCCGGAAAGTTTGATTAAGCTGGAGGCTGTGGAGTGAGCGCGCCGACACCTGTGAACAACTTGAAGTGCGCATCGATTTCCGATCGCGGCCTAAATGACAAGCGTCCGCTGAATGAAGACTCGCTCCTCTGTGATCATGAGCGTGGGATCTTCGCGGTAGCCGACGGCGTCGGTGGCGCGGAAGCCGGCGAGGTCGCCTCGCAGACCGCTGTGGATGTGCTTGACGAAGCGTTTCGTCATCGGCTGCACGATGGCGAGGACATCGAAGACCTGATGGAACTGGCGATCCAGCGCGCGAACTCGTCGATCCATCAAATGGCCGCTGAGCATCCGCGCTTTGCCATGATGGCGACGACGGTGGTTGCCCTGCATCTCGACGCATTAACCGCGACGTTTGGTCATGTCGGCGACTCACGTCTTTACCGGCTGACGCCGCAGGGCCAACTCCTGCGCGAAACTGAAGACCATTCGATCGTCGAAGAAGAAGTCCGTGCGGGCCGCATGACTCCTGAGCAAGCGGCCAATCATCCGAGCAAGAATGTCATCAGTCGTGCGCTCGGCGCTGAGACTTCCGTCGAAGTCGACATGAAAACGATCGAGATTGACGAGGGAACAACGTTCCTTCTCTGCACCGATGGGATTACGCGTCATCTTTCGGACAGCGAGCTGCGTGATTTACTTGTGAGTGGGCGCCCGGCAGATCAGATATGCGACGAAATGAAACAGCGCTGCTACGACCGCGGCGCTGAAGACAATTTGACGGCCGTGATTGTTCAGGTCGGCACGCCGAATTTCGCCGCACTCGCCGACGCCGAACGGACAGTCGATGCGCATCTTCCTGAGTTGACGAGGACAGCGCCGGATAACCGCGTCGAGCCGCAAACAGTGCTGACGCCACCATCCCGTATCGCTTTTCCCGGCCCTGCTCCTGCTGAGCCGATGCAGGTTGTGACAGCCTCCGCGCCAGAGCCCTCATCGAGCGGCGGGAGTGCCGTGCGTCGCTTCTTCACTTTCATCTTCATTGTTGCTTTGGTTGCCGCGGCGTTTTATGCAGGCCTGCGCTATCGCGACATTCGACAAGCAATCACCGGCCCAGTTGCAACGCCGCAACCCACACCGACCCCAGATGCTCACGCATCATTCGAAACGAAACGAGCAGCTGTAGACGCAAATCCACAGCAGTGGTTGGCGGAAAACGTGCCGGCGGGATCAAAACCTCTGGACTGGAAAGACCCAGAGAAACTTTACTTCTATGGCCGGGCGTTGATGATTACCGGTAATCACAAAGATGCCGCCGACGCTTTCAATCTCGCGATTGCCAATCTGCGCGCTGAGCATAAGGGCGCTTTACCGCTCAACGCCGAAATCAAATTGGCTCAGGCTGCCGCCGCTTTGAAGCAAAACGCCGTCAAGTCCCCGCCCGCCGCCGCAAACGCTCAGCAACAAGTGGCTGCCATTCTCGACGACCTGCTCGGAACGAAAGGCCAGGCCGCACCCCAATAGCGGACGATGCATGTCAGAGCTGAAACTTCTACAGTGCCGGCTGGATGGACGCTACGATATTGAGGAATGTCTGGGTCGCGGCAGTTACGCGGAGATTTATGTCGCGCGCGATCGGGCCGCCACTGATGAGAAGTTTCGGCGCGTAGTAATCAAAGCGCTCAACGTCCTGCTGCAGGGCTATCAGGATCCCGAACTCGAGCATACGCTCATTCAAAATTTTCAAAATGAAGCGATTGCGCTCGATCGCGTGCGCCATCCTAATATCATCAGCCGTCTTGGGCACGGCACGGCGATCGATTTAAACGGGACAGCGTTTCACTACATAGTGCTGGAATACCTGGGCGGCGGTGATCTCGCGGCACTGGCGCGACATGAGTCGGTCGGGTTCGAGCGCGCGCTTTTTTACCTCCAGCAGGTGTGCTCCGGCCTCGCGCACGCGCACGAATCGGGCGTCATTCACCGCGACATCAAGCCGCAGAACCTGCTGCTGACTGCCGATCATGAAACTGTGAAGATTGCGGATTTCGGCGTCGCCAAAATTGAAGCGGCCGAAGGCGTCATCACGCGCGTGGGTACAAACATCTACGCGGCGCCGGAACACAATCCTCTGTTGCAAACATCGCAGCTGGGCACTGCGTCTTTGTCGAGTGAACGGCTGACCCCGGCGGCCGATATCTACTCGCTCGGGAAGACAGCGTACACACTGATTTGCGGAACTTCGCCACGCCGCTTTGCACACGAACCGATCATAGAATTGCCTGCTCATGTGGCCGATTGCTCCTGGGCCAATGCGGTTCTACGCGTGCTTGAGCGTGCGACCGAGACCCGCCCCGATGAGCGGTACCAAACTGTTCAAGAATTTTGGGACGAGATAAGCGCCGCCGCGGGATCGGAACCGGAAGAAATCCACGTGTCGGAAGCTCCGGTTTCAATCACCTCCGACCTTACCGCGCCGCCTTCGGTGGCGACGGTCGCTGCGCCACCAAAGCCTCGGTTCGAAACCTCAAAAGAACTTCGCGAGGAACAGTTCGCGAATGGCGCGCGGCCCCGCATCGTTGTGCCGATTGCGAATCAAAGCACTGTGAGCGCCGCCGCGCCAATGGCGCCGGCACATCCAGCAGGCCGTGTGACGGTTGCTGTCCCGGTTGCGAATAAGAACCTTGCGCAGGGGACGCAAAGAAAATCAGGCCGGTTGCGCGCGCTCATAGTGTCACTGATCCTGATCCTTGCTTTCGCCGGCATGCTCCTGGCGACGCGCAACTACATACGCAATCGTTGGGGCCGCCAGATGACGACGGAACAAAACACTCTGGTTGGACGTGAAGCGGTGACCACAACTGATCTAAACTTGCGCTCCGGTCCGAGTTCAACTACGGATCGGGTCGGTTTGGCGGAGTCAGGATCGCGGGTTAAAGTGCTCACTCTGGGGTCGAATGTGAATTGGTGCGAGATTCAGGTTACGCAGCATGCGCGACCTAAATCGGATCCGGCTTCTCTGGATCGCGGTTGGGTCAACAAGCAGTTCCTGAAGTTTGACTAATTAGTAAATCGTGAATCGCTCGACTAGTAAATCGTAATCGTAAATCGTGAATCGTAAATAGACGCCCCCGGCGGGGTTTATCTATTTACGATTTACGATTTACTATTCACGATTTACTATTCCCTGACTAATGAGCCTGATTGAATCAATTAGACGCTGGATTGACGGCGAAACCACTGACGACATCCTCGAAGAAGTCGACTCGCAGGCCCACCCGCGGCGTGCCTCGGAAGAGTTTCTCGTAAAGATTGCGCGCGAAGTAGAAACTGTCATGCAGCGCGAAATGTTTACACCCCCGGGCGGACCAACTTACATTCCGCGTGAGTACATCGTCTATCTAAGCAACGATGACGACCGGGATTGGCAAGGCGACAAACGGCGCGGCCTGGAACAAGGTCTGTTTCATGTTTTGTCTGAACGCGCGCGTGAGCTGGCCGGCTCAGTACAGCTGCAAACAAAGTCTTTTGCGATCGAACTGCGCGTCGATGGCACGCTCAACAAGAACGAGTTTCGCGTTCAGCCAGTCTGGGACGAGACCGAAGCGGGTCACACGATGGTTACGGTCCGCCCTGCAACGTTGGCTGGGGTCACGTCGACCGCACCTGTCCCCTCGCAAGGGGAAGCTGACAGCGCGCCCGGAGACACGGAAGGGGGCGACATTACCGTCGTCCGCCCGCGTGTGGTCGAGCTCTACTCGATCGAATTGTGGCGTGAAGGTGTACGGCAAACCGTGGTGCCCATAACCAAGCCCGAGATTACCATCGGCCGCGGATCAAAATCCGTGTCGGTCGATCTGCCTCTGAAAGGTGACCCCGAAATCAGTCGTGTGCATGCGACCTTGACGCTCGACGATCAGGGCCGCTACTGGCTCACCCCCAAAGGACGCAATCCCACACTCGTGTCCGGACGCGAAATTCCGCGTGAGCAGCGCACGGTGGTTCAGCCGGACGAGAAGATCGCTATTTGTAGTTTTACTCTGCGAATCCAACCGAAGTAACGACTTCCACTCGAACCTCGTCAATCGCCTCTTGGTTACGTAACACTGACAGCGACGGTGTCTGGACGAGCATATGTCCGTTCGCTCGCAACAAGCGAGCGTCCTCGCGCAGCTGCGCGCTGTCAAGCCGAAGAGTCCGAGACGTTTCGATCAGTTGATTAAATTCGCTCTGAAGTCTACGGCCCAATGCGGTGAGATGATTGCTTCTGTCGTGAGGGCACCCACAGTTAGCGAGTTTCTGAGGCGTCATGCGATCTAATCGTACGGACGTATAGGTCGCGCGTCAAAGCGCCGCGCCCTCCGAAGAGAATGCTCGGTCGCTGTTTTCACCTTCACTTCGCCACAGACACACTGACGCATTACAATTACAACAATCTTCAAGGAGCAAAATGCGCAAACGAAAGCTGGGAAACACTCTGGAAGTGTCGGCGCTGGGCCTGGGCTGCATGGGGATGACGTTCGCGTACGGTGCGCCGCCAGACAAGCAGAAAATGATTTCGCTGCTACACGCGGCGGTCGACCGCGGCGTCACGTTCTTCGATACGGCAGAAGTCTACGGCCCGTTCACGAATGAAGATCTAGTGGGTGAAGCGCTTGCTCCCGTGCGGGATCAGGTTGTGATCGCGACGAAGTTCGGCTTCCGGCTCGATCCCACCGGCGCGAAGTCCTGGACCGGCCTCGACAGCCGGCCAGAGCACATCAAGGAGGTTGCCGAAGCGTCGCTCAAGAGACTCAAGACAGATCGCATCGATCTGTTTTATCAGCATCGCGTCGATCCGAACGTTCCGATCGAAGACGTTGCCGGCGCTGTAAAGGATCTGATTCAACAAGGCAAGGTCAGACATTTTGGTCTATCTGAGCCGGGCATGCAGACGCTTCGGCGCGCGCACGCAGTGCAGCCGGTCACCGCGGTGCAGAACGAATATTCTCTGTGGACGAGGACTCCGGAAACCGAAGTTATACCCACTCTCGAAGAACTCGGCATCGGTCTCGTGCCTTACAGTCCGCTCGGCCGAGGTTTCCTGACGGGAAAGATCGACGAGACAACAACCTTCGCGAGCACCGACTTTCGCGCCAACCTGCCACGGTTCACGACGGAAGCACGCAAGGCAAATCAAGCGCTTGTCGATTTGTTGAAGTCGATTGCAGATCGGAGAGACTCGACACCGGCGCAGATCGCGCTAGCGTGGATTCTCGCGCAGAAGCCCTGGATTGTTCCGATTCCCGGCACTACCAAGCTGCACCGTTTGGAAGAGAACATCGGCGCATCGGAGATTGACTTAACCGCTGACGATCTCCGCGAAATTGACCAAGCGTCATCCAAAATAACGGTGGCAGGCGCGCGTTATCCGGAAAACCTCGAGCGGTTGACGGGAATATAAGAAATCAATTGTATGGAGACGCCGCGATTGCGGGGCCGCCAAATTCCGTCAAAAGCTGATTGAGTAGCGGGGTGAGGCTTTCGATGTTGGCGTAGTTGCGATGCAGTAGATTCAGCAGCCGCCGTTCTTTCTTGCCTTCGATCTCTTTCAGGAAAGCGCTACAAAAAGCGCAGACTACCACGGGATCGAACTGCGTTCCGGTATTCGCACGAAAATCGATCAGCACGTCTTCGAGCGGAAGCTTTTTCCGGTAAGGACGGTCGGTGGTCATCGCGTCGAACGAATCGGCGACGGTCACGATGCGGGCGCCCGGTGGGATCTGATCGCCTTTCAATCCGTCCGGATAACCGGTCCCGTCGATGCGCTCGTGGTGATACCGAGCCATCAAAGGAATGTCCGCGTACGGATGAGAGATCGGCGAGAGAATTTCGTAGCCGGCAGCTGGATGCTTACTCATCTCGGCCGAGTCTTTGGCGCTGAAACGGTCAGGCGAGTTGATCACGCTCAGGTCAACAATCAGCTTGCCAATGTCGTGCAGATATCCGGCAATGGTGATGCCTTCGACTTCATCCTCGCTCCAACCCATCTCGCGCGCGATCACTTCGCTATATTTTCCGACGCGGACGGAATGACCCTGCGTGTAGCGATCCTTCATGTCGATCGCCGCGGCAAACGCGCGCACAGTTTCCTTGTAGATGGCGCGCAACCCGTCGTACAGGTGTTGGTTCTCTTCGGCCTTGCGCTTCACTTCACCGAGCAGATGATGACTGTTAATGCCAACCGCGATATGCCGCGCAAGCGCGCCGAGCGTCTCAAGATCCTCTTCAGTAAATCGCTCGCCGCTGGCCTTTTCGCCAAGCAAAACGACGCCAATTAACCGGTCATGGACGACCAGCGGCACAAGCAGTTGTATCTCAGCGTCAGCGAACAGTTGCTGATTTTCTTCCATGAAGCGCGACGCTTCCCGGGTCGCTGCTGCCAGTGACAAAGACGTTCCGAGGCTTGCGAGGTGCCGCGCGTGTTCACGCGCAACCGCGATGTCTGACTTCGATATCTGGTCAAAGCCGCGCGCCGCGATAATCCGCAGGACATCGCGCTGCCGGTCGTGCTGTGCAATCGCTCCCCGGCGGATGGCCACCGAGCCGAGCAATAGATGAAAAGATGACCGCAGCATCTCTTCAAAGTCTGATGTGTTGGCAATCTCCTGGCCGAGGTCAGCGAGGGCGGCGAAGGTGTGTAGCAAGCGTTGGTTCTTAGTTTCCATTCTTACGCTTTATGACCCGGCGACTGATGATAGTGAAGAAAGCGCCTCGGTTTCGTCTTTCACAATTTGCACCAGCCGGGTCAGACCCAACATCTCAAACAAACTAGCTGTTTGGGCGTTTACATCGGAGAAGATCAGTCGCGCTCGAGTCTGCTCTACCACATCGATTACGCCTATGAGGATTGAGACGCCGATACTGTTGACTAACTCTGTATCGCGGAAATTGATTACGACGGCTTGCCGTCCAGCCTCGAGCTGGCGTTTACATTCACGCTCGATCCGCTCGCCCGTCAGCTTGTTCAGGTAGTCGCTTGCGTAGATGATTGCTGTGTCGCCGATACACCGCGCCTGCACTGACGTTCCCCCCGTTGCGTCCATCGGTCGCTGCGCCCCGCTTTCGCGCCGCAGAGCATAACACAAACCGCAAATTCAGGTGTTGATTTTGTGACACGCGCAAACTGAATTCCTTTACGCGCCAAAATTTGGTTTCGCACCCGACGTGACAATGAATGTCACTCGAATAATGACACGAGGGGAATCGGAAGAATTAGTACCATTCGTGTGAGCGAATGGGTCAAAGAGGCTTCATTAACCCATGCGCTGACGCGCATAGTGCTGACCGCACGCTCAAGGCTTCGGTCGCAGATACTTTGTCATTCGCAACTGAGTACCGTCATCAACGCGTTCGAATTCGACTTCATCCATTAGAGTCTTGATCAGTTTCAGTCCCCAACCCCGGCGGGTCCTGCCATTGCCGTTTGCGCCGCCGTTCTGAGCCTGAAGATTTGCCGGGACTACGCCGCGGCTGGCGACAGTTACCGTTAACTTGTCGCCTTCGACGCGAAAGCGTTGATAGATTTTGCGATCCGGACTGAGACTATGTTCCGTCGCATTAATGCACGCCTCGACCAGAGCGAGTTTGATCTGATTAATAGCCTCAGGACTGAATTTGATGTGCCGCGCAATCTGTTCGACTGCGTGCGCTGCGACCAGCTCGGTGTCAGTCCCCATGGGAATGACCATTTCGTATTCGTCAGCCAATGGCGGTCTCTCAGACGAAGCTTGCAGACGCGCGCTTAACAAATCGATCTGGCGCCGGCTTGAGTTATATGCGTGGTGCTGCTTCAACACCTCGACAGCGTTGCTGGAGAATCCCTCGGCACTCACCAGCCACAGTTGGAAGCGTTGTAGCTTCGTTTCCTGCGCAATCTTTTCCAGGCGTTCGCACCATTCAGCCGTCAGCGCCGCGGTGGCTTCCAGCTTCGAGTCAATCTCCGCAGCAATCCAATTAATCTCGTTTTCATCAACATAATCAGCTGCGTCAAACCCGTGACCGATCGCGCATCTTCCTTCTTCAGTCGGCACGGTCGTCACAACCGCAGAACAATCAATGACAGAGACGATCTGCGGCAAACGAACTATATCGGGCTCGGCGTCAAGCGACGTGTTCACAATGTCGGTGTCGACTCCGGTATGTGCCGCGGCGAACCGATTGTAGTCAAGCAGGCTGGCCGGAATCTCCTGACAGTTGAAACGCCCCACCAGTTCCTTCAAACCGATTGCTGCTTCGCGCCGGTACTTGCGACGCATTGTCTGTGGCGCGCGCTTGAGCGCACTGAGCAAACTGTTGGCGACGGTGAGGGCCCGAGTTTCCCCTGCAACCTCGAGTTGATATTGCGCCTGCAAGTAATCCATCCACACAGAGGGCTGCGCGTTCAGCTCGACCGTGGCACCGCTTGAATTAGCCAATTCATAGACGTGCAGCGCGTCGATCATCCGTTCAAACTCTCCGCCTTCGACTCCCAGTCTCTTTTTCCATGTCCAGACCGAAGCTTTTCGTGTCTCACTCAGTCCGGATTCGTACAGCACGCGCAGCAGAGTTCGGCGCGTCTGAGCCTGGGCCGCAATCTGGCTCAGCAAACTTGAAAAGTGTCGATGAAATCGTCCGCCCATTAGTTCGTCGACATAAACGTTTTGGCAATCCAAAAAAGTTGTGAGCGCAACATGCGCGGCCCGCGCCGCGGGCGCGAACGCGGCGAGAAAGACCGGACTGCCGCGCAACTGCTGAACAATCAGGTCGCGAGTCTGCTCATTCGTCTCGACGCGTCCGGATCGGGTCAGCGAATCGAATAATGTGTTCGCATTCTCGTCAGGCAGAAAAGCAAGGGGCACAACGTCGGCATCGTCAAGATCGGCCCCTGCCACATGACTCAGCGAGGGAATTTGTCGTCGCAACGCCGCGACGACCGTCGGTTCGCTCCCCCGCATAAACCTGCGCGCGATTTCGGTCAGCAGCACGTCCTCTTTCGGCGGCCCTGCAAATAGCAAACAATCGATGAGGGGCAGCACCATTCGTTTCGTCGCCGCCGCCAGCTTTTGCGGCGCCGCCAAACAGAACTTTAAAAACGCAACGTCATCACCAGCCACACGCGCACGCTCGAACGATTCGACAAGTGCATTGACCGCCTCGTAGTCAGTCGGCAGCGCCAATTCGACGCTGTCATGCAACGTCAGCGGCGTGCGACACAGCGCGGGATCGACCCGGCGATACGCGATGTATTGCTGCACAAACGCACGAAAAAAGTCGGCTGCGACATTTGGTAATCGGGCGGTCTGAGGGGTGAAAGAAAAATAGAACGGCACCGACTGTGTGCGGCGAAAGAAGAGTTCGTCGTACGCCTGCCGTAGAAACTCTGAGCCGCCGGAATTCGGGGCGGCCGCACTAAGAAGGCGCCGGCCCGTCAGGTCTGACGAATAGCTAAGAACTTGACGCAACTCGGCGTCGCGACCAACAAAGTCGTCGCGTGAAACATGACCCAAGATGCGCTCGTGTTTCATAGTCTGTCGACCGCTCACCACGAATTATTGCATGGCACCCTGGTACGCGTACGCGCGGTTCTTTCCGTGACTCTTCGCGTGATAGAGCGCGCGGTCGGCGGCGCGGACGATGGCTTCGACAGAATCAAGCGTGGGCGATAATGACGATAGGCCGATACTCAAAGTCACGGATCCAAGCGGCTGTGTATCGCCGTGTGGAAAACGCGTATTCATGATGGTACGGCGCAGGCGATCGGCAATTGTGCCGGCTTCGTGCAATGTCGCCTGCGGCAAAAGGATCGAAAACTCTTCGCCGCCATATCGTGCGGCCACGTCTGCTTTTCGCAACGTCGAACGCAGGCATTGCGCGGTGATTTCCAGCGCTCGATCGCCTGCCTGGTGACCATTGCGATCGTTGTAATACTTGAAGTCGTCGATGTCGATCATCATGAAGCTCATCGGCGTATCGTATCGTTTTGAACGGTTCAGCTCTTCAGACAAACGCGCTTCGAGATATCGGCGATTGTGCAAACCCGTTAGCGGATCGGTAATCGACATTAACTGAAATTGACTGGCGCGATGCTGCCAGATGGACCGCTCGAGGGCGAGTGCAATTTGCGGCGCGACTAGATCCATCAAAGCAAGATCGTCCTCGTTGTAAAGCGTGCCGCCCCGCTTGTCGGCGACATTGAGCACACCAATTTTGCGCGGGCCAATCGCAATCGGATAGCTGATGAACGACGGCGTCTTGTATTTCCGCTCCGGCAGGGACTGTCTGCCCAGAGCATCAATCGTGCTCACCAACGGTTGGCCAATACTGATGACTGAGCCTGTAATTCCCTCGCCCACGCGCACGCGTTCAATCTGTCCGGCGGTGGTCGGAATACCGCGCGCAGCTTTGATGGTTAGTTCGCTGGCCGTTTCATCAAGCAGCCAAAGTGAGCCGCGTTCGGCGTCCAGTAGCTCTGCCGACTGTGTCAGGATTGCCTCATAAATCTGCGATGGTTCAGCGGCGTCAATCTGTTCCGCGAAGCGTCGAATTGTATCCGCAAAGCGATCGCGAGTTGCGACTGCCACGTGAGCAAGCGACGGTGGAACCTCGGGGGCTTCAGGTTCTGGCGATTGCCGGGGAGTGACGGCCACTGTTTCGGTCGCCTGAGTTGTTTCAGCCGCAGCGGCAACCTCCCGAAATTCGTCGGCTGCGCGGCTGACTCTAAGCGCCGCATGGTCGAGGTCAGCTTCGTCGGCGAAGATTACATTTCGAAACACGTCGCCTGTTTCCAAGTCCCGTAAATCGCCCGTCCGCACGCGCTCGACAAAACCACGGTAATCGGTGCCGGTCGAAAACGCGCGTCCACCAATCACCGCAAGCGCGCGGCCACCAACTTTCACTGGCAGCGCAAAGCATTGCAGGCCGGCGTGGCAGCGATAGTGAATAAGTTCTCCTTCGCCGGTTGCGCGACTATGCGCCGCGCCGCAGTACGGATCGCACAGGCGCACATGTTCGGGCGAAGACTGCAACGTCTCGCATATCGAATTGTTGTTGGTGACGACCAGCGCGGGCGGCTGATGACCCTCGACCAGCAAAAGCGAAACGCCTGCAGAACCAGCGACAGAATCCTGCAGTTGGCGCCACCCGCTGGGGGCACGCTCTGGCGTTTCCTGTTCAATTTGCGCCAGGCGCGCGGGGTTTTTTTCTATCATTCGACTCTCAACGCTGGCCCCTGCCGTCAGTATAGGGGCGTGCCCACGTTGTCTCAAGGGAGGCACTTTCGGACACGACGACTGCCAACGCTTCAGTTGGTTTCAACTCACAGTATGGTTAAACGACCAATTGGCTGAGGTTTTCACGCGTTCGGGCGAGATGGGGCTAATTCAAACCAGGCGCGGCTCCGGGAGCAACGCGTTCGATGTCGGGCTGTTCGTGGTTGATCCGAATGCACGCGGCGAAATGGTTCGGCAAGATTTCGACGAGCCGCGGTTCGACGTCGGCGCATGCACTTACGGCGTAGGGACATCGGGTACGAAAGCGACAGCCGCTCGGAGGATTAATCGGCGAAGGCACGTCACCCTCGAGCCTGATGCGTTTGCGCGTTGCTTCGACTTTCGGGTCAGGAACCGGGACGGCAGAAATCAGCGCTTTGGTATACGGCATTAGCGGCCGTGCGTAAACAGCCTCTGCCGGGGCCAACTCGACGATCTTTCCCAGATACATCACGGCAACGCGATTGGAAACGTGCTGCACTGCGCGCAAATCATGCGAGATGAAAAGATATGTCAGTTTCTTCTCGCGCCTGAGCCGATCCAATAGGTTCATGATTTGCGATTGAATCGAAACATCGAGCGCAGAGATAGGTTCGTCAGCAACGACGAATTGCGGGTCGACAGATAAAGCGCGCGCAATGCCAATGCGCTGTCGCTGCCCGCCCGAGAATTCGTGCGGATAACGTTTTAAGAAACGCGGACTGAGTCCGACCTGCTGCATAAGTTCCTGCACTCGCCGCGTGCGTGCTTCGCCATGAACCAAGCGAAACGTCGCGAGCGGCTCGCTAATGATTTGACTTACGGTCATGCGTGGATTCAGTGACGCGTACGGATCTTGAAAGATAATCTGAAGATGACGTCGTTGCGCACGCATCGCAGATGAAGAAAGATGCGCCAGGTCGCTTCCCCGAAACATGACTTGGCCGGATGTTGGCTCAACCAGCCGAAGGATAGCGCGACCGAGGGTCGTCTTGCCGCAACCCGATTCACCGACAAGGCCCAGCGTTTCGCCGGCGAAGATATCCAAAGAGACGCCGTCAACAGCCTTCACGATCTGACGAGCGCGACCGAACAGCGACTTTCGGACCGGAAAATGGACCGTCAAGTCTTTGATCGAAATCAGTGGTTGAGTCTTCGAATCCATGTTCAACCGCCAGACTCTGCGTAAACTTCTTTCGCGAAATGGCACAGCGAGTAGTGACTATTTGAAAGCTGGACAAACGGGGGAAATTCTCGCGTGCAAACTTCTTCAGTGCGCTGACACCGAGCGGCGAACGGACAGCCGTTCGGCAAGTTAGCCAGATCCGGTGGTTGTCCGGGGATTTGAAACAGCTTGCCCTGCGCGGACGCGGGGTCGGGAACTGACTGCAAGAGCGCCTTTGTGTAGGGATTGCCCGGCCGTTCGAATAATTCCGCTGTCTCCGCCCGCTCAAATACTTTGCCGGCATACATTACAGTTACTTGATCTGTCATCCCGGCAATCACGCCGAGATCGTGTGTAATCAAAATCACGCTCGTGCCCGTTTCACTCTTCAGCTGCTTTATCAGATCGAGAATTTGCGCCTGAATCGTTACGTCGAGTGCGGTCGTCGGCTCATCGGCAATCAAAAGCTGTGGCTTGCACGAAAGCGCCATTGCGATCATGACGCGCTGGCGCATGCCGCCGGAGAATTCGTGTGGATAACTATCGATGCGCTCGGCCGCGTCCGGAATCCCCACACGCTCGAGCATTTCGATCGCGTGACGCCGCGCCTGTGCTTTCGTGTGTCCGAGATGAAGTCGCGTTACCTCCATCAGTTGCTTCGAGACGCGCATGAAAGGATTCAACGAGGTCATCGGATCCTGAAAAATCATCGCGATGTGACACCCGCGCAGCTCGCGCAACTCGCGCGGGGACAACTTCAGAATATTGCGTCCGTTGAATTCAATTGCGCCACCGGCGATTTGTCCGGGCGGCTCGGGAATAAGGCGGATGATTGAGAGATTCGCGACTGTTTTTCCCGAGCCGGTCTCGCCAACGATACCCAGTGTCTCGCCACGTTTCACTTCAAAGCTGACGCCATCCACGGCCTTTACCGTGCCGTCTTCAGTCTTGAAGTACGTGCGGAGGTTCTTAACGCTGAGAAGATTTCCGTCGCTTTCTGGCATCATTGAGTACGTTACCCATCTGCTGACGCAGATGGTACTGACTTCATTCTTTTCTCGTTTGCGGATCCAGCGCGTCCCGCAGACCATCGCCAACAAAATTCAAACTGAATAACATCAAGGCCATCGTCAGGCCGGGAAAGATTAGCTGCCACGGATAAATCGCGAGGTTCTGCGCGCCTTCCGCTGCCAAGCTCCCCCAGGAGACGCGCGGCGGCCGCACACCCAAACCAAGGAACGAGAGAAAAGCCTCGCTCAACATCACGCTGGGAATCGTGAGCGTCGCGTAGACGATCACAGGGCCGAGCGCGTTCGGCACCAGATGCCGAAAGATAATCCTCGGTGTGGAAACGCCGGTGGCGCGCGCCGCCAGCACAAAATCCTGATTCTTCAGAGAAATAATTTGCCCGCGCACGATGCGCGCCATCGTCAACCAGGAGACCGCGCCGAGCGCGAAGAACAGTTCCGCCAGTTGTGCTGTCGGCGTCTTCGCCGGCAGCAGCGCAAGCAACACGATGACGAGAATTACATAAGGCAACGAGTACAGGACATCGACGATGCGCATCATCAGATCGTCCAGGTAGCCCCCGATATAGCCGGCGATTGCGCCGTATGAAATACCGATGACGAGCGACACAAACGTTGCAATTAGCGCCACCATGAGAGAAATCTGTCCACCCGAGAGGACGCGCGCCAGGATGTCGCGACCCGCATTGTCCGTACCCATCGGATGCGCCCAGGAGAATTTGCCGTAGGGTCCACGAAACGGCGCAAATGACTTCAGTAGCGATGTGTCCTTCGGAATCGAATCGTAAGTATAGCCATTAGCTCGCTTGATAATCGTCGGGCCGATCATCGACGCAATCGCGAGTACCAACACGATGAACATTCCAAAGACTGCGAGCTTATTTCTCAATAAGCGGCGCCAGGCGTCACGCCAGAGCGAGCTGCCGGTAACGACTTCGCCAGTGAGTAACTCGGCGACATCGCGTTCAGCCACCGCGTACTCTGGCCCGACGTGAATCTCAGGCTCGACTAGCGGTTGATTGTCTGTTTGCTCAATGTCAGCCATTGCTCACCTTAGCGCGATCGGTCAGTAGCGAATTCTCGGATCGATGAACGCATACGAAATATCGACGAGCAGATTGAAAACCAAAACTGTGATCGCGATGAATGCGACGATGCCGAGGATGAGCGGCTCATCCCGGTTGAAGCAAGCGTTAATGAAATAGTTTCCCAGACCCGGCAGGGCAAAGACCCTCTCGACAACGACCGTGCCTGTGATGAGGAACGCGAGTGCCGGCCCCGAAAATGAAACGACCGGCAACAAACCGCCCCGTAGCGCATGGCGTATGACGACTTGACGTTCAGTCAAACCCTTCGCGCGTGCCGTGCGAATGTAGTCTGACCGCAACACCTCGAGCATGCCGGATCGTGTCAGGCGTGCGATATACGCGATGTAAATAGCCGACAGGGTCAGCGCCGGCAGCACGATGCTCTTGCTGGGAAACCCGTTCCAAAGCGCAGGTGGAAACCAGTAAAGCGTCAGCGAGAAGGCGAGCACGAGCAAAGGCCCGAGGACGAAATTAGGAATTGAGATCCCCAGCATCGCGACCGTCATGCTGGTGTAATCGAGCCACGAGTTTTGTTTCAAGGCCGCCAGAGCGCCCATCGTAACGCCTACGACCAACGCGATCAGGTACGCGGTCACGCCAAGCGCTGCCGACACTGGCAACGTCCGCCACAAAATCTGGTTGACCGACTGCCCCTCGTACTTAAGCGAATTGCCGAAATTGAATTTCACGACGTTCCAGAGAACTTTGCGATACTGCACGTGCCACGGTTTATTTAGTCCATACTTTTCGCGCAAGTTATTTTCAATCGCCGGCGCAAGCTTCTTCTCGCCCGTGTAGAAGTTCCCGGGCGCCAGACGCACCAACACCCACGTCAAAGAAACAATGACGAACAGCATTGGTACGATGACGACGATGCGGCGGAGGATGAAACGAAACATTTCGACTCTGGTCTTAGGTCTTGGGTCTTTGAACTTTGCTCTTTGGTCTTAGGTCTTGGGTCTTTAGGTCCTGATGTTCCGGTTCGTCGCTTCTTCCAAAGTATTCGTTCGAAGCAGAGTCACAAATCACAGACCGAAAACCAAAGATCCAAGACCTAAGACCAAACATCAAGACCTAATCAGTCATCTTCGGTACGCCATAATCCCACTTTGAAGAGTCACGCTCGAGATAGACATACTTCCATGCATGCAATGTTGCCGCGTTTGGGTACATGCCCTTCACATACGGCTTTTTCATTTCGCGCGTAGTGCCGACAGTCAATGGAATGACAATCTGTTCGTCTAGCAGCATTTTCTCTGCCTGCGCCATCAGTTCGTAACGCTTGTGCGAATCGATCGTCCGATTCGCTTCGTCGAGTAACGCGATGTATTTCGGGTCAGCCCAGCCGGTCGCATTCGCACCACCCTTCGTGTAAAAGATGCCGAGAAATGTATACGGGTCCATGTAATCCGCAGCGTAACCGGTCCGGGACACTCCTTTGTAATCGAGCGCGGCCTGCGCTTTGAAATATGTCTTGTTCTCCATAACGCGCAGCTGGATCGTCGCGCCGAGATTCTGCTTCCACTGCGCCTGAATAAATTCTGCGAATGGAACATTGTTGCCGTCAGTGTTCACGATCAGCTCGATTTCACTCGCTTCGAACTTTTTCGGATCGAAATTACCGGAACCGTCTTTGTAACCGGCTTCAGCGAGCAACTTCTTTGCTGTCTGTGGATCGAATTGGTCGCCTTGCGGCTGTGGGTAGCCGGGAAAGATTCCGGTCGGCGTCATCGCTGTCAGCGGCTGGACATGGCGCCAGTTCGCGAGCGCCTTTTTGTCGATCGACATGTTCAACGCTTTGCGCACGCGCAAGTCGGTCGTCGGGCCTTTGGTCGTGTTGAAATTGTAATAGTCGATCGCGGCTTCGGGTGCATCCATGAAATCTTTCTTCGGTCCAATCACATCGAGCCACGCCGACGGGACGGTATGGTTGTAGGTCGCATCCAACTCACCCGCCTTATACAGCGTCATCATGGTCGTGTTGTCGGAAAGCAGAAAGAAGACGATCTTGTCGAGCTTCACTGAGGCGGCGTCCCAGTAGATCGGATTTCGCCGGACAACGATCCGATCGTAATGGTTCCAACTTTCTAGTTTGAATGGACCGCTGGTGACGATGTGCGCCGGATCAGTCCACGCATCGCCGAACTGTTCGATCGTTCTCTTGTGGAGTGCGCGGAAGAATTGGTGCGGCATCATGCTGATAAAGTAAGGCGCCGGGGTGTTCAGCATGATTCGCAGCGTGTAATCATCGACAGCTTCGACACCGACGTTTTCGGCTTTTACGAGAACGAACTGTTTGCCTGCCACCGCAGCTTTCAGCTTTGGATCCGCTTCGATTGCCGCATTGCGTTTCTTTTCAGAACCGGGTAACACCAGACGCTCTGGACTATGCATCTCGCGATGAAAAGCGGTGTCAGCATCGGGTGTCTTGTCTTGCGGGATTTGCGGGTATTCAGACGCGACCGATTCGACAGCTTGCTCACTCAGGAACGTTTGCTTAGGGGCGTCAGCCGCGAAGTCCTTCTCCAGCAGAAACGATTTTGTCGCGGGATCGTAGACAAAAACACCGCCTTCGTTGAACGCCTGAGCGTACTTGATCGGATAAGCAAGTGACGCAACGCGCGACGCAGTTTCCGGTTTCAGGCCCCGGCGAATCGTGTAGACAAAGTCTTGTGCCGTAATTGGATCCCCATTCGAGAACCGGCCATCGTGACGTAAATGAAAAGTGACTTCGGACCAATCTTTGTTCACTTCCCATCGTTCGGCGAGGGCCGGAATCGGCGCGGTTGTCTTGGGGTCGTATTCCGCCAGGCCTTCAAACAGCGCCATCGAAATGCGCGCTTCGTTTTGCAGCGGTGGGATCTGCGGATCGAGGGTTTCGGGCTCTGAGCCCGACACGTATCGCAGCACGTTTTCACGCGGCGGATCGACTTTTCCAAAGAATACGGAGTTGCTCGCCGACGTCGAACATCCGGCGACGACGGCGGTTAGCGTGAGGAGCAAAATTCCAAGTCCATTACGCGATGAGAGAGTGACCATCGTCGCGGTCAAAGTACCATGGCGAGTGTTGCCGGGCAATAGATTTCTGAAGGGGCGCACACTTTAAAGCGCACCAATCAATGCTGTTGATGATTTGATTTGTGAGAAGCAACGGTCTGGAGCGTTTGCCAAAGCGCTTCGATTTGTATGCGCGTTGCAACCAATTCGCCAGAAGTGTCAATTAAGTAGTCTGCGTACTTCATTTTCTCTTCCTGGGGCATTTGCGATTTAACGCGAAGCTCGGCTTCATCGCGTGAGAGGTTGTTGCGGTTCATCAACCGCTGAATTTGAATTTCCGGTTGACAGTGCACGACGATTAGCTTGTCGAAACGTTTATAACCACCCGATTCGATCATCAATGCGGCGTCGACGATCGCAATCGCGCTGGGAGTTTGTCTCTCCCACTGCTGCATGATTTCGTCCTGCCGCGCGATGATGAAGGGATGAAGAATCGAGTTGAGTTTTTCGCGCTTTGCCTCATCCGCGAAAATGGTTGCGCCGAGTTTCGCACGATCAAGCGAGCCGTCAACGTTCAGTACATCATTTCCGAACTCGCTGACGACGGCCGCTAAGCCCATCGTCCCTGGTTCGACGCACTCACGGGCGATTTGATCGGCGTCGACTGTGCACGCGCCGAGTTCGCGCAACACTCCGAGCACGAATGACTTGCCGACGCCGATTGAGCCTGTGAGACCAACTTTGAGCATCAGTAAGACCGGCCATGCAGCCGCGTAGCGGCGGAATCTTTATAGAACAACGGTCACATTTGGTCTACTTACGAATTGAGCGAATCTCGAAGCATCGAGATTCGCTCAATTCGGATAACGGCAATGCAGCGTCCTTGCTATAAACATTTCGTGCCTACAGCACTTTCAACTCAGTCCTCTCCTCCACTTCGCCGCCTGCAAAGTGTTCTTCATCAACATCGCAACTGTCAGTAACCCAACACCGCCCGGCACCGGCGTGCGCCTCCCGGCAACAAGATCGGCTTCGGCGGGATGCACGTCGCCTACCAGCGTATAGCCCTTCTCTGCAATCGCCGCGATTCTCTTGGCGGCCTCGGAGCCGAAGAAGTCGCGGGCTTGATCTGCATCAGTGAGCCTGTTCACTCCCACATCTATCACCGTTGCCCCGGGTTTGATGAACTCGCCGCGAATAAACGCGGGCTTGCCCATCGCCGCGACCAGAATGTCCGCTTGTCGCGTCACTGATGGCAGATCGCGCGTCTTTGAATGACAGACAGTGACCGTCGCGTGTCGCTGCAACAACAGACTTGCGACGGGTCGTCCTACGATTTGGCTGCGCCCGACAACGCAGGCGTTCGCGCCGGCAATTTCGATCTGATTCCGAACCAGAAGTTCGATAATTCCCGCCGGCGTGCACGGAACGAATCGTGGCCGGCCCATTGCCAGCAGTCCCACATTTGTCGGATGAAATGCATCAACATCTTTCGCGGGGTCGATTGCTTCGATCACGAGCCAGTCATCAAGCTGTTTCGGCAAGGGCAACTGCACGAGAATACCGTCCAGTTGACTGTCGTCGTTGAGTTCAGAGATCACCCCCAGAAGCTCTTCACGCGATATTGAATCGCGCAGGACTAGCTGCCGGGAAGTAATGCCAACTTCTTTGCACGCACGCACCTTGTTGCGCACATACACTGCGGAAGCCGGATCATCGCCAACCAGCACCGCCCCTAAAGTCGGCGCGACCCGCGCCGTTTCCTTGAAACGCCGCACCTCATCGGCGACTTCCCTTTTGATCGCGTCCGCGACGGTTTTGCCGTCGATCATCTCTGCGCGTTTCTTTTCGCCTACCATCATTGCGGCCATGCTAACACAACCACACGTCCCTTGGTTCGCGTCGTCGCTTGAGGTAAAGACGTGGCAGCATTAACCTACCGAGTCATCAATCATGAATCGAAGAAGAATCCTGTTTTCCGTGGTAATGACGTTCACGTTCGTCACCGTCGCATGCAGTTGGAGCGACCAGCCGCCGAAAAACGAAAAGCGTTATCCAATCAAGGGCATCGTGGTCGCGGTCAACCAACCGGAACGGACGGCGACAATCAAGCACGAAGACATTCCGGGTTACATGCCAGGGATGACGATGGACTTCAAGATTAAAAACCCGGTCGACCTGCAAACGATGAAGGCTGGGGATCAAGTCATCGGCACGCTAGTCATCGATGATATTTCTTCGTGGATTGAAGTGACGGGAGTGACTGAGGGCGGTGCTGCCCTTACCCCCACGACGGTCGTGCCGGGAGAACCGAAGCCCGGCGACGAAATTCCCGATTTCACTTTGGTGAACCAGGACGGCAAGCCAATTCATTTGTCGCAATACAAAGGGAAAGCGCTCGCGCTCACATTCGTTTACACGCGCTGTCCTCAACCTGACCAGTGTACCTTGATGAGCAGCAACTTCGCCGCGGTCGATCTGGAATTACAAAAACAACCCGACGTTTACGCGAAGACTCACCTCTTAACCGTCAGCTTCGATCCTGAATACGACACCCCGAAGGTCATGCGCAGCTATGGCGCGGCGCACACAGGTCGCTACGCAAACGAAAAGTTCGAGCATTGGGAGTTCACCACCGGCAGCGCGGATGAAGTGAAACGGATCGCCGAGTTCTTTGGCTTGCGCTACTTCAAGGACTCTTCGACGGGCGAAGAGCAAGTCATGCACTCACTCCGCACTGCAGTGATCGATCCGAACGGGAAGCTCGTGAAGCTTTACCGCGGCAATGAATGGAAACCGGCGGAAGTCGCTGCGGACTTGCGAGCCTTGGCTATTGGAAGCAAATAGATTACGCGATCGACTTTTCGAAATAGACAGTATTTGGATCGTGCTTGTATTCGCCAAACGGTCCCCGGCGCTGAAAGCCCCAGCCATCGTACAGTCCTATCGCTTCGACCTGATAGATTCCTGTCTCGAGCCTTAGTGTGTTGATGCCGTTCGTCCGAGCGTGTGCGGCGAGATGGTTGAGGATCGCTTTGCCCAGACCTTTACCACGAAACTCGGGCCGCACATACATCCGCTTCACCTCGCCATAGTCAGTAAACAACTTCACACCGCCGCATGCTGCAAGCTGGCCGTCATAAGACGCCAAAAAGAAAGCCACGCGTTCGCGTATGAGTTTTTCAACGCTAAAAGCGTGGCGACTTTCGGGTGGATATGGATACTCGTGTAGCGCTGCGTCCAACTCAGAGAGCAGGTCCATCGCTTCACGGGAGTCGGGACGCGCGGCGACAATGCTCAGCGACGACGCCATCACCAAATCTGACAGCGTTGCTCCGGCGGGCGCACCATCGGATCGCCGGCTTTGCATCCATAAGCCGCGGCAAACTGCGGCATGTTCGACAGCGGCCCATTCACGCGAAACCGTCCGAGCGGGTGCGGATCCGTTGCATTTCGCAGACGCGCTGCTTCAGGCCGGATGTTCTGCGACCAAATCTGCGCCCAGCCGAGAAAGAACCGCTGCTCGGGCGTGAAGCCGTTGATGTCCTTCGGCCGCGGTTTGCCTTCCAGTGACTTCTGGTAGGCAGCGTAGGCGATCGTCAGACCGCCTAAGTCAGCTACCGATTCGCCGACGACGAGTTGCCCTTTCTGGTGCAATCCCGGCTCCACCTCGAACGAGTCGAACTGTTTCACTACACAGTCTGTGCGCGCGGTGAACTTCTTGTAATCGTCTTGCGTCCACCACATAGCGAGGTTTCCGTTCGCGTCGAACCTCGCGCCCTGGTCGTCGAAGCCGTGGGTCATTTCATGACCAATGACAGCGCCAATGCCGCCATAATTGAAAGCATCGTCAGCCTTCGGATCGTAGAACGGCGGTTGCAGAATGCCGGCCGGGAAGACGATCTCGTTGTACTGCGGGTTGTAATAAGCGTTGACCGTTGGAGGTGTCATTCCCCACTCAGTCTTATCAACCGGCCTGCCGATTTTTTCGCCGTTGCGGCGAAAATCGAATTCGCCCGCGGAGACGAAGTTGTTATAGTACGGTCCGCGCGCGATCTTTAGAGCTTCGTAATCTCGCCACTTGTCCGGATAGCCAATCTTCCGGTTGTAGGCTTCCAATTTAGCAATCGCCTTTTGACGCGTTTCATTGCTCATCCAACTGAGCGTCGTTAAGTCATTCTTAAGCGCTGCGATTAGGTTCGCCACCATCATGCGCGCGCGTTCTTTCGCTTGCGGCGTGAATGTTTTCGCGACGTAGAGTTCGCCCAACGCTTCGCCCAGGGCGCGGTCGGTACTGGCCACGCAGCGTTTCCAGCGCGGCAACATTTCAGTTGTGCCGTTCAGGTACTTGCCGTTGAAGTTGAAACTCTCTTGCACGAACTTGGACGACAGCGTGTTGGATGCGGCATTCACCAAATGCCAACGCAGATAAACTTTCCAATCGTCAATCGGCGTGTCTTTCAGAATCTTGTCGGCTGCTTTAAAGAAATCCGGCTGCCCGACGTTCGCTTTGCCGATTTCCGGAAAATTGATGTTGCGGAAATAGCGCCCCCAATCAAAGTCAGGCGTCATCTCGATCAGCATTGCCTTGGTCATCGGATGATAATTGGCTTCCGGATTACGCCGCTGTACGCGCGTCGAAGAGTTTTCGGCAAGCTGCGTTTCGATCTTCATGACGGTGGCGGCTTCACGTGCAGCCGTGTCCGGCCCATCGCCCATCAATTCAAAGGTGCGCGCAACGTGTTTCTCGTATTCGGCCCGCGTCGCCTTCATCTTAGCGTCGTCACTGGTGTAGTAATCCCGATCGGGAAGACCAAGGCCTCCCTGAACCAACTGGGCGATCATGGTGCTTGAGTCTTTAAAATCCTGGCTGGCGCCGAAACCAAACACCGCTGGAACACGGTGAGCATGGAACATCGCGATTTCGTCTTCGAGACTCAGCAGGTCAGTTATCTTCGCAATGCGATCCAGTTCAGGTTGTAACGGGTTAATGCCGGCCGCTTCGATCGCCGGCTCGTCCATGCACGAACGATAGAAGTCGGCAATCTTCTGCTCGTTACCGGGTGCAAGAGTTCTCTTCTTCAACAGCCCTTCGAGGATTTCGTGCAACTCGTCATTATTGTGTTCCGCCAGCTTCGTGAAATTGCCCCAAACGGAATATTCCGGCGGGATAGGATTCTTAGTCATCCAGCCACCATTCGCGAATTGATTGAAGTCCTGACAGGCATTCGCTGATCGATCAAGATTCGAAAAATCGAAACCCGCAACGATAGAGTTTTGCGGATTGTCCTTGGCGACATCGGTTGCCGGTTCTAACGACGGAGTAGAATGCGCGCTGCCAGTTCGGTGTGGTGAAAATGCGACAATTACGAAAGCGATTAACAATGCAAACAAGAACGCGTGGCGACTCAGCGGATTCATTGCAGAAACCTCCCAAAGCAAAGTTTCAAATTCATTTTTTCGAGGGAACAGCGGAATCTTAAAACTTAGCGTGCAGAAATTTCAAATGCTGAGAGACCATCACTTTTCTCAGTGTCCCCGTGAAACCTCGGTGTCTCAGTGTGAAAATGGCTTGGAAAAAGTCCACCACAGAGGCATAGAGATCCACTGAGAAAGACGTAGCGAGATCGTCGTGCAGGCTAACCTTTAAGCTTCCTAATCTCTTCCGTCAGTACCGGGACCGCTTCGAACAGATCGCCGACGATACCGTAGTCAGCGATGTCGAATATTGGCGCCTCTGGATCTTTGTTAATGGCCACAATGGTCTGTGAGTTCTTCATTCCGACCAGATGTTGAATCGCGCCTGAAATGCCGATTGCGAGGTAAAGCTTTGGCGCGACCGTCTGGCCCGATGAGCCGATCTGTCGATCAATCGGTAACCACTCAGCGTCACAAATTGGACGTGAAGCGGCAAGGTCTCCGCCCAGGGCTTCGGCAAGCTTCTCAGCAAGCGCGAGGTTGTCCTTGCTCTTGATGCCGCGACCAACGGCCACAATGATGTCGGCTTTGCTGAGATCGACCGCCTGTTTCGCTTCCTGGAAGGGAGCTTCAGGTTTCATGCGCACGTCTCCCACGTCGACCCGCATCTGTTCAATCGCGGCGCCGCTTCCCTTCTGTGCCTGATCGCCACGGAACGCGCCTGATTGGAAGGTCACGAAGGTTGGTGCGCCGCCTTCAGCCACTACATCAGCATCGAGCTTGCCGAGGAAGATACGTCGGGTGAAAACTCTCTTGTCGCCCGCGACATTCATACGGATGCAGTCGCCGATGAGTCCCTTTTGAAAACGCGCAGCAACCTTCGGCGCAAAATCGCGCGCCTGATATGTGTGCGACATGATTACGTATTCAGGATTTGTCGTGCGCACGACCTTTTCGAGGGCGTCCGCATAGGAATCGGGAGTGTAATCGTTCAGCTTCTCATTTTCAGCCGAAATGACCTTCTCGAGATCGTACGCAGCGATTTCATTCGCAAGCGATGTCGAACCCATTACCACCGCTGACACCTTCTGCCCGATGTCAGCGCCGAGTTTCTGCGCCGCCGCGATCGCTTCGAGCGAGGTTTTGTTCAGCGTGCCTGCCTTGTGTTCAAGGAAAACAAGAATGCTCATGATGTTTTGTTCCTCTCCCTCTGGGAGAGGGTTAGGGTGAGGGCTTCAACATTGCCGATTGCCAATTTCCGATTTTTGATTGAACTGCCGAAGTTAAGCTGCGTTCCAGTTCGCTAGATTTCATTCGGCAATCGGCAATCAAAAATCGGCAATGACACGCCCCTCACCCCCAGCCCTCTCCCAAAGGAGACGGAGATCTACTTAGATCACGCGCGCCTCAGTTCGCAGCTTCTCTGCCAATTCAACCGCTCCCTTCTTCGCATCGCCGTCGCCGAGGAACTGTGTCTGCTTTGATTTCTGCGGCAGGTAAATCTTTTCGATGCGCTGATGCGAGGCCTTACCGGCGATTTCGGCGTTCGGCGTCACTTCCTTAATCTCTTTCTTCTTCGCGGCCATGATGCCCTTCAAGGTGGCATAGCGAATCTGGCTGATGCCTGATTGAATCGTCAGCAACGCCGGCGTCGGCATCGTATACCACTGATACCAGCCACTTTCGAGTTCGCGCTTCACCCGCAGTTGCTCGCCCGTAGCATCAAGCTCGATGACGATTGTCGCGTGCGGCAGACCGAGAATCTCCGCGAGAATCACACCTGTCTGCGCGTAGCCATAGTCATCCGACTGCAATCCAGTCATGACGAGGTCTGCGTTTTCATCCCGAATCGCCTCGGCCAAAACGGAAGCCGCGGCAAACGGTGAAAGATGCACGACATTGTCGCCGACGACATGAATCGCCCGGTCCGCGCCGCGTGCAAGTGCATCTTTGATCACGCTCTTCGCGCGCTGCGGCCCCATCGAGACCACGACGACTTCGCCGCCAACTTTTTCTTTTATGCGGAGGGCTTCTTCGAGCGCGTAGCCGTCCGATTCGTTCACTTCGAACGAGAGATCGGCCTCCTCGATCCAGGTCGAGTCTTTGTTGATGCGCAGGATCGCATCTTTATTAGCGACCTGCTTCATGAGAACCAGTAACTTCATTGAAACAACGTCGAGTCTTTTGTGGTCTTTGTACTTTGATGTTTTGCTCAACTAGCGCGACACATCAAAAACCAAAAACCAAAGATCAAAGACCGTTTTTCCTTATTCTTCGTAACCCTTGAACAGCAACGCGGCGTTTGTGCCGCCAAAACCGAAGCTGTTCGAGAGCGCGTATCGAATCTTAACGTCGCGCCCCTGGTTGGGTGTGTAATCCAGATCACATTCGGGATCAGGTGATTCGTAATTGATCGTCGGCAGCAACTTGCCGTGATGAATCGAGAGGACGCAGAAGACGCCCTCAACTCCGCCCGCCGCGCCCAGTAAATGGCCGGTCATCGATTTCGTTGAACTGATTGCGACCTGCTTTGCGTGTTCGCCGAAAGTCCTTTTGATGGCCATCGTTTCGAACTTATCGTTGTACGGCGTGGAAGTGCCATGCGCGTTGATATAGTCGACGTCTTCCGGCTTTGCTCCCGCATCAGCGAGCGTCTTCTTCATTACCCGAACTGCGCCGGAACCGGTCTGGTCAGGCATCGTGATGTGAAATGCATCGCCCGTCATGCCATAACCGACCAGCTCGCAATAGATCCGTGCGCCGCGGCGTTTCGCGAACTCCAGCTCTTCGAGAATCATGATCCCCGCGCCTTCGCCGATCACAAATCCATCCCGATTCAGATCGAAAGGCCGCGAAGCGTGCACTGGATCGTCGTTACGTGTCGAAAGCGCGCGCAGTGCCGCGAAGCCGGCGACACTCATCGGCGTGATCGCGGATTCGGCGCCACCGCAGATCATCGCTTCGGCGTCGCCGCGCTGAATAATCTTGAAGCTGTCGCCGATAGCGTGTGCTCCCGCAGAACAAGCTGTGGCGGTTGCCGAGTTTGGCCCTTTGGCATTTTGTCGAATGGAAACCTGGCCCGACGCGAGATTGACGATGGCCGATGGAATAAAGAACGGTGAGACGCGACCCGGCCCTCCCGTAATCAGCTTCTCGTGTTCGCGCTCGATGGCCCAGAAGTCGCCGATGCCGCTACTGATGTAAGTCCCGACGCTCTCCGCGATGTCGTCCGTGACTTTCAATCCACTGTCGTTGACGGCTTCCTGCGAGGCAGCCACCGCGTAATGAATGAAGGCGCCCATCTTGCGCGCCTCCTTCTTTTCAATGTAGTTCAGCGGATCGAAATCTTTGACTTCGCAGGCGAAACGGACCGGAAACTTTTCGGCGTCAAATTTTTTAATGTAGTCCGCGCCACTCTTTCCTTCGTTTAGCGCGGCCCACGTGGTCGCGACCGAATTACCTACAGGCGTAACCAGGCCAAGACCGGTAACAACGACCCGACGATTCAATTCAAAGCTCCTTTAGTGACACGTTAACGACGCCCGTAACTGCATCAAAGGCCCGCGTTACTTCTTTTCTTTTTCTTTGTGCTGGTCGATGTAGTTGTACGCGTCGCGGACGCTTTGAATCTTCTCAGCATCTTCATCGGGTATCTCGATCCCGAATTCCTCTTCGAAACGCATCACCAACTCAACCGTGTCGAGCGAGTCCGCGCCGAGGTCGTCGATGAATCGTGCGTTGGGCGTGACTTCATTCTCGTCAACGCCCAGTTCGTCAACAATAATCTGCTTAACTTTTTGCTCTATCTCTTGATCGGGCATTCTTTTGCTCCTGTGATTTGAGGTGGCACAGATTTCAATCTGTGACCGTAATAGCTACAAATTCTTCAACACAGACTAAAGTCTGTGCCACTTAGATCGCCGGCGCTTCACGAGTTGCGCGCAGACTGCTCTCATCCTCCACGTTGAGGCAGCGGAGTTGGCGGTTAATTTGCCGCACCAATCCGCTCAAAACTTTTCCGGGTCCGATTTCAATCAAAGTTTGTACACCGTGATTGCTTAAAAATTCAACTGATTCCAGCCACCGAACTGGTTGAGACACTTGGCGAATCAGCGAATCGCGCGCTTTAGCGCCCGTTTTTATCGGCATCGCATCGACATTCGTAACGAGCGGCGCCGCGAGATCGTTGAACTGCAATTCATTGAGATCCGTCGCCAAACGATCTTGTGCCGGCTTCATTAGTGCACAATGAAAAGGCGCGCTGACGTTAAGTTTCACCGCCCGTTTCGCGCCGCGTGCTTTCAGAATTTCAATCGTGCGATCGATCGCCGCCGCGTCACCGGCAATCACGATCTGCCCCGGCGAATTGATGTTTGCGGCGCTGCAAACCTGGCCCTGCGCGGCCTCGGTACAAGCGGCGTTCACAGTGCCAAGATCGGAACCGAGAATCGCGGCCATGGCGCCGGTGCCGACTGGCACAGCTTCCTGCATGTAGCGTCCACGCGCGCGCACAGTCCTGACTGCGTCGCTCAACGACAATGAGCTAGCCGCAACCAGGGCGGAGTACTCGCCGAGGCTATGCCCGGCGACGAAATCAGCTACCGGAAAACCCTCGGACTCCAGCGCGCGCAACGCGGCCACGGAAGTCGTGAGAATCGCAGGCTGAGTATTCTCAGTGAGCAGCAACGCCTCATCAGGCCCATTGAAACAGAGTTCAGACAGCGCGAAACCGAGCGCGTCATCCGCTTCTTCAAAGACCTGCTTAGCGGCAGGAAACCTCTCCGCCAACTCTTTCCCCATGCCGGGACTCTGCGAACCCTGACCAGGGAAAACGAAAGCGATTTTAGATTTCTGATTTGCGACTTGCGATTGCAAAGCCCTTCGGTCCTTATGGTGACGATTCAAACAATCGGCAATCAACAATCAAAAATCGAAAATGCTTCCTACCAGCGCATTGCGACTGCGCCCCAAGTGAACCCCCCACCGAAGGATGCCATCAGAACGTTGTCGCCTGGCTTTATTCGATCGCTTTCAATGCATTCGTCCAAACAAATTGGAATTGAAGCAGAGGATGTGTTTCCGGTTCGGGCGATGTTCGAATAAACTCGCGACATATCAACTTTCAACTGGTTGGCAACGGCCTCCGTGATTCGCTGGTTCGCCTGATGGGGAATGAATAAATCGATGTCTTCGGTTCTGAGACCGGCTTGACAGAGCACCTGCCGCGAAATGTCGTTCATCGATCGCACCGCGACTTTGAACACTTCGTTGCCCTTCATCTTGAAGAAGTGATCTCCGCGGGCGATGGTCTCGGCCGTGAAGCCGCCTTTGGTTCCGCCTCCGGGCGCGTATAACTGCTCTTCGTATCGGCCGTCCGAACGAATCCTGGCGGCGAGAACTCCGCGGTCGCCTTCGACTGGGCCCAAAACCGCAGCGCCTGCGCCGTCCCCAAACAGCACGCACGTCGAACGATCTGTGTAGTCAACGTACCGCGTCAGAAGTTCCGCGCCGATTATCAACGCATACTTGATCTGACCGCTGCGAATCATCGGCTCGGCGATCGTAACTCCGTAAATGAATCCCGAGCAGGCGGCGACGATGTCCATCGCGGCCGCTTTGTTCGCGCCCAGCTGCGCCTGAATCAGACACGCCGTCGACGGCAAAATCTGATCGGGCGTCACGGTCGCACACAGAATTAGATCGAGGTCATTTGCATCGATGCCGGCGCGTTCGATCGCTTGCTGTGAAGCAAGCGAGGCGAATTGCGAAGTGTACTCGCCGGGCGCAGCTTTACGCCGCTGCTTGATGCCTGTGCGCGTGGTAATCCACTCGTCAGAAGTCTCAACTATTTTTTCGAGATCAGCATTGGTGAGGATGCCTTCCGGATACGAACGACCAGTACCGAGAATGCCTGCGCGAATATTCGACATTTATGCTTCGTTAGAACTCCTATTTTAAAAGCCGTTTAGAGGCAGGACTTGTCCTGCCGAGACGCCGCGCAAGTGCGGCTTCTAAACGGCCATTACCAATTTCTCGTTACGTGGTCTGATCGACTGGAACGACTTCGCGCCCCTTGTAGTAGCCGCACTTCGGACACACGCGATGTTGCATCCGCGGCTCCTGGCAGTTCGGGCAGACGACAGTTTGTGGGACGCGCAGCGCGTCATGTGCCCGGCGTTTGCCGCGGCGTGCTTTCGAGTGACGACGTTTTGGATTAGGCATAATTACTCCGACACATTTTAGATTTTTGATTTGTGATTTTGGATTGTTGATCCGATCTGCCAAACGAATAAATCGCAAATCAAAAATCTAAAATCGCAAATCTTTCAGCTTCTCCCAGCGCGAATCGACTTTTTGATTCTCACATTTACAAGCGGCCGTGTTTAGGTCCGCGCCGCAGACCGGGCAAAGGCCGTGGCAATTTTCGCGGCAAAGGATCTGCGCGGGCGTTGCCAGCTGAAGCTGTTCGCGTACGAGTTGATCCAAATCGACTGCAATGCCGTCGAAGATCGAGAGATTCAGATCGTCGCTCCTGAGTTCATGCTGTTCTTCCGCGCCCCAGCTAACCGACGTGGTAAACCGTTCGTCAAAATCCGCTGAAAGCGGAATCGCAACCGGCTTCAAACACCGAGCGCATACTGTCTCTAGTGTCGTCCTCAGGTTCCCAATCAACTCGACTTCGTGGCCTTTTCGGCGAAGCCGCCCACGAACTTCCGCGGGCTCGATCAACCGCAAGTCCACATCTTCCAGTGAAAGATCGTTTGGCTGATAAGTGTGCGCGAACTCTCGATCCTTCTCGAAATTTTCAAGCTCCACCCGCATGATACACGTCCTGAACCCTCACAGGCGGCGTCAGGGAGCCGGGCACAAAGTTGTTAATTATAGCGACGCAGTTCCGAGTGTCAAAGCGCGTCAGCGTCGGCCGGCAGCCTTGCGATTAACTTTCCGCGCTTTTCTTGCGCGGTTTTTACCCGTTTCGGGCTCGTCATCATGAAGCTTGTCGCACTCGGCCCGCCATTTCGATTCAAGATTATGGTTATCGACAACGCCACATTCGTTCAGAATTTCAATCAAACTCTTTACGAGCGCGTGATTCGCGTAAGCAGTTTCGGACTGTCGAAGCAGCAATTTCAGTCCTTGCTCTAAGCGTTCCGCGAGGCGCGCCAAAGTGTTTTCGAGAATCGTCAAACGCTCTAGCAGATGCTCTTCATTCGGAGTCGTGTCCTGACATTCAACCCGCATGGAGGGCGGTCGTACCACAAGCATCAAACGCGTGCCGCAACGTTGACAGAACTCCTGGCCCAGAGGATTCGCCGCCCGGCAGTTCTGACAGAAATGTGAGATGGTGCGTTGCATCTGGAATCTTGAATCTTAAATCTGAAATTTCTGTATTTCGTACTTTGGGCTTTGAACTTTGTACTTTGAAAGACGGAACAAAGCACTAAGAACAAAGTTCAAAGTACAGCAATCAATATTCGTAAAACCCTCTTCCCGTCTTCCTTCCCAACCAACCGGCGTCAACGTATCGCTGCAACAGTGGACACGGCCGGTACTTTGAATCGGCAAAACCTTCGTACAAGACGTTCATGATCGCAAGACAAACATCCAATCCAATAAAGTCCGCAAGCGTCAACGGTCCCATCGGATGATTCATGCCCATCTTCATGATGCCGTCGATGCTTTCGCGCGTCGCGACGCCTTCGTGCAGGGCAAAGATCGCTTCATTGATCATCGGCATCAACACCCGATTTGAAATGAAGCCCGGATAATCCTGACATTCGAGCGGCGTCTTGCCAAGTTTTTCGCTAATCTCCCGCACTTTGCCGTAAGTTCCATCCGAGGTTGCCGCGCCACGAATCACTTCAACTAACTTCATCACCGGCACAGGATTCATAAAGTGCATGCCGATAACTTTGTCCGGTCGCTTCGTCGCCGCGCCGAGTTTTGTAATCGAAATCGATGAAGTGTTTGACGCCAGAATCGCATCGCCTTTTGTGATTTGATCGAGCGCGCGGAATACTTCCGTCTTCACGCCGAGGTCTTCAGTGACCGCTTCTACAACAATGAACGCATCGCGCAGTGAAGAAAGATCGGTGGTGGTTTGGATGCGGCGTATGATCGTCTGCTTCTCTTCCCCCCTGAGCCGCGCTTTATCGACATCGCGCTGGAGACTCTTGTCGATCGCCGTCATACCGCGCGCGAGAAAATCCTCGGCGACGTCGCGCATCACGACATTGAATCCGGCGCGCGCCGCGACCTGGGCAATCCCGTTACCCATGGTTCCCGCACCAATTACGCCGAAAAGTTCACTCATAGTTCTGACTACGTTTAGAGCTGGGACTTGTCCTCGCGACTAAGTGGAGGACAAGTCCTCCATTCTAAACAAGAACAAAATCTCTACTTCAACTTATCAGCCCAATTCATCAATGGCCGCGCGGCATGCATCGCATCTTTCAATTCATCGTCCGAAGCTGTCGTACCTTTGCCGCCGTAGAGCACGCGACCAGCTTCGCTGCGAAAAAACTTTATCGTGTAAACGCCCAGCGCCGTACCAATCGGAATATTCACGAGCGAAATGATCGCTACCGCGGTTGCGAGCGGTTTAACCCAGGTCGCGCGTTTGCGAAAGCCGTAACCGACGAGCAGCGGCAAGAGACCAACAGCAAGAAAAAGAATCAGGAATGCGACACTGCCAACCGCCACGGTCGCAGTCGAAATGACTTCAGCGGCGGGCGTTGTGAACTTGACGACAAGCACCAACAGTAACAATCCGACCAGGGTGAGTCCATGAATCCCGCTGTAAATAAAGTACAGCGTAGCGAGCGTTTTGTTGTGCTCTTCAGCAGTCATTAACGCTCAACCGCCAACGCCACGGCATTGCCACCACCGAGACAGAGCGCGGCGATGCCCCGATGTGCGTTGCGTCGTTTCAACTCGTACAGCATCGTCGTCAGGATGCGCGAACCTGACTGGCCGATCGCGTGACCGAGTGCAACCGCACCGCCATTGACGTTGATCTTCTCCGGATCGAGATTCAATTCGCGGGTGATCGCGACCGCCTGAACCGAAAAGGCCTCGTTGAGTTCGATCAAGTCAACGTCATTCAATGACCATCCGGTTTTCTTGATCAATTTCTTAATCGCCTCAACCGGAGCCATCATCACAAGCTTCGGCTCAGTTCCAGAGGTCGCCTGCGCGACAATGCGAGCGAGCGGTTCTACCCCCATTGATTTTGCGCGTTCTTCCGACGTGACGACGAGCGCGGACGCTCCGTCATTCACGCCCGGGGCGTTACCGGCCGTGACTGTCCCACCTTCTTTGAAAGCCGGCTTCAGCTTACTCAGTCCTTCAATGGAAGTGTCTTCACGCACCGGCTCGTCAGTATCGACGATAACCGGCGCCCCTTTTTTCTGTGGGATTTCGATCGGAACAATTTCGTCCTTGAATTTGCCGGCTTTGATAGCCGCGCTGGCTTTGCGATGAGAATTTAGCGCGTACTCATCCTGTTCTGCCCGGGAGACATGGAACCGCTCGCTCACAACCTCGCCGGTGCAGCCCATGTGCTGATCGTCAAACGCGCACCACAGGCCATCCTGAATGATTGAATCGATAATCTTGCCGTTTCCCAGCCGATAACCTTCGCGCGCCTTGGGAACCAGGTAGGGCGCATTCGACATCGACTCCATGCCGCCCGCCACCACGACTTCGGTGTCGCCAAGTTGCACGCCTTGTGTGGCCAGCATCACTGCTTTCAAACCGGAGCCACAGACCTTATTGACGGTCACGGCAGAAACGGTGTCGGGCAATCCGCCGCGTAGCGCCGCTTGTCGCGCAGGATTCTGTCCGAGGCCTGCCTGAATGACGCAGCCCATGATGACCTCGTCAATATCTTCGGGCTTCACGCCGGCGCGCTTTACCGCTTCGCGCACGACGATGGCGCCGAGATCCGTGGCTTTGAAACTCTTCAATGCGCCGAGGAGTTTTCCCACGGGGGTACGCACGGCGCTGATAATTACTGCTTGTTTAATTGCCGGCATGTTTGTGACTGTTACTGAAGATAATTCAGAATTGCGCTTAATCAAAAGTGTGTCAAGCATGTAAGCGATTGAAAACGCTCACGCTCGAATGTTATTCTCGGCGCTTGAAATTACACCCCCGAATCATTCGCGCGTAGCACTAATCAATCATGCAGGCACTCATTCTCGCTGGTGGAAAAGGGACACGGCTGCGCCCACTGACGGTTTACACGCCGAAGCCGATCGTTCCGATCTGCAATCGCCCTTTTCTGCTTTATCAGATCGACACCCTGAAGCGTGCGGGCGTCACAGACATCACACTCTCGCTTTCGTATCAGCCCGAGAAGATCGAACAGCAGCTTGGCGATGGTTCAACATTCGGGGTAAATCTGAAGTACACCGTCGAGCCACAGCCAATGGGTACGGCCGGCGCGTACAAGTTTGCCGAGGATCTGATTCGCGAGCCGGCGATTGTCTTCAACGGCGACGTCCTGACTGATCTGGATTTGAAGGCGATGATTCGCCAACACAAGGAGCGAAATGCTACGGCGTCGATCTTTCTGATTCCCGTGGAAGATGCCAGCATGTACGGCGTTGTCGAAACCGACGGTGACGGCCGCGTTCACCGTTTTGTCGAAAAGCCGAAGCCTGGCGAAACCGATTGCCGGAATATCAATGCGGGCGCATATGTCCTCGAACCAAAAGTGCTCGACTTGATTCCCAAAGGCGAGAGTTATTCGTTTGAATATAATTTGTTTCCGCAGCTGCTCGAAAAGGGCGAGCCGTTCTTTGCCCACATTCCCCCGCGCACTTACTGGATGGATATTGGGACGCCCGCGCGATACCTGCAAGCGCATGAAGACATGCTCGCGAATCGCGTGACGCGTTTCCATCTCAAGGACCGGCGCGGTAATTTTGACTCAGCTACGCATTCGGAAATCGACGAATTGTCGATTGTGGCCGACGATTGCACGATCAAACCCGGAGTCGAGATTATCAATTCCGTACTCGGCAAAGGCTGTTACATTGAAGAACGTGCACGGATCGAGAATTCGGTGATTTGGGCGCACACGCGGGTTGGCACAGCCGCGCAAATAAACGGTGCGGTCGTCGGCCGTGGCTGTCACATTGGTCGATCGGCTATCGTTGGCCCCGGTTGCGTGCTCGGCGATAAGACCGCGCTGTCCGATTACACGCGCACGTGAACCTAGTGATTAACCACAAACACACTATGACCACGAAGAGTCTGAAAACCGTCTTAGATTCTCTTATGGTTCCCTTCGTGTTCTTCGTGTCTTTGTGGTGAAAACTTTTCCGAAAGACTTCATCATGAACTTCGACTGCTTTCGCGCATACGACATTCGCGGTATTTATCCGACCGATCTCGATGAAGAGGCTTACTATCGCATCGCGAAAGCCTACACACTACTCTTTCATCCAAAAACGATGGTCGTGGGACGAGATGCGCGCGAATCTGGACCCGTGCTTCAGAAAGGTTTGACTGATGGATTTCTCGCCGCGGGCGTGAATGTCGTCGACATCGGCGGCATCACGACCGACATGCTCTATTTCGCGGTCGGCTCATCCGACCAGTACTCGGGGGGCGTCGTCGTGTCCGCGTCTCACAATCCTAAGGAATACAACGGCGCGAAGATGGTCCGTGAGAAAGCCGCCGCGATTTCCTCGGACACCGGTCTCTTTCAAATCCGCGACCTCATCAAAGACGGCAAAGACCAAACCGTCACGTCCGACACGAAAGGCACCGTCGCGAAGAAAGATGTGCTCAAGAATTACGTTGACCACGTGCTGAGCTTCATCGATCGCAACGCGATCAAGCCTTTTCACCTCGTTGCGAACGCAAACTTTGGTTATGTCGGTGGCGGCATCGACCTAATTGCCGAAGCTTTGGGACTGCAGATGACGCGACTCAACTGGCAACCCGATGGCACTTTTCCAAAGGGCACGCCTGATCCGATGCAACCAGCGAATCGCGCTGAGTCAGAACAGTTGATGCGCGAATCAAAGCACGAATTCGCGGCGATTTGGGATGCCGATGCCGATCGTTGCATGTTTCTCGACGAGAAAGGCGAATTTATTTCCGGCGCCTACGTGACGGCTTTGTTGGCCGACGTGCTGCTCACAAAGCATGGCGGCAAGGACAAGATCATTTTCGATCCGCGGGTAATTTGGCCAACGACGAAGGTTTGCAAAAAACACGGTGCGGAACCAATCATCTCTAAGAGCGGCCACGCCTTCATCAAAGATCGCATGCGAAAAGAGAACGCGATCTTCGCCGGTGAGATGAGCGCGCACTACTACTTCCGCGAAAACTTTTACGCCGACAATGGCGTGATTCCGTTTCTACTCGTGCTCGAACAGCTCTCGCGAACCGGCAAATCGTTTTCGGAAACGATGCGGCCATACATGGAAGGCCATTACATGTCCGGTGAGCTGAACTATCGAGTTCAGGACGCCCAGCAAACCATCGCAAAAGTAAAAGAGCATTTCGCGGGGCACGGCGACGAAGATCTTACCGACGGATTCTCGCTAACCGGCCATGATTGGCGTTTCAACATTCGACCTTCCAACACCGAACCGCTCCTCCGTTTGAATATCGAAGCGCGCAAGCCAGGCTTAGTCGAAAAGACACTCGCCGAGATTGAACCTCTGATCGGCAGTAAACCGCACTGAAGGGTACCCGCAGGCTGCTAGCCTGCGATCAAACAACGGCACAGGCTAGCAGCCTGTGCTACCGCAAAGACTCCCGGCATACACCTTGCACAATGTTGTTTCGAGGCGATCTAACCGAACGTTCCGAGTCAGAATCGAGGGAAGCGCGTATGGGACTGATTCTTCTAATAATCCTGATCATCTTGGTCCTGGGAGCCATTCCTGCTTGGCCATACAGCCGAAATTGGGGCTATGGACCGAGCGGCGGACTGGGTCTACTGGTTGTCGTGGTGATCATTCTCTTGCTGTTGCGGGTGTTCTAAGTCAAGACGCACTCATTCAAAGCAAGCACTCAAACCGTTCACCGTGCGGGAAGTGTTCTGCGTGTCTCGGGTGAAGCGCGGTATTTCTGTGGTCGAAATATCCCACGAAACGTTCACCACTGAGTCGCAGAGCATTTGACTGCAACCACTGAGAAATGGAACTCGGGACGCTACTCCCCACCAGCGGACTTGACTGCGAACCGCCTCGCAGATCAAATTCGCATCCATGCCGGAACTCCCCGAAGTCGAACACGTGGTTCGCGCGCTTCGCCACGTTATTGTTCGCCGCAGAATTCTCGCCGCCGAAATTCTTCTGCCGAAGCTTGTTCCACCCGAGGGAAGAGCCGCCTTTAATCGCAAAATAAAGAACTGCCGCATCATCGGCGTTCGTCGCCGCGGCAAATTCATTCTCGTCGATCTTGATCGAGCGCGAATGTTGTCGCATGGGCGGGCGGCGCGTACGCGTTCGGGTTCCGGCAGCGTTCTAATTGTGCACCTGCGAATGACCGGCAAGTTTCGTTATCTTACGGTCGATGAAGCGTTGCCGCGTTACGCGCATGCCGTTTTTTATCTCGATAATGATCGGCGTCTGGTCTTCTGTGATCAGCGTCAGTTCGGTGTGATGAAATTGGTTCCGTATGCGCGGCTGGCAGGAACAAAAGGTCTTCGCGAACTCGCGCCGGAACCTTTCTCAGATGAATTCAGCCTCGGTTACTTGAAGGCAACGCTCTCCCGTTCGCAGAGAAGTTTGAAGACGCTGCTCCTTGATCAAACAAAGGTGCTCGGTTTGGGAAACATCTACGCCTCGGAAGCGTTGTTCCGCTCGCGCATCAATCCCTTCAAAGTCGCAGCGACGCTGGCGCCGAAGCGCGTCGCACAATTGCATCAGGCGATTCGTGAAGTGCTGAGCGATGCGCTCACGGACGGATCAGCTCTGCGCGTGAATCTCGAGCATCCCGAAGGATTCTCATACGGCGAAGCGTTCGAAGAGTTGTGGCAAGTTTACGATCGCGAAGGCGAACCGTGCGCGCGCTGCAGCGCAAAGATCAAGCGCGAGACCCACGGCGGGAGATCAACTTACTGGTGTCCGCGATGCCAAAAGAGATGAATCCGCAGATTACGCAGATTGCGTCTCATTCTCACCCGGTTTCAACCGGGTGAACCACGTGCAAGAAAATTGCGTGGAACTGTTTCAACAGTTTCGTCTAAACTGCACATCCAAAAGGAGACTCCCACAGTGTCCACACACTCGTTCTCTCGTTGTTGGCTCCACCTAGTTTGGGAAACGCTTCGTCGTGAGCCGGTGCTCGACCAGCACGCTGCAACCAAGGCGTCTGTCAACCTCTTGGACTATGCAAGACAAAAGGGGATTTACATGAGGATTAACTACTTCAACGCAGATCACACACACGCACTCATCGATCTGCCGACGAACCTTACGATTGAACAAGCGATTCAGCTACTCAAAGGGAGTTCATCACATTGGATCAATCAGAATCGATTGGTGAGCGGACGATTTGCGTGGGGTAGAGGATACGGTGCGTTCTCAGTGTCGCACTCCGATATCGAAAGGGTCAGTAACTACATCGCGCAGCAAGCCGATCATCACCGCAAGCGAACGTTTGAAGAAGAGTACCAACTGTTTGTGAAGCGGTACGGTTTGTCGTGGCGTGACGAACGAAACCGTTAAAACGGTTCATTGATTTCTTTGCCGGCGCTTTACCACCCGGCTGAAGCCGTGTGTGAATGAGAGCTGCCCTGATAACGGTTGATCTCTTAGTACGCGTCCTTTACTCGTCTAATTAAATCTTCTAAGGCGATCTTAACCGTGTTGGCCATTTCTTGCACGAAACCTACTGGGAAACTTACGTAATAGTTGCCCAAAAACACTACGCCTTCCCTTTCCAATTCGCGTAGTGTCTGAAGTCGCGGGGCTTTGATCGCGTCTACGCGTCCGTTTGAGTGAGCTATAACGTTCCGCGCCAATAGTAATCTATTCAACCGCTCGTGCGCACCGTCGATCTCAACCAATGGGAACCGCAGAACGTCAGTGTAGTATTTTTGAGCTCGCTCGAAATCATTGTTTGCTCGCAAATCATCGATCTTTAATCTCTGCGCTTGTTTCTCTTGAATGTACCTCGATATTTCAACTATCCCGGACTCAAAAACCGCCCAGAGTTGAACGAGAAGTGGCGAGTAGTACAGACGTGGCAAAACATCATCTACAAATTCATCTATCCATTGCATAGTCGCATGCCACTCGTCTTGGTCCAATCCTTCAAGATCCAGTTCCAATCTTTCCCGTTCGGTCTTCTGAATCAAAGGGGGCTGTTGTTTGAGTGTTCTTAAATACTCGAGTGTGACGAATAATTCCGCTTCGATCTCCGTGAAGCGGAAATCCAAGTCAATCCCTTCGACCACAATGTCTTCACTCGATTCGTTCACAAATTCGCCAAAATAAAATCCGTCATCATCTGGCGCATGTGCTTGACCAGCACCGGATCGGTGACGCCGTGACGTGATTTCGGGTAAACCATCAACTGCACTTGCTTGCCAGCCTTCTGCAATTCATAGAGAAACTGAATCGTGTTGGCCATGTGCACGTTGTCGTCGATCGCTCCGTGAATCAAGAGCAGTTTGCCATGCAGATCCTTTGCGAAGTGAACAGGTGAACTCTTCCAGTAACCATCGGGATTGTTCTGGGGCGTACGCATGTAACGCTCAGTATAAATCGTGTCGTAGTTCCGCCAATCTGAAACGGTGCCGCCGGCGATGCCGATCTTGAACGTCTGGCTGTGCGTCAACGCGTAGCTCGTCATGAAGCCGCCGTAACTCCACCCCCACAAGCCGATGCGCGAGCCGTCAACGTAAGGTTGTGACTTCAGCCAACTGAATCCATCTTCCAAATCGCGGAGCTCGAGCTCACCGAAATTCTGGTAGAGCGGCCAGGCAGAGTTCACACCTTTGTCGCTCGCCGTTCGGTTATCGCAGATCCAGATGATATATCCCTTCTGTGCCAGCATCTGATGCCACATAAAAGTCGTCCCACCCCACGAGTTTTTCACCTGCGGCGCCTGTGGCCCGCTGTAGGTATAGGACCAAACCGGGTATTTCTTCGACGGATCGAAATCCGGAGGCTTAATCATCATCGCTTCCATTGTGACGCCGTCGCGCGTCTTCACGTTCAGCAACTCGACCTTGCCGAGTTTGTATTGCGATAAGGCCTCGACCCTGTTTTCGTCAATGACGCGCACAAGTTTCCCATTTGCATCGTAAAGCCGTACCTGCGTTGGCGTGTTGACATCGCTCCACGAATCGATGAAATGGGTGGTGCCCGAATTAAACGACGCGCGATGAGCGCCTTCGGTCGAGGTCAGACGTGTCATTCCCGAGCCGTCGAACTTGATCGAGTATTCCTGGCTTGCGATGTAACTGTGTTCAGTGCCGCTAAAGTAAAGCGTCCCCTTCTCTTCATCGATTCCGTCCATGCCACGCACATCCCAATCGCCGTTCGTGACTTGCGTGATCAATTTGCCATCGGCGCCGTAGTGGTAAACGTGCGTCCAGCCGCTCCGATCACTCATCCAAAGAAACGAACTGTCTTTCAACCAACGGATGCCTTCGTCATTAACACCAATCCAGGCTTTCGTGGTTTCGCGGAATAGATTCGTGGTCTTGCCGTCGTCAGGATCCGCGGCGTTGAAGTCGAGAAACGTTTGTTCGCGGTTCTGCGCGAGAAAGTAGACCCGTTTGCCATCCGGAAACCATCCCACGCGCACAATCAAAAGGTCTTCCGGCATGTACTTGCTAGTATCGACCCAGGTAATGTCGCCGCCCGCCGACCCGACTACACCAAGCTTGACGATTGGATTCGGATCGCCTGCCTTCGGATAAGGCGTCATTTCCAGTCGTTGGTCTGTGGGAATGTGATCGACGACGGGAAAGTCGGGAACCGGACTCTCATCAAGCCGCAGAAAAGTAATTTTGGTCGAGTCCGGACTCCACCAATACGCGCCAAAGTTGCCGCGGCCGTAAAGCTCTTCCTGATAAACCCAATCCAGCCGTCCATTCAGAATCTTGTCGCCGCCGTCGCGCGTCAGCGCGCGCTCGCGTTGCGAACCAATCTCAACCACGTACAAATTACCGTTGCGGATGAAACTGATCATCTTGCCGTCAGGGCTGAACCCTTCCCCGACTTCTTCGTCCGCGCCATGTGTCAGGCGCGCGGCGCGATCGCTGCCGAACTCGTAATAGAACAAGTCATTTGATTGGTTGATGAGGACGCCCGTCTCATCCGGATTCATTTGATAAGAAGTTTGGTTCGCGAGTCGATGTGCGGTCTCACGACTTATTCCCGGCAGCGCCGCGAACGCAGCTTCCATTTTTGCCGCGTTGTAGAACGGTTCTGACTTCCCCGTAACAGCATTTACCTTCAAAAGTCGCGGAAAGGCGCTCCGTTCTTTGCTGGCAAGGATGTAATGCACACCATCTTTCAGCCAGCGCGGACTTGACGGCGTACCGTTGAAATTGACTCGCTTCTGCGGATCGAAAATGTCATCGATGGTGAGAAGCTTGTTTTGAGCCTGAACGGCAAATCCAATTACGAGAATGAAGAATGTTGGTGGAAGGAATATGAAACGTCGTCGCACGTGATGCTCCTGGAAATATTATTCAACTTCTCGCGGGATGAGTTTCTTTATAAATGGCGTCAAAACCGCGAGCACAACGGTCGCGAAAAGTGTAATGCCGGCGAAGATTGCAAAACCTCGCGTCAGGACGGCCGTGTCGTTGCCTTCGAACAAGCGCGTCGTCAGCCCGGCGATGTAGCTTCCGATTGAGATGGAGAGAAACCATACACCCATCATCAGGCCGACCATGCGCGCGGGCGACAACTTCGTGACAGTGCTGAGGCCAACCGGACTCAAGCATAATTCGCCGAAAGTCTGAATCAAGTAGACCACAATCAACCACAACGGGCTGACACGTCCGCTCGCGGCAAGCATCGATGCGATCGCGATAATGACGAATGCGAATCCCGCAAAGAACAAACCGTAGATGAATTTTCCTGGGCTCGACGGTTGACGATCACCGAGCTTCTGCCAAATTGCCGCAAATACCGGAGCAAGGATGATCACGAAGATCGCCGGCACCGATTGAAACCAACTCGATGGATACGCCCAACCGAAGATCGTGGTTTGAGTCATCCGGTCAGCAAAAAGAGTTAAGCTCGATCCCGCCTGCTCATATGTCATCCAAAATAGGATCGAGAAAACAAACAGGATGAAGATTGCCAGTACGCGCTTTAGTTCTTCCCCATTGAGCAATCGCGTGGTTCCAATCAAATAGCCGGCGAAGAAGCCAACTACGAGCGGGAATAGCGCTGAAAGAAATCCGCCGCCGATGAAATAACCAAGCGCGGCGCCGATTACTCCGCCGATGACGGCTAGAACAATCGTGAGTATGTCGAATCCGGAATTACTTGCTACTGAAGGGTTCTCCGCCATTCGGTCAGGCTTCTGTCCAACTTCGCGCAATCGGTTTCCACCAAGCACGTATTGAATCAATCCCAACGTCATGCCAACGCCGGCCGCGCCGAAGCCCCAATGCCAGGCAGAATTCGGATTGAAACCGATCGATGTAATGAAGCTTCGAAACGCTGGATGCTGTGCGAGGAACCCCACAACAATTGGCGATAGAAATGCGCCGAGATTAATTCCCATGTAAAAGATCGAGAAACCTGCATCGCGCCGCTTGTCTTCGGGCGAATAGAGTTGCCCGACCATCGCGCTGATGTTTGGCTTTAATAAGCCGGTGCCGGACGCAATCAGTATCAATCCGAGATAAAAATTGAAGTGTGTGTTGACGGCCATCGAGTAATGGCCACAGGCGATGATAATACCGCCGATCAGAACAGCGCGACGCGCGCCAAACACTTTATCTGCCAGCCAGCCGCCGATTAGCGGCAGGTACCACACTGACGAGACGTACGTCGCATAAATGAGAGCCGCATATTTCTCATCGAACGCAAGGCCACCATCGGCCAGTGACTTCGTCATATAAAGCGTGAGGATGGCGCGCATGCCGTAGTAACTGAAGCGCTCCCACATCTCTGTGAAAAAGAGGGTTGACAGTCCACGCGGGTGTCCGAAAAAGCCGTGGTCGGCGGTGGTGGCGGGTGTAACCGCTACTCCGTCAATCGGTGTGCTCATGCATGCTCCTTCGCGTCGAAAACCCCAGGCAATGTCAATTACCGAGCGAATCGGTGGAAGGTGCGAGCATTCAGCCAGATGCAGCTTGTCGTGTCAAGGCTTGGAGTTGACAGCAAAGTGCGGCGAGGCGTATAAGCATTAGCGGAAAAACGTGGTGAGTTAAGGCGACTTGCGGCCACGTAAAACAATCGGCTAAACAGCTCGGGCAGTTCGTAACGACGAACCCGAAAAACTTCAGACGACTTTGAAGTCCCGCGTTGTTGAGCGCGGGATTTTATTTTGCATTTTAGATTTCAGATTTTTGATTGCCGAGTTTGCGTCCTGCGAAGCCCGCGCTAGTTGCCACAGGCGCAATCGCAAATCCAAAATCACAAACTGCAAATTTGCACTATGCTCAACTTTCGAGACCTGCTTGAATCCGATGGCATTCACGTCTTTGACGGCGCGATGGGGACGATGCTCTATTCCAAGGGCATCTATATCAACCGTTCGTACGACGAACTGAACCTGGTCGCTGCCGACCTCGTGCGCGATGTTCACGCCGAATACATTCGTGCCGGCGCCGAAATCATCGAGACAAACACGTTCGGCGCGAACGTCAACAAGCTCCAGCCATACGGTCTGGAAGGAAACGCGCGCGATATCAATATCAAGGCGGCGCAGATTGCGCGCGAGGCCGCCGGCAATCGCGCTTACGTGGCGGGCGCCGTAGGTCCGCTCGGCTTACGCATCGAGCCATACGGCCCAACTTCATTCGACGAAGCAAAGTCGATGTTCGCCGATCAAGTGTCGGCTTTGCTCGAGGGCGGCGTCGATCTTTTCGTGCTCGAAACTTTTTCGGATATCTCGGAATTACAGCAGGCGATTAAGGCGGTTCGCGAACTCTGCGATCTGCCAATCGTGGCGCAGGTCACGATCCAACTCGACGGCAATACTTCGTTCGGAACAACCGCGGACGTGTTCACGACGCGGCTGGACGAATGGGGCGCGGACGTGATTGGTCTCAATTGCGGTGTTGGCCCGGCTATTGTTTTGAACGCGATCGAAAAGATGCGCACGTTCACGACGCGCAAACTTTCCGCGCAACCGAATGCCGGATTGCCGCGCGATGTTGGTGGCCGGCAGATCTACATGTGTTCCCCTGAATACATGGCTGAGTACTCGCGCCGGATTGTGCAATCAGGCGCGAAGTTCGTCGGCGGCTGCTGCGGTACCACGCCGGCGCACATCAAGCTGATTGCCGACGCGCTGCGCATGCTGAATCCCCGCACGCAAAAAGTCACCGTGCCCGACTCTGCAAAAGTCAGCGTCAGCGATTTGAAGCCCGCCGACGTGAAAGTTGTCCCAGCGGTAGAGCGTTCGAACTGGGCGCGAAAGATCGCCAAAGGTGAATTCGTCACCACCGTAGAAGTTCTGCCTCCGAAAGGCTGCAATCCATGGAAGACGCTCGACTCGATTCGGCTTTTGAAGGAGGCGGGTGTTGACGGGGTTAACATTCCTGACGGCCCGCGTGCGCAGACGCGCATGGGTGCAATGGCCACTGCGTTGATGGTGCAGAAGGAAGTCGGGATGGAAGCCGTCCTGCACTATTGTTGTCGCGATCGAAACCTGCTCGGCATGATGTCAGATCTTCTCGGAGCGGCGGCGATGGGGTTGCACAACTTGCTCTTGATAACGGGCGATCCGCCCAAGATGGGGCCATATCCCGATGCGACTGCGGTATTCGACATCGACGCGATCGGTCTGACGAACATGGTCAACAAGCTGAATCACGGCCTCGACATCGGCAACAATCCGATCGGTGAGCCGACCGCGTTTTCAATCGGTGTCGGTGTCAATCCCGGCGCGGTGAACATGGAAGAAGAGCTGCGCCGCTTTGATTGGAAAATCGAAGCGGGCGCCGAGTACGCCATCACTCAACCGGTTTTTGACACGCAACAACTCCGCGACTTCCTGAAACGCATCGAAGGACATCGCATTCCGATTGTGGCGGGGATCTGGCCGCTCGTTTCCTATCGCAACGCTGAGTTCCTTCACAACGAAGTGCCGGGTGTGCACGTCACGCCAGAAATCATGGAGCGTATGCGTGCGGCTTCGGCAATCAGCAAGGAAGCTGGACGTGACGAAGGGCTGAAGATTGGTCGCGAGTCGCTGTTGGAAGTTCGCGAATTCATTCAAGGCGTGCAGGTCTCGGCGCCGTTCGGCAATGTGAAGTACGCGCTTGAAGTTTTTGAAGTGCTGCCGGAGTTCAACTCGCAAGACGAGGTCGCGACTCCCGCAGTGTCATAAGGATCAAGCCGCAGCTTACGGGATTACACAGCTGGTAACACACGGATCTTATGCCGGTCGAATTCTACGAAATCTGCGTAATCCGCGGATAACTCCCATGCTACACTCGCGCATGCAGTGGCCAAGGGCAGAATTGCGCAACGAACTCACGCACGCGAACGCGTTCGCAAGATCAAGACGCGCGCAAGATATCAGCAGCGCAGACTAAAGCAAATCTCCCGCACCGCCACCCTCGGCGGACTTTTCCTTTCATTCCTAAAAATTGGCGTCAGCGGATTTGGTGGCGGCTTTGCCGTGCTAAGTCAGATTCGCCATCTCGTCGTGCTCGAACGTCGCTGGCTAAATGAAAACGACTTCGTCGAAGCGCTGGCGCTCGGTCAGAGCTTGCCCGGAACTGCGGCCGGCAACGCAGTGACCTATATCGGATTTCGCTTGCGCGGATGGCGAGGCGCAAGCGTGTCTTTGGCCGGCTTCATCCTGCCATCGATGCTGATGATGATCGTACTCGCGATCTTTTACGATCGCTTTCGCGCGCTGCCGAACACCGAACAACTCGTCCATGGTTTCAATGCCGCGGTCGTGGCACTGATCGCAGTCACCGCCTGGCGCATGGGCAAACACACTTCAAGCAAAAACTGGCAGCGAATTCTGATTGTTCTCTCATTCGCCGCGGTCATCTTTCTGAAAGCGACCGTCGTGGAAGTGATTCTGATCGCGGGGTTGATTGGGATCGGCATTGAGTCCTTTGCCGAAAGACAGAAACCGCGCATTGAGCGCATTCGCGGATTTGCCACTCGGCGTCAGCAGCGCATTCGTCAACGTATCGTCGCGCGGCGACCGAAAAAGCCGCATCGTTTTGTCGGCGGATATCTGACTGAAGCAATGGCGGAGGAGCGCGTGCGTCAACTTGCCGAACTCCGCGTTAGTCAGCCTGACGACGATGAGAGTGACGAGGATGAGTCACCAAACGACGAATTGATCCGCAGTGTTTTTCTTCCGGCGATTCCCTTCCTTGCGAAGTTGGGACTTGCGCTGTCGATCTCATTCATCTTTCTGCGCATTGGCGCCGCGACATTCGGCGGCGGCTTTGTGATGATTCCGGAAATCGAAAATGAAGTGGTGCGCGCGCATCACTGGCTCAATCACCAGGAGTTCGCCGACGCGACAGCGCTCGGTCAAATCACGCCGGGTCCCGTCCTGATCATGGCGACGTTCGTCGGCTATCGTGTCGCCGGCATCTTTGCCGCGATTCTTTGCACGCTGTGCGTCTTCTTACCGTCTTTCCTGATGACTATAGCAGCCGGTTCTTCGCTGCGGCGCTTTCGCACCAACCGACAGATTCAGGCTTTCCTGCGCGGAGTGGCGCCCGCAGTTACGGGTTTGCTGGGCGCTGCAGCGTGGAGCGTGGCGCGGTCCGGCATTCATACAATCATCGGCGCTTCAATGGCAATTATCATTCTTGGAATTCTTTTGCGTTATCGTCCGAACGCGTTTTGGGTTTTGATGGGCGCGGGAGTGTTTAGATTTTTGCTGGCGCTCGTGCTTTGGTGAGCTAAGTTACGTAATGCTGGAGGGCAGTTTCCAAATCGGAGTACTCGAATTGAAATCCCGCCGCCTGAAGTTTCTTCGGTATTACTTTCTGGCTGACGAGCAACATCTCATCAGCCATTTCGCCAAACGCGAGCCGCGCCGCGAACGCGGGCATCGCCATCACGGTCGGTCGCGAAAGGACTTCGCCGAGCGCGCGCGTGAATCGCTCGTTCGTCACCGGCTTGGGCGAGACGACGTTGAGTGGCCCACGAATCGACTCATCGTTTAGCGCGAGCTTGATTGCGGCGACTGCATCTTCAATCGCAATCCAGCTTATGTATTGCCTGCCAGAACCAATCTTGCCGCCGAGGCCCATCCTGAATGGCGTCAGCATCTTTTCCAGCATGCCGCCGGCGCGCGCGAGAATCGGTCCGAAGCGCAGGTTGACCACGCGCACGCCCGCCCGGTGCGCCGGTTCAGTCGCCTTTTCCCACTCGCGACAAACGCCTGCGAGAAACCCGCCGCCAGATTCGCTTTGCTCAACCAGCGTTTCGTCACCGCGGTCGCCGTAGATTCCAGTCGCCGAAGCGCACAAAAAGCAACGCGGTTTCGTTGTCAGTTTCCCAATCGCCTCGCTCAAGAGATGCGTACCATGCACGCGACTGTCGTGGATCTTCTTTTTCTTCTCTTCCGTCCAACGACCTTCAGCTACATTCTCTCCCGCAAGATTGATGATCGCATCAAAGCCGTTCAGTTTGGCGGGATCGATTGAGTCCTGGTTGGGGTGCCACTCGATCTCACCGGGCCTTGGCGAACTGCGCACGAGACGCACGACATCGTGACCCTCGGCTTCAAGTTGTGGCCTGATCGCGGCACCCACCAAGCCGCTCGCACCGGCGATTGCGATCTTCATTCAGAGTCCTCGCGGTTCGAGATGAGAAAGTCGGCCGCCATCGTAACTCAGCCGCGGCAAGCGACGCCACTAATCATTCCCCTTGGCGACAGCTCTAGCAGCTATTTTCGAGAATGTCTGACTTTGCGTTGCTTTGCGCGTTTGCGTCAACCGAGATCCTTCGTAATGCAAATAGTTTCACACTGCCGCATGACGCGAGCGATGGCCAAAGTCGAAACAGAACGCGAGTCTGTTTTTCGTTGTATTTGCACGAGAAATGTATAGAATGCGAGCGCTCTTTCGCGAACTGCTCCCATGGTTCGACGTCGCACCCTCTTCTTTGTAATTACCTGCGTGGCGATCGTCTGCCTGGCCTGGTTCGTGAGTCAAAGCCAGTCGACCCTGCGACGCATCACGAATACTACTGATGAAGGAGTTAACATTAACCCGTCGCTCAGCGGTGACGGCCGCATCGTTGCGTTTGAGAGCACTGAAGACGTCGCCGGCGCGCTCGGTAGCGACGGTTTTCGCGCGATTCGCGCAAACATCTCGGTTAATCCAACGACATTTTTCGAGATGGGTCGCACGCGCGCAGTATCGCCCGCAATTTCACAAGACGGTTCGTTGATCGCATTCGCATCGAAAGACGATCCGCTCGGAACAAACGCCGATGGCAACTCGGAAATTTTCCTTTTCAACGGATCGAACCTACTTCAAGTAACGAATACCTCATCGGGCGATCCCGCGAATCGGATCGCGAACGGCAACTTCCAACCGTCGATTTCCGACGACGGACGGTTCGTCGCTTTCTCGTCGAATCGAAATATCACATCACAAAACAGCGATGGCAATTTGGAGATTTTTGTCTATGACAGCGTGGCGGCGATGTTCGCGCAGTTAACGAACTCTACGGGCATTGTCGGCTGTACCGATGCAAAGATTAGCGGCAATGGCGCCAGGGTCGCTTACATTCGCGATAGTGGATCGACCCCAAGCGCCAAACGCGACCTGATGATTCAGGATCGCAATTCGTCATCGGCCGCGGAACTGGCCAGCCAAGTTCAAGCGCTTTCGATGACGTACGGTCGCGCGATCAGTGACGACGGAACCCGCGTGGTTTATTCGGGTGAGACGGCCGCGAACTCGAGTCAGGTCTTTTTCTACGATGGCCGCGGCAGCAACGTGAATCGCCAGGTCACTTCTCTCGGCACACGCACAACAGAAGTTCCTCTCCATGCCACAATCAGCGGGGACGGAAAACGGATCGCATTCGCGACGCGGCGCACCGTCATAGGTTTCAACAATTCAGATGCGAGCGTCGAGCTTTACACCTACGACATTCCAACAACTTCCTTTGCACGCGTCACGAACGCTCCGGCAGAAGCCGATTGTTTTGATGGCAGTACGCAGGCTTGCGAAGTCGTGTCGTCTCTGAACGACGACGGATCTACTGTCGTCTTTAATTTTCCGCGCGCTTTGTCGGGCACGGTTGCGGCCGGCCTCGAAAATAAGTCCGAGATTTACGCAATGCTGACAGCAGTGCGGCCGCCATTTGGAGCGTTGACTTCGATTCTGAATCAGGCGTCGTTCGGCCATGAACCATCATCCGTGAAGGCTGTCGCGCCTAACACCATCACGGTGGCACTCGGGAGTGCCCTTGCCAACCTGACGGAGCAATCGCAAAAACAATCGGACGGCACTTTTCCGACGAACGTGGCCGGCACCACTGTCACGGTTAATGGACGCGCGGCCCAAATCTTTTTCGTCTCGCCCAATCGGGTTCACTTCCTCGTCCCGCCGCAAACCGAAGTGGGCGTCAACGCCGAAGTGGTGGTGACGAATGCGGACGGCTTCGCCTCGCGTAGCAGCGTGCCAATCTTGCGGGCTGCACCAGGCATTTTCACGCAGTCCGGCGATGGGGTCGGCGAAGGCGTAATCCTTGATAGTGACACTTCACAATCAGGACCGTTCGATCCGACCAGTGGCAGTTTGCATGTTTCAATCTTTAGCACCGGCGTCCGCAAGGCGCTGTTAACGGCAGTGAACATCGCAGGGCGAATTGTCACGCCTGAATCAATCATTCCATCTACAGAAATGCCTGGCGTTGATGAGGTTCGCTTGCGCGTGCCGTCAGATTTACGTGGTGCGGGAACAGTCAATCTCTTTATTACGTCAGATGGAACTGACAGTAACCGCGTGACCGTTGCCTTCACAGGCGACCCGAGCCGGGACGTTCGGATCAATGAGGTTCTCGCCGATCCGCCAACCGGCATAGCAGGAGACGCCAATCACGACGGCGTTCGCGATGGCACACAGGACGAGTTCATCGAACTCGTCAATGAAACTTCTAGTGAATTGATCAGTCTCAGCAACTGGACAATACGCACACGGCCAACGGGCAGCACGACAGAAACCACACGGTTCACCTTTGCATCAGGGACTTCCCTGCCCGCTGGCGAAGCGATCGTAGTATTCGGCGGTGGCAACTTTAATCCTTCCGATCCAGTTTTCGGTTGCGCGCAGGTAGTCAAGGCCACGACTGCCGCAGGGCTATCGCTCACGAACAGCGGTCTGACAATTCTGATTCGTGATGGCGCGGGAAATCTCATCACGCAATTCAGTTATGGCGCCAGCACCGGGCTCGACGGGGGGAACTCGCAATCACTGACGCGCTCACCCGACATCACCGGAGCGTTTATGCAACACACAGCGGCCGTGGGCGCGAATGGACGCGCTTATTCGCCGGGTTTGCGCGTAAGCGGTACGCCATTCGGAAGCTGTGCCGGCCATCTCACCACGGTGACGATCGCGCCAGCGTCCACCAGTGTTACCGTTGGGCAGACAACACTTTTCACCTCCCAGGCATTTGACGAATACGGACGTCCGATGACGAACGTCACTTTGAATTTCATCTCTGATAACGCCGGCGTTGCCACTGTCGAGTCGGTGACTACTGATCCCAACACAGGTGTCGCCACCGCGAGCCTCAAGACTCGCAATCCCGGAATAGCTCACCTCACTGCATCTGCAACTGACGGCGCGACAACCATTAATGGCAGTCAGGCAACATTGACCGTGACCGGGCCGTCCTTGACCATCAACGACGTCAGTCAGAACGAAGGAGACGCTGGCACGACAACGATCACCTTCACGGTCACCTTGTCCACCCCTGCGCCGGTCCCAGTCACCTTCGACATCGCGACACAGGACAACACCGCAACGACAGCGGACAATGATTACGTCGCGCGCTCGTTAACTGGACAGACCATCCCCGCCGGCTCGCAAACGTACACGTTCGACGTGGTGGTGAATGGTGATGTGAACCTCGAACCGACTGAGACGTTCTTCGTGAACGTCACAAATGTTTCGGGCGCAATCGTCTCTGATGGACAGGGTGTGGGCACAATTGCCACTGACGACGTGCCGAAGTTGAGCGTGAACGATGTTTCGTTGCCTGAAGGAAACTCCGGAACGACGACGTTCAGATTTATAGTTACTTCAAACCTGCCCGCGCCCTCGAGCGGAATAACCTTCGACATCGGGACTCAAAATGGGACTGCGGTTTCTAACACCGATTACATTGCGCGCAGTCTGATCTCACAGAGTATTCCCGCAGGTCAGACGAGTTACACCTTTGATGTGACCGTGAACGGCGACACTTTGGTCGAACCGAACGAGACTTTCTTCGTTAACATTTCCAACGTGTCGGCGAACGCGTCGATCAGCGACGCCCAGGGACAGGGCACGATCCAAAATGACGACGTGGCGGGTCTCGTCATCAGCCAGATTTACGGCGGTGGCGGGAACTCGAGCGCAACATACACGAACGACTTCATCGAGATCTTCAATCGCGGCACGACTACAATCGATTTCGCGATCACACCGTATTCCGTTCAGTACGCCGCGGCAACCAGCAACTTCTCGACAAACAAGACGGACATTAGTTCCGGAATGTTGTTGCCAGGTCGCTATTTTCTGATTCAGGAGGCTTCGGGTGGAGTGGTGGGCGCAGCGTTGCCCGCTCCCGACATTTCCAGCGGGACGATTAATATGAGCGCGACTGCCGGCAAGGTGGCATTGGTTTTGGGAACGACGAACCTGACGGGGACAGGCTGTCCGGCTGGGCCGACGATTATGGACTTCCTGGGCTACGGCACCACTGCGAACTGTTCCGAAACGTCGCCCCTCGCCGTTTCAAGCACAAACTCCAACGCGCGTTCCGTGATTCGCACCAACAGTTGCACTGACACGAACAACAATGCTGCGGATTTCAGCAATCCAATCACCGCGCCTGTCGCACGTAATAGCGCCACAACGCGAAGTGTCTGTCCCTAGAATAGAGGGAAACTATTTGATGGTGCCGGATGCCGGACTGGACGCGCTCGCGTAAAGCCGCCGTGTCATTCGGCCGGAAAGATACGCAAGCCTGCCCGCTTCGATCGCCAGCTTCATCGCTTCGGCCATCTTCGCCGCATCCTGTGCTTCTGCGATCGCGGTATTCATAAGTACCGCATCGGCTCCCAACTCCATCGCAATCGTGGCATCGCTGGCAGTGCCAACGCCCGCGTCAACAATGATCGTCGCGTCGGGCAGTTGTTCGCGCATGATGCGCAAGTTCGTGGGGTTTTGCACGCCAAGACCTGATCCAATCGGCGCGGCGAGCGGCATGATCGCCGCACAACCCGCATCCAAAAGTTTCTTTGCCACAATCAAATCGTCGGTGAAGTAAGGCAGGACGATGAAGCCCTCCTTGACGAGCGTCCGTGCGGCCTCGAGTGTCTGCTCGTTGTCGGGAAACAGCGTCGTCTGGTCGCCGATGACTTCGAGCTTGATCCATTCGGTTCCGAGCGCTTCGCGCGCCAGACGTGCGGTTCGCAGGGCGTCTTCCGCCGTGTAACAACCTGCTGTGTTCGGCAGAATCTGCAAAGCAGGGTCGAGATGATCGAGAAAAGACTCACTACTGTGATCAAGCGGCACGCGGCGCACCGCGACGGTAACCATCTCAGCGGCTGACGCACGATGCGCCGCTTTCATCTCGTCAAAGCTGCGATATTTTCCGGTACCGATAATTAAACGCGAGTTGAATGCTTTGCCGGCGACTTTGAATTGATGAGTTAAGGCAGTTGCTGGAGTGGACATGAATACGGAATTCCTCGTTTTGAATGTGAGATGACTTTACACCTGCACGACCCAAGTGCGAAGTTGCGAAAGTCTTCCTGCCGTCTGCTTACTGCCGCCTGCCGTCTGGCTGCTGCCGCCTGCATTTCCGCCGCCGACGAAGTGGACAATCTCCACGCGATCGCCGTCGTGCACTTCCGTCTGTTCCCAATCAAGCCGTCGCACAATTTGCCGATTTACCTCAACCGCGATTCGCTGCGGCGCAAGTGACAAGCGCTCGACTAATTCGCTCAACCGCAGGGTCGTATCGCTAAACTCGCGCGGCTCGCCATTGATTTGCACTTGCACGATCAGTTCAGGCTGGGTGAATGATGCGGCGCAGCTCAGCGACGTCTCCATCGCATTCCGCGCGAATGAGTACCGCGCCGCGGCCGTTTTTGAAGTTAGGCAACGTCACGGAGATCGAAGAATGTCCGTAGCTGTCGGCGGTCGAATAGGTTGATGATGGCTGAAAGCTGCTGCCGAGGATTTTCACCGTGATGTTGGCCTTTGCCGCCGGACGCATCTCGCCTGCCCCGTGTTTCGTTACTTCCAGCCGCAGCGTAATCGATTCGCCCGCCCGCATCTGCGTCTCATCGAGAATCACCACGCTGAGCGGCTCTTCAGCGTCATCACTCGTAGAGAAACGCTCGCCGGCCGATTGCAACACTACGGTCGGCGAAATTTCCTCCGGATCAACTTTGTCGTCATCCCTATTAGCAACATCGGCTGGCGCGCTGTCTTCCGCGACAGCAGGGCGGTCGCTCATCCTCTTGAGATCGTCGATTCGTCCAGCGTTAATCGCGGCGCAAATCAGTTTATGCTGTCGCTGAAGTCTCTCCATCAGCGTATTCTGATCGAACCCCGCCGCGATCAAGTCATCGTATGGCGAACGTTTGCTCGCCAGAATCGCCCCGCCCGAGTAAACAAGTGAAAGAATGATTGGCGTATTCAGCCCCTTATCTTCCGTTTGCACGTGATAAGTGACGCCACCGTGCTCGACGTCTGTGTTGTAGCCAGTAATCACTGATTGGTTCCCATCTGGAGCGCGCGCGGTTCGGGACACGCAATCGCCATCAATTCGCGACGTTAGCACAGCGATTTTTGCGCGGTCAATCAGTTAGTTTTACACCTCGACTCGTGGTGATCGTTCGCTTGACACCCCCTACTCACCGCATTACGATTGGAGCTTGTACAATCATTCTCAAGCGCAGATCGGCAAAGAGCTAAGCGCACAGAACAAAGCGCTCGCACCGAGAGGATTTGCTCAATGGCTCTTAGCCCTTTGCTCTTAGCAGCGATCATGAGCTTCAACCTAGTCGACTATTTGCCGGTCCTCCTCATGTTCATTGTGGCCGCTGGATTTGCGGTGACAATGGTCGGTATCTCCCAACTCGTTGGGCAACGAAAACACACACGGACCAAGCTGATGCCGTACGAATGCGGCAAAGATCCGGTCGGTTCCGCGCGCGAGCGATTTTCGGTGAAGTTCTACCTAATCGCGATGATCTTCATCCTATTCGATATCGAAGTCATCTTCTTGATCCCGTGGGCGGTTGTCTTCAAGACGCTATCCTCACCGCAGTACGGCATGAAGAACCTGATCTTCTTCGAGATGATTGTTTTTATCGCGCTGCTTGCAGCGGGATTGATCTACGTAATCAAGAAAGGTGCGCTCGATTGGAGTGAGCGCGCGCGTCGCGAGGCTGAGGCGGAGGCACGATTGCTAGATATGAGAGTTTCAGGTTCAAAGTTTCAAGTTTCAAGTTCATCGAAAGCAGCCTAACTTGAAACCTGAAACGTGGGACTGGAAACCATGGCTTAGTTATGGGACTCGAGAATGTCATCGCTGAAGCGTTGCCAGAAGTGCTGACTACACGCCTTGACTCGCTTATCAATTGGGCGCGTAAGTCTTCGCTGTGGCCGGCGACGTTTGGTCTGGCGTGCTGCGCGATCGAGATGATGAATGTGACAAGTTCGCGCAACGATCTGGCGCGATTTGGCGCCGAGGTGTTTCGCGCTTCACCGCGACAAGCTGATGTCATGATCGTTTCAGGTCGCGTTTCGCGAAAGATGGCGCCCGTGCTGCGGCGAATTTACGATCAAATGCCGGAGCCGAAGTGGGTCATCTCAATGGGGGCGTGCGCTACGTCCGGCGGCGTTTTTGACAACTACGCGATCGTTCAGGGGGTCGACAAAGTCGTGCCGGTGGATGTTTACATTCCGGGCTGCCCTCCGCGCCCAGAGATGCTGATTCACGCGGTGATGATGCTGCAGGAAAAAGTGATGAAGGAATCGGTTCGGGATCGCAAAGACGCCCCGGACGTGGAAGCGCGCGAGGCGATCACGCCGGGTACGCTTCCCGTAACGGACGGCTCGACGTTGCGCGAACCGCGGAAAGATCAGCCCCTGCCCTATACCATCGCGTCCACACACGAAAAGCGCCGTTCGTTTTAATTGAGCAAAGGGTTCAATTGTTAATGTCTGAACTTCAGCAGCCCGAAAGCAACAAAGAAGTTTCACAACAAGGTTCAGCGCAGACGCCGTCGCAGATCGCGGCGGCGTTGCAGCGTGAACATGCGGATTGGGTAAGCGAGATCACAACGGCGCTCGGCGAAACTACGGTAGTCGTTCTGCGTGACCACATCGCCGCAGCTTGCCAATTTCTGAAAACGACTCCCGGTTACGAATTCAATTTTCTCGCTGACTTATGTGGATGCGATCGAGGACCCGAAGAAGAGCCACGCTTTGAAGTGAACTATCACTTGTTTTCCACGACCAAGCACCATCGTCTGCGCCTGAAGGTTTTGTTGAATGAAGAAGATGCGCGCGTGCCAACCGTGGCGACTATCTGGCGCACGGCGAATTGGCATGAGCGCGAGACTTACGATCTGTTCGGCGTCGTTTTTGACGGCCATCCTGATTTGCGCCGGATTCTCTTGCCCGATGATTGGCAAGGCCATGCGTTGCGCAAAGATTTTCCGTTGCGAGGATATGAACCGTACAGCCTGAAATAAGTTTCGAGTTCCAAGTTTCGAGTTTCAAGTTTGTCGGAGCGGGCTTGAAACTTGGAACTCGAAACTTGAAACCGCGATGAGCGCAGTCGCTAACATTCCGCCGCAATTTGAAGTCGTCGATCAGCCGCTCGACTCGCAGATGACGATCTCGATGGGGCCGCAGCACCCTTCGACGCACGGCGTGCTGCGCCTCGAGCTGGTGCTGGACGGCGAAATGGTCGTCAAGGCGACCCCGGACATCGGCTATCTCCACACCGGCATGGAGAAGCTGTTCGAATACCGTAAGTACCAGCAAGGCATCGTCATCACCGACCGGATGGATTATCTGAATCCGCTCGGGAACAACCTCGCCTATGTGATGGCGGTCGAGAAGCTTCTGCAGATCGAAATCCCGGAACGCGGACAAATCATTCGCGTGATGATGTGCGAACTGCAGCGCATCGCTTCGCACCTCGTCTGGCTGGGCACGCACGCGCTCGACATCGGCGCAATGACGGTCTTCTTCTACACCTTCCGCGAGCGCGAGAAGATTATGAATCTGATCGAGGCGGCTTCGGGAGGTCGTCTTACTCCGTCATATTTTCGCGTCGGCGGGTTGATGATGGACTTACCGGCCGGATTTGAGCGGCGCGTGCAGCAGTTCCAAACCGATTTTCCGAAAGCTCTCGATGAATTCGACAAACTGGTTACCGGCAACCGGATTTTCCAGAAGCGAACGCAAGGCATCGGCTACGTTTCTGCGGAAGACGCGATCGATCTCGGCTTGTCTGGTCCATCGCTGCGCGGCAGCGGCATCGGGCTGGATATCCGTCGCGCGAATCCCTACACCGGGTATGAGACTTACGATTTCGAAATTCCAGTTGAGCACGACGGCGACGTGTGGGCCCGCTACCTGGTGCGCATGCGCGAGATGCGCGAATCACACAAGATCGTGCAACAGACGCTCTCACGTCTGAAGCCCGGTCCCGTGAAAGCGGACGCGCCGAAAGTCGTGTTGCCCGATCGCGAAGCGATGAAGACGCACATGGACGCGTTGATTCATCACTTCCTGTTGGTCGCGGAAGGTGTGGATGTACCGCCGGGCGAGGTCTATCACCCAATTGAGGCTTCGAAAGGCGAGTTGGGCGTTTACATCAAGTCGACCGGAGGTCCAAAACCTGCACGCGTGCATTTCCGCGGCCCGAGTTTTGTGAACCTGTCGGCCCTGCCGCATATGTCGCGCGGCTGCATGGTTGCCGACATCGTCGCAATCATCGGATCGCTGGATATTGTGTTGGGAGAGATCGACCGATAAGTTTCAAGTTTCAGGTTTCAAGTTGAGTTGCGAACTTGAAACTTGGAACTTGGAACTTGAAACTTGAAACCGTGAACTCATGAGTACCGAACTCGTCAACATTCAGCCGCTCTATCAACCGGTGAACATGCCGGGTGAGATGGCCATCTTTTCGCCCGAAGTCGAAGCTGAAATCGATCGTCATCTCGCAAAGTATCCGTCGAAACGCTCCGCGATTCTCCCTTTAATGTTCATCGTGCAACGCGAGCGCGGCTATCTCGATCCGCCCGGCGTCGCCTATCTGGCCAATCGTTTGAGTCTGCGCATCACCGACATCTGGGAAGTCGCGACGTTCTACTCGATGCTCCAGACGAAGCCGATCGGCAAATATCATATTCAGATTTGCAAGACGCTCTCGTGCAAAATCATGGGTGAGGGAAAAATCACCGAGCACGTCAGCAAGAAGTTGGGAATCAAACCGGGCGAGACGACGCCCGACGGAAAGTTTTCGTTGTCATTGGTAGAGTGTCTCGGTTCATGCGGCACCGCCCCCATGTTTCAAATTAATTTTGATTATCACGAGAACCTGACGCCTGAGAAGGTCGATCAGATTCTCGATGCGTTGGATTAAAGCGTAAATCGTGAATCGTAGATAAAAACAAAAAACTTCTATTTACCATTTACGATTTACCATTCACTAGATCATGTTCATCGGCGCCATTGGATGTGAGCCTCTTCAGCTACGGCGAGTTCATCTCGAGAACTCGCGTTCACTCGACGTGTATCGTGCGAACGGCGGCTATGAAGCGATCAAGAAAGTCCTTGATACGATGTCGCCCGATGACGTCATCAACGACGTGAAGAAGTCTTCGCTTCGCGGGCGTGGCGGCGCGGGCTTCCCCACGGGCATGAAATGGAGCTTCGTCCCGAAAGACTCGCCAAAAGCGAAGTACGTTGTCTGTAACGCCGATGAATCCGAGCCAGGTACTTTCAAAGACCGGTATCTGATGGAGCGTGATCCGCACATGCTGATCGAAGGCATGCTGATCGCAGCATACGCGTTGGGCGCCCGCACGAATTACATCTACACGCGTGGTGAGTACCGGTATCTGATCGACATCATGGACATCGCGCTGGATGAAGCTCGCGCCGCCGGTCTGCTCGGCGAAAAGATTCTCGGAACAAACTTCGCTTGCGACATCTACACGCACACCGGCGCTGGGGCATACATCTGCGGTGAAGAAACCGCGTTGCTCAGTTCACTCGAAGGCTTTCGCGGACATCCGCGCATGAAGCCCCCCTTCCCTGCTGTTTCGGGCTTGTACGCATGCCCGACGGTGGTGAACAACGTCGAGACGCTGACCGCGGTGCCCGACATCATCAAAATGGGCGGCGAGGCTTATCAGAAACTCGGCACCGAAAAGAGTGGCGGCACGAAGCTTTGGTCAGTCTCCGGCCATGTCAATCGTCCTGGTGTCTACGAATTGCCGATGGGCTATGACGACATGGAAAAGTTCATCATGGAAGACTGCGGCGGAATCCTAAACAGCAAGCAGTTGAAAGCGGTGATTCCCGGCGGTTCCTCGGTTTACATCATGCGCGCCGATCAAATTATCGGCAAAGACGTGCGGATGGATTACGAGGGATTGGTGGCTGGCGGTTCGATGGTCGGTTCCGGCGGTTTCATCGTGATGGATGAAACGGTCGATGTGTTCGAATCGACGAAAAACCTGACTGAATTTTATAAGCATGAATCATGTGGCTGGTGTACGCCCTGTCGCGAAGGCACCGATTGGCTGGTCAAGATTTTCAAGCGCATCGATGGCGGCGGCGGACGCGAAGGCGACATTCAGCTGTTTTTGGATCTTTGCGACAACATTGAAGGCAAATCGTTCTGTCCGCTTGGCGATGCGGCGGCCTGGCCAATTCAATCGGCAATCAAGAGGTTTCCCGAGGATTTTCAGAAGCGCATGGCGCCAGACGGTAATTAACCACAGGGGCCACAGAGGAAGAACAGTAACCAGTCAAATTGTGCATGTGCTTCTTCTTTTAAGGTTCTTTCTGTGTCCTCTGTGGTGAAGATTTCATGTCTACTGAACTAGTTAGAATCACGATCAACGGAGCCGACTTTCAAGTCGCGAAGGGCGCGCGCTTAATCGACGTCTGCCGCGAAAAGGGTTTCGACATACCATCGTTCTGTTACTACGCCGACCTCGCTTTGCAGGCATCGTGTCGCATGTGCCTCGTGCGCATTGAGAAGATGCCAAAACTGCAGACCTCCTGCACCATCACTTGCACGGATGGCATGATCGTCACCACGCAAAGCGAGGAGATTGAAAAAGCGCAGCGTTCGATGCTCGAGTTTCTGCTGGCCAATCATCCACTCGATTGTCCGGTGTGTGATCGCGGCGGTGAGTGCGAGTTGCAGGAGCAAGCTTTCGACTGGGGTAATCTGGAAGAGCGGTTCACCGAAAAGAAAAATTACCATCCGGAAAAATATCTTTCGCCGATGGTCGCGAACGATTCGCAGCGCTGTATCCTCTGCAAGCGCTGCACGCGCGTCTGCGACGAGTGGATGGGCGAACAGGCAATCGAAGCCGGCAATCGCGGCGCGAACACAGTCATCGGCACGTACGGTGGCTGGCTGAATTGTTCGCAGTGCGGCAACTGCATCGAAGTTTGTCCGACCGGAACGCTGCTTGATGGAACTTACCGGCACCAGCATCGGCCGTGGGAACTTACTCAAACGATTTCCACCTGCACGTATTGTTCGGACGGATGCCAACTGTCGGTCGGCTCTCGTGGTAACGAAGTCGTGCGCATTGTCGCGCGTGACCGTTATGTCAACGGATTGAATGGCGAGTTCCTTTGCGTCAAAGGCCGCTTCGGTCACCCGTTTATCAATCATCCCGATCGTATTCGCACGCCGCTGATTCGTTACAAGAAAGAGGGCAAGCTGGTTCCGGCGACTTGGGATGAAGCGCTCCGTTTCACCGCGCAGCGTCTTCGCCAAATCAAAGATGCACACGGACCGAATTCGATTGGAGTGCTGGGGAGTCCACGCCTGACAAACGAAGCGCTCTACTCGCTGCGCAAGCTCGCAACTGACGCCATTGGAACTGCGAACTACGCGGCGTCAGATCGATTTTCGCTCAAACCCTTTTTCGACAATCTCGGCGGCCCGCTCGCCACGCATCACGACATTCGCCACGCGAAGACAATCGTCTTAATTGGCGGCGAGCCCGAAGAGTTGCAGCCGCTTACCGGCAAACAGATTCGCCAGGCTGTCCGCAACGGCAACGCGCAATTCATTCTCATCAACAGCGTCCGTATACGCCTGCGCGAACAGGCATCGCAATTCATTCACATCAGACCCGGCACCGAAGACGCTGCCGTGCTGGCGCTGGCGAATACCGGTGACGTTGAGCTCGCCGCGCGCAAGATGGGTGTTGAGACGGCCGAAATCGATACTGCGCGCAAGGCAATCACAGAGACCCCAGGCGATGTCATCATCATGTTTGGCGGCGAGCTGAGCGCGCCTGCGCAGGTCTGTGTGGCCCAGATGTCTCGGAAATTCGCAGCCGAAGGCAGGCGCGTGCTTTTGCATCCGCTGCCGCTCTACAACAACAGTGTAGGCGCGCACGACATGTTGCGCGACGGCAAAGACGCCCGCGTGTTGCTGCAAGACGAATCGATCCGCGCGCTGATTCTCGCGGGCAAACCGCTGCTACCAAACGCTGGCAGTGACGCAAACGAACCGGTGCCAAATGTCGAGTTTGTCGTCCTCTGGGAGTTGTTTCTTTCAGCGGTCAGCGAATTCGATCGACAAGTCGACGTCGTTCTGCCCGCCGCCTCGTTTGCGGAAGTCGATGGCACGTTTACCAACAACGACGGGTTCGTCCAACGCGTGCGTCGTAGTGTCGAGCCGGTGCATCAATCGCGCGCTGATTGGTTGATAGCAACGCAACTCGCAAATGAACTCGCCGCCAACATCGCGCCCGAGATGTCTGCCAGCGCAATCTTTCGTGAAATCGGCGAGCGCGTACCGGCCTATTCAGGATTGCGCTTCCCGCATTTGAAGGACGAAAGTCATCCGGTACAGGTGAAGCATGAAGCGGTCGCGCCGCGCGATTTGTCGAATGAGTTTGCGACTTTGCGCCAAGCCGTCGCAGCAATGGACGAAACGGCGAATAAGGAGCAGCTGACGCCCGGCGTCGGCCACGAACTGTTCAAGCTGGGAGCCCTGATCGAAAAAACGCCGCAGATTCATCTGCTCGCGGCGGGAAATCCGAAGCCCGAAAATATTCTGGTTTCGCCTTTGTACCAGATTTCGATTGACGAGAAGTTAAGGCGAGAAGTAGCGGCGTAGAGTCTCGTACTTTGTACTTTGTACTTGGTGCTTTGATGTATAGCCGAAGAGGCTCCTGAAAAATGAACTGGTCTTCTTGGTTTAGACGACAAAGACCAAAGTCCAAAGCCCAAAGTTCAAATTGGTAATGGAAGATCTGAAACATCTTATCCTGCTAATCATCGGCATGTTGATCGCGTTTACGGTCGTCATGACGATGGTCGCGTACACGGTTTTGGCCGAGCGTCGGGTCCTGGGCTTCATCCAGGGACGGTTGGGACCAAATCGTGTCGGGCCGGGTGGTTTTCTGCAACCGCTGGCAGATCTTCTGAAATTCATCTTCAAAGAGGACATCGTCCCGGACAAGTCGACGCGCTTCATTTATTTTCTCGCGCCCATCGTGGCTACGACTGCGGCGTTGATGACGATGGTGGTCTATCCGTTCGGACCGGAAGTCAGCCTGCCGGTCCTCGGCATGGTGCGTTTGGTCATCGCCCGCTTCGACGTCGCGCTGCTGTATGTGCTCGGCGTTACCTCCGTGGGCGTTTACGGCATCGCGCTGGCCGGATGGTCATCGAACAACAAATACAGCTTGATGGGCGGCCTGCGCGCATCTTCGCAGATGATCTCGTACGAGTTGGCGCTCGGATTGGGATTGATTGGCGTCGTGCTGCAGTCAGGCACACTTGATCTGTACAGCATTGTCGAACAGCAATCGGGCCCGCTCGGGATATTGGGCTGGAATGTGATTTGGGTGCAGCCTCTGGGTTTTATCATCTACTTAATTGCTGCGATTGCCGAGACGAATCGCGTCCCATTCGATCTTCCCGAAGCGGAAACCGAGCTCGTCGCCGGATTTCACACGGAATACAGCGCGATGAAGTTTGCGCTTTTCTTCCTCGCTGAGTACGTCAACATGTTCACCGTTTCGATGCTCGCAACGACGCTGTTTCTCGGTGGATGGAACGGACCCTTCGTGCATCAGCTTCCGTGGTTGGGTGTGTTTTATTTTCTCGGCAAAGTTTGTCTCTTTTTGTTTTTCTACATTTGGCTGCGCGGCACATTGCCGCGTTTTCGTTTCGATCAGTTGATGACTTTTGGTTGGAAATATCTGGTGCCGGGCGCGATCATCAACATTGTGCTGACAGCGACGCTGCAATGGCTCGGCGCGTTTGATTACGTTAGCCAGTTTCTGAAGACACAGACGGGTTGGGGAGGATGAAACGTCTGTGAATGTGTGTGGTTCTCTATGTCTCTGTGGTTGATAATCGCTTCTTACCACAAAGCCACGAAGAACACTGAGATCCACAAAGAGAACGATGCTAACGCTGCTGTTCATTTTGTTTGCCGGTCTGGCGATTGGCTGCGCCATCTCGATGGTGGTGCAGCGCAATCCGCTCTACAGCGCCATCTCGCTAATCGGCGTTTTCATTTCGCTGGCGTGCCTGTACGTGACGCTGGCGGCGCCGTTTATCGCAGCCGTGCAAGTAATCGTCTACGCCGGTGCGATCATGGTCCTGGTTGTCTTTGTGATCATGCTGTTGAACGTCGAAGAGGAAGAGAGGCGGCCGCTGCGTCTGCGCTCATTGGTTCCAATCGCGGTGATGTTGGCTGCGGTGCTGTTCGCGGAAGCCGTGTTCATCATCTTTTTCGTTCAAGCCAATCCAAGGACGCCGCCGCATACTGTTTCTGACATTGGCATGACGTCTTCGATTGGCGGCGGCTTGTTCACGACGTACCTGCTGCCTTTCGAAATCACGTCGATTCTTTTGTTAATGGCAATTGTGGGCGCAATCACGTTAGCGCGCACCGGAGGATTATTGACACCACGTGCCGCCGTGGTGCCCGGCGCGCAGGTGTTCTCAAGGGAAATGTTGGATCGCGACAAGTACATTGACGATCTGACGCCGGTGGCAACGCATTCAACCGACGAAGCGGAGCGGCTACTGGGAATAACGAACAAAGATCAAAGTTCAAAGACCTAAGCACGTTTTTATGACACCGCAACTTTCATGGTATCTCGCGCTTTCCGCCGTGCTGTTCACGAGCGGGGTGGTGGGAGTCATGATTAAGCGCAATGTCATCTCGATGTTCATGTGCATCGAGCTGATGCTGAATGCCGTAAACCTGACGTTTGTTGCATTTTCCAGTTTCTTCCGCGACCTGTCAGGACAGCTATTCGTCTTCATCGTGATGACGGTGGCCGCGGCGGAAGCGGCCGTGGGACTGGGCATCATCATCGCGATCTTTCGCAATCGCGAATCGCTGGACGTGGACGATGCGAACACTTTGAAACTGTGAGCAGTTAGCCGTGAGCAGTGGGCAGATATTTACTGCTTACTGCTTACTGCTTACTGCTTACTCGATGCTTCGCTACATTATCTTCGCTCCGCTCGCGGGCGCAGTCATCAACTGGCTGGTGGGCCGGCGCGTGCGCAACGAACGCTTCATCGGAATCCTTGCGTGTGCAGCGGTCGGGGTGTCAACAATCATCGCCTTTTATCTCGCTTTTAATTCGAATGGCGCACTGCGATCGACGCAGCCCATCATGGATCACCTCTGGACGTGGATTCAGGTCGGGAAGTTCCGCGCGGATTTCGCGCTGGCCATGGATCGCCTCAGCGGCATCTATGCGCTCTTCGTCACATTCGTCGGTTTGCTGATTCACATTTTCGCGACCGGCTACATGCATGGCGATCGCGGTTACTATCGCTTCTTCGCTTACCTGAATTTGTTCATGTTCGCGATGCTGACGCTGGTGCTCGCGGACAATTTCCTGTTGATGTTTGTCGGCTGGGAAGGCGTGGGCCTCTGCTCTTACCTGCTGATTGGTTTTTATCTAGACAAAGATGAAGCCGCGCCCGCCGCGAAGAAAGCGTTTATCGCCAATCGCGTTGGCGACTGGGGATTCGTGCTTGGGATCATGCTTGTCTTCTTTATGACAGGCTCGGTCAGTTTCTTTCCCAAGGAGGCGCAGGGCGTCACGAGCGCATTGGCGACGATTGCCGCGATTCCCAGTGCCGATCCTTTTAGTTGGCATGCGATCTTTGCCGGCGGCGTTACGTCTATCGCAGTGCTGTTATTCATCGGCGCGACTGGCAAGAGCGCGCAGATACCTCTGTTTGTCTGGTTGCCGGACGCGATGGCCGGCCCAACGCCCGTTTCCGCTTTGATTCACGCCGCCACCATGGTCACCGCGGGCGTTTACATGGTGGTGCGCTGCAACACGATCTTCACGCATGCGCCGACGGCGATGTTCATCGTCGCAATCATCGGCGCGGGCACCGCTCTGTTTGCGGCAACGATCGGCATTGCCCAAAACGACATCAAGAAAGTCCTGGCGTACTCGACTATTTCACAGCTCGGCTACATGTTCCTTGCGTGTGGCGTTGGCGCCTTTATCGCGGCGATCTTTCACGTGATGACACACGCGTTCTTCAAAGCGCAACTTTTTCTCGGCTCAGGATCCGTGATTCACGGCATGCATCACGAGCAGGACATGCGGCGCATGGGCGGTCTGCGCAAGTACATGCCGATCACGTGGATCACCATGTGCGCAGGGTGGTTGGCGATCTGCGGCGTGCCCATTTTCGCGGGCTTCTTTTCGAAAGACGAGATTCTTTGGAAGACCTGGAGCGCGAGTTCATTCGTTCCGGCGGGTTTCAACAGAGCTCTGTGGTTCATCGGCGCAGTCACTGCGCTGCTGACCGCCGTGTACATGACGCGCTTAATGGTGATGACGTTCTGGAGCAATGAACGTTTTCACTCGTCATCAACCAACCCTCATCAGGGTTCACACGGCAAGCACGAACACGAGCAGGTTGCTTCGCATCATCCCCATGAGTCGCCGCTGTCGATGACGATACCCCTGATTGTCCTGGCTGTTCTTTCCACGATTGGTGGGTTGGTCGGAGTGCCGTACGCACTCAGCTCGCTCGCGGGCGGCCATCCTGAAAATTATTTCGAGCGGACGCTGGAACCCGTCGTCACTCATGCGTCCGAAGTCACCACAGGTGAAGCAACGCCTGAAGTTCACTGGCAGACGCCTCCGCCTGAAGAGATTGACGGCAAGCCCGCATTTGGACCGACACATGAAACAAGCAGCGCTGAGCACGCCGCCAGCGCTACGGAGTTGAGTGAGGAACGTTTGTTCACCGCGATTTCAGTTGTGATTGCGCTGCTGGGAATCGGCATTGGCTGGTTGATGTTCCAACGCCGCCCGCTTCGGCAGATGCCACGGCTACTTGAAAACAAGTATTACGTCGACGAAGCCTACGAGGCGGCGATCATCAATCCGATTCACGTCACATCGCGCGAAGGCCTCTGGAAGATTTTCGACCTTGGGGTAATCGACGGGTTTCTGCACACGCTAGGTAGGACAATTGTCGATCTTGGTAGCACCTTTCGTTACATGCAAATCGGTTTAGTGCGCGGTTACGCGGCGATCATTTTGGCGGGCGCGCTGATCATCATTGGCTATTTCGCTTATCAAGGCGCGCAGTTGTTGATGAGATGATTTGGAGTGCGCCGGCTTTGACGGCGCTTTGGATTTCAATGTTGATGATCAGAAGAATTAATCGAAAGCGCCGTCGCCGCTTCGCTCTGCCGGCGCACTCCAAATAGTTGAACTAATGCAGTCGCATCTGTTCACAATTCTGATTCTGTTGCCGGTTATCGGCGCCGCGACGACGCTCGTCTACAGCTTCACGCCAGGCGCGCGCGATTCGCACCATCGGTTGATCGCGCTTGGATTTGCCACCGTCGCATTCATCGTTTCTTTGTTTCTGCTTAAAGGCGCCGGCGGAAGTCTCTCCGCATTCGGTTTCGAAGAGAACTATTCATGGGTGGGCGCAATCGGAGCGCGCTATCACATAGGTGTCGACGGCATTAGTCTTTGGCTTGTGATTCTCACGACGCTCTTGATGCCCATTGCCATCCTGTCAAGTTGGACCGCGATCACAAAACGCCAATCCACGTATTACGTGCTGATGTTGCTGCTCGAGTCGGCAATGATCGGCGTCTTCGTCTCGCTCGACCTGCTGTTGTTCTATTTGTTTTTCGAAGCGTCGCTCATTCCAATGTTCTTTCTTATCGGCGTTTGGGGCGGCGAGCGGCGCATTTACGCGGCCATCAAGTTTTTCATTTACACGGCGGTCGGATCGCTGCTGATGCTGGTAGGCATTATCGCACTCTATTTCATTCACCAGCGCGCGACGGGCATAGGTACCTTTGATTACGCTGTGCTGCTCGAAACTCTGCGCAACAGCGGTGGATTGATTTCGCCGCGCACCGAGTTCTGGCTCTTCCTCGCCTTTGCCCTGGCGTTCTGTATCAAGGTTCCGCTCTGGCCGTTGCACACGTGGCTGCCTGACGCGCATACCGAGGCGCCCACAGCCGGTTCAGTCATTCTCGCCGGCGTTCTCTTGAAGATGGGCACGTACGGGCTTCTGCGATTCAACTTCGGATTGTTCCCCGGTGCATCCCGCCAGTTCGCGCCGGTGATGATCACGCTCGCGGTGATCGGCATTATTTCCGGTGCGCTCGTGGCAATGGTGCAGCCCGACGTGAAGCGACTGGTCGCCTACTCGTCGGTCAGCCACATGGGTTTTGTCGTGCTTGGATTGTTTTCATTTACCGAACAGGGAATGCAGGGAGCGCTTTATCAGATGCTGAACCACGGCGTCTCAACTGGCGCGCTGTTTTTGTTTGTCGGCATGATTTACGAACGGCGACACACGCGCATGATTTCGGATTTCGGTGGACTGGCGCGGCCGATGCCCTGGTTCTCGGCATTGTTCGTAATCGCCTCGCTGTCATCGATCGGGTTGCCGTTCCTAAACGGCTTCGTCGGGGAGTTTCTGATTATGCTCGGCGCATGGACTTCGGTGGCGGTACAGCATGCGTGGATTGTCACAATGCTGGCCGGCACGGGAGTGATTTGGGCAGCGGTCTACATGCTGTGGATGCTCCAGCGCGTTGTTTTCGGAACGACGACCAGCGACGTCAACGCGAAACTGTCGGATTTGAACTGGCGCGAAGCCGCATTAGTTCTGCCGCTTCTCTTTTTGATGTTTTTCATGGGTGTTTACCCGTCGCCATTTTTGAATCGCTCGCGCGATGCCATCGAAGCCGCGCGTGAAAGGATCGCGGGACCGCAGAGTGCGCCGGCGCAAATGGCACGTAAGTAACTCCGGTTGTCGCATGCTTAACCGTTCTCAGATTTGCCTGATTGGTGCGGCCCTTGCAGCGCTCGTGTTCAGCTCTGCGGTTCAAGCTCAGGAGGCGGTGGCTCACAAGCCGTCGTTCAAACTTCAAGCGCTCGACGGGCGCGTAACTGATCTGGCGAATGAAAAAGGGAGCGTTGTGCTGATCAGCTTTGGCGCGACATGGTGCGCGCCATGTAGCAGCGAGTTGCGCATCCTGAACGAAGTCGTGACTGAATACAAAGACAAGCCGGTGAAGTTTTTCTGGGTCAGCGTCGAAGCGCCGGAGCAAATTACGAATGCCGCGTTGAAGCGATACGCGAAGGAAAGAAACTTAAGTTTCCCGGTGCTGCGCGATTCGAGCCAGGCTGTATTCTCGCAGTTTTCGCCGCGCGTTCGCCTGCCGATGACCGTCGTGCTCAACAAGGACGGCGAGGTCGACGGCCCAGCCCAGTTCGGCATGCGTTCGCCGGCCGACGCGTACAAGACCGACATTCGCGCGCATCTGGATAAGTTGTTGGTCCCAACGAAGGTTGATTGAGCGTACGACAGGCTGTCAGCCTGTCGAGAGGAATAATTCGCAGGCTGGCAGCCTGCGGTACTCGAACCAATGTTTCTTTTTCAAGTCGCAAATCCGGACGTCAATCTGGCGCTCATCGCGCCTGAGTTGATCGTCGGTGTGGCCGGCGTGATTGTCATGCTGGTCGACGCGTTCACGCATCGGCGCCGGCGCAATATTACCGCCACGCTCTCAATTCTCGCGATTCTCGGCGCAGGCGTTGCTTCAATCTGGCTCTGGATGACGTGGCCGGCAACGAGCGCTTTCAACGGAATGATTGTGCTTGACGAGCTGCGTTTGAGCTTCACACTTGTTTTCCTGATTGTCGCGATTCTGACGATCCTGATCGCCACGATTTGGATTGAGGTAGAAGACCTGCCCGCCGGAGAGTTTCATTCGCTCCTTCTCTTCGCCACGAGCGGCATGATGCTAATGGCATCTGCCGGCGACCTGGTCATTGTTTTTCTCGGCCTGGAAATTCTTTCGATAGCGACTTATGTTCTGGCTGGTTTTCGCCGCACTGACACGCGTTCGAACGAATCATCTCTCAAGTACTTCATTCTTGGTTCCTTCGCGTCCGCGTTTCTGCTTTACGGTATTGCTTTGATTTATGGCGCCACGGCGACGGGGCCCGACCAACCCGGGACGACGAACATTGCCTTGATTGCCGCGCGCGCTAATCAGTCGCTTTACCCACCGCTTCTGTTTGCCGGCATTGCGATGTTGCTTGTCGGTTTTGGTTTCAAGATCGCCACTGCGCCGTTTCACGTCTGGACACCCGACGTCTATGAAGGCGCACCGACTCCGGTCACGGCGTTCATGGCTGCCGGCCCAAAGGCCGCGGGCTTTGCTGCTTTCATGCGCGTCTTTCTGTTCGGATTCCCGATCGCGACCGCAGCAGCCAGCACCGCGGGTTACGCGCATGCGACGTGGGTGGGCGCACTCGCAATCATGGCCGCGCTCACGATGTCGATTGGCAATGTCGTGGCGATTGTGCAGAACAATGTGAAGCGCATGTTGGCGTACTCATCTATTGCACATGCTGGGTACGCTTTGGTCGGATTCGTTGCCGCGGGAGCGGCGACCGATGCGGCGCAAAGAGGCGCGGCCCTAACGGCGGTCGCGTTTTACCTCCTGACGTATGCCGTGATGAACATGGGTGCGTTCGCCATCGTCACGGTAATTGCGCGCAAAGGCGATCAGCGAAACAACGTCGACGATTACAACGGCATTGGTTTCAGTTCGCCGGTGCTGGCATTCTCGCTTTCAATTTTTCTGCTGAGCCTGCTCGGCATGCCGCTGACCGCCGGCTTCATGGGCAAGATTATGGTCTTTACCGCCGCCGTGAATCAGGGCTACGTTTGGCTGGTCGTAATCGGCGTCCTAAACACCGCGGTGTCGGCTTATTACTACCTGCGCTTGATTGTCGTGATGTTCTTCCGCGAGTCCAGTGGCACTTGGGAAGCGCCGCATATTCCAGCTGCCGTCGCGGTCGCTTTGATCCTGACAATCGTGGGTGTCTTCTATCTCGGACTGTTTCCCGGTCGCGTGATTAGCATCTTCAGTCCCAAGCCATCCATCTCTATCTCAGTTCGCTAAACATGCCGCCGTCAGCGAACGATCTCGCAGTTGCGATTGAAACCAAAATGGGAGAGACGTGGTTGCCCCGGATTTATCGCGACCGGATCTTAAAGCTGCGGACGCGCTCCTACGAATTCCCTGCTCTTCCCAAACGCGTGGAACCGAAAATCCACCACACGCTGCTTGGAATCGAACTGAAGGTCGGGCGGCGGATGCTCTGTCCTGATCTGGCAACCGCGCGTTATCTCGCGATCTTTGCGCGCGCAGGTTGTAAGGCGGTGGCGATTCCCTATGACATCACCAGGATCTCGCAAATCGCCGATGAACTGGAAAGCTCGTGGCATCGAATGTTTCTGCTGCTTGATGAGGTCACACGGGACAAAGCCCTGCGAGCGCGGGCTCGACGGTCGCTCGTAACCCGCGTTCGGGAACAGATCGCATCAGCGGGCGCTGGCCCGCGCGTGCCCGAGTTCTCGCGAACTACAAAACAGCGACGCTGATGCTATAATTTCGCTTCGCACAAATTCATGGAGCCAAACATACCGGAAACCCACACCGAGCACCCTACGCCTGAAGCGGTCGAAACGCTGCCCTTCCCTTTCAATCAGCAAACATTCTGTCGTTACGAGTCGATTGAAAAGACGATTGACGCTGCGCGCGTGCTGATCGTCGACAATTTGCTGCGCGATGCCGAGGATCTGTCAGACGTCGCTCGCGAGGAATGGGGCAAAGAGGTCAGCACTGAGTTGAGGCGCGAGCGTGAAATCGCGGCGCTGGCTTTGAAGAATATCGTTACGAACGTCGAACGCCTCGTCAAAGAACCGACAACGAGAATCAGTCACCTGAGTGAAATCGCCGTGGCTGCCGCAGAGTTCAAGCCTGACGCTATTGTCCTCAGCGGCACGCTCCGAGACTTCGATTACTACCGCCGCGATATCCTCGACAAGTTCGCTTCATTCATCAAAACGACGCGCGTTCCGGTGCTGGGAATCTGCGGCGGCCATCAACTAATCGGCTTGAGTTTCGGTGCGCGCGTGCTCACGCTGGATCAGCAGGAGCAGGGGGAACGTCGGACAGATCGTGTCGTCGAGTATCAGTACCGGTTCGTGCGCATCCTTGAGCCAAACGATCCAATCTTCAAAGGGATCGACAATCCAGAATCGCGTCGCTGGCATGATTACACACGCGATGGCCGCATGCTGCGTGTCTGGCAAAATCACGGTCTGCAACTGGATCGTGTGCCGGAAGGGTTCACGCTGCTCGCGACTTCATACCTGTGCCGCAATCAGATGATGGCGAAGCGTTCGGACAACCAGATGATTTACTCAGTCCAGTTCCACCTGGAAAAATCCTTCGAAGACTGGCACAAGAACCCAACGCGCTGGGAGCATCCGAACGAGTCACGCGATGGACGCATCCTGTTTGAGAATTTCCTGCGATTGGCGTTGCAGAACACGTCGCAATAGAAGTCAGTACCGGGAGCGGTAGCGACCGGGTCTATCATGCCTGCCGTCGCTGAACCACAAGCTTCGATTCCTCAGCGCCTCACGAATCAAACCCTTTCATCCGCCGCCGCCGAACTCGCCGTGCGCGATCGGTATCTCGGTTCAATTTATGAAGTTCATGGCGTCCCGCCGATGTGGGGCCGGCGTCCTGGTTTCGAGACGTTGTTGCGGATTGTGCTCGAGCAACAGGTCTCGCTAGTCTCCGCACGTTCGATGTTAGCGCGATTGAAATCAAATATTCAGCCCTTTACTGCCGAAGGTTTTATCGGCGCTGGTGAACCACGGCTGCGGTCGCTCGGCGTGACCCGCCAAAAGTCTCACTACTGCATTCAAGTCGCGCACGCGTTCACAAACGGCGACTTGCGGACAATCGCGAGGATGAGCGACGAAGAAGCGCATGCGACCCTTCTGCGTATCAAAGGTGTCGGCCCGTGGACGGCTAACATCTACCTGTTGATGGCTTTGAAGCGACCGGACATTTGGCCGGATGGGGATATCGCTCTGGCTACCGCGGTTGGTAGAATTCGCCAGATGAAAATTCGACCGCCATTCATAGAAATCACAAAGCTCGCAGAGGCGTGGCGTCCGTTTCGATCAGTGGCGGCGAGGATGTTATGGCAGTTCTATCTAGCGGAACGCCGAACCAATACGTTGAAAGCGTAAGTCACCGGTAGTATTCTTGTCGCAACATGAGTGCGACCTTTGCTGAAATTGTGGAAGACGTGAAGCAGCTTTCGCCCGCCGAAATGGAAGAGCTGCACGAACTTCTTCGCAAATATCTGATCGAAGAACGACGCCGGGAGATTCGAGAAAATGCTGATGCTGGGTTGAAGGAATCCGAGAACGGGAAACTCGAATCGTTCTCTAACGTTGATGATTTGATGACCTCCCTCTCCCATGATTGAGATTGTCCTAACCTCCTCATTCCGAAAGGCTTTCAAACGCAAAATCCGCGGCAACAAGAAGCTCGAACAACGCTTTCGAGATCGCGTGGCAATATTTCAAAACAATCTTTTTGATCCGCGACTACGAACACATCAGTTGTCCGGGCAACTTCAAGGACTCTGGAGTTTCAGCGTTGATTATGACGTCAGAATTGTCTTCTCCTTCGTCGACACAAAGAAGGTTCTGTTTGTTGATATCGGTACGCACGAAGAAGTGTACTAATTAGTTAATGCCCGGCATGAAAGATCTCTATCAAAACAATGGCCAATAAAAAGAAAATCGTAACCCGAACTAAAGCGTCCACCCCAGCCCCATTCCACGAGCGTTTTGAAATACCAATCGACATGAACGGAGCGAGAACGAAGTTCATGAATCGAGTTCAAAACCGGATCTTTGAAAACATGTTTGGTAGGTACGATGAGGTGCATTATAAGGTTCTGTGGCACGTCGCAAATTCTCTAGGTGATGTTTACAGGAGCTTTCATGATCTAAGCTATTATGTCCGGGGTGACTTCCTTCGGTGTTTGCAGGCGTTGGAAGCCTGTTATGACGCCCTGGAAGACGGCGACACTAAGAGGCTGGCACTCAATGCATTCATCCGTCTAATTCTCTCAGAAAGCGACATCGATCTCGGAATAAGTTGGCAACCGCCTATCTTTGTGCGTTCGGGCGCAGGATTGTTGGATATACACTTAGTTAACGAGCCGCTGCGTTGGTTATCCGATCCAAAATATAAGACGGTATATGAACCCTTTGAGAAAGGGCTCGGTCACTTTTTAGAGGCAGGTAAGAAGCACCAACTGCTCCAGGATGTCATTACCGATATGTATGAATCACTTGAGGCGCTATCAAAGCTTCTGACTGGGCGGCCGAACAAAGACCTATCCGCGAACGCTGAGTTATTCATAAGCAGCGTTAAGGCATCACCTGAATACAAAGAGATTCTCAAGGAATATGTATCCTATGCTAACAAGTTTCGTCACGCAGCAGATCCCACAGCAACGAAGCCCACATTATCGCCTGCAGAGGTCGAGTCATTCATTTATCTGACTGGAATATTCATTCGTCTTGGATTGCAGAAATAATCCCGCAACGAAATACCCCCGCGGAATTGTCAACTCCATTACTTCGCAATCACGCTCGGCGCCATCGCCGGTTGCCCCACGCTGAGACTTGCGGCTTTCGGAACATTCTCAACCGTCAACTCAATCAAACGATCGACGACCGCTTTCAAATCATTCGTTTCGCGAAACACGCGCAGTTGTTCGTCGGCTGAGGTGCCGCGCTGAAGGATGGTGTGAATGTGTTCGACTTCTTTGCGCGAGTCGAGCGGATCGAGCACGTCGTCCACGAAGTCGAGTAACTCAAGAATCAGATCACGCACCGGCACTTCTTTCTGCTTGCCAAAGTCGATGAGCTTCCCTTCCAGACCGTACCGCACCGCGCGCCACTTGTTCTCTTGAATCAGCATCCGGCGGTAAAGACGGAACCCGAGGTTCTTATCGATTAGTTTGTAAAGCTTCGCGACGATTGCCTGAAACAGTGCGGCAAGCGCGACGGTATCATCGACGCGCGTGGGGATGTCGCAAATACGGAACTCCAAAGTCGGAAAGAATGGGTGGGGCCGGCAGTCCCACCAAATTTTTTTGCCGTCATTGATGCAGCCGGTTTTTACGAGGAGATCGACGTAACGTTCGAATCCCGGATAAGAATCGAAGTGATCGGGAATGTCTGTGCGCGGAAACTGCTTGAAGATTTCCGAACGATAACTCTTCAGCCCCGTGTTGTGACCCATCCAAAACGGCGAAGACGTGGAAAGGGCCAGCACGTGCGGCAAGAAATATCGCGACGCATTCATGATGTGAATCTGCCGCTCGCGGTCGGCGACACCGACGTGGACGTGCACCCCGAAGATCAGAAGCGAACGTGCGACGGTTTGCAGTTCCTGCACCAGCAACTCGTAGCGATCGTCGTCGAATATCTTTTGGTCCTGCCAGCGGGAAATCGGATGTGTCGAAGCGGCGACGATCTTGAGGTCATTCTTCTCGGCCAGCGACGAAATGATGCTGCGCAACTTGGTAATGTCGGCGCGCGCTTCCTGAATGTTCTTGCAGACGCCAGTCCCGACTTCGATCTGCGATTGGATCATCTCGGGCTTGATCTGTTCGCCGAGCAGCATCCGGCCTTCGTCGAGAATCTCGGAAACGTGCGAGCGCAACTCACGCGTTTCCGGATCGACGATCTGGAACTCTTCTTCGATCCCGAGTGTGAATTGATCGAACATAAAATCACTGGTGGGCGGTAGCCCGCCTCTAAACAGTTATTTAGTGCACCGCCTCATGATCCGCCAATCGGGTCAATACTTGCTCGCTCAGTTCGGCCCATGTCGATGCGGGCTGCCCATTCACCCTTGCGGCAGCTCCGCCTCCAAAGACTTGCGCGCTTCGTCTGACAAATCGCGAAACTTAACCCCGACGCCCTTGCCCGGATTCGTATAAACGACTTCGCCTTTTACGACCACGTGATCCACGCCGAGCGGAATGCGCAGCGCCAATGTCGCGCCAACGGGAATTTCAGTACGCGTCGACATGTAGAGTCCACCCAGACTGATGTCCAAACTGCTCGCGACGCCGGTTGATTCGCCACCATCAAAATGGACATCCACGATTAAGCGCGAGCGATCGTGTACGCGTCGCTCGTCACTGGAAAACGGTTCTGCTTGTTCGTCGTCAGTCATAGTAAGGTCGCCGGTGCGGTACGAGTTGTTGCTGAACTTTCGGGAACGTCCCGATGATACTCGATCCTCTGCGATTAAAGAAGACTGATGATTGCCGATTAGAATCTGTTGAATTCGCGCTGGATTGACACTAAAATCGCGCGCACGATACTATCCGATTTCGCAATTCAGCTCCCGAACTTCTGCGTTTCGAGCTTCGACTATGGGCTTCGCAACCACGGCAATCCACGCCGGACAAGAACCTGACTCAGCCACCGGCGCGGTCACTGTTCCGATCTATCAGACATCAACCTACGCGCAGGAAGGCCTCGGCAAACACAAAGGTTTTGAGTACGCGCGGACTTCAAACCCGACGCGTCTGGCATTGGAGCGCAATATCGCGGCGCTGGAGGACGCGCAGTTCGGATACGCATTCGCATCAGGGATGGCGGCGATTGACGCGACGCTGCGGCTGATCAAAGCGAACGAGCACGTTATCGTTTCCGATAACACCTACGGTGGCACCTTCCGACTCTTCAATCGGATTTTGTCGAACTATTGCATCGAATTCGATTTTGTTGATACATCCGACGTCAATAACGTCGAAGCCGCAATCAAAGAGAACACCCGCATGGTTTTCGTCGAGACACCGACGAATCCGGTGATGATGGTCACGGATTTGAAAGCCGTCTCAGACATTGCGCACGCACATGGCGCGCGTGTCGTATGTGACAACACGTTTATGTCGCCTTATCTGCAAAGGCCGATGGAATTTGGCGCCGACATCGTCGTGCATTCGACCACCAAATTCCTGAATGGCCATTCGGATGGCGTCGGTGGTTGCGTCGTGCTTAACAACGAAGATGATGCGGCGTGGATTGCGTTCGTTCAGAATGGCGCCGGCGCAATTCTTTCGCCTTTTGATTCGTGGTTAGTGCTGCGCGGGACAAAGACGCTGGCGCTCCGCATGGAGCAGCACGACAAATCCGGTCGCGCCGTGGCCGCATTCCTCGAAGATCATCCGAAAGTGGAGAAGATTTATTACCCGGGATCCAAATCGCACAAGCAGCACGAGCTTGCCGCACGTCAACAGAAAGGCTTTGGCAGCATGGTCTCGTTCGACGTCGGATCATTCGCCGCCGCGCGGAAAGTGCTCGAGTCAACGAAACTGTGCACGCTCGCCGAAAGTTTAGGCGGCGTCGAGACTTTGATTTGTCATCCGGCGACGATGACGCACGCATCGGTCACGCCTGAAGCGCGCGAGCGACTCGGTATCACTGATGGCTTGGTAAGAATCTCAGTCGGCATCGAAGACACTGACGACATTATTGCCGATCTGGATCAGGCGCTCTCGGGTATTTGAGAGCGGGGTCACCGCCAAAATTCCTGTACCATTTGGCGGCGTTTACGAGTGACAAGACAACGAGACCAATATAGAATCCTGACGAACTATTGGCTTCATAATTTGTCCTAACGCTCCTCAAAATGCTCGTCGAGCTACACGCAAAATCAGATATCGGCCGCGTCCGCCGTGGCAACGAAGACAACTTTCTGCTGCTCGATTTAGCGACGCAAAAAGCCTGGACTGGCTCTGACGGCGCGGAAAATCCTGAAGAGATGCGGAGCTTCGAAATCGGGGAAGAAGGCCTCGTGCTGGTCGTTTCCGACGGCATGGGCGGTGCGCTCGCCGGTGACGTTGCGAGTCGCATGGCCATCGACTCCGTGCGCGAAGTCATGGTCGGAGACGACGGCAAGGGTTGCGATCCCGACGCTTCGCTCGTTGATTGCCTCAAGCACGCCACGCTGCAAGCAAACCGCGCGATTCATTTCAAGAGCTTGGAAGACAGTCGTTGTAGCGGTATGGGCGCGACGCTGACCGGCGCCGCGATACGACACGATAAACTCGACCTCGTCCAGGTTGGCGACAGTCGCGCATACGTGATGCGCGGCGAACAGATTCGTCTTGCCACTAAGGATCAATCACTTGTGCAACAGCTTGTCGATGTCGGGCAAATCAGCGAAGAAGAAGCCGAAACGCACATGTTTCGGAATGTGATCTTGCAAGCGCTTGGCGCGCAGACAGAGCTGACGCCGGCAACGGCGCGCATTCAGCTGCGGCAGGGCGACGTGCTTCTGCTTTGCAGCGATGGATTGTCGGGCAAACTTCGCAACGAAGAGATTCGACAAATCGTCGCCGAAACCGGCGATGATCTTGGCGCTGCGTGCGCCGCTCTAGTGGCCGCGGCCAACGATCGCGGCGGTGAAGACAACATTACGGTGGTGCTTGCCAAATTCTCTGGCGACGAATTAGAGAAGGGTTCTGCCGATCGAATTACGGTTGAGCTACCCGCGACAGATGAAGATCGGACGCTGGACGAAACTGAAGTCGATACCCAGCATCAAACGCCCACGCTTTAAGCAGTCTCTACGATTCCAATTCTTTTCCCCGCCAATCCGGCACCTGGCCCACCCGCCGGACGAAAATCGAAGCGCCTTGCACTCGTTCAACTTGCACGCGATCGCCGGCTTCCAATGGTTCTTCGCCGTCGGCTGGATACGCCGTCCACGTCGAACCGAAAACTTTCACCGCGCCTTCATGCAATGCGCCCTGGCTTGATGTAACGACAGTTCCAACTTTTCCCGGCAATGCATCCGCGCCGGTTTTCAAATCACCGCCGGTTTTTTCGCGCGAGAAATAATTGACAAAGATTGTTCGCGAGGCGGCGGTCAGCCCGATCGAAACCACAGCGAAAATCAGAAATTGAATCGGGATGCTAGTGACGCCGGCAAGATTCGCCAACGCCGCCGCCAAGGCGCCGATGCCAAACCAAAGCAACACGAAACCGGTCGTGAAGATCTCAGCCACGATCAAAATCGCGCCAAGTATCGTCCAGAAAATCCAGAGGTAATTTTCCATGGTTCATTCCCTCTCCCTCTGGAAGAGGGTTGGGGTGAGGGCTTAGCGTTAATCAAACGAAATATTTTTTGTTTCTTTCTTGACGCGAGGCTGCCTCGCGTCAAGAAAAGAGAAATAGATTGTGTGCATCACTATGCTTCGCACCCTCACCCCAGCCCTCTCCCAAAGGGAGAGGGAGTTCACTTCCAAAGGTTCTTCATCACAAACCAGATATTCGCCGGCCGCTCGGCCAAACGTCGCATGAAGTACGGGTACCAGTGTTTCCCATACGGAACGTAGACGCGCATATTATATCCATCGCGCGCAAGTTGTTCCTGCAAATCTCGTCGGATGCCATAGAGCATCTGAAATTCAAACGCTTCCTTGCCGATGCCTTCCTTCTGCGCGAAATCGACCGTCGCGTCGATCATCTTCGGATCGTGGGTGGCGATCCCGTGATAGGTGCCGCTCGCCAGCAAAAGCCTCATCACGCGCACGTAGTTGTCATCGACGTCTTTTTTCTCCGGATAGGCAACAGACGCCGGCTCGTCGTAAGCGCCCTTGCACAAACGAATTCGCGCAGGGATTTTCAGCAGTCCGCGCGCGTCTTCTTCCGTGCGATAAAGATATGACTGCACGACGATTCCGACATCATTCAATCCAAACTCGCCGCGCAGCCGCCTGAAGATATCGAGCGTCACCTGCGTAACCGCTGATCCTTCCATGTCCACACGGACAAAATTGCCGCGTCGTGCCGCATCCTCGACGACCTTACGCGCATTCCGGTACGTCAGTTCCGGATCGATATCGAGTCCAAACTGCGTCAGCTTAATCGAAACGTTTGAGTTAATGCCGGACTCGTCAATCTTCGCGAGCACATCGAGGTACTCGCGCACTTCGCGTTCCGTCTCAGCGACGCTACCGACCGATTCGTTCAGATGGTCGAATGAGGCGGAACACCCGCGGGTGTTCAGGTCCTTGATCGCGATAACGGCTTCGTCGATTGTTTCGCCGGCGATGAAACGTGCGGTGATCTTTCTGAAGGTGCGAAACCGCGCGGCGACATCTTTGAGTTTCTCCTGACGTGCGAGGTAGAGCAGCGCGCTTCGCGTAAGCATTATGTTTCGTCTGTTCCTGCTGTGTTATGCTTAACGAAGTCAAGCCCCAAAACAAGTCGGCGTATGTAACGGAATCAATCCGGTGCGTTGGAAACTGCTTCTCCTGGTATCGCTTGTCGGCGGTCTGCTTGCGCTCGGTTTCTGGTCTATTCTTGCAGTCGCCATTTTTGGTTCAGCGAGGGTCATGGCGCAGGAAGATTGGCGCCTTTTGATCAGCCTCGTCATTCCGTTGGGCGTTTCTGTCTCTGCTGCGGTTTTTGTTTACCGCCACACTTCGAGAAGGCGAAAACTGCAAGCTCTGTTAACAAGCGGGCTCGTACTCTTGTTCGCGGCGTTTTCCTATCTCGTCGCGTCGACTTTCTTTGTTTCGCGGCTTTACATTCCTACAACGCATGAAGTCCGTCACGGGAAATGACCTAAGCGTTTGTAGGCTCCTCTTTTGGCCCCAATCCAATTTCCTTCTGCACAGGCTTCAATGAATCGATCACAAACTGAATATGCTCGTCGAGCGTTACCCCTAACTCTTCAACGCCCTGATGAATATCTTCGCGGTTCACTGAGCGCGCGAAGGCTTTGTCCTTGAGTTTTTTCTTGACTGACTTTACTTCGAGATCATCAAGGCTGCGCGAAGGACGTACCAGCGCGCATGCGACCAGGAATCCACACAGCTCATCCGTGGCAAACAGCGCCTTGGCCATTTGCGTGTCGCGCGGTACACCGGTGTACGTCGCATGTCCGAGGATCGCTTTGATGATTCGATCGGGATAGCCGCGCCCGCACAGGATATTCGAGCCGGTGAACGGGTGCTGATCGGCCGACGGAAACATCTCGTAATCAAAGTCATGCAGCAATCCCACCAAACCCCACTCATTGACATCAGCGTCGGCACCGCCGTAACGCGGCGCGCATGCGCGCATCGCGGTTTCGACTGCCACAGCATGCTTCCGCAAGCTGTCACCCTTGGTGTATTCGCAGAGCAACTCCCAGGCTTCTTCTCGATTCGGCATACGTTAGATTTGAAATTTGAGTAGCAAAACTATCATGCTCGCATAATCGCGAACAAGTGAGGCTAAAATGCGGTAGTGGCTAAACTGGATTTACTTTTTTTGCGTCTTAGGCTTCACTTTGCGTCTTTGCGCGAAATCCAAGGCAGCTAATTAATTTCTTGCAAACGCGCGAAGAAGTGGCGGAAAGGCGCAAAGGCAAAATGCGGCACTACCTAAGTCGCCGCCGAAAGCAAAGCGCCGACGCCGGTCTTCACCGTATGATGATGAATCTGTTCGAGCGCGCGCAACGCCAATGCGAGCGCTCGCTTGCCATCTTCGCCTGACACCAGCGGGCGCGAGCGATTGTCTGCGGCCTGCAAAAAAGATTCAATCTCTGCGCGCAACGGCTCGACATTTTGTGTTTCCAAAACCTGTGTTTGTACGCCCGGCCAAGCGCCGCCCGACGAGGGTGCGAGACTGCTAATCGACGCGTGATTCGTCACGTAATCGACCGCCACATAATCGCGCGGTTGGAAGAAACGCATCTTGCGAATCTTCTCTGTCCCTACACGCGAGGCAGTGATATTCGCGACCGCGCCACTTGCAAATTCGAGCCGTGCGTTCGCCGCATCTACCTTGTCGGTGAGAATCGGAATGCCGACGGCGTGCAGCTCAGTCACCTCAACTTCTTCACCGACTAGCCATTGCACGATATCGAGATCGTGAATCATTAGATCCAGCACGACATCGATGTCGAGCGAGCGCGCAGTGAATTGCCCGACGCGATGAATTTCAAAATAAACAGGATTGCGCACGTGCGGCTGCAACGCGACGAGCGCTGGATTGAATCGTTCGGCATGGCCCACTTGCAAAATTGCGTCGCCCTTATTCGCCGCGGCGATCATCTGATCAGCTTCGTCGAGATTGCGTGAGATCGGTTTTTCAACCAGCACATGTATGCCGGCCTCGAGCAATCCGCAGGCAATTTCGCAGTGCGATTCGGTCGGCACGGCGAGGCTGACGGCGTCGACTTTGCCAATCAAGGTGCGCCAATCCACGGTGGCTTCGGTCTTTCGTTCAGCCGCTACGCTGCGCGCACGCGCCACGTCGAGATCGCACACGCTGACGAAATCGCAGACGCTCTCGGCCGCCAGCGCCGCATGCAAACGCGCGTGCTGCGCGCCGAGATGGCCAACTCCGATGACTGCGGTTCGTAACATAATGCAGACGTCAGACTTCAGAGGTCAGACGTCAGACGCGAGAACCCTCGCTCTTTCTCTTGAATTCGGGTTTGAATCATGCTGTCGATTCGACGATACTGCAAAGTCGAGATTTCGCGATTCCTTCTGGACGTCTGACGTCTGACTTCTGATTTCCGCCATCTGACTTCTGTTTTGGGACTATACTTGCCGAAGACAAAACTTGCCAAGCACGGTTGGAAACTCATCTTCCTCGCCATCGCCGCATTCTATTTGCTCGGTCTGGGTGCGTTTCCACTCGTTGGGCCGGATGAGCCGCGCTATGCGGAAGTCGCGCGTGAGATGTTTGCGCGCCACGATTTGATCAGCCCGATGCTGGGCGGGCATCCGTGGTTCGAGAAGCCTTCACTTCTTTATTGGCTGATGATTGCGAGCTACCGCCTACTTGGCGTTAATGAGTATGCGGCGCGGCTTGGGCCAGCTCTGTGCGGGCTGTTGACCGCGGTATTTATATTTTGGCTTGGCCGAAGCATCGCAAGAGCAAACCAAGCCACAGAACGAGAGCACCCGAGCGAGCTGGGCGAATGGAGCGCACTTGTCTTCCTATCGAGCCTCGGCGCGATCGCGTTCTCGCGGGCTGCGAGTTTTGACATCCTGCTAACGATGACAGTCACTGGCGCGCTTTGCTGTTTCTATCAATCGCGACTCAAGCCGCAGAAACAAAATCTCCTACTCGCGGCGTTTTACCTCTTCATAGGATTGTCTTTGTTGGCGAAAGGCCTGGTCGGCGTGATTCTCCCGCTCGGAATAATCGCCGGCTACTTTCTCATCCGCCGCGAATGGCCGGGCAAGCAATTTATGATTAGCTTACTGTGGGGACTTCCTTTCGCAACCGCAGTCGCCGCGCTCTGGTATGGACCCATGATTCATCGCCACGGCTGGCCTTTCATTGAGCAATTCATCATTCAGCATCACTTCGCGCGGTTTCTCTCAAACAAGTATCACCACCCGCAGCCCTTCTATTTTTATTTGCCGACAATCGCCTGGTTATCGGCACCCTGGACGTTATTGTTGATCAGGGCCGTCGTGCGTCGCGCTCTCGACTTACGCAGGACATCCCGTACCGATGATGCCTTCTATCTCGCATTGATTTCGATCCTCATTCCGACCCTCTTCTTTTCTCTGTCTGGCGCGAAGCTGCCGGGCTACATCTTGCCAGTGCTTCCGGGCGCAGCGCTGCTGGTCGGCAACGAAATTCGTCGCTATCTGGACGGGACGCGAAATCTCATAATTATGCGTGTCACCTCCGCATTAATGATGGCGATTGCCGCCGGCGGTGCGTGGTATGCTGCACGCCACTTTTCCATACCGTCCTCATTGATTACGGCAGAGCTCGTAATCGCGTTTCTTGCCGGCGGCCTGGCGCTGATTTTTACCAGACAAAGAACAATAGCCCCTGCGATGGTCGCGTTCGCTTCAATCGCAATTGCCACCACGGCCATCATTGCGGCCAGGTATGCGATGGCGCCAGATTCGACGCGCGAGCTGATTCGCGCCGCGGACGCGCGAGGATACGCCGCGACTCCGGTTTTCTACTTGCTGTGTGATGACCGCACTGCAGAGTTCTACGCGAGCGGTCGTTTGGCGTATGCGGCTAACGGCGAGCCGATGCGATTCGAGGGCGCGCAGGATGTTGCGGCGGCGATTCGTCAACCACCGAGCGTGGGCCTCGTGTTGATTGAGACGCGTTGGGAAAAGCAACTCACGGATTATCGTGCGGTGACTACGGAGAAGATTGCCGACAACGGCCGGCTTAGTATCTTCGCGGTTCGCGTGCGATAGGTCAGCCGACTCGACCAGGTTTCAGTTGATAAAATCTGATCCGGAACTTGCTGTTCGCCAGTTCACAGTCAGCACGTCTCTCCGCGTGCTTCGCCAGCCACGCTCTTCCCTCCGCCGTCGCTTCAAGTTGATCGACCAGCGTAGTTTCCAACCACGCGCCATGTGCCGGCAGCGACAATTGTTCGAGTTGCCGCGTAAACTCCGTAGGCGACACCCGCACCCAGACACTGCCTGGATTGAAATAGCGAACGAGCGAACCGTCTGTGTTAGGCGACGCGAAATAGACAACAGTGCCGGTTGGCCAAACTTTGTTGAGATGAAACGCCAGGTCAAGCGGTGGGTTCGCGCGCACTTGCGTGTAGGGATATTGAGAAAAAGTCAGATTGGCGAAGAAGACAGTCACCGCTAAAAACGCAGCGCAGTAAGCCCGCACGTGATTTGGTGAGCTTTCAATGGTCGCAAGTGCCGAACCAATCAAAAGTATGATCGCCGGCAAATAGAACAGGCGATAAAAGACATTCTGTGGAATAAAAAAGAAAAGGAAGACGACGTAAGGAGCAATCCAAAGGGCGCAAAGAACTGTCAGCGGTTGAAACTGTTTCGGGAATTCTAAGGCAGCGACGAGGGCATTCCGCAACTCTCGCCAGTGCCGAAGCAGCGCGAAAACAAAAGCCAGCGCGGCCATTCCGGTCAACGTCGCGAGCCCAATCATCACCGGCCCGCCGAACTCACGAACGAAAGCTATGCGGCCCCCCAGGAACACGCGAACTTGTGAACGCAACGTATAGCCGAGGTTGCTCGCCGCATTGAATGAAAATCCATTCTCGGGCGAAAAATAGGTAATCCACCTAACAAAAGCTCCTATTGACCATGTGCCTGCGACCGCATGAAAAACGAAAAAGTAAACGCCGACAGTCACCACCGTCGCCGTCACCGCGTACTTGACGACGTTCCGCCAACCATCTCTCGACCCGTTTCTCCTTGCTTGAAGGATGAGGCCTGCGATGGCGACCGGGAAGAACAACACCGACAGCTGATGAAGGAACATTGAGAAAGCGTGGGCGAGCGCGACTGCGAACGGTTGCGATCTTTTGTCCGGCTTTAGGAAATGGAAGCCGACCAGCAAGAACAGAACGGCGAACACGTAAGTGTCGGCATCCGTAGCGAACCTCCACCAGGTAGCTGAGAACGCGAACAGCGCCGCGGCGATCAATGAAACGTAGACGGATTTGAACCAATCAAAGCAGATGCGAAGGAAAAGCGCGACCGCTCCCGCGCCCAACACGCAGTTGCTGAGTTGCAAAACTGTCAACGCTCGCGGATGAAGACCCAGCAGGTGCACACCGCGAAACATCGCATACTCGAAAACCAAATCGAGCAGATGATTCGGATGAATCAGCGTGGCATGAATTCGTGGCGCATCTTCGATGACCTGGGCAAAGAAAATTCCATCCCAGTAGTAGTTCTTTGTAAGGAGAAGGACGTAAGCGAGAAACGCCGCTGCAAAAACCACCAACGGAATTGCTCCCAGACTCGCGTTACTTCTTTGGCTTGAACTCGGATGGAGATGATTGCGCGGTTGGGGCATTCGGAAACGACGAGTAGCTTAACCGCTCGCGCGGTCTGTAATAGCTCGTTCGTTACTTTAGAGCGGTTTTGAAAAACTCGATGATGGGGCGGTCGTAGGCTTCTTCCTGTTCACCGGTCGCGGCGTCCAGTCCTCCACCAGTGATCGAAAGATCTTTCTTAACCTCAACGGCGCCTCCGGCGAAACAACTCGACAGCGCCAAGGTCGAATTGCGCCAGGGATCGTTAGCTGCTCCGGTTAGCAGCAGCACCCGCTCGTTGCGCGTGGCGCGCGCTAGATCGCATGCCGATATATTCTGGTACTTTCCCGCTCCGTAAACTTTCATGCCCCAGCGTGCAAGCAAATGGAACACAGGGTTATTCATGCCAGTTTGCCGGTCGGTAGCTGCTTGCATCATTTCATCGGGCGAAGCCGGAGTTGAATCGAGGGCCAGCGCGCGCACTTCCGGGTAAAGCTTCGCTGCATCCACAGCCGCGTACGCGCCAAGTTCCACGCCGTAAACTCCGACGAAGCCAGTCTGCGGTTTTCCCGCGCCCGTCTTCAATGTATGCAGATAGTCAATCGCCGCCGTCACATCGTCGCCTTCGATCGCGCCGAAAAGGGTCCACTTCACCGGGGGTTGCTCGCCGTGTCCGCGCAGGTCGGGCCAGAGCACGTTGAAGCCGGTGCTCTCGTTGAGCTTCACCGCCATGTTCAGCAGCCACGAGCGGTCTGCGCCATAACGATGGAGCAGGATCACGGCCGGCGCGCCTTCGTCACCTTTGATCAACCAGCCACGCGCCTGTGTGCCATCATGATTTGACCACATAACGTCTGAGGCTTTGGCGATTGGACCACTGGGAAAACTTTGCGGCGTGATTAGATATTTCGCGCGCGGTGGGCGCGTGGTGCTGTAAACAATCCACGCACTGACTGAGACTGCGGCGATCAGGATAACGAGGAGAATCGGCAGGAAAGTTCGCAGGAGGCGCTTGATTACTCGGCGTTGCGAAGCCATCTCAAGCAATTATGCGGCTTAGGACGGGAATTGCAACCAAAAAGTTTTTGCGCGTTTTCCATGCGATTTCACAAAGGCGACCTATTGAGGAGACAATATTGCGTCTGCCTTTTCCAAGTCTTCCGGGGTATTCACGTTAAAAAAGAGATGCTCCGCGGCGGGCAAATCGGAAATTTCCACGAACTGGACATAACGTGTGCGGACCTGTGTCAGCAGCGCCCGTGGAGTGTGCTCGCCGGCTTCGACTAGCTTTTCAATTTCCGGAAGGCACGTGGTTCGGCGATACAGAGCGCAGACTGGCTGAGGACGGTCATCAGCTTGGATCGGAACAACCGCGTCGGTAAAGCGGTTCACGAAGGTGGCAAGCCGTTCGAACAATTCGCTCGTCACAAAAGGCAGATCGCACGCCACCACTGCGGCCCAGTCGGTTCTCGCGGCCATAAGCGCGGCGTGTATACCGCCGAGCGCTCCCCACTGCTGATAAACATCCGGGACATTCTTGAATGACGCATAAGTCTGGCGCGCGCCGACAAGCGAGACCTCGGACACGATGCCGCCTAATTCACCCCCAATTCTTTCGAGCAACGGCTGGCCGCCAACATCCAATAGCGCTTTGTCGCGACCCATCCGCCGCGAGGCTCCGCCAACCAGAATGAAACCTTCGACATCGAACATGCTCTAAGCGGTGAGGCAAAGCCTCACAAAATGAGACTGAGGGTACATCATGCTAAGCCTCTCACCCAGCCCTGTCCCGGCGGGAGGAAGGAAACAGGCTGGCAGCCTTTTGCCGACTAGGCTAATATTGGCTCGCGGCGCCCGGCGCAACAGTTATGAAGATAAGAAAACTGACTTCCATCGGCCCCCTTGCCTGCTTCCTCTTACTTATCGTGCCGCCTTGCGGTCGGGCGCAAGAGAGAGCCAGTTCGATATCTGAACGATCGATTAGCACCAAAGGGATTTTGCCGATCGACGACTTGCGCCCCGGCATGAAGGGGATCGCCCGCAGTGTTTTCTCGGGAAGCGCGCCCGAAGAGTTTGGCGTGGAAATCATCGGCGTCCTGCCAGGCTTCACGGGTCCCCGGCAGTCCACGATCATCGCGAAGCTCAGTGGTAAGAACGTCGACCGCACCGGCGTGTTCGCCGGCATGTCGGGCTCGCCGGTTTTCATTGATGGCCGTCTGGTTGGCGCAGTCGCTTACAGCTTCCCGTTTGCGAAAGAACCAATCTGCGGCATCACACCGATTGAACAAATGATCGATATCTTCGAATCGGGCGCGCCGAGAATTACACGACAACCGAAAGCCGTATCTCTGTCGCAACTGGCGCGCACTGACTGGAAGACCGTTTTGCCGAAACAGACAGTTGCAGGCGGGCCGCTGATTGCGTCGGTGGCTGCAGCCTCGCCACTTGCGGCTTACATTGGCCAAACTATTCAGCCTATCGCGACGCCTGTTGTTTTCACCGGGATCGGTCAGGAAACGCTTTCGCTTTTCTCGGACGAGCTTACAAAGGCCGGCTTGTTGCCCGTTTCGGGGGTTGGCGGCGCATCACCTATTACACCGCTCGCCTCGTTCGATGCGAACACGTTGACTCCGGGGACTTCAGTTAGCGTGCAGCTTGTTCGCGGCGATTACTCGGTTGCCGCCTCCGGCACAGTGACTTTCCGAAATGGCGAACGCATCTACGCCTTTGGACATCCGTTCCTCGGCCTGGGCGGTGCAGACATGCCGATGACCGAAAGCTCGGTTATCACGGTAATTCCGAACGCTTTTAACTCGTTCAAGCTGGCGGTTCCCGGCAACATGGTTGGCAATATCTCGCAGGATCGGGCGACGGGAATCTACGGGCAACTCGGTCACGCGGCCAAGATGATTCCGGTTACAATTAACTTGCACACCAGCCGGAATCGGGACGAGAAGTTCTCGTTCGAGATGGTCAGCGACCAATATCTCACGCCGCTGCTCCTGACGATTAGCGTTTTTAACAGCATCAATGCGCGTGAGCGTTCGCTGGGCGAGTCCACCGTCTCGGTGCGGGGCTCAATTAACGTTGACGGCCAGCCGCCGATTCAACTGGAGCGCCGTTTTTCCGCGGCTCAGGCATCGTTGCTTGCCGCTGGCGCTATCGCAAATCCGATTTCCGATCTTCTGAACAGCGGATTCGATGACGTCACTATCCGCGGTATCTCGCTGGACATCTCCGCCAGCGACGACGTACAGGCTGCCACACTTGAACGCATTTCACTCGATCGCACCGAAGTACATAGCGGTGACACGGTTGATTTGCAGGCTTACATCCGTACGGATGCGGGCAAGTTGTTTGTGCAGCGCATACCGGTGCAGATTCCCACTCAGGCTTCCGCCGGTCAACTGATGATTACCGTCGGCGACGGGACCGCCTTGCAGGAGTCTTCCCCAGCGAAGTCCTTTGTGCCGGTAAATCTGGGTCAGTTGGTGAGTGCAATAAACAGGGTCAAGAAGAATGACCGGTTGTACCTGCGTTTGCAGCGCCCGACTCCAGGTGTCGTAATCGGTACCAGTGAGCTTCCCAATCTGCCGCCCTCCACGGTCGCAACGTTAAACAGCGATCGCTCCTCGGGAGGCTACTCTCCGCTGACGATGTCTTTGGTTTACGAACGCGAATTGGCTCCCGCTGATTACGTCATCACGGGCCAGCAGACGATAGCCGTCACAATCAAATAGCGCTTTAGCCAGCGAGCTGCCTGACCTGAAATCTGGCTGTTAGTGCCGGCCAATTACGAGAAATCGCCTCTCGGATTGAGGCACTCTCTCAACTTGGGTGTTAGTCAGCATTGTTTTGATTTTGGCTTTCACGGCAACCCCCGCAAAAAACAGAAAGGTCGCGTCAACCGGCGCCCATTCGATCATCGAGGGCAACAGTTCCTCGAATTTGTCCAACGCCCGACACGTAACAAACTGCACGTCTGGCGCAGGCGCAATTTCAAAACGAGCATTCAGCACGGTCGCACGATCCTGCCGCTGAATAGCACGAAGGGCTTCTTTCAGGAATACGCACTTCTTTAGGGAGGCCTCGAATAGGTTGGCCCGAAGATCATCGCGGACAATCAGACATGGAATAATAGGCAATCCGCCGCCCGTGCCGATGTCTGCGAGGGCCGCGTTCGGCGGCAAGTGCTTCAGCAACAAAAGCGACTCAAGCACATGCCTCGTTGCGAACTCTTCAGGCGTGCAACGCGCCAACAGATGCAAACGAGGATTCCACTTCAACAGCAGCGCGTAATAATTCTGAAGTTTAGCGATGTGTTTCGTCGCCAGCTCAACTCCAAAATCGAGCGCATGGAGTTTCAGCGTGACGGCAAACCGTTCGGTGGCCGTTGGCATTTCGCGTTTGACTCTGTTTAGATCAGTACGCTCGCGAAGATAACATGACCCCTGACGAACTGAGAGACCAACATGCCGAGATTGGCAGTGCCGTCACGAAATTGATCAGTGACCGTGCAGCCTCACTGGAAGGATTGCCGGTTGCACCGGCCGCTACTCCGGATGAGTTGAAGAAGCTGTTCGACGAGCCGATGCCGCAGCATGGTCTGCCGGCAAAAACGATCCTCGAACATTATGCGCGGGACATTGCGCCGCACGCGATGCAGGTGCCGAGCCCGCGCTACTTCGGTCAATTTAATCCGGCGCCTTTGGCAATCGGCGTTTGGGCGGACGCGTTGTGCTCATCGCTCAATCAGAATGCGGGCGCATGGCGCAATGGCCCGACCTCTGCGATGGTTGAATCACAGGTCATTCGCTGGCTGTGTGAATTGGTTGGGTATGGTCACGCAGCATTCGGCGTGCTGGCCAGTGGTGGCTCGGAAGCCAACTTGATCGCTCTGAAATGCGCGCGCGACCGCGTTTCACCCGAAATAGCACGGAGCGGCGCCCGCGAGGGCAGCAATCTTGCGGTTTATAGCTCCGAGCAATGTCATTACTCCGTCGAGAAGAGTCTGGACATCATTGGTCTCGGTCGCGACTCGCTGCGCAAGATCAAGACGGACGAACGATTTCACATTCGGCTCGACAAATTGCGCGATACGATTGCTTCGGACATCAATGAAGGCCGCCGGCCTTTTTGTATTGTGGGCGTCGCCGGCACAACGTCCACGGGTGTGATTGACGATTTACCGGCGTTGGCTGAAATTGCGCGCGCCCACGACTGCTGGTTCCACGTCGACGCGGCCTACGGCGGCGCGTTGGCATTTTCAGAGAAACACAAGCCAAAGCTGAAAGGAATTGAGGTCGCCGATTCAATCACCTTCGATCCGCATAAGTGGATGTTCGTGCCATTCTCCTGCGGGGCAACGTTGGTGCGAGATGGTCATCGCGTTCTGCGCAACTCTTTCGATATGTCGCCAGAGTACCTGGCCGAAGACCGCGGATTCGATGATGCGCAATACGACTTTTTTCGCTACGGCCAGATGGGCACGCGGCGGTTCAATTCGCTGAAACTTTGGATGTGTTTCAAATTCATGGGCAAACGCGGATACAGCCAAACTGTCGATCGCCACATCGAACTCACCGAATATCTGGCGTCGCGACTGGCTGCGTTGCCGGATTTTGAGCATCTAGGAGAGGTGGAAACGGCCGTCTGCTGCTTCCGGTATCTACCGGAACGAGTTCGCGCGATGCCGCCCAGGGATCAAGACGACGTGCAACAGGCGTTACAGCAACGCATCGAAAAAAGCGGCGAGGCGTTTTTCCCCTCGACGATTTTGCACGGCCGCCGCGCGTTGCGCGTGAACATCAATAGTTACCTAACTGAACAGCGACACGTTGATGATTTGGTAGAATTGCTGGTCACGGAAGGGACAGCGCTTACATAAGAACGCATGTGTGCTCGCCGCGTCGCCGCTTTTTGTTTTCTCGTTACAATCCTTCTCAGTGGCGCTCTGTCTCGAGCAGGTAAGGCCCAGAAGACAAATGCCGACTCGTCGCGTTCTCTCCCCTCGATTCATTCGCCAGCCGAATTCGACTCTCTGGCCGTCGTCTACGATGCGAACACGCCCTACGCTTTGCCGCACGCCCTTTTCGTCATCGACCGGCAAAAGAAGAACCGGATTTATTACGTCAACACCAAGCTCTACAAGTTTCACAAGGACTTCGTAAACGGGACCTATCTTTCCCTCGAGCGCGGCCAGGTATTCTTCGAAAATAATTATCTCAAAGCGAACCGCCGCTTCATTCTCGGGACGGTTGCTTATCAGACCCCGGTGCGGAAGTGGACGTTCGAGTTTTGGGAAGGCGACCTGATCCCGCCTGATCAAATCAAGCTGGCGTCAGACATAATCAATCAGACCTTCTTTACGCCGGTCGCCTTCAAACCGAATTCGTCGCGCCAGGATGCCGTGTCTGTAAGTCTTGGCATCGTCCGCGTGCTGCAAACTGAAATCTCGAAGGAACAGGATTATCAAGCGTTGAATATCGCGAAAGGACTTGGACGCATTCATGTTATTCCGAAGCTTGATGATCACGTCGAAATTGGTTTCAACGAAATTTTAGTGCTCGATGAAGTGCCCGTGCAGCTCCCGCCCGTCGCGGGAATCATTACGACCAAGCCTTCGACGCCGCTCTCGCACATCAATCTGCTCGCCAAAGGCTGGGGCATTCCAAATGTCTACATCAAGAACGCACAGGAACTCTTAAAGCAGTACAACGGTTGGTGGGTCGAGTTCGATGCGAAGCGCGACACCTACACGATTCACCGCGCCGACAATTCGACACTCGACGAATATCAAAAACGTTTGAAGCAGCGGCTCGACATCATGACGCCACGCTACGATCTTTCGGTAACAAAGATCGCAGGATTGAATGAGCAACGCGCGTCGTCGGTGGTTGCCTACGGCGCGAAATCTGCAAACTTGGGCGAATTGATCCACGCGCGACCTCCGGGATTCGTAGTGCCGCCCGGGTTCACCATACCCTTCTTTTATTACGATCAATTTTTGCGTGAGAACAAATTCGACGACGCGATTTACGCGATGCTGAACGATCAGAAATTCGTTCACGATCCAGCGTATCGTCGCTCGTTCCTCACGGGACTGCGCGAACAATTTCAGAAGGCGCGAATGGACGCACAACTTCGCACGGAGATTCTGCGCCGGTGGCATGCGGAATTCGGTAATCGCGGCGTGTTTGCCCGCAGTTCGACGAATAGCGAAGACCTGCCGAACTTCAACGGCGCGGGTATCTATACTTCGATGCCGAATCTGAAAACCGACGAACAATTAATCGAAGGAATTAAGACGGTCTGGGCATCAGTATGGAACTTCGAAGCTTACGAAGCGCGTGAGCGCGCGGGCATCGATCACACCAAAGTTTTCATGGCGGTGTTGATTCAGGAAGGAATAAATTCCGAAAGCTCGGGTGTGATGATCACGACCGACCCGTTCAATCGCGATACCAACCCCGTGAACCGGGGATCTATTTACATCAGCGCGAAACGTGGGCTCGGCATGAAAGTGGTCGAAGGACAAAAGGTCGCGGAGCAAGTAATCTATCGACCGGTGGCGAATGCCGTGCAGGTGCTGACGCGATCGGAAGAAGACAGCCTGCTTACATTTGACGAAAGCGGCGGCATCAAAGAGATTCCGATCAGCGGCGAGCCCGCCGTGTTGACCGACGACGTTGTGCGCCGGCTTGCCGCCGCCGCCACCAAAACCAAAGCCGTCTTTCGTGGACGCGAACAGGACATCGAATGGGCCTACATGAAGGGCCAGATCTACATCGTTCAATCCAGGCCTTTCATTACTGGAAACTGAGGTGACACAGACTTCAGTCTGCCAGACCACGCTGGCACTGTGCTGCACTATCATGGTCTCAGGCATCGATTAGAATCACAGACTGCAGTCTGTGTCACTATGAAATCAATCTTTGCTGATGGAATTCTGAAAGGACGTGTCGCATTCGTCACTGGCGGCGGCACTGGAATCACGGGCGGAGTGGCGCGCGCATTGGCCGAAGCGGGCGCCCACGTTGCTCTCGTCAGTCGCAGTCTCGAACATCTGGAACCCGCGGCACGTGCAATTAACGAGAGACGGGGCGGAAACCCGACCGTGAGGGAGGGTGCAAGTACGGGAGAAGCTTTCGCGGTCGCCACGGACGTTCGTAATCCTGAAGAAGTTCAGCGCGCAATTGCGATAACCGTCGAGCGGTTCGGAAAGATCGACATCGTCGTCAACGGTGCGGCGGGAAATTTTCTTTGCAACGCCGAAGAACTCTCACCAAACGGATTCGGCACGGTGGTCGACATCGATCTGAAGGGAGCCTTTAACGTGGTTCGTGCAGCGTTCGCACAACTGAAGGAGCATCACGGCCAGATTCTAAACATCAGCGCCACGCTTCACTATCTCGGCACACCGATGCAACTGCATGTTTCCGCCGCCAAAGCGGGCGTCGATGCCCTCACTCGCAATCTCGCAGTCGAGTGGGGACGCTATGGAATTCGCGTTAATGCGATCGCGCCCGGCCCTATCGAAGACACTGAAGGCATGAAGCGCCTCGTGCCTGAACCAATCAAAGAGAAATTGCGGCAGCGCGTTCCGCTCGGACGCTTTGGCTTGATCAAAGACATCGAAGCGGCTGCGATATTCCTCTGCTCCGACGCGGCGAGTTTCATCAACGGCGCCGTGTTGGTGGTCGATGGCGGTCACTGGTTGGCGGCTAATCGCTTGCTTTGAATCCGTAGTAGCCTCCTGAATCCGATTTTCTCTGCGCCCTATGCGAAAGACTCTGCAATCCTCTGCGGTTGTTACTATTACTTGCTATTAACCGCAGAGGAAAGTCCGAGGGTCTCGCAGAGCACCGCAGCGAGTTTAAATCAGTGGACTGCCGAACTCTCCGGTTATTGCGGCTCAAAACTCCAACCGTGTTATAAAACCTAAACAAGAGCCATGCTTTCACTGACGCCCCCGACATTCGACGAATTTGAGCGCGAAGCCGCCCGCGGCAATGTTGTGCCGGTGACGCGCGCGGTGTTAGCAGACTTGCAAACGCCGCTCGGCGCGTTCATCCGCATCGCTGGGGGTGCGCCCTACGCATTCCTGCTGGAATCGATCGAAGGCGGCGAACGACTGGCGCGTCATTCGTTTATTGGCGCTAACCCCAGCATGATCGTTCGCGCACGCGGGAACAAGACGGCCATTGAAAGGGAGGGCCGCGAAGAGGTTGTCGATCAAAACGCGATCGATTTTATTCGTGAGTACTTCCGGGGAAAGACGCTGGCGCGACGGCACGGCCTTTCTCCGTTTTGCGGAGGCGCCGTCGGCTATCTCGGCTACGACGCCGCGCGTTGGTTCGAACCGGTGCTGATGCGTAACGGCTCAGAATCTCCGCAGAATGACGATGCCGCATGGATGTTCTTTCGGAATGTGCTGGCGTTCGATCGCGTCCAGCAACAAATCGAAATCGCGTCTGTGGTATTCGTCGATGAGGCCGGCGGTGACCGGCAGCGGCTGCATGCTCTCTACGATCAAGCTGTTCAAGAGACGGAGTCGATCGCCGGACGTCTCAGTGAACTCGCGCAAGCGCCGGCGAACGCGTCGACTCTCGGCCAAACAACCGTTCACTTTCAATCAACTTGGCCGCGCGCACAGTTTGAAGCTGCGGTAGAAACGGTCAAGGATCACATTACCGCAGGAGACTGTTACCAGGTAGTGATCGCGCAAAAGTTTAGGAAACCTACGGCCGCTGATCCGCTGGCGATTTATCGCGCATTGCGCGCGACGAATCCTTCGCCGTACATGTTTTTTCTGCGCCTGGGAAACGAAGCAATCGTCGGGTCGTCACCCGAAATGCTGGTGCGATGTCACGGGCAGCGGCTTGATTACCGGCCAATCGCCGGCACCCGCCCGCGCGGCGCGACTGAAGCTGAAGACTGGATGCTCGGCGAAGAGATGCGTCACGATGAAAAAGAAGTCGCGGAGCATACGATGCTTGTCGATCTCGGTCGCAATGATCTCGGTCGCGTTTCGGATTATGGCTCAGTCAAAGTCGACGATCTGATGAAGATCGAACGGTATTCTCATGTTCAGCATCTCGTGACCAGTCTGCGTTCACGTTTGCGCGACGACCTCGATCGATTTGATGCGCTGGCCTCCTGTTTTCCGGCGGGCACAGTAACCGGCGCGCCAAAGATTCGCGCGATGCAAATCATCGATGAACTTGAACCGGTGAAACGTGGGATCTATGCCGGGGCCGTGCTCTACGTCGATTACGCCGGCAATCTGGATTCGTGCATTGCGATTAGGACAATTCACCTGCGGAACGGTGTGGCCACCGTGCAGGCCGGGGCGGGCATCGTTGCGGATTCCGTTCCCGAACGCGAGTACGAAGAGTGCGTGGCTAAAGCGCGGGGGTTGTTTCGCGCGCTCGAGCTGGCGGAGAGAGGCCTGTGATGGGCGTCAGCTTGAAACATTTTCGCGCGATCGCCATTTTGTTATTTGTTGCCTCGTCGATGGCGGCGCAAAATCCGACGCCGAGTTCCGACAATCTCAAGAAAGCAAATGCGCGTCCCTCAGCGTCGCCCTCGCCATCAACAAATGTCAATGCGTTTACTAGCGCGACCGTGGGGCAAATGTCTGGCCAATGCGTAACGCTCGACACTGAACAAGGCGCTATCGTCATTGAAATGATGCCGGAAAAAGCGCCGGAAACGGTGCGAAACTTCTTGAATCTCGCGGCCTCCAGCGCGCTCGATACGACCACCTTCAGCCGCGTCGTGAGGGGTTTTGTGATTCAGGGCGGCAATCTTTCGACGAGCGAACACTGGGGGGCCGCACTCGCCACGCGCATGCAGAGAAAGCTGCCGGACGAGCCGAACGACGTGAGACACGTGCGCGGAATTGTTTCCATGGCGCGGGGAGATGAACCAAATAGCGCAACAACGCATTTCTTCATTTTGGTCGGCGACGGGCCGCATCTCGACGGCAAGTTTGCCGCATTCGGCCGCGTTCTTCGCGGGATGGAAGTCGCCGACGCGATTAACCGGGCAGAAAGTGAAGATGAGAAACCTGTTGTGCCAGTGCGGATCAAACACGCGAGCGTTTCACCCTGTGGAAAATAGGAGCTTCAGTAGCGTCCAGTTTTTCTTTTACGACAACTAACATGCTGTTAGTAATCGACAACTACGATTCGTTTACCTACAACCTCGTGCAGTACCTCGGCGAGTTGGGCGAGCGAATCGAGGTGCGCCGCAACAACGAAGTCACGATTGATGAGATTGAAAAGTTGTCACCCGATCGAATTGTGATCTCTCCCGGACCCGGCACACCTAATGACGCCGGCGTTTCCTTGCAGGTAATCAAAGAATTCGGCGGCAAAGTACCCATTCTCGGAGTTTGTCTCGGTCATCAGTCGATTGGCCAAGTCTTCGGCGGGCGAGTGGTGCGGGCCGCGCATCTGTTTCACGGCAAATCGTCAACGGTTCAGCACGATGGCAGAACAATCTTCGAGGGGCTCGAGCGGAACCTTACCGCGGGCCGCTATCATTCGCTCGTGGTCGAACGCCAGAGCTTGCCCGATTGTCTCGAAGTTTCCGCCACGACGCCAAATGGCACAATCATGGGTTTGCGACATCGAAAGATGAAAATTGAAGGCGTACAGTTTCATCCCGAATCGATCATGACTTCGGAAGGCAAGAAGCTGCTCGCGAATTTCTTACGGCTGTAGGTTTGACGTGCGGAGTCTGAAGTCTGAAGTCAAATGCCACGATGAGTGACTCACGTTCACAAATCGAACTCCGAACTGCCGACTCCGGACTGAGGGACTTTCTCCCGCGCCTCATGCGCGGAGAAGATCTCTCGCGCAGCGAAGCCGGCTCTTTGCTGGAAAGCCTGCTGAATGGAGATGCAACTGATGGCCAGATTGCCGCCGCACTGATCGCACTCAAGCTAAAGGGCGAAACCGTCGAGGAGCTTGCGGGCTTTGCCGAAGGTATGCGCGCGCGGGCGGTCCGCATCAAATCGCGGCATGAACGGTTCATCGACACGGCAGGAACAGGCTCGAGCTGCGCGAAGACCTTCAACGTTTCCACGGCCGCCGCGTTTGTAATCGCCGGTGCGGGATTGCCAGTCGCGAAACACGGCAACCGCGCCGCCAGCAGCAAGTGTGGTAGCGCCGACGTGCTGACAGCATTGGGCGTTAATATCTCAGTGGCGCCTGAAGTTTCAGAGACGTGCCTAAACGAGTTAGGAATCTGTTTTATGTTCGCGCCGCTGTATCACTCGGCGACGGCACGCGTCGCGGCGGTCCGGCGCGAACTCGGCGTGCAGACGACGTTCAACCTGCTCGGCCCACTGACAAACCCGGCATGCGCGCCGCGACAAATCATTGGCGTCTCAGATCGTGAACAGGTCGAGCCGGTGGCCCGCGCGTTGTCGTTGCTGGGAACTGAACGCGCCTGGGTGGTGCATGGCGCCGATGGACTGGACGAAGTCACGATCGCCGAGAAGACATTTGTCGCCGAGGCATCCAACGGCGAGGTTCGCATTTTCGAAGTCTCACCAGAGGATTTTGGGATTGAACGAACACCGCTCGAGAGCTTGCGCACTGGCGATGCTGGGGCTAACGCGAAGACTATTCGGGACGTGATGGACGGAAAACGCCGCGACGCAGCGCGCCTGTTGGTATTAATCAATTCGGCCGCAGCTTTGCACGTTGGCGGAATCGCTGCCGACGTAAGAGAAGGAATAGAGCTCGCGGAAAAAAGCGTCGACAGTGGCGCGGCAAGCCAGAAACTGAACGACTTGATACGACTTACCACGCGTGAAGCTGTGTGAATTCGCTGGCAATGGATTTTCTTTCGGAAATTATCGAGGTGAAACGCCGCCGTGTCGCGGCGGCAAAGACTTGTCAGCCTCTTGAACGTGTGCGCGACCTGGCGCATGAAGTTCGACGCCGAAGAGGCGCACATGAGCTGGTTCAGGCCCTGAGCGATATGAGCCGGCCGAGCATCATCGCTGAATTCAAACGCCGATCGCCTTCCAAGGGAAAAATCAATGAGCACGCGGACCCTGAAGCCGTGGCGCAAATGTACGAATCGGGTGGCGCTGCCGCGATTTCTGTCCTGACCGAGGAAGATTACTTTGAGGGCTCGTTGCATGACTTGCGCAGAGTGCGAACTGCGATTTCCCTTCCCGTCCTGCGGAAGGACTTCATTTTCGACGAATATCAGGTTTACGAATCCGCGGCGTCAGGCGCGGACGGGCTGCTGCTAATCGTGGCCGCCCTCGACGATGAGACCCTTAAGCGACTGCGCACGATTGCGGAAGACGAATTGGGGCTTGATGCGCTCGTCGAGGTGCACACAAAGCCAGAGCTTGATCGCGCCATCAAGTGTGGCGCGCGCTTGATTGGTGTCAACAATCGCAACCTGCACACGTTTGAGGTTTCAATCGAAACGTCGGTGCTGCTGGCCCGCGCTGCGCCGCGCGATGCAATTCTTATCAGTGAGAGCGGCTTAACGCCAGACGAAGTTCGGCGCCTCCGCGTCGCCGGTTACAATGGTTTCTTAGTCGGTGAAACTTTGATGCGGGCGGCAAATCCTGCTCAAGCTGTGCGCGACTTCATCGGCACGCCGGAGCCGTGGCCGTCGCGGACTCCGTTCACAAAAATTTGCGGCATCACGAACGTCGCTGACGCACGCGCAGCAATCGACGCTGGTGCAGACATGCTCGGCTTCAACTTCTATCGCCGCAGCCCAAGATTCATCGACTCGAATGTTGCGCGCGAAATTATTGAAGCCATTAGATCGAATGGACCAGCCCGGTCATCGGTTAAGGCTGTCGGCGTGTTCGTCAACGAAGCAGTCAAAGACGTTATTCGGATCGCCGCAAGCGATCGCTTGGACGGAATTCAGCTTCACGGCGACGAAGGTGTTGAATTCTGTGCGGAGCTGAAGAATGGAACATTTAAACCGTTTGTAATAAAAGTCGTCCGCACCGGCCAAACTGTGGATCTTGCGAAACTTGAGCAATACGCCGTGGATGGATTTATGGTTGATGCTTACGATCCACAGTTGCGCGGCGGTACCGGTCGAACAGCGGACTGGACGTTGGCGCGAGAGGCGGCAAAGAAGCTGCCGCGCGTGTTTCTCGCCGGAGGACTCTCGCCGGAAAACGTCGGTGACGCGATCGCAGCCGTACGGCCTTACGCTGTTGACGCTTGCAGTTCGCTTGAGATTTCGCCGGGCAAAAAAGACCACGCGCGCATGAGAGAGTTTGTCGCCGCAGTCCGTGCGAGTAAACTGCAGCCTGAATAAGAGCCTGCGAACTAAAGGAATAACTTGTCACAGCTAATCGACGCACCCGTCACCAAGGCTACGACCTTCGAAACGCCGAATGAGGTTGCTGAAGTTCCCTCCGCGCGCGCGCTGGCAGCGTACGATCTCAGAAAATCTTACGGCCGCCGTCGCGTCGTTGATGATGTGACGTTGCACGTCGAGCCCGGCGAAGTGGTTGGGTTACTCGGTGCGAATGGCGCCGGCAAAACGACAACCTTCTACATGATCGTGGGGCTCGAAGCTCCCGAAGCCGGGCGCATTCGACTTGCTGACGAAGACATCACAAGGCTACCGATGTATTTGCGTGCGCGGCTCGGTGTCGGCTATTTGCCTCAAGAGCCTTCGGTGTTTCGCAAACTGACTGTCGCCGAAAACCTACTAGCGGTGCTCGAGTCCATGGGGCTGCGGCGGCGGGAACAATTGAAACGTGTCGAAGAGCTGCTGCAGGAGTTCGGCATCGAGCAAGTGCGGAACACGCGCGGAGAGTCTCTGTCGGGGGGTGAACGTCGCCGCACTGAAATCGCGCGGGCGCTGGCGACCGAGCCGCAGTTCATTCTGCTCGACGAGCCCTTTGCGGGAATTGATCCCAAAGCCATCGATGATATTCAAAATGTCATTCTTTACCTGCGCAATCGCGGCATTGGAATTCTCGTAACCGATCACAATGTGCGCGAAACGCTTGGGGTAACCAATCGAGCGTACATCATGGCCGACGGAAAAATATTTCGCTCCGGCGCGCCGCGCGACTTGACAGAAGATGCTGAGGTTCGAAGACTTTATTTGGGCGACAAATTTCGCATGTGATCGTATGCGCCATTGCTGCGTGATTGAGTTATAATCTCTCAACGCGGGAGTCCCGCAACGCACCCCCGGCAGTTAGCGAGCAAATTCACCGACTATGTCAGTTAGGTTAACCACCAGTCTTTCGCAGCGTCTCGTACTGACGCCACAGTTGCGTCAGCGCATCGAGATGTTGCAGATGACTTCGCTTGAGCTGGCCGACTTGATTCAGCAGCAACTCAACGAAAATCCGGTGCTCGAAGAAGTTGCGACTCAGGAAGAGGCGCGCGAGCTGGCTGAAAAGATTCTCGATCACATGGCGAGTGGAGGCGACCTGGATAATTTGCCGGCGCAGCCTGTCGAGAGCTCGGCGCCCGAACTTGGATCCCCAGCGTCGAATGGCGCCGGAGAAGAAGTCTCGTTCAGTGAACCCGAGACTGAACCTGAGTTCACTTCAGCGACCGAAGCTGACGGAGACGTTGAAGTAGCTGCGTCAGAAGCTGGCGAAGAAGCGTCCGCAGACGCGACGCGCGATCCATTTGAAGAAGTCGATTTCGGTCGCGAGTTTCAGGACTATCTCGACCCGGGTTATAAGACCCAGGAATTCGAATACAAAGAAGACGCGCCCACGTTCGAGCAGTTTCTCACCAGGCCCCCTTCACTCGCTGACCATCTTGAGTGGCAACTTCACATGGACTGTGCGGAAGGTGAAGTATGCGACGCGGCCGAGGCGGTCATCGGAAATCTGGATGAAGATGGCCGGCTGAACGCCACGAATGAAGAAATCGCGGCGCAAGGCGGCTGGTCTGAAGAAGTTGTCGAACGGGCGCGGCAACTCGTGATGAGGTTAGAGCCGGTTGGCTGTGGCGCGCGGGACGTACGCGAAAGCCTGTTGGTGCAGCTTGAAGTGCGCGGCGAAAGCGAGCGTTTGGCGAGAAGGCTGATTAGTGACCATTTGGAAAGTTTGCAGCAACATAAGCTGCCACACCTGGCGAAACAGACCGGTGTCGATATCGAAACGCTGGCGGCAGAACTTCAATTCATTCGCACGCTCGATCCCTATCCGGGCCGTCGCTACTCATCGGAAGAACCAATTCTCATTTCGCCTGAGATTTACATTGAAAAGCTTGATGAGAACGGCGACTACGTGATCTATTTCGCCGATGACGGCAGTCCGCGTCTGCGCATCAATCCGAGCTACCAGCAGATGCTTTCGCAAGGCGTTACGAAAGAAACGCGCGACTTCATCAAGGACAAAATGCGTTCGGCCGTCGACCTGCTGCGCAATATTGAACATCGCCGGCAAACGATTTATCGGGTCGTGGAATCGATTGTTAATCGCCAGCGTGAATTTCTCGACCATGGCGTTGAGCACATAAAGCCAATGATGTTGAAAGACATCGCGGAAGACATTGGCATGCACCTGTCGACTGTTTCCCGCGTGGTCAATCGCAAATATGCGCACACGCCCCAGGGTGTGATTGAACTGCGCCGCTTCTTCACCGAAGGCATGTTGAACGAAGAAGGTGAAGAAGTTTCAACGCGAATTATCAAGCTTAAGATCAAAAAATTGATAGAAGAAGAAGACTCTCACAACCCAATTACCGACGATCAAGTGGTAAAAATCTTAGTGAAAGATGGAATCAAACTTTCACGCAGAACAGTCGCGAAATATCGCGATCAGATGAACATTCCGGGTTCGCGGGAACGCCGGGCTGTTGTTTGATAGAGTCCGTCGACGCTTCCACGGCCGAATCCTACCATCCGTTCTAGCGTGCGATGTCAGGAGGAACCGAAACCGAAATGACGTTTGAATACACCGGACGCCACGTTGAGGTAACCCCAGCAATTCGTCGCCATGTCGAGGAGCAATTCAAGAAATTAGACAACATTTTTAATGGAACAGAACCACGTGCCCATGTGATTCTCGAAGTCGAGAAGAACCGTCAGATCGGTGAAGTAATTGTGCATTGGCGCGAACACACGCTGACCGCCACCGACACCAACGCTGACATGTACATGGCACTGACGCGTGCAGTCGACAAGATCCAAAAACAAGCGGTCAAGCTGAAGAAGCGGATCATCGATCGCAAACAACACGCGCGCAAAACTTCAGTCGTGGCGCCGAATCCGGATGGCCACCTTGAGGCCACGCCGCCGCCGGTGCGAATTATTCCGGCGCGACGGTACTCGGTGAAGCCAATGACTGCAGAAGAAGCTGCGCTTGAATTGACAGACAAGACTGATCAATTCCTGGTGTTTCGCGATTCGGACACAAACCGGCTCGGCGTACTCTACAAACGCAGGGACGGAAACTTTGGTTTGATCGAGCCCTAAATTGAAAGTAAGCCGGGTCCCCAAGGAGCGCAGCAACAGACTGCGCTCTTTTTTTTGTGCTTGAGTTGAATGGGCGTTAGCACTACATTGGTCGCGCGGTGTCGGAAATGAAACGGAAAAGCGACAAAAAAGTCCGCGGCACTTCTCCTGACGTCGTGATCATTACGGGACTGAGCGGTTCGGGCATGACCTCGGCAACCAACGCGTTCGAAGACCTCGGCTACTTCTGTGTGGACAATATCCCGCTGACATTACTGCCGACCTTTGCTCGACTCGTGCAAGCGCGGGATGGCGACAGCAGCCGAATCGATCGCGCGGCTTTGATCATTAGTTTTCGTGAGGGTCGCTTTCTTAATGACTTCGCTAACCAACTGCGCAGTTTGCGGAAACGTGGACTAACTGTTTCAGTTCTCTTCTTTGAAGCGTCCGACGACATTCTCGCGCGACGATTCCGGGAAACCAGGAGACCTCATCCGGCGGAGCGTGGCAAGGGGTTGGCCGACGCGATCCGCGCTGAACGTACGACGATGAAGCGCGTACGCGCGCTCGCTGATGAAGTAATCGACACCTCCGAGCACAACGTCCACTCGCTGCGCAATCTGTTGCTGGAGCGATTCCGCGCATCTGACCGCGATGTGCCTATGAGGGTGCAGGTCCTGAGCTTTGGGCACAAATTCGGACCGCCGCGAGAGATGGAACTGCTGTTTGATGTTCGTCACCTACCAAACCCATATTTCGTCGCGGAACTGAGAGATCTGCCGGGAAACGATCGTCGCGTCGTAAACTATTTGAAATCACAACCTGAAGTCGAAGAGACGGTTAATCGTTTCAGCGACCTGCTCAACTATCTTTTGCCGCAGTACCGGCGCGAAGGAAAATCGTATCTCACGGTCGGAATCGGTTGCACTGGCGGCCGTCATCGTTCGGTGATGATTGCGAACGAACTCACGTCGCGTTTGCGACGCGCCGGGTTCGACGCACACGCCGTGCATCGCGATATTAGCGAGCCGAAACATTAGTCCGATGAAGGTAATCGATGCAAAAAAACAGACATCGCCTCCCGCCTTAGTAGGCGGCGTCATTGTTTCGCACGCCCATCTCGGCAGTGAATTCCTCGCGGCTGCTGAGATGATTCTTGGCAGGCATCTGCCGCACATTACGTCAGCTGCAATCGACTGGCACGATGACGTTGATGCCGCGCGTCACGAATTGGAGCACGCTATCGCCCGCGTGTCACAAGGCCGCGGCGTTCTTCTAATTACCGACATGTTCGGAGGCGCGCCAACTGATGTTGCGTCGATGTTCCTCGATGACTCATCCGTAGAAGTAGTTTCCGGCGTCAATCTCCCCATGGTCCTCAAGCTTGCCGAGCAGGAACCCGGCGCCACTTTGGCGGCGGTGGCAAAGGCTGTTCGTGACAGCGGCACCGAAGGCATCCAGCTGGCCGGTGAACTCCTGCCGCGGTTACAACGCGCCTAGTTATGCGCCTGTTTGGTGTGCCTCAAACTTTCTGCGGTCTTCTGCGAGCCCGCGGGTTTCGCTCTGCGGTTGATCACATAAATGACAACCGCAGAGGAGGGAGCCTTTCGCAGAGGGCTCAGAGAAAATCAAAGATTTAGGACACTAATTCCCTCTTCGCCTTTAAAAAATCTCAGGGCAATTTTCTGAAATTGCGCGGTTTTCGGCATTTATCGACTTTGAGAAGCCCGTGAACCAGACGGGCGACTGATTCGACATCGGTGCCCGAGGTTGAATCTAGCTTCAAGTCAACGAATTGAGTGTCGCCATGAAAAAGCTTTCTCTCGCCTTACCGATCCTGTTTGCGGTCGTTCCTGCTGTCGCGCAAAACCAGGTGCGACCCCGAATCACCAAAGCAATTCCGCGCACTGAAGAGAATCAGATCACTGCGTCACGAAGTCGCATGGTTGCGACCACTACCGCAGTTCCTGACGTTTCGCCAACCGCGACCGACTCAAGGCCGGAGTGGGGGGATTCGGCGATAGTGCCGAAAGCAATAACGCCCCTTGTCACGCAAATACCAGCGCCCGTAGGAACTGATGCCCAGCCGAATACAGAATCTCCGCGTCTCGTGAAACCGACCAGCCTGAGCATCAAAAACGGCGTCGGGTCCGACCTCCGTTCGGCTCATTCTGCCGGACCAACGGTAATATATCGAGTCGGAGTGGGTGACGTGCTCGACATTCGGTTCACCAACGTCGCAACCCGAGAGTCCACTTTGTTCACGGTAATGAAGAACGGTCAACTCGAATACCCACTCTTGGCCGCGCCGATACCAGTTGCCGGATTGACGCCAGACGAAGTAGCGCGACGCTTGAGCGCGGAAATCCGTGTCCTGCAAAATCCGCGCGTCAGCGTCAACGTTCGCGATTACGCAAGTCATACGGTACTCGTCACCGGCGCTGTCGATAGTCCGGGCCGCAAAGTTCTGCGGCGCGAAGCAATGCCATTGTTTGCGCTGTTGGCTGAAGCATTGCCGCGCGCGGATGCAGCGACGGCAGTTCTTAATCGGAACGGCAAAGAGATGACCTTGTCATTAGCAAATGACAATGAGATGTCCACGCTCGTCATGTCGGGCGATGTGGTCAAAATTTCTTCGCCAGCAAAGGAATTCATCTATATTGGCGGCGACGTTGTTGCACCGGGCGAAAAAGGGTTTCATACCGGCATGACACTGACCCAGGCGCTGCTGGCCTCAGGCGGCGCAAGAAGCACCAAAGTAACAATCGCCAAGCGCAATGCTGACGGATTGCTCAACATACGCGAATACGACTTGCGGCAAATCAATCAGGGTAAAGTAACGGATCCGATACTGGAAGCGGGAGACCGAATCGAGGTGAAGGGTTCCCTGTGATAATCTTGCGCCGCATGCGAGCTAAGTGAAGAGGGTGGCGCGCGCGTGCCGCCTTTTTTTGTGCGCCTCGCAGAGCAAGATTCAATTGAGTCGTCTTTCGCATTCAACATTCGCAAAACTGCTGATCGGAAAATCGATCTGCGAGGGTTTACTGGTCACAGCAGTCGCCGCCGGATTGTTTTTACTTACGACAAACACCGCGCTGCACGGCTCGTTGGAACACGCTGATGCCCAGAGGATCTCCGGATGGGCCGTTAATGACCGCAACCCGGGCAGCCGCGTTGAAGTGCAACTCTTCATCGACGACAACTTCATCGAACAAAAAACTGCCAACGAGTGGCGATCAGATGTTCATCAAGCGAAGGGAGCGCCGGATGAATGGCATGGGTTTATTTTCAAAACTCCGTCGCTAGCCGCCGGTGAACACGAGGCCAGGGTTTACATCCTGCACCGCGGCGCCTCTTCGTCACGTCGAACCTTACAGCTCATCGGCAGTCCGATCAGATTCAGGAGTGATTTATTACCGTGAGGTCAGGGACCAACACACAATCAGACGCTTCCGGCGGAAACCAATTGGCATTCACTGACGGGGCGCTGGCAGGGTGGGAGATTGCGTCGGTTGTCTCCTCGATTCTTATTGCTGAATGGATGGCGGCGAGCGCCGGCGGATTCACCGAGGCGATCATTACAATTCCAGTTGTGCTGGCGATTGTAGTGATCATTGTTTCGCACCGCCTGAGAAACGAATCGCTACGCGACGTTGGTTTTCGATTCGATAATTTTCTGCGAGCGCTTTACGTGCTGACGGTACCGGTGGTTGCGACGGCCATGCTCTGCTTGTTTGCCGGTTGGAAGTCAGGTACGCCGGTTAATTTTCTGCGATGGCATCCGGATCGGTATCTCGCCCTGCAATTCGCCGTTGGCTTTTGCTGGGCCCTCGCTCAACAGTCCGTGCTCCAGGGATTTGTGAATCGGCGCGCGATGATTTTGGCGGGCCAAGGTTGGGTCAGCATACTCCTCGTGGCAACGATATTCGGGCTGCTCCATCTTCCTAACATCTGGATTACAGTGATCACGTTTGGCGGGGGCGTTATCTGGGCGGCGGTCTATCAACGTGTTCCAAACCTGTTTGCCCTGGCGATCACGCATTCGGTGATGACGTGGTTCATCGTTTCGACTCTTCCGCCTGCCGCACTGCATCATTTACGCGTCGGACTGGGCTATTTCTTCTAGAAACGCTCTTCGTCCTCGGTGCTCGCAAACGCAGCTGTCGTGTTGAACAATGGTTTGCTATAATCGCTTGGCCTTGCAAGAGAGCAAGTCGGGCGGTCGCTGCTTCGGATTGCGATTTCAGATTTGAGATCTCAGACGAAGGAGAGGAAAGTCCGAACACCAAAGGGCAGCGAGCCCGCTAACGGCGGGGCGCCATGTTTCAAATCTCAGATTTCAAATTTGAAATTTCAGAAGAGAAATGCGGCGACGACAAGTGCAACAGAAAATAGACCAGCCACGGTTTGTTTTGAGATTTCGGATTGAGATCTCAGATTCAAACCAGGTGATGGGTGAAACGGTGCGGCCCGCGAAGGGCTAATTTCGAATTTGAGATTTCAGATTTGAAATGAGTAAGAGCGCACCGGCGCGCGTGGCGACATGCGCGGCCAGGCAAACTCCTCGCGGTGCAAGATCAAATAGGAAGGCGTGAGATCTCAGATTTTCAAATTTGAGATTTCAGACGGGCTGCCCGCTCGAAGCCTTCGGGTAGGTCGCTTGATCCAATCGGTAACGGTTGGGCTAGAGGAATGATCGCCACTCCGATGTGAATCGGAGGACAGAATTCGGCTTACAGACTTGCTCTCTATTGCACGGCTCACAAATCTCATCAAATGCTGAGCGCGGTTTCCAGTATTCCATTAACCCCCAAGGAGCCAAACAATGGCGAATCGCAAAGGCGTTTTTATCGGAGCTTACGTACCTAACGACCTCAAAGAGTCTCTTCGCCGCAAAGCCGCAGCTGAGCATCGAACGCTTTCGCAGGAGATAACGCGAATTCTCACCGAAGCGGTACACGGTAAGACACTCCCGCCGGGCAGCATCGATCGGCGCGCCGCGAATTCGCCATCACGACGGCGCACCACCGACCCGTACCCGCGCCGGCGAAAGGACGACCTGCCGTAAAGCTCGCTCGGCGCGGTCGCATTCAGGATCTTTGCTGAAAGCCGTCTTAATTCTTGGAACAGTCATCATCATCGCTCTGGTTGTGTACAGAGCGTTGCGACCCTACCTCAAGCTAATCCGGCAATTCATTCAAGCTGTCCGCTACTTCCAGCAGCCGAATCCGCGGCCCACGTCTGCCCGTCACCAAGGTGAAAGACTCGTCAAATGCTCTGGGTGCGACACATGGATTCCCGAGAGTCGCGCACTGCATGGAAATATGAGTGACTATTGTTCGCGCGCGTGTTTGGAAAGCGCCGGAACTCGAGCGCGGAAGGCGGGATGAAGATGCCTTAAGTTTTTGTTGCCACTTCTTCCGGCAAGAGATTACCCGAATCGTGAATCGCGCGCGTCGTATCGGTGACCAGGAGAATGATTGTGCCGATCACGAAAAATACGATCAGTGAGAGTATGGCCTGTCGATAGGATCCGGTGTAAGCAACCACTTCGGCAAAGACGATCGGACCCAGCCACGACGTTCCACGTTCGGAAATTTCATACAGTCCAAAAAATGACGCCTCGCGTCCACGCGGGACCATCTGCGAAAACAATGAACGCGACAAGGCTTGAGATCCCCCGAGTACCAAGGCGATGAAAATAGCGAGCACCCACGCTTCTGAAACCGTGTGCAGAAACGCATAGGCATAGATGACGACGCCAAGCCAACCGATAAGGGAAACCACTATTGCGGATTTCGTTCCAATGAGACGCGCCAAGCGCTCGAACCCCAACGCGCCGAAGAACGCGACGAACTGAACGGCTAGAAGGATCCCGATCAGGAAGGACGGCGGCGTTTCCAAGCCTCGCGCCGCAAATAATTCCTGCCCCAGAAACACGCCTGAAACGGCAATCACTGTTTGTATTCCGTCGTTGTAAAACAGATAGCCAATCAGGTATTTGAAGGTTTCCCGCAGGCGCCGCAGTTCTTTGAACGTCGATCCCAGCTCACTGAGCGCCGCGACGACGTAGTTTTTATCCGGCGGCAACGACCGGGACGCGGGTCGAGTTCGCAAACGTTGGAAGGTGATGATGGAAAAGCCGCCCCACCAGATCCCTGCCGACAACAGCGACAGTCGCACTGCCATGCCCGTCGAAATTCCAATTCGCTCGGCGAGGAACACAAGTGCGAGATTCAATGCCAGCAACAAACCGCCGCCCATGTAACCCCACGCAAAACCGCGGCTGGAAACTTTGTCGCGCTGATCTTCGCTGGCGATGTCAGGCAGGAACGAATTATAGAAGACGATGCTGGCGCCGAAGCACACATTCGCGATCACGAATACGACCGCTCCAAAGATGTGTCGTCCACTGGTAAGAAAAAAGAGTAAGCACGTCGCACCCGCCCCGCCGTAACAAAACAGCAGCATTAGTTTCTTTTTTAGGACCGAGTAATCACCGAGCGCGCCCAGCACTGGCAGGAGAAACACCTGAAGGAATACAGACGTGCCCACGGTAAACGGTGCGAGCGATTTCGCGGTGAGAAGCAGCGGCCCTACGGAGAGGATCGTGCCGTTGTCGCCAAGCTGAGCCTGCGCCAGTCGGGTTAAGTAGTCTCCAAACAGCGCCGCAACAACGGTGGTGTAGAAACCGGAGTTGGCCCAGTCGTAAACGATCCACCCAAAAATTTCGCGTGGATCGTTTTTGATATCGGAAGATGTGCGATTTTCCGTCAATTAAGCGTCGCGCATCAGCAACGAAACAATCGCGGGCGTGATGTCGGCGAGGGATGATATTCGATTCGCGACCTGCTGGCTACCTGCGCCCCAGATTATCGTTGGCACTGGGTTAAGGGTGTGGCTGCGGGTCGAAAGATCCTCGATGTTTCCGTGATCGCTGGTGAGGATCATCGTCGTCAACTTGAGATCAATATTAGCGAGGACGCGGCGGATCATCCTCGCAAGATTCTGTAAAACCGAGCGCGCCGCTTCCCTGTCCTGCGCATGCCCTACTTTGTCGGTAATGAAGTATTCGTACAGCGTAAATCGATAGTTCGCAACGATCGAAGCCAGAACGTCGCCCGCCTCTTCAGGTGTGCGCGGCGCAACATCTTCGCCACGTTCAATCAACGCTTGATTAGTGAAGTCCTGATACACGGCGCGGCCAGCTTTCAAATCTCCAATCTTATTGAACTCCAGCCCGGCAGCTTCAACCGCCGCAGTTGTGGCCGAGATCCATCGCGGGCGACTTTCAAAGAACCGTTGAGTGTACGTGTTCGCGAAAGTAATCGGCGCGATTCCGGCGCGCTTTAATTGCAGGAAAATCGAGTGTGCGTTGATAACGTCGAGAAGCGCGCGATTCGGGAAACCCTGCTTGTGATAGCCGACCGTTGCCGGTGCATTGATGCCCGTCAAGATTGTCGTCTGGCCCGATGCGCTTTGCGGCCGTCCGTCGACGCCAAGTCGCGCGTCAGTCTCAACCAGGAAACCGTCAAAGGGGATCTTTGGCTTCTCGTTCTGAAAATTCGCCAGCGGCGCCGCATCTCCCAATCCATCGAGCGGATTGTGTGCGCCGCGCGTACCGATGCCCAGACCGTCTATGAAAAAGAGTAGGACGTTTTCCATTTGTCATTTGCGATTTATCATTTTCCATTTCGTGGCAGGCGATACCGTTTGCCGACACCAATACCGCGCAATATGACAAATGAAAAATGTGAAATGGAAAATGACAAATAATCTATTCTTACAGAAGGCCCTTGGCGCGGTACGCGTTAAGTTTGTTGTGCAGAGTCTTAAGGCTGATGCCGAGTAGTTCCGCCGCCCGTGTCTTGTTGTTGCCGGTTTTTTCGAGCGTGCGAAGAATCATCTGGCGCTCGATTTCGTCTAGTGGCGCACCGACCGGAAAACTTATTGTGTCCTCGGCGCGCATTCGCTGACGCTGATCGAAAGGATAGGGCGCGAAGTGATGCCGCTCGATTTGTTCACCCGAGCAAATCACTACTGCGCGCTCAATGACATTGCGAAGCTCGCGCACGTTGCCAGGCCATGAATGAAAGCGCAACGCATCGAGGGCGGCGGCACTCATGAAGCGCGCGGGACGATCGTGTTTCGCAGACAACGTTGTGACGAGATGTTGCGCCAGCAAAGGCAAGTCCTCGAGGCGATCTGAGAGAGGCGGCAGATGAATGGTAATGACGTTCAAGCGATACAGCAGATCCTCTCGCAGAGTTCGATCGCGCACCGCCGTCTGCGGATCGCGATTTGTCGCCGCCAGCAGTCGCACATCGACGGGAATTTCTTTCCGGCTACCGAGGCGATGCACCACTCGTTCTTCGATCACGCGTAACAGTTTCGCTTGTAAAAGCGAAGGCATTTCAGCTACCTCGTCCAGCAGAAGGGTGCCCGTGTTCGCGAGCTCGAAACATCCGTGACGACGCGCCACCGCACCGGTGAACGCCCCTTTTTCATGGCCAAACAGCTCAGACTCCATCAGCGTGTCGGGAATGGCCGAGCAATTAATTGCGAGAAATGGCCCATCACGGCGCGAACTGAGGCTGTGAATCGTCCGCGACACTAATTCTTTTCCCGTGCCTGACTCACCCGTGATCAGAACCGACGCGGACGACGTTGCCACCTGTTCAATCAGGCGATAGACCTGTTGCATTGCGTCGGAATTACCGACCAATTCACCGAAGGCGCCGCGATCGCGCAACTGACGCCTCAGCAACTCGTTCTCACGCCGCGCTTCAGCGAGTTCAACCGCGCGCTCGAGCACAACATTCAGCTTTTCAACGTCAAGCGGCTTGTCAAAATAATGATAGGCGCCCTCTTCCTGAATTGCGCGTAGGGCTGTTTCCACTGAGCTGTGCTCACCGGCGAGAATGATCGGTGTATGTGGCTGGGTCGTGCGGATTTGCCTGAGTCCCTTGAACGCGTCGCGGTCACTTGCCAATGTATCGGTGATAATTACGGACGGCGCAAACGTTTCTGCGATCTTCATGCCCGAAGCACTATTCGGCTCGGCCAGGACTTCATAGCCGAGAGCGCGCAATTGCTCACGAAGCTGCTGCGAGTAATCGTTGTCGCTATCGATGATAAGAACACGGCCCTTCATCAATTTTCAGTGTAGCACAGCAAAGAAAGTTGCCGCCCCCGCGACATGGTCAGGCCGAGAATAGTTTCATCAATGCGCCAACCATTTCGTCTCGCGACGACGATATAGAAATCAGCGATGATGCGACACCCATTTGGGTCGCGATCCTCGCAGTTTGCTCATCAGATAAAAAGATTCTGATGTTTCCCACCAATCGACCCAAGTCATTAGTGTCGAATAGCCGGGCGAGAGCGGACAGATCGCTTTCATTTGCGAACGCAACCGCATCGACACTACCTGTGAGCAGAAGGCTCTGCAGCACGGGAAGTCGCGTCGCATCTTGTTCCGTCACGGTCTGGTAAGCGACGGCTAGATCCGCGCGCGATTCGGCCTCTTCTAGTTCCGGCTTCAGATACTCGCGACCAATCGACGCCTGTGGAATCAAAAAGTTTAGCCGCCGAAGAAATGTGCGCCCCCCAACGTAGTCCGCAATCTGTTGGACAACCAAAGACGCTGTGACACTCGTCGCGATCACATCAACATGCACGTGTGCCTGTTCGAGCGAGGCAGCCGTCATTTCACCGATCGCGCACACGCGTAGCGAATCGAGTTCGCTCACGTCGTGCCCTTCCTTGTCGAATCGCTCAAGAAAAAAGCGCGCGGCATCTGCGTTAACGAAGATCAACCAGTCGTAGCCAAACAAATTCTCGATTGCTTCATCGAGTGCGGCAAAGCTCTGAGGCGGCTGGATGGCAACTTCCGGCCGTGTCATCACGTTGAAGCCAAGTTCTCTCAGGACTGCTTCTATCTCCGCCAGACACGAGCTGAGCAGTATCGTTCGACCAATTGCCTCGCCTCTTGCGGCTATATTTGTCATCGATTATCTGTTGCGGCGATGTTGTCTGATCTTCCACACAACTACAGCAATTACGACGATCACGATCAGCAGGATAGTTCCGGTGCGGCCAACCCATTTCACGAGCAGCGGCAGACTCTGGCCGAATAAATAACCAAGCAACGTAATGACAACCGCCCAAAGCAGCGCGCCGGCTAAGTTGTAAGCCAGAAACACGCGCCAGGGCATCTTGCGGGACGCGCCGGCTAGAACCGCCGCAAAAACTCGCAGCCCCGTAATGAATCGCGCGACCAGAATCGTTTTGTTGCCATAGCGCTCAAAAAAACTCTCCATGTGCTCGAAACGCTTTGGTGTGAGGAAGAAGAAGCGGCCGATTCTTAGCAGAAAACCTCGCCCATAATGATGGCCGATGGCGAAGCCGATATTGTCGCCGATCACCGCGCCCGCCGCTGCCGTGCCCATCACGCGAAACAGATTGAACTCGTTGGAGTGACTCGCAGCAAAATATCCGCCGACCAGCAGGATCGTTTCACCTGGTATCGGCAAGCCGGCGTTTTCCAACATCACGCCGAAAAAAACGGCCCAATACCAGTAAATCAGCATGTAATGTTCAATGAGTTCGAGCGAGTTGTGAAGGAAATCCATTATTGGCAGGCAGCGCGAAACTTACACGGTGATTCTAATTTGGCAGTGAGAGACGAGCAAGGTTGGATTTATGTAGCACGGGCGTGCCGCCCGTGAATCACGCGCAAGATGTGCGTGCCACGTTTAGTGAGAGACGAGCAAGGTTGGATTCGAGCAACAACGGTTCTAGAATGCCTTCGTCTCTCCACCAGTGATTCATCATGCGTCGGCTGAGCCGCCGACGACATTCCGAGGACATCGCTTGAAAAACATTGTCGTTCTAGTTCTCGCTTTCAGTCTGTTTGCGCCGGCGATTGCGCAGTCAAAGCGACAGCCGCAGAAATCTCCGACACCGCAGAGGCCCGCTCCTGTTCAGCAGACAGAGCCCATCGCTGAGCCCACTCCTCCTCCTGACCAGGATGTCGAGACGCTGAAAACTGATACAGATCTCGTCACGGTGCCGGTGGTTGCCAGTTCGCGTACCGGAAAATACATCGCCGACTTAACGAAAGAAGAATTTAAGCTCAGCGAAGATGGCGTGCCGCAGCAAATCGCCTTCCTGGCGACAGTCAATGCGCCGTTTCATGTCGTGCTGCTACTCGATACCAGCGCCAGCACGAAAGAGAAGCTGCCGATGATCCAACGTGCGGCGTTAACTTTCGTCGAGCAGCTCAATACCACGGACAAAGTGAAAGTGATTTCCTTTGACGATACCGTGCGCGACTGGAATGACTTCACTTCTGACAAAGCGTTGGTGCGCAGCGTGATTTCAAAGACAACACCCGGCGAAGGCACAAAGGTTTACGACGCGTTTGAACGAGGACTGAACAGTTTGCGACCGATCACCGGCCGTCGCGCGATTGTCATGTTTACCGATGGCGTCGATTGGCACAGCGATTCGGCCACGTTCGAAGGCACTCTCAAAAACCTGGACGAGCTGGGCGTGATCGTGTATCCGATTCGTTTCGATACGCGCGCCGAGACTGAGCGACTTTTGCGCGAACAGGACGCGCAAACAAACGGCGTGGGACTACCCACGAGCGATGTCATTCGAGGCACCGGCACCCGTCCGACCACGACCCCACCAACGTTTCCAGGTGGAGATCCTGACTCAGTTCCGAGCGGCGGACAGCGCCGCGGCACTTCTCTACCCGATATAATTTTCAGTCGCCCCGTTCGTCGCCAGCCGACGGATCCCCAGAGCTCGCCTACTGATCCGTTTCCCGATCCATCCGGCGGCCCTCCACGGCCAATTGATCGAACCGGCGGCACGCGCAAGAAGGACACGGCTAACGATGAAATCAAAAATATTCTCGATCAGGCATACTTAACCGCGGATAGTTACCTGCGCGAATTGGCCGACCGGTCCGGTGGCCAGGTGCAGCGAGCAGACACGCTCGCAATGCTGCCGCAAGCCTTCGCGGCAATCGCGGCTGAACTTCGCACGCAATACTTGCTTGGCTATTACCCGACCAATCGCACAAAGGACGGCAAGTATCGGAAGATTCAGGTCAAGACCACTCGCAAAGACATTGCGGTCCGTGCGCGACCCGGTTACAGCGCCGCCGCCAACGGCAGCAGTCCTTAGTTTGTGCGCGCAAGCTGTGTTATACGATTGACGTGCCCAGCGGTTTTCACGCCCATTCACAACCAGACATCACAGAGTTTTTGAAAGCGCGCATTGCGGCTGGTGATTTCCCTTCCGCCGTCTACTCCGTCGCGGAAAATGGGAAAGCTATTTTCGCTGATGCAATTGGCGACGCTTCGCGCGAGCCAGAGTTGCATCCCGCGACCCTCGAAACGATTTATGATCTCGCGTCGTTGACAAAGCCGCTGGTAACGGGACTTCTAACTGCGCGAATGATGGAAAGTGGCGCGCTGCGCCTCGACGATCCCATTTCAAAATTTCTGGCCGAGTTCGATCGCGACGACAAACGCACCATCACGATCCGTCAATTAGTCACCCATTCTTCCGGGCTGCCGGCGTGGCGGCCATTGTATTTGTTAGCGAATAGTCGCGAAGGAGCGCTACTGGCAGTCGCCGCGCAGCCTCTTGAGTGCCGGCCAGGTGAGCGCGTGATTTACAGCGACCTCGGCTTCATAGCACTCGGCTTTTTGCTTCAGCGAATTGCATCACTGCAACTCACCGATCTGGCAATGAAAGAGATTTTCGCGCCGCTGAACCTGAAACGAACATTCTTCAACCCAGCGGCAGCGACACGCACCGGGATTGCCGCATGCGAGACAGGCAATGCTTATGAGCGTGACATGTGCGAGCGTGATTTTCCGGGAAAGAAATATTCCGGCTGGAGAAATGAAACCATCTGGGGCGGAGTTCACGACGGCAATGCACATTTTCTCGGCGGCGCAGCAGGTCACGCCGGACTCTTCTCGACGGCGGATGAAACTCTGACATTGGCGAATCAGTTTATCGGTGGCTTATCGGAATTGCTCTCGCCCGCGACGTGCGAAATGTTCTGTCAAAATATGACCGCAGGTTTGAACGAAGCGCGTTCTTTCGCGTGGCAACTTGCAGCGACAAAAGATTCGACCGCGGGACCAAACTTACCACCGGATGCATTCGGCCACACCGGTTTTACCGGGACAAGTTGCTGGGTTGACGCTGGGCGTCAACGCATATTCATTCTGCTAACCAATCGCACGCATGCACGGCAACTACCCTTTGCGAACATCAATGCCGTCAGGCGACAGTTTCATGCTCGCGCAGTTAGCGTATTGGATAGCCGCAAGTTGAAGTGAAAGAAAGTAGTCTCCTGCTTTGCGTGTCTTTGCGGGCTTGGCGTCTTTGCGTCAACCAGCATGCTGCTTAATCAGTTAGTGCGCAAAGAATCGCAAAGTCAAAGTCAAACCATCGTCCAAATAAGATTTGGCCTCCAATGCTGGCGTGTTGTAGTAAGATTGGGCCGCCTGCCCAGTGCCCCATTAGGGATAGATCCCAAATGATTTTTCGCAGGAATCAGACTACTTCGATGTTCGTTGCGGCGAGCATTGTAATCGCCTCACTGTCGTTTGCTTCCCCGCTAATGCGGCACCGCGCGCAGGAACGAAATCGAACTGTCACGCCTAGAGCGCAAAGCAATACCACCCAATCAGCCGAGCCATTGATGCGCATCGCACTGTCGACAGATACGCGCGCGGCGACGATCTCGACAACGGCGATGCTGCTCAACGCCTCTGACTTGATCGCCGAGCCACAGTCACTCGAAGTATCGCGCGTACGTGTCGAGTCACGGGTGCTCTCGCCCACGCCACCAGCCGATCAGAACATCGAGATCGTTGTGGCCAAGTCTCTGACGCGTGACGACGCGGATCGGCTCGTCGACTCCGTTCGTGATCTTGCCGAGCAACAAGCGAAAGTCGTGTCCGAACCTGCGGGCACGTGGCGCGTAGTTGCAATCAAACACTCAATCGAAGACGCGGAAGAAGCCATCGGCAAACTAGAAGGAGCCGGCTTTGACGCGACCACTTCATTTCAGACTCCGACCAACGAACAGAAATTGCCGTCAACAAGCGGCAGTTCCGGGCAGAGCGCGGATCAGGAAGCGCCTGCATCCGCGGCAAACAACGGCACAGCCAAATCCACGAGTCCGCCAAATTTGAATCGTGTGCGGTTGACGTCACGTGCCAGTGCGCCTAATCGCGAAGTGGTTGCTTTTGCCGCCGGCGGCGCTCCGCTCAGGTCGAGCGCACCAGTCACATTTGCTTCGAGCGATGAAAAGAACGCCCCGGTACGTTTCAACGATTAGCCATATCGCGGACGAATCGAAGTGTTCGCGAATCGCCGGGGCTCACTGACCGTCGTGAACGTGATCGGCCTCGAAGATTACGTGCGCGGAGTCGTGCCAAACGAGCTGTCGTTCCCCGCTCTCGAAGCTTTAAAAGCACAAGCCGTCGCGGCGCGCACGTACGCGCTTAAGAACCGTGGCCAGTTCGCGCCCGAAGGCTTCGATCTGTTACCAACCACGCGTTCGCAGGTTTATCGTGGATTATCGAGCGAAACGCCGCTGACCACGCGCGCCGTAGACGAGACGCGTGGAATCATTGCAACCTACAAGGGCGAACCCATTAACGCGCTCTACACTTCGACCTGCGGCGGTCGCACCGAAGACGTCGAGAACATTTTCAATGAAGCGGTGCCCTATTTACGAGGACGCGAGTGCGCGGCCGAAACTAAAGCGCCGTTTGCGCCTTTTATGGTGAAAAGCTCGCGAGAACTTTTCGAAATTAAGGATGAAAGAGATCTCGAATATGCGCGGGACGCGGCGCTACTGTCCGTGAATGGTTTTGAGCTGCCGACGTCGAGAATCTCGAGCTCATGGCTCGCGGACGAATTGGAAGATGCCGAGGCCAGAGCCTGGCTGACGGCGACGGCGCGCGCTTCTCGCAATCCAAATTTCCGACCAATCGAGAACGCGATCAAGCCGCCCTCATTCAGCACTGCCTTAGTTGCCGCAGTTTATGGCGAGGCGAGAGCGGACACACTGCTGAATTCCGCCGACGTCGATTACCTGCTGAGTTTTCACGACGGCCAGGAAGTGCCACAGGCAAATCGCGCTGACGTCGCCATGTTGATTCGCGCAGGAGCGTTGACTCTGCTCGCCGACGCGACGCTGCAACCCAAACATACGATGTCGCGCGGGCGCGCGCTGCATGCGATGGCCCGGATGCTCGATGAACGCGGCTCACTTGCGTTGCAGAAAGGAAACACTAGACCGACGAACAACGGCGCGCTGATCCTTCGCGCTAATAAAGGAAAGGAACAGCCGATTGTGGTGAGTCGCGATGCTTTCTTGTTTCGTCAGTTTGGCGATCACGTCTATCAGATGAAATCGCTGGCGCTGGTTGGAGGCGAGCCCGTAACGTTTCATGTCAGCGCGCGAGGTGAAGTCGATTACCTCGAAGTGAAGCCGGCGATTGATGGGGCTTCCGCAGATCGCTTCTCGCCATTCGCCAACTGGACAACTGAATTGTCGCTCGGACAAGTCCAGGCGCGTCTGTCGCGCTCAGTTCGCGGCATCGGCGCCGTAACTGACATCCGCGTCGCGCGTCGTGGCAGCTCGCGCCGGGTGATTGATCTCGAAGTTGTCGGCACGAACGGCATTGGACATGTGCGCGGTGGCCGGATTCGATCGGTGCTTGGACTGCACGAGCAGCTTTTCGTTATTGACCGAGTCTACACCGCCAACGATCGTGTCAGCGGGTTTGTTTTCGTGGGTCGCGGCTGGGGACACGGCGTGGGCATGTGCCAATACGGCGCCTATGGCTTAGCCAAACAAGGCTTGAATGTTGAGCAGATTCTGTAAACATACTACACAGGAATTGATCTAACCCGGCTTTACAATTAAATCTCATAAGGAGACCCCCAATGTCGCCTCAATCCCCTGATCCGAACCAACCGTTCGTTCCTCCGCCGCCCCCTTCGCCATACGGAAATTCGCCTTACCCGCCGGATGTGCTGGCAAGCAAAGCGGCCGTCGTCGCCAGCGACGTCAAGTCCGCGTTGATTTTGGCTATCATCGGTCTATTTTGCGCGGGCTTCATTCTGGGTTATCTCGCTTTTCGAAAGGCCAACGAAGCGCTCGAGACGATTCAGATTTATGAAGTGGCGCAAGACAAGAAGAGTCTGGCGATGACCGCGAAGATCATCGCCATTGTCGACATCGTCGGTTGGATCGTTGGACTAGTGTTGCGCTTCACGCTGTTAAACCGCTGATGCGCTTTTCACGGAACCAAATCATCGGCGCACTCCTCGGACTGGCCATCATCTGGCTCGTCATCGTGATTCGCATTATCATCGCGAAGTAGCGCAAATTGATAATTTGCGCCGAATGATGAAGAGCCAGGCAGGCAGCAAATCAAAACACAAATCCGGTCGAGGGCAAATTAACAATTTGCGCCACATCATCGCCATCGTCGGGCCGACTGCTTCGGGCAAATCCGAACTGGGAATTCAAGTAGCGCTTGAGATCGGCGGCGAGATCATCAACTGCGATTCGGTTCAGGTCTACCAGGAGATCCAAATAGCCACAGCGAAAGTTCCGATCGATGAACGCCATGGAATTCCGCACCATCTGATTGACTTCGTATCGCCGTCAATCAACTTTACCGCCGCGGATTGGGCGCGCGCGGCCATCGAAAAGATTCGGGAAATCGAGACTCGTGGAAATATGGCGGTGCTTGTGGGCGGGAGCGGCTTCTATCTTCGCGCTTTGCGCCAGCCATTCTTTCCGAGCCCACCAACTGATAAAGAATTACGCGAGCGGCTAACAGAAATTCGTGAGCGACACGGTCCGGAGCGGCTTCATAAAATTCTTGCCCGCTTCGACAAAGACGAGGCTGCAAAGCTAAATGCGCACGATTGGCCGCGTGTGCAGCGAGCGATCGAGTTCTGCTTACAAACAGGAAAACGTATTTCGGCACAGCGACCTGAGCGCGACCCGCCGCCGGATTTTGCGGATCGAATCAGGGTTTTTGCCCTGAATCCGCCACGCGCAGAATTGTATGCGCGCATCAATAACCGCACTGAACAGCACTTTGCTAATGGTCTGGTCGATGAAGTGCGACAGCTTCTCGATGCGGGTGTGCCCGCCAATTCGAACGCGCTTGGTGCGCACGGATACCGTCGCGTCGTGGAATTCCTCCGTGGTGAACGCGATTTACAAAGCGCACTCACGCAGACAAAGTTCGACGTGCGTCATTACGCGAAGCGGCAACTGACGTGGTTCCGACGCGAACTCGGCGTCGAATGGATCCAGGGCTTCGGCGATGATCCAGTAACGTGCAGAGCAGTGCTGACACGAGTGCGCTCACGCGCGGTGCCGACATAAAACAGCTTGCGGCGTCCGCCATCGTGATATACTCTGAGCCGCTTCTGGTGCAACGCGGTTCGCAGGGCTTGATACAATGGACGCGAAGGGCACTCCGCAAAATATCCAGGATGGATTTTTGAATCTCGCGCGGCGCGAGAAGTTGACGGTAACCATCTATCTGGTGAACGGCGCGAAACTGTTGGGCCGTATCAAGAGCTTCGATAAATTTTCGTTGATTCTGGAAACCAGCACGCAAGAGCAACTGATTTTTAAACACGCTATCTCGACTATTTCTCAGGCGCGACGTGCTACGGGTGAGCTTCGTCATCAGCCCGTGGCCGCTGCCGAACACCAGCCCGAATCGGCCGAAGAGACTTCCGCCTCTTGAGATGAGTTGACGAGTTCGCGTCAACCGGAACATGGCCGGCGCTTTCATTACTTTTGAAGGAATTGATGGCTGCGGAAAATCGACGCAGCTAAGACTGTTGGCCAGCGAACTGCGCTTGCGCGGCGTGCCGGTAGTCACGACGAGAGAACCGGGCGGGACAACGCTCGGACAGAAGTTGCGAACTGCGCTTCTGGATGTCCAGGAGCAAGTTGATCCGCTGGCCGAGTTACTTGTATTCGCAGCGGACCGCGCCCAACACGTGCGCAGGCATCTGCTGCCGGCGCTGCAACAGAATCAGGTAGTGCTCTCAGATCGTTACGCAGACGCGACGGTTGCATATCAGGGCGGCGGCCGTGGCTTCGAACCAAAGCTAATTGAAGAGATTGTCGAGCTGGCTACGGGTGGGCTGAAGCCGGATCTGACATTGCTATTCGATTTGTCGGTAGCCGAGTCGGCCGTACGCACGCGAAAACGTGTACAGAACAAACGCACGGATCGATTGGACAAAGAAGACGCTGAGTTTCACACGCGCGTACGCAACGCTTACCTGGAAATCGCAAAGGCGGACGCCCAGCGATTTCGAGTTGTCGAAGCACGCGGCTCTGTCAACCAAACGCATCAAGTAGTGATGAACCTTGTGATTCCGTTTTTGGTAGAGCGCGGACTTCTTGGCAAAGAGCTAAGTGCAGAGGGCTAAGTGCAAAACTTTTCGCTCTTAGCTCTTTGCCCTTAGCTCCTGGCTCTTTGCCCCTGGCGCATCATGTTTTCAAACCTTATCGGCAACGACGAAGTGAAAGAGACGCTGCGGCGACTCTTATCGACAGGTCGCCTGCCAGGCTCGCTTCTCTTCACCGGCGAATCCGGTGTCGGCAAAAAGCTGTTCGCACTTGAATTGGCGAAAGCGCTCAATTGTCGGCAACGCCAGGGCGTCGAAGCGTGCGATGAATGCTCGTCGTGCAAGAGAATTTCACGATCGACGTTTCCGCCGTTTGGCGATGATGATGAAGACAAAGCGCGAATGGTTTGGAGCGAGCATGCTGATGTCGCGATGGTACGGCCTTACAAACAGATCATTCGCGTCGGGCCAATTCGCGAGCTCGAACGCGAGGCCAACTTTCGGCCGTTCGAAGGCGCCGCGCGAATCTTCATCACCGAAGACGCCGACTATATGAACGAGCAGGCTGCAAACGCGCTCTTAAAGACCCTCGAAGAACCGGAACCGACAACCCATCTGATCCTGACAACGACAAATCCGACTGCGCTTCCGGCTACAATTCGATCGCGCTGTCAAACAATTCAGTTCGCACCGATCCCTACGATGCAGATTGAAGAATTTTTGATCCACCAAAGAAGCGTCAGCAAGAAAGATGCTCAGCTATTGGCACGCACGTCGCGCGGCAGTCTTGGTCGCGCATGCGAGGCTGACGTCGACACTTATCGTGATCGGCGTGAAGCAATGCTGCATGTGCTGAAGACGATCACCGTCACCGGCGACCGAGCCGAGCTGCTGCGCTCCGCGGAAGGGTTAGCGGGTGCCAAAGATCGCGATGACTACGAACAACTTTTGGACGTGCTCGAGGTGTTGATTCGTGATGCCTGGGCGCTGTCGCTTGGTCGCCCGGCCGAGACGGTCGTGAACACCGACGTTTTGCGAGAGCTTCAGCAGATCGCTGACGAAATGCGCAGTTCGCACGCCGCTGCGTGGCTCAGCCAGATCGAAGAATTGCGCGGCACTCTGGAAGTAAACATCAACCGGAAAGTCGCCAGCGACGCTCTGTTGATGTCGATGGCAACTGTCTAAATATCTTTCTAATTGTTTTGGTAGTGGGCTAAATTAGATTTGTCTTCTTTGCGTCTTATTTTTCTCTTGGCGCCTTTGCGTGAAATCGAACGCGCATAATTAAATTTCTCGCACAGGCGCAAAGAAGTGCCGGAAGGCGCAAAGGCAAAACCGCACACGACGATTTAGCTGATTGAAACGAGGTCGGGTACGAACCGTGTGAGGTTTGCGTCGGGACTGGCCTTCGGACCTTCCGCCAGAAGTTTTTCCGTCTCGGCAACGAACGCGTCAACGATATTCTCGCCGGCGACTTTCCGCATTGGCACGCCGTCTTTGAAAATCATCCCAACGCCGCGACCGAAGGTGATGCCGAGCTGCGAATCATGAGCTTCGCCGGGGCCGTTTACTGCGCAGCCCATGATCGAAAGATGCAGAGGCTCTTCGACATGCGCCAGCCGCCGTTCAATCTCGGTTACGATCTCGACGAAGTTGTCGACATCGAGTCTGCCACAGGTCGGACACGCAACCACCGTGACGCCGCGCGTGCGCAAGCCAAGTGACTTCACGATTTCCCACGCGACCCGAACTTCTTCCTGAGGTTCGGCTGCCAGCGAAACGCGAATTGTGTCGCCAATTCCTTCGTGCAAAAGAATGCCGAGTCCAATCGAGGATTTGACGGTGCCAGTAAAGGCGGTGCCGGCTTCAGTCACACCGAGGTGGAACGGGTAATCAACTTTTTCGGCCAGGAGGCGATACGCCGCGACGGTGCGATGAACATCGGACGCTTTCAGTGAAATGATGATGTTGGTGAAGTCGAGGTCTTCGAGAATCCCGATATGCCGCATCGCCGATTCGACCATCGCTTCGGGAGTAGCAGTGCCGTATTTCTTCAGCAGGTCCTTTTCCAATGAACCGCCGTTGACCCCAATGCGAATCGGCACCTTCTGGGCTTGGGCGGCGCGTACGACTTCAACAATTCGTTCGTGCTTTCCGATGTTTCCGGGATTCAAACGCAATTTGTCGATGCCCGCTTCGAGCGCCATCAATGCAAGTTTGTAATGGAAGTGGATGTCCGCAACCAGCGGAACTTCCGGAACACGTTTGCGAATTTCTTTCAGCGCGAGCGCAGCGTCGTTGTCGGGCACGGCGAGCCGGACAATTTCGCAGCCGGCGTTGACCATCTCTTCGATCTGCTCGACGGTCTCGTCAACGTTGGCCGTATCAGTCTTAGTCATAGACTGAATCGCGACGGGGGCGCCGCCCCCAATCTGAACATGTTTGACTTGAACTGCTCTGGTCTTTCGCATCATCAAATTCTTCGCGCGTTTAGCGGAGGGCTACCGCCCTCGTTTTGGCGGGCAGTAGCCCGCCTCTAAACCACGATTATCTATTCTTACTTGGCCGGTGTCGCATTCGCCGGTGGGTTATTGTTGCCACCACGCCACAGTGAAATCTGCTTCAGCGCGTCATTCGTAATCACGAACACCATCAGCAGAATAACAAAAACAAATCCCACCTGCTGAATTCGTTCGCGCACGCGCGTAGAGATGGTCAATCCAACAATTGCGAGCGCGCCTTCAATCAATAGCAGGAAAATTGCCCCACCATCGAGCACCGGTATCGGCAGCAGGTTGAAGATGCCGAGATTCAAACTGAGAAAGCCAAGCATCGTAAACAGACCGGCCCAGCCGAAGTCGATAACAGCGCGGGACGATTCTCTCGCAATTCCGATAGGTCCGGAGATTGTGTTCCGCACCGACCGCTCCCCACTAAAGACCTGGCCCAAAGCCTTAGCCGTAAGCTTCAGAATTCGCAGGTTCTGATTTACTGCGTACCCCAGCGAAGCCACCGGACCGCCCGGCCCCGGAGGCAAACGCTGACCGACTTTGACACCGAGCAATTCCTGGCCCTGCGCAATCCGCGCAGTCACATGCATTCGCTGACCGCCGCGCTCAATATCCAGCTCAATCGGCTGATCTTTGTGAGACCGAATGTATTGGATCACCTGCTCAGAACTCTTAACCTGGTCGCCACCAACCGCGACGATTTTGTCTTCAGATTTGAGACCGGCCACCGCCGCTCCGGTATCGGCAACGACTTCACTGATGAATACAGTCACGTTTCCGTAGTCGGGAATGAATCCGAGTTCTCCCGCAGTATCACCATCGCGCGTGAACGGCTTCGGCTTAATCGTCAACTCGAGTTGCTGATTGTCGCGCTGGACGACGATCGGCAGCGGCTTATTCGGAGACAGCAAAGCGTCGTCGCTCATCGTGTCCCAATCGGGATTCGTACTGCCGTTGAATGAAATAATTCGATCACCGGTGCGCAAGCCGGCCTCCTCGGCGGCGCTCGACTGGAGCACTGAAGCGACAATTGGCGCGGGCGTGGCTGGGACGCCATAAATCAGTCCCGCCGCGAACGGAATCGCTAATGCCGTCAGGATGTTCATAATGGGGCCCGCCACTGCGACTGCAATGCGCTGCCAACGCGGCCGTAGATCAAAACGTTCACCCGCGGGAATATCCGGCGCGCTTTCACCCTCGATCGGCGCGTTCGATTCATCTCCACCGAGTTTCACATAACCCCCGAGTGGAATCGCCGAAATGCGATAGTCCGTATCTCCCCACTTCCTGCCGATTAAACGCGGGCCGAACCCAAAGGAAAAGGTCTCAACGCGGATCTTAAGAATCTTTGCCACGAGAAAATGGCCAAATTCGTGCAACGTGACGGCCGCTCCGAGCACGAAGATTAAGGGAAGAATCAACGTAGTAAGAATGTTTAGCATTTTGCAGTAAATGTCGTCCGAATCGAGTTTAAGCGGATGGTAAGAGATGCGTCAAACTGGACAAGGGTTGGGTTTTCGGGGCATCACGCGGCGTTCGTTTCGACAGAACGATGCGAAATTTCGTTAATAACCGCTTCCGTCGCCAGCCGCGCATTGTGATCCGCAGCGAGCACGATTTCCAGGGTATCCGCCTCACACACCGAGTGTTGGTTCATGACTGCTTCAATCACAGACGGAATGTCGGTGAGTTGGATCCGTTCTCCAATAAATGCGCGTACTGCTTCCTCATTGGCCGCGTTCATCGCAGCCGGCATTGTGCCACCCGTGCGGAGCGCGCGGTAAGCGAGTGCGATGCACGGGAAGCGTTCAAGATCCGGCGGTTCAAAGTGAAGCGAGGCGAGCTTGGCTAAATTCAGGCCCGGCAAGTCGGAAGGATGGCGTTCGGGGTACGTCAACGCATACTGAATTGCATGACGCATGTCAGTAACGCCCATTTGCGCGATGATTGAACCATCAATCAACTCAATCATCGAGTGCACGACCGACTCCGGATGAATGACGATGCTGATCTCATTAGCGGCAAATCTGAACAGCCAATGCGCCTCAATCACTTCCAAGCCCTTGTTCATCAGCGTTGCGGAATCGATGGTTATCTTCGCGCCCATATTCCATGTCGGGTGCTGGAGAGCCTCAGCAACTGACGCTGATTCCATGGCTGACTTGTCGCGCGTGCGAAACGGGCCACCGGAAGCAGTCAAAATCAATCGGCGCACTTCTGAACGCTTTTCGCCGCGCAGGCACTGATGGAGTGCGTTGTGCTCAGAATCAACCGGCAACAATTCAGCGCCGGACTTCTTAGCCGCACGAGTCATCAAATCTCCGGCCATCACCAAAGTCTCTTTGTTTGCGAGCGCGACGCGCTTCCCTGCTTCCAACGCGCGCAGCGTCGGCACGAAGCCGACGGCACCGACCGTTCCGGAGACGACGCAGTCAGCTCGTTCATGCGTGGCAACTTCCACCAGTCCGTTTTCCCCGATCCGGATTGCAGGCGCCGAAATTCCTCGCGTGCGCAATTCCGACCGAAGTTTTTCTGCTGCGTCTTCCGAATTAACTGAGACGAGTTGCGGCTTGAACTGATTGATCTGCTCAGTCAGTTTTGTGAAGTTGCCACCGGCGCCAAGCGCGACCACGCGGAATCGCGCTGCGCCCAATGACTCAATCACGCGTAGCGTATTGCCGCCGATTGAGCCGGTCGAACCGAGAATGGAAATTCCGCGAGGCTTCATGTTTATTCAGGGTGAAGGTTCAGGCGCAGAGTCATAAGCGGACATCAGATCGATAGTTCGTCCATCGCTCACGTACTGCGCGCCGGTCACGCGCCAATCACGATTGTTACGGTACATCAAATCGACGGTGGCGTTCACCGTCTTCCGTTCGCCGTAAACCTTCAGGCTCAAAGTCGCGTCGCCATTTTGATTCCGCACGTTGATGTTGCCAGTGACGAATGATCCAAACTCTTTTACGTCGCCGATATCTGCTTTCAGTTTTTGGTTGTTTCTCAGGTAAGTACGTGCGGCGTCCGCGGCCTGGCTGTTTCCAATCGTGCGAAACGTGAACCAGAGAACGCCACCAACAAACAACGCAACGACCAACCCCAACGCGGCCACAATGCCGAGCACAATCGCAACAATCTTGGTGGTGCTCATGATCTAGCGGAAATAAGCGAGAGCAAAATAGTAGATGAGCGGCGCATTGAACAGCAAGCTATCGATTCGATCGAGCATGCCGCCGTGACCCGGAAGGATTTGCGCGGTGTCTTTTTTCCCGACGCTGCGTTTCAGTGCACTCTCTGTGAGATCGCCGAGGACACCGACGATATTCATAACAGCGGCCAGTGGCAGCGCCAGCTTCAACGGCAATTCGAGAAAAAACCAGTAGTGCGCCGCGGCCGCGAGCAACAGACTCGCCAACATGCCGGCCACGGCTCCTTCCCAGGTTTTTCCCGGACTTATTGTGGGCGCCAGCTTGTGCCGGCCGAACGCTCGCCCGCCGTAGTAAGCGGCTGAATCTGAACCCATCAGAACGAGAAAAAAGAATGACAGGAGATGTTTCGATAACTTGTTACTGAAGCCCGTCCGGGTGGCTACCAGATGCCCGCCCAAGAAGAAAACATACAGGACGCCGAGTACCGTCACGGCCGAAGAAACAAGCATTCGTTCGAAGGGTGCGCCGCGCAGCATCGCAGTGACCAGTGAGCAAATGGTGAGCAGCAGAACCACCATAACTATTCCGAGCAGGAGGTCCACAGGCCTTTGTTGGTCAGTGAAATAAAAAACTACAAAGAGCGCGGATGCGCCGAGAATCCCAGTAACGGCATCGGCACGAATTTGTTGAGCGCGCGCCAGCATCCAGAACTCCAGCAGCGAAATCAGCAGCGCAATCGCGACTAACAACACGAATACCAACTCCAATTTCGGAACGACGATCGACGCGATCAGAACCGGTAGCAGTACGACGGCGGTCAGAATCCGCGCAATCGATGGCGGAATCTTCGCGAGTACTGCCAGCGGGTTCTTCTTAGGCGGTTGAGTAGGCAAGAATCTGTCGCTTGAGCCCTCTCTGACGGTTGGGCGACGGCCTATTTTGCGTTCACCACGAGCTTGAGTCCGCCGAAGCGTCGACGGCGTTGCTGGTAATCAACAATCGCTTCCAACAAATTCGCGCGGCGGAAATCCGGCCATAATGTCTCAGTAACGTGGATCTCAGCATACGCGCTTTGCCAGAGAAGGAAGTTCGAAATGCGCAGTTCACCACTCGTGCGCACGAGCAAGTCCAACTCTGGCAGTTTGCGTGTGTAAAGTCCTGAAGCGATATCTTCTTCAGACAAATCTTCTGGCGATCTATTTTCGGAAACTAGTTTCTTCATCGCCGCGCGTGCGGCATCGACGATTTCTGCGCGGCCACCATAGTTGAGCGCCACGCTCAGGACCATTCCTGTGTTCGGTGCTGTTTGCTCGGACGCCCGGGCAATCTCGTTCTGCACGTTCGCCGCCAGTGCATGAGTTCGTCCAATAGTTTGAAACCGAATATTCTGTCGATCGATCTCCGCAAGTTCCAACCGCAGGTACTTGCGAAGCATCCGCATGAGCGCGTCAACTTCGTACCGTGGTCGTTTCCAGTTTTCGGTTGAGAAAGCGTATAGCGTTAGCGCTCCCAACCCCAGCCGTGCGCCCGTATCGACGGCAGCCCGGACGGCTTCGACACCGGCACGATGTCCGGCAATTCGCGGCTGGCCTCGCTTCGCCGCCCAGCGACCGTTGCCGTCCATGATAATCGCGACGTGTCGCGGCAGACGGTCCCAGGCAATCGCCGAAAGCAGCTGCTCGTCGCGACTGCCTTTCTCGACAACGTCTTTGAAATCAGCGAGCACCAAAAAAGGTAAAGGCCAATCAATCTCGACAGCCGCTCAATCTTACCGCAAGCCAAGGGACTGTCAATCGTACTGCACGCTGCGCAGCGTCAAGCCGTGGGCCGGTGCGGTGGCCCCCACAAGTTCGCGATTGCGTTCGTCGATTGCGCGTGTAATGGCGCTCTCGTCAAGTTCGCCGCGCCCCGCCGCCAGCAGAGTACCGGCAATTGACCGCACCATGTATCGCAGGAATCCATTCGCGGAGACGCTAATTTCAATCAGATGACAGCGGCCACGCGCGCTCCAGTGGTCGTCGATGTCGCAGCTCAGGACGTTTCGCACACGCGACTCAGCATCCGATTGGGCCGCAGAAAAAGCGGTCCAATCATATTCGCCGATGAATAAACTCGCGCAGCCTTTCATGTATTCGAGATCCAATTGGCGCGCTTCCTGCAGCGCGTAACGCGACCAGAACGGGGAGACGACCGGACCATGCACTATTCGGTAACAATACGTCTTGCTGCGTGCCGAGTATCGCGCGTGAAAATCGTCCGAAGTCTTATCGGCGAATAACACTCTTAGGTCGCGAGGCAGGTTTCCATTGATTGCGTTTCTTAACTTTTGCGAAGAGATATCGCGTTTGAGTGCGACGTTTGCTACCTGTCCTTCGGCATGAACGCCGGCGTCGGTCCGGCCCGAGCCATGCACGACGACTTCGCGACCGTCGAGTAATGACAGCACTCGCGTCAGCTCACCCTGCACCGTGCGCAACCCTTCCTGGATTTGCCAACCGTGAAAATCGGTACCGTCGTATTGAAGGAGAAGTTTGAAATTCATGAACCAGGGCGCAGTGGGCAGTGAGCAGTAAGCAGCAAAGTCCTCACTTTCGATTGAGTCCCCACTGAAGGTAACAATTCGTTCGTTGCCGAGTCGATGCTCACAGCTCACTGCTTGCTGCTTGCTAACTTTCGACTTCCAGGTTTGACTGCAATTTCGCCACGCGCGCAGGCTTCGCAGCCGGAAGATTCAAATGCGAGAACGTTCAACGTAGCGAGAGAAAATCTCGGCACGCCTACGTCGGCACTTCCGCCGGAGCGGTCGATGATGGACGCCGCAGCCACTACCTCTGCCCGGTGGCTTTCCAGTGCCATGATCGTATCGCGCGTCGATCCACCGGTTGTGATCACGTCTTCAACCACCAACACGCGCTCGCCATTCGTCACCGCAAAACCACGCCGTAGCGTCATTGTTCCTTGTTCGCGCTCAGTCCAGATGAAGCGCACGCCGAGCTGCCGCGCGACTTCATAACCGATAATCAAACCACCAATCGCAGGTGACGTAACTGTTTGAATTCCGCTCTCGCGAAACTGATCGGCAATTGCGGCGCCGAATTCCGCGGCCACCGCAGGCGATTGCAGCGCAAGGGCGCATTGCAAGTAAACCGAGCTATGCAGACCGCTCGAGAGTATGAAATGTCCTTCGAGTAGCGCACCGGTGCGTTTGAAGACTTCAATTACATTTTCTTGTTTCATTAGGGTGATGTGGTGGATTCCGCTAAAATGCTTTTCGTGATTATTCCAAGCAATCTTATTTCCGATTCTACTCTGGTAAACGAGACTTTCGAATTCGTAAACGACAACGGTGGCCGCGCCAGCTTCCTCACAATCGCGGAAACGATCTTCAGCCTCGGAAACATTAACGCAGACCTCGCAGCCTCGCTAGTGCGCGAGTTAATTCAGAATGATCGGCGTTTCGTAATTGGCGCTGAGTATCTTTCGACGCAACCTGAGCCGTCCAATGCCGTGTCGTTGCGTGATCTGGAATTCGTCGTGCTGGATGTAGAGGCTGCGCATGAGCGCAAGATGCCGGCGCGGATTATCGAAATCGGGGCGTACCGAGTGCGCGGCGGCGAAGTGCTCGACGAATTTGAAACACTTATCAATCCGGAAACGAGCGTCCCAAAGTTCCTCGCAAACCTCACGGGAATCTCTGACGAGATGCTGACATCAGCACCCAAGTTCGCAAACATGGCCCGGGCGTTCCTGAACTTCATCGGCGATGCCGTTCTCGTCGCACACAACGCGAATTTCGATCTGCCGCTGTTGAATCGAGAAATCAACCGAGTCTTTGCCGGTCACCGTCTGCGCAACACACATCTGTGCACGGTCGATCTCGCGCGGCGGCTGGTCCCGCAACTCGACAGCCATCGGCTTGATGCGCTGGCTGCTTATTTTCAGGTAGGTATCCCGCGCCGCCATCGTGCGGCGGATGACGCGCTCGCCACCGCCCGGGTCTTCCTGCGACTGCTCGACTATCTTGGCGAAAACGGCATCACCAGTTTGTCGGAGGCGCGACGGTTTCAGACAAAACTTGCCGAAGCTGAATTGCAGTTAGCTTTCGACGCCTGATGGCTCGGTATTTGCAGACGGTCGCATGAACGTCCGGGCAATGAAGAACACTATCACCAGCACCGCCAGAGTAATGCCGATGGCCGGATAATAATGCGCCAGCAGGTCTTTGGCGTGTTCACCATAGCGTGCCGCGAGATAGCTTTCGAGCAGATAGCGAAAAGTTCGTCCTGCAGCGATCGCAATGGTAAATCGCACGATATTCAGGCGGACAACGCCGGACGAGACCACGAAAAGTTTGAAGGGAAACGGCGGAGGCAGAAGCGACGCGACAAGCACGGACATGACGTCGTAGCGATCGATTAGATCCTTAACGCGCTTTTGCTTCGCTTCCGAAAATCTTGACAGCGCCCGCTTTCCGGCACGCTGTGAAATTCGATACAAGACGACACAGCCAAGAGTCGAACCGAGAGTCGCGGCCGCGACATAGATCAGCATCCATGACGGCTTCGATGCTGCCAGCAACAACAGAACCGCATCAACGCCTCCGGGCATCGGAATCATTACCGAATCTAGAAAAGCGATGGTGAATAGACCAAACGGTCCGAACGAAACGAGATATTGCGATAACTTACTAAGAACGTCTGTAATCTTATGCATCAGGGGTTTCAAAAAGTATCAGTGCCTTTCATCAATCTTTCGTGAGCATCTTCGAGTCGTCTACGGCCTGGCGCCCTCTACTGGTTAACAAGTAAATCGTCAGACCGATAACAACGAGAGCTGCGACAATGCTGATTATCAACAAACCATTGTCCTTCAAAAATCGCAACACACGGTGGCCATAGTAAACGGCGAGGATGCCCTCGGTGTAGTAGCGAAGAGCTCTCGCAGTCATGATCGTCACCAAAAACTTGCGGCGTGGAAACTGTAACGCACCTGCGGTGGCGACAAAGATCTTGAACGGGAGTGGCGGTGGCAACAGCGCGGGAATCGCCAACGCAAGCACGCCAAATCGCGCGTACGCCGCCTCAACCCGCTGCACGCGGTCGATGCGAAAATATCGATGGAGCACCGCCAACCCGCCCCGACTGAAAATCGTGTACAGCAACAAACAGCCGAGTACCGATCCAATCGCGGGAAAGATGGGGAAAAAGAAAGCGCTCTGTTTGTGCGCGAAGCAACGCGCCACGACCAGGTAATCGTTAATTTCCGGCAGCGACAGCAGCGACGAATCGAGCGCGCCAATCAAAATCATCGCCGGTCCGGCGACGTATACCGGTACGCCGACTATGAACGCACCCACGCGGCGGGCGATTGCGTCGAGCCAATCAAACATAAGAACAGTGACAAGTGACGAGTGACAAATGACAAGAAGCCAGCGAGCACAATTCTAGCTTGTCACTAGTCACTCGTCACTTGTCACTGAATTTACTGTGCCGGTTTGAAAACTGAGGGAGTATCGTAAGTAACGCCCACGGTGATACCCGAACGAGGGCTCAAATTTGTTAGCCCCTTGATGCCGGCAAAATCGAAACGCAAACCTGAAGCACGCACCTGCATCCCGAGCCGTGCTTCGCTTTGCGACTCAGTTCCTAGCGGACCGCTTCCCGGTCGTGTGTTCTGACGACCGTGCACTTCGCCGGCGACGCTGAACTGGCGATTCACACGGATGATGCTGGCGAGTCCATAAGTCAAGACATCGTTTTGGGAAAAGAATTGCGTCGGTGCAGTTAAGATTCCAATGCCGAGGTTGCCAAAGGTATTCACCCGTCCGTGCTGACCAAACTTCTTTCCAATCAGGATCTGCCCGTACGCGTTAGTTTGATTCAGCCCGATTCCCCGTGCCTGATTCGAGTTTGGCAATTCAACACCAAAACGAAAGCCAAGCGATGGTCCCTTCGCCGTCTCTTTCCGCAGCTTAATCTTTGTCCACAGAGTAAAGTCGCCGAAGTCATTCGTCGAGTTTGCGCCTGGAGCCACGTCGAGCGGAATCGCGCTGTGTCCCCGCGAGTTGATGCTCAGGAAATTTTGCGCCACACCCTCGATCTGAACCTCAACGTTCGGCGCCAGGCCGATGTTGATTCCAATCACGCCCGCTCGCGTTAAGTCCCCGGTCAAACCCGAGACAGGAAACTTCGCGTTTTGCATGAAATCGAGACCGACTTCAAAGCGCATCGACCCGGTCGGAATAATGTCAACGTCTTCCGTGATCAGCGGTCGTTGTTGTGCGCTGGCGGTGGCAGCGAGGCAAAGCAAGACGCCTATCACCGGTGCCAAAAAGAGGCGCAATTTGATTCGATTACTCACGTTGGATGCACGTACGCTAAAGCTAATCGTCGAGCGGATTGTAATGCGCTGCGACACTACGCGTCAACGCGAAAGATCCGCCGACGCGGCGAGAATCGGCACTCAGCTTCGACGCGTCAGTGTCCCCGCGACAAATCCAAGCAAGAGTCCGACCCCTAATGCCACACCGACTGATTGCCAGGGATTGCGCTTGATATACCGCCGCGATTCGTCGATATAGTCTTCGCCCATCTCATAGCCCTGACGGACCAGTCGCTGCGCTTTTCGCTTTCCAATGTCAACGAGGTCTCCCGCTATTACCTTTCCCTCCGCCGCTTTCGCCGCGAGGTGAGCGAGTTTTATTCCAGTGTTTTTCCCATCTTCCACAGTTGCAGTCCTCATAATCGATCCCTCCATGCAAATCATAACGGAAAATGGCCCAACACGGTTTCAAATCTATGGCGTTAGCATTGCCAACCTTCGCCAACCGGTGAAATCCGCTCGATCAATTATATTCCGCTCGGACTAGCCAGAGGTATCACCACCACCCGTATAAGTGGATCAATTAATGCCGGTGGTGGTTTTCGCGAGTCTTTCGATGGATTCGTGACAGTCCACACGCACATTGAGCCTGCCGGAATTACCATTCTGCGTGAAATCGAAAGGTGTTCGCCGTCGATAGATGCTTCGGCAAGCAAGAAGTGTTGACCGGAGCTGAGGTTGAAATCAATGCTGACATCAGCAGAAGGAACAGTGGCTCTCCTCACACCGTCAATGGAAAAAGTGATCGGCCAACTGGAGGCATTGATTACGCTAACCGTTGCTTTTTGCGATGGATGTGGCGCACATTGCGCATTGGCTACAGCGGCGCGCACGGCGAGAAAGAGACAAACCACCAGGCAGACTCGCGCACTTCTGAACAGCGCCCTCATGATAAAACCTCCATCCGCCGCAGCCTCTCGGTGTTACGCCGCAAATTCATTAGCGATGGTGATTATCGGTTCCAGGCGAATTCGGGTCTTCACTGAATTGGCAATCAGACAATGCCGTTCAGCTTTCTGGAGAATGCGAAATGCACGCTCTTCATCACGCGCATTGCTAATCGTCAGCTTGGGCCGCAGCGTAACCAGCGTCATCATCAAGCCTGCGTCGTGCCTCTCTAAATTCCCGGTGGCTTTCGAATCGAAGTGTACGAAGTCCAGCTTTGAATTTTCTGCGATTGTCAGGAACGTGGTCATGAAGCACGAGTTGATCGCGCCGACGAAAAGATGCTCAGGCGTCCAAACTCCTTCATGTCCGCGAAATTCGGGCGGCGCGTCAACTTGCAATGTCGGCATCGCTGGCGCGCTCAAATCGGCGTGACGCTCACCTGTCCACACGACGTCAGTCGAATAAAAATGCAGGGGTTGCATGGAATCTCCTTAAGCGCCTTCACTTCTTTCTAACGCGATTGAGATATCTTCTGAATCGTAATCGAGACGGTTCCGTTGGTTCCGGCACGGCTATACGAAACCCAGAAGCCTTGTGCTTCGTACCGTATGAGCCTGTACAACGAGCCATCTTCCATCTGGTCGACTGTTGGACCAACAACAGCGCGATAGTCGGGGGCGCCCGCGCTATAGTCGATCGAGATCGTTACGACTTTATGCGTGGTGTCGTAGGCGAGCTGCGCTGACTCGTTATCGGAGAAGACATAGTAATCCAGGTCGTCACCTTTCATCGTCGGACTGCCAAGCTTCGCCCGAGCTTGTTCTGTCGTCATACCAAGTCGAACACCCTTGTATTCGGAGAAGAGAGGCTGTTCAGAAGTAGCTATTACTGGGGCACTGGCGCGTCTCTTCTGACCGGTCACGCCGACCATCATCAGAAGCAAAACCGCAGTCGCAATGACAAGCTGTAAGACTCCCAGGGTGATTTTTCGCATTTCAGTTTACCTCCAATGAAGACGTTCGAGACTAACCGGGTCGCGTCATGCCCGGTCGCTACTGTTTCCAATAGTTTTGCCGACGGCCCAGACCTCTCCACCAGCCCGAACTTGCAGAATAATCTGGTCGAGCGGACGAGGCGGCGGTCCATAAATGACATAGCCCGTGCGCGCATCGTAAGTTCCGCGGTGACACGGGCAAGCCAGACATTGACGGGTTGCATCGAACTCAACGGTGCAACCCAAGTGCGCGCACTTGCGGCTGAATGCGACGAACTCGCCCTCTTTTTCTCGCACTAAAACCGCCCGGTCTTCGCGCTTCGGATAACTGAAATAGAGGAAGCACCCCGGCATCAGCCGCTCAGCGCCTTCGATTTTTTGCGGTGGATAAACTGCGAGGTTCTGATCAATGGATGGCGTCGCGGACAGAGCTTTCGTCATTAACACGACGCCGGCAGAAGTAATTAGCGCGCGTCCACAAAACTCGCGCCGATCGATTTGCGGTCTACCAGCCTCAATTTCGCGAGACATACCGCTTGCTCCGTTCTCAGTGGATTCAGTTTCCTATCCTGCGGAAAGTGCCGTCGCAATTTGAATTAGCAACCGATGTACCGGCGAAATATTGTTATTTATAAGGATTTAAATGAATGAAGGGAACCGAGCGTGAGAAAAACTTCGCAAGAAACACAAAAGTCCGCAGCTCCATAGCAAATGATATTGGAGTACGAACTACACGAACCTGGAGTCTTGTTGCTTAGAAACCGAATGGCCGCTTCAGAACGCGCCAAGTAGTCTTCAGCATAGCCACAAGTTTAGGTTGTGTTTTTTGGGGAACGGCTCCGGAACCCTGAGCGATTTCCGTCTGGCGGAATGGATGCTCATTGTGCTTCTCTCCGCGGCTTCTAACATCGAATCGGATTGGCAATGAACGCCGTGCACGAATTGCCGCTTTTGCCGCCATGTTAGATCGCGAAACAGACCGGGACGAAGTGCTAAGTTCGGTCCGGCTTGCGGTCGTCGGAGTTTCCAAAGCCGGCGTTGCGATGTTTGCTGCGAGCAGCATGCGTGTCGCTCGAGAAGTTGTTTGCTGATAAGCAATGAGTGCGGCGACAAGAAACAGACCGGAGATCGCGAGCGCGCTCAGCGCTTGCGGCGATGTCAGTAATCGCCGGATGGCTGATCGCTGAGGAGGCAGCTTAATCAGTGCAAGGTGCCGTCGGTCAGATACCAGTTCCGTTCCATCCAAATCGCACACGAGATGAAAGTCGGGAAAACTAAAATTGCACGCCGGACAATGCTTCATTGTAAAACCTCGGAATGACTTTAGGAGAGGCGGGCACTAACAAGATACAGATATTCAGCGACCGCGACAAGAACCAAAACAGGTGATCCATGCACGGGTTCTTGTCAAGCGTGATCTCCGGTCCACTCATTCCTCCAGTTTCGAAGACCTAGTCTCGATTTCCTCTGCGGCGCTCTCTGAAATCCTCCGCGTCCTCTGCGGTCTATTCCCAACATTTGCGACTAAACCGCAGAGGAAAGACCGAGGCCTTCACAGAGGAACGCAGAGAAGACCAAAACTAGGCCACTACACACAGGGCAGCAGCCGGTATGCACTGCACGAGACTTCGTGTATCATCCGCGCGACTTTTTTTTGGACCGCACAATTTCTCATGACACCCCTAATTTCGATCAAACATTACCGACTTCTGCTCATTACGTCGCTTCTTTCCTGCTTGTGTGTAGCAGCTGCTTTTGCGCAAACGAAGCCGCCCTCTGGCGACGACTACAACGCCATCTTCAAACCGCTCAAGTGGCGATCGATTGGCCCATTTCGCGGCGGCCGCTCAAACTGCGCAACCGGAGTTGTCGGCGATCCGAAAACTTACTATATGGGCACGACGGGTGGCGGCCTCTGGAAAACAGATGACATGGGCCTTAGTTGGCGCAACGTCTCGGACGGATTTTTCAAGACCGGTTCCGTGGGCGCGGTGGCCGTTGCCGAAAGCGATCCGAATGTAGTCTACGTCGGCATGGGCGAGCATGCAGTGCGCGGTGTAATGACATCTTCCGGCGATGGCGTTTACAAGTCGACCGACGCCGGCAAGACATGGAAGAAGATTGGCCTCGAAGAGACGCGGCACATTTCGCGCATCGTGATCGATCCGAAAAATCCAAATATCGTAATCGTGGCGGCACAGGGCGCGCTTTATGGACCGAATAAAGAGCGGGGCGTCTATAAGTCGACTGATGGCGGCGCAACCTGGAAGAGCGTTTTGTTTGTCAACGAAAAGACGGGCGCCGCGGAATTGTCGATGGACATGACGAATCCGCGCATTCTCTATGCGGCGATGTGGGAGCACGGACGTTTGCCCTGGAAAGTAATCAGTGGCGGCCCTGGCAGCGGTCTCTACAAATCCACGGACGAGGGCGACACGTGGGAAAAAATGAAGGACGGCTTGCCGGAAGAGATGGGCAAGATGGCCATCGCCGTCAGCCGTTCAAATCCCGAGAAGGTCTATGCGCTGATTGAGAGTGATTCTGACAAGGAAGCAGGTGGCCTGTTTGTTTCGAATGATGCGGGCAAAAAGTGGAGCCGTATCACGAACGATCATCGGCTCCTCCAAAGAGCCTGGTATTACATCAAACTCTTTATCGATCCGAAAAGCGACGACACGCTGTATGTGATGAGCGCGCCGGCGCTGCGATCGACTGATGGCGGCAAGACATGGGAAACATTGTCAGGAACACATGGTGACTTTCATGACCTGTGGATTAACCCGGACAATCCGCAAAATATGATCATCTCGAACGATGGCGGTTCCGCGATTACGTTTAATACCGGCAAAAGCTGGAGCACGCAACTGAACATGCCCACCGGCCAGTTCTACCGCATCAATGTCGACAACCAATTTCCTTACCGCATCTACGGTGGGCAGCAGGACAATACTTCGGTTTCCATCGCCAGCCGTGAATTGGGCAGCGGCGGAATCACCAATGCAAGCTGGACGCCCTCAGCAGGCGGCGAAAGCGCTTTCCTCGCCTTTGACCCCAACGATCCGAAGCTGGTCATCGGCGGAAGCTATCAAGGGACGATCGAAGTCCTCGACGTTAACGCGAAAGGCTCGACGCAAATCATGGCTGCGCCGATTCAATATCTCGGCATGGATGCGAAGGACATCAAGTACCGCTTTAATTGGAACTCACCGATCATCTGGAGCAGGTATGAACCGGGAACTTTCTATCACGGCGCGCAATTGCTTTTAAAAACAACTGACTGGGGCAAGAGTTGGAAAGAAGTCTCTCCCGATCTGACGCGCAATGAAAAGGAGAAGCAAGGCCGCGCCGGCGTTCCGTACACGAACGAAGAAGTAGGCGCGGAAAACTACGGCACGTTGAGTTACGTGATCGAATCACCGCACGAGAAGGGTGTGATTTGGACGGGCAGCGACGACGGATTCGTTTATCTGACTCGCGACGGCGGCGCAAACTGGAAGAACGTCACGCCAAAAGACCTCGCCGAATGCCTGATCAATGCGATCGAGATTTCGCCACATGACAAAGCCACGGCTTACATCGCCACGACGCGCTACAAATTCAATGATCATCGCCCCGGTCTCTACAAGACAACAGACTATGGCGCTACGTGGACAAAAATTGACGATGGGATTCCGTCGAATGCATTCACACGCGTCGTTCGTGAGGATGACGTACACAAAGATCTCTTGTTTGCGGGAACTGAACTTGGTTTGTTCAATTCGTGGGACGGCGGCAGAAGCTGGTCCCCGTTCCAATTGAATCTCCCGAACACGCCCATCACCGATCTACGAGTACACAAAGGGAATCTAATCGCCGCGACGTCAGGCCGAGGCTTTTGGATTCTTGACGATCTTGGCGTGCTGCGTCAGTACAACAAAGCAACAGCGGCATTTAGCATCTATCGGCCGGCGGATGCTTACCTGGTTAATGGTTCGAGCGAGCTCGATGAGACGAGTGCAGATTTTACCGGCGCGAATCGTCTCCGCGGCGTAAATCCCTCGACAGGTGTTGTCGTCTACTATCAGTTGCCCGAGTTGAAGAAGGAAGACCAGATCTCGATGGAGATCAAAGACGCCGAAGGCAATCTCGTGCGCAGCTTCTCCTCCAGGGCTGACGACAAATATAAAAAGTACGAGGGCGCTCCGAAGGAAGAGCCGGTGTTGTCCAAAAACAAGGGACTGAATCGTTTCGTCTGGGACATGCGCTATCAGACGATGCCTGGGGTGCCCGATGTGGACATGGAAACGAGTTACGCTGGACACAAAGCGCCGCCTGGAAAGTATTCGATTGCGCTGAAAATGGGCAGCCAAACAGTTTCGACCGAGGTTGAGATCCTTGCCAACCCGCTCTATCCAACCGACGCCGCAACGTACAGGGAATATCACAACACGATGTGGGCGATGGAAAAGGAATTGGCGACGATGCACCTGATGGTCAATGACCTTTACAGCAAACAGAAACAGTTAGAGTCGCTGCTGGCAGCACTGCCCGCAGGAGACAAATATAAGGCTATTAAAAAAGACGGCGAAGCGCTGCAGAAGAAAATGAAAGCCTGGGATGAAGACATGGTGCAGCGCAAATCGAAAGCATACGATGATGTGGAAAACTTCCCGAATAAGTTCACAGCAAATTACATGTTTCTGATCAACATGACTGAGAGCGACATTCCACGTGTGAATCAACCCTCACTAGATCGACTGAAAGAATTGAATGCTCAGTGGGCGACCTTAAAGGCCCGTGGAGACGAACTCCTCCAAAAAGACATCCCCGGTTTTAATAAGCAACTCTGGGATGCGGGACTGGGAGCGATTTGGAAATTTTAGGAACGCCGGAGCGCACGCGTCCTTGCGTGCTGGTCACCGGCATCCTGCCGGTGAATGGTGCGAGCAAGATGCTCGCGACCCGCCGACAGGACGTCGGTGCTCTGGCGACGTGCTCCGCACGCATGGATGCGTGCGCTCCCAATGCGTGCGCTCCTAGCGCTGGATAAGCACTAAGAGTTCATCAATCAGCGCCGCCTGCCCGAACAACATTTTCTGCTTCGCCACTTCTGACGAGAACCACTGCGCGCGATCAACTTCAGGAAAAGTTTTCATGCGACCGGATTTCGGCGGCCACTGCATTTCGAATGTGTTGCTTTTGAGAGTCCTTGGATCGAAGTTCCCTTCCACGGCCCACGCGTGCACGATCTTTCCATTCTTCTGTTTGATTGGTTTTAGCTGGAGGTAATCGCTGACCGGCGGCTGGGCGCCCAACTCTTCTTCGAATTCGCGCTTCGCAGCTGCTAGTGGATTTTCGTCGTCTCCGAATTCACCCTTTGGAATCGTCCATGCGCCTTCATCTTTGTTCCGCCAAAACGGACCGCCGGGATGCGCGAGCAACACTTCGATTCCAGTTCGATCGACGATTTCACGATACATCAACAGACCTGCGCTCTTCTTTGGCATGATGATCTGCCAAGCCTAACCCGCCGACAAGATTTTTCAAATTTGCCGTGTTGGTAGTGCCCTACTTTGCGGTTCTTTGGGACTTTGCGTCTTGGCGTGAGATTAGACCGCCCCGAAAACAGGCGGTTCACGCAAAGGCGCAAAGCCGCAAAGTATCGCCAAGCGAAACTAGGGCACCACTGACCTGTTTGATGAGAATGTAAGACCGTCAGGCTACTTCGTCGACAAAGATCGGATTCAACTCTGACGCAATGACGTCGGCAGCTTCGTCGAGCGATATTGCTTTCCCCGCTTGCTTACCGAGTTCAACTTCAGCGTCCAGGATCAATCGCGTGGTTTGCACCACGGTGTCGGGGTTCAAAGAAATTGAAGTGATTCCCTTCTCCACCAGGAATCGCGCAAATTCCGGATAATCCGACGGCGCCTGGCCGCAGATGCCGATCTTCTTGCCGGCGCGGTGCGCCGCATCGATGGCCATCGCGATCATTTTCTCGACAGCACCGTCACGCTCGTCAAAGAGGTGCGCAACCATTTCAGAATCGCGATCGAGTCCGAGAGTCAACTGGGTCAGATCGTTCGAGCCGATTGAGTAACCGTCGAATACGCGCAGGAAGTCATCGGCAAATACGACATTCGACGGCAGCTCGCACATCGCGTAGATTTCCAGATCATTTTCTCCCTGCGGCAAGCCGTTCTCGGCCATCAACTGAATGACCCGCTTGCCTTCTTCGACCGTGCGGCAGAAAGGAATCATCGCTTTGACGTTCGTTAGTCCCATGTCTTCACGTACACGCCGCAGGGCCAGGCACTCGAGCTGAAATCCCTCTCGATAACGTTCATCGTAATAGCGCGAGGCGCCGCGGAATCCGAGCATTGGGTTCTCTTCCAACGGCTCGTACTCTTGCCCGCCAATCAGCATCGCGTATTCATTCGATTTGAAGTCTGACATCCGGACAATCACGGGATTGGGATAGAACGCGGCGGCAATTTGTGCAATCCCCTCGGCCAGCCGGCGCACAAAAAATTCGCGCGGGTCTTCCTCGCCAACACGCTTCGCGATTTCGTGGACGACTTGTTCGTCCGCGAGTTTTGGATAGTTAACCAGCGCCATCGGATGAATGCCGATGTGGTTATTGATGATGAATTCAAGCCGCGCCAACCCGACGCCGTCGTTCGGCAGCGAGGCCAGGGCAAAAGCGTGCTCCGGATCTCCAACAATCATCATGACCTTAGTCGCCGGGCGACTACCATTGTCGATGACGTGCCGGTCGACGGTATAGTCGATGAGCCCTTCAAAAACTCCGCCTTTGGCTCCGTTCGCGCAACAAACGGTCACGTCCATGTCGGATTTCAAAACGTGCGTCGCATTGCCCGCGCCGACGATGCAGGGCAAACCGAGCTCGCGACTCACAATCGCGCTGTGGCAGGTCCGGCCGCCACGGTCGGTGACAATCGCGGACGCTTTCTTCATGACGGGCTCCCATGCCGGATCCGTGTGCGAGGTAACCAGCACCGAGCCTTCGCGAAACTCAGCCAGTTGATCCGGATGATCAAGAACATGCACGCGACCCTGGCTAATCTTCTCGCCGACGGCAATGCCATGGCATAACGGCTCGCCGTGCTCTCCAGTCAATTTGTAGCTTTCAATGTAATTGTGTTGATTGGTTGCGTGCACGGTCTCGGGCCGCGCTTGAAGAATGAACAGTTCTCCCGTCAGGCCATCTTTCGCCCACTCGATATCCATCGGCACCGGCCGGCCGGCGCGTTCCGAATAGTGCTGCTCAATTTCGCAGCCCCACTTCGCGAGTTGCAGTACCTCATAATCGTTCAGGCAAAATCGCTGGCGCTGGGCTTCGACGACTTCGCGCACGCGAGTTCCCTTGCCGTCGAGGCCATAGACCATCTGCACTTCCTTCGTCCCCAGTTGGCGGCTGACGATTGGCCGCGCGCCGTTCGCGAGTGTGGGCTTGAAGACGATCCACTCATCGGGCGTGGCCATGCCCTGGACAATCGCTTCGCCCAGGCCCCACGCACCGTTGATGACGACTGCATTACGAAAGCCCGATTCGGTATCGAGCGTGAACATCACGCCGGAACACGCGAGATCAGATCGCACCATTGGCTGCACGCCGATCGACAGTGCGACTTCAAAATGATCGAAACCGCGCGCGGCGCGATACGAGATCGCGCGATCAGTCCACAATGACGCGAAGCAGCGATGGCACGCATCCAGCAACCGCTCTTCACCACGCACATTCAGAAAAGTCTCTTGCTGTCCCGCGAACGATGCATCCGGAAGATCCTCTGCAGTTGCTGACGATCGCACTGCGACTTCCGGCACGCGACCGAGGCGATCGCAGAGACGGTGGTAAGCGTCAATGATTTGGTTGCGTAACGCGCGTGGCAGCTCGGCTTCGAGAATTAAAGTCCGCGCCTGATGGCCGACGCGACTCAACGCATCGATGTCTTTGTAGTCGACGCCCCGCATCAATTCGCGAAGATGCTTTTCCAGCCCGTTCGATTCGAGCAGCAATCGATAGGCGTCGCTGGTCGTCGCAAATCCATCAACAGCGCGCACCCCACGCGGCGCCAGACAACAGAATAGTTCGCCGAGACTGGCGCACTTGCCGCCGACTAATTCAACATCGCCGGCGCCGACCTCGCTTAGATCCAGCACGAGTCGCTTTCCACTGTCATGCTTCATGCCCACCTCCAAGTTGCGCTTGCCTCGCGCGCTTTCTGCGACACGAGATGATTCCCGGGACTTAGAAGACTTAAATTCAGAAATGCAGGGAAATTCCGGCAGTGAGAGCCGGGTTAACATAGGCGTCGGGGCGCAAATTATGGCGTTTTCTTGAAAAAATTTACTGGTTCTTAATCTAGAAGGACAAATTGGGGGTCTGAATAAGGAAGATGGCCGATATTAACACAGACACTAAAATCCCTCTTCGCGCGCACCGTCGTCGGATTTAACAACGAAGATTTCCGGGTCAATGTCCGTCGCGACGCGATACTCTTCTCGCACGGCGTGAGTGAATTTCGGTACTGCATCCTCGCGCACAACGTTAAGGGTGCAGCCTCCGAAGCCGCCACCCGTCATCCGCGCGCCGAATACTCCTTCGTGACGTGACGCAATCTCAACCATCAGATCGAGTTCGTGACAACTCACTTCGTAATCGGCCCGGAGCGACGCGTGCGACTGCCGTATCAGCTGGCCGAGTTGATCTCGGTCGCCGCGCTCGAGCGCTTCAGCTGCTTTCAACGAGCGTTCATTTTCAGTGACAACGTGGCGAGAGCGGCGGCGCAACGCTTCAGGGAATTCGTTCTCGTACTTTTCAAAGTCCGCGACGCTCACATCGCGCAGCGCGCGAATTTCCGGAAAGTGCTTGCGCAACAACTCGACTCCCTGCTCACATTCGGCGCGTCTGACGTTATAGGCAGACGATGCCAGCTCATGCTTTACCCTGGTGTTGCAAACAACTATCGTCGCGTTCAACTTTGCCAACGAAATTTGTTTCGCTTCGAGCGAGCGGCAATCGATTAACAAAGCATGATTCTTTCGACCCAATGTCGCAGCTAGTTGGTCCATAATTCCAACCTTTGCACCGACAAACTCGTGTTCCGCTTGCTGTGCCACGAGCGCGAGGTCTTTAGGACTGATCGTCGTGTGCGCAATTGCGCTTAGCGCTTTTCCTACCGCTACCTCCAGCGCCGCTGATGACGAAAGCCCGGCGCCGATTGGGACATCGGAATCGATCATGACATCGGCTCCATTCACAGCGATTCCCTGCCGTTGCAAAGTCCATGCAACGCCGGCGATGTATTTCGTCCATTTGCGCTCTGGCAAATCGTTGGGTTCGTCGATCGCAAATTCGATAGTGTCGTTCAGAACCGAAGACGCCACTCGCACCCGTCGATCATGCCTCGGAGCAATCGCAACGTAGGTGCGACGATCGATGGCCATGGGCAAAACGAACCCATCGTTGTAGTCAGTATGCTCTCCGATTAGGTTGACGCGACCAGGCGCCGAAAAAAGCCGCGGCGTTGCACCATAGCGTTGCGTGAATTCGGCTATCAATCGATTAAGATCGATCATTGTCGTGCTGACTGGAGCGCAACGGTCTCGGTTCCTCGTGCAAGCGGGATGCTTACGCTCCAGTCACGGCTTGGATGAAATATCGTTCGAGTAACCGCGAGGATGAGTCCGTAACGAACTGCCACGCGGATTCGACAATTTTGCTTAAGCCCTCATTCAGGACCGAGCGAGCATACAGTCGTTCAACTATTTTCCGAAATATGAAAGTGCGTACGCATCGTTGCGTGGGCCTCTCGTGTGATCTCCGTGTCTCTGTGCAACCTCTGTGACTCTGTGGTGAAAATCGCTTCGGCGAAAGTCCACCACAGAGTCACTGAGATCCACAGAGACACAGAGAGAATGAATTGGGCACTACGGTAGTGCCCCAATTTCGCTTGACGATACTTTGCGGCTTCGCGCCTTCGCGTGGACCGCCTGGTTTCCCACGGTCTAGTCTCACGCCAAGACCCAAAGTCGCAAAGAACCGCAAAGGAGGGGCACTACGGGCACTACTCATCGTTGGGAGGTCTCACCTTAAAGGTCTACAATCTTAAAACCACTCCAGTTTCGATCGCGATCCCTCAGACAGAATCCGATGAAAATGTGGACGCTCAGCGGCTTGTCGTGGAAACAGATGGCCTCGCGCATTTGGCGCGGCATGCGTCACGATGATGTGTTTGGCGACGCGGCGCAGCTTGCCTATTACTTCTTGCTCGCGCTCTTTCCTCTGCTCATTTTCCTCACGTCAGCAATTGGGCTCATCGTTGGTTCGGGCACGGGCATGCGTTACGCATTGTTCAATTATCTGGCGCGCGTAATGCCCTCCTCAGCATTTCAGTTGCTCGATGTGACGATGACGGAAGTAACGACGGCGAGTAGCGCCGGCAAGCTTTCGTTCGGTTTACTAGCGGCGCTTTGGGCAGCTTCAAATGGCATGGGCGCCATCACTGGGGCTCTCAATCGCGCTTACGATTTGGAAGAATCGCGGCCATGGTGGAAGCAGCGGATTGTTGCTGTCAGTCTCACGATCGGTCTTTCGATTCTGATAATGAGCGCGCTGGGCTTAGTGATTGCCGGCAGTCACGTGGCGGATTACCTTGCCGCGTATCATTGGCTGAGTTCTGCCACGGCACTTACGTGGAAGATTCTGCAATGGCCGATCGCGCTCGCCTTCATGCTCCTATCCTTTGCACTGATCTATTTCTTCGCGCCTGATTTCCGCGAGCAGGATTGGAAGTGGATTACGCCGGGCTCTGCAATCGGTGTTGCGTTGTGGCTGCTGGCTTCGTTTGCGTTCAAGGGTTACCTGCACTTCTTTGACTCTTACAGCAAGACGTACGGCTCGCTCGGCGCAGTGATCATTCTGATGCTGTGGCTCTACCTCACGGGCTTAGCAGTCTTGATTGGCGGTGAAGTCAATTCAGAAATCGAAAGTGTGGCCGCCGAAAAAGGCGCGTCCGACGCGAAACCTAGAGGCGCTAAAACAATCAAAGCAAAGAATCGGTGAATTAAGTCTACCGGCGCGAAATCCTCCGTGCGCAGCCGCAAAACGCCTGGAGCCGGGCGCCGAAGGCGCGGCGAGCACTGGTTCATTTTCTAACTCAACAAAGAATCAATCTCCTAAACACTGCTTGGCGCAACCCAACAAATCGTTGGACCAAGCCGCGATAGCGTGTTTCGCATGAGCTTGATTGGTTTGGCAGTTGGCGCTACCGCGCGGCCGCGTCAACTCAATCGTTGGCGGCTGAATGTTCACTAACATTGACTTCGGGCACAAATCAGCATAAGAACCTCAGCGTCGTACGTCCTAATACCCCTTAATCCTGAATCCTGAGAGGAGCATGGAGATGGCTGTTTACATGGTAGAGCGTGAACTTCCCGGAGTCACAATGGATCAGTTAGGTGCTGCCCAAAAAGCTGCCATTGAAACCGGCGAGCAGTTTACTCGTGAAGGGAAGAATGTCCGCTATATTCGCACCACGTTTGTGCCCGGTGAAGCGCATTGTATGTGCCTTTTTGAAGCGGACAATGCTGATCTTGTTCGAGAGGTAAATGAGACGGCCCACATTCCCTTCACACGGATCGTGGAAGCCTTGGACTTAACGCCTTCAAAATAGTTCGGCAGACTATAACCTTCGATCGCTGAAACCCTGCTGCCTGCGTCGGCGGTCAGGGTGCTGTATATTCTGCCGTACGCGCGTCGAACAAATCGTTGCACGCGAGCCGAGTTAGCGAGCTTCTCATCGACAGCTTCCGCCTACCGCAGTTGCGTGCGGCCGCGTAAACTCAACCGTTATACGGCCATCGCTTTCTAATGGAGTCCGAATGTCTATGAACTGCCGTCGCTTCTTCGCGGCCTTGTTCCTTGCCTTGGCGTCCTCAGCATTGAGCGTTTCGGGCATAAGCCAATCTCAGCCGGCAGCCGACGCTTCACTTGATAAGAAAGTTGATGCGCTGTTCAGTGATTACGATCGTCCCGGCGTACCCGGCGCGAGTGTAATCATCATCAAAGATGGGAAAATCCTTTATCAGAAGGCATACGGACTGGCGAATGTCGAAGCACAAATTCCAAGCACGACCAAGACAAATTACCGCATCGCCTCAATGACCAAGCAATTCACGGCGATGGCGATAATGATCCTCGCGGATCGAAAGAGGTTGGCGCTTGATGATTTGCTAACGAAGTTTTTTCCTGATTTTCCGCAGTACGGAAAATCGATCACCCTGCGGCATCTGTTAAATCACACCTCAGGTCTGCCCGATTATTTCGATCTTATTCCTGCGGATATGAAAGCGCCGCTGAAGGACAAGGACGTCCTTGAGCTACTCAAGCGACAAGACCATAACGAGTTCGCTCCAGGTTCCAAGTTTCACTATTGTAACGCGGGCTACGTTCTGCTCTCACTAATCGTGGAGAAAGTTTCCGCCTCGACGTTTCCCGCGTTTCTGAAAAAGAATATCTTCAATCCGTTGGGCATGAAACATACCCGCTTTTACGGACGCGAAGAAGATAACGACCGCAACCGGGCATATGGATACAATCGAACTGAAAAAGGTTTCGAGAGAACTGATCAAAGCCAGACGAGTTCGATTTTGGGCGATGGGAGTCTCTACTCCTCAGTCGAAGATCTTTATAAATGGGATCAGGCGCTTTACAGTTCGCGACTGATAAGTAAGGACATGCTCAAGCAGGCCCTTACGGCGGGCGTAGGCGATCAAAGCGCCGGTTATGGATTCGGCTGGTTCACCAGCATCTATCGCGGCCTAAGAGATAATTGGCACGGTGGCAATACGATCGGATTCACGTCTGACATTTACCGATTTCCGGATCAAAGGTTCACAGTGATCTCTTTGACCAATCGTAATAATGATCCTCTGGGTCTGCCGGTTCACAGTGTGATCGATTTGTATTTGTTCGGTTCCACGCTGCCGCTCAACAAATCGTTGGACCGGAGCCACGGGACGCGAGTTTCGCATCAAGCGTGACAGGTCGAAGCTACTCGGTAGCGTCGTGACCCGGTCAACTCAATCGTAAGGCGTCATTTTCTGAGTTCCGAAAAAGTTGAAAACATGACGATAGCTTTATTCTTAGTGCTACTACTTTCGTCCGTGGGTAACTTCACATTTGCTCAGGGACCGACAGTTTCGAGCGGGGCGGCATTTGCGGCCAGTACCTTTGAAGCGGCCACCTCTTCTCAAGTTGAAGTTTCTTGGGAGAAGGTCGCCTGCCCATTCGATGCGAGTAAGGCGCTTCTTCCAGTCACTTGCGGCCGACTGAGGGTACCTGAAAATTACGATGATCCCAAAGGTCGATCCTATCGAGATTGCATTCATGGTGGTTAAGGCTCGACAGAATATAGATCGAGAAGACCCGGTCATTTACCTGAGCGGAGGACCTGGAGGGCCGAGCCTAGTCTATGCAGAGATGCTGGTCACAATTCCACAGATCTATGACGTTGTTGTGGATAGGGATTGGGTGTTTTTTGACCAAAGAGGCGCCGGTCGCTCAACGCCCGCGCTTTATTGTCCGGGAGGAGAAAAGGATTACCTTAAGGGAGTGAAGGCCTGCAGAGACCTGCTCATAAAGCAAGGCATAGATCTTTCTCAATACAATAGTGCTCGCGCTGCCAGCGACATGGAAGCACTCAGAAAAGCATTAGGCGTGAAGCAGTGGAATCTTTGGGGAACCTCATACGGGAGCAGGCTGGCATTTACCATGGCGCGCTACTATCCCTCAAGCGTCCGCTCGATCATCCATGACAGTTCCCAATTGCCTGAAGACCGAGAGATGGTCGACGATTTTCATGGCACTGAGGTTGCGCTGGACAAGCTGCTCTGGAAATGTGCGGCAGACGCAGCCTGCTCGTCCAAGTTTCCGGAGCTAAGTAGTCGATTCCTGGCCGCGCTTCCCCGGCTTAGACAGCAGCCCTTAGCGATCGGGGACGCGCGGTTCGACGATAGCAAGGTACTACGGTTCATCCGCGACAACTGCTTGTCCGGCGGCAGACACGTCACAGACCCTCTAATCTTTGAACAGCGCGTACAGAGACTCCTAATCTATATGGATGCCGCCGCACGTGCCGACGGCGAACTCATGCTCAAAATAGAACAAGGGATGCCAAAGGAGGTCGATCCGTTTGATGAGCATCCCGTGCCGGTTCAGGGCTGGTATCACCTGGGACAGGCCCTCTCCATTGACTGCAACGAAGAGAGGGCGTTCGAGTCGATGGATGAATATCAGCAAGCGGCGGCAAAATCAGAAATCGTCCGTGCCCTTCTTGGAAAGGGAGGAGGAATTGGAGTTCTTCGACAATGCGCTTTGTGGCCCTCGGGGCGAGCCGAACCGATCGAGAAAACCCATGTTTCTTATGACGGGCCGCAGCTCGTTTTTACCGGGGAATTGGATGCATCCCTGTCGGGACTTGCGGGCTATAAGACCGAGATGCTCTATGCCAATGCAAGGAACGTCGTATTCAGGAATGCCGGTCATGCTCAAGTTGCATTAGCCAACTATCCGCCCAAAACCGTGGATGACTACAGGCTGTGTGCCTTAAGGCTGGCCCGCCAATTCTTTGCCGATCCGCAACGAAGATTGGATACGAGCTGCACTGAAACCCGAAAGTTGCGCTTGGTACAGTGATGTGGCACCCGCACCATCCGCCTTATGCTGGTTCCTGGTCTGCCAGCGGAATTTGAATCGCTTCAGTCGTGACGGACCGAGAGAGTTGAAGCGAATTTCACGAGAGTGATGTTATCGGAGACCTTTTTCGTCGATGCGCCCCCAACAAATCGGGTATGAAAGACGAAGTCAAGCATAGACATCTCCTCTCCCGCC
>CBFHBA010000004.1:0-220966 GCA_965653675.1 uncultured bacterium
TGACCGGCCGATTCAGGAAGTATTCGGTTTTCGGCGGAAAATCTGATCTGTGCGCTACGGAACAGTCATTGCCACAGGCAAGTTGGGACAGTCCCGCCCCGCCTGCCCACTTTGGCAAATGTCTCATCCCCGGCTGAACCAGATCTACATGTACTTAGTCAGTGCCGTTGGCGCCGCGGCACTGATTTTCTCGGTGCGCGCGTTTCCCCTTACTCACATTACGCTGCCCTTCGTGATGCTCGGATTGGCAACGGTCTTACTGGGACCGCGACTGAGCATTCCGATTCCGCACGTCAAAGCACACATCTCAGTCTCAGACACTTTCATATTCCTCACGCTGCTCTTGTTTGGCGGTGAAGCAGCAATCGTGCTGGCAACTGCCGAAGCCATCTGCTCGTCGCTGCGCATCAGTAAGCAAGTTCGCATCCATGTTTTCAACGCTGGCGCGACAGCTTGTTCGACTTTCATCACGGTCTGGTCGCTACGCATTCTTTTTGGGGAGACCGTGAGCTGGCACGATCCCTATTCGACGAATAACCTCGTGGCGATTTCGGCGATGGCGATCATTCAATACGTTACGAACTCGCTACTCGTGGCCACGAGTGTCGCGCTGAAAGCCGAAACATCAGTTTGGACAACCTGGCGCAAGAATTTTCTTTGGACATCGATCACTTACTTTGCCGGCGCATCGGCTGCGTCATTGGTCGCAAAGTTCATCGGGAACGTCGGGTTCTTCGCGTTCGTATCGACGATTCCGATCATCGCCATCGTTTACTTCACTTACTGGACGTACATGAAGAATGTCTCCAACGTTGCCGCTCAGGCGGAACAAGCGCGCCAGCACGTTGAGGAGTTAAATGGGCATATTGCCGAACAGGAACGTATCAGCAAGGCCTTGCGCGAAACTGAGGAGCACTTCCGCAATGCGTTTGACTACGCGCCAATCGGAATGGCGTTGGTGTCGCCACAGGGTGCATGGTTGCGTGTAAATCGTTCACTCTGCGATTTGATGGGTTACAGCGAAGAGGAGCTGTTGGCGTCGAACTTCCAGGCGGTCACACATCATGATGATCTCGACAATGATCTGGCAAGTCTGTATCGGCTGATTCAGGGAGAGACTCCGACCTGTCAGGTTGAGAAACGTTACGTTCATCGTTCCGGCATCATCGTTTGGGCATTGAATAATGTTTCGCTGGTGCGCCAGGAGGACGAAACGCCGGTACACTTCATTTTCCAGATTCAGGACATCACTGAACGCAAGCGGTTCGAATCTGCGTTGCAGAACCTTTCGCTGATTGATGAGCTGACGGGTCTTTATAATCGTCGTGGCTTTATGGCGGTAACCGCGCAGCATCTGGCGGCGATCCGCCGGAACAAGAAGGTGCCGGTGATCCTCTACGCTGACCTCGACGGCTTGAAGAAGATCAACGATTCGCTTGGGCACCAGGCCGGAGATGGCGCCATTATTCAGACGGCTGAGATTCTAAAGGACACTTTCCGCACGTCAGACATCGTCGCGCGTCTTGGTGGCGACGAGTTTGTTGTGCTCGCGGCGATCGACAAAGACGAAAGCGCGGAGTCGCTTACCGAGCGTTTGCAGCTTCGGTTTGATCTGTACAACGAACAATCGAACGCCCCCTACAAGTTATCGATCAGTGTGGGTGTGATGCACTTCGACGTTGACGAGGATTCGATTGAAGAAGTCACAGCGCGCGCCGATCGCAACATGTATGAAGATAAGCGCCGCAAACAAGCGCAGCCGGTGCCGGTCGAAATTATCAAGCCGCAAATTGAAGCAGTGAATTAAGCCTCGCATCCTCTTGAACCGTTAGGCGCAGATATCCTGGAAATCCCGCCGTTTGATTTCATAGCGCAGCCAGAAACGAAGTCGTTCCTGGTTGCGCTTAGTCTTTTTGGCGGCGCGACGGGCTATAAATATTCGACTCCTGCCGGAGCGACATAAGCTACAATCCGCGCCACTTGCGAGACTCACTCGATTTAACTTCCGGCGACGCGTCAAATCGTTGGCGCACACTTGTGCTGCTTGCGATCGCCGAACTGTTCGGGATGTCGCTGTGGTTCAGCGGATCCGCGGTCGTGCCGGCGCTCACGCGCGAATGGCACCTCAGCGAAAGTGCCGCGAATTGGCTGACGCTGTCTGTGCAACTCGGGTTCGTTGCCGGCACTTTGTTGAGTGCTCTTCTGAATCTTCCCGACATCATCAGCCCACGACATCTCTTCACGCTAACCGCGATTGCTGGCGCGATTGTCAATAGCGCCTTCGGTTTATTTGCGAAGGACGTTGAGTTCGCGATCGTCTTGCGCTTCTTGACGGGGATGTTTCTGGCAGGAGTCTATCCGCCGGCGATGAAGATTCTCGCGATGTGGTTTCGTCGAGGCCGAGGCCTGGCGTTGGGTGTGTTGGTCGGCGCACTAACGCTCGGCAAAGCGACACCTTACCTGGTCAATGGTGTCGGGAGCGAGAATTGGCGATACAACGTGCTGTTTGTCTCGTTGCTCGCGGTCATCGGCGGCGTCATCGTTCTGCTGTTCGTTGGCGATGGTCCGTTGGCATTGCCGGCTGCGCGCTTTGACTGGAAACAAGTTGCGAGGGCTTTCGGCAATCGCAGCGTGCGGCTCGCGAACTTCGGATACTTCGGCCACATGTGGGAGTTGTATGCGATGTGGACGTGGATTCCGTTCATGATTCGCGCCAGTCTCGCGACGCGAAAGAGCGATCCCGCGCTGGCGGAAGTTTCATCCTTTCTGGTGATTGGCTGCGGAGCGCTCGGTTGTGTGATTGCCGGCTTAGTTGCAGACCGGATTGGCCGTACGGTGGTCACGTCAGTGGCGATGGCCGTAAGCGGTACTTGTTGTTTGGTGATCGGATTCGCGTTTGGCGCCCATCCAACGGTGTTGCTGACTATTGCGGCAATTTGGGGCGCGAGCGTCGTCGCGGATTCAGCACAATTTTCCGCGTGTGTGACTGAACTCGGTGATCCGCAATACATCGGCACGGCACTCACGATTCAAACGTGCATCGGATTTTTGCTGACGACAGTCTCAATCGAATTGATTTCGGTCGTTCAGAAGTTGGTCGGTTGGCCGTACGCATTCATGATTCTTGCGCCGGGACCGCTGTTTGGGGTGATCTCAATGTTGAAGCTGCGTGGTCTCCCGGAAGCTGTGAAGATTGCGCACGGCCGGAAGTAGTGTCAGAAGCCCGACCGTCAGGGAGGGCAACCTATGTGACCGGTGCCATCGGGGACGAAAAGAATCGTGCGTTGCCCTCCCTGCCGTTCGGGCTTCGGACACGCTCGGTTGCAGTCGTCGGCGCTTGGGCGTTTAATATGCGAAAGAATGATCGGCGCAAAGCTTGGGAACTATCGGATCCTCGAGAAGATTGGCGCCGGTGGGCAGGGAACAGTTTACAAAGCGACTGATACAAAACTCGGTCGTGCTGTCGTCATCAAAGTCCTCCCCCCGGAACTGACGGTCAAAGAAGCCAACCTGAAACGCTTTGAGCGCGAAGCGCGCCTCGCTTCAGCGCTTGATCACCCGAACATCTGCACGATTTTCGACCTGAACGAAATTGGCGACGTGCATTTCATCGCGATGCAATTCGTTGAAGGCAAGAATGTGCGCGAATTGGTGAATGGAAGGCCGCTCGATTTGCGCAGCGCGCTTTCGATCACGATTCAAGTCGCGGATGCGTTGGCCGCGGCGCACGGCCGGGGCATTGTGCATCGCGACATCAAAGCCGGCAACGTAATGGTTACACCGGCTGGCCAGGTGAAGATCCTCGATTTTGGACTCGCGAAACTTCTGGATAGTGAGGACCTGGGCGGCATTCATCACACCGATCTGACTGAAGTCGGAATTCCCTACGGCACCGCGACGTACGCAGCGCCGGAACAAGCACGAGGCGAACGCGTAGATGAACGCGCCGATATCTTTTCCACGGGCGTGTTGCTTTACGAACTGCTTACCGGTACGTGGCCATTCCAGGGAAAGACGAGCGTTGATGTTCGTCACGCCGTGTTGCACGAGGATCCGCTTCCGCTCGATCAGGCGCGTCCAAGTCCAACGCCGCCACGTTTGCAAGCAATTCTCGACCGCGCACTCGCAAAGAATCCGAAGGATCGATATCAGAAAGCGGAAGCGCTGCGCGAGGATCTACGGGAAGTACTCCGCGAAGTCGACGCCGGTGTCGCCGTTAACGAACCAATTACGCCGATCGCTCCGCGGCATCTTTCCGGCACCGGTCGAGTCGGCCGCGCGATGCGTTGGTTGCGCGGCATCACTGGCGAACGGACCTCCGCGCAACAGCGCCTTTCGACATCGGATCATCGAACGCACGAAACGCCGGTGACGAGCATGGGCGAGGGTGAGCGCAAGAGTCTCGCGATCCTGCCTTTCAAAAACGTCAGCGAGGATCCACAGTCAGGCTTTTACGAGTTCTCCTTAGCCGACGCCGTAATCACTGAACTCGCGCGCGTGCGTTCGCTCGTGGTCCGGCCTTCCTCGGAAATCGTGAAGTACCAGGGTAAGCAAGTTGATCCGCGACAAGCAGGCCGCGAGATGAGCGTCTCGGCAGTTTTGTCCGCCGGATTCCTGCGGGCCGGAGATCGCATTCGCGTCACGGCGCAGTTAGTGGATGTAATTACAGGCGATTTACTGTGGAGCGATCGCATCGATGCGGACGCGACCGACATCATCAACGTGCAGGACACCATCACCCATGAAATTTGTGAAGGGTTGCGTCTCGAGCTGACGTCGGATGAGAAGGATCGGCTCGAGCAGCAGAAGACCGCCAACGCGGAAGCTTACGAAGAGTACCTGCGTGGGCGCGACTGTATGGGTCGCTACATCTATCACACGATTGCGCGCCAGGACGTTGACGAGGCGATCGAACATTTCGAACGCGCGGTTTCGCTCGATCCCTCGTTTGCTTTGGGGCATTGCGGACTTGGGAGCGCTTTTGCGAATCGAGTAATGAAAGGCTTTGGCGAAGCCGGCGATCACGAACACGCGGAAGCTGCATTCAACCAGGCTTTAGCGCTCGACCCGCATTTGCTGGAAGCGCGCATGCACATGGTTTTCATTTACTTGGGCCGCGGCGAGAAGGCGAAAGCGCGCGAGGCCGTGAAGACTCTGCGTCGCGAAGCGCCGAACGATGTTGGCGTGCATTTCGTGAGCGGCGTACTCGCCCGGCTGGATGGAGATTACGAACGGTCGCTGCGCTACTTCGAGCGTATGATTCGCTTGAATCCGGCCGAGCGCGTGGTTGCGAGCTACAATCGTGCGCGCATTTTCACGTATCAAGGTGAATACGATCAGGCTCAGGCAGAACTTGACGAAGGCGCGAAGCTCGAACCTGATCATCCGCTGATTCGCACTTTTCGGGCGCGCTCGCTTTACTACCATGGCGAACCAACGAAGGCAGCGGAAATTCTTGAAGAAGTGCTGGAGCAACATCCGCAACTTGACGGCATTCGTCCGATCTACGCTACGTTTTTGAGCGCGCTTGGATTCAATGAAGAGGCGCGGGCGCAATTGACCGAAGAGGTTCGCGACACGGCGAACACCGATCACGACGTCGCGTACTGGTTGGCGTCCGCGTATGCAATGGAAGGCGAGCGCGATGAAGCGTTAAGGTGGCTACGGCGTGCAATTCAACTTGGGAACGAAAATCGAGCGTGGTTTGAGCGCGACAAGAATTGGGATTCGCTGCGGGGTGATCCCGAACATCGTGCGATTCTTGATTCGATTCAGGTGCCGGCGAAACAGGATTGACCCGTTACATTTTGGAGTGGAGACCGATAGGGGGCTGGGTAACGGAGTCAGTACCAGGAGCGGTAGCGACTGGGTTTCACAACTAACTTGGCTGCGAGCAACACCGGTCGCGACCGCTCCAGTACTGACCTCACCGCCGGTTAAGACTCAACCTAAACCCCTCTCCGAGAGGGAGAGGGAACGAACATGAAAACTTTCGTCGTGGGAGACATTCACGGTCGCTGTGCTCAGCTGCACGGCCTGCTCGACATGCTGCCGCGTGACGCATCGACCGATACGTTGATCTTTCTCGGCGATCTGGTTGATCGAGGTCCCGACATTCCCGGTTGTGTCGAGCATGTGCGGGAACTTTGCCTTGAGAATCCCGAGCGGGTGATTTGTTTGCGCGGCAATCACGAACAGATGTTACTGGATTTCATTGACGGCGAGAATTACATCTGGATGGAACCGTCGACGGGAAGCGATCACAGTTTTGCCCAGTACGCAGGCAAACCACTGATGCTGGAAGTCGAAGCGGACTTTACCGCCGCTCGTCAGGCGATTGCGGAATCAGTTCCGCCGGAGCAACTCGATTTTATGCGCGCGCTCCCGCTGTATCACGAAGACGAATACGCGCTCTACGTGCACGCTGGATTGGAAAATGGAAAGCATCCGCGTGACAGTTCGCCACACGCGCTGTTGTGGACGCGTGACAATGATTTTTACAAAAACTATAGCGGCAAGCCTTGCGTTTTTGGCCACACGCCGACGCCATTCCTGCCTTTGCGTGGCCGTTTAGGCCGACACGGAATTTATCTTCACAACAGCGCCATCGGCATCGACACCGGCTACAACATTTACTCGCCGCTCTCGTGTTTGTCCCTGCCGGACTTCACTCTTTATCAGAGTTTTGCCGACGGCCGCACCGAGACGTATCACATCACGATGATGATGCCGGAAAGTATGAGAGAGATGCAGAAGAAAGCCGCGACCTATTCGTAACGCAGGCACTCGATCGGGTCGAGGCGGGAAGCTTTGCGTGCGGGCCAGACCCCGAAGACGAGTCCCACTGAAACGCTGACAATCAAGCCGGTCATGACTGCCCAAGTCGGAATTGAAGCGGGCAGGCTGGGAATAATCAGCATGACAAGTTTGCTGATGCCGATGGCCAGCAGCACGCCGATCATGCCGCCGAGAAACGTCAGCGTCATCGCTTCGAAGAGGAACTGGTTCACGATGTCGCGCCGGCGCGCGCCGAGCGCTTTGCGAATGCCGATCTCCTGAGTACGCTCGGTGACGCTGACGAGCATGATGTTCATCACGCCGATGCCGCCAACCAGCAGGCCGAGGCTGGAAATCGCAATCGCGATCAAGCCCACCATCGCGGTGATGCTGTCGAACTGCTTCACAAAGTTGTCGGCGGTCTTGATGTCAAAGTTGTTTGGATCGCCGAAGCCGACGTTGCGGCGGCGGCGGAGGATGTCTTCCGATTGTGTGAGCGCTTCGTTTATTTGACCTGAACGCGCTTTGATGACGAACAGCAGCCAGCCGCGCGCCGGGGCAACCTTTTGCGCGGTGCGTAAGGGGATGAAAACGGCGTTGTCTTCTTCGTTCTCACCAAAGAACCCTGCCTTCCGTTTTTCGAGCACGCCGATGATCTCGAAGTTGTAGCCGCCCATGCGCACATCGGCGCCGGCAATTCCGTCCTGCTTTCCGGGAAATAACGCTTCCGCCGCATTGACGCCAATTACCATCACGTTTGCGCGTTGGTCATTGTCGCTGTCGGTGATGAAGCGACCCTCGCGCACTACCACGTTCGTAATGTCGGCGTAGTTCGAGGTTACGCCTTCAGTGTTTCCCCAGCGATAGTTGTGGCCCTGATAAGTAATGTTGTCGTCGAATGGGCCACCACCGTAACCAACATTCGGCGCGGTAATGGCAATATCCTCGACTGATGTGGCGTAGGTCTTTATTGCGTCGGCGTCGGCGACCGTCAGAGGCCTGCGCAGACGTTCCGCTCGATCTTCAGTGGTTCGCGGCCCAGTTGTGAGATGAAAAGCGTAGATATTATTCGTGCCATACTCTTCGATCATCGACACGATGCTCTGGCGCAAGCCGGTAAGAATCGACGCGATGCTGATCGCCGTCATCACGCCGATGACAATGCCCAGCACGGTGAGGAAACTGCGAAATTTGTGCGAACGAACACTGTCCAGCGCCATCGCCAGCGTTTCGCGTGGAAAAAGTTTGGGTAATCTGAATTTCACGTCATTTCAAATTGTCGCTGCCGTGCTTTGTACTTTGTGCTTGGTACTTTGAAAAGACAGCAAAGTACGAAGTACAAAGCACCGTTCTACGTGGTTTTAGTTAAAGCAATAATTGGATCGAGTCGCGCCGCTTTGAACGCCGGATAAGCGCCGGCAATCATTCCGATGACACTCGAGACGATTAGCGCCAGAAGAATGTAAGTAATTGTGATCGTCATCGTGATCCCGGCAAGCGAAGTGATCAGCGTCGTCACTCCCCAGGCCGCCAGCAATCCCAACACGCCACCAAACGCGCACAGCATTCCTGATTCGATCAGGAACTGCGTCAGGATTTGCCGTTTGGTCGCGCCCACCGCCTTGCGCAATCCGATTTCGAAAGTCCGCTCTGTCACACTGACCAGCATGATGTTCATTACCACGATGCCGCCGACGACAAGTGTAATCAGCGTAATCGGAACGACCACTGCCGCGATGCTGGCAGTGAACTGATCGATTTGGTTCGTTAGCGTCGCCGTATCTACCAGACCGAAATCATCTTCTTCGCTTCCCACAAGACGATGTTTGTTGCGCATAGATACGCGCGCATCCTCGATCGCAGGTTGAAACGTTTCTTGATTCGCGGCCATCCCATGGATCTGCAAACCGTTGCGTCCGAAAATCTGAAGATGAGTGGTTGCCGGAATATAAATGTGACGATCCAGTGAATCGCCAAAAAATGAACCGCGACGTTGCTCGACACCGACGACGCGCATCGGCAGGCCACGCACTTTCAACGTCCGGCCAATGGCCTCGGTGTCGGGAAAGAATTTGTCCTTTACTTCGCTGCCCAATACGCAGACCAACGCTGAGCGTTCCACTTCATCAGGTGAAATGAAGCGACCATCCGCAATGGTCTTGTTTTCGATTTCGACCATGTTCGACGTCACGCCGAAGACAATTGCCCCGGGAAACTCGATGCCGTCCTGCTTCAGATCGGTGCCGGCGCCGATCTCGAGGCCGACTTCCGCACACGACTTACAATGGTCGCGCACCCATTCGTAATCGTCCCAGTTCAAACGTTTGTTGCGCCGATTCATCCGTTCGAACTCTTCGTCATTGCGCTGACCCTGGAACGCCATGCGCGCGATCATGAAGTGATTTGCGCCGAGGATTTGCGAGACTTTGGTCGTGACATAGCTGTTAAGTCCGCTGACCGAGGCGCCGACCACGACGACCGCGGCCACGCCGATAATGATGCCAATCAGAGTCAAAAACGCGCGGAGTTTGTGAGCCAGAATCGATTGGAGCGCGATTTTCGCTGCGTCGGCGTAGACGGAATAGAGGTAGAACATGGCTCAAAAACCGGTCAGAAGGCTGTACGACTAGTGCGCGCGAAAAGTTTAGACGTGAACCCGCGTACCGAAGCTCCAACTCAAAGACGTTGAGATGGCCGAGTTATTAACTCTGAGAGGAGGGTAATTCTAACAATGCGGTCACGGCTATGCCGTCTGATGTGCGGAAGGCCTATGGCCTTCCGGCACGTAGATCATTTGCACTCTTGGGCTGCGCCCAAGGCTGGGCTGAGCCCAAACTCTCGCGGGCTTAGCGGAAGCGCATAGCGCTTCCGCTCATCGGGCGTCAGAGCCGCGGTAATTGAACAAAGCCTTTCTTGATAAGCCACTCACGCACCACGACTTTCGGATCGCGGCGTGCGCCATCGACTTGGTTATTCAGTTCGCGCATTTCATCCGTGGAGATAGCCGCGGCGAGTTTTGACATCACCTCATTGAGCTGCGGAGTGCGGGAAAGCGAATCACTCTTTGCGATAAAAACTGCCTCATACGGCGGAAAATAATGCTTGTCATCTTCAAGCTGAACCAAATCCAGCGCAGCAATTCTTCCATCCGTAGAGTTCCCCGCGATCATGTCAACTTTGTGAGAAGCGAGCGCCGTATACGTTAAGTCCAGCGCCATGTCACTTACATTCCGAAACCGCAAACCATACGCTCTCGAGAATCCCGGATAGCCGTCCTGTCGATTGATGAAATCGTGCCCGAACCCAGCTTGCCATTGCGGCGAATACTTTGCCGCATCGGAAACTGTTTTCAGGTTCAGCCGACGTGCGTCATCGCCCCGCACCAAAATCGCAAATGTATTGTCGAAGCCGAGCGGCTGACTGACCCACAGATTGAACTGTTGTGAGTACTCCTTCTGCACTTGATCGTAGACGACCTTCGGATTAGTCACAGGTTCGTGATGGAGAATCGCAGTGAACGCGGTCCCAGTGTACTCGGGATAAAGATCGATCTGTCCGGCAACGACGGCGCTGTGTGCGAGGTTCCCACCGAGATCGAATTTGCGATCGACTTCGACATGCTGAGCTTCGAGCATCTGCGCAACAATTTCGGCGAGCAGGATCGATTCAGTGAAATCTTTTGAGCCGACGGTGACGCGTGCATGCCCGCTCGTCGAGCGGCCGCGAAAACTTTTCACTACCGCATAACCCATCGTCAGAATGCCGATGGCGAGCACTGCAAGCGCCGCAGTGCGCAGCGGCGCCGGCATGCGTCGTCGCGAGCTGCTGACATCAAATCGCTTCTCGATTTGGTTAAAACCGAAGTCCGCGGCTAACGCCATAAGTGCTGAAGGTACGGCGCCTGCGAGTAAGAGGCGGTTATCGTTTAAGCGCAGCCCGCGAAAAATGTATTCGCCGAGTCCGCCGGCGCCAACTTCCGCGGCGATGATCGCGACACCGATCGTAATGACAACGGCGACGCGGACTCCAGTGAGAATGACACTCATTGCCAGCGGCAGTTCGACTTTGAAGAGGACTTGCCGATCAGTCATGCCCATCGCGACGGCGGCTTCCCGCACATTCGCGTCGACGCCGAGGATTCCCGTGACCGTGTTTCGAATAATCGGCAGTAACGCGTAAAACACCAGCGCTACGATCGCAGTACGCGGCCCAATGCCACCGATGAACGGCAGTGGAATCAGGAAACCGAAAAGCGCAAGGCTGGGGATTGTCTGCATCACGTTAGCAATTCCCAGGACCGGCGCGCGCCAGCGTTTTCTGCGGGTGATCAGAATTCCAAGCGGCAGCGCGATGATAATCGCGATCCCGATCGAGATAAGCACCAGCCACACATGCTGCGCGATGTGCGACATAATGTCCGACCAGTTGGCTCGAAGAAATTCCATGATGAGGTCAGAACCGCCTGCGGTAGCGGGCGGTTTATCTTTGATTTCCAAGGTCGGCGGTGGTCACATTCAACCACCCGCTACCGCAGGTGGTTCTGACAACGTTTCTAAATACGCCCGCGCATATTCATTCGTCGATTTGCGAAAACCTTCTGGCGTTTCCGTCACCAGAATTTTCCCGGCCGCCATCAACGCTATTCGCGATCCCAGCAGTAAAGCCTCGCGCACATCGTGTGTGACGAAGATGACGGTTTTCTCCAGCGCCGACTTCAGGTCCGCAAACTCCTTCTGCAGAGAAGCGCGCGTCAAAGGATCGAGCGCGCCGAATGGTTCGTCCATCAAAAGCAGCGGCGGATCGGCCCCGAGTGCGCGCGCCACACCGACGCGTTGACGCTGACCGCCCGACAGCTCGCGCGGATAACGATCAGCGAATCGCGCCGGCTCGAGCCCGACCAGCGTTAACAGTTCTTCAACTCGTTCGCGCGTCCGCTCTTCATCCCAATTTTCAAGTGAAGGAACGAGCGCGACGTTCTCAGCGACAGTGAAGTGCGGAAACAGTCCGGCTTCCTGAATCACATAACCGGTGCGCCGGCGCAGGCGGATCGCATCCCATTCAGTAGTGGCTTTTCCTTCAACCAGGACTTCGCCAGCCGTCGGTGTTAACAGCCGATTCACCAGACGAAGCGTGGTCGTCTTGCCGCAGCCCGATTCGCCAAGCAACACGAGTGTCTCGCCGGCGGCGACAGTCAAACTCAACCTGTCGATGATGGGCGCACCGCCGTTTACCGCAAACGTGACGTCGCGGAATTCGACGAGAGGTGTGTCGGTCAAAGCGGCGCGAGTCTAACAGAAAATGAACCACAGAGGGCACAGAGGTTCTATGATACAAGCAGTAAGTAGGGCGCTTAGGTTTGTTGGTTTCTCTGTGCGCTCTGTGGTTAATCTTTTTGATTCGCGCCGCAACAAACTTGGTGGTAGAGTTTCTCCTCATCAATGAGCCAAATCGAACGAATTCACGCGCGTGAAATTTTGGACTCGCGCGGAAATCCAACTGTCGAAGCCGACGTGATCTTGACGAACGGCGAGCGCGGCCGTGCTGCCGTTCCTTCGGGTGCGTCAACCGGCGAGCACGAAGCGGTTGAGCTGCGCGACGCTGACGCGGCGCGTTATGGCGGCAAAGGCGTGCTCAAGGCGGTCGCAAACGTCAACAACGTCATTGACCGCGAGTTGCAGGGAATGGATGCGTTTGATCAGCATACCGTCGACGACAAACTCCTCAAATTAGACGGCACTCCAAACAAATCGAAACTGGGCGCGAATGCTTTGCTCGCGGTCTCGATGGCGAATGCGCGGGCCGCGGCGAACAGCCGCAAGCTGCCGCTGTATCGTTATCTTGGCGGCGAAAGCGCAAACACTCTGCCGGTGCCGATGATGAATATCATCAATGGCGGTGCGCACGCCGACAACAACGTCGATTTTCAGGAATTCATGATTGTGCCGGTTGGCGCGGATCGCTTCAGCGAAGCGCTGCGGATAGGCGCGGAAATTTTTCACACGCTCAAAGCGGTTTTGAAGAAGAAGGGTTACGCGACGAGCGTCGGCGACGAAGGTGGGTTCGCACCGAACCTGAAATCAAATGAAGAAGCGATCGAGACGATTCTTCAAGCTATCGATCAAGCCGGATACAAAGCTGGAAGCGACATTCTGCTCGCCCTTGATCCGGCTTCGAGCGAGTTTTACGACCGGTCAGCGTATGTTTTCAAGAAATCTGACGGACGAAAACTCTCGAGCGCCGAAATGATTTCGTTTTGGGGCGAATGGGTCGCGAAGTATCCAATCATCTCAATTGAAGACGGGATGGCGGAAAACGATTGGGATGGTTGGAAGGCGTTGACGGACGCGATTGGCGATCGGACGCAGTTGGTAGGCGACGACCTGTTCGTTACAAACACGAAATTCTTGAGAAAGGGAATCGAGCTCGGCGTGGCGAATTCGATTTTGATTAAAGTCAATCAGATTGGAACGCTGACGGAAACTCTGGATTGCATTGAGCTGGCAAAATCGAACGGCCGCACCGCGGTAATCTCGCATCGCTCGGGAGAGACAGAAGATTCTTTTATCGCAGACCTTGCAGTTGCGACGAACGCGGGGCAAATCAAGACCGGATCGCTTTCGCGCAGCGATCGGATCGCAAAATACAATCAGTTGCTGCGAATTGAAGAAGAATTGGGCGCGGCGGCCAGATATCCGGGACGCGAAGCCTTTGGAGTGCGTCGTTAGAGTACCGGCTTTAGTCGGGCTTCATGATTAAGGCAAAATGAAGTTGGTACTCTGACACTTGTAAACAATTATGAATCTTCACGACATCAGACATCTCTTCGATTACACCGAGTGGGCCAACGACCTGGCGATGGAAGCGGCCGACGAATTGCCGGATGAAGGATTGCGCCACGACGTGGGCATCAGTCACAAATCGATCTTTGGAACGCTGACGCACATGGCCGGCGCGGAATGGATTTGGCTCGAACGTTGGAATGGCCGGTGGCCCGCCAAAGCGGAGGCGTGGTCGCTGTGGACGCCCGAGTCCTGTGGCGATCTGATGACGCTAAATGAGCGTTGGGGCGATGTCGTCGATCGGCGCGCGGAATTCATTTCTCAGCTTGACGAAGATCGTTTGAGTGCCGATCTGCCTTTTCGATTACTGAACGGCGATCCGAGTTCGATGCGCCTCGTCGATCAGATGCAGCATGTCGTGAATCATGCGACGCTCCATCGTGGACAGATTGTTGGGATGATTCGGCAGTTGGGAATCGAACCACCGTCGACGGATCTGTTGTTTTACCTGCGCCGCGACATATCTCCGAAATAACGGGCCAGTAGCCCGACCGTCAGGGAGGGCCTATGACGTTACGATTACGCCCTCCCTTACGGTCGGACTACTGCCTGTAATCTAATGACTGACACATGGCAGCGCGAGGGATACACGATCAGCACGGTGCGCTCGCGTTTAAAAATCGATCTAATTCACGACTTCATTTGTAATCATGCGTACTGGGGCAAAGGGCGCGCGCCGGACGTCGTCGCGCGGTCTATTGAAAACTCTCTGGCCTTCGGAATCTACCAGGGCGACGAGCAGGTTGGATTCGCGCGCGTCGTTACCGACTATGCAACGTTCGCGTGGGTGGCTGATGTCTTCGTGCTACCGGAGCATCGCGGCCGCGGCTTATCGAAGTGGCTTATGGAAGTGATTCTCGCGCATCCGCAATTGCAGGGCTTTCGCCGCTGGGTTCTTTCGACAAGGGATGCGCAAGGACTTTACGAGCGATTTGGATTCATGCCACTGAAACGGCCTGAGCGCTGGATGGAGCGTTTCGATCCGAAGATGCAGGAGAAACCGGATTATTGGCAGACGTAATGGCTCTGTGCATCTTTGCGACTTCGCGCCTTGGCGTGAGGCCGTGTTGGTTCACGCAAAGCCGCAAAGCCGCAAGGCATGCAAAGGATGAAACGCAAAACTCCACTCGCACTCATCATTCTCGATGGCTTTGGCTATCGCGCCGAACGTGAAGGCAACGCGATCGCGCAGGCCGAAATGCCTTTCTACAACGAACTGCTTGAAAAGTATCCGCACACATTGATTCAGGCATCGGGCGAATGCGTCGGTTTGCCGAAGGGCGTGATGGGCAATTCAAATGTCGGCCATCTGGTCATGGGCGCAGGACGCGTCGTGCGCACTGACATTGAGCACATCAATCATGAGATTCAGACGGGCAGCTTCTTTCACAACCTGGCGCTAAACGCGGCAATGGACAATGCGGTCAAACACGATCGCGCGCTGCACATCCTGGGTTTGGTTTCAGATGGCCTCGTGCATTCATCGCAGGAACACGGATACGCGCTTTTGAAGATGGCGAAAGATTGCGGGGTGCGTCGCGTGTTTGTGCATTGCTTTCTCGACGGGCGCGACACGCCGCCTGAATCCGCCGACGAGTACGTCCGTATGATGCAGGAGAAATGCGCGGAGATCGGTATCGGCGAAATCGCTTCGCTGTGCGGACGTTACTACGCGATGGATCGCGATAAGCGTTGGGATAGGACTGAGCGTGCCTACAAGTTGCTTGTTAACGGCGAAGGTGAGCGCGCGAACGATCCGGTCACGGCAGTCAAAGCAAGTTACGAACGCCGCGTCACCGATGAATTTGTCGAACCGATCGTCATGACTCGCGACGATGGCCAGCCAGTCGCGACGATTAAGGATGGCGATTCGGTAATTTTCTTTAACTTTCGCGCTGACCGCGCGCGCCAAATCACGAGCGCTCTCGCAGTGCCTGGCTTTGATGATTTTGCGACGCCGAATCGACCGCACACACACTTTGTTTGTTTTGCGGTCTACGACAAGACTTATCCTTTGCCGGTGGCGTTTCCGCCTGAGTTGCCGCCCAACATTCTGGCGGAAGTCTTTGCTGTGCACGAGGTCGACAACTTTCGTCTCGCCGAAACTGAGAAATACGCGCACGTTACTTACTTTTTTAATGGCGGCACTGAGCGCGAGTTTCCGCACGAGAAGCGTTTGCTGGTCCCTTCACCCAAAGTCGCGACATACGATCTCGCGCCCGAGATGTCTGCATTCAAGATTACCGACAAGTTCCTGCGCGCGCTGGACGAGCGCAAGACTGATGTCTTCATCGTGAACTTCGCAAACCCTGACATGGTTGGGCACACGGGCAAACTCGACAAAACAATCGAAGCGTGCCAGCACGTGGACACCTGTCTTGGCTGGATCACGAAGGCGATGTACTCAGCAAAGGCGACAACGCTAATCACCGCCGATCACGGCAACGCCGAATTGATGATCGATCTAAAGACGGGCGAGCCGCACACCGCGCACACGACCAATCCGGTGCCGTTTGTGTTGATTGATGAAGATTCGATCGGCGTGAAGCTGCGCAACGAAGGAGCGCTTGCAGATGTCGCGCCGACGATGCTGGGATTACTAGGGATCGATCAGCCGGTGGAGATGACGGGAAAAGATTTGCGAGAAGGTTAGTGTTTAAGTAGCCCAGCCGTTTACGGCTGGGAACCCAAAAATATAGATAATTGGCCAGCCCCTTTAGGGGCTTAACCGCGTAAGCCCATAAATGGGCTCGAAGAATTTCACCTGATTTGTTTCCCAGGCGTAAACGCCTGGGCTACAGAAATGGCTGCTGCCGCTGAAACAATCGAACAACCGCGGACCAGTGCCATCTCTGCTCGCTGGATTATCAGCACGCGCGAAGATCTCATCTGGTTCATCGGCTCAGTCGCGTCGAGCTATCTCCTGCTCGTGCTATACGTCACCGGCCTGCTGCCGCTGATTCCGATGGTAGCTGGTTGGGCGATCCTGATTGATGCGCCGCATGTCTTTGGCACTTTCTCGCGAACTTACTTCGACAAATCGGAATGGAAGACGCGCAAGCGTCTGATGCTCGGCTCGCTTCTGTTCTTTGTGATCGGTCCGGCGCTGGTTCTGCTTGGCGCGGGCTTAACTTTCTTTTTCGTGGCGGCGCTCTGGGCGTATTACCACCTGGTGAAGCAGCACTATGGCTTCATGGTGCTCTACAAGAAAAAGAACAACGATCTTGCGCCGATTGATAACGCGCTCGATCGATGGCTCTTGATGTTCGCGTTCAATTATCCGTTCGTGCAGTTCATCGCCAGCGATCCAACCGCAATGGCACGGGTGCCGCCAATCTTGCGTGGTGGCGTGAGCGCGGTTGCCGTATTGATGCTAATTGGCACGATTGGATTCGCCATCGCATGGCTGGCGCGTCAGGTTCAACGCGCGTTTTTGCGCGAGCCGCTCAATCTACCGAAGTACCTCCTGCTCGCCGCCGCGATTTCGCTGCATTGGGTGGCGCTCTTCACGCCGATGCCGGCGAAACCGATTGCGCTGGTCGCGATCCTGACCATTTATCACAACCTGCAATATCACCGATTGATTTGGTTTCACAATAAGAAATACGCTGGGAGCGCGGGCATCCTGCCCGCAACTCACGGGCAGGCGCGTGCCAACTTCGGTCCCGCTGCGTTCATCAGCCGCCGTCTGATCTACTACGTCGCGTTCGGAATTATTTTCGGCATCATCTATCAGGGCCCGCGACAGTATCTCGGTTACCTCAATTTGCACACAGGCGATTCGCCGGCGGCGCTGTCGAAGCCGATTCAACTCGGCATTGCTTTCCTGTGGGGTTACGCGTTCATTCACTACTACCTTGATTCAAAGATTTGGCGTGTGCGGAGAGATCCTTCAGTGGGTGCGGCGTTGAAGATGAGCTGACGCCCAAGGCGATTAACCACAAAGACACAAAGGGCACTAGGTTTTTTAGAGGAGAAGAGGTTGGAGGAGTGCCGGTAACCCTTCTTTTGCAAGTGTCTTTGTGTCCTTAGTGCCTTTGTGGTTATTACTGGCAGAACTGTGCGACGGCCTCAACGAATGTTTCGGGAAATTCCGCCGGTGGTAAGTGACCGCAATTGCGAAACACAATCAGTCTCGCGTTGGGAAGTGAGTCGCGCATTCTGAGCGCGTTCTCAATTGGAATGTGATCATCGTGATCGCCCCAAACGAGCAGCGTTGGCGGTCGAATAAACGAGGCTTCGCGTTCGATGCGATTAGCGCTCCAACGCCGCGCCGTGCGAATCATGGCGCGATGAGTATTCGACGTTGCCAACAAATGATGACGCGACGCGACCATCATCTCGTTAATCGGCCGGCCCATGCGCCGATACATTTCTTCCATACGCTTACGGAGAATCCAGCGCGAGCCGAGAAACAGCGGAGTGGCAACATCGCCAATCAGCGGGAGACATGAAATCCGCAAAAGCAGCTTCCGCTTCGCATCATCGTTCGTTACGGCCCCCACCAGAATCAATTTCTTGACGCGTTCCGGATAGTCAAGCGCAATAATCGACGCGATCGCTCCGCCGTAAGACGCTCCGGCAATTACCGCTTTGTCGATCCCCAGTCGATCCATCAAGCCGATCACCGCGCGTGCCTGTTCATCGATGGTGTATTGCGCATCCGCAGGCTTGTCTGAGTAGCCGTAGCCGGGAAGGTCGGGCGCGATCGCACGAAAGCCCGCTTGCGCCAGGGGCTGCAGCACGTGACTCCAGATCAAATTAGACGAGATGAAACCGTGAATGAGAATGATCGGCGGCGCAGATTCATCGCCGGCCTCCTGGTAATGGATGCGCACGCCGTTGACGCACGTGAACCACGAATATTCAGGGTTGTAGATGAAATCCAGGCTGTCCGGCCAGCTTACATCTTTCGGCCGCGTCAGCAGCCTGGTCGCGACGGCGCCGGCAACGACGCCAGAAAGTCCAGCAAATAGGTAACGCTTCTTCATCGAAGGAAATCGGATGTTAGCACGAGTAAGGTTTCTCATTCACACCACGCTTCACCGCGGTGAAGGGCGAGACCGCCTGACAGTGAAACCGTTTGAACGGTTTCGCGGCAAGCCGTTCAAACGGCTCGAAGGTCTTCTTTGCGTAGACATGTTCGCCTCGCTGAAACGAGGTGAGAATGAGAAGTTTTATGAAGGTCGAAGCACCACTTCCGGATGAATGTTGCGTTGCTCGCCTTTGTATTTTCCGACGGCAATTAGTTGGTTATTCTTTGAGAGGCGAATCGGATCTCCGTCACTTAGTTGCTGGTCATTGTCGGTTAACGGAAAGCCGACGCCGTGAAGAGTCCTTCGTAAATCGTCATCGCTCAGATCGATCGAAGGCAGGTGCGATAACGCATCATGCGGCGAGATCAAGGCATCGACAAGATCGTGTTCGGTGAAGATTTCGGCAAGTCTTTCGAGCGTTAGTGCCGCATCGATCCGAAACCGGCCCGCCCGTGTGCGGCGCAACTCGATGAGGTGTGCGCCCACACCGAGCTTACGTCCCAAGTCTTCGGCTAGCGTTCGAATGTAAGTGCCGGCGGAGCACACAACGCGCACGCCAATGTCGAGTGTACCGTCATCGTTTGCGGAGAAGTTTTCCGCAGCCGTTAACAGTGCGAACTCGGTAATCGTCACGCGTGATGGATGGCGCGCAACTTCCTCGCCGCGGCGCGCATGCTCGTATAGCTTGCGACCGGCGATTTTTTTCGCTGAGTACATCGGCGGAAGTTGGTTGATCTCGCCACGCAGCGCCGCGATTGCTGATTCGATTTGGTCTTTGCGGAAGCTTTGGGGAGTTTGCGCCTTTGCGTCTCCTGATGGTTCGACTCTGTCACCGGTGAGGTCACCAGTGTCGGTCGAATGACCGAGGCGAATAACTCCTTCATATTCTTTTTCCGCGCCGCCGAGAAATTGCGCAATGCGTGTGGCCCGGCCGACGACCAGAACCAGGACGCCCGTGGCGAAGGGATCGAGCGTGCCGGTGTGCCCGATTCTTCGCTCACCGATCATTTTCCGCACGCGCGCAACCACGTCATGCGAAGTCATGCCGGCAGGTTTGTCGATGATTAGGACGCCGTCCATTGGAAAGCATTTTAGATTTTTGATTTGCGAATGTCTCTGTTCGCTCTGTGTTCTCTGTGCTTAAATACGGCCCATCAACCGCAGAGGACACAGGGGAAGATCAAAACGAGGCGAGGAAGACGCTCCGCTCGATCCCGCGAAAGCGCGCGAACGTGTCTTCCAACGCGCGGCGAAGCTGCTCGCCGCAAAGCAGCGTTCGGTTGAAGAGCTGCGCGAGAAACTTTCGACCACTCGCGGCGCAAACAAGGCGATGGTCGATGAGGCAATCGAGCGTTTGCGGGAATACGGCTATCTCGATGATGCAAAATTCGCCCAAAACTATGCCAGCCTGCGGCTCCGCGAGCGGCCGATTGGCCGTCGCCGTTTGCAGCGCGATCTGTGGTTGAAGAAGGTCGATAAGCAAACCGTTGAATCGGCGCTCGATGAAGTTTTCGAATCAACTCCCGAGGACGAATTGATTGATAGGGCGATTGCTAAGCGCCTCCGGCTGCGGGGTAAACCCAAGACGCGCGAAGAAGCTAAAAAACTTTTCGATCATTTGCTGCGCCAGGGATTTGACTTTGAGCTGGTCAGCGAAAAAGTGCGGACCCTGGCGAAGCGCGAAGCCGAATGATTGAATCAGTACCGGGAACGGTAGCGACCAGGTACCGCAACGGACTAGTCATTGACGGACTTAGTTACCCGGTCGCTACCGCTCTCGGTACTGACACTCAATCGTGGCGGTCTCAGTTCTCGATCCAAACAACCGGCGCCGGAGAGACAATGATCGGTAGCGGTGCTTTGTTTGGAAAAAATGGCGTGACATCGCCGCTCTCGGTATCGATCAAAAGCAGCTTATCGGGCGCGTCGCCGACGACGGCCAGTCGCGCTGAAGACTTGATCGCGAAGCGCGCGTTCGCAGAAAAAGTCCAGCCGATCGACGCCGGTTTTTGCTTCTGCCAATCCATCGGGTTGATCGAGAACAGTTCAGTCGTCGTGCTCAGCGGTTGTTCGATGAAGAACGGGTAACAACTCTGCGCAGCGTAACCGACGAAGCGGCAATCGCTGCACGGCGCCGGCGAAGGATCGAGCGTTTCAAATCGATCGATGTTTTTTGCGATCAGCAGTTTTCCCTGATCCGATCGTACGAACCCGTTGTTATCTTTCAGGCAGACGCTTTCAATCGTCCATTTCTTAGGCGTATCCTTCAGCGCTAACGGTTCAATGGTGACTACTGTCGAAGTGTTGGGTTTAAGCTCAGTTCCCTTGCTCGTGCGTGCGCCCACGAATCGATCCAGCACCAGTCGATCTTTTGAAATCCAGTGACCGCAATCCGTCGAGCCGTTTGGATCGTCCAGAATTAGTTTTGCCTTTCCGTCAAGATCGCTGACATAGAATCTCGTGGCGCCGCCCGAACGTTGTTGATAGCTGAAATGATTTCCGTCCGGCGCCCACGTGAGACAAACACTCTCACCTTTCACCAGTGACTTGACCGCGCTGCTCTTTAGGTCGCGCAAACCGATCTCATCTTTCGTCGCGTACAGCAAACGCGTTTCGTCAGTAGTCGCCACCGCCTCTGTCACGCCTGGCGTTATCGTTGCGAGATTGAAGGCATCACCCGATTGTGTGAGTTCGGCCAGTGCCGCGCCTTTCGAGGCGTCGCCGGTGAGAAGCAACACACGCCCGGTGAACTTCGGACCCGGCCGTTTCGGCGGTTCAGAAGAACAAGCTGTGAGCAGCGCACACGTGACCGCCGCAAGACCTGCGAGCAATCTGTTTCTAAACACGGTGAGTAATCAATACATCAAAGCGTGAACCATGACAAATTTCGCGGCCCACTTTCTTGCGTGCTAAACTGAAAAAGTAAGCAGTGAGCTGTGAGCAGTTAGGACTCTCCTGACACTGGAGTCTTCAGTGAACTTCTTGGTTCTTTTTCTGCTGCTCACAGCCAACTGCACACTGACAATGACTGGTAACGAAATTCGCGAGAAATTCCTCGAATACTTCGAGCGGCACGGCCATACACGTGTGCGCTCCAGTCCGCTTTTGCCCGCCAACGATCCGACTTTGCTCTTCACGAACGCGGGCATGAATCAGTTCAAGGACACGTTTCTCGGCAACGACAAGCGCGATTATGTTCGCGCGTGTTCGTCGCAGAAATGTCTCCGCGCCGGCGGCAAGCATAACGACCTCGATGAAGTCGGCAAGACCGCGCGGCATCAGACATTTTTCGAGATGCTCGGGAATTTCAGCTTCGGCGATTACTTCAAAGAAGATGCGACCAAATTTGCGTGGGACCTGCTCGTCAACGAGTTCAAGCTCGATCCCGCGCGCATGTGGTTCACTGTCTTCGAAGGTGATGATGAAGTTGGACCGGACGAAGATGCGGAAAGGTTTTGGGAGGCAGTCGGCGCGCCGAAAGAGCGAATCCTGCGCTTCGGTCGCAAAGATAATTTTTGGCAAATGGGCGAAACCGGCCCGTGCGGCCCATGCAGCGAGATTCATTACTACATGGGCGACAGTCCGGACGACGCGGAGAATTGCGCCGCCAACGTTAACGGGCCCGGCGACACGATTACTGAGATTTGGAACCTCGTCTTCATGCAATTCGATCGCAGCGAAGTGTCAGAACTGCCTGCGTCAGCCGGCGGGTCAGTCGCGAAGCAATACAAGCTGACACCTTTGCCTGCGCCTTCGGTCGACACCGGCATGGGCCTGGAACGCTTGAGCGTTGTGCTGCAAGGCGTGAAGTCGAATTATGAAAGCGATCTGCTGAAGAACGTCGTCGATTTTGTCGCGCAGGTCGCCGACCGAAATTATGAAGCTGATACCCAGGAAGGTTTTGCGATGCGCGTGATTGCCGATCATGCGCGCGCGACAGCATTCTCGATCGCGGACGGAATTCTACCCGGGAACGAAGGCCGCAATTATGTGATTCGCAAGATCATGCGGCGCGCGATCTATCAGGGACGGCACACGCTCGGTTTCGAGGGCCTGTTCTTTCACAGGGTGACGAACTTCGTCGTCGATCAGATGGGCGAAGCGTTTCCGGAACTCGAAAGCCATCGCGATTTCATCGACAAGATGGTGCGGCTGGAAGAAGAACGATTTGGATCGACGTTGACGGTTGGGCTGCAAAAGCTTGACGAGTTATTTGCGAAAACTGCGAACAGCAAAACTCCGGAGTACAAAGAGCTCGCGCGACTCTATGACACGTTTGGAACGCCCCGCGACTTGATTCGCGTGAGCCTCGAAGAGCGTGGCGTGCAAGTTAGCGAAGAAGAATTTATCGAGAAATTCGACGCAGCGCTTCAGGAGCTTCAGCAGGGAAGTTCGATCGGCAAGACCGAACAGAAAACCAAGACGAAATCCATCTATGCGGACGTAGCCAGTCGTGTTCAATCTCTGTTCCGCGGCTACGAAACGACGCGGATCGACGACGCTAAAGTGCTCGCAATTATTTCGGGCGACCAGGAAGTTCAGGAATTGAAAGAAGGCGAAGATGGTGGTGTCGTGCTGGACGAAACTCCGTACTATGCGGAAAGCGGCGGGCAAGTCGGCGATGTGGGGACGATTGTCGCTGGTGGCATGGGCGTCTCGCCCGTGGGCCACGCGCAAGATGCGCGTGCCACCATCGCGCGCGTAGCTGACACTTACGCTCCGGTTCAAGGTCTAATCATTCATAAGACACGAGTCGAAAAGGGCAACCTAAAAGTCGGCGACATTGTCATCGCCGAAGTTGACGTCGAGACGCGCGACGCGACGCGCCGGAATCACACGGCGACGCACCTGGTGCACGCGGCGTTGCGCGAAGTGCTCGGCTCGCACGTGAAGCAGGCGGGTTCAGTTGTGGCGCCGAACTATCTGAGATTCGACTTCACACACTACCAGCCGATGACTGAAGACGAATTGAAGGAAGTCGAGCGGCTGGTTAATGAACAAGTTTTGCGAAATGTGAAAGTCGATACCGACATCATGCCCGTCGAAGAGGCGATTCGTTCCGGCGCGATGGCGCTGTTCGGCGAAAAATATTCCGGGATGATGCGGGTGCTCACGGTGCCCGGCTTTTCGAAAGAGCTGTGCGGCGGCACACACGTGCGCGCGACTGGCGACATCGGCGTTTTCAAAATCACCAGCGATGAATCGATCGCTTCCGGCGTACGCCGGATTCGCGCGATTACCGGGTTCGACGCTTACGAACGTTTTCGTGAAGACGAGCAGGTGATCGAAGAGGCCGCGGCCACCCTGCGCACGTCACGCAACGAACTGCCGCATGTTATTGGACGGCTTCAGGAAGAACTGAAGAAAGCGCGACGCGAAGCCGAAGAACTGAAACTAAAGATCGCGAGCGGCGCGATTGGCAGTGCTACTTCAAACGGCGACGAAGCGCGCGAAGTTGCGGGCGTGAAAGTCGTCGCAAAAGAAGCTAGCGGTCTCGATGCCGGCGGCATGCGTCAACTTTCTGACACGTTGCTGGCGCGCATTAAGTCAGGTGTGGTTGTGCTGGGCCGCACGAACGACGGCAAGGCGTCGCTCATCGTACGCACTTCCGACGATCTCACCAAAAGAGTGCCCGCTGGCCAGGTGATAAAAGAGCTCACACCGATCATCGGCGGTCGTGGCGGCGGCAAAGCCGATATGGCAGAAGGCGGCGGCTCGCAGCCTGAGAAGCTGGCCGAAGCTTTGCAGGCGAGTTATGACGTGATCGAGAAGATGCTTATGTAGTTTGGAGTTCCGCCTTTAAGGCGGTGACTTACTCCCATGTACAACTACCGTTTTATGTCTCCCACCGAACGAGAGCTCGTCGTTCGCCGCCGCCGTGCGCTTCATCTCCCTTTGCATTCTCCACCTCACGGCGTCATGGGATTCACGAATCAGTACTTCATCACGGCAGCTTGTTACGAACACGCGCCAATCATTGGTACGACTCCAGAACGGTTAAGTCAATGTGAGGAGCAGTTGCTTGATGTATGTCGAGAACACGGCTCGCGGATTTACGGTTGGTGCGTGCTCCCGAATCACTATCATGTGTTATTCAGTTGCCCTGATGTGAGGATCGTCGCTCGCGAACTAGGACGGTTTCATGGCCGATCGTCATTTCAATGGAACCTCGAGGACGGAACTCGCGGCCGAAAGGTCTGGTTTCGTTGCTTTGACCGTGAGATACGGAGCGAGCGACATTTCTGGGCAACGCTGAACTACATACATCACAATCCGATTCATCACGGATACGTTGAAAAATGGCAAGACTGGGTATGGTCAAGTGCAGAAAAATTCATTGAGTCGTATGGCCGTGATCGAGTCGGCGAGATTTGGAGAGAGTATCCGATCCTGGATTATGGAAAGGGCTGGGACATCTAAAGGCCGCCTAAAGGCGGAACTCCGAACTTCACGTGCTCCGCGCGAAATCCAATCCCCACAATTCGCGCGGGAATTCTTCGCAAAAACGGCCAGCGATTGAACAACTTCATCACGGAAGGCAGATGGAAATCAGGATTGCCGAGCACGCTGTGGATTACGTTGTTCTGCAAGACGATCTGTAAACGTTGCGTCATCCGCGTGGGCAACTCGCGCCGCAGCTGCACACGTTCAAGATCAGCGATCGACACAGTGTTCCGCGACAAGCGTTCCCACAAGATATTGGCGCCCGCAACTGCGTCTTGAATCGCCAGATTGATGCCGACGCCGCCGATGGGCGACATTGCATGTGCCGCGTCGCCGATGCAGAGCAGGCCGGGACGATACCATTTCACCAGCCGATCAATGCGAACCGTCAGTAACTTAATCGGTTCCCAATCCCTCAATTCGCTCGTGCGATCGGCGACAAATGGCGCGACTGAGGCCACATCTTCACGAAACTGATCGAGGCCACGTGCCTTGATGTTTTCGAACTCGTCTTTGCGAATTAGGTAACCGCACTGCCAGTAATCGCCCCGATTCAACATGACCATCATCTTGCCATCGGCAATGCGACCAAGCGTCTGCTCGCCGTCTGAATCTTTTCGGGGAAGCCGAAACCACAACACGTCCATCGGCGCACCAAACTTCTGAGTTTCGAGTCCAGCCTTGTCACGCACGATCGAACCACGACCGTCGGCTCCGATCGTCAGGTGAGCGCGAACTTCGAGATCGCCGTCAGGCGTTCTCACCCGGACGCCGGCAATGCGACCGCCTTTGGTGATAACGTCGACGACCTCAGCCTGCATGATCAATTTGAAAGTCTGATATTGACGAGCGTGGTCAGCCAGAAAATCGAGAAAGTCCCACTGCGGCACGAGCGCAATAAACTTGCACTTGGCGGGTAGGTGCGAAAAGTCCGCGAGTTGCAGAAAGTCTGCGCCGATCTGTCCGCCAAGTTGGCGCACTTCCTGATGCGGGAGTTTCAAAAATTCTTGGAGCAACCCTAGCTCGTGCATCACTTCGAGCGTCGATGGATGCACAGTGTCACCGCGAAAGTCGCGCAGGAAGTCTGCGTGCTTTTCCAGGACGACCACTTCGACCCCGGCGCGCGCGAGCAGAAACCCGAGCATTATTCCCGCCGGCCCACCGCCCGCGATGCAGCAACTCGTCGTTATTTTTGACGCGCCATCCATAGACACAAAAGGCCAAAAGGCACCACGATCAGCGCTTCTCGCAAAGACGCGGTTTGCGGCCACGCGTGGCCAAACACTTCAAAGCGAAATGGCTTGATCAATCTATACAAATGCAGACCGCCAATTGAGAGATGAAGCGCGCCGGACAGAATTCCTGCAATTGAGCGATGCGCAACCCGCACAACGGCAAGCAGATTGATCGCGATCAGTGCGCTGTAGATAAGCAGCAAGACGACACTGTCAAGTCTCGTGAATTCCCAACTCCCGACTACAAAGCTGCTGTTGGTTTCAAGGCGATAGTAATGGCAGGCCCAATGCGGCATCCACGAGCAAGCCGCAACCGCAAAAAATACTCGCTGCCACTGCTCACGCACGGGAATCTACTTCGAGAGCATCCTCGATGCAAAAACTTAGCGATTCGTCAGAGTACGTTCGGTCGCATTGGGGACAACGCTTCATGGCGTGGATGTCAGGCCACTTCTATATCTCAGGTCGGGCAAAGTCAATGTAAATTCCGGCTCGCGAAGCTATTAAATTTTGCCGTCTGCATGTATGATTTTCGCGCTCTTCAACCCTGACCCTGTTTTAAGGAGTCGTAAATGAGAAGAATTACTCTCCTAATCTTACTGACCGCAGTTGCCCTTGTGATGTTTGCATGTGCGAAGACTGAGAAGATGGGCAACGGCAACAGCAATTCGTCGACTACTGCACAAAAATCGATGGCTACCCCTGGAACTGCGACCACAGCCAGCACCGGCGACAAGATCGGCGTGCCGGAATGCGACGATTTTATCGCGAAGTACGAATCATGCGTTTCTGGAAAAGTTCCTGAGATGGCCCGTGCCCAGTATCAGAACGCTGTGAAACAGTGGAAGGAATCCTGGAAGAAACTGGCTGCGAATCCGCAGACCAAGGGGACACTGGCCTCAGCTTGCAAGCAGGCTCGCGAACAGCAGGAAGCAGCTCTGAAGTCGTTCGGTTGCACTTTCTAGTTTTTCAGTGAATTCGCCGCGAGATTCCGCCCGCCGTTAGGAAGGGAGCCCCCGCTGACGGCCGGCATGATGCAAATCTCGGCGGTGTCTTTGAGCGGCGCGTCCAGGACTTGATCGCGACGCACGATGCTGCTGTCGACGAAGATATTCACGTGCTGGCGGACGTTACCTTGTTCCGTCAGCACGCGATCTTTTAAGCCGACATGTTGCTCCCACAGTTCGTTCAGTGCATCGCGCACCGTTGCCGGTGACGCGTCAATCGTGATCTCCGCGGCTCCCGCCGTGAACTCAGTTAGATAACCCGCGATTTGGAAAGTGATCATGTGACCGGCTTACGCTTCATGTCGGAACGCGCCTTGCGATCCCTTGCGACTTTGCGTCTTGGCGTGAAATTGTGTTCTCAGAAGCGGTAGGTTCACGCAAAGGCGCAGAGCCGCAAAGTTACGCAAAGCAAGAACCGCAATTCGGCAAGATGCCTGCGCTCCCAGTTCCGTTTATACTTGCTCTTCTACCTTGAATGGCGCGCGCGAGTCAAAAACTGGCGGACCAACAATTGAAAGAACGCGTGCGCGCGTTCTGGCAAGCGCATCCGTGTGGCACAAAATTCAGCGAAGCTGAGATTGGCACGCGCGAATTCTTTGCTTCGTTAGAAGCCCACCGTTACGAAAAAGAATGGCATATTCCTGAAGCGGCGCAGTTCGCGAAGACGCGTGGTCTGCGCGTGCTCGAGATAGGCTGCGGACTCGGAACTGACGGCGCACAATTCGCGAAAGCGGGCGCTGATTACACCGGCATCGACTTAACTAATGCTGCGATCGAGTTGGCGCGCAAACGGTTCGAACTGTTTGGGTTGAAAGGCGAATTCCAGGTTGCTGATGCAGAGAATCTTGAGTTTCCGGATGAGTCGTTCGATGTGGTTTACTCGCACGGCGTGCTGCACCACACGCCGGACATCGAAGCGGCGGTGGGGGAAATTCATCGAGTGCTGAAGCCGCGCGGCCGCGCAATCGTGATGCTCTATCATCGCGGTAGCTACAACTATCGTGTCGGCATTCGCGTGCTGCGGCGGGCCGGTGCCGGACTTCTCAAAAGCGATGCGGGCATCAAGCTGATCAACCTGTCTACTGGCGAACCCGTTGACGCTTTGCAAGAGCGCGCGGCCATGATGCGCGTCACAAATGGCGGAGTGTCAGCCGATCAGTTGCTGAATGAAAGCACCGACGGCGCGGGTAATCCACTCGCCCGCGTATATTCACGACGCGAAGCACGGCAGTTATTTGAAGACTTTTCCAACGTCGAGGTGCGTGCTTACTTTTTGAACAAACGGTTCATTCCGATTGTGGGCAATCTTCTGCCGCGCGCCATTGAATCCGCGCTCGCTTCGCGCTGGGGCTGGCATTTGTGGATTTATGCTACGAAATGATCTTTGGCCTTTGATCTTTGTGCTTTGATTTGTTGCTTGCAAGCAGCAGTTTCCGAATACTCAAGACGCACGAAGCTCCAAGTACAAAGCTCTAAGTACGAATGCGAAGCATTCTTATTACTGGCGGCGCGGGTTTCATCGGCTCGCATCTCGTCGATCGGCTTCTGAGCGAAGGCGATTGGCGGATCACCGTCGTCGACGACTTCAACGATTTCTACTCACCCACGATCAAACGCGACAACATTATCGAACACCTAGCCAATCAAAACTATCGGCTGGTCGAAGCCGACATCCGCGATTGTGCGGCGCTGGAAAAAGCATTCGTTGAGACGAACTTTGATTGCATTGTGCATCTGGCGGCGCGGGCGGGCGTACGCCCATCGTTGCAAGATCCGCAGCTTTACATCGAGACAAACATCAACGGCACCATGAATCTGCTTGAGCTGGCGCGGACCCGTGGCGTGAAGCAGTTAGTGTTTGGCTCGTCTTCGTCAGTTTATGGCGTGAATGAAAAAGTTCCATTTGCCGAGGACGATCCGATCTTCAATCCGATCTCTCCATACGCGGCGACGAAAGCAGCCGGCGAGTTGATCTGTCACACGTACTCATATCTTTATGACATACAAATCGTGTGTTTGCGGTTCTTCACTGTGTACGGCGCGCGACAACGGCCTGACCTGGCGATCCACAAGTTCGCGAAATTGATCAGCGAAGGAAAACCGATTCCGGTATTTGGCGATGGCTCGACGCGGCGCGATTACACTTACATCGACGACATCATTACCGGCGTGCGCGCGGCGATCGACTATGACGCGACCAATTACGAAGTGATCAATCTTGGTGAGTCGCGAACAGTCGAATTGCGCGAACTGATAGCGATCCTCGAGAAAGCACTTGGCGCTCGCGCTGAGATTGATCGGCAACCGCTGCAGCCGGGCGATGTCCCACAAACCTTCGCTGACATTTCAAAGGCGAGAAGACTGCTCAATTACAACCCGCAAACGCAAATCGAAACCGGAATCAAGCGATTCATCGACTGGTTCAAGGCCAGCCGGTAGCCCCGCCAGGTCTTTCTCGTCATACTGCAATCCGGCGCCATTCAGTTTAAAATGCGTCCGTTCGAGGAGAGGGATTTGGTCACCACTGAAATTAAAGCAAGGCCGCAGACGACTGGCCGCGCGCGCCGGCGCGATGACGATGAAGCGCTTGAAATCTCCGTTTTCCTGCCGGTTTTTAACGAAGAGCCGAACCTGCGACCTTTGCACAAGAAGCTTAATAGTTCTTTGGCGCAGCTTGGCCGCAGCGCTGAAATCATTTACGTCGATGACGGATCATCAGACGGAAGTTTGGCGGTGCTGCGGGAAATCGCGGCGCGCGATGATCGTGTGCGCGTAATCGCGCTCCGACGGAATTACGGTCAAACGCCGGCCATGGCCGCTGGGATCGATGCGGCGCGTGGCAGAGTATTGATCCCGATGGATGCCGACTTGCAGAACGATCCGGCGGACATTTCGCGGCTGCTCGAGAAAATTGACGAGGGATTCGATGTCGTTTCCGGCTGGCGAAAGAATCGGAAGGACCCGCTCGTGACTCGCAAGATCCCATCGCAGATGGCGAACTGGTTGATTTCGAAAATCGGTGGCGTGCCGTTGCATGATTATGGTTGCTCTCTGAAAGCCTATCGCCGCGAATCGCTCGCCGACGTCCAGTTGTATGGAGAGATGCATCGCTTCATTCCGATTTACGCATCCTGGTCCGGCGCGCGCGTCACGGAAATTCCGGTCGAGCATCATCCGCGCACGATGGGCACTTCGAAGTACGGTTTGTCGCGGACGATCAAAGTCATCTTCGACTTGATGACGATCAAATTCATGGCGTCATATCAGACAAAGCCGCTGTATGTCTTTGGCTGGGCGGGCTTGCTGACATTCGCTGTGTCGTTAATCTGCGCCGTCTTCGCATTCCTGATGAAGTTCGCGAGTTGGCCGCATCACGCCGATTTCATTCAAACGCCGCTGCCCGTGTTGACGATGGTGCTGCTGGTTCTTGGAATCCAGTTTTTTTTGATGGGACTGCTGGCCGAAATGTTGGTGCGCACGTATCACGAATCTCAAGCGAAAAGAATCTACGCTGTGCGCGAGAGAATCGGATTCGAAAACGAATAACAATGCGTTTATCTGCTCACTGCTCACTGCCCACTGCTCACTGTTCACTGACATGTGCGGAATAACCGGATGGGCCAATCTCGATCCGCACGCGCGGCCACCTGAAGGTGCGGATGAATTGCTGCGTTCGATGTGCGATCGGATGACGCATCGCGGGCCGGATTCCGAAGGTTATCTAATCGACGACGGCGTTGGGCTCGGCATGCGACGGTTGGCAATTATCGATCTGCTGACCGGAGAGCAACCAGTCTTTAATGAAGATCGAACGACCGCCGTAGTCCTCAACGGCGAAATCTACAACTATCGCGAATTGCGCAATGACCTTGAAGCGCGCGGCCACAGTTTCCGCAGCGCCTCAGACACCGAAGTCCTGCCACATCTTTACGAAGAATATGGCCGCGACATGGTGCAGCACCTGAACGGCATGTTTGCGTTCGCGTTGTGGGACGACGCGCGCCGGCGGCTTTTTATCGCGCGCGATCGTTTCGGCGAGAAGCCCTTGTACTGGGGCGTGTTCGATCGCACGCTGCTTTTTGCTTCGGAGCCAAAAGTGCTGCTGGCCCATCCTGCAGTGCGGCCTGATCTGAATCTCAACGCGTTGCGCCAATATCTTTCGTTTGATTATGTACCCGCGCCGCTGTCGATTTATGAAGGCATCAATAAGCTGCCCGCGGCACATCACCTGACGCTCGAAAATGGCCGCGTCGAAGTGAAACGCTACTGGCAGCTCAGCTACAAGCTTCGTGAACCGGTGCCGACGGTTAGTGAAGCGGCCTCGCGATTGCGCGATCTGCTCGAAGATTCGGTGCGCCTGCGGCTCGTGTCTGATGTGCCACTAGGTGTGCTGTTATCGGGAGGCATCGACTCGTCGATGGTCACGGCGTTCGCGGTGAGCGCTTCATCAGAAACCGTCAAGACATTTTCGATAGCGTTCGCGGAAAGCTCGTTTGACGAATCTCAATATGCGCGTCGCGTCGCGCAGTTTCTCGGAACGGATCATCATGAAGAGCGTTTTAGCGCGACGTTAGCCGCGAATCTGGTCGGTGAAATTGGCGCCTGGATGGACGAGCCAATGTCTGATCCATCGCTCGTGCCAACCTATCTGCTCTCGCGCTTCACGCGCAAGCACGTGACGGTGGCGCTGGGCGGTGACGGCGGCGACGAAATTTTCGCGGGTTATCCGATGTACTTCGGTCATCGCATGGCGCGCGCGTACGAAATGATTCCGCGCCAACTGCGCACCGGATTGATTGAACCACTCGTCAAAGCGTTGCCGGTGAAGACCAAGAATCTTTCGTTCGATTATCGTGCGCGCCGGTTCATCGCGGCTTCTCATTACGACGAAGTTGCTCGACATCATGTGTGGTTTGGTTCGTTCACGCCGCACGATCAGGATGAATTGCTAACCGAAGACGTCAAGCAAGCCAGCGATGCGGACATTTATCGCGACGCGCGACGTATGTTCGCGGAGTGCGACTCGACCGACTTGACGGAGTGCATGCAGAGTCTTGACACGCAGCTCTATCTCGCCGAAGACATCCTGACAAAAGTCGATCGCGCGAGCATGGCGGTCAGTTTGGAAGTGCGCGCGCCGTACCTTGACCCGCGCGTGGCTGAGTTCGCCGCGTCGTTGCCTTCGCCTTACAAGCTGCATGGTTATACTTCGAAATACATTTTGAAGCGGGCGGCGAAGAACTTGGTTCCGTCATTCGTGTGGCGGCGCGGAAAAAAAGGATTCGGCGTGCCTTTCGCGAAATGGCTGAAGGCTGAGTTGCGGCCGTTGGCCCGCGATCTGCTTTCACCGGAACGACTGCGTCGCGGCGGCTTGTTCAATCCTGAATACGTGACGAAGTTACAAGATGAACACGAGCGCGGTGTCGCAAATCATCGCAAGCTGCTCTGGACTTTGCTTTCGTTCGAACTCTGGCGCGAGAGTTTTGTCGAGACGCCGCGTAAGATTGAAGCGTCGTTGACCGCGCAGTAATTTGGAGTGCGGTGGCAAGCGCAGCGCGACACCGCTTTGGATCGGTTTGTGACTTTCAATCGCGCTGCATCCAAAGCGCCGTCGCCGCTTCGCTCTGCCGGCGCACTCCAAATGCCCCTTGATCTCGCCACAATTAATCGCGATCTCTGGAATTATTGTCGCGCTCACGACCTGGCCGGATACGATCCTTACGATGCGCTCAACAGCCGGTTATTCCAATCCACACCATTGAGAAATTCGCGATTCGCGCGACTCACCTGGACACAGTTCTTCAAACGCTCACCCATTAATCTAAGAAGATTTGCGCGCATCCCGCATGAGCGCAATGCGAAAGGCGTCGCGCTTTTCGTACTGGCAGCCTTGGCGGACTTTCGGCGCACGCGAACGAAGGAAGCTGAAATCGAAGCGCGCGAGCTGCTTGACGATTTGATCGGCATGGGCCTGAAAGGCTTCAAAGGTGCCTGCTGGGGATACAACTTTGATTGGCAGTCGCGATCATTTTTCGCGGCGAAGGGAACTCCGACGATTGTGACGACAGCTTTTGCCGCACGCGCACTGTGCGAAGCGGCGGAAGTGATTGACGCGTCGGCTTATCTTCCATACGCGCGCACAATCTGTGATTTCATCCTCAACAATCTGAATCGAACCGAAGAGACGAGTGAGGAGATTTGCTTCAGCTATTCGCCGCTTGATCGCACCCGGGTTTTCAATGCCAGCTTGATGGCGGCGGAAGTGCTTGGCACAGTGGGCGGAATGTTGCAAGAAGAGAGTCTGCGCGACCTGGCGATGCGCGCGGCGCGATATGTCATCCGGCGGCAACATGGCGATGGTTCATGGGCGTATGGCACTGACCGTCATCAAGCGTGGAATGATAATTTTCACACTGCTTTCATTCTGACCAGCCTGTCGCGTTTGATTGAGAGTTGCGGAGCGCGTGATGAAATCGAACCGTCACTGGCGCGCGGTTACGAATTTTGGAAAGAAAGATTTTTTCTGGGCAACGGTTGGCCCAAGTACTATCCCAATCAACTCTATCCCGCCGACGTTCATTCCGCGGCCGCGGCGATCGTAGCCCTGGTTGAATTGCGCGGCAGATTTCCAGCGACGTTGGATCTGGCCGAACAAATTGCGAACTGGACGGTCGAGAATCTGCTCAGCCCGCATGGTTACTTTTATTATCAGCGAAAGCGTTTTTACACGAATCGAATTGAGTACATGCGCTGGTCACAGGCGTGGATGACGTATGCGCTGGCGCGGCTGCTAGAAGGAAAAAGGAAAAAATGAGGAAAACTCCCATGACTAATACTCCACAGGACATCAGAGAGCGAACTTTCGAGTTTGCGTTGCGGATCATCAGGCTCTGCAACGAACTGAACAAGAGGCCAGGCGTTTGTCGAGACATAAGCAAGCAGTTGCTGAAGGCTGGAACCTCAGTTGGAGCAAACGCTGAAGAAGCGCAGGCAGCGCAAAGTAAACCCGATTTTATTAGTAAGAATTCAATCGCCTTGAAAGAGGCCCGCGAAACACATTATTGGTTAAGGCTGCTGATCGCCGCGAAAGTTCTATCCGAAGAGCGACTCACTGGACTGCGTGATGAAGCGGAAGAGATAAAGCGTATTCTCGGATCGATTGTCGTGTCAGCAAAGAAATCTCAGCGTAGTGTTTGAGAATCTTTTTGCCTTTTTCCTTTTACCTTTTGCCTTGAAACGATGCGCATCTGGATCGATCTTGCCAACTCTCCACACGTGCCGTTCTTTCGCGCGTTGATTCCGGAGTTCATCGCGCGCGGTCATCAAGTGGAAATCTCGGCGCGCGACTATGCACAGACCGTTGAGTTGGCAACGAAGGTCGGGATGCTTCCGCACGTCATCGGCGGACATGGCGGTGGCAAGTTGACGGGAAAAGCGGGCAACCTCGTGGGTCGCGCGGCGGCTTTGCGTAAGTGGGCACGCGACCGCGGATTCGGTCTCGCCGTTAGCCACAATTCATACGCGCAAATCGCCGCCGCGGCGGCGCTCGGGATCAAGACTGTGACGCTCATGGACTACGAGCATCAGCCGGCGAACCACCTTGCATTCCGCTTGGCGTCGCGAGTGATCGTGCCGCAGGCTTTTCCGAACGCAGAACTAAGAAAGTATGGAGCGCCGTTGCGCAAAGTAAAGCGGTATAACGGACTGAAAGAGGATGTTTACCTCGCCGATTTCACGCCCGACCCGGCGTTTTCCGAAACATTGCAGAGGCTTGGCATCGCCCGCGAAGATGTTTTGGTTGTCGCGCGACCGCCAGCCAGCGAGGCTCTTTACCATCGGTTTGAAAACGAACTGTTCGACAAATTATTGGCGTACCTGAACGGCCAGCCGCACTTGAAGATTGTCCTGCTGCCGCGAACGGACACGCAGCGCGCTGAATACCTCAAACAGAATTTGCCGAACGTGATCATGCCGCCCGCAGCGCTCGATGGTGCTAACCTGATCGCGTCTGCGGACCTGGTCATCAGTGCCGGTGGCACAATGAACCGCGAATCCGCCGCGTTAGGTGTTCCCGTGGCTAGTGTCTACGCGGGCAAATGGGCTGCGATTGACGCGCAGTTGGCGCGCGAGGGTCGCTTGCAGAAATTGACGTCACCGACCGACTTCGAATCTTTGCCGCTGCAAAAGAAATTCGGCAGAGAGCCGCGGTCTAATCCACACACGCGCGCTGCAGTCGCAAAACTGATTCTCGATGAGAGCTGAGGTCGCCAAATCGGTAACGACACCGGAAGCGGTACGCGTGCCTGCACGCGCGCCGCGTTGGGTCGTACCGATTGTGAAGCTTGGTCTGGCGATCAGTGACGTCGCTTTGGCAATGGCGGCGTTCGTCCTCGCGTTTAAGCTGCGTCACGGTCAAGCTGTTTTCTACCGTGATGCGTACGGCGCGCTCGCGTGGACCACGGCATTCGCGCCCTACGCAGTGCTCCTGCCACTGGTCATTCCAATCCGCTTGTCGTTGCTGCGTTATTACGATCTATATCGAGTACGTGGCGAGTTTTCCCTTGTCGAAGATATCGCGCGCGTTTTTAAAGCGACCGCGATTGGTTCGCTGCTCATTGTCGCGGCCGCTTTCATGTACCGCGGCGGCATTGCTTACCGAACTTTCTCTTACTCACGCGCGATTTTTATCCTCGATTTTGTGCTGGTGTTCGCCAGCATAGGCTTGCTCCGCATGATCGTGCGAGCGGCGCAAATTACGATTCGCCGTCGCGGCGTGAACTTGATCCCAACGCTAATCGTCGGTCGCGGGCCGGAAGCTGCTCTGTGTATTCGCGAAATGCGCGCGCGGCCTGAGCTTGGGTATCGCGTCATCGGCCTGGTTGAAAACGGCCACGTTGCGGGAACTTCTGCAACTTTTGAAGGCGTGCCGGTGGTCGCCGACTTGAATGCGTTGCCCCAAGCAATTCGCGAATCGGGCGCGAACGAAGTGATCATCTCTGATCCGAAAGTGCCTGGCGAAGTGTTGTTCGACGTGATGATCCAAACCGGCCGGCGTCGCGGCGTCGAGTTTCGGATTGCGCCGACATTGCTGAACTGTCTGCCGAGCAAGACGGAAATCGATCAAGTTGGATCGCTGCCGATGGTGACGCTGTTTCGTTCGCCGTTGTCAGGCGCGGCGCGCTTCATGAAACGCTCGTCGGATCTCGTAGTCGCTCTGGTCGCATTGATCGTGTTAGCGCCCCTGTGGTTGGCGATTGCACTGCTGATTAAGCTCGATTCGCGCGGTCCGATCTTTTACAAGCAGGAACGGGTCGGCATGGACGGTCGGATTTTTCTGTTCTACAAATTTCGATCGATGCGCGCCGGCAGCGACGACGCGCCCCACCGCGAATTTCAGGAGAAGTACATCAAAGGCGAGCCCGACTCGAACGTTGGGGACTCTTCGCGTCCCGCGTACAAGCTTCGCGGTGACGATCGGGTAACACGGCTGGGAAAGGTTTTGCGCAAGACGAGCCTCGATGAGCTGCCGCAACTTTTCAACGTGCTGCGCGGCGACATGAGCGTAGTTGGGCCACGGCCGCCGATTCCCTACGAAGTTGAAAGCTACGAGTTGTGGCATCGCAAGCGGCTCGACATGAAGCCGGGCATCACGGGTTTGTGGCAGGTGTCGGGTCGCAATCGGCTGACATTTGACGAGATGGTGCGAATGGATTTGTACTACATCGAAAACTGGTCGCTGTTGCTGGATCTGAAAATCATTTTGCAGACGTTGCCGGTGATGTGGCGAGGGGAAGACGCGTACTGAGTAGGGGAATGCCGCGCGGTTCGGAAAAGTGGCTTGCCACAGCTTTTAAGAGTTCGAGAACGGCGGGGCAAGCCCACCACTCACCATGAGGCATTGCTCGAGGTTACGACACACGACATCGAACACGTGCGAGCTGAGAGGACATAATGGTTCACCAAGATTCCAAACGTGAAATGCTGCGGCACACAGTAGCGACGCTCGCTTATCGCGGAGCGAAGGCGGTGCGCGACGCCACTGATTCGTTCGCGTCGTTCAAAGCCTCGCCCACGACACGCACGCCGGCGGAGATTCTCGCGCACATCGGCGACTTGTTGGATTGGGCTTTGTCGATCGCGAAGGGCAACGAGACCTGGCGCAACTCTGAGCCGCTACCGTGGCATGAAGAGGTGGCGCGCTTTCACGCCGCCCTGGCAAGTTTCGATGAATACCTCGCATCCGGAAGCGAGCTCACTGCAACTTGCGAGCGGATGTTTCAAGGCCCCATCGCTGACGCATTGACACACGTCGGACAACTGACTATGTTGCGGCGGATCGCGGGCGATCCAATCAAAGGCGAGAATTACTCGCTCGCGAAAATCGAAGCCGGACTGATCGGCGCGGATCAGGTAAAACCAAAGCGGGAATTTGACTAACTACGAACTCAATCCTGGGTAGTTACGCAATTTTGAAAGGTGGCACAGGCGTCTCGCCCATGAAGTCATGCGCCGTGCGCGTGCACCTCAAGGCGGTCATTTCACTCAGTCCTGGCGACTTGCGGAGGAGGTTTCATGTGCTCATTCAATCGAATCATGCTGGCGGCAGCATTAATGTGCTTTCTTGTGGGGATGGCTATGGGACAAGAAGGTGAGTCCGATGCCGCGGCGGCAAACCGGACGATGCGACCTGTCGTACGTGGTCAGCATTTCGCCGCCGCGTCGATGAAAGCCGAAGCGACGCGCGCCGCCGAACGAATTCTCGAGAAAGGCGGCAACGCTTTCGACGCGATCGTCGCCGGCCAGGCGGTACTGGGGATTGTCGATCCGGCGATGAACGGCGTGGGATCGGACGCGACGCTGCTCGTCTATGATGCGAAGACAAAGAAGGTCTATTCGATCAACGCTGAGGGTACGGCGCCAAAGCTGGCCACGATCGAATGGTACAAAGAACACAACGGCGGCAAGTTACCAGTCAACGATTCGCTGCTATCGGGAACTGTACCGGGCGATGTGGACGCGTGGTATATCCTGCTCGATCGCTGGGGCACGATGAGTTTTGCGCAGGTGCTCTCGGAAGCCATTGACCTGGCCGAAAACGGATTTCCGATGGGTGATTCGCTTGCGCGCGCCATCAACGCACCCGCGGGCCAGCGGAAACTAAACAAGTATCCGACGAGCGCAAAACTCTATCTGCCTAATGGCCGGGCGCCGCAAGCGGGCGAGATCTTTCGCAATCCGGATCTGGCGCGGACACTGCGACGACTAGTCGAAGCAGAACAGCAAAACAAAAGCAAAGGACGGCATGCGGCGCTGAAAGCTGCGCGCGATCGTTTCTACAAAGGCGACATCGCACGAGAGATGGCGGCGTTTTCGGAAGCTAACGGCGGACTGTTTCGTTACGAAGACTTCGCCAACTACACCGCCAAAGTCGAAGAACCCGTATCGATCGATTTCCACGGCTATCAGATTTACAAGAACGCTTCCGCGAGCCAGGGTCCCGCCGAATTGTTTGCGCTGCGAATTCTCGATGGTTATGACCTGAAGGCGATGGGTCACAACAGCGCCGACTACATCCACACGACCGTCGAAGCCACAAAACTCGCCATGGCCGATCGCGAGAAATATCTTGGTGACATGGACTTCATCAAAATTCCGTACACTGGCCTGCTCTCGAAAGAATACGCGGCCGAACGACGAAAGTTGATCGACAAAAGCGCGGCGTCGCTCGCGTTTCGTCCGGGTACGGCAGAAAAATTTACCAGTGACGCAACTCCTCTGTATCGTCCAGTGACAATCACCACCGAAGGCGATGCGAGCCATGAAGGCGACACCAGCTACATCGCCGTCGTCGATGGCGCGCGCAATATGATTACTTTCACGCCCAGCTTGCACAGCGCGTTCGGGACGGGCGTAGTCATGGGCGACCTGGGTTTCATCTTCAACTGTCGCGGCGATTACTACACCTTGAATCCTGGCGAAGCGAATGCGCTCGCTCCGGGCAAACGGCCGCGCAGCACTCTGCAGGGAACGCTGGTGATGAAAGACGGCGAGCCGCGCATGGTAATGGGCACGCCCGGCGCGGACAATCAAGTGCTGCTCACGATGCAGACGCTGCTCAACATCACGGAGTTTGGAATGAACGTGCAGCAGGCGATCGAAGCGCCCAAATGGCTGACGCGCGCGTTTCCCGCTTCGCCGTTCCCGCACACAATTTATCCGGGCGATCTTTCAGTTGAGTCGCGCATCCCTGAATCAGTTCAGAAAGATTTGCTGGCTCGCGGTCATAAATTGCACGTCACTGGACCATGGTCGAGCGGCTCGCTGGCAGCGATCGTCATTGATCCAAAGAGCGGAGTCATCAGCGCCGGTACGGATCCGAGAACGGAAGCGTCCGCGTGGGCGTGGTAGGTTTACGATGATGAGTGATGAGTGATGAGTGATGAGTGATGAGTCATTGTCGGGGCGTCCGTGTTAATCAAAAAGGTCTCCCAGCCGCGTAGCGGCGAAAGCTTTATAGAACCCAGGCCTGTCAAAACTCCTCGCGATAAGAGTGACGCAGCGTCACTCTTGTCGTGAGTACAAAATGGGTAGCTTCACGCTATAAATATTTCGTCCCTACGGGACAATGCCTGGTCGTTTACTGCATCCCCGCCAGCGCTACTTCCAACAACAGAGTCTTCTTAATCCCTTTGTAGAAGGGTTCAATTTCGCAGTTCTCCGCCAGGCTGTGTGAGCCATCGCACGGGCCGGCGCCAGTGGAAATTGAAGAGATGCCGGCCAGCAAAGCCACACTCGAGTTGTTCGACCCAGCGTTTCCGATGGGCGGATCGAAACCCATCACGCGATGCACGGCTTCGGCCATGCGCACGAGATAAGAATCGCGATGGCCGGGAATTACTGCCGCGGGCGATTTCGAAATCACTTCAGTCTTTATTGTCATCCCAACTTTCGCAGCTTCCTCGTCGAGAATCGTGGCAATCTGTTTTTCTAAATCCGCCAGCACATCATTCGAAGTCGAGCGAAGATCGACAGTGAACCATGCGTCCGCAGCCTTCGCGTTGACGACTTCCGATCCACCAAGCATGCCGATGTTCAGATTCGACGAAGGATTTGTCGGCACTTTCAGTTGATAGATGCGATCGATGGCGCGCGCCAGGGGCAGCGTTGCCGAGTACGGCGGAGTCTGCGAGCGCGTGTGCCCGCCGGGTCCGATGAAATGGTGGCGATACCAGTTGATGCCGAGGCCCGCATAAGTGAAGCCTTCATAACCGCCGTCGAGCGCGACGTATTGATCGATCTTACCTTTATTTGCATCGACATACGCCTGCACTCCTTTGAAAGTCGTTTCTTCTTCGACCGTGAAGACGAAGACGAGATCGCCCTTTGTTTTGATCTTCGCTGTGTCGAGGGCGCGGATGGTTGCGAGCAGCGCTTCGACGTTGCGCGTGTCATCGCCAATTCCCGGCGCGTAGACTTTACCATCGCGGACTTGTGCTTTGATTTGCAGTCCCGGCTGAAAAACTGTGTCCATGTGCGCGTCGAAAACGATGACGGGCTTGCCAACTGTTCCTTTGCGCACCGCGATCAAGTTTCCGGCCGCATCGTAATGAATATCATCGAGGTGATACTGGCGAAGCAGGCTCTCAATGTACTTGGCGCGTTGTTGCTCGTGTCCGGACGGCGAGTTGATTTCGGTAATTGCGATCCATTCGCGCAGGATTTGTTGTTGATTGCGGTCGATGTAGTCGTTCGCTGCTTTCACGTTTGCGCGATTTGCCACCGCGGTCACCTCATCGATGTATTCCGGAACGGTCTTGACTTGTGCCGAGGCGGTGCTAAAACCCGTGAACACAATTGAGGCAAGCAAAATAAATTTACACATATCGTTTTCCGTAGAGTCACATATAATCGAAACGCGTGACGCGATTCTAGAGATTTATCAGCGTTTCGCAACCGCTCGTGCAATGATGTCGTTCGTGCTCTGCGATGAAGTCAGTATCGGGAGCGGTAGCGACCGGGTGTTAAGTTTCACCCCATCGCTACCGCTCTGGGTACTGACCTCAGCACAGCGATTCCGCGAGAAGATCAAAAACCCGACAGCTAACGCATTGAGCAACAATTATCTTGAATTCGACCGCAAAAACATCGCGTGAGATCGCGCCGGGACCGCTCGGGCTTTGGCTGGAGCGCGTAATTCTCGCCTTACTATTTCTGTTTGCATTCGCCGCGCCGATTTCGATTGCGGCCGCGCAGTTTGCCTGGGCCATGGGTCTGCTGTTCTGGCTGCTGCGCTTTTTTGTTTTCCCGCGACCCACGCTTCATCGCACGCCTGTCGACTACGCCATGCTCGCGTTCTTTATCCTCACTGGCATTTCGTCATTCCTTTCGTACGAGCCGATGGTTTCGATCGGCAAACTGCGCGCGGCGATGCTTTTCACGATTGCGTACCTGTTTGCCGAGAACATTCGTTACGCACGGATTCTGCGGCTGCTGGTCGTAGTGCTGATGGCCGCCACGATGCTTTCGGCATTATTCACTTTTGCGCAGTACGCGATTGGCCGCGGCGTGAAAGTTCAGGGTGTGCGCGGGGACAGTCCGCTGAAGGCCGCGCGATTTGTCACGCGCGCAAAGATTGATCCGGCGCCGATCCTTGACGGAGACACGATCGAAGAAGTCGATGGACAGCGAATTTGGAATACCGAGCAGTTGGTCGCGGAACTCGATCGACCATCGCCAGAGAAGACTGTCAAACTAAGAATCTACCGCTTCGAGTGGAACCCGATTCTCGAAATGCCGCGCGGGAAAATGTTGCCGGGCGTGACGCCGGAAGAGCGGCTCGGCATCGCATCGTGGAGCCGCGGTCGCGATCGGCGCGCCATCGGTTTCTTTAACCACTGGACGACATACAGCGAGAGTCTGCAATTGCTCGGGTCGCTTGTGTTCGGGCTGTTCGTCGCGCTTCCGCGCAAGCGTTCAAAGTGGGCGCTGATTCTACTGCTCGTGCTCGTCACGATTAGCGGCGCTCTAATGCTCACAGTGGTACGGGCGTCGTGGCTGTCGTTCTTGATTTCGGCTGCGCTGATCGCCGTGCTGGGTTTGCGTTGGCGGACGTTGATTGTCATCGGCGCCTGCGCGCTTCCGCTGGTGCTTGCGGGAACGTTCATCCTTCATCAAAAACGAATCGTTGGGTTTTTCGATTCCCACGATGACTCAATCCGCTGGCGACAAACAGTGCAGCGCGAAGGATTTCACCTGCTAGTAAGTAACCCACGACATATGCTCGTGGGCGTCGGGATGGATTCGATTAAGGCGCACTGGCGCGCGTGGGGCCTGTTCGACAATGGTCGCCTGCCAATGGGCCACATGCATTCGGATTATCTTCAAATCGCCCTCGAGCGTGGCGTTCCCACGCTGCTCGCATGGCTAATCCTGCTGGCGTTGTATGCGCGGATGTTGTGGCGGTTGCTACGGCAATTGCCGAAAGAGAATTGGATTGAACGCGGCGTCGCGCTGGGCGCACTTGGCGGACTAGTCGGATTCATGATCAGCGGCGTCGTGCACTACAACTGGGGAGACTCAGAAGTGGTGATGATCTTTTACTTGATCATGGGATTGAGCCTGTTCATCGAACGCGCGTCACGCGCTCGCGAGCTTGCTACCTAAAGCAAGCCTTGCAAAATAAGCACAACTGCCTCGCACCGGACACTGATCGCATTTAGGCTTTGTCGTCTTGCACAACTCTTTTCCGTGTTGCCGCAACAAGAGGTGCGCGCGCATCAACCAGTCGCAATCATTCACCAGCTGGTTTTTGATTGCTTCCTGGGCTGAACGATAACTTGCCGAGTAGTTCTTCTTCTCCTCACCGAAACCAAGTCGGAGCAACACGCGCAGGCCATTAGAATCAAGCGCGGCCACGAGAGATGTGCGCGTAAAAAGCAAAATCTTTTCGGCTCCCGGTTCGCCAATCGAAGGAAACTTCCGCAGCGCCTGTTTCGCCCTTGGCAGCGGCAACTTCAAAGCAGCGCGCAGGTCTCCACCGAACTCAGTCGTGGCGATCAACGCAATCTCGCGCAATCGCGCGGCGCGCGTGTCGGCAGCGATGCCGCCGAGTGTCGCGACTCGCAACAAATGCTCTTTCGAGGCGGCGAGAATCTCAGATGGCTTAGTGCCCACGAGCTTGCGCAAGAGTTTGAATGCCTCTGCGCGGCGCTCGTCGCTGACGAGATAAGCGACCGATTCCAAAAGTATCAGCTCAAAAGGATCGTTTGTGATTAACGGCGCCGGCGCGCCGTAATGGCGGACGAGTAGCTCAACGATTTTTTCCAAATTCGAGCGTACGGCGCATGGCATGTCACGCAACTTCCTTCGGCACTTCGCTCATCAGCGCGAGGATGTTGCCTTCTGAGTCTCGGAAATCGGCCAGCCACAAATCATAGGTGGGCATCGGCGCGACCAGATGCGGATCGATGATGAATTCGACGCCACGCGCCTTGAAAACTTCCGCAACTTTTTCGATGTCGTCGACTTTGTAGTAGATGATTGATGCGATGTGATCTATTTCCGGCCGGTCGGCTTTACCAAGCATGATGCGAATCCCGCCGCAATCAAAAAAGACCATGCCCGGCGGCGCACTGAAAAGATAAGTCATGCCAAGCACGTCGCGATAAAAGGCAGTCGCGCGGTCGAGGTCCTTGACGTTCACGAAGATTTGCCCGATTTGATTTAGGGTCGGGCCGATCGGACCAGGCGCGGTCATAGTCACTCTCCTTGAGACTAAAAGCGGCTTTCGTATATCACGCGGACTAACGTATTATCAACGCTCTTTCAAGAGGCTTTGATGAAACAGTTACTTCGCTTTGCAGCTTTGACCGCCTCCGTACTGCTGCTGTCCGGATACACGGAGTGCTACAAGCCGGTCAGCAAGACGCAGCTCCCGCCGCACATCAAGACGGTTGCTGTGCCCGCATTTCAGTTGGGTCCTGAGGGCCTGCGCTTCAAGATTGAGCAGAGATTTACGCAAGCGGTGATGAGCGAGTTGATTCGCCGCGGTCACGGCTTGCGCGTGCAGAGCGACCGGGAAGGCGCTGACGCCGTCATCGATGGCGTGATCAAGGGCTTCACATTTTCTGGCGTGCTGCTCGATGACAAGGGGCGAGCGCGCGTTTTTGAAGTGACGATCACAGCGGCCGTTACCGTGCGCGACCAGCACGAGAACCGGGTGCTTTACGACAATCAGAACTTCGTTTTTCGCGGCGAGTTTGAATTCGCCAACGACCCGCGCAACTTTTTCAACGAAGAAGATCCGGCGGTGATGCGCATGGCGCGCAGCTTTGCTGAGTCAATTGTGTCGACTTTAGTTAATGGATTCGGCGTGAAGGAATGAAGTTCTCCCTCTCCCTCTGGGAGAGGGCCGGGGTGAGGGTATAGCGGCGCGGAGCTATTTCTCTCCCAAGGTCAATGAGGTCAGTACCCGGAGCGGTAGCGACGGGGTAAAATCTGTCACCCGGTCGCTACCGCTCCCGGTACTGACAGCTTCACGAAGCAGCCCTCGCTAGCCCTTACAGGGGGAGAGGGAATGAACGACATGGCAGTTCGCACACGCAAAGATCTCCTGCAGTCTCTCAAAAAAGATCAGATTGAGCCGGTCTATTTTCTCTTCGGCGCGGAAGACTTTTTGCGCGATGAAGCCGCCGATGCGATCGCTAACGCCGCGTTGAGCGGAACATTGCTGCGCGAATTCAACGATTCAAGCTTCAGTCTCAGAACCGGTGATCCGCGCGACGCAATTGCGGCGGCTGAACAACTGCCGATGATGTCTCAGCGGCGGGTCGTGCGAATCCGCGACCTTGGCAAGCTCAACGAAACGGACGAGGAGATTCTGCTGGACTATCTGAAACGTCCAGTGGAAACGTCAGTGGTTATTTTCAATTCGGACGACATCGACAAGCGCAAGAAGCTCGCGAAGAAATTAATGAGCGGCGCGGCTTTCGAGTTCGCGCCGTTAACCAGGGCCGAGCTGACGAATTGGGCGAAGTCATATCTACACGAGCTGGAAGCTGAAGCGTCGCAGCCGGTGCTGGGTCGGATTGTTGAGCTGGTTGGACCGAATGTGCGCATGCTCACGAATGAACTCAACAAATTGGCGGTGGCAGCTTTGCCGTCAGGGCTGATCACGAATGACCTGGTTGAAGAGCTTGTCGGCCGATCGCGTGAGTTGATGAATTGGGAACTGACGGATCAGATGTTATCGCGAAATCGCGCGGGCGCGCTGCGCACTCTGAAACATCTACTGGATGACGGCGCGCCGCCGGTCATGCTGATTGGGTTGATTGCGAGCACCTACCGGCGCATGGCGCTCGCGCACGCGCTGCTCTCAAAAGGCGCGCCCACAAAAGAAATCTTTCGCCAGGTGCCGATGCCACCGTTCCGGCAGAGCAGCTATTTACAGATGCTAAATCGGGTCGACGGCCGCAAACTCGCAAACCAGATGGTGAGAATTGCCGAGGCTGACGTCGGCATCAAAACTTCCCAAGCCACGCCGCGAATGCAGGTTGAGTTGCTGGTGAGCGAGCTGATGAATTAAGTTTTATCCCGTGTTCGCAACGAGGTCAGTACGCGGAGCGGTAGCCACGGGGTAAGAGTCATGGAACCCGGTCGCTACCGCTCCCGGTACTGACTCTCTTCACACGCGGATCGCAGGACAGTGATGCCATCCGGTGAGACAGCCGATGATCACTTCGCATCAGGTGGCACGGCCTTATCGTTTCCGTTCAGGAAACGATCGAACCAATACAACTGCCAGTTCAAGCTTTCCACCAGATGCTTCGGTTCGCCGCTACGCGTCAGGTTATGGTTCTCGCGCGGGAACATCACAATCTCCGTCGTCACCCCAAAATGTTTCAACGCGCGAAACCATTGCTCGCCCTGCTCGATCGGCACACGAAAGTCATTGTCCGAATGAAGAATCAGCGTCGGCGTCTTCACGTTACTTGCATACTTCAAAGGCGAGCGGTCCCAGTACAAATCAAATTTCTGAAAGATGTCACCGCCGAAGTCAGGTGAATGTCCGTAAGCCCCATCGCGAGTGCCGTCGTCGGAAATGAAGTTAGCGACACTGCGCAGAGTGACTGCGGCTTTGAATCGATTCGTGTGGCCCACGATCCAATTGGTCATGAAGCCGCCATAGCTGCCGCCAGTGACACCCATGCGGTCCTGATCAATCCACGGATATTTTTTCAGCGCGGCGTCGAGACCGTTCATGATGTCGAGGTAATCCTTCCCGCCCCATTCATTGACGATGCCGCGTTCAAACTTTTGGCCGTAACCCGTTGAGCCGCGCGGATTGGTGAAGAGCACCCCGTAGCCCTTGGCCGCGTACACTTGAAACTCATGGTACCAATCGACACCGTACTGTCCCGCTGGGCCGCCATGAACGCTGAGCACAAGCGGATATTTTTTGCCCGGTTGCCAGCCGATCGGCTTCACAATAAAGCCGTCAATGTCCCAATCGTCGGCACTCTTGTAAGTGAAGCGTTCCACGTCCGCGAACTGAATCTGTTTCCACAATGCCTCGTTTAAGTTCGTCAGCTTTCTTTCGTTCTTACCATTCAGATCTGAGATGTAAAGATCGTCGAGATGCTTGAAGTCGTTTGCCAGGTAAACCATCTTTTTGCTCGCGAAATTGAAATCGACGCCGCGCACGGCGCGCGGGCCGGAAGTGATCTGCATGACTGTCTTCGTCGGAACATCGACGCGGAAAAGATGGAGTTCACCTTTCACTCCGGTTTCGAAATAGAGAGATTTGCCGTCATCCGACCACTCCAACTGTCCCGGAATTAAATCGAGATTGTTCGCCGCCAGCACAGAAGCCGTGCCACCTGATGAAGGTGCGAGCCAAATCTTTGGGTGATCGCGTTCGTGAACTTCTCCCGTGAAGGCAATCGATTTCCCATCAGGCGACCAGCGTGGCTGGCCGTCGGCTTCGTCGTGATCGGAAATCTTTGTCAACGTCCCGCTGCCGTCGGCATTGATGACCCAAACGTCCGAGTTGCGGTTGTCCTCGTACTCTTTGCCGGTGCGATTCGAGACAAACGCTAGGCGTTTTCCGTCGGGTGACCATTGCGGGTCGCTGTCGTTCCAATCGTCGCCTTGCGTGATCTGTTTGGCACTTGCCGAATTCACATCGATGACCCACAAATGTGTGCGTCGATCGTCGAACCAACCCGTGTCGTTGAATTTGTAAGAACTGTTTTTGTAGTGCCGTACGTCGCTGCGGTCTTTTGGGTCGCCGGTCCGGTTGTCCGACGGTCCGATGCGACTGACAACGACCAATCGAGTTCCATCCGGCGACCAGCGAAACGAGCTAACGCCGTTCTTCAAGTTGGTGATGCGCTTCGCTTCACCGCCCGCCATCGACAGCAACCAAACCTGACTGCGCGGCTGATCGGCTTGCGCGCCTACCGCTGTCGCGGGCGTGGTCGACTCAGGTCGTGAAGAGAGAAAGCCGAGCGACTTTCCGTCGGGACTCCAGCGCGGCGAGTTCGAATTCTGTGGCGACGTGGTGAACTGCCACGGCCCACGACTGCCGTCGGCGGTGACCATCCAAATCGCAGAGTTGCGCCGGTTCTGGGCGCGATCGATTTTCGTGACGACATACGCCACCAGCTTTCCGTCGGGCGAGATGTTCGGATCGCCGATGAATTCGAAGGCGAAATAATCTTCGGGCGTGATGCCGCGCAACGATTGGCCTTGGCTGATCGATGCAGTCAGCGCGAAGCAAATCAGCAAGCAAGAAAGTAAGGCGACGGTTTTAGATCTGAACATGAGTTGTCTCCAGAAGGATCGAAATGGCCGCTCGACGCGCCACATAATACATGAAGCTTGTTCGATAGATCAGTTTGGAGAGTGATAACCTACGCTGTCCCAAGCATACGAAGAAGGAGCCCGCCATGAAAATTGTCTGGTCAATCGGATTCGCCCTCTGCGCGGCCTGCATTACGTTCGCGCAAACCAGCCAGCCACAGCGCAATTATCCCGAGCCCGTCGAGGGCGATTATGTGATTCAGAATTTTCGTTTTCGCAGCGGCGAGACGCTGCCGGAATTGAAAATGCACTATCGCACGATCGGCACGCTGAAGACCAACAACGCCGGGGTAGCGACGAACGCGGTGCTCGCGGGTCATGGCACGGGCGGGTCAGGTGCGAGCCTGCTCAATCCCGCTTTTGCCAACGTCCTGTTTGGACCGGGACAGCTGTTGGACGCGACGAAGTATTTCATTATTCTCGCCGACGGTATCGGCCACGGAAAATCAAGCAAGCCAAGCGATGGCTTGCACATGAAGTTTCCCAAGTACACCTACGACGACATGGTCGAGGCGCTGCATGAAGTGCTGACAAAAAAACTTGGAGTGAATCATTTGCGGCTCGTGATGGGAACGTCGATGGGCGGCATGCAAACCTGGGTTTGGGGCGAGATGTATCCCGATTTCATGGATGCGCTCATGCCGCTCGCGAGTAATCCCGTCGAACTCGCCGGCCGCAACCGCGTGTGGCGATTCATGGCCATCGAGGCAATCAAGAACGACGCAGACTGGATGGGCGGCGAGTACAAGACGCAGCCGATAAGAGGACTGACGACCGCCGAAGATCTTCTACTTTTAGCGGGTAGCGCGCCGTTGAATTGGCAAGCCGTTGCGCCGACGCGTGCCGCTGCCGAAAAGTTTTATTTGGACCGGTTTAAGCCGGCCCTCGCACGGCTCGACGCAAACGATCTCATCTACCAGCTCGAAGCTTCGCGCGAATACAATCCCGCCCCGAAGCTCGAAACGATCAAGGCGCCGTTGATCGCTGTGAACTCAGCCGACGACTTCATCAATCCGCCTGAGTTGGGAATCATCGAACGCGAAATTAAGCGTGTGAAGCGCGGTAAGTTTGTAATGATTCCGATCAGCGAAGAGACGCGCGGCCACGGCACGCATACGATTGCGAAACTCTGGCAGCAGTATTTAAAAGAGTTGCTCGATGAATCGGCGCCGGCAGGGAAGTAGCCGGACCATAAGGAAGGCCGCAAGGCATTTCTCCGGGTCTCTGTGGATCTCAGTGCCTCTGTGGTGGACTTCTCCCATCAATTTCACCGCAGAGTCACAGAGGCTGCACAAAGACACAGAGAACACTTCACAACTCATCAAACATCAATTCATCAACATAACACCAGCCCCAGTCTTCACCCGGTTGAAACGACTTGATGATTGGGTGACTGGTTCCGTGAAAGTGTTTTGTCGCGTGCTTGTTTTTTGAAGAGTCGCAACAGCCCACATGCCCGCACGTCATGCACAGACGCAGGTGCACCCACGTGTCGCCAATTTTCAAACAGTCTTCACAACCTTCCGCGCTCGGTGTTACTTCGCGAACTTGATCAAGGTGTGTGCATTGATCCATTACTCAGCCTCACTTCTGTCTGAGATAATCGTCGGTCTTATCCAGCCAATCCTGCCGCGGCGGACTGAAAATGTCGACGTCCAAAGTGTCTTCAAGGGCTTCTGCTTTGTGGGGTACGCCGGAAGGAATGTGCAGCACTTCACCCGCCATCACATCCAGCGTCTGCAATTCGTCGGCGCCGATCCAAAAGCGCAGGCCGCCCTCGAGGATGTAAGTGATCTGTTCGTTCTCGTGTGAATGGCGTGGCACAACGCAACCCTTCTTGATGTAGACATGCGCCAGCATCGTGCGGTCGCCGGTAATCAGACGCCGCGAGAGTCCTCCCGAGACTTCTTCGATCGGCATGTCATTCCAACGGAAATGAGTCACAGTTCGTTCAGCCATTTGCGTCACCCACACGTTTCGAAATTTTTGGGATAGTACCGCAACTTAGGTTGGAAGCGTTATGCGGGTTTCGAGCTTTGCGGCAGTCGCAGCTCAAACACTGTCCCACCACCAGCGCGTTTATGCCACGACGCGTCGGCCGCAATCATGCTGGCGCGTCCGCGAATGTTCGCGACGCCGCGGCCTGAATTCTTGCGCGCGGCTTCGTCAAAACCACGGCCATCGTCTTCAATGCGCAATTCGAAAGTCTCGGCCTGCGAGACAGTCGCGTTCATCTTCACGTGTTTCGCATCCGCGTGACGACAAACGTTGCTCAGTGCTTCCTGCGCGATGCGATAAATCTGAATCTGGGTGCTCGGTGGTAAATGGAGCTTCTCGTCCAAAGAATCGTCGCAAGAAAATTCGTAATCGAACTTGCCCGTGGGCGCCGCTTGTTCGACGGCGTGCGCAAGCGCGAACTGAAGCGCGGCAGCGAGCCCGACGTTTTCCAGCGCCGACGGGCTCAGGTCTTCGCAGATGCGCCGCACTTCCTGTGAAATCGATTCGATCTCGGAACGCAATGCCGTCGGAGCGGACGGCGCGCGATTCAACCTGCCGTCGACTGGAAGTTGATCGACCAACAACGCGAGATGTCGTAAATCCGCCAGCGTCTGATCGTGCAGGTCACGCGCAATGCGCCGCCGTTCGGCTTCGGTCTCGTTCGCGAGTTGCAGACGCGCTTCAGCAAGTTCGCGGTTCGTCACCGCGAGCTCCGCGCTCGTGCGATGAATGCGACGGTTTTGTATGTAGCCCCAAGCCAGCGCAATCAACGCTAGCAACAACAAGACACCGAGCGCCGTCGACGTCCACGGAAACGGCGCCCGCGCGACAGTGAATTCAAACGAGAGAGGATTTGCCGGCGTCAAATCTTTCGTGAAAGCCCGCGCGACGACTTTGTATTTGCCCGGACCCAACTGCTCCATCGGGAATTGCGAATCGTGCGAAAGCTTTTGGCGAATGATTTTTCCCGCGCTGTCATAAAGCCCAAAGGCGTACTGAAACTGCTCGGGGAAAGTGCGACTGCTGATTGCCGTCACGTCGAGCAGCAAACTGTTCTGCGGATAATCGAGGTGCAGTCCCGCGGTCAGCTCACTTGACGAATGAATGCGGCGGCTGATGATGCGCGCGGGTAGCACGGTCGGTTTCGTGGAGCCCGGCTCGTAGCGAATAATCCCGCGGTTCGTCGCGCCGATCACTTCTTCGCTGCCTTTGGATTGCCGCGCTGTGATCACTGCAAATACGCGTTGCGACGGCAGTCCCTGCTCGATGTCCAGATGCGAAACAATCGCCCCGAATTGATCGTCAAGTGTGACGCGCAAGAGTCCGTTGCCGACAGTGGCGCACCAGACAGATCCTGAACGCGAATTGTCCGCAACCAAATATAACGACCGCGCGTTCACGCCGGGCGCGATTTCACGAAGCTGACCGTCCTTTGAGAAGTAGAGTCCGCGTGCGCTCGCGATCCATAACCCGCCGCTGTCGGCGAGAAATGACCAGACCGCATCGCCTTTTATCTTGTCGAGCGCCGCATCGGTCGTCGTTTGTTTCCCATCCCAGAAAAAGATTCCACCGCTCGCCGTGCCGACGACCAATCGTCCACTCGCGTCACTCCCGAGCGCGGTGACCTCACGCGTTTGATTATCGGCGGAGGTTTCTGGCCACACGAGCGTGCGTTGCGAGCCTTGCAGTCTCTCAACTCCATACCCGTAGGTCGCGATGTAGGTTGTGCCGTTGATGGAAGTGATCGCGCGCACACTATCGCCTTGCGGAAGATTCTCGCGAGCTGGAATCCGAATGTAATGCAGTGGAGACTCGCGCTGAGAAACATCGAAGCGCGGATTATCTCGCGTCGTGAAAACGCCTGATGAAGTTGCCACAATCGCCGCGCCACTAGCATCAGTGCTCATTGCATAAACAATGCGAGTGCCGATCTCTGGATCGCGTAACCATGTCTTCCTGCCCTGATCGACGTAGAGTCCGGCGTTCGTTCCCGCAAACAGATGTCCACTCACTGAAAAGAGCGCACGAACATAGTTCGCGTTCGCGTCGCTCGAAATCGCCTCGGTGCGCACCGCGTGCGGATCGTAGCGGCAGACGCCGTTTTCGGTCGCAAACCAGACGACCTGCTCGGCATCGACGAAAACTCCGTACACATGATCGGATCGCAGCGCCCCGCCCGTCTCTTCGAAGGTGAAGTGTTCGACCGCCTTGCCGTTCTGAAAGAGAAATGCGCCGTGACCATCAGTCGCGACCCAGATGTCTTCGCCTGCGCCGCGCGTGATCGCAGTGACAGGACCGGTCGACGCGTTCGCCCGTGCAGGCTTCAGTGGATCGCTGTGATCGAAAATCCCGCTTTCATCTTTGCCGGCGCGCGCGCCCACCCACAAGCGTCCCTGTGCATCGGTTTCCAGCGCGTTGATAAAGAAACTGCGTGGCTTGCTTACGACTTCTTTCGCTTCGCCGTTGTGAATTTCCACGAGCCCGCGGCTTTGCGTCCCGGCGTAGAGCGTGCCATTCGCAATCGCGAGACTCGTGAGTTTCAACGCGCCAGGCTGATCTTTGTCAGCGCTTTGCAAAGGCTGATCGGGAATCGTGCGTACCGTCAACGTAGGTGCTGAGCGACAATCAAAAATCTGGCCATTCTCACTCGCCATGATCGCGTGGTCGCGTTCCGGCGTGATGATCGCTGTGATGACTTTGCCGGCAGTTTCTTTGATTGTTTCGAACTTGTCGTTCAGTAAGCGCGCCGCGCCATTCTCAGTTCCAATCCAGAGCGCGCCTGACTGATCGGTTTTCAAGGCAAGCACTCGGCCGGCTGGCAAACCATCAGCCGTCACCGCACTGGTGCGCCGTCCGTCGAAGCGCGCGAGTCCGCCGTCGGTCGCAAACCACGTCACGCCAAATTCCGTCTGCGCAATGGCGTGGGTACGATCCGAGGGCAATCCATGAAATGAAGTCACTGCGCCCCATTGATGCAGATTCGGCGGTGGCGTGGGCGATGGTGATGGGGTTGGCGATGGCGACGGAGTCGCTTGCGTAGTTAGCGGTTGATCTTGCGAGAAAACAGAAGGCAGCAGGCAGAAGGCAGAAAGCAGGAAGAAAGTGAGCAGTGGTTTTGTCTGTGAACCTTTGTGGAGCTTTGTGTCTTTGTGGTTGAGATTAATTCGAAAACCATTTACCACAGAGGCACAGAGCACACACAGAGAATCACAGAGGCTGCTTTTGCTCTTGCGCCGCATGTAAACATCTAACGCTTCCGCGCCTTCATGTCTTCCTTCTTCTGCTCTTCCGCGAACTTTTTTCGATCGCGGTCGATCCAGCTTTCGAGATCGGCCGCGGCTTTTTCCAATTCGTCACTATTCAAAAGTCCGCGGCGCAGCGCTTCGAAGAAAGCGCGCGTGCGCACGTTGTAAGCGAGCTTCTCATAAGCTTCGTGCGGCGTGCCTTCGGGAATTGAGATGAAAAGCTTTTCGTAGAGCGTCGCCAGGCGGCTTTCGACTCCGCGCAAACTCAAACTGCATTTCCGCGCGATGGCCCAGTTCGACAGGCCAAGCGCGAGATAGTAAAGCGCTTCGGCTTCGAACTCAGTCAGCAGCGGCCGCTTGAATGAGTCCTTGAACGCCGGGTCGATCATGTCGGCGCCGTCTTCCAGAACGGCGGCGACGAAGCGCAGGAAGCGCGACTCAGGATTGTTCTTGTGAATGAAGCCGTAGGCCGGCGGCGGGTCGACCGACTTAACGATCTTGCGAATCTCGTTGATGTAAATCTCGTGGGGAAACTGCGTCCAAAAAATGATCCGCGCTTCGGGATAGTCGCGCCAGATCGCGCGTGCTGCCTTCACGCCGGAAAGCTTCGGCATCTGAATGTCGAGGATGCACACCTCCGGTTTGTTCTTGAGCGCCATCGAGACTGTCTCTTCACCATCACTCGCTTCAATCACCGGCGTATGCGATGGGAAGTCGCGCTCAAGAATCTCGCGTAGGTACGCGCGCTGCGCGACGTTGTCTTCGGCTATCAGGATGGACATTGGCATGATTCTAGCTTAAACCTGTTTTCGGTACGCCATCTTTCACGGACGCTGGACTGGAATCCCACCTAGTCGCTCGTCGTCAGTGCCCGAAACCTACCGTTCTCGTAAATGTACGATGTGCCGCCCATGCCTATGCCGGAAAAGATCGAGTCTCGGGGATAGTTGAAATCTCGCTGACCTTCGTAGTCGTAGTCCGATTCACCCTTGCGCATCAGTATCAAGGCGCTGCCACCTTCCGAAGTAACGGGATGCATTGTGAAGCCACCCGGTTTTCGGAAAAACGCAACGATGTGAACGATTAGCGGTTTGGCGACGCCCTTGTCGTTCGCTTCGGCGCTCTGTTGGATAAGAACTGCGTAATCCTGCAGGCCATCGTCATTGAAGTCCCCCTTGATCATTTGCGCATAGGCTTCGAGGCCGCCACATTCTCTTACCGCGACGCAATCGTCGTCGCTTACCTCAGGGAACGACCAGCCGGGGAAATTGCCATTCAGCAGAACTTTGATCGGTAGCGGCAAGTCGGGAGGTTTGTCACATTTATAGACGGGCAACGAAGTTTCCGCAGGCGCTTCCGGTGGCCCGAATTTCAGGGGCGGTTTCGATCGCCGATGTAGGGATGCAGGCGAAGCTCCAATTAGAAACGTAAATAGCGCCAAACTGACTCTCAGAAGAAGCTTTCGCACATTTGATTCTTAGTCCTCGCGATCAGATCGAGGAACGTGGCGCGCCACACTTGCACGCAGGGCTGCGCCGCCTTTTGACGGTGGGGAGGACTGAATTTGAAGACCTGTTAGCCCGCCGGCTTCGCGACCAACTTGATCTGTTTTTTCACGGCGTCCTCCAGGATGGCTTCTTTGTCGAGACTCATGCCGCTGGTGCGGTAGCGAATGATTCCTTCCGCATCGAGTAGGACGTAGGTCGGATAGGCGTTAACGCGAAAAGCTCTAATAACAGTTCGCTCGCGGTCGAGGAATTGCGGCCAGACCATCTTTTCTTTGCCGATGAAATCCTTCCACTTCTCTTCGCTACCATCTGAGCTGACGCTAATCATCACGAAAGAACTGTTATTCGCAAACCGCTTGTTGAGTTCGCGAAGACCCGGCACCGAAGCGACACACGGCCCGCACCACGTACCCCAAAAATCGAGCAGCACAACTTTTCCCTTCAGCTCGTCGAGTGACAGGTATTCGCCTTCCGAACTGGTGATCGAGAAATCAGGAGCGAAAGGTTCGCGCGCGCGGCGCGGATTCTCGATCATCTTGCGCGCGTCTTCTGCGTTGGTCGCGTTCGGCGCAAGTTTCACGAACTCTTTCAGTTCCGCGGCGCCCTCAGCATCGCGGTTCTGCTGCATCAGCACCACCCCGAGGTTGTAGTGCACATCCGGTGTGGCTGCTTTCAACGCGGCAGCCTGACGTAACACAGTCTCAGCCTCTTGCAACTTCTTCTGGTCCTTGCCATCAGACTGCTTTTGAATCGCGATGCCTTTCAGGTTCAAAGCTTGCGCTTGCATCACCGGATCGTTCGCAGACAGTTCGATGACTTTGTCGCACGTCGTTGCGACCGTCTTATACGCCGCCAGACCCATGTACGCGTTGGCCATGAGAAACAGCGCTTCTGCGGAAGCCTGGCCCTTTAATTCATTCGCGCGCTTGAACGCTTTGAGCGCATCGTCGTACCTTCGCTGGCGCATAAAATCGCGGCCGGTGGTTATTTGGTCGTCATAGCCAGACCCATCGCCATGTTGCGCAAACACAGTGATGTTAACGTGAGCGAACGGTCCGAACGTAGCGATGCAGAAGAGAACCAAACCGAAAATTGTCAGGGAACGCAAGGGTGTTCGTGAGAAGATCATGATGTCACGGTTCCTGTCCCGCCAATGGGCGGCGGCCAAATAATACCTCAAACTTGCCCCGAGAGACATTTTCGTTCGGGTCTTGAAAACGGCGCATCCTCGTCTATAATTCTGCTCCTTCCAGACTCGTTCGGTGTGAAATTCGACATGAAATTTCTGATTTTGGAGGTTAGGTATGGCTGAAAAGAAATGCCGAATCCTTTATGTCGACGATCACGATGATAGCGCCGAAATGCTCAAGCTCGTTTTGACTGACGATGATGTCGAGGTTGAGACAGCGCACAGCATGGAACAAGCGCTGCAAATGGCCGCGCAAAGCAGATTCGATCTATACGTGCTCGACAAGCGCTTACCGGACGGTTCAGGGCTAGAGTTAGTCAAAAGACTGAACGAGCTGACACCGCATGTTCCGAGTGTCGTCTACACGGGAGACGCTTACGAAGTTCATCGTGAGGAAGCACTCGCTGCCGGCGCTGACGCTTATGTTCCGAAACCCGACATCGAAAAGCTGATTGAGACGGTCAATAATTTTCTGGCGGGGCGCGAGTGCGCTACCGCGGATTCAGCTTGATGTAACTGGTGATCCACTCAGAACGTCGTAAGGTCGTACTAATACCGACTCAGATAACGAAACTAAGGAGACAATCAATGAACCGCCCCCGCCATCTTTCCCATTCAATCCGTCTCTTTGTGCTTACTGCTCTCGCCGCGTTGTTCGCAGCGCCGCGATTGACCGCCGCACAAAGCCCAACGCCGACACCACAGAGTTCGCCTGCTTCATCGCCTGAGGCCCGGCCATCGCCAGGCGAGGAGGAAGGCGGGCGCCCGCGCGATCCAATCTCGGCGCCGACAGACGCCGGACGCAGGTTTCGCTCAATTGGCCCGGCATTCACGTCTGGCCGCGTGATCGGATTCGCCGTCGAACCGAATAATCCGTCGCATTACTTCGTTGCCAGCGCCTCGGGCGGAGTTTGGAAGACAGTGAACGACGGAAACACGTGGACACCCGTGTTCGATCGCGAAGGGTCGTACTCAATCGGCTGTATCGCGCTCGATCCGAAGAACCCGCTGACGGTTTGGGTCGGCACCGGCGAGAACAACAGCCAGCGCAGCGTTTCGTACGGCAGCGGCGTTTACAAATCCGATGACGGCGGCAAGACGTGGCGCAATGTCGGACTGAAAAACTCCGAGCACATCGGTCACATCGCGATCGATCCGAAAGATTCGAACATTGTTTACGTCGCGGCGCAGGGTCCGCTCTGGGGTCCGGGCGGCGATCGCGGACTCTACAAGACGATTGACGGCGGCAAGACGTGGAACCAGGTTCTGAAGATCAGCGAGAACACCGGCGTCAGCGATGTCCAGATCGATCCCAACAATCCCGAGACGGTTTACGCGGCAGCTTATCAACGCCGGCGTCACATGTGGACGCTGATCGACGGTGGGCCGGAAAGCGCGATCTACAAATCGACGGATGCCGGCGCGACCTGGAACAAGGTGCGCGCGGGTTTGCCGACGACTGACATGGGCCGCATCGGCCTGGCGATCTCGCCGGTCGATGCCAACGTGCTTTACGCGACGATAGAATCGGGAGATCGCAAAGGCGGAATCTTTCGCTCGAACGATCGTGGCGGGAGCTGGGAGAAGCGCAACGATTTCGACGCCGGCGCGATGTATTACGGCCACGTGGTTGCGGATCCGAAGGATGTCGATCGGATTTACATCATGAACGTCTTCCTGATGGTTTCGGACGATGGCGGGCGCACGCTGCGTCGCCTCGGCGAGAAATCAAAACACGTCGACAATCACGAAATCTGGGTCGATCCGAACAACACCGAACACTACCTCGTCGGTTGCGACGGCGGCGTATATGAGAGTTGGGATCGCGGATCGAATTGGTACTTCAAGAGCAACCTGCCCGTCACGCAACTCTATGATGTGACCACCGACAATGCGACGCCGTTCTACAACGTGTTTGCCGGCGCGCAGGACAACTTTGCCTTCGGTGGGCCTTCACGCACGCGCAACGCCTCGGGCATCGTCAATAGCGACTGGTGGGTGACCCAAGGCGGCGATGGTTTTCGCACGCAAGTTGATCCGGAAGATCCCAACACGATTTATGCGGAGCTGCAGAACGGCAATCTCGTGCGCGACGACAAGCAGACAGGCCAGCGTCACGGCATCACTCCGGAAGTCGGCCGCAACGAAGATCCTTTGCGTTGGAATTGGGACTCGCCTTTTATCATCAGTCCGCACTCGCACACACGTCTGTACTTCGCTTCCAACAAGCTTTACCGCAGCGACGATCGCGGTGACAGTTGGAAACTGATCAGCGGCGAGCTTTCGCGCAATCTCGATCGCGACAAGCTGCCGGTCATGGGCAAAGTCTGGAGCATGGATGCAGTCGCGAAGAACCAATCGACCGCGTTCTTTGGCAACGCGTCCGCGCTGGCTGAGTCGCCGAAGAAAGAAGGCCTGATCTACGTCGGGACCGACGACGGTTTGATTCAGATCACCGAAGACGGTGGGAAGAGCTGGCGCAAAGTTGAAAAGATTGGCGACGTGCCCGAACTCGCTTACGTTAGCCGCATCGTCGCATCGGTCAACGACCCGAACACGGTCTATGTCGCGTTTGAGAATCATCAGAACGCGGACTTCAAGCCTTATCTTTTCAAGAGCACTGACGCGGGGCGCACGTGGACTTCCATCAAAGCAAACCTGCCCGCGAACCAATCGGTGTGGGGCATCGCTGAAGATCAGGTGAATCCGAATCTGCTGTTTGTGGGGACGGAGTACGGTTTGTACTTCACCGTCGATGGCGGTCAGAAGTGGATTCAAATGCGCGGCGGCCTGCCGACGATTCAAGTGCGCGACATCGCGATTCAGCGTCGCGAGAACGATCTCGTTTTGGGAACGTTCGGCCGTGGATTTTACATTCTCGACAACTACACGCCGCTGCGCGCGGTCACGCCAGAGATGCTGAAACAGGAAGCCGCGCTCTTTCCGATCAAGGACGCGCTCATGTACATCCAGGCGCAACCAATTGGCGGACGCGGCAAATCATTTCAGGGCGAATCGTTCTTCACCGCTGAGAATCCTCCGTTCGGCGCGACGTTCACCTACTATTTGAAAGAAGAACTGAAGACGAAGAAGGCGAAGCGTCAGGATGCTGAGCGTGCGGCCTCGAGAAGTGGTGCGCCCGTCCGTTTACCGAGCGGCGCCGAACTCAGTGCTGAAGAGCAGGAAGAAGCGCCGGCAGTCATTTTCGTGATTACCGATTCACAAGGCCGCGTCGTTCGCCGTCTGACTGGACCAGTGACTGCGGGCTTCCAACGCATCACTTGGGACCTGCGCGATCCCGCATCGTCACTTCCGCCGCCGCCGAATCCGGAAGGCGAGGATCCGTTTGCGGAGCCGCCTGGTGGCCCGCTCGTGATGCCTGGCACTTACAAAGTGTCGATGTTCAAGCGTGTCGATGGCCTGACGACACCGCTTGGTCAGTCGCAGGAGTTTCAAGTGATTGTCGAAGGTCAGGACCGCATGTCACCGGCCGATCGCAGCGCGCTGGTTGAGTTTCAGCAGAAGGCCGCGCGATTGCAGCGGGCGGTGCAGGGCGCAAACCAAGCTGCCAATGCGTTAACGCCGCGCTTGGCTGCGATTCGTCGCGCGTTGCTCGAGACGCCGAACGCGCCTGATTCGTTGATGACCGACGCTGCCACAATTGAGAAACGCAAGAACGACATTGTCAAGGCACTGAGTGGCGATCAAGCCTTACGTCAACGCAACTTCAATCTGCCGCCATCGATCAACGAACGTGTCGGACTGGTCGTCGGGGCGGGCCGCATGTCTACGGCTCGACCCACGCAGACGCAAATCGATCAGTACGCGCATGCTGCGGCTGAATTCGAAGGCGTGCTCGCGCAGCTGCGCCAGCTGATCGAAGTCGATTTGCAAGCGCTCGAGAAGAAGATGGAAGCAGCCGGCGCGCCCTGGACACCGGGACGGATTCCGGAGTGGAAGGATCAGTAGGCCCTTCAACCCGCGTCAGCGGGTGCTAGCCTAAAGCCCGGGGTGAAGCGAGGCGGAACCCCGGGAAAGTCATTAAGAAAGAAACAAGCCCGCGCAGCGGGCGGCCGACGAATCGACCAAGGCTGTCGCCCACTCCGCAGGCTAAGAAATATTTTGGTTCTCGATCCTGGGGGCTTACGCCCCAGGCTTTATGCTGCCATGCGCTTCGCGCACTACACTCCCCAGCCTGAATCCACAGCTGTTGAAATTGGTCCCTTGCGTGAGACGGGAACTGCTTGAAGCCGTCTCACGACGGCAGTAGAATGACCTTCCCCTAAACAACTGTTGAAATTCTCGCCGACACGGGTCGCCACGCCGTTACCCGTGAAGCTGGTTCCAATTGTCTTTAGCTCCGTCGTCAGGAGTATGGGTCGCCCCGTCTGACCGACAGATCTAACTAAGCAAGAAGAAGGAGACAACATGACGCAAACTACAGCTACACAACTAGCGAGCGAGCCGACCGCTATTCGCCCGTTTGATTTCGATGTTTCCGAGGCGGAACTTGCCGATTTACGGACGCGCATCAACGCCACGAGGTGGCCCGAAAAGGAAACCGTTGACGATGCCTCGCAAGGTGTGCAACTGGCTACGATGCAGAAGCTCGCAAACTATTGGGCCACTGATTACAACTGGCGCAAAGTCGAGGCCAGACTGAAGTCCTATCAACACTTCGTTACCGAGATCGATGGGCTAGACATTCACTTCATGCATATTCCTTCAAAACATGAGGATGCGTTGCCCCTCATCGTGACGCATGGATGGCCCGGCTCGATCGTTGAACAACTGAAAATTATCGAACCACTCACCAATCCAACGGCGCACGGCGGAACAGCCGCGGATGCTTTTCATCTGGTGATTCCGTCGATGCCTGGCTATGGCTTTTCCGGCAAGCCGACCGCGACCGGCTGGGGGCCGGCACGCATCGCACAGGCGTGGGGTGAGTTGATGAAGCGGATCGGATACACGCGCTACGTCGCGCAGGGCGGCGATTGGGGTGCAGTGATTGTCGATCAGATGGGTGTACAGGCGCCTGAAGGTTTGCTCGGCATTCACACCAACATGGCCGGCGCAGTCCCGCCTGAAATCGACAAGGCGGCCTTTACTGGCGCTCCAGCGCTCGCCAATTTTTCAGACGAAGAGAAATACGCCTATGATCGGCTCGTGTTTTTCTATGCACACGGTCTCGGCTACGCGTTGGAAATGGGACAGAGATCACAGACGCTTTACGGCATTGCCGATTCGCCAATCGGCCTCGCCGCCTGGATTCTTGACCATGACATTTGGAGCTATAAGATGATCGCTCGCGTCTTCAATGGTGAATCTGAAGGCCTAACGCGAGACGATGTTCTCGACAACATCACCCTGTACTGGATTACAAACACCGCAGTTTCTTCCGCCCGTCTCTATTGGGAAAACAAGCTGGCGTTCTTCGCTCCGAAGAACGTGCAGGTTCCGGCCGCAGTCAGTGTGTTTCCGGAAGATATTGATGTACCGGCGCAGAGTTGGGTTGAGAAAGCCTATCCAAAACTGATTCACTTCAACCGGCTGCCTAAGGGCGGACACTTTGCAGCTTGGGAACAGCCGGAACTGATCACGCAGGAATTGCGGACGGCGTTTAAGACGATTCGCTAAAGAAGATACATCCGCAGATTCGCGGATTACGCAGAACGGAAAACAGTTGCGGGAAATGGGGCCATAGTACGCGCTCAATGCTATTGATTTCTAATCTGTGAAATCTGCGGAATCTGCGGATGATTTCTTAGGCGATGTGAGCTCATAAACCCCTCTGCTAACTCTCACCGCAAATCCCTCATCCACCAACTGATGATTTCCGAATCCCGCTTCAACGCGGCTCAAACCTGTGACGCGCGCGGTCTCGCCGAGAAGAGTCATCCCGGCGCCCGACAGATATGCGCGAGCAATCTCTCTTAGTGCCGTTTTGCGCGCGACGCGTTTTCTCAACTCTTCCGGAAAACGATCTTCGGCCAGGCCCCAGATGTACGAGAATGGTTGATAGATCACATCCTGCGGGATCACTTTCATCTGGCGCTGTAACTCATCGAGGGCGCGGGTGAAGACGGTGCGTTCGGTGACTCCGCTTTCCGCGCGCAAGTCCGCCGTCGCCAGCTCGTGTTCGCGCCGCAGCACCTTCAGAACTCGCTGCGCCGCGTTGGACAAAGTTCGGGGTTCGTCCTTCTTTTGGGGCATCCAGACGGCAGCAAACGAGCTGATCAAGCGCGGCGCGACAAACATCGAACGACCGCCCGCGAGCTTGGCGTAATAAACGCGGCCACGCCGCATCACTTCATCTTTGAGATACCAGGTGAGACGCGTCTCTTCGTCCTTCTGCACGTGGCGCGGCAAACTAACATCGCGCCGACCGCACACCGCGATGTACAACGACGGACCCGCACGCCGCGCATCAGTCAGCGTATTGGCCAAGCCCACATCTTCGATGAACCGTTCCGCGTCAAGTGCGCTTTCAACGCGAAGCTCTTCTTCCCGCCGCCACATGCGGTCACGATGAAGTTCGATCTGTTCGGGGAGAGGCATGGCGATCATTGGGTGGGAAATGTAAGCTGAAAAAAAGCGAATGGAAGTTTTTCCATTCGAGGTCAGTACCGGGAGCGCTAGCGACCGGGTACGTGAATCAAAACCCGGTCGCTAGCGCTCCCGGTACTGACCACATAATAAGTATGTTCGTTCATTGCGCGATCACGGCGCGTCGAGTACTCAATCTCATCACTCAATCCCAAATGCTCCCAACGCAACAACGCTATAGCCACGTTGCCGTTCTTCCACAGATAATCGTGAAAGTTACGCAGATTGAATTGCTCTTTCTGATAGAGTCGCGCGTCGGCGAGGAACTTCACAATCTGCAGCTTGCCAATCTGATAGGTGATCGCCTGCCCCGGCGAGGACGCGAAGAAGACTGCTTTAGGTCGCATCTTATCGATTAGCCGCACCTTCCGCCTCTCCAAGCAGCTTGTCCAAAGCCTTGCGATCAAAAAACCGGCCATTTGCCACGACGGCGTTAATTCTTTGCGTGTTGCGAATGTCTAAAAGCGGACTAGCGTCGAGCAACACCAGGTCGGCGATCTTTCCTTGCTCGATTGTTCCCAGCGTTTGGTCGAGGCCAAAAAACTTCGCCGGATTGAGTGTGGCTGAGCGCAAAGCTTCAACCGGAGTCAATCCGGCGATGACTAGCAGCGCGAGTTCGTCATGCAGGCTGAAGCCCGGAAAGCAGAAGGGATTGCCGGTATCAGTGCCCGCGAGAATTGGTACTCCGGCTTTCTGCATTGCGCCGACGATTTCTAATTCTTTTTGCAGGACCTTCTTCGCGCGGTGGTTATCTTCATTGCGGTTGGCAATGCGCATGCTCCACCTTTGCTGTATCTGACGTGGGATATATTTGAGCCGTCCATCCCGGCGAAAGTTTTCATCTCCGAGATATGCGTTGCTGCGCAGGACGGTCAGCGTTGGACACTGCCAAGTTTGGTTCTTAACGAAACGCGCGAATAAGTCCGCCGCTTTTCTTGCATCGTAACTTTCCAACGCCGCCGCCTGGGTCCGCGCGCGTGCCGCGGGAGACCTCGCTTCCACCACGTCGTCTCTCAACCCCTGCTCTTTGTCAGAGCATCCGATCAGAATTCCCGTCAGATGCTCGATGCTCTTTTGCCCCGCATCCGAAGCTTCGGCGGGAGAGACCGTATTCGGAACATGGCCAACGAAAGTGATGCCTTGCTGCTTCGACTCATCGGCAATACCGAAGTAAGCGTCGCGCGGCAGGAGCGAATAGACTTTCACAAAGTCCGCGCCCCACTGCTTGACTCTTCTGACGGCCTTGCGGCCTTCTTCTTCGTTGCGTACGGAGATGGAATTCGGCCAGACCGGTTCCGGTCCATCGATGATCGGACTGGCCACCATCATCCGCGGACCAAGTAGCGAGCCTTTGGCAATCTCATCGCGCCATCGCAGCAAATCAGAGTTCCCGAACATCTGCCGCACACCGGTCACGCCATTGGCGGTAAACAGAGTCAACGTCTCTCTGCTATACCAATGTACGTGCATGTCCCACAGCCCGGGAATAAGGAACTTGCCGCTGGCGTCGACCACCTTCGCGTCGGTAGGCACCGAAAGTCTGGCGCTGTCTCCGATGGCCGAGATGCGATCGCCGGTGATTACAACCGTCATATCTTGTCTGGATGGCCCACCGGTAACATCGATCACGGTGACGTGAGTCAAAGCGATCGGCGCTAGAGTGCGATCGCGCTGGGTCTGCGCGACTAGCAAGACTGGCAGTATCAGCAGCAAGAAGGTGCGTAGCTTCATTCGCATGATTCCCCAAGGTCGTCGGAAAATTAAATCAAGAACGATAAACCTCTGACGTGGCCCTCATGACCGCGACGCTATTCACTAGCCTGTCGATTGCCCAGGCGGACTTCACCTCTATCGGTCGATGCCCTGGGCTCTGGCCATGCGGTTCGAGAGCAGGACATTGCCGTTAGCCAGCATCAAGGCCAGGCCAAGCACAGCGATCATTAAGAACTTTGTACGCTTACTCGTACTCATCAGCTTTTGATCCTCAATTTGTGCGAGTGCAGATGTATGGCGCTCGCTTGCCCAGTTTCGTGGGGAAAAGAAGAGTGTAAATCACGCGGAAAAAACTCGCACGCCGCGACTGATCGGTCGGGCCCGCGATCTTAGCGAGACTTGTCGTCCGCTTCGCGGACGATACGGTGCAGCTTCTAGCCTCACTCAATTTCCTCGGATACAATCCGCCCGTCTTTTCCTGTTCCAATGAACATCGCCTCGGGCACTAGACTTGGCCGTTACGAAATCCGCGCAAAGATTGGCGAAGGCGGAATGGGTGAAGTGTACCTGGCGCAGGACACGAAGCTCGATCGCAAGGTTGCCTTGAAGATTTTGCCGGCGGAGGTCGCGGCCGACCGCAGTCGCATGAATCGTTTTGTGCAGGAGGCGAAGGCGGCTTCGGCCTTGAATCATCCCAACATCATCACTATCTACGAGATCGATGAAACCGATGCAGGTCACTTCATTGCGACTGAATTCATCGACGGAGAGACAGTGCGAGAGTGCTTACGCAAAGCGCCGCTCAACGTAAGTGAAGCACTCAATATTGCCGCGCAGGTCGCGGCAGCACTCGCCGCGGCCCATCAGGCCGGCATCATTCATCGCGATATCAAACCGGAAAACGTTATGGTGCGTCAGGACGGCCTCGTCAAGGTCCTCGATTTCGGATTGGCGAAATTAACGGCCGCGGGCACAAGCGATCCGGAGAGTGCCACGCTAATCCAGTCGGACACGCAGCCCGGGATGATCATGGGCACCGTCGCCTACATGTCACCGGAGCAAGCGCGCGGAAAAGCCGTCGATGCGCGCACGGATGTGTGGAGTCTCGGCGTCCTGCTCTACGAAATGCTGAGCCGCCGACCGCCGTTCCGTGGCGAGACTGCGAGCGATACGCTCGCGAATATTCTGCATCGTGAACCGGACGCGCTGAACATCGGCGCGTTGCCCGACGATCTCGCCAAGATCATCGATAGGATGCTCGCCAAAAAATTAGAGGCGCGCTATCCGGCAATCACCGATGCGGCTTCGGATCTCAAGCGCCTGCAAAGGCGAATCGAATTCGATAGTGAAATGCAACAGACCGTCTTGCGAAGCTCGGCCGAAGAAGTCTTTGCTTCCACCACAGCTTCGAAAAGAGGACGTGACACGACGGCCGATTCGGCGTCCGCGCGCACTGACGAAGGTTTCTGGGTGGCAGTGCTGCCGTTGAAGTATCGCGGAAGCAATCCCGAACTCAAGGCGCTGGCTGAAGAACTGTCAGAAGACATTATTGCCGGACTTTCTCGGTTCTCGAGCCTGCGCGTAATTGCTCGCAGTTCCACTTTACGGTTTACGACCGAAAGTGCCGACATGCGTCTTGTAGGAAACCAACTCGGCGCGCGTTATGTAATCGACGGCAGCTTGCGCCAGGCAAGCTCGCTGCTGCGATTGGTGGTCCAACTCGTGGATGCGAGTACCGGCGCGCATCTTTGGGCTGAGACTTATGATCGTCCCATCGACGGCGAAAAGATCTTTGCGCTGCACGATGATCTTGTACCACGCATCGTCTCGAGCGTGGCCGACTGGTACGGTGCGCTCACGCATAGTATGAGTGAAGCGGTCCGTCTGAAACCAATCGATCAACTGAGTCCGTACGAAGCTGTGCTCCGTGGTTTCGGTCATTACGAGCGAGTCAGTTCGGAAGATCACGCCGCCGTCCGTTCACGATTGGAACTTGCTGTCGAACAATCGGCTGCGAACGCCGATGTCTGGGCAATGTTATCGATGATGTACGGAGAGGACTACCATTTTGGGTTCGATGAGCAGCCTGACACCCTGAAACGCGCACTTTATGCGGCGCGACGTGCAGTCGAGGCAGGACCGTCGAATCACTTCGCTTATCTCGCCTTGGCCCAGGCGCTGTATTTCAGCAAAGAATTTAACGGATTTCGTAGCGCGGCTGAACGGGCTATTGCGCTTAACCCGATGGACGGGTCAACAATGGAATTCGTTGGCCACCTCATCGCATTTTCCGGTGACTGGGAATACGGATGCGAACTCGGCGAACGAGCAAGAGCTCTCAATCCAAATCATCCTGTCTGGTATTGGGCCCTCCCATTCTTTAACGCTTATCGAAATGGCGACTACGTCAACGCCCGGCCCTTTGCAATCAAGTTTTTTATGCCGGGATTCTATGTTGCGCACGTGCTGCTCGCTGCGGTTCATGGGCAGCTTGGCGAAAGCGAGCCGGCAGCTAAAGCCGTTCGAGATCTTTTAGCGCTCATACCTGATCCTAAGGTGATAAAGACGCAACTCGATAAATGGTATCAACCGGAACTAGTTGAAAAGTTGGTTGATGGGCTTCGCAAAGCTGGGCTCGACTTTGGCGAAGGTGATGCGCCGTTAATTTCTTCGAGCCTAACCGCTGCATCGAGTGAAACGCAAGCTGATGAAGGTTTCTGGGTGGCCGTGCTGCCATTCAAATCTTCAAGCAGCGATGCTGCAATCACAGCACTCGCTGAAGGACTGTCTGAGGACATCATCACGGGTCTTTCGCGTTTCTCTTACCTTCGCGTGATCGCGCGCAGCTCCACTTCGCGTTACGCGAGCGAATCAGGCGACGTACGTGCGATCGGAAATGAACTCGGCGCGCGTTATGTGATGGAAGGAAGCCTGCGGCAGGCGGGCGCGAAGGTGCGGCTCGCGGTTCAGCTTGTCGATGCGACTAACGGCGCGCAGCTATGGGCCGAAACCTACGAGCGTACTTTTAGTACCGAGTCCGTATTCGATTTGCAGGATGAATTAGTTCCCCCGATTGTCTCGACTGTTGCGGATTTGCACGGTGTGCTGCCGCGCAGCATGGGTGAGGCGGTGCGCACGAAACCTATCGACCAGTTGACGCCGTATGAAGCCTTGCTGCGAAGTTTCCGATACTCGGAAATAGTTACTCCCGAAGTATTCGCCGATGCGCTGGCCGCGCTGGAACTAGCAGTGCAAAAAGCGCCGGCGTTTGGCGACGGCTGGGCTATGCTCGCATCGCTGTATACGCAGGATTATGGACAGGGCTTCAATTTTGTTTCTGACTCTCTGTCGAAAGCGGAAGCGGCCGGGCGCAAAGCTGTTGAGCTTGCTCCCTCGAATCATCTCGCCTGGTTTGGACTGGCAGGCGTGCATTTCTTTCAAAAGGAATTACAGAGTCTCCGCCATGCGATCGAACGAGCGGTTGCGCTCAACCCGATGGATGGCCATTCGCTTGCTCATTTCGGTGAGTTGTTGACCTTCGCCGGTGATTTCGACCGCGGTCTCGAGCTGTCACAGCGTGCTAAACAGCTCAATCCTCATCATCCAGGATGGTACTGGTATGCCAACTTTTATCAGGCGTTCTCACAACATGATTACCGTGCGGCCCTCAGTTTCGCCCGCAAAGTAAATCTGCCAGGTCATTGGGCAGAACCCATGTTGACCGCAGCCGCCAGCGGCCTGCTGGATGAACGCGAATCGGCGACAAAGGCTGTGAGTGATCTACTCAAAGTACGGCCAAACGTTGGCTCAACTGTGCGCAGAGACATGGAGAAGTGGTGGAGCGCTGAAGTCGTCGGACGCTTGATAGATGGGCTGCGTAAGGCGGGGTTGGAGGTTGCTGATGACGAGCAATCGACTACTCCTTCGGCTGTGACGGAGAGGTCCACGACGGCCGAGTCTTCGCCGTCCATTGCTGTCCTGCCTTTCGCTAACCTCAGCAACGATCCGGATAACGACTACTTCTGTGACGGACTAGCGGAAGAGCTGCTCAATGCCTTGTCGAAGATTGATGAACTGAAGGTCGCCGCGCGCACGTCTGCCTTTTCTTTCAAAGGCAAGAATGCGAACGTCGGCGAAATCGCCAGCACCCTGCATGTGAATACAGTTCTGGAAGGCAGCGTGAGGAAATCGAACAATCGCGTGCGCATTACCACTCAGTTGATCAACGCGGCGGATGGCTATCATTTATGGTCTGAGCGTTACGACCGCGAGATGAAAGATATCTTTGACGTGCAGGATGAAATCACGCTGGCCGTGGTCGAGGCGCTGAAAGTAAAGCTGTTTGGCCAGGAGAAGGGCGTCGTCTTGAAGCGTCATACGACCAACCTCGAAGCATATGAGTTCTATCTGCGAGGAATTTTTTACTTCAGCAGGTTTACGCCGGACGGTTTTCAGAAAGCCATTGAAAGTTTCAATCGGGCCATCGCCATCGACCCGCGATACTCATCGGCTTACGCTGGCTTGGCCGACGCTTATACCGAAATGTCGTTTTTCTCTTTCTCTGCCCCAACTGAATGGATGCCCAAAGCGAGAGATTCGGTCAAAAAGGCATTGGAACTCGATGACACCCTCGCCGAAGCTCACAATTCGCTGGCGATCATTAAAATGTATGGTGATTGGGACTACACCGGCGCGGAAGAAGAGTACAAATGCGCCATCAATCTTAGTCCCGGCAATGCGCTTATTCATAACTGGTATGGCTGGTATCTCGGCTTGATGGGACGCTTTGATGAAAGCCTCAGAAGGCTGCAGCGCGCTCAGGAGCTTGATCCGCTGTCCGAGACCATCAATAGCGCAATTGGCATTATCTTCCATTGGTCGCGGCAACCTGAGCGCGCCATCGAACAGTTTCGAAAAGTGCTCGAGCTGAGTCCGGACTACCACATCGCCAACAGCTTCCTCGCTGAGGCTTATGAACAGAAAGGCGACTTCGCTTCGGCTGTCGCGACAATCAAAAGCCTTCCGCAAGCTGCAAACGACCCGCTTACTTTATTAACCGTGGGATACGTGTACGCGAAATCGGGAGAGCATGACAAAGCGCTGGAGGTTCTGAATGAGTTAGAGAGGCGATCGAATCAGGAATACGTACCGACTCTTAACTTCGCGCAGATTTACGCGGGACTCGGTGATACAGAACAATCCCTGGCGTTGCTCGATCAGGCCTGCAACGAGCGATCACCTTGGATGATCTTCCTGAAAGTGGATCCGAAATTCGATCCGCTGCGATCTGACCCACGCTTTCAGGACATCCTGCGGCGCGTGGGCCTAACCAACAACTAGCGGTGTACTGATTCAATGTTCAAACATTCAAAGACAACCGTGGTGAAACGAGTTCGCCGTCTCACGACTCTCTGCTTTTTACTCTTAATTGCGGCCACCGCATTCGGTCAGCAAATCGACCTGGCAGTCGGATGGAAGCGGCTATCTGGTACTTGAGGCTGTTGCCGGCAACACCGTTGCCAGCATCATTCGTTATGACGCCGCTTCGGGTGCGAAGACCGTTTTCGTTTCCGCAGAGAAGCTTGTGCCGCCGGGCGCCACTGCGCCTCTGGCGATCAAGCAATTCGATCTCAGCAGGGATGAACAAAGCGTTCTGATCTTCACCAACACTGCACGCGTCTGGCGCAGCAACACGCGCGGCGACTATTGGGTCTTCAATCTGAAGACCGGCAAGCTGCTGAAGGTGGGCGGCGACGCGAAGCCTTCGACGTTGATGTTTGCGAAGTTCTCGCCCGACGGCACGCGCGTGGGTTATGTGCGCGAGAACAACATCTATGTGCAGAGCCTCGACGATGGAAAGATTACGCAACTGACTACCGACGGAACTACGCACCTGGTCAATGGAACGTTCGATTGGGTCTATGAAGAAGAATTGTTCTGTCGCGACGGCTTCCGCTGGAGTCCCGACGGCGCGCACATCGCTTACTGGCAACTCGATTCCGGAGGCGTCAAAGAATTCAAGCTCATCAATGACACGGCCGGACTTTATCCGGTGATCACCTCGTTTCCTTATCCGAAGGCCGGCGAAACGAATTCAGCCGCGCGCGTCGGCGTCATCAGTTCCAACGGTGGCCCGACGCGCTGGTTCGATATCCAGGGAGATCCGCGCAACAACTATCTGCCGCGCATGGAATGGGCCGCCAGCTCCAACGAAGTCATCATTCAACAACTCAATCGTCTGCAGAACCAGGACACGGTCATGCTCGGCGACATTCAAACCGGCAAGGTGCGCACCATTCTGATTGAGAAGGACGATGCCTGGGTTGACGTCGCGTGGGGCGAGATTGGTTGGGACAAACATGGGCTTGCGCGCGGCGACGTCGAGTGGATCGACGGCGGCAAGCGGTTCCTGTGGGCGAGCGAGCGCGATGGCTGGCGGCACATCTATTCGGTCTCGCGCGACGGTCTGGATGCTCGCAACATCACACGCGGCGACTTTGACGTGATTGGCGTCGAGAACATCGACACAGCCGGCGGCTGGATTTACTACTCGGCATCACCTGACAATCCGACGCAGCGTTATCTTTTCCGTTCGCGCCTCGATGGCAGCGGCAAAGCCGAGCCTTTATCGCCGAAGGATCAGCGCGGCGTTCATCACTACCTTTTTCCAGATCATGGCGAATTCGCCATCCACACTTATGAGACGTTCAAGCAGCCGCCGGTTACCGAGATCGTGCGTCTGCCGCAACACACGAGCGTACGCACGCTCATCGATAACCAGGGGCTGCGTGAACGCCTCGCGAAGCTCAAACCGGTCGAGACGTCATTCTTTCGCGTCGCCATCGGCGGCGGAACGCAATTGGATGGCTGGATGATCAACCCGCCGGATTTTGACGAACACAAAAAATATCCGGTGCTGTTCTATGTCTATGGCGAGCCGTGGGGCCAGACCGTGGTCGATAGTTGGGATGACCAGACGCTCATGTGGCACATGATGCTGGCGCAGCAGGGTTACATCGTCATGAGCGTCGACAATCGCGCTACGCCGGCGCCGCGCGGTCGCGCCTGGCGCAAGATCATCTATCGCAAGATGGGCATCGTGAATTCACAGGATCAGGCCGACGCGGTGAAAGCGATCATCAAATGGCCTTTTGTGGACGCGAGTCGCATCGGCATCTGGGGCTGGAGTGGTGGTGGTTCTTCGACGCTCAATGCGATGTTTCGCTACCCCGACCTCTATCGGACGGGCATGTCGGTTGCGCCGGTGCCCGACATTCGGTTCTACGACACGATTTATCAGGAGCGTTATTGCGGGCTGCCGCAGGATCATCCGGATGAATACAAAGCGAGTTCGCCGGTGACGTTTGCGAATCAGTTGCAAGGAAACCTGCTTGTGGTCCACGGTTCAGGCGATGACAATGTTCACTATCAAGGAACGGAAGAGTTGATCAATGCGCTGGTCGCCGCGAACAAAGACTTTCGGATCATGGTCTATCCGAATCGCTCACACGGGATTTACGAAGGGCCGGGCACCCGCCTGCACTTGTTCACTTTGTTGACTAGTTATTTGAATGAGAAGCTGCCTCCAGGTCCGCGATAACTTGCCACTAGCTTTAGCTAGTGGAAGAGGATGAGAAAAAGAGCGCGGCTTTAGCCGAAAAATCTAGATGAATGAGCCTCTTTGGCTTTAGCCTAATAGTCGTGCCGTGGGTGCGAGTACTTTTTTTGCTGAAGCAACGGAGAATTTTTTTGGAGTTTGGCTAAAGCCGATGTTCAATTCAAATCCCTTTCCCACTAGCTGATGCTGGTGGCAAGCTAGATACAATCCCGGCTTTAACACAGGGTCCCAATGTCAATCTCAGCCGGCACCAGACTCGGCCGTTACGAAATCCGCTCGAAGCTTGGCGAGGGCGGGATGGGTGAGGTTTATCTAGCCGAAGACACAACGCTGCATCGCCGAGTGGCCATCAAGTTTCTTCCAGTTGATTCGGCCGACAACGAACAAGCCAGGCAACGACTGCTACGCGAAGCACAGGCCGCAGCTAAACTCGACCATCCGAATATCTGTTCAGTTAACGAAATTGGCGAGGAGAGCGGCCGGAGCTTTATCGTAATGCAATATGTCGAAGGCGAAACGCTGGATGCGCGACTTAAGCGAAAACCTCTCGATGTTTCAGAGTCGCTCTCGATTGCCACCCACGTGGCCGATGCCTTAGCTCACGCGCATGCTCACGGGATCATTCATCGCGACATCAAGCCATCGAATATCATGATCACCGCGCGTGGTCAGGCAAAGGTGATGGACTTCGGCCTGGCGAGATTCTCAGAACCGCATGGAATAGCGGGCGGGCCGAGCATAGACACAGAAGCCTCAACGCAAGCGCTGCTGACTACGCCGGGCACGATTATAGGGACCGTTCCTTACATGTCACCCGAGCAGGTGCATGGTCAGCGGGTCGATGCGCGCACCGATATTTTCAGTTTTGGCGTTGTGCTTTATGAGATGCTGACCGGCCAGCAACCTTTCGCCGCGGAGAGCGGCGCAGCAACCATCTCAGCAATCCTCACCAGAGATCCTTCTCCGCTCGCAGACTTTATCTCCAACGGCTCGGAAGAATTGCAGCGCATCGTGCGCAAGTCCATAGAAAAGAATCGCGAGCGGCGCTATCAAACCATGCGTGATGTTGCGATTGACCTGGATAACTGCAAGCGTGAGTTTCAACTTACGCCGGCGAGCACACCGCAACCGAGCGTTAAAAGTGCACGCACCTTCGAAACGACGAGACCGAAATTATTACTTACCCGTCGGACATTTGTTACAAGCGCCATCGTATTGTGCCTCCTTGCTGCTGTGACGCTCATCTACTCGTTGGTAGCTCGTCGCAATGCCACGGTGCGCGCACCGGAAATCAAATCACTCGCAGTGTTGCCGCTCAACAATTTGTCTGGCGATCCCTCACAGGAATATTTCGCCGATGGTATGACGGAAGCTTTAATCAACAACCTTTCGCAGATTAGAGCTCTGAGGGTTATCTCGCGACAATCAGTGATGCGCTATAAGGAGAGCCGCGAGTCGCTACCGGAAATCGCTCGTCAACTCGGTGACGTTGACGCCGTTATCCAGGGTTCGGTTCAGCGGGCGGGTGGACGCGTGCGGGTGACGGTTCAATTGATTCCTGCGACGACTGATGCTCCGATTTGGTCACGAAGTTACGAACAAGAGTTGTCTGACCTTCTCAAACTCGAAAGCGATGTGGCGCAGGCGATCGCCCGCGAAGTACGGGCCCAGTTGACAAGTGCAGAGCAAAGCCGCCTCACATCGGCAAAACCGATCGATCCGAAAGCTCAGGAAGCATACCTCCTGGGGCAATATCATCTCGCGAGACTAGATGAATCGGATCTGTCTCAGGCGATCGACTATTTCCAGCGGGCGATTCAGATCGAGCCGAATTTTGCCGGCGCCTACGCCGGACTGTCTCGTGCCTGGAGCGAACGAGGCGTTTGGGGACACCGGACATATGCAGAAGTCGAAGCACCTGCCCGCGATGCTGCGCTCAAATCGCTTCAGATCGATCCGGGAAATTCAAGTGCGCATACATCAATGTGCATGATCCTGATCAATTATGACCATAACTGGAGCGCGGCTGAAGAAGAGGTAAAACGCGCCATCGAGATCGATCCAGGTAGCGCCGACGCATACGTTGCCTATGGTTGGCTGCTCCAGGTATTAGGTCGCCATGACGAGGTGCGGCAAAAAATGCAGATCGCCGAACAACTCGATCCGGTTTCATCTCGAACCGAGGGAGACTTCGGCAGAATGTTGTACCGCGCCAGGAAATACGATGAGGCGGAAATGCATCTGAAGCGTTCGATCGAGCTTGACTCGAACAACTATGGATCGTATGGCCGGCTCGGCGATGTGTATATCGAAATGGGGAGATATGCAGACGCGATAGCCATGTTTGAGAAAAGCCGGAGCCTTCAGCCCAGTGGAGCTCAGGCTTTGCGACTGGCTGTCGTCTATGCCCGGATGGGCAAGCGCAAAGAGGCCCTGGAAGCGTTGGCCAGCACTCCCAACCGTTCAGCCTGGGACCTTGCTCGCCTCTACACAGAACTTCGCGACCCGGACAAGGTGTTTAGTATCCTAAACGAAGCGATAGACAAGCGCGATGCGTTACTAACCAATTTAAAAGAAGACCCGAGCTTTGACAGCTTGCATTCCGATCCGCGCTGGAAACAAGTGATGGCGCGACTCAATTTCGCCGTCTGACGCTTTTGTCATGATCTCAGCACGGTACCCAACTCGGCCGCTACGAAGTCCGCTCGAAGACTGGCGAGGGCGGCATAGGTGATGTTTCGATCAAGCGATGCATAGCGAGTTCGCTGTCAAGCTAAGCGGATCTCTGACAGGTCTAAAGTTTTAGCGAATGGAACAGGAAATTCATTTTTGCACCACGGCCGACGGCATTCGCATTGCGTATGCGACTGTTGGGCAGGGTCCGCCCTTCGTCAAGGCGGCGAACTGGCTGAACCACCTCGAATATGATTGGCGCAGTCCGATCTGGCGTCCGTTTCTGGAAGAGTTTGGCCGCGATCATCTTTTGGTCCGATACGACGAACGAGGCAATGGACTCTCGGATTGGAAGATTTCCGATCTTTCTCTGGAAACGCTCGTGCGTGACCTCGAATCAGTTGTCGACACCCTAAGGTTGAATCAATTCCCAATCCTGGGGATCTCGCAGGGCGGTCCAGTCGCGATTGCTTACGCAGTCCGTCACCCGGAAAAGGTTTCGCAGCTGATTCTCTATGGCTCATACGCGCAGGGCTGGGCGAAACGAGGTCTGTCCCCGGCAGAACTTGAACTTAGAGAAACCCAAAACAAGCTGATCAAGTTGGGCTGGGGCCATGACAATCCCGCTTTCCGCCAAGCATGGACCAGCTTGTATGTGCCAGACGGCACGCTGGAACAATGGCAGTGGTTCAACGACATGCAAAAGATCTCAGCGTCGCCAGAGAATGCGTACCAGCTGGTCAGCGAACTCGGACAGATTGATGTCACTGGTCTTTTGCCGCAAGTGAAGGCGCCGACGCTGGTAATTCATCGTCGCGGCGATGCCGCCGTTCCGGTCGAACAAGGCCGGCTGTTGGCTGCCTCGATTCCCGGCGCGCGTTACGTCGAACTCGAAGGCCGAAACCACTTGGTGCTGGAAAGCGAACCCGCTTGGTCCAGATTTGTGAGTGAGGTACGGCAATTCATCGGCGCCACTAAGCCGCCGTTGAGTAGCAAATCGGCGCCTACGGCCGTCTCTCAAACGAAAAGAGAAGCGAGGGCCGGAGATCGACTCGGACGTTACACAATCAAATCGCTGCTCGGTTCAGGCGGGATGGGTCAGGTGTATCTCGCCGAAGACGAACAACTGCGACGCCGCGTCGCTTTGAAAGTCTTGCCTGGAAATCTCGCCGACAATGCGGATCGCATGCGGCGCTTTGTCCAGGAGGCACAGGCTGCCGCCGCGCTCAATCACCCGAACATCGCGCACATTTACGAAATCGGCGCAGATGGTGGCACGAATTTCATCGCAATGGAGTTTATCGACGGCGTGACGCTGCGTGAATTAATCCATCGTCAGCAAACCGATCTCGCAAAGCTCTTGCGTCATCTGCAACATGTCGCCGAAGGACTAGCGAAAGCCCACGCCGCCGGCATCGTGCATCGCGATCTGAAGCCGGACAACATCATGGTGACGCGTGAAGGTCACGCGAAGATTCTCGATTTCGGTCTGGCGAAACTGATCGAGCCGAGCAGAGCATCAAGCTTGAGCGCTGAGGAATTAAGCGCCATGCCAACGGCGATGATGCCGCAACCCTCGCTCCCTGGAACGGTGATTGGGACCGTCGGTTACATGTCGCCCGAACAAGCGCAAGGCCGCGTCAATGAAATCGATCATCGCTCGGATATTTTCTCGTTCGGCTGCATTCTTTTTGAAGCAGCCACGCAACATCGACCCTTTAAAGGCAAAGATGCGCTCGACTCTCTTCACCACATCGTGCATGCGCCGACGCCGCTGATTAAGGATCTCAATCCAGTTGCGCCAGATGAGCTACAAAGAATCGTGCGTCGATGTTTGGCGAAAGATCCCGACGAGCGCTATCACTCGATTAAGGATGTCGCGATTGAGTTGAAAGATCTGCGACGCGAGTTGAAAGCGTCTGCTGAGTCTACGACTTCTCCCACCTCGGATTTTCAAACTGCGTTTCAAAGCGCTGCTTCTACCAGCATCTCGCCGACGCCCCCCTCGAGCGCTGAATACATAGTTTCCTCAATTCAGCGGCACAAAATGGCGACAGCACTAATTGCCATCCTGACAATTGCTGCCGTGGCCGGAGGGATTGTCGCCACTCGCGTCTTTCTGAATGGTCGCAATCCCGAAACAGCGGTCGAGTCAATTGCCGTCTTGCCCTTCGAAAATCAGAATCGCGACGCGGACACGGAATATCTTTCCGATGGATTGACCGAAAGCATAATTAACAGCCTCACCCAGATTCCAAATCTGAAAGTGATTGCGCGCGGCTCGGCGTTTCGTTACAAAGGGCGAAATGTAGACCCGATGATCGCAGGGCATGAGTTAGGTGTGCGAGCCATCATGACGGGCCGGCTCTTGCAGCGCGGCGACAATTTAGTTGTCAGTGCGGAATTGATGGACATCCGAGACAACAAACAGCTTTGGGGCGAGCAGTATGAACGCAAAGTATCGGACCTGCTGACGGTGCAGCGCGAAATCGCCAAGGAAATCTCCAGCAGCTTGAGGCTAAAGCTCTCCGCTCCGGAGGAGAGCCGAATCACCAAGCGTTACACCGACAATCCTGAGGCATATCAGCTTTATCTCAAGGGTCGCTTCTACTGGAACAAACGGACTGAAGAAGGAGTCAGGAAAGCGCTCGATTATTTTCAGCAGGCAATCGACAAGGATCCCACCTACGCGCTCGCTTACACGGGAATCGCCGATTGCTATTCTCTTGAAACTCTGCACATCGATGTTGGTTCGCTTTCGCCAAACGACGCCGGACCGAAAGCTAAGGCCGCGGCAATGAAAGCTCTGCAGTTGGACGACTCGCTGGCCGAGGGCCACACCTCGTTGGCTTTTGTCAAATTGATTTTCGACTGGGACTGGACCGGCGCGGAAGCAGAGTTCAAGCGTGCGATCGAGTTGAATCCGAACAGCGGCAACGCTCACCATTGGTACTCCCATTATCTGATGGCCATGGGCCGGATCGACGAATCCCTGGCTGAAAGCAAACGCGCGCTGGAACTTGATCCGCTTGGCCTCATCATGAACGTCCACCTGGGCTGGCACTACGTCAATGCGCATCAGTACGATCTGGCTGTCGAGCAACTTAACAAGGCACTTGAGATGGATTCGAACTTCGGCGTGGCCGACTGGTATCTCGGTTTGGCATATGAACAGCAGGGCAAATACTCAGAGGATGAGAACGCATTTCGAAAGGCGAAGGATCTGCTCAAAGACAATGAAGCAGTTGTCGCAGATATGGGACATCTCTATGCAGTTTCGGGACGGAAAGATCAGGCGCTGAAAGTAATCGAGGAGTTGAAGGCGCTGTCAAAGCAAAGGTATGCCTCTTCGTATCACGTTGCCTTGATTTACCTCGCACTGAACGAAATGGATCAGGCGTTTGCATGGTTGGAAAAAGCTTACCAGGAACGCTCCGACATGCTGGTCTATTTGAAAGTCGATCCCCGAGTGGACAAATTGCGCTCCGATTCCCGGTTTAAGGATCTAATGAAGCGCGTTGGTCTTTCGCAATAATTAAGCCGATTATGAAACGCTGTCCGCGATGCGTTCGAATTGAGACTGACGAAGGTCGAGCTCTGTCGCCTGAACGGCGCATTGCCTGGGACTCCACCGTGACCGTTTGAAGGTTGTCATAATTCTGCGTTTATGACTCTTCCTGTCGGCACAAAGCTTGGTCGATATGAGATCCATTCAAAGCTTGGCGAAGGTGGGACGGGGAAAGTTTATCTGGCATGAGTTCAATGGTCGGCTGCTGGAACGAGTAAAACATGGATCACACTCTTTGCTTTAAGACAGCGCTGTTGATGCTGTTATGCGCTTGTTTCGTCCATGGCTCGGCTCAGACCCGATCAGGAAATCCAATCCTCCCCGGTTGGTATGCAGACCCCGAGGCCCATGTCTTTCAGCATGAATACTGGATCTATCCTACCTATTCGGCCCGTTACGACAGCCAGGTTTTCTTCGACGCCTACTCTTCCAAAGATCTAATTACGTGGACCAAGCATCCGCGTATCTTTTCGAATGCGAACGCGCCGTGGATCAAACGGGCGCTGTGGGCGCCCTCGATCATCGAGAAGGATGGCTGGTACTACCTGTTCTTTGGCGCGAATGATATTCAAAACGATCAGCAGTTGGGTGGCATCGGCGTCGCTCGCTCCCGCCGGCCCGGCGGCCCATTCAAGGATTATTTGGGCAAACCCCTGATCGATAAGTTTCACAATGGCGCACAGCCTATCGATCAATTTATCTTCAAAGATCGAGACGGATCGTATTACCTCGTCTATGGCGGCTGGCGACACTGCAACATCGCCAAACTGAATAAGGACTTCACTGACTTAATTCCGTTTGCCGACGGCGCCACCTTTAAGGAGATCACACCTAAAGGCTACGTCGAAGGGGCGTTCATGTTTGTGAAGGATGGACGCTATTACTTCATGTGGTCCGAGGGTGGTTGGACGGGCCCCGATTACGCCGTGGCTTATGCGATCGGTCCGTCAGTGCTTGGACCTTTCGAGCGCGTGGGTAAGATTCTCCAGCAGAATCCGGCGGTGGCTACTGGCGCCGGTCATCATTCCATTCTCCATCGGCCTGGCTCGCCGCGCTGGTATATCGTGTATCATCGGAGGCCTTTAGCAGAAACGGATCGCGACCATCGAGTAGTTTGTATCGATGAGATGCATTTTGACGAACGCGGATTTATCAAACCCGTCGTAATCACGAAAGAGGGAGTGCGGCGAGACGCGTTGCGATAGAGGCCACCTCACACAGTTCAGCTGGCGCATATGAATCCCGGCACAAAACTCGGCCGATATGAGATCCGCTCAAAGCTTGGCGAAGGCGGGATGGGCGAGGTGTATCTGGCGCGTGACACGCAACTCGATCGGCAAATTGCGATCAAGCTGCTGCCCGCCGAAATCGCTCGCGATCAGCAACGGTTGCATAGGTTTCTTCAGGAGGCGCGCGCGGCGGCGGCGCTCTCGCATCCCAACATCGCGCACATCTACGAGATCGGCGAGGCGGACGGCGGTTACTTCATTGCGATGGAATATGTCGAAGGAATGACGCTCGACAAAAAAATTGGCGGACGGCCGCTGCCAATTGCCGAGGGTTTGGACATCGCGATTCAAATCACTGATGCGCTCGATGAAGCTCACTCGAAAGGCATCACGCATCGCGACATCAAGTCTTCAAACATCATGATCACGTCGCGCGGTCGGGTGAAGGTGCTCGACTTTGGGTTGGCAAAGATGACGCAAACCACGTCGACGCCTGAACAGATTTCTGATAGCCAGCTCGCTACGCGCGTGAAGACGAGCCCGGGTGTGGTGATGGGCACCGTCAACTACATGGCGCCGGAACAAGCGAGCGGCAAAGAAGTTGACGCGCGCACGGACATCTGGAGTGTCGGTGTCGTGCTCTATGAAATGGTGACCGGCCGCGTGCCGTTCGAAGGAGCGACGCCGAGTCACATCATCGTTGCGATCTTAGAGAAAGAGCCGCTGCCGCTTTCATCTTACGCGCCGAATGTTCCGGAAGCGTTGGATTTGATTGTTACGGAAACGCTGACTAAGGATCGCGATGAGCGAACGCAGACGGCGCGCGAGCTGATGAAGCGTCTCCAGCGACTCAAACAGCGGGTTGATGCTGAAGCTGAAGTCGAACGATCAGTGGCGCCGGAGCGCTTGAGCACAAGTGGGAGCAGCGCAAGCGCGCGGGACATAACTCAGCACAATCTGCCGGGGGCGATACAAACTCAGGAAGCGACCCGCTCGCAAACGGGTGAAGCGCCGGCTGTTCCCACGCACGTTTCCAGCGCCGAATACGTCGTCAATCAGATCAGAACCCACCGGACCGGCGCGGCAGTCGCCATCGTTGCGGCTGTCATTGTACTCGCGGCCGTGGCGTTCGCGGTTTACAAATTCATCGGCAGCCGATCGACGAACGCAGTCTCACTTGAGTCGGCAACCTACACGCGTCTGACGAACGTAGGCAATGCGACCGGCGCCGCAATCTCACCAGACGGCAAATGGCTGGTGCACGTTCAGGATGATGGCGAGCAAAAGAGCCTCTGGCTGCGCCAAGTCGCCGTCGCCAACAGCAACACTCAGATCGTCCCACCCGCTAATGTTCGTTACGTGGGCGCGGCTTTCTCGCCCGACGGCAACTACGTTTACTACGCGGTGCGCGAGCGAAATGAATTCACGGGCACTCTTTATCAAGTGCCGGTGCTGGGCGGCACGCCGCGCAAACTCTTCACTGATATCAATAGCTCGCCAACTTTTTCTCCGGACGGCAAACAGATGGCTTACTTCTACTACATCGAAGACGAGGATCGCCTGATGATTGCGAATGCCGACGGCACGGGTCAGCGTCAATTGGCAATGCGTCACGGAGACGAATTCTTCTTTTTGGACGACTTCAGTCTGGTTTCGTGGTCTCCCGACGGAAAGACGATCGCGACGCCAATTGCGAATTCCAAAGAAAGCTGGATGAGTCTCGCGACCGTTTCGGTCGCGACCGGTGAACTCAAGCCTTTGACGATGCACAAGTGGACTGAAGTGAGGCAAGCGATTTGGTTCGACGATCGCACGATTCTAGCGACGGCTGAGGAAAGTCCTGGTGAAGCCTATATCATCTGGCGGATCGCTTACCCTTCAGGTGAAGCAACGCGGTTGACGAACGATTTGAATTGGTATCCGTTGATCAGTTTGACTCAAGATAAGAGTCTAATCGCAGCCGTGCAGACGGAAATATCGAACAACATTTGGGTCATGCCTGAGTTCGATGCCGCGCGCGCATCTCAAATCACCAAAGGTCGCAATCTCGTCGAAAAGCCCGCGTGGACACCCAACGGAAAAATCATTTATGCGCAAAAAATGGCCGTCGGCGCCGATCTCTATCTTATCGATCCGGCCAACGGCGATCGTAAACAACTCACCGCCGATACACGCGCGAACATAAACCCAACGGTGACGCCCGACGGCCGCTACGTGGTGTTCGTATCTGACCGAAGCGGCGCGCCGCGCGTCTGGCGAATCAATACCGATGGTTCGGACCCGCGAGAATTAACACACGACCACGAAGTTTTGGACGTTACCGTCTCAGCTGACAGTCAGTGGATTGCGTACACGATGTGCTTCAACATATGCAATGTCTGGACACTCCCGATCGATGGTGGAACACCGACACTACTTACTGATAAGTTTTCGCAAAGTCCGGCGATTTCACCTGACGGAAAGTACATTGCGTGCAGTTATCTCGATCAGCCAAACGGCGCAATCAAGCTGGCGATACTACCTCGCGAAGGCGGAGAGCCAATCAAAACTTTTCCCTACACGACCGCCGACACCACCAACAAGCAGTGGACCGCCGACGGCCGCGCGATTGTGTATGGCGTGACGCGTAACGGCGTGACGAATCTTTGGGCACAGCCAATTGACGGCTCGCCGCTAAAGCAATTGACAAACTTCGCCTCGGATCGAATTTTCAGTTTTCAGATTTCGCGTGACGGAAAACAAGTAGCACTGAATCGCGGCACGTCGGCGAGCGACGTCGTTTTGATTAGCAACTTCAAAAAATGAGTTTAGCGGCCGGCTCACGACTAGGCCGCTACGAAATCCGCTCAAAGCTTGGCGAAGGCGGTATGGGCGAGGTGTATCTCGCCCAGGACATCAAGCTAGATCGCACAGTTGCGATCAAGGTTCTGCCGGCCGATCTCGCGCACGATCAATCGCGGATGCGGCGCTTTGTACAGGAGATACCGGTGGCGCAGCTCAGAATATTTTTGCTCAACCGATAGATGGCGGAGTGCGAAAGCAACTGAGACTAATTTCAAGACCGATCTTCTCGGAGCCTTCAATTTCACCCGTGACGGCAAGCAGTTGATTCTCGGCCGCGGCCCGACAATTCAAGATGTAGTCTTGATTAAGGACTTTCGATGATGAGATTCGAATTCTATAGTGACGCACTTGCCGACGTGCCGAAGCTTTCAGTCGACGGCACGGTTGATAACGCGATTCATTTTTCCCACTGGAAGGGGAATGAGACGCCACAGTCGGTGAAGGCGGACACTTCAACCGAAACCGTTTTGAACGTCGTGGCCGCGCCGAATCGGAAGGAGCTTACCGGCAGCATCGATCTTGTGACCAACAATCATTTTGATACTGACGGCGTGCTGTCGGTGTGGAGCATGTTGACCGGCGAGCGCGCCCTCGACCTGCGCGATCGTTTGATCGCAGCGGCCGAGGCCGGCGACTTTTCGGAGCTAAGTTCCGTCGATGGCGTGCGCGCCAGCATCGTGATTCAGGGATCGGACTCGCCGATTGACAAGTCAGGATCACCGCTCGCGGCGCATCTGAAGGGTGAGCCGGTCATAGACGAAGCGCAAGCTTACATGCTCGTGCTGCCGCAGGTTCAAGATGTAATCGCCAACACCGGCAAGTACGAAGAATTGTGGCGCGAGCAATGGCAGCGAATCGAAAACGCGCTCGACAGTTTTGCAAAGGGCGCATCACGCGTCGATGAAGACTTAGTTAATAAGATTTCGCTGGTGACGCTTGCGCCCGCTCTCTTTGGCGAAGGCGGTTTCGATCCAACCGCGCACGCCGCGCCTTTCACAGCGATTTCCCATCACGCGCGCGGCGAATTGTTTGTAATCGCGACGCCGCTGAATGAGGGCTGGGCTTACCGAATCGATTATCCGTACTACTCCTGGGCTGAGACTGTCGTGAGGCCGAGCATATCGCGGCCGGACTTGAGTATGGCCATCAACGCGCTAAACGAAACAGAGAATAGCGACACGGGCCGATGGGTAATCGATTCCAGCGAACTCGCGTCGGCCATCAAATTCTCAGACGCGAATAATAAGCTAACGGCATCGCAGATAGCTCCGGACGGGGTCGCTCGCACGCTCGCTGATGCGCTTAATAAACGTTTATCCGCCGACGCGCATCATGTCTGGTCACACTAACAAATGGGACGAGCGGTATCTTCGCGGTGAGCACACTACGAAAGAACCTTCGCCGCTCCTCATCAAAGCAATCAAGGATTTGAAACCGGGTCGGGCGCTCGACATCGCATGCGGCGCTGGGCGTCATGCGATCTATCTTGCCGAGCATGGCTGGAGAGTCATTGCGGTTGATTCGTCGCAAGTCGCCATTGAAATCTTGCAACAGCGCGCGTGTGAACGATCCCAGGCATCCTGCCTGCTAGAAATCGACGCACGCGTTACGGATCTTGAAAGACACGAATTTTTTATCGAAGCCGCAGCCTACGATTTGATTTGCGACTTCTATTATCTTCAGCGTGATTTATTCCCTGCGATTCGCGCCGGCGTAAAACCTGGTGGCGCTTTTGTCGGTGCAATTCACTTGAACGACGGAAATCCCGATGCGAAGGCACACAATCCCGCGTTCTTGCTCGAGCCCGGTGAATTGAAGACACTATTCAGCGATTGGGAAATCACGTACTATCACGAAGGGCCTTCCGATGAAGGCGGACATCATCACGACACCGCTTATCTGATCGCGGGAGCGTCTTGAGCAATAGATTTACTGCGAGGTACTCATTTTGGAACTCGACGATTATGTGAAAGAGCTGGCCGAACAGGTCGGCACCGCCATTAACGAATCGGTGCAGGACTCGGCGAGTGTCGCGGCGGCGATCGAACGCCTGCGCGAAGCGGGATTCGATATGGAGTTGACGTTGAAGTTGGAAATTGGCTTACGTCCGCAAGGCGAAGATGCCGATCAGGACCAACCAAGCACCGGATCTTTGGATCTAACGGAGGAGGATCTGCGGATTCTGCGATCGATGAAGATCAAGATCGATCCGGAAGAGTAGTAAACATTTTCGATTTGCAATTTTAGATTTGAGATTGTTCGTGTTGCGTGCGCCGTTAGGCGCGACCTATTTATAGAACAATTCCCAAAAAATGTGCCCGCGAAATCGAAAGAACGTTTTGATTTCGCGGGCTTACTAATTGCTGTTAGCGCGCGGGTCATAAACATTTCGTGCCTAACGGCACGAACCATGGCGCTTTCGCGGTGCTACTCCACCGGCTCGTCACTTCCCGCCAACTTTTGCTGTCTGAGCGCCGCGGCGCCCAGCAAGCCGCCCATGCCCATCGATTCAACCGCGCTGCTCGGCACCAGCATCAGCGCACCTTTTTCTTTCAATCCTTCGTACAGCATGTTCATCGCGCGCAGGTGCAGCGCCGTCGGATTGTCGCGATAAGACTCAGCCGCCTTGTCGAACTGATTCGCAATTTCGACTTCGGCTTGCGCCAGGATTACGCGCGCAGCTTTCTCGCGCGCGGCTTGTGCTTCGCGTGACATCGCATCTTGCAGAGCCGCCGGAATAATTACGTCGCGCATCTCGACCGATTGCACGGTCACACCCCATGGATTCGAACGTTCATCGATTAGCTTCTGCAGCTCGTCTTCGATGCGCTCGCGTCCGCGCAGTAAGTCACTCAACGAGGTGCGACCGATGATGTCACGCAATGCCGTCTGGGCCGCCCAGCTCACGGCCGCTGGATAGTTTTGCACTTCGAGCGCGGCTTTTTCCGGATCATAGACAACCCAGAACAGTACTGCATCGACATTCACGGGAACGGTGTCGCTTGTCAGCGTTTCTTCCGCGGCGAAGCCCGTCGTGATCACCCGCTGATCGATCCAGGCTGAGATGCTATCGACGAACGGGATGATCCAAAACAGTCCCGGCCCTCGCAGACCGACGTACTTGCCAAGCCGCAGCACGATCGCACGCTCCCACTGCCGCGCAATTTTAGGAGACTGCGCGAGGAACAAACCGAGCAACAATCCGATAATCACTCCGACTGGACTCCATGTAAGCAGAGTCGATAACGCACCCAGCGCCAGCGGCGCCAGGAATGCGACGCCTTGCACAAAATTTACTCGCGGCGCCGTCGGTGACGGCAGGTTGCTGCTGCGATTCTCAACGGACGAGACGAGTTGAATGTTAGCCATTTTTTGATTCTCCTTCCGCGCTCTGTGTAGCGCATGCTGCCAGCTTGCGCCTGTCTTTTTGCCATCGCAGGCTGGCAGCCTGCGTTACCTCTTCCTCTTTTCCAAATGTTCGATCACTTCATCGATTGAAAATCCGCGTGAATGCGTCTCGGCGATGAAGTGATCCGCCAGCTCGCGCAGATGCCTCTCACGATCGCGGCGATTAAATGCCACCTCCGCCGGCCGATCGTGCACAAACGTGCCCACGCCACGTCGCGTCTGCAGCACGCCCGACCGCTCCAGTTCCGCATAGACCTTCGCCACCGTGTTCGCGTTGATTTTCAAGTCGACCGCCAACTGCCGTACCGTGGGCAACTGATCGCCGATGCGCAGCTTTCCCGTGGCAATCGCGAACTTAATCGAGCGCTCAAGCTGGTGATAAAGCGGCGTCGGATGCTTGGTGTCTATATGGAACATCGCTTACACCATTGTACTACGACAATAGAACAATTCAGGTTTCAAAAATCTTCGCCCGGCTTTTTGCGACTTTTCGGTGCGGTGGCTGCATCTAATTGAGGCAAATAGGCGGGTTTTCGCGATTTGAGAAGGGCTCAAGGCTATGTTATCTTCTCAATCTTTAAAAATCCTTCCAGTTCTTATCTGTAAGGCTTCTGCTTTCAATCGAAGGAGTTGACTGAACTGAATATGGCTACGCCCAACGGAACCAGCGCGAACGGACACGTCGGCAAAGTGGTGCAAATCATCGGCCCGGTCGTCGATGTCGAATTCGGAGAAGACTACCTGCCGCCGATTTACGAGGCGCTGCGCATAACCTCCGACGGATTCGAAGTTCCCGATCCGATCGACGTGATTGCGGAAGTGCAACAGCACCTGGGTGAAGGTCGCGTGCGCGCAGTCTCGATGTTGCCAACTGACGGCATGGTGCGCGGCATGAAAGCGATCGACACAGGCGGCCCGATCACAGTGCCGGTCGGTGAAGGCACTCTCGGCCGGGTCATGAACGTAATTGGCGAGCCGGTAGACAACCTGGGACCGGTGCCGCACCAGCAACGCTATCCGATTCATCGGCATGCGCCTTCGTTCGACGAGCAGTCAACCGAACTGCAGATGTTTGAGACGGGCATCAAAGTCATCGACCTGATTCAGCCGTTTCTGCGCGGCGGCAAGATCGGTTTGTTCGGCGGCGCGGGCGTCGGCAAGACCGTCATCGTGATGGAGCTCATCAACAACATCGCGAAGGCGCGTTCCGGCTTTTCGGTGTTTGCCGGCGTCGGCGAGCGCACACGCGAAGGCAACGACCTGCTGCGCGAAATGGTCGAGTCGAAGGTTATCGATTTTGGCGATTCTTTCTATCACGCAATGGAAGAGACCGGCGTCTTCGATATGACGAAGGTCGATATGAGCGCGATCGAAAAATCGAAGGTGTCGCTAATCTACGGCCAGATGACTGAGCCGCCGGGCGCGCGTCTGCGCGTGGCGCTTTCGGGCCTGACGGTTGCGGAATACTTCCGCGATCAGGGAATGGACGTGCTGCTCTTTATCGACAACATCTTTCGTTTCACGCAAGCAGGTTCGGAAGTATCCGCGCTGCTCGGTCGCATGCCTTCGGCCGTGGGCTATCAGCCGAACCTGGCGACTGAAATGGGCGAGATGCAGGAGCGCATCACTTCGACGAAGACCGGATCGATCACTTCGATTCAGGCCGTGTACGTTCCGGCGGACGACTACACCGATCCGGCGCCGGCCACGACGTTCGCGCACCTTGACGCAGTCACCGCGTTGTCGCGCCAGATCGTCGAACTGGGAATTTATCCGGCAGTCGATCCGCTCGCGTCGTCATCGCGCATTCTCGATCCGCGCATCGTCGGCGAAGATCACTACAACGCTGCACAGGCGGTGAAGCAGATTCTGCAGCGCTACAAGGATCTTCAGGACATCATCGCGATTCTCGGCCTCGACGAGCTGTCCGACGAAGACAAGCTGGTCGTTTCACGCGCGCGCAAGATTCAGAAGTTCTTCTCGCAGCCGTTCCACGTGGCGTCGCAGTTCACCGGCCGCGAAGGCAAATACGTGAAATTGGAAGACACAATCAAAGGCTTCAAAGAGATCATCGAAGGCAAGCATGACGATCTGCCCGAGCAGGCCTTCTACATGGTTGGCACGATCGAAGAAGCGATCGAGGCGGGCAAGCAGTTCCAGGAATAAGAAGTCAGAACCGCCTGCGGTAGCGGGCGGTCGATCGATTTCTTCGGAGCGATTCCAAATATGAAAGTTCAACCACCCGCTACCGCAGGTGGTTCTGACAGATGGCCGATCAATTGCAACTAGAAGTCGTCACTCCCGAACGCCGGGTGCTGGCGGAAGCCGTGAACTCGGTCACCGTACCCGGACGGGCGGGTGAGATGCAGATTCTGCCGGGTCACGCCGCGCTCATCGCCGAATTGAAAACGGGCGTGCTTACTTACAACCAGGCTGGCACAACTTCTCAGCTTCATGTTTCCGGCGGCTTCATTGAAGTGAGTGACGATCGCGTTTCCGTCCTCGCGGAGATTGCTGAGCGGCCGGACGAGATTGATGCCGCCCGCGCACGGCTCGCGCGGGAACACACCGAAAAACAGTTGAGCGCCTGGAGTGGTTCGGAAGAAGATTTCGAGAAGGCGCGCGCTAAACTGGAACGATCGATGGTCAGGATTCAACTGGCTTCCGCCCGCTAGGCAGTCGGTACCATCTGTGTCAGCAAGATGGGACTAACAATCCGCCTGAAATTGAATCATTGACCCATCCGCTGACGCGGATGGTACTGACCTCACGCCGTCGCAATCGCCTCGCGTATTTCCCGCACGGCACGATCCAATCCAACGAACACAGCTCGAGAAACGATGTGATGTCCGATATTGAATTCGGATACTTCGCTAATGCGGGCAACTGCACCGACATTCCGCACAGTTAATCCGTGACCGGCGGCGACGTGTAACCCGTATTGAGCAGCTAATGCAGCGCCTTTGCGCAAGCGGCGCAGTTCATGGTTAGCGTGGGCGGCGCCTTCGCCGTGAATCCCTGCGGCGCCGAGCGTTGCTTCGGCATAGGCCGCGGTGCACAACTCGACTTGCTGGGCATTGACTTCACGCGCGGCTTCGATCTGTTCGGGATCGGGATCGATGAAGAGGCTGGCCATGATGCCTGACTCGCGCAACTTGTTGACGGCAGCGCGCACGATTGAAAGATTCTTACGCACGTTTAGGCCGCCTTCCGTGGTGATCTCGCCAGGATTTTCTGGCACGAGTGAAACGGCGTCGGGCTTGACCTCGATCGCGATCTTTATCATCTCCTCGGTCGCAGCCATCTCGACATTGAGATATGTAGTCACCGCATCGCGCAAAAGTCGCACGTCGGCGTCCTGAATGTGTCGCCTGTCGCTGCGGATATGAATCGTAATGCCGTCCGCTCCCGCTTGTTCGCAAATCATTGCCGCGGCTACGACACTTGGCTCAGTCGTCCGGCGCGCCTGACGAACCGTCGCGACGTGATCGATATTTACGTTGAGTCGTGCCATAAGGCCGTAAATGGTAAATCGTGAATAGTAAATAGAACAAACGCCAGCTTCGACTATTCACTGACTGTTTTCGCTTCAGCTATGACGGCCGTGCGCGCTGCGCTGATTGCTTTGCTGTATTCACCCGCGGCTGCGGCGGCGCGAATACGTCGCACTTCGTTGATCATGCGGAAAGTGTCGCGCGAATAGCTGCTCGAAGAATCGAGTGCGCCGCCGGCGACATGATCCCAGCGGACAGGAATTTCGCTCAACCGCAGCTTTGCAAGTTGCGCAAGGTAGATTAGCTCAACGTCGAAACCGAACCGGTCAATTTGTGCAGCTTCGATCAGCGGCCGGCAGACACTCATGCGAAAAGCTTTGAAGCCGCATTGCGTGTCCCAAAATGACAAACCAGTCGCGATGCGCACCAGCAAATTGAAAACGCGCCCACCCTGTTCGCGCCGCCATGACTGATGCACCCCGATTAATGATCGATTCAAAGCGCGCGAACCAAACGTCAAGTCAGCACGTCCACTTGTGATTGGCTCAAACAGCTTCGGTGTTTCAGCAATTGGCGTCGACAGATCCGCATCGGAAAATAGCGCGACGTCGCCAGATGCTGCCAGTAACCCCGTGCGTACCGCAAAACCTTTTCCGCGATTGGGTTCGTACCGAATCACCCGCGCGTTAATGGTGCCCGGAGTCGCGATTGCTTTCTCCGCGACTGTGGTGGTGGCGTCGCTCGACCCGTCATCAACTACGATGAGTTCTGACGAAGGATTGTTCTGATTCAGGTATTCAAGAACCGCAACGAGCGTCTTTCCGATCCGCGCCGCTTCGTTGTAGGCGGGCACAACGATTGTTAACTGGGGCGCCATCTCATTGAGCATTCTCCACGGAACAAGTAGCCGTGCACAAGCGTGAATTGCATTATTGCGTGGAAAATCGCGGCTTCGGGCGAGGTTGTGCCGCTGTGTTATAGTTGGACAGCCGGTTGAGATGACTCGCGGGTTCGCCATCGTAGCAACTTTCATTCTGGTTACGGCCACGTTCGCCGGAGGCCTTTATTCGCGCTCGAACCGGCGACGACAAACCGCAAACGCGAACACTACCGCTCAGAAAACTTCGGCTCAGGACAAGTACGAAGCCGACAAGATCGAAGGCGATTACAGCGAAGCCATCGAAATCGTCGAACAGAACTACGCCGGCGACATCGATTACGAGAAGGCCACGCAGGCCGCGATCCAGGGAATGCTGTTCACGCTTGATCCGCATTCCGTATATTTCCCGTCAAATGAATTCAGAAAACTAAAAGAGGATCAGGCGTCAAGTTTCGTCGGCATCGGCGTACAGATTCTGCGTCACGACGACGGGGTGTACGTGCAGTCGGTCGTGCCGAACACGCCGGCCGCCCGTGCGGGACTCCGCTACGGCGATCGCATTGTCGCCGTAGATGGAAAAGACGCGCGCGAATGGTCGAGCGACGAAGTCTCGCGCAACGTTCGCGGCGAACGCGGCAAAGAAGTCGAAATCAAAGTTGAACGCGTCGGTCTGCCGATCGGTCTTAGTGTCAGAATTGTTCGCGCTGCGGTTCCGCTGCCGTCGATTCGCAACGAGTTCATGATCGCTCCGGCCACGGGTTATGTCGGATTGATTGGCGGTTTCCAACAGACCAGTGACGAAGAATTACGCGAAGCGTTCGCAGGTTTGAAGAAGCAGGGAATGCGTCAGCTCGTTTTGGACCTGCGCAATAATCCCGGCGGGTTGCTGGACCAGGCCATAGACGTCGCGAGTGAATTCCTGCCACACGACGCCGTGGTCGTCTCAGTCAAAGGCCGCAGCGAGTACACGAAAGCCGCCGTTTACAAATCTACAGGCACCGATCCGGAAGAGATGCCGCTCGTCGTTCTTATCAATCGCAACACGGCGTCGGCTTCTGAGATCGTCGCCGGTGCAATTCAGGATCACGGGCGCGGATTGGTCGTGGGTGAAACGAGCTTCGGCAAGGGTCTGGTGCAGCATGTCTTCACGCTGCCTTTCAACACCGGTCTTACATTGACGACCGCACGTTACTACACGCCCTACGGCCGGTCGTTGCAACGAGACTATTCCAGCGGGTCGCTATACGACTATTACGTGCGGCACGACCAAACGGAAAATCAGCAAACAATTCAGCCGGGCCAGCCTTCGCCCGCGGAAACGGGCGTGCCGCGAAATACGAATGCCCCGGCATTTCGCACGGCGGCCGGTCGAGTATTTTATGGCGGAGGTGGCATTACGCCTGACATCGAAGCGCGGCCGCTCACCGCAACGCCTGTGCGCGCGCGCATCAACGAAGCCGCCTTTTATTTTACGAGAGAGCTTGCCGGCGGCTCAGTGGCGGGGTTGGAAAACTATCGCGTCGAGAAAACGCTTTTCGACCACGATCCGCGCTCGTCCGATTTCCCGGTCACTGATCGCGTTGTTGATGCTTTCAGAAACTTCCTGCGCAAAGACGCCTCTCGCCATCTGATCGACGCGCAAATCGATTCTGAACTCGAGTATGCGAAGTTGCGGTTGCGCGTTGAGATAATCACTGCGGCGTTTGGCGCCGACGAAGGTCAGCGCGTATTGCTCGAAAGCGATCCACAGACTCTGCGCGCGATTGGCGTCCTGCCCGAAGCGAAGCGCCTGGCGGAGAGTGTCCGCAATGGAACGCCAATCAGCTTGAATATCAAAACATCACCGCGGCTTTCTGACTTCCTTTTCTCGCCAGGGTTTGAAGCGGAAGAAATTCTCGTCTGAGTTGTAGCTCTATCCCCTAGGACAAATAGCTGTCCTAATCTTTCGGCTGATCGAGGTCTGCTCCGGAGCGGTAGCGACGGGGTTACCTTCGCAATACCCGGTCGCTACCCCGCCCGGTACTGACTTCACCCTGCTGTTTGACTTTCCCTTGATCACCGAATAGAAACGCTGGGTTCCATCACTTCTCTTCAGGAGTCGCCCATGAATCGCAGAAGTTTCGTGCGCCGCACCGCCGCAGGCGCCGCCGGTCTGGCGGTCACGAGTGTTTCGGTTCGCGCGCGCATCGCATCCCCGGATGTCGCTAACCCGCCGGCGCCAGCCGCATTCGAATTAGACGAAATAACCATCGCCGATCTGCAGGCTGGGATGTCATCAGGCAAATACTCCGCCCATTCAATCACTAAAAAGTATCTCGATCGCATCGATGACATAGACAAACGGGGGCCGGCGATCAATTCAATCATCGAACTTAATCCCGATGCGGCTGCGATTGCGAGCGAGATGGATCGCGAGCGCAAAGCTGGTCGCGTGCGCGGACCGTTGCACGGCATTCCCGTGCTTATCAAAGACAACATCGATACGCACGATCGCATGATGACGACGGCCGGTTCATTGGCCCTTGAAGGAACGATCGCGCCGCAGGATTCGACCGTGGCAAAGAAGTTGCGCGACGCCGGCGCGGTGATTATTGGTAAGACAAATCTGAGTGAATGGGCGAATTTCCGCTCGAGCCATTCGTCGAGCGGATGGAGCGGTCGCGGCGGTCAGACGAAAAACCCCTACGTGCTTGATCGAAATCCGTGCGGGTCGAGTTCGGGCACCGGCGCAGCCATCGCGGCGAATCTGGCTGCGATCGGAGTTGGTACGGAAACCGATGGTTCAGTTGTTTGTCCTTCGAATGCTAATTCACTTGTCGGGATCAAGCCGACACTCGGTTTGATCAGTCGCGCCGGCATTATTCCGATCGCGCACAGTCAGGACACTGCGGGTCCGATGTGCCGGACGGTGCGCGACGCGGTCATCCTCTTGAGCACTTTGGCGGGAGTAGATGCGCGCGATGACGCGACCAACGCGAGCCTTGGAAAATTTTCAGCAGATTACACGAGATTTCTCGACGCAGACGGCTTGAAAGGCGCGCGCATCGGCGTGCAGCGAAAATCATTCGGCTTCAACGATGCCGTCGACAAGCTGATGACCGAATGCATCGATGCCATCAAGCGGCTCGGCGCGACGGTCGTCGATCCGGCAGACATTCCCACGCAGGGTAAGTTTGACGACTCAGAATTCGAAGTGCTGCTTTATGAATTCAAAGCGGACTTGAACAAATATCTCTCTTCGCTTGGCCCCAACGCGCCAGTGAAATCGCTGAAAGATATCATCGACTTCAACGAAAAGAATCGCGATCGCGAGTTGCCTTACTTCGGCCAGGACACGATGGTCAAGGCGCAGGCAAAGGGTCCACTCACCGAAAAGAAATATCGTGACGCGCTGGCGAAGAACCATCTGATGTCCCGCACGCAAGGCATCGACGCGGTGATGACGAAGAACAAGCTCGATGCGATTATCGCGCCGACGGGCGGTCCGCCGTGGCCGACCGATTGGGTGAATGGAGATCACTTTACGGGGGGCTATTCGACGGCGTCGGCCGTGGCAGGTTATCCGCACATTACGGTGCCGGCGGGTTATGTTTTTGGAATGCCGGTGGGAATTTCGTTCTTTGGCCGGGCGTGGAGTGAACCGACTCTGATCAAGTTAGCGTACGCCTTTGAGCAAGCAACGAAAGCGCGACGCTCGCCGAAGTTTTTGCCCACGGCGCAGTTGGGTTGATTCAACAAGCCGCGGAGCGCTCCGCGGCTCATTGAATCGTTTCATCAACGGATTTGCTACATCAAGGCGTCCAACGCTTCACTTCCGATTTGTCCGACAGCGTCTCTAACAATTCTTCGACACTGCGATTCAGCGCCGGATGCACCAGTCGCGGCGCAATTTCCGCCAGCGGTGCGAGCACAAATCGCCGCTCATGCAGACGCGGATGCGGCAGACGCAGGAACTCTGTGTCGCTTTCCATGTCACCGTAAAACAGTAAATCGAGATCGATCGTGCGCGGTCCGTCCTTAACATCGCGGGTTCGGCCCAGTGCAAATTCGATCCGCAAAAGTCGCGCCATCATCTGCTCGGGCGTGGGCAAATGATTACCAATCTCAGCAACCATGTTGAGAAACGGCGGCTGCTCGACGTCGCTCAGCGGCTCAGTTTCGTAAATCGACGACAAACAAGTCACCGTCATCGCCGCGTGCGTCATCCCGCGCACGGCAAGTAGCAGGTTCCCGGCGCGATCGCCAAGATTCGAGCCGAGTCCCACGTACGCTTTCATCGCGTGATTGCGGTGCGAGAACATCAAGTCAGTACCATCCGCGTGAGCGGATGGATCCAAGAGTCCGCCTTAACCCACCCGCTGACGCGGGTGGTACTGACTTCATGACGCACAGTCGCGCTATGCTACACTGGCAACGTTACCCCGTGAAGTTTCAAATCTGATTCCAGCGACGCGGTCACGCGTCCGGGCGGGCACGGCGGCCCCGCCATTACAGAAATGGCTCGCAGACGATTCCGCAGCAACCAACGGCACGAGCCGGTTACAGAACGTTCTTTTCAGGAATACCTCTATTCCAGCGGCGCGCCGCAAACTTCACGTACCGAGATGATGCGCATGGTGCGCGGCGGCGAAGATACTTACCTCGAACTCAAAGTAAAGCTTTCGAACTCCGAACGCGTCGCCCAGGGGATCGTGGCACTCGCGAACACCGGTGGCGGCGTAATCGTCTTCGGTGTCAACGATCAACTGCGCGTTGAAGGTGTCGATCATCCAGAAGAAGTGCAGGACGAACTCGTGCGCATCTGCCGCGAGGAGATTGCGCCGCCGTTGATGCCGTTTATTGATCGCCTCGCCTTTGACAATGGCCGGCGCATTGTGGCGCTCGATGTGCAGGGAAAGCAACGGCCGTATCGCACGCGCGACGGAAAATTCTTTGTGCGCATAGGTGCAGAGAAGCGCGAAGCAACTGATGATGAATTGTCCGCTTTACTTGATGAGGCGAGGCCTTTCGAGTACGAGAACCTGCCGGCTTTTGGGGCGACAGTCCGTGATATCGATGAAGCACATCTGTGGAGTTTCATGCGCGGATTTTCGGGCGGCGCGTTTGACGAAAAGACCGTGAAGGGTTATCCGACCGAAGAAATCCTTGAGCGATATTTGTTATTGGCGACAAATAGCGCGCGTGGACTGGTGCCGACGTTCGCGGGATTGTTGCTGTTCGGCGCCGACGAAAGCGTTGCTCGCTTGTTGGCGCAGTACGCGGTCACGATTACTCGATTCAGCGGTGAAACCAGCCAGTCGCCGATCATTGAACGAAATGATTTCAACGGCAATCTCGCAACGGTTTACGAAGCTACGCTGAAATTCTTGAGCCGCTACGTCGACCTCTGGGACTCGCGCCCCAATCTCCCGCGAACTTTCGATAATCAAACGGGAGTCCCCGCGCGCGGGAACTATCAGCGTGCTGCCGTTTGCGAGGCAGTCGCGAATGCGCTCGTTCACCGTGACCTGGCGCTCCGCGAGATCAAGACGCGCATACACATTTTCGATCGTGGAATTGAGTTTGTTAACGCGCGTCGCAGCGCTGGCTTCTCATCGGCTGGTGCGCGCGCTGTCAAATACGGCGTGCAACAGCGGTTGAATCCGCAGATTGCCTCCGTCTTCGCCAACCCTGCGTACGGATTAACGCTCCCACGCGGCGGTGTACCGATGCTGTTACAGCAGGCGCGCGCATTTTCCGGCCGCTTGCCGGACATCGTGGCACTCAATGACGAGTTTCGGCTGCGAATTCATGGGGTGTGATTTCCTCTGTGCTCCTCAGTGTCCTCTGTGGTAAAAGGACGATCCAACCACAGAGGATACAGAGGGGATCAAATGCGAAAACGTCTGCTTCTCATTCTCGCCGCAGTTTTCTTCGCTTCGCTTTCATTACAATCCGACTCGCTTCTTCATCGCGTTGATGCCCAGTCGAAAGTAATTCCCGAGCCCAAGGACGTTCTCGGCTTCACGCCTGGCGACGATCGCAAGCTGGCGAGCTGGGCGAAAGTCGTGGAGTATTTTCAGAAACTCGCCGCCGCCAGCGATCGCGTGAAGTTTGAAGAGATTGGCAGATCGACCATGGGCGCCCCTTTTGTTTACGCTACGATCAGCGCGCCCGAGAATCTAAAGCGGCTCGAGGAGTTCAAAGAGATTCAGCGACAACTCACCGATCCGCGCATTCTCGGTTCGCCAACGAACCCAGCGCTCGCTGATCGTAAAGCCGCGCAACTGATCGCACGAGGCAAGACGATCGTGGCGATCACCTGTGGCATTCATTCAACCGAAGTCGGCTCGTATCTCTCGAGCATGCTGATCGCTTATCGCCTCGCTTCATCAAACGAGCCTGAGATTCAAGAGATCCTGAAGAACACGATCATCCTGCTGGTGCCTTCGACAAATCCTGACGGCGTTGACATCGTTAACAACTGGTATCAGAAAACTTTGGACACGCCTTACGAAGGCACCGATCCGCCCGAGCTTTATCACAAATACACGGGCCACGACGACAATCGCGACTGGTACGCCTTCACGCAGGTCGAGACACAACTGGTCGTCGACAAGATTCTCAACGTCTGGCATCCGCAGATCGTCCACGACATTCATCAGCAGGGGAGTTTCGGCTCACGACTGTTTCTGCCGCCCTACATGCAGCCGGTCGAACCTAACGTGCCGAAGCAAATCGTCGAAGGCTACACCGAACTCGGAAATTATTTAGCGAAAGAGATGCGCGCCACCGGCTACAAAGGCATCACCACCGATTCGACTTACGACGCATGGTCGCCCTCGCGCGCCTACTCGCATTATCACGGCGGTGTGCGCATCTTGCAGGAGACTGCGTCGTGCAGGTTGGCGACACCGATTACAGTCAAGTTCGAGCAGTTGCAGTCACGTGAGGGGTACGATCCGCAAAAAGAATCAGCCAACTTCGGCCCGCTGTGGATGGGTGGCGAATGGCATATCCGCGACATCACCAACACGATGACGAGCGTGGCTTTCCTTTTGTTGAAGCACGCCGCGCAAAATCGCGAACACTGGTTGCAGAGGTTTTATGAGATTGAGAAGGAAGCGGTTCGACCAGAGGGTGAAACCTTTATTCTGCGAGGAGCCAACGCGATTCTGTTGGCGGATATTCTGATTCGCGGTGGCCTTATGGTTAGCCGGGTCGATAATGTTACGAACAAGAGTGGCGAATATAGAATCGGCGATTATGTTGTCATATCCGAGCAGCCGTCCTTCGGATTCGCAAAGGCCCTTCTAAAACCGCAAATTTATCCGGACTTGAGAGACAAGAACGGACGACCCATTCCGCCGTATGATGTCACGGCACACACTCTGTCGCTTTTAATGGGCGTTGACGTCATCTACGCCACTTCTCTATCTCCTGGCCTGCGCTTGACGCGATTTACGACTTCGCCATTGGAATACACGGCGTATCCTCCGTTGTCCGCTCTGAAAATCGGATCGCGAATCGGTCTCTACAAGTCTTTCGTGCCAGCGATCGATGAGGGCTGGACGCGATGGGTTTTGCTCAGCAGGGGGATGCTCGCCATGAGTTCGTTACATGATTCCGATATTCGCGGTCATGATCTTCGCACCAAATACGACTCCATCATCATTCCCGACCAACCACGCGCCCCGATCCTCAACGGCCATCGCAAAGGCACGATGCCGGAGGAATACACCGGGGGACTCGGCGAGCAGGGCGTGAAGGCCCTGCGCGAGTTTGTCGAAGCGGGCGGGACGCTGGTCTTTCTCAATCGCGCTTCGGATTTTGCGATCGAGCAGTTTAAGTTGCCAGTGAAAGATGTCGTTGATGGATTACCGCGTACGGATTTTTATGTGCCGGGATCGATTTTGCGGATTGAACTCGATACTAACAATCCAATTGCGAAGGGAATGCCGAAAGAATCGATTGCGTGGCTTGAGAACTCTCCAGTCTTTGAAGTGCTGAATGCTGGGAGCGCGGACGCCCTCGTCCGCAATGAGCGACCACAAGACGCCGGGGACGGTGCCCGCGGTCCGGGTAATGATGAACGGCGGGCGGGGGCGCCCGCGCTCCCAGTTAAAGTCATTGCCTGGTATTCAAAAGACAGAGATCCGCTACTTTCCGGTTGGCTGCTCGGCGCCGATCGCGTCAAGGGCAAAGCTGCGCTGGTCGAAGTAACGATGGGCAAAGGCCGCATCATCCTCTTCGGCTTTCGCCCGCAGTATCGCGGGCAGTCGCTGGCGACTTATCCGCTGTTCTTCAATGCAATTGCGTCGAGATGAAGTCAGTACCATCCGCGTGAGCGGATGGGTTCAGTAGTCCCGTAATCATCAAGATACTCGTTTGACCCACCCGCTGACGCGGGTGGTACTGACCTTATGCGCGTAAATCCGAAGGTAATCCTGCCCTTGAACCTTTCAACGCGCTCCAGCGTATAATTCACTGAACGCGCACAGCTGTTCACGGCCTGAATGGTCAGCATTTTCATTACCGCTTTTGTCCTGTTTCTCGTAATCCTTTTATTTTCAGGAATCGGTTTTTATTTTTGGCAGAAGTCTGCGGGCGATAATGCTGAACGCGTCCTGCCGCCGAATCCTGATTTTCACGGACTGTTCAGTGAACCGCCGACCAAAGCGGAATTGAAAACCGATGAAGATCGTGAGCGTGCCGCACTGGTGGAATCATTTTTGCTGGATCGTGCGCGCGCTGGTGATAAGTCTGTGCTTATCGATGCGAAGGAAAGCGGCGACGCTAATTTGTATGATCGAGTGCTAAACGAATTCGTTCAGAAGATTGACTCGGATGCTGCTTTGCTCTCGTTGATGTCATTCGTCGCGCAAAATGATTTGCGCGTTAACGTTCCCTTGGCCGACGCCGCATTTGTCTCCTGGAAAAATTCGCCCAGCCGAGAAGGCGCGGCGAAGGCTCTGCACTTCGCCGCTTTGAGTGACGATGCGGATCTTTATGGCAGGACAGTTGAATTGACGCTGAACCTGTGGCGCGAAGGAAAACTCGGGAATGTCTCCGCGGAAGAGCTGCGTGCTTTATTTGAGGGAGAGTTTTGGATACTCTCTTCGCGCTCAAGAAGCTCAGGCGCAGGTTTTGTCTTAAAACGAACCCTTGCTGACGCCCGACGCGAATTGCAAGCGGGGGGTGTCAGAAGCCCGCGCGTAAGCAAGCGCAACCAACCACAAGAGGCCCTCCCTGACAGTCGGGCTTCTGACACGAATTAGAGGTCACCATGAATAATTTCGATCCCATGACCGTAGTTCCGGTTCTGATTATCGGCTTTGTCGCGCTGATTGTTTTTCTTCTGATCTTGCGCCGTATCTTTGTGAACGTGGGCGCGCGCGAGATTGCCATCAAAGAGCGACGCTATTTCGGCCGCCGCATGCCACCGGGCCGCGTCGTAGCGACGGAAGGCGAAGTCGGCATTCAGGCTGATGTGCTGAAGCCCGGCCTTCATTTGATCAAGTGGCCGTTCGAGAAAGTCGTGCACAAGGTGGCACTGATCGAAATCGGCTCGGACGAACTCGGCGTGATTGAAGCGGTCGATGGCGAGCCGATGCCGGCCGGCAGAATTTACGCGCCGGACCGCGCACAAAACGCGCACAACAACTTTCAGGACCCAATCGCGTTTCTGAAGCAGGGCGGCGTGAAGGGAATTCAACTGCGCACTTTGCCGCCCGGACTCTGGCCGATTCATCCTTACCTGTTCCGAGTGTCGATCGCAAAAGCGACGGTCATTCCACAAGGCAAGGTCGGTGTGGTGACTGCAACTGACGGTGGCCCACTCGATCCGGGACGATTGCTTGGGAAAGCGATCGACGGCCATCGAAATTTTCAAGATGCAGAACAATACATCGCGTCAGGCGGGCAGAAGGGCCCACAGGTCGACATCCTCACGCCCGGAACTTATCGCGTACACACGCAATCGGCGCCGGTCGACGGCACTAACGAAGGCAAGCCCGGTCTGTTTTATGTTCGGCTATTCGACGCGACCGTCATCAATGAAAACCAGATCGGCTTAGTTGAGGCGCTCGATGGAGCGCAACTCAATCCGCGCGACTACGTGGCTGAGCCCGTGGAAGGTCACGACAACTTCCAGGATGGACATGAGTTCATCAATCGTGGCGGACAGCGCGGGCCGCAGAAAGACATACTGCTGCCCGGCACTTACTACATCAATCCGCTGCTCTTCAAAGTCATTTCCGAAACGGCGAAGGAAGTTAAGCCTGGTGAAGTTGCGGTCATCGTTTCCAACACCGGCAAAGATCCTTCTGACGAAGTGCGACGCCAGATGGCCGCGAAAGTTCGTGCGCGCATGGAAAGAGAGGAGCAAGCGCAGGCTGAACAGTCCGCGATCCGTCTGGACAAGATCGATGACAACCGCACGGCGGAAGAAATCAAGCAGGAGTTGATGAGCGGCGATCCGGCGGACCGGCGTCTGGATGAAGGCGCGCACGAAGCTTACGTCGTGCCTGAAGGCTATCGCGGCATTCAGGAAACCGTCGTCGGGCCCGGCCGTTATTACGTCAACACTCTGGCGATTACGCCGATTGTGATTCCAACGACCAACCAAACCGTGGAATGGACGTCGGGCGAAGTCGTGAACACTTTCAATCCTTTCGAAGTGATCTCAAAAGATGGTTTCACGATGCAGCTTGAAGTGCGCGTTGTGTTCCGCGTCAAACCGGAAGACGCACCGTTTATGGTCGCGAAGATCGGTGGCATCGATCGCTTGATTCAGAACGTGATGCACCCGCTGATCGATTCGATCTTTCGTAACCAGGCGTCGGAATCTTCGGCGATGGCTTACCTGCAAAATCGCCACGAGGAGCAGGAACGCGCCGAGGCTCGTGTGCGCGCGCACCTTTTGAAATATCACGTTGACGTGGTGAACGTGCTCATTTGTCACATCCACTTGCCGGAAGAGCTGATGAAGACGCAGACGGAAAAGATTCTCGCCGAGCAAAAGCAGAATATGTTCAATGCTCAGCGTGAAGCGGAGGAAAAGCGCATTCAGCTCGAGAAGACGAAGTCACAGGCGGACAACCAGCGCGACTTAATGGCCGCGACCGTCGGTGTCGACATTGCGAGCAAACGCGCAGAACAGCGGAAAGCTGAAGCTGAGGGCGAAGCGTCATACATTTCGCTTACCGGTAAAGCGGAGGCTGAGAAGGTGCGTTTAATGGGCGAGGCGCAAGGCGTCGCTTATCGCGAGCAGGTCAACGCACTCGGCGCTCAGGGTGTGGCGGTGGTCGAGACGCTGAAGGTGATCGGAGAGAAGGGCGTGCGGATTACTCCTGATGTGCTCGCGTCTGGCGGCGGAAGCGGCGATGGCGGCGGTATCGGGACGTTGCTGCTGCTGAACCTATTTCGCGAACAGATGAAGCTGCCGTCGAGTAACGGCGAGAAGTGAGACTTAGCGCTACCGAGTCAGTACCATCCGCGTAAGCGGATGGGACCAGGATTCAAGATCAGTTGACCGGTGGATCCATTCGCTTACGCGAATGGTACTGATCTCATGACGACCGCACCCTCAGACAATCGTCAATGATCGTTTCACGCCGGCGCGATTAAAATACCACTCCGCGCGGCTGACATCCCTTTCAATCTGCTTTTTCAATTCGTCAACCGACCCGAACTTTTTCTCATCGCGCAATCGATGTAGAAACCTCACGCGCAGGACGTCGCCGTACAAATCTCCCGTCCAGTTAATTATGTGAGTTTCGACCGAGGGTTCGAGCGCGTCGCCAAACGTCGGTCGCACGCCGATGTTGGTGACGCTGCGCCGCCATTGCCCTTCGATCAGAGTTGAGGTCACGTAAACGCCGCCGCGTGGAATTACTCGATTGTGCGGCTGCACGTTGGCGGTAGGAAAGCCGAGACCGACGCCGCGCGCGTCGCCACGCGCGACTGGTCCCTCGACGCCATATGGCCGCCCCAACATCCGTCGCGCGAGATTGACGCGCCCATCCGACAACAGTTGGCGAATGACTGTTGAGCCGATGCGTTTTCCACGCAAGCGCACCTCGGGAACTTCATCGGCGATGAAGCCAAGCTGCTCACTCACACGCCGCAACAACTCGATGTTGCCTTCACGGTTATGACCGAAAAAGAAGCCGCGCCCGAGGTAGACCTCCTTCGCGTGCAAACGATCGACCACGACATCGCGCAGGAAGTCGTGAGCGCGAATCTGGGCGAATGCGTTATCGAAATGAATGACGATCGTTTGCTCAATGCCAAGCACGCTCAGCGCTTCAATTTTTTGATCGAACGTTTGTAAGAGCGGCGGCGCAGATTCGGGATGCAGTACGGCGCGGGGATGAGGTTCGAAAGTAATGACTGTCGGTACGCCGGCCACCGCCCGCGCACGATCTACTACTGTCTTCATGACGAGCTGATGGCCCAGGTGCAGCCCATCAAACACGCCGAGCGTGAGTACGGTCGGGCGCTGAATCGCGGCGTTCTCAATACCATGAAAAAGTCGCATAAAGGACTGAGGACTGAGTACTGAGGACTGAGGACTGAGTGAAAGACTTAAGCCATTTCTCAGTCCTCAGTCCTTAGTGCTCAGTCCTCATCACTCACGATTAGCCCGTCATAGGCCCATTCAACATTGTCCGGCAGAAGTTTCGAGTCGCGCTCGTGCTTCACCTCATGGGTGATGTGCGTGAAGTAAGTTCGTTTCGGTTTCAGTTCTTCGACGTACTGCAATGCTTTCTCGAGCCACAGATGCGTTTCATGCGGGCGAATCCGCAAACAGTCGAGCGCGAGAACGTCCAGGCCACGTAAGCCATCCAGCGTTGAAGGCGGAATTTCACTCAAATCAGTAGCGTACGCAAAGTCGTTGAAGCGATACGCGATCACCGGCAAGCGTCCGTGAATTACTTCGAGGGGCGTTACCTGCAAATCCGGGCCGAAGCAAAAAGATGCGCCATCGACAACCGTGTGCGGCACGATCTGCGGCAGACCGCCGCCGAAATGACTGGGCTGAAAGACGTATTGAAAAATGCGGCGAATGTCTTTCCACGCACGCTCGTTCGCGTAGAGTCCCAATGCTCCATGGCGGAAGTTCAACGGGCGAATGTCATCGAGACCAAAAATGTGATCCGCGTGGCAGTGTGTGATGAGAACCGCGTCGAGATGTTTGAGACCAATTCTGAGAGCCTGTTGCCTAAAATCGCTCGAGGTGTCGACGATGATCGTTTGTCCGGCGTGCTCAATTAGCACCGATACACGCAAACGCTTGTCGCGCGGATCGTCCGACGTGCACGTTTCGCAATTGCATGCGATGGAGGGAACGCCGGTCGATGTGCCGGTACCGAGGAAGGTAAGTCTCATTTCGTAAATCGTAAATCGTGAATCGTAAATAGAAAAAGCAAATCTGGGACGCGCCGACTATTTACCATTCACGATTTACTATTTACTGCTTTATTTTCCGCCCGTGATATCGCTGGCGCTGAATTTCGCAGGTGGTGGCGTGGGCGAACCGGAAAACGAAACGTATTGCATTCGCAAATCAGCGAGTAGCCCTTCAACCATCTGATCTTCCTGCGGATCGAGATTTCCTGCCGTCTTCTTCTCTAACATGCCCAGCACGTCGATCCAGTGCTTGGCAGTTTTCAAGTCAACACCCGTTTCGCCGGTAACCGGGTGCGGCATCATGCCTAACGCGGCCGCAGCATTCGACGCCAGGGACATAATCAAGCTGATGAAGCTTGCGGGATCGTCGAGCGGATCGCGGCCAGCCGCGGGCGGTTCTTCGCGCGGCGCGCGGCCTGTTTGAGCTGGTGCAGCGGCAGGTCTTTCCGCCTCTGGCGCCGGCGTGTTTGCGGCCGGCGGAGCTTCAATTCGCGCTTCCGTCGCAGCCGCTTTTGCTTCGGCCTGTTGCTGTGCCTCTTTCTCTTCCGGCGACAGTTCGCGCGGGGTTCCGTCGGGATTGAACGGGCGGCGATCGACCACTTTAAATGTCGGTTGTTCTTCAGACATGGTTTTCGAAACAGTACGCGCCTCCGAGGGCAGCGCGTCTTCATAAACAATTCGATAATAAGTTAAGGCCTGAATGTTAGCACCCAGTTTTGAGGGAGCGCAAAGCCACTCCGTAGGCGTTTGCAGTCAGTACCGCCCGCGTCAGCGTGTGGGCCAGACGCTCAACCCGTCGCTTGAGTTATTAATCCATCCGCTTACGCGTATGGGTACTGACCGCACTTCCAACTTGAAACTTGAAACCTGAAACTTGAAACTACGCATATGCCGAAAAATTTTACTGACCTCGTCAAGTTGATGGACCGGCTGCGCGAGCCCGGTGGCTGTCCATGGGATCGTGAGCAGACGTACGCGACGCTGGCGCCGTTTTTGTTGGAAGAAGCATACGAGACGTTCGATGCCCTCGAGGAAGCGCGCGAAGGCCGTCCAGAGCCGCTACGCGAAGAGCTTGGCGACCTCTTGTTTCAAATCGTTTTCCAGGCGCGTGTGGCGAAAGAACGCGGTGAATTCACGATCGACGACGTCATCGACGGACTCCATACGAAGATGGTGCGGCGCCATCCGCATGTTTTCGCCGACGTGCAAGCCGACAACTCGGCAGAGGTTTTGAAGAATTGGGAAGCAATCAAGGCTGAAGAAAAACGCGCGACGAAAAAAGATGATATCGAATCATCGCACACATCGATCCTCGATGGCGTATCAACCAAGGCGCCGGCGCTGATGGAGGCGCATCAAATTTCGACAAAGGTCGCGCGCGTGGGTTTTGATTGGACCGACATCGACGAAATTTTTCAGAAGCTTCAGGAAGAAGTCGACGAGCTGCGCGTCGCGATCGAGCAGCACAAACAATCAGCCGACGAGGCCGATCACGTGCATGTTCGTGAAGAGATTGGCGACATGCTGTTTGTCGTCACCAACATCGCGCGGCACCTCAGCGTGGAGCCTGAGGCTGCGCTAAAACTCGCCAACCGAAAGTTTCGCAAACGTTTCGCACACATCGAGCAGCGTTTACGGGAGCAGAATCGCAAATTCGAAGAGGTTTCGATTGTCGATCTGGAAAGACTCTGGCAGGAAGCAAAACGGTCAGAGCCACCTGCAGTAGCGGCGGGTTGATCGTGCGGCTTTCAAACCACGCCCCTACCGAGGTGGCCCTGATCTATCGATTCACAATCCTCTCAAACTGGCCATGCTGCGGATCGAATGTCGGCATCGCAGCCGCGCTGTCGATCGAAGAATCGGTCGAGAAGATCCCGGACACGCGCATTTTGAATTCGTCAGCATTGGTCGCATTGTGAATTGCTTCTTCGTACGTAATCTGCCGCGTCTGTAGCAACTGGAACAGCGACTGATCGAAAGTCTGCATGTTGTATTGCGATGCGCCATTGGCGATCGCTTCGCGAATCAACGAGGTCTTGTCTTCGTTGACGATGTAGTCGCGAATTAGCGCCGTCGAGACCATTACTTCCACCGCAGGCACGCGGCCGGATCCTTTCGCGGCGCGCACCAGCCGCATCGAGATCACCGCTTTCAAGATTCCCGCCAACTGAATGCGCACGGACTTCTGCTGGTGGGACGGGAAGGATGAAACGATACGCATGATTGTTTCCGTCGCATCGAGCGTATGCAGCGTCGACAGAACCAGGTGACCGGTCTCGGCCGCTGTCAGCGCCGTGCTGATCGTTTCCAGGTCGCGCATTTCCCCGACGAGAATCACATCAGGATCCTGTCGCAACGCTCCGCGGAGCGCCTCAGCAAACGAACGCGTGTCAACGTCAACCTCACGCTGCGTGACAAACGCCATCTTATCGCGGTGGAGAAACTCAATTGGGTCTTCGATGGTGACGATGTGACCGGAGCGTGTCGTGTTGATGCGATCGATCATCGCAGCGAGCGTCGTCGATTTTCCTGAACCAGTCGCGCCCGTCACCAGAATCAATCCGCGGCGCTCTTCCGCAATTCGATCGAGCACCGCCGGCAGTCCTAGTTGCGCGGTGGTCTTGCTCTGATCGGGAATGACGCGCAGCACGATACTGACGGTGCCCCGCTGCTGAAAAATGTTCGCGCGAAACCGGCCGAGCCCGCTGACGCTGTAGGCGATGTCGACTTCGGAAACTTCTTTGAGTTTCTGCTTCTGCCGATTCGACATCATCGAGAACGCCATGTCGAGCGTGTCTTCGGGTGAAAGGCGCGGCGCGTCGGCCACCGGATAAAGCTCGCCCCCGATGCGCATGATCGGAAAAGATCCGGCTTTCAGATGTAAGTCGGAAGCAAAATGAGCGGTCGCTGTGACGAGTAGATCGTCAATTTTTACAGACATACGGGGACAGAACCCTTGCCTTAATCACTGCCGCGCGCTACGCGATTCGGCTAACTTTGGAAATTCGGAGAGGTTTTGGGCAAGAACCGATAGTCAATAACCTGGCACAAAGGCCGTTTCGTAGGACCGAAGTCATCATAGCGGCTGGCTTGAAGAGGCGTCAACGGTTTTGTGGGGAGCGGCGGCAAACGCAATGAAGTCAGTACCATCCGCGTTAGCGGATGAGTCTAATCGTCAGTTGTCGGGCCCACCGAAAGTTGTTGCTCGGACCATTCCCTTACCGAAATGGTACTGACTGTACACGGTTGTCTCTGGTATATTCCCGGCCTCATTCACATGTTTGAGCAGCAAACACCGCGCACCGACCAGGTGCAGTGGGCGAAGGTGATCGACCATACTCGCTGCATCGGTTGCCATGCCTGTACGACAGCGTGCAAGTCCGAGAACGTTGTGCCAATCGGCGTGACGCGAACGTATGTGAAGCACGTCGATGTCGGTCAATGGCCGCAGGTCCGACGTGCGCATCAGGTAACCCGTTGCAATCAATGTGCGCACGCGCCATGCGTGACGGCGTGTCCCACCGCGGCGATGTTCAAGCGCGCGGACGGCATCGTCGATTTCGATAAGTCGATTTGCATCGGCTGCAAAGCCTGCATGGCTGCCTGCCCTTACGACGCGATCTTCATCAACCCGGAAGATCACTCGGCCGAGAAATGTAATTTCTGCGCGCATCGGATCGATGTCGGGCTCGAGCCCGCGTGCGTCGTCGTGTGTCCGACGCAGGCAATTCTGATTGGCGACATGAACGATCAAACTTCGTACGTTGCACAGATTGTGAATCGTGAAGCCGTGAATGTGCGGCGGCCTGAAAAAGAGACGCTGCCAAAACTCTTCTACAAAGGCGCACATCAGGCGACACTCGATCCGTTGGCGGCACGACGGCCGGAAGCCGGACTCTTCATGTGGAGCGAGCAGCAGCAATCCGCAGAACAAGTAGTCTCTGGCAATCCAACTTACAACAACACATCAGCGGCGGCGCTGTTGAGTTACGACGTGGCGCATTCAATTCCGTGGGACTGGCGTGTGAGTTTGTACACGTGGACGAAAGGAATCGCGAGCGGAGTTTATTTGGTTGTGGCATTGTTGGTGCTCTTTGGTTTCATTGAACCTGAAAGCCCGCTTTGGTTGTGGTACACGCCGGTGATCGGCGGAGCATTCCTTGGTTTGACCGGTTTGTTATTGATTTGGGACCTCGAACATCCGGAACGCTTCTACATGATTTTCACGCGGCCACAGTGGCTCAGCTGGCTGGTGAAGGGCGCTTTCATCATCGCGGGATATTCGCTGGTGCTGCTCTTGCACTTCGTCGGCAGCATAGTCGGAACGGTTTTGTTCCAGAGGTGGTTGATGGTCGCGGGAATTCCGTTGTCGCTGCTCACCGCGGTCTACACGGCTTATTTATTCGCGCAGGCGAAGGCGCGCGACCTTTGGCAGAATCCTTTGTTGCCACCGCACTTAGTTGTTCAGGCGCTGGTCCTCGGCGCGACCGTGCTCGTGCCATTCGCAGAATTTGTCAGCCCGCCGATCGGCGTCTTGGGCAGGTTTGCGGAAGTTACTTCGCTCGTTTGGCTCGCACTTGTCGGAACGATTGTTCATCTGCTTATGGTGTGGGGTGAAGTGTCGTTAACCCATGGGAGCGCACATGCGCGAGTGGCGACGTGGGAAATGACGCGCGGCAGATATAGTTCGTACTTCCGATTAGGCGTGATGTTGCCACTGTTCGGAATGGGCGGGCTAATCGTCGCCGGAACGATGACTTTTGTGACTCCAATACTCATAACGGTTTTTGTCTCGTTATTCATGCTGCTGATTGGCATGATGCTTTACGAGCACGCGTACGTGCAGGCGGGGCAATCAGTGCCCCTTGCTTAAAATTGACTTTGGGTTGTTTGTTCGCTCTTTCTAAATCGTGAAAGGACCTGATCAAAATGTTCTCCAGATACTTTAACAGTCACGTTGCGTTTGTTCTATTAATTGCCGCGATTTGGGCGTGTGGCAATAGCGCCAGCAATACAGCCGATAGGGACAAAGCCAACAAGCTGGTTGACGAAGGCAACGCCGCCGTCGATCAGATGAACAAATTTGTCGTCGACGCTAAAGCCAAGCAAGACGAGATGATGCACACCGACGTCAGACGTCTCGCCGAGGCGCGCGTGCGCGCTGCCGAAGCCATCACGGCCTATGACAAGGCCGCGGAGAAATGCAAAGAGGCAGCGTCGAAATTCGACGAGGCGAGCCGACTGAATGTCACTGACAAATTCAAGCAATACCTGATTCTGAAGACAAAGGAATTCAACAAGCGCGCCGAGCTGATACAGGCTGCCAAAGACACGCCGCAGGCTTTGATCGAAAGCACGAATCGTTCGAGTTTCCAAAACCGGGTTAATTCGAATCAATCAAAAATCAATCAGTTGTCCAAAGAAGCCGAAGACCTCGGTGCGCAAGCTGACAAGATTTACAAAGACAATCCGGACGTTTTCAAAAAAACGTAGCGACGATGATGAGGTGTGAAAGCCCAGCATTAGTTGTGCTTTCGCCACAATTATCAGAATAGAGTCGCTCTAACCCATGAAAGATTCGGCAGCGGTTCCGCACGTAGAATGGCTCTAGCGTAAATTCTCGTTCGCGCTGCCGCTCGGCATGTACGGGAATGTCGTCGAGCGTGTACGTGGAACTCCGGCGCGTCTGGAAGATCTGACGCGCGGATTGACGCGTGAAGTGCTAACGCGACGTGATGGCGACAAGTGGTCGATTCAGGAACAAGCGGGACATCTGCTCGATCTGGAAGAACTCGGGATGAAACGCCTGAATGATTTTGAAGCCGGCCGCGAAACGCTGACCGCCGCCGACATTACGAATCAGAAGACGCACGAGGCCAATCACAACACGAATTCAATTGAGAACATTCTCAGTGCGTTCCGCAAAGAGCGAATGGCGTTCGTTGCGCGGCTCGATTCATATGATGAAGTCTTCGTCGCGCGCACCGCTCTCCAGCCTCGTTTGCAACAACACATTCGGGTCATTGATTTGGGTTTCTTTATTGCCGAGCATGACGATCATCACCTGGCACGGATTTCAGAATTAAAGAAAATGGCGATTGGCAAATACCTATGAGCGCTCTCTATCCAGGCCCTTCACGCATTCATCTCTCCGCATTCCCGCCGAAAGATCGCTGGGACGATTGGACGGAGCTGGATTCGCGCGCGTGGCCGGAACGCAAGGAGCGGCACTATCAGCTGGTGCCGACGACTTGTTTCAATTGCGAGTCGGCGTGCGGACTACTCGCCTACATCGACAAAGAGACGAATCAGATTCAGAAGTTTGAAGGCAATCCGGAGAATCCGGGATCGCGGGGACGCAATTGTGCCAAGGGTCCGGCGACGCTGAATCAGGTGACCGATCCGGATCGAATTCTTTACCCGTTGAAGCGCGCCGGCAAACGTGGCGAAGGAAATTGGGAGCGCGTCACCTGGGATCAAGTTCTTGACGATCTCGCCACGCGAATTCGTAAAGCGATTGTCGAAGATCGCAAGGGCGAGATCATGTATCACGTCGGACGTCCTGGCGAAGACGGCTTCACCGAGCGGATTCTCGCGGCGTGGGGCGTTGACGGGCACAACTCGCATACGAACATTTGTTCGTCGGGCGCGCGCGAGGGTTATCAGCTGTGGATGGGGCTCGATCGGCCCAGCCCGGATCATGCAAATGCGAAAGTCATTTTACTGATCAGTGCACATCTGGAATCAGGTCATTACTTCAATCCGCATGCGCAGCGGGTGATCGACGGCAAGGCCAACGGCGCGAAGTTGATTGTGATGGACACGCGTTTGTCGAATACGGCCACGCATGCGGATTTCTACATCGCGCCTTATCCGGGATCGGAGGCGGCGATTCTCTTGGCGATTGCGAATTACCTGATTCAGAACAATCTCTACAATCGGGAGTTCGTGACGAAGTGGTGGAACTGGCAGGAATACCTGACGGCAGGAGGCAGGAGGCAGGAGGTAGGAGCTCCGCAGAGCGATGAGGTCAGTACCGTGACCGGTAGCGACCGGGTCATCACCTTTGAGGAATTTGAGTGCGACTTGAAACAACTCTACGCCGAATACACGTTTGAATTCGCCGCACAGGAATCAGGCGTGGATGCGAAGACGCTCGAAGCGATTGCCAAGCTGGTTTCAACCGCGGGCACGCAACTCTCCAGTCACAACTGGCGCAGCGTGACTTCCGGCAACAGCCACGGTTGGTCGGTGGCCCGTTGCTTGTTCATGCTGAATTGTTTGATGGGCGCGGTTGCTACCGAGGGTGGCGTCTTTCCCAATGCCTGGAACAAGTTTGTGCCGAAGCCGATTCACACACCGCCGCATCCCAAGATGTGGGGCGAGATCAACTGGCCGCAGGAATTCCCGCTGTCGATGCACGAGATGTCTTTTCTTCTGCCACATCTTTTGAAAGAGGGGCGCGGGAAACTTGATACGTACTTCACCCGCGTCTACAACCCGGTGTGGACGAATCCCGATGGGTTCTCGTGGATTGAAGCACTCACGGATGAAAACCTGATCGGCTGTCACGCGGCGCTTACACCAGTTTGGAACGAGACCGCTTACTTCGCCGATTACGTTTTGCCGATGGGGCTTGGGCCGGAACGTCATGACATTCATTCGTACGAGACACATGACTCGCAATGGCTCGGATTTCGCCAGCCGGTGATGCGCGCCGCGCGCCAACGAAACGGCGAAGACGTGCATGACACCCGCGAAGTTAATCCGGGAGAAGTTTGGGAAGAGAACGAGTTCTGGATGGAATTGACCTGGCGCATCGATCGCGATGGCTCGCTCGGCATTCGTCAATTTGTCGAATCGAAGAAAAATCCTGGGACGCGTCTGAGTGTCGACGAATATTACGGTTGGATCTTTGAGAACTCACTGCCGGGTTTGCCGGAAAGGGCGGTCGCAGAGGGTTTGACTCCACTCGAATTCATGCGTCGCTATGGGTCATTCGAGATCAAAAAGAAGACTGGTGCGCTCTACGAGCAAACAGTACCCGTCGAAGAGCTAGATGATGTGCGCGAGGATAGTCTCAGCCGTGTCTTCACGCGCGCGGGCAAACCCGCTTCGCCGAATGTTGTTCCTCTTCCTGGTCCTGACGGCGACGCTGAAGGGCGTCGACTCGTTGGTATCAAAGTCGATGGCGAAATCAAACGCGGATTCCCGACGCCGAGCGGCAAGCTCGAATTCTTTTCCAGCACTATCGCCGCCTGGGGTTGGCCGGAATACGCGATTCCGACTTACATCCGCGGCCATGTTCACCCTCAGAACCTTGCTGCTGATGAAACGATTCTGATCTCTACCTTTCGTCTCCCGATACAAATTCACACGCGTAGCTCGAACGCGAAATGGCTGAATGAAATTGCGCACACTAATCCACTATGGCTGCACACTGGTCACGCCGCAAAACTCGGCGTGCGCACGGGCGATCTCGTGCGCGTCGAAACTGAGATTGGTTATTTTGTCGTGCGCGCCTGGGTTACCGAAGGCATCAAGCCCGGCATCGTCGCCTGCAGCCATCATATGGGCCGTTGGAAAATTCATGAGACCGGCCAGAAGCAAATGATGGCTACTGTCAAACTCGATCACGACGGCGATAAGTGGGGGCTCAAGCGTGAGTCCGGCGTCGGGCCGTACGCATCAAGCGACAGAGACACGCTGCGCATCTGGTGGAACGACGTGGGAGTGCATCAGAACCTGACGTTCCCCGTGCATCCCGATCCAATTTCAGGAATGCACTGTTGGCATCAGGTAGTTCGCGTGCGGAAAGCTGACTCGACGGACAACTACGGAGACATTCATGTCGATACCGCCAAGTCTCACGAGGTTTATAAAAAGTGGTTGTCGCAAACACGCCCGGCGCTCAAATATTCTCCTAACGGCGAGCGCCGTCCGTACTGGATGCTGCGACCTTTGAAACCTGCGCGCGAGTTCTACAAACTGAAGCGCTAAAACCGATGGAAGAAGCACGTTCACAACTCGCTGCGTGGGAGACTTTCTTTTTTCTGATCGGTTCATCCGGGGCGGCACTCACGGGTTTGCAGTTTGTCGTCATTGCTCTGATCGCTGACTCGCGCAGAAAGGCCACCACGCGCGAGATTCAAGCTTTCGGCACGCCGACAATTGTGCATTTCGGGGCAGTGCTGTTGTTGGCGGCGATGGTTAGCGCGCCCTGGCACAGCCTTTCGCGCCTGGCGCTGGCCGTTGGCCTGTATGGAGTAGCTGGTTTCCTGTACACGCTGATAACTTTTTTGCGTGCGCGGCGACTAAAGACGTACCGGTTGGTGTTCGAAGACTGGCTGTGGCACGTGGGGCTGCCAATGGTTTCGTACGGCTTGACTATAGCGGCTGCGTTCGGGATGGAGCAGTACACGCATCGCAGCCTGTTCGTTGTCGGATTTGCCGCCTTGATGCTGCTCTTCATCGGAATTCATAACGCATGGGACGCCGTAACTTACATTACGATTGAACTCAGCCAGAAAAGGAAGTAGCCAGAGTTTCCAACGTTAGTTGTACTATCGAGTCTTTGCGCCTTCCGAACCTTCTTCGCACCTTTGCGCGAAATCTAACGCAGATAATTATTTCTCGCAAAGACGCGAAGAAGTGACGGAAGGTGCAAAGGCAAAATAAGGCACTAACGAAATTTTGGAATTTCTCTGAGGTTCGCAGAAAATCTGAAATCAGCTCGCTCTCCTGCGCGCAATTGCTTGCCCACTGTGCGGAATTGCGAGAGAATCCGCTCGACCGAAACCCATCCAAAACTTCGGAAGGTGTCCAAATGTATTTCAAGCAATTTTACCTGGGATGTCTCGCGCATGCGTCTTACCTGATCGGTGCAGACGGTGAAGCGGCCGTGGTCGATCCGCAACGCGACGTCGATCAATACATCGAAGAAGCGGCCGCGCAGAACCTGAAAATCAAATACATCATTGAGACGCATCTGCATGCGGATTTTGTCAGTGGCCACCGCGAACTTGCGGCTCGCACGGGGGCAGAGATCGTGTTTGGTAAACAAGCCGGCGCGGCTTTCCCGCATCGAGCTGTGAAGGATGGCGACGAGTTGTCGGTCGGCACCGTCAAGCTTGGCATTCTTGAGACACCAGGTCATACACCGGAGAGCATTTGTGTGCTCGTGACTGACGCCGAAAACGCTGATGAACCAAAAAAAATTCTGACTGGCGACACCTTGTTCATCGGCGACATCGGGCGGCCGGACTTGGCGGGCGGCAAAGGCTACACGCCACAAATGATGGCCGGCATGATGTACGAGACGCTACACAACAAAATTTTGCAGCTCGATGATGCGGTTGAGGTTTATCCCGCGCATGGCGCCGGTTCGATGTGTGGCAAAAATCTTTCGTCTGAAACTTCATCGACGATAGGCCACCAGCGGCAGTTCAACTATGCGTTGCAGCCGATGACGAAAGATGATTTCGTGCGCATGATGACGGTGGACCTTCCCGCGGCTCCGGCGTACTTTCCAAAAGATGCTGAGATTAACCGCGCCGGAGCTGCGCCGCTCGGTGATCTGCCAAGTTTGAGACCGATGACACCTGCAGAAGTCGCAGAGAGCGCGCAGGCTGGCGAAATGATTCTCGACGTCCGCTCCGCTGCCGATTTCGGTGCGGCGCACGTGCCGGGTTCGATGAACATCGGTCTCGGCGGACAGTTTGCTTCGTGGGCAGGGACGCTAATCGCGATGGAGACGCCTTTGGTCATCGTTGCCGAGTCAGAAGAGAAGGCAACGGAAGCGCGGACGCGTCTGGCGCGCGTCGGATTTGAAAATGTAAAGGGCTATCTCAACGGTGGGATCGACGCTTGGAAGACGGCGGGATTCGAAGTTGCAGCCGTTCCACAGATCAGCGTGGGCGAATTGAAAGAACTGATCGCGGCCCGCTCCGATCTGCAAATCGTCGATGTGCGTCGCCCCGGCGAATACGAATCGGGTCACGCCCCGCGCGCGGCCCCTGCGCCACTGTCGAATCTCAATGACATGTTGCTGGCGTTGAAATTGGATCCAACAAAACTCACGGCCGTGATTTGTGCGGGGGGCTATCGGTCCAGCGCCGCGACGAGCATCATGCAGTCGCAGGGATTCACGAACCTGCTCAACGTCACGGGCGGAACCAGCGCGTGGATCAAGGCGGGATATGAAGTGGAGATGCCGGCGAAAGCTGCCGCCAACTAAGAACATCTACCACAGAGGACAAAGAGAAGATTTGTAAGCAGGTTACGATATCTTTTAGTTTTCTCTATGTCCTCTGTGGTTGAAACTCTTTGGCGACACCGCGTGAATCCCAATGAACACAACTTATTTCCCCAGACGCAACTTTCTTTCTCTGGCCGGGAAATCGATCGGCCTCGCTGCGCTCGCATCACCCACTATCGCTGCTCTCGTGAAAGAAGTGCAGGCGGCGAGCAGCTCGATCGCGCACCTTTCGCCTGAACAAGCGGCAAGTGAGGAAGACTATTGGTCGACGATTCAAAATGCGTTCAGTGTCACACGCGGGATCATCAACCTAAACAATGGCGGCGTTAGTCCCAGCCCACGCGTCGTCACCGAAGCTCTGGTTCGCTATATCTGGCAACAGGAAGACGCGACGGCGTACACGATGTGGCAGATTCTCGAGCCCCAATCGGAAACGATTCGCACGGGCCTCGCTGAGTTATTCGGTTGCGATCGCGAAGAGATCGCAATCACGCGTGGCGCTTCGGAAGGACTCGAAACCCTTTTGCTCGGTTTGGATTTGAAGTCAGGCGACGAGGTGCTGACGACGACGCAGGATTATGGGCGTATGCTCACGACCATTCGTCAGCGCGAGCGGCGCGAAGGAATCAAACTCAATCTGATTCAGATTCCGGTTCCGCCGAAGAACATCAATGAAATCACCGCGGCCTTTGAACGAGCGATCACGCCGCGGACGCGTTTGATTCAAATCGCGCACCAGATCAACCTGACCGGACAAATCACGCCGGTCAGAGCTGTCTGCCAAATGGCGCGACGCCACGGCATTGAGACGGTCGTCGACGGCGCGCATTCTTTCGCGCAGTTCTATTTCAAACAACCGGACCTCGATTGCGATTACTTCGCGACGAGCCTTCATAAGTGGTTGTACTCGCCTAAAGGCACCGGACTGCTTTTCGTCAAGCGCGACAAGATTTCAAACGTCTGGCCGCTGTTTGCCGCCGAAGAGAAACAAAAAGGTGACATTCGCAAGTTCGAGGAGATCGGCACTCACTCAGCCGCGCCCAGATTGGCCATTGGCGAGTCGATTCTGTTTCACAACGGCATCGGCGGGAAGCGCAAGGAAGCGCGCCTGCGATACCTGTCGCGATACTGGATGGACAAGCTTAAAGACATTCCGAAGGTCCGCTTCAATACATCGTTCGATCCACAACAAATGTGCGCGATCGCGAACGTCCAAATCGAGGGCCTCGACCAGGGAAAGATTGGCAGCTATCTCTTCGATAAGCACCGAATCTTCACTACCCCTATTGTTCACGAGGAATTCACCGGGCTGCGGATTACGCCAAACGTGTACACGACGCTTTGGGAATTGGATCGTTTTTGCGAGGTTATGAGCTCCATCGCGCGCAAAGGTTTGCCTGTTTAGAGGAGCTTTTCGCCGAAAACCCTGCGGAATCCGCGAAAAATGGCCTTGACGCCCCTTCGCAGCGGCATCCATAATCGATCTTCGCGGCTTGGCCCCAGAGCTGAGTCCACTTGGAGGACGTCACCACCGTGAGTGAAGAATTAGAAAATAGCCTGCTCAAATCAATCGAAACCCACCTCGACGATCGGTTGCGCGCGATTCATGAAGAGCTCGCGCGGCTGCAAACCGAGTTCAACGAGACGTTGGGACGTCTGCGCGACAGCGCGACGACCGGCCAGCTTGAGAGTACGCCGCTCGGCGCGGCGATTTCCGCACACTTGCAAGCGGCGCGCGAACAGAAGCTGAGTGGTGCGACGCCTGCCACGCCGGCGCCCGCCGATCTGTCGCTACTGAAAGCCGCAATCGATGATGTCAGGAACCAGCACACGCAGAGCGATGTACTCAATGCATTGATCCGAAATGCCGCACAGTTCACCGATCGCGCCGTCCTGTTCGTCGTCAAACGCGATCAGGCGATCGCCTGGCGCAAATCCGAAGCGACGCATCGAAGCGACTTGAAAGCTGTGTACGGAGTGGCGCTGCCGCTCAATGGAAACACGGTGATCAGTCAGGCCGCGCGCACCGGATCGACTGAAATATCCTCCAGCACTCGCGCTGAAGACGTTTCGTTGATCGAGCAACTTGGCGGTGAACCACAGCAGCTGGCGGCCGTACCGCTGGTCGTTCGTCACAAGGTTGTGGCCGTACTGTACGCAGACTCAACGTGGCCGCATCGCGATGCGATCCAGTTGGACGCGCTGGAAATCTTGACGCAAGTCGCAGCCATTGCCGTTGAACTCGGGTCCGGCGCGCGCGTCGCACATCCGCAACCGCAAGTTGTCGCGCCTGAACCCGCACCGCAGGGGGAAGTCGAATCCGCACCCGCCACCGAAACAGTCGAGGCCCAAGTCGAAGAGCCGAGCTACACGCCGCAGGTTGAGCCTGCGACGGTTGAGGTTGAGCGCGAGCATGTCGAGATTGCTGCGGAGCCAGTGCCCGAAGTCGTTGCCGAAGCTCCGCGAGTCGAGCCAGAGATTCACGCGGAAGCGGAAGCGCAACCAGAAGTGGAAGAGGTACAAGCCGCGCCGGTTGAAGCTGCCCCAGTTGAAGCACCTGCAGAGCCGGCTGTAGAAGCGCCCGCGCCCGTCGAGCAACCGGCTCAGCCGGTATTCACCGCGCAATACTCGACGCCGCTCGGAAGCAAGCGTCGCTGGGGTCGTGACGCTGAATTACCGGTTGAGGTCAGTGACGAAGAGCGACCGTTGCACAACGATGCGCGGCGGTTTGCGCGACTGCTGGTTTCGGAAATCAAACTTTACAACGAACAAAAAGTCAGCGAAGGCCGAAATCACGGTGACATCTACGAACGTCTGCGTGAAGACATCGATCGTTCCCGACAGATGTACGACAAGCGCGTCGCGCCCCCAGTGGCGGCGCGTCATGATTACTTTCATCATGAGCTCGTGAACACTCTGGCGGAAGGCGATCCCGCGAAATTGGGAAATACTTATCCCGGTGCGGCCGTCAGCGTCGCTTAGATATCTCTCAGTTGAAACACGGAAGGGCACGGTTCGCCGTGCCCTTTTTGTTTAGTAGGTCAGTTTGAAAGTGGCACGGGCGTCCCGCCCGTGAAACCACGCGCAAGATGCGCGTGCCACCTCAAACTACCGAACACTTTGTTGTTTGCGCCGTTTGCTGCTCGCCGGTTTTCGTCATAAAGTCTGAAGCATTCCAGCTTTCAAGCTTTCCCTGGAGACAAATCGTAGATGCAACCTTCTCTTTCTGAAGATTTGCTGAAACCTGTGATTAATCAGCTACGCGACGCGAATGTGGCGGCCGCGCGCAATTTTCCCGGTGAAACGGGGCGGCGTCAGCCCGTGCACACGGTCTATGGCGGCGCGCACCTGTTTCGCGCTGATACCGCGAAACGCCTCGGCCAGGTCGCGGAGCGCGCGCTGACCGAGAACGCGTCTGACTTTGTCGTATTCGCGCGCGCAATCGGCCTCCCGCTTTCCGAAGAGTTGCCCGATGTTTTGGATTACGCGACGGGATTGAGGCACCGCTTGGAAACGGATGCCGAAAGCTTGCGCACTGAAAATAAAGCTGCCTGGCTGGCACACACGATTTATTCGCGCGTGCAGGAAAAATTGAAGCGCGAACCTGTCGAGGACTTTCGCATCGATTTCGAAGACGGCTATGGGAATCGACCCGACGCGGAAGAAGACGGGCACGCGCAATCAGCGGCCCTCGAAGTCGCAAAGGGAATGGAATCCGGCGCGCTGCCACCGTTCATCGGCATTCGCATCAAGCCGTTCAACGAAGAGCTGCGTGCGCGAAGTTGTCGCACGCTCGACATTTTCGTTTCGGCGTTAGTGGAAGAGACCGGTGGCCGCTTGCCTGATAATTTCGTCGTGACGCTGCCGAAGATTACGACGCCTCAACAATGTGCGGCGCTGGTTGACATTTTTGAATTGCTCGAGCAGCAGACGGGACTTGCCGGCGGATCTTTGAAAATGGAGATGATGATCGAAACAACGCAATCGATCATTAATTCAGAAGGGCGCATCAATCTCCCGTTGCTATTACAGGCTGCGCGTGGGCGTTGCGTCGCCGCGCATTTCGGCACTTACGATTACACGGCGAGTTGCAGTATCACCGCGGCGCATCAACATATGATGCATCCCGCTTGCGACTTCGCGAAGCAGATGATGCAAGTTTCATACGCCGGCACCGGCATTTGGTTGTCCGATGGCGCTACGAACATTATGCCGGTGGGCCCGCATCGCGCGACTGAAGGCGCGCCCCTCACGCAGGATCAAGTCGAAGAGAACCGCGCCGTAATTCATCGCGCGTGGAAGTTGCATTACGATCACATTCAACATTCGCTCGTCGGCGGGTTTTACCAGGGGTGGGACTTGCATCCCGCGCAATTGCCGACACGTTACGCCGCGGTCTACTCATTTTTCCTGGAAAGCTTGGACGCTGTATCAGAACGGTTACGCAATTTCGTGGAAAAAGCCGCGAAGGCAACGCTGGTCGGCGACGTGTTCGATGACGCAGCCACTGGCCAGGGATTACTGAATTACTTCTTGCGCGCAATCAACTGCGGCGCGTTGACCGAAGAAGAAGCAACGAAGCTTACCAGCCTGACGCACGATGAGTTTGTGTCAGCGTCTTTTGTAAAGATCTTGAAGAACCGGCAAAGCCTGTAAAGATAGTTTATGCATAACATCACTCGATTGATTGCGGTGATCGTATTGGTTGTATTCGCCTTGTGCGGCATGGGGACGCCGCAAGGGCGATCAACCAAGGCGACCTCGTTCGAACTAGACGAGCTGAACAAGAAGATCAGTCGCTTCGCGCCGACGGCGATGACGGCGAACACATCACAGCTTTCGCCCAAGGACCGACTCGCGCTGCAAAAGATCGTTGCGGCGGCGAAGCTTTATGACGATCTATTCCGGCGACAATTATGGAGCGGTAATGAGGCGCTACTCGGGAAACTTCAAGCTGACAAGACGCCGCTGGGCCGAGCGCGGCTCCACTATTTCATGATTAACAAAGGCCCCTGGTCACAGCTTGACGAGAACGAGCCTTTTATCCAAGGCGCGCCAGCGCGTCCGCCGCAGGCGAACTTTTATCCCGCCGACATGACGAAAGACGAGTTCAACGCGTGGTCAAATTCGCTGTCCGCGGCTGAAAAAGAAAAAGCCACCGGCTACTTCTACACGATTCGCCGCGATGCGAATGGCAAGCTAAAGACCGTGCCCTACAGCGAAGAGTACCGCGAGTTTCTCGAACCGGCGGCGAAATTTTTGCGCGAAGCGGCGGCGCTAACGACGAACGCGACGTTGCGCGACTTTTTGAACAAGCGCGCGGCGGCGTTTGGTTCGAACGATTATTACGATAGCGACGTGGCGTGGATGGATCTCGATTCGCCCATCGATGTGACGATTGGGCCATACGAAACCTATGAAGACGAATTATTCGGCTACAAAGCGGCGTTCGAAGCTTACGTGACGCTGCGCGACGACGCCGAGACCGCCAAGCTGAAGAAGTTCAGTTCGTATTTGCAGGAACTGGAAGATCACTTGCCGATCGATCCGAAATATCGGAATCCCAAACTCGGCGCAGCTTCGCCCATTCGCGTGGTCAACGAAGTGTTCAGTGCGGGAGAAGGCAACAGCGGTGTGCAGACGGCCGCATTCAATTTGCCGAATGATGAACGCGTGGTGAGAGAGAAAGGCTCAAAGCGCATCATGCTCAAGAATGTGCAGGATGCGAAATTCAACAAGACGCTGATTCCGATCTCCCGCGTGGTGTCGACACGCGCCGACCAGGCGAAACTTTCATTCGACTCGTTCTTCACGCACATCCTGACGCACGAGCTGATGCACGGACTCGGGCCGCACAACATCAAAGTGAACGGCCAGGCAACGACCGTGCGCCTGCAACTGAAAGACAAATACTCTTCGATAGAGGAGGCGAAAGCCGACGTCACCGGCTTGTGGGCACTGCAATACCTGATCAACAAAGGCGTCGTGCCAAAGACCATGCAGGGCACGCTGTACACGACTTATCTTGCCAGCATGTTTCGTTCCGTCCGCTTCGGCATCAACGAAGCACACGGACGCGGCGTGGCGATGCAGTTCAACTACTTCTTTGATGAAGGTGGCATTAAGTACGACGAGCGCACCGGAAAATTCAGTGTCGACGAATCAAAGATTCAGAACGCGGTGCGAAAACTGACGACTGAACTACTAACAATTGAAGCGGAAGGTTCTTACGAAAAAGCGGCGGCAATTCTCGACAAATACGCAGTGATTCGTCCACCGATGAAGAGTGCGCTCGAAAAATTGAAGAGTGTGCCGGTGGACATTGAGCCGGTTTTTCCGCTGGCGAAGTGAGTCCGCGGCTGTGCCGTCTGATGTGCGGAAGGCCTTCGGCCTTCCGGCAATGCTCATCGATTCATTTCGGGCTTCGCCCTTTGGGCGGAGCCCATTCTCTTTTCCCCAAGTTCCTCAGAAGGGCAAGCCCTTCCGCACATCAGGCGGCGAAGCCGCCCCGCACTTCTAATCAAACAGCTTTCCCTGCTCATCTGCATCATCCGGCTGAACTGATTCTTGCAATCGCGGATAGGTCTCAATCAATTTTCCGGGTCCGCGTACTTTCTCTTCTTCCAACTGCGCCAGAATCTCGAACGCATTCACTAAGCTTTGTCCGCGTGCGTGATTGTTAGTGATAACGAACGTCTGTTTTGCTTTCGCGGCGACTTCTTTGATGCGGGTCACCCAGGGATGGAGTTCTTCTGGCGAGTATAAGTAGTCATAACGCTCAAGCACGTTCGCTTCTTCGCGAAACCAGTTCTGGTAGTTCCGGCCGTGCAGACGCACGTAGCCAATCGCTGACGTAACTTCCGCTGACGGCTTGATCGAATCGTGAAACAGCGGTTGGTCGATGTCGCATAGACCCACGCCGAGGTCTTCGACGGTTTGCAACACCCGCGGGCTGTTCCACGATTCGTGCCGCAACTCGACGACTAGCGGATATTGTTTGAAACGCGCGACGAGGTCGTTCAAGTAGTTGCGTTCGTCCATCTCGTTTTTGAAGGACCAGGGAAACTGTACGAGCACCGCGCCAAGCTTTCCCGCTTCCATCAACGGATCCATTCCTTCGCGGAAAAGCTTCTCGTCTTCAGCGGCCGGTTTTCCGCGCTCATGCGTGAACGTGCGAAACAGTTTGGCGGTGAAGACAAAATTGGGATTGTGCTCGATGCGGCGCAGCCACGCGCGCGCAGTCTCAGGCGCCGGCGGATGATAAAAACTGCTGTTAATTTCCGCCGTGTTGAAGTACTTTGCGACAAGCTGAAGCGTGTCGAACTTCGACCCGGCGCTTTCCGGAAACACGCGCCCACGCCAGTCGGCATATGACCAGCCGGCGGGACCGACCCGAATGTCTCGGAGCGCGCGCATTGAGGTGGATTGTGTCCGAGAACTGGTAAATGGTAAATGGTGAATCGTAAATAGGAAGACCTTCGTCTATTCACCATTTACGATTCACTATTCACCGTTCGCTGTGCTAGCCTGCGACTGCCGCATTCACTTCATGGTCGCGAAACCCAAAAGCGAACGTCGCGAGCACTTCAAGACTTCTTCCGGAATCGAACTGCCGGTCGATTTCAATCCGTCGAACTCCGAAAGCTTTGATTACGATCGCGACCTCGGCGATCCCGGCGAGTTTCCTTTCACGCGCGGCATTCGTCGCAACATGTATCGCGGGCGTTTGTGGACGATGCGCCAGTACGCTGGCTACGCGACGGCTGAAGAGTCGAACGCGCGCTATAAATATCTCTTGTCGCAAGGCACGACCGGATTGTCGGTCGCTTTCGATCTGCCAACGCAAATCGGGCTTGATTCAGATGAACCTCTGGCTGCCGGCGAAGTTGGCAAAGTCGGCGTCGCGATCGATTCCGTCGAAGACATGCTGCGACTTTTTGATGGAATTCCCCTCGAGGAAGTCTCGACTTCGATGACGATCAACGCGACAGCGGCGATTCTGCTCTGTCTTTATCTGGCCGTCGCGCGGAAGCAAGGCATCGCGTTCGACAAAGTCGACGGCACGATTCAAAACGATATCCTGAAAGAATACATCGCGCGCGGCACTTACATCTTTCCGCCTGAGCCGAGCCTGCGCCTGATTACCGACACGTTTGCGTTTTGCGCGCGCGAAGTGCCGAAGTGGAACACGATTTCGATCAGCGGCTACCACATTCGTGAAGCCGGCTCGACCGCAGTGCAGGAGGTCGCCTTTACATTCGCGGATGCCATCGCTTATGTCGAAGCGGCGTTGAAAGCGGGCTTGGCGATCGACGATTTCGCGCCGAGTCTTTCGTTCTTCTTCAATGCGCACAACAACCTGCTCGAAGAAATTGCGAAGTACCGCGCGGCGCGACGCTTGTGGGCGCGCATCGTGCGCGAACGCTTCCACGCGCGCGATCAACGAAGCCTCATGATGCGATTTCACACGCAGACTGCCGGCTCGACGTTGACGGCGCAACAGCCCGACGTGAACATCGTGCGGACTACGATCCAGGCTTTGGCGGCGGTGCTGGGTGGCACTCAGTCTTTGCACACGAACGCGATGGATGAAGCGCTCGCGTTGCCGACAGAAGATGCTGCACGGCTCGCCCTGCGCACGCAGCAGGTGATTGCGTACGAGTCGGGCGTTGCCGACACGGTCGATCCCGTTGCTGGTTCGTACGCGATTGAACAGTTGACGACTGAAATGGAACAACGTGTCGTTGACTACCTCGACAAAATCGAAGCCATCGGCGGCACTCTGCACGCGATCGAATCGGGTTACATCCAGCGCGAGATTCAAAACGCGGCGTACGAATATCAGCGCGCCGTCGAAACGGGCGATGCGATCGTTGTCGGGGTAAATAAGTACGAGAGCGAAGAAGAGCGCCCCGTCGAGACGCTGCGAATCGATCCGGCAATCGAACGCGATCAGGTTCAGCGCGTTCGGGCACTGCGCTCGCGGCGCGATTCAGTGGCGACCGAAACTGCACTGGTCAAACTGGAAGAAGCCGCGCGCGGTACGCAAAACGTTCTGCCGCACATTCTGGATTGTGTTGAATCGATGGCAACAGTCGGCGAAATCAGCAATCGCCTGCGCGCAGTGTGGGGTGAATATCGCGAAGCAGTAACTGTCTAAAATATGAATTTCCTACCCGTCCTCGCCCCCGTCATTTTCTTCGTTGTATTCACCAGCATTGCGTTAATTGTTTTCTTCTATAACCGAAAGAAGGAGCGGGAACGGACCGAAGCGATACGCGCGGTGGCGAATTCTCTGCGCTGGAATTTCGCCAACGTAGTGCCGTGGAACATGATTTCCAACCTCGATTCCTTTACATTGTTCAGTCAGGGACACAGCAAACAAATCAAAAACTTCATGTACGGCGAGGCTAATGGTGTAAAGGCCGCGATGTTCGATTACATCTACGTAGTCGGCTCAGGCAAGAACCGCACAACGCACTTCCAATCAGTCGTCTATCTCGAACCGGGCAATTTGCGCGCGCCTTATTTCTCGCTGCGTCCGGAAGGCTTCTTCACAAAACTGCTGACCGCGTTTGGTTATCAGGACATCGATTTCGGCCAGCGGCCTGAATTTTCGAAGCGGTATTTGCTGCGGGGCCAGGACGAAATGGCTATCCGTCAGGCTTTCAATGACCAGCTGCTTTCATTCTTCGAGACCTACCAGGGAACGTCGGTCGATGCCGGGAACAATCAGCTATTTGTTTTTCGTGCCAACTATCGCTGCCAGCCTCAGGAAGCCCAGAACCAACTCGCACTCGCGCTGAGCATTCTCAATCTGCTGCCAAGATATTGATATCCCGATTGGTCTTTCTGCGTGTCTCGGTTGAAGTCTCTGTGGCTCTGTGGTGCCTGAGTTTATGGAAGAATCAACCACAGAGACACAGAGCAACGCCACAGAGACCTCACGCACGCTTGACTTTGCCTTATTTTGAATGGTAAGTAAGCACTTACTTCGAGGGCACTCCGCTGAAAACTGATACGTCTAAGCCTTCCGGAAACGGAACTGTCAACGGCGCGCGCATGACGGGCGAAGACCGCCGCCTGCAAATCCTGCGCGTGGCGATGCGGCTGTTTTCCCAGCGCGGTTTTCGCGGCACCACCACGAAGGAAATTGCGCTCGCCGCCGGCGTGTCGGAGGCGATGGTATTCCGTCATTTCGCCACCAAGAACGAGCTTTACAGCGCGATTCTCGATCACAAAGCGTGCCTGCACGACGAGATGGATCCAACCACCGTGGTGGCGGACGCCATTAAAGGCAAGGACGACCGCGCGGTATTCGAAGGGATTGCACTGCACGCGTTAGAGCAGCATGAGAGTGATCCGGAATTTCAGCGTTTGCTGTTGCATTCCGCGCTGGAAGAGCACGAACTCGCGCAGATGTTCTGGGAGAAGTTTGTGAAGCGCGTTTACCACTCGCTCGGTGCTTATATTCGGCAGCGGCAGCGTGACGGCGTAATGGTAGAGATTGCGCCGGCGGTGATTGTGCGCGCGTTCATCGGCATGGTTGTGCACCACTCGCTCAACAATAATTTGTGGGATCGTCAACGAAGACTCGTCCGTATATCAAATGAAAGGGCCGCGCGGGAGTTCGCCAACATTTTGCTGCGCGGGATCATGAAAGAACCAGTTAAGGGTCAGAAGAAAAGAAGGAAGAAATGAATTCTCGCAAAGTCCTCAGTCTCAGTTTGCTGGCGGCGGTAATTATCGGTGCGACTGTCGGTATGGCTTGCAATCGGTCGAACGGTGCGCCTAATACGAACAACGCGACGGCGACACCGGCAACAGTTGACGTCTCGACCACGGCCGCCGTACTGCGACAGTTGCCGCGCTACTTTGAAGCCACCGGCAGTCTCGCCGCTAACGAGCAGACAGACGTAATGCCCGAGACGTCAGGCAAAGTCGCCGCCGTCGGCGTGGACATGGGTACTTACGTTCGTCGTGGCCAGATGATTGTGAAGATTGATGATGCCGACCTGCGCCTTCGTGTCGATCAGGCGCAGGCGCAACTCGATCAAGCGAAGGCCACGCTGCGACAGAACGAAGCGAAGATTGGTTTGCGGCCGGGGCAAAAGTTCAATCCGGAGAATGTTCCGGAAGTTGCCCAGGCGCGCGCGTCATTGGATTTGGCCGAAAAGAACCTCAGTCGGTACGAGAAGCTGATCGAGTCCGGCGACATCTCGCGCGCGGCTTACGATCAGCAGAAGTCTCAGCGCGACCAGCTGCGGGAAGCGTACCAAGTCGCGGTTCATCAGGCGCAGCAGAACTATGCCGCTGTCGCCAACGCGCAGGGCGTCGTTGATGCGGCAAACACGCAACTGTCTTTAGCAAAACGAAATGTGAATTACAGCGTCGTGAGCGCTCCAATTTCCGGGTACGTTTCCGAGCGCACCGCCGATGTCGGCGAGTATGTCTCGCCGCAGCAAAAGGTCGCGACGATTGTTAGCCTCAATCCGCTGCGGGTGCGCATCGACATTCCCGAGCAGGCAATTCCGCGCGTCCACGCCGGCGAGAGTGTTTCGGTGACGGTTGCGGCTTATACCGATCGAAGCTTTGGCGGCCACGTCGCGCGGATCAGCCCAAGTGTGACGGCGAGTTCTCGCACCCTCACCATTGAAGCTGAAGTCGAGAATCCGAACGGAGAACTCAAGCCCGGGCAATTCGCGACCGTGCGAATTCTCTTGCCGCAAAGTGAGCCGGCGGTGCTCGTGCCACAACCCGCGCTACGACAAATCTCCGGTGCGACTTACGTTTTTGTGATCAAGAACGGGCGCGCGGAACAGCGACTCGTACAGACAGGGCAGGCCGAAGGTGATCTAATTGAAATCAAGAGCGGCATCGCCGCCGATGAAGTGGTCGCGGCCAGCAATGTCGATCAACTGTCGGACGGGGTGACCGTCCGACAATAGGCCTTTGGTCTTTGGATTTTGCTCTCTGTTCGCTTTCACGTCAGCGGCCATTTACAAACCAACGAACCAAAATCAAAGGCCAAAGAGCGAAGACCTAAGATCAAAACGTTATGCAAAAACTAGCTGAAATTTGTGTTCGTCGTCCGGTGTTCGCGACCATGCTCATCCTCAGCATCACGGTAGTGGGCGCGTTCTCGTTCCGTTCACTCGGCGTTGATCTGTTTCCAAAGATCGATTTGCCTACGATTACCGTGACCGTCGTCAATCCGGGCGCCTCGCCGCAAGAGATCGAGACCGAGATCACCGACAAGGTCGAAGGCGCCGTCAACACCATCAGCGGCATCGACGAATTGCGATCGACTTCGGTTGAAGGCGTTTCGCAAGTCTTCATCACGTTTTTGCTTGACAAGAATGCGGACGTCGCTGCGCAGGAAATCCGGAACAAAGTCGATTTGATCGTGAACGACTTGCCGGAAACGGCTGAAGTTCCGATCGTGCAGAAACTCGACACGGATGCCACGCCAGTGCTGCGTATTGCAGTCTCTGCGCCGCGATCTCTGCGGGAAGTCACCGACATCGCCGACAAGCAAATCAAGCGACAGATTGAACCGATCAGCGGCGTCGGTAACGTCGAGATCGTCGGCGGCCGTGAACGCGAGATCGAACTTTGGCTCGATACCGACAAGATGCGCGCCTACAACGTTTCGGCGGCTGAAGTCGCCAACGCGGTGAAGCTGCAAAACATGGAATTGCCGGGTGGACGCGTCGAAGAAGGCAAGCGCGAGCTGACAGTGCGCACGATGGGTCGCGTTCCCGATCCCGCGCAATTCAACAACCTTGTGATCGCGAATCGCGGCTCGTACACAGTGAAGCTCAGCGACATCGGTTATGTCGAAGATGGCGCCGAAGAGCAACGCACGGAAGCGCGTTTGAATGGACAGCCGGCAGTGACGTTGGTCGTTTCGAAACAGTCAGGTCAAAACACGGTTGCGGTTGCCGATGCCGTCAAAGATCGCCTCAACGAACTGCTCAAATCAAGGGCTTTGCCTCCCGACGTGAAGACGCAAATCGTCGGCGACCAAACGATCTTTATTAAGGCTGCACTGCATTCGATCAACTTGCACCTGGTCGAAGGAAGTATCCTCGCGGCCATTGTCGTCTTTGTTTTTCTTTGGAGCTTCCGCTCGACTTTCATCGCGGCGATCGCGATTCCGACTTCAATCATTGCAACGTTTGGCTTGATGGGGGCGATGGGTTTTACGCTCAATCAAATCACCATGCTCGCACTGACATTGATGGTCGGCATCGTGATTGATGACGCTGTCGTCGTGCTGGAAAACATCTTTCGCTTTGTCGAAGAGAAGGGGCTCCCGCCGTTTCAAGCCGCGGTTGAAGGCACGCGCGAAATTGGTCTCGCGGTGACTGCCACGACATTGTCGTTGCTCGCAGTGTTCTTGCCGGTCGGTTTCATGGCGGGCATCGTCGGCCGGTTTATGTCTTCGTTTGGCTTTACTTCGTCGTTCGCGATTGCGGTGTCTTTGCTGGTTTCGTTCACGCTGACACCGACACTCGCAGCCCGGCTGATCAAACGAAAGCGTCATGAGCCAAAAGACAGTCCGCACAAATCGGAGCCCGGGGAGAAGCGCGATTATTCACTCGCGGAATTCAAAGAAAAGTATCAACAGGCGCAGTCGAAAGAGTCACGTTTTTATCGGCCGATCGATCGTGCGTACACCAAGATGCTTGAGTGGTCGATGGCACATCGCTGGGCAATAGTGGCGCTTTCGGTTGTCGTCATCGTCAGCACGATCCCGCTGTTTATGTTCGTCGGCAAGAACTTTCTGCCTATTGACGACCAGTCGCAGTTCGAAATCAACGTGCGTGCACCGGAAGGCTCGACGCTGTCGTTCACTTCCGGACTGGCCGAGCGCATGGCTGCCGACGTGCGCAAACTTCCGGGTGTGACTGACACGTTGACGACGATTGGCAGCGGCCAACAGCAAATCGTCAACGTCGCGAATATCTACGTGAAGATGTCACCGATCGAAGACCGCAGCGTCTCGCAGCAGGATCTGATGCTGCGCGCGCGAAATGAAATCGTTGCCAGGTATCAGAGGGAATTCCCAGACCAATTGCGCACGGCCGTCAACCCGGTCGCAGCAATTTCAGGCGGCGGGTTCCGGAACTCGGACATTCAGTACGTTATCGGCGGGCCTGATCTCGACAAGCTCACAAAATATTCAAACGACATGCTGGCGAAGTTGAAAAACTTGCCGGATGTCGTCGACGCGGATTCCACCCTGGTTACCGGCAAGCCGGAGTTGCGCGTCGTTATCGATCGTGCACGTGCAGGTGACCTCGGCGTGCGCATTGGCGATATCGCGCAATCTCTTAACACGCTTGTGGCTGGGCAGAAAGTTTCGACCTTCAATGCCGGCGTCGATCAATACAACATTCGCGTCCGGGCGATCGGCCAGTACCGCGCCAACGCCGAAGGCTTGCAGCGCATGATTGTAGCTTCGCAGAAACTCGGTTGGGTCAGTCTCGACAACCTTGTACGCGTCGAAGAAGGTACCGGCCCATCGTCAATCGATCGTTATAACCGTCAGCGGCAGGTGATGTTGACCGCGAACACGAAGCCGGGCGGATCGCAGGCGGCGATTATCGGCAAGCTGCAACAGTTCGCGAAGGAAGAGAATATGGACAGCACCTACTCAACGGCGCTGGCCGGCCGCTCAAAGGAACTGAGCCGTACGGGTTTCTACTTCCTGCTTGCAATCGTTTTGTCTTTTGTCTTCATGTACATGGTTCTGGCGGCGCAGTTCGAATCGTTCATTCACCCGATCACAATTTTGTTGACGCTGCCGCTCGCCATTCCGTTCGGCATCGTCTCGCTGCTGGTCACAGCGCAAACGGTCAACATCTTTTCCGGCCTTGGGTTGCTGTTGTTGTTTGGTGTAGTGAAGAAGAACGCGATTCTTCAAATCGATCACACAAACGGTTTGCGGCGACAGGGTATGGAGCGGCACGAAGCCATTATTCAGGCGAACCGCGATCGTCTTCGGCCGATTCTGATGACGACAATCGCGCTGGTTGCCGGCATGACGCCGTTGACGATTTCGAGCGGCCCGGGCTCAGGCACCAACCGATCGATCGGCGTGTTGGTTGTTGGCGGCCAGTCACTTTGCCTACTGCTCACGTTGCTGGCGGTGCCGGTGTTTTATTCATTGTTCGACGATCTCGCGCGCAGCCGCGTCTGGGGGCGAATCGGTTCTTTCTTCGGCGGCGTATTTGGACGCGCGCGACGACGCGCGGCCACGGCGACCGCATCTTTATTGGGGCTAGTGTCAAAGCAATAGTTCTTTTGACAGGGAGTTCTTTTATGGTTTTTACACGCGATTCTAGTTTGTGGCTTTGCCACCGCGCAGTGCGGAAAGGCTATGCCTTTCCGGGTCTGCCATTCTTGGAGTCAAGCGAGGCTAAGCCTCGCGAAATCGCAGGCGGAGCCTCAAAGAGATGCGAGGAGTGGCCGGAAAGCCGGAGGCTTTCCGCACTGTGCGAGGGCGAAGCCGCATCTCATTGGCTTAAGGCGGTGTTAGCCTTCGTCATTGTCGCATTCGCGAGTGTTCAAGCGCTGGCGCAGACGCCGGTAACGTCGCCAACTCCCGACCAGGTGACGTCGGCACAGCAGACGCTGAAGCTGTCGCCGATCGCTTTCGATTTTCACGCCAACGCAAACAAGCCTCTGCCGTCGCTGATGCGCGTCGGCGTCGATGTTGACACTCAGAAACCGATCACTTTGCGCGACGTGATGGTGCTGGCTTTGCAGAACAACAAGGACATAGAAGTCGCGCGCGACAATGTGCGGATCGCTGAAGCTGACTTGCTTACAGCACACGGCGCCTACGATCCGCGTCTGACTGCGCAGAGTTATTTTGAGCGCATCATCACCCCGGCAACGAGTGTGTTGAGCGGCGCGGCGAAGTTGGAGACCAGCGACTTCACAGCGACGTCGCGACTGGAGGGGTTGACGCCGAAATACGGCGGGAACTATCACGTCGACTTTACTTCGATTCGCTCGACGAGCAACAGCGCCTTCAACGTGCTCAATCCGCAGTATCCGACCGCCCTGACCTTTACTTTCGCGCAGCCGCTTTTGCGCGGCCGTGGTTTCGATCTTCCGCGGCGGCAGATCGAAGTCGCGAAGAAAAATCTTTCGTTGACCGATGCACAATTTCGGCAGCGCGCCATCGAAGTCATCAACAGCGTGCAGCGGTCTTACTGGGACCTGGTGTTTACTCTGCGCAACTTGCAGATTCAGCGTGAATCTCTTAGCGACGCGCGGACACAACTCGAGCACAACCGGCGCCTGGTGGCTGAGGGCACGCTCGCGCCCATCGACATCGTGGCCGCGCAGACGCAGGTGGCCAATCTCGAACAGGCGGAGTTCGCCGCGCTCGATGACGTTAACCGCGCTGAAAACAATTTGAAGAACCTGATTGCCGAAGACCAGAAGGCGCCGATTTGGAGCGCGTCATTGGTTCCGACGGACGACGTTGACCTGACCGTGCCCCCAGTAGTCTTACCTGACGCGATGAAAGCCGCGTTGGACAACCGGCCTGAGTTGCGCCAATCAGATCTCGCGCGCGAGATCAATCAACTCGATCAGAAACTTTATCGCGACCTGACCAAGCCGCAGGTTGACCTCGTCGGCACTTACGGCGTGACCGGCAATGCGGGCACACGCGTCACGACAACGAACCCGTTGACGGCGAGCAACGATCAGTTGCGCCAGCGTGTAAACGATTTGTCGACGCTCAACGGTTTGCAGCCCCTGCCGGCGGCGCCGACGACCACAATCCCACCGAACTTAATCGGCGGTTATCCACAATCGGTGCAAAATCTTTTTTCGAACGATTTCAACAACTTTCGCGTTGGCTTGACGATCAGTTTGCCGCTGCGCAATCGAACTGCGGAAGGGCAGCTCGCGCACTCGGAGATCGAAGGCGATCGCATCGCGACCCAGCGGCAGCAACTTGAGCAGTTGATTCAGGTCGAAGTGCGCAACGCTTTGCAGTCGGTGACGACGTCCGAAGCCCGCCTGCGCTCAGCCGCTGTCGCGCGCGAAAACGCCGAGCAACAATACGAGAGCGAGAAGCGCAAACTCGACGTCGGCCAATCGACCGTGTTCCTTGTGCTCGAAAGGCAAACCGCTTTGACAATTGCCCGAGGCAACGAACTGCGGGCGCAGACAGACCTCAACAAAGCCATCGCCGAATTCCAGCGCGCGACGGGAAATTCATTGACGGCAAACAATGTGACGGTAACAGTCAAATAACAATTCTTCAGGTTCGGTTCGCACCAGATGCCAAAGAGGAAAATCCCCAAGTTCATCATCATGGTCGCGGTAGTAGCGATCCTCACGCTCGGCGGCTTTCTGGTCTGGTGGTTTCTGATTCGCCAGCCGCCCATACCACACAACATCATCGCGCTCAGTGGGCGAATCGAAGGTGACGATTCGATTGTCGCGACCAAAACCTCCGGCCGGATTCGCGAAATCCGGGTTCGCGAAGGCGATATTGTGAAAACGGGCGAGATTATTGCCCTCCTCGACGACGAACAAGCCGTAGCGCGGGAAGAACAGGCTCGCTCTACTGCGCAGCAAGCCGAAACGCGCATAACGCGATCGCAGCAGCAGATCGGTGTTTTGCGCGAACAGCTCAAACAGGCCGACATTACCGTCGAGCAGGCGCGTCAGGATGCCGAAGGTCGCGTCCATCAGGCCGAAGCACAGGTTGCCGCCGCCGATGCAAACCTCTCGCAGGCGCAGGCAAATTACGAACAGGCGCGATACGATCTCGACAAATTTACGAGACTCGCGCGCACTGGTGACGTTTCCGAGCGTCAACGCGAGCAGGCAAAAACGACGGCGGAAAGTCAGGCCGCGGTGGTTGAAGCAGCGAAGAAACAGGTCAATGCCGCGCGGGGAGCTTTAACCACAGCTCGAGCCAATTTGAAAAACACACCAATAAAATCGTCGCAGGCAACCGCAATTCAAAAACAGATCGACCAGGCTCAGACTGACGTCGCGGCGGCGCAAGCCGACGCCGAAAGAACGCGGGCGCAAGTTAAAGAGGTCGAGGCCAACCGGAACGATTTAACGGTGGTCGCGCCGTTTGACGGCACAATTGCCACGCGCGTCGCTGAACCGGGCGAAGTTGTCGCGCCGGGGGCAGCGATTGTAACGATAGTCGATCTGAACAAAATCTACCTGCGCGGTTTTGTGCCCGAAGGTGATATCGGGCGAGTAAAACTCGATCAGCCGGCGCGCGTCTATCTGGATTCGAACCCCAGGCTCGCCATCGACGCGGTCGTCTCGCGCATCGATCCTGAAGCGTCCTTTACGCCGGAGAACACTTACTTTCGCGACGAACGCGTCAAGCAGGTCGTAGGAGTGAAGTTGCTGATCAAAAACCCGGCTGGTGCGGCAAAGCCAGGTATGCCGGCGGACGGCGAGATTCTCGTCGACGGCCAGGCTTGGCCGAAAGACACCGGCCGGCGATGAGTCACCTTCATATCACGCCGGCCGAAAGTAGCTGATTCATGACGCCGCTCGAATCCTCAAAGATCTCCGCGCCACCGGTGAACCCCTCCACATTTGAGCTGCCGGAAAACAACGACGCAGCAATTCGTGTACGAGGTCTGCGAAAGACATACCGCGAGATCGAAGCAGTGCGCGGAATCGATCTCGACGTTCACCGGGGAGAAGTCTTCGGTTTGATTGGACCAGATGGCGCGGGGAAAACTTCTGTCTTTCAAATTCTCGGCGGGGTGATGCCGGCCACGGCAGGCGAAGCGATCATGCTCGGCCGTTCAGCGCGGGAGGCGCGTTCATACGTCGGCTACCTGACTCAGGTATTCAGTCTCTATCACGATCTGACCGTCGCTGAGAACCTGCGTTATGTCGGTGAGTTGCGACGGCTGTCCGATGCAGAGATTGAACAGCGCAGCCAACGTTATTTGCGGGCGTTCGGTATGGATCAGTTCACCATGCGTCTCGCGGGGAAACTAAGCGGCGGAATGAAACAGAAACTCTCGCTGGCGTGCGCGCTGATTATCGAGCCAAAAATTCTGCTGCTGGACGAGCCGACGACGGGTGTAGATCCGGTATCACGCCGCGAATTCTGGGACGCCCTCGCCGATCTTTCGAGCGAGGGAATCACAATTATTGTCGCGACCCCTTATTTGGACGAGGCGGAGCGCTGCAATCGCGTGGGTTTGATGTTCGATGGGCGCATTCATCAGGTCGGCACGCCCGCTGAGCTGCGCGGTCATCTCGGACTGCAAAGATTGATTGTGCGCGCTGCTCAGCTGAGCCGCGCGGAAGACCTGCTCGACGAGACTCCGCAAATTGAAGACGCCCAACGCTTCGGCGATCACCTCGACGTGATGGTCAAGGATGCGAGCGCCGGTGAGAAGCTGACCCGAAAGACATTGCAAGCGGCCGGAATCGAAGTTGAGGAAATCAAAGTGGCATCGCCGACGCTGGAAAACTCATTCGTTGCGATGCTGCGCCATCTGGAAGACGAAGTCAGGGCCACGCCGTTTCCCGTCAAGCGCAGGTTCCAGGAGCGTGCTGAAGAGGCAATCGCGATCGGCGCACGCGGACTATCAAAATCCTTCGGGGATTTCGACGCGGTGAAACATATTAGTCTGGAAGTGAAGTACGGCGAGATTTACGGATTATTGGGTGCGAATGGTGCGGGCAAAACGACGACCATCAAGATGCTTTGCGGCCTGCTCGAACCCACCGACGGCGAGGCTGAACTCGCCGGCGAACGCGGATCGTTGCGTTCGGCCGCGGTACGTCAGCGCATCGGCTACATGTCGCAAAAGTTTTCGCTCTATGACGACCTCACGATCGAAGAGAACCTTGATTTCTTTGCCGGCGTCTATCGTGTTCCTTTCGCGGAGCGCGAGGAAAAGAAGCGTTGGGTCCTGTCATTTTCAGGCTTACGCGACCGCGGCAAGCAAATGACCGGCAGTTTGCCGGGCGGTTGGAAACAACGCGTGGCCTTTGGCGCCGCGGTGATGCACGAACCCAGCGTGTTGTTTCTCGATGAGCCGACGTCCGGCGTTGATCCGCTCGCGCGCCGCGCTTTCTGGAAAATGATTAATAGCTTCGCCGATCGCGGCATGGGGATTTTAGTGACGACGCACTATCTTGAAGAGGCCGAGCAGTGCAATCGCCTCGGGTTGATGGTCGCGGGCGAGTTAGTGGCGCAGGGCGCACCTTCAGATTTGAAGGCGGCACAGAAAGGCCACGTAATCGAATTCGTTACCAATGCTCCGCAACGCGCGAACAATCTGCTGAAGCAACGAATCGAAAGCTGGCGCGTTTCGCTGTTCGGGGATCGACTGCACGTCGTCGTCGATGAGGATACCGAGGCCGCCATTAAACGCATCACGGAGACATTGGGCCGCGAACAAATTCAGGTGATGAAAGCAGACTGTGTGCCCTACTCATTAGAGGATGTCTTCATCGCGGTGGTGGAGAAGACGCGGAAGGACGGTAAGAGCGCTAAAGAATAGTTTCGGGTTTCGAGTTTCGAGTTTCGGTTTCGAGTTTTGAATCGAATTGAGGCTTTTTAATCCAAAATCCGAAACTCGAAACCCGAAACTCGAAACTCGAAACTCGAAACTATCCTGATGAAACGAATCCTGGCCCAGGTGAAAAAAGAACTCACGCAGCTTTGGCGTGATCGTCTGACCTTGGCGCTCGCGCTGGTGTTGCCCGTTCTCCTTTTGCTGCTGCTAAGCAAAGCGACTTCGCTTACCGTCAGAGATATTCCGGTTGTCGTTCAGGATCTGGACAACACGCCGATGTCTCGACGCTATATCGAAACGGTCGGGGCAGCGATTTCATTTAGGTTAAACGGATTGCCTCCGAATACGTCGCCGGAAGACGTACTGTTGCGGAACCAGGCGCGCGGTGCGTTGATTGTGCCGCCCAACTTCGAACGCGACCTGCGCCGCGGCCAGAACGCGGAAGTACAGTGGCTGATTGACGGGACCGACGCGAACACCGCGAACGTGATGCGCGGCAAGGCTGCCGCCATTACCCAAGCGTTCACCGCGCAGATCCATCCGCAGGAAATTCAGCCGGCCGTCCAGCCTCATATTCGTTACTGGTTCAACCCCGGTCGTGAAGACTTGAAGTATTTTGGCCCTGGGGTGCTCGCCTTTGGTCTCGCCCTGTTTCCGCCTTTGCTGGCAGCGCTCGCATTGTCGCGCGAAGGAGAATTGAAGACGATTCTGCAGGTCTACGTCTCGAGCATCACCGCGTTCGAATACCTGCTTGGCAAAGTGATCGCATACACCGTCGTCGCGTGGGCCGAATGGGCCGCCGGCATGGTAGTGCTGTTCGCGGTTTTTGGATTAAGTCTTGCGGGTGATCCGACGCCGTTGCTGGTCACGACCTTTTTTTATCTGTTTTGCACGACGTGCTTCGGGACGATGTTGGGAGCCGCGATTCCAAATCAAGCGGCGGCGATCCAAGCGACTCAGCTGGGCGGTTTCCTGACGTCGTTTCTGTTGTCAGGCTACATCTTTCCCGTCGACAACATTCCGCAGCCGTTGCGTTCGCTGTCATACATCGTGCCGATGCGTTACTACCTGGAAGTGATTCGCGACGCCTTCTTGCGCGGCGGCGGTTGGGGCGGATTGTGGCAGGCGCCGCTGGCCTTGGCGTTAATCGGTGCTTTCTTTTTCTGGCGCGCGTGGAGTGTGATGAAGGAGATGCAAGTAAAGGCTTAGATCTTTGGTTTTTGATCTTTGGACTTTGGACCTTGGACCTTGGACCAAGACCTAAGACCAAAGACCTTTTTTGAGTCATGCTTCAGCGATTTAGCACAATCCTCAATCTGCGCCTCTGGTCACTCTTCATGAAAGAGTTTCATCAGATACGCCGCAATCGACGATTGGTGATCCTGTTGATCATTCCGCCGACGCTGAACATCATCCTCTTTGGTATCGCGCTGAATCCAACATTTGAAAATCTGCGACTGGGGGTTGTCGATTACAGCCGCACGGCCGAAAGTCGCGAATTGATCTCCGCGATTAATGAAGGCCGTGTATTCAGGACTGACAACTACTACGCATCCACCGACGAACTTGGCCAGGCCATCAGCCGCGGTGATCTGGATGCCGGTCTCGTTTTGCCGCATGATTTTGGCGAAAAACGCGCGCGGGGCGAGACTGCTGATGTGCAGTTGCTGGTTGACGCCGTGAATGCCAACACCGCGACGATTGCCGGCGGCTATGCGGGGCGCATCATCGCGAGTTTCAATCAAAGAGTGGCATCGAACCGGCGGCGACAACCGCAAATTACTGACACTAACGTTACCAACGGCGCCGTTGTGATGACCACGAACCCGGCGGCAGCCGCAATCGTCACGCCCCGCTTGACCTTGCTTTACAATCCAGGTCTTAAGAGCGCGTGGTTCATTACGACGGGAATGATTGGGCTGCTTTTGGTGTTGCAAGGTTCGGTAGTTTCTTCGGCGGCGCTGGTGCGTGAAAAAGAAATCGGCACGGTTGAGCAACTCTTGATGACTCCGGCGAGCAACTCCGAGATCATCGTCGCTAAGGTCGCACCGATCTTTCTGTTGTTGGCATTAGACATCGGCCTCGCGCTCATTGTTGCGCGCATCGCTTTCGGCGTGCCGTTGCGTGGCAGTTTCCCCCTGTTCTTCCTGTCGGCCTCGCTTTGTGTGATGGCCGGAATTGGATTAGGGATGATGATTGCGACTTTCGCGCGTACCCAGCAACAAGCCCAACTGATGAGCTTCTTCACGAATCCACCGCTGGCGTTGCTTTCGGGCGCGACGACACCGATCGAAGCCATGCCGACGTGGCTGCAACCGATCACCTCGCTAAACCCGGTCAAACATTTCGCGATTATTTCTCGCAGCATCCTCCTGAAAGGTAGCGGCATCGAGGTACTCTATCCGCAACTCCTGGCGCTTGCCGCCATCGCTTTGTTCATGGTTTCAATCAGCGCCTGGCAATTTCGTAAGCAACTTCGATAAGGTATTTGCCGGTAAGTTGTCGCCCCATTGATCGCACGTTAAGTTGTCGGGGAACAATAGAAGCGCAAATTCAATATCGGACAATTCGGTTTGTCCTTCGTTTGTTTGGAGACTTGAGATCATCGTCACTATTAGGAACCGAGCAACGTGCGAAATCGAAAGTCTGAGACAGGTTTGAAGAACATCGCTAAGAGCCTAAGATTAAACTTCAATCCGCAATCCGTCTTGAGCGGTAATCGTTTCTCCGGACCATAAGTTCCGGGCCTCACTTTCCAAATCGACGCCATCCCATTCTGGATAGAGATGCGTAAGTACAACTTTTCGTGGCTCGGCAATGGCTGATATGCGCATCGCATCGCTGAGTTCAAGATGAGTTTGAACGGGCTTGTTGCGATAAAACGAGCATTCGAGCAAGAACAAGTCGGCTTGCCGCGCAAACCGCGCGAGCGCCTCCGAGAAGCCGGTGTCCGAGCTGTAAACAATCGTCGTACCGTGCGCGTCAGCGAGTCTTAGCGCGAGGCTTTCCGGACGGTGCGGCGTTGAAAAGACAGAGGCTGTTAATCCGCCCAATATTTCGAACGGTGGTGCCGAATCATCCGCAGAGATTTCAATCATTTCGAGCGGAAAAGGCAATTTGAATAATTTGTAATCGTGAGCGCCGTCAATTGCCTTCAGCAGCTTTTTTGTTCCGGTGCAGCCGAAGATTTGCAGACGCTTTTTTCGCGATTGCGTCTGGGGGGCGTGCTTCATTCCAAACAGCAGCGGCGCGAGCCCGCCGCAATGATCCAAGTGCAAGTGGCTGATCCATATTGCGTCGAGGTTGGCCCAATCTGCTCCTTCTTGCGCCATGCGGTAAGGCGCGTCGGGACTGCAATCAAGCAGTAGCGATCCTCCGTCAGTTTGTAGCCAAAACGCGGCCGCGGCGCGTTCCGGATGGAAGACCGAAGTGCCCGAACCGAGAACGATGAGTTGCACAACGGAAGGCTAAATTGAAAACTGAAAATTGCAAAATGAAAACGTCCGATTGCTTGCTGCCTCAATCCAAATCACTTATGCTGACGCACTCTTGATGAGAAGTGGCAAGATTTAGAACTCCAGACCCGAAAATTCCAGACTAATTTTCATGACTGTTAAATCTGATCGTTGGATCCGCCGGATGGCGGAGGAAGAGCAATTAATTCAGCCATTCGAATCGCGGCTAATCCGCGAAGTCTCCGGTACGCGAATAATTTCAGCCGGCGCGTCGAGCTATGGCTATGACATGCGGCTCGCGGATGATGGCTTCCGCGTGTTTTCGCCGATTCATGGACGTGAAATTGATCCAAAGCATTTTGACGAAGGATCGCTTGTTGAACCGCCGCTGCGCACCGCTGACGATGGATCGAAGTATTACCTGATGCCGCCGCACTCGTATGCGCTTGGCGTGTCGGTCGAAACGTTCCACATGCCACGTAACGTGACCGGCATTTGCATGGGGAAGAGCACTTATGCGCGCGCGGGACTGGCAGTCAACACGACGCCGCTCGAAGCCGGTTGGGTCGGTCGTTTGGTAGTCGAGCTTGGCAATCTCGCCGATCTTCCTTTGCGTGTTTACGTGAATGAAGGAATTGGGCAGGTTCTGTTTTTTGAATCCGACGAGGACTGCACTACTTCATACGAAGATCGCGGCGGCAAATATCAGGGACAGACAGGGCTCACTTACTCTCGTCTCTAGTTTTATGCCTTCGTCAGGTAGTGCCCTAAATTTGGATTTTCTCTGAGCCCTCTGCGAAAGCCTCCGCTCCTCAGCGATTGTTACTCAGGATCCCGTGATTAACCCCAGAGGAAAATCCGAGGCCTGCGCACAGGACCGCAGAGAATCTGAAATTGGGGCGCTATCCTTCGTCGTCAGCTGGAGTGACAGAAGCAAATCGGCTAGGTAGAATAGGGCTCCCCCTTTTGTTGACAAACTTGTTTAGCGAACATTTATCCAAGGGCGTTTTTTCTCGTGCGCATCGCGCCTGAAGAAAATTCTCTTGTCATTACGTTTGGCTGCGACTAGAATTCGCCACTTACTCACGGTTGGTTAGGTTGTTGCATGCTTGCACCTGATACGCGCCTCGCTCCTGCGTCGCGGAGTGTCGATACTCCGTTACAAGAACTGATCGCGTCAAGTGGGTACTCCCGAAACGCCCGCGACGAACGCGACGTCCGCGAATACTTCACGCCGCTGTTCAGACATAAGTGGCTCGTGCTGACGCTGGTGCTGGTCGCCACGTCCGCCGCGGCCGTTTATGCCTTCAGCCTGCCGCCAATCTATGAGGCGTCAGCGGTCTTGCAGATGGATCCGAAGGAGTTCGCGTACATGGAGGACAATCGCGGGATGGTCCTTCGCTCCTACAACGACTACGACGACCAAAATACGCAGATACACTTGTTGAGTAATCCTCACTTATTGCGGCAGGTTGTTTTGCAGCTGGATCTGGAACACCGGCCTGGCTTTCTGAACAATCGCAACAACACCAGCATAGTTACCAGTATCAAACGAATTTTTTCGCGCAAGCAAACCACTGCGCCGGCAACAGATGTGACGCCCGTCAGGAATGTCGAAACGAACGTCAACGACTTAAGCCAGGAGCGGATTCGTGAGCTCGAACCGTATGTCGCCGCTATCGCCGGTGCTCTCAAGGTTCAGCAGGTCGAGCACACAAATTTGGTCGCGGTCAGCATCACGGACGCGGATCCGCAGATTGCGATGCAGATCGTAGATACTTTGACCAAAACTTTCGTTACCAATACCACTATTTATCAGAACCGTGGTTCACAGCAGGCCGCAGAAACGTTAAGCAGGCAAATCAGCGAGATCCAGGTAAATATCAAACAGGCAGAAGATGCTCGCTTAGACTACCTGAAGAGTCACCACCTGCCGCTCGAAAAGGGAGACGGTAGAAATTTAACTACCGATCGACTGGCCAAACTGAGTTCCCAACTGCTCGATGCCGAAAACGATCGGAAGCAGATTGAAGCAACGTACGAAGCAGCAAAGGAGACGAAGGATCCCACAACTGTCCCTTCGGTCAGGACCAGTCAGGAGGTGCAGGACCTCCGCAAAAGCATTCACCAACTTGAACAAAGGCGCACGTCGCTTCTGCAAACTTACACCCCCGAGTGGCCTGAGGTGAAAAAGGTCGAGTCTGAGATTCGCGAACTCCAGAATGAGATCGCTAAGACTTCAACCGGCGCGGTAGAGACACTGAAATCACAGTTAGACGCCGCGGTTAAGCGGGAAACAAAACTGCGTGAGGCGTACTACCAAGAGCAAGGTGCTGCCAATAACCAGACACAGGACGAGATCGCGCTTTCCAACCTTAACCAGCAAATCGACATTAATCGTCAGGTTTACAACACGCTCTTTCAGCGCCTGACGGAAATGCAGGTGAGTGCCCTGGATAAGTCCGTGCGTGTCGGCATAGTGACTCCGGCGGTAGTACCGACCGCGCCTGTGGGTCCGGCGCGCGGTAGCAAGATAGTTGTCGCCTTCATAACTTCGCTGATGGGAGGCATCGGCCTCGCTTTTCTCATAGACCAATTCGATAACACTTTGAAATCGGCGGAAGACGTCGCAATGCACATAGCATTACCGACGTTGGCCTTAATTCCAGCGAGCGGACTAAACGGGAACGGTCGCTTGAAAGGCAAACTGCTGCGGCGGCTTCGGACTGAGGAAACTCAAACGCCGTCTTTTGCTTTATCAACAGATCTTCGTTCACCGACCGCTGAGGCTTACCGGCATCTGCTCGCATCGTTGCTGTTCAGCGTCCCCGGGCGAACTCCCCGCACGATTCTCGTCACGTCAGGAAGTCCGTTGGAGGGGAAAACAACCATTTCGGTCAATACTGCGCTTACATTCGCACAAAGCGGCGCAAGGGTGTTGCTGATCGACTGTGACTTGCGCCGTCCGCGCGTGCATCGCCATTTGGATCTCGAGAACGGTGCGGGCCTAACTACATACCTGTCGGGCCGTGAGGACATTGACTCGCTGATCCGCACGCACCAGCTGTATCCAAATCTGAAAGTCATTACGGCCGGACCCATGCCGACCAATCCGGCAGATTTTCTGACTTCAACCGAGATGCGCATTTTGCTTCAAGTGGTAGGCGATCGCTTTGATCACGTGGTCATTGATTCGCCGCCGGCCATCTCGTTCGCCGATGCCAGCATTATTGCCACGTTGGTTGATGGGGTGGTGATTGTGGCGCATGGTGATCATAGTTCGCGCCGCGTGGTGAAACGCGTCAAACAGCGTCTGGAAGCGGTGGGCGCCAACATATTTGGCGTCGTCCTTAATCAGATCGATTCCCGCAGCCACGATTACATGTACGAATACTATAACGCGTACGAAGACGATCGAGCTTAGACTGTTTAGAATCAGGTTCTTTTTGAACGTATGGAAAAGTTACCTCGTTATAAACGCAGTTCTCGTTGAATGCAGAAGATCGACCGCCTCGGGTGGGCGGATGGAATCGCATTTCGTTCTTATGGACTTCGCATTGGCGTGCGGGTGACCGATGCTGTCGCCATCAATAGCATCATCGATCGTTTGCCTCCAGGGTGGAAGCCGGCCGCGTCACCGATCGTGGATTATCTTTACTCGATCGTTGTGGGAGGTAAGTCCAGGGATTCAAAGATTCAACGATTCAATTTGCTCTATTTCGATGCTGCGCGCCTGGCCCGAACCAAAGATTTCGAATTGTTATTGAAGACCTTTGAATCTGAGCTGCAACTGGTAGTGGCCGACAATGCGCGGCGTCGCATCTTTGTTCATGCCGGCGTGGTTGGCTGGAAAAACCAGGCCATTATGATTCCCGGCATGAGCTTTAGCGGCAAGACAACTCTCGTCAGCAAGTTAGTCGAGGCGGGCGCGAAATACTATTCGGATGAATATGCAGTGCTTGATGAACAAGGTCGCGTGCACCCATTTCCACGTCCGCTCGGCATTCGCAGACCTAACGAGTTTGAGACAAGTCGAATCGATGTTGCTTCACTGGGGGGCGTTTCCGGATCGCGACCATTGCCGGTGCGGTTGGTGGTCGCGACGAAATATCGAGCCGGAGCGAAATGGCGTCCTCGCCAGTTGACACATGGCCGAGGAGTTTTGGAGTTATTGGCCAACACGGTTTCCGCCCGTTCCCAAACGCGTTTGGCTCTGGCAACGCTGCCAAGGGCTATTCAGTCGGCAGAAGTGTTAAAGGGCGTACGCGGTGAGGCTGATGAGGTTATCGAAACGATCCTGAAAAAAGTGGCTTAGGGTCCCTCTCTTACATAATCGGACCGCATTATTCACCTCGATTGAAGCAGGAGGACAGATGAAACGATCGAACGGACACTGTTTGCCGAAAGCGCGCAAGGCCGATCTGGTCACGCGTCAGATTCCCGGAGAGCTGCTTGTTTATGATTTGAAGCGGCACAAAGCATTCTGCTTGAATGACACAGCGGCGACAATTTGGAAAAACTGTAACGGCAAGCGGACGGTAGCGGATCTCGCGGCCCAGGTGGAAAAGGATCAGCACACACCCGTCGACGAGAAAGTTATCTGGCTGGCCCTCGATCAATTTGAAAAGTCACATCTTCTGCAGGCGAAAACCGTGCGGCCAATTAACCTGCCGCCAATCTCTCGTCGCAGCCTGATACGCGCCGGAATAATCACCGCCATCACGTTGCCGATTGTCACGATGATCGCAGCACCGACTGCCCAAGCTGCAGGCACAACCATTACGCCCGCCGTCTGTGGGAGCCGGCACCCGAATGATCCGGGAGGTTGCGGCGCAAATCCGTGCACAGGGGGCGGAACGTGCCAGTCGCCGAATCCAGGAAACAATCCGTGTACGTGTGTCTAGGCGGGGCGCGTTAATACCGTTCATGAGAATCCCGATCTATGTATGTCTCGTCGAAAGCGCTTGGTTCAGGTTCAGCAATCGCCGCAATACTGAAACACTCATGGCGTAAATCTGAGGGTCAGGAAATCTCGTTCCAGGAAATCGAAAAGGCTCTGCCTGCGCTCCGCAACACGGGAAGTGCGGGGCTCATCTGGCATCGTGTTTCGCATCTCCCTGCCGAGTCTGTAGCTGACTTGCGAGAGGTTTATCACCAGCAAGCGATTAGCGCGATCATTCGCGAGCATTCGCTCGCAGATATCTTTCAGAGAATGCGGGAGCAAGAGGTTGAACCGATTCTGCTTAAGGGCTGGAGCCTCGCGCGACTGTATCCCGATGCGGCGATGCGACCGTCCGGTGATATTGATCTGTGGGTAGCGTCAGGCCAATTGGCGCAGGCATATGGTGCGATACCGACGCAGGGCAGACAAGCGTATTGCGTTGACCTGCATACGGAATTCTATCCGCAATATGAACGTTCGTTCGCCGAGGTGATGAACGAATCGCAATGTTGCTCGCTAAATGCGATCGACGTGCGCATACCCTGTCCGGAAGATCATTTGCGGTTTATCTGTTTGCACTTTCTCTTTCACGGTGGTTGGCGGCCTTTGTGGCTTTGCGATGTGGCGCTAATGGTTGAATCGGCCGATTCAGGGTTCGATTGGGATCGCTGTCTTCGTGGGAATCGAAAGCATGCCGACTGGGTGGCATGCGTTATCGGTCTTGCCCATCAACTGCTCGGTGCAGATGTGGCGGCGACTCCGGTCGCAAAGCGTGCAAAGACGCTGCCACGTTGGCTGACCCAAGCCGTTCTGGCGCAATGGGCGAAAGGTCCTGGGATGAGTTTCGCAGAAAATCTCTCGTTTTCACTGCCACGCAGACTTCTGAAACCTGCCGGCCTCGCCCGTTCATTTCGCGAACACTGGCGAAATCCTATTCAAGCATCGGTCGAGCTGAATGCATCGTTCAGTGGCGCGCCACGCGGTCTTTTGCAGTTCAGCTCAATCTTCCTGCGGCTTCCCGACTTCGCAAGATACTTCGGCCGGGAGATACCGCGCCCATAACGACGGATGTAAAGCGCGCCACTCTCACCTACGCCATCACGGCTTACTTATGACTGACAACCACCCGCTCGATCGACGGTGGCAGCTCGTGCATTTCGCTGCGGCTGAAACCGGCGTGACGAAACATCTGCTCGAGTTCAGCGAAAGTGTATGCGTCTCCTGCAGGAGTGCCACCGAGCATCTGCATGCTGAAAGTGGCGGCTTGCGGCGGTGTAATGCGATCGTCGTTCGGGACAAACTCGAGCGTGACTGCGCGGCCACCATTGGCAAGTGCGGTGTGAACCTTTCGCAACAGTGTCTCGCAAGTTGCCTTGTCGAAGTGATGCAGGAAATTCGTCAGCAGTACGAGGTCATAACCCGTGTCGTAATCGACATCGAACGCACTGCCGGGATTCGTGTGATAACGATCGGCGACGCCGGCTGCTTGCGCGTTTTGCTTCGCGACTTCGAGCACTTTCGGCCAGTCAACGGCAGTTATTTGTACCTGTGGATTCTGCTTCGCGAACGCCAGTCCGAATAGACCGTGACCTGCGGCGATGTCCAGGATCCGCAAAGGCTTATCATGGTTTGCATCAACTAGCTGCGCCATCAGTTGGGCCGGCATCGCCATCATTGGCTGCATCGCGCGGGCGAAATTAACCCACATCGGATGGTCCGGTTGGAACGCTTCGTCCTCGGCAACGGAGCCGCCTTTTCTCACCGCCTCAGTGAGCCGATCAAATTTGTCGCGAATGTGCGACGACAAAATGAATTCGCTGACGGTGCCCATGTATGCCGGTGAACGTTTGTCGAGGAACGTTGCGGAATCCGGCGTCAGTGAATAGCTGTTGTCTTGCTTGTTGAGAAAGCCTGCGACGGTCAGAAAGTCGCAGAGGATGCGCGTGCCGCGTTCAGACGCGCGACAACGTTCAGCGATCGCTTTTGCGGTCGCATTGCCTTCGCCAATCGCGGTGAACAGTTCAAGTTCAATGCCGGCTTTCAATGCCTCGGTCCGCTGATATCCATTGAACGTCTCGAAAATCAGCGCTGGTGATGGTTGTTTTTGCGTTTGTACTTCCGGAGCCATAATTAGTCCTTCCTTGATGAATAAGTTATTGGGGAAAGCAAAGCGTAACGAACAGACTCGGGAAAGTCTAATCGCGACGCGTAGTGCGGACTGGCTTAGTTGAGATTAAGAGAGACAGGTTGCGCGAGTCCTGCGATTGACAACACAAGACCGTGCGGCGATGACACTGGTTGCTTGTTTGGAGCAAGAAAGAAGAGCAGACCTTGCCGTCGTCGTTCCTCATGCGAGAGTGGCTCTTTCAACTTGAAATCATACGAGCGCACATCTTCGTCGAAAGTCTTGCGCGCATGCGGATTGTAAGCAAACACATCATTCGCGCTTAGTATCCTGGAAACTGCGCGCTTGCCTGAAATTAACTTCCACTGAGTTCCCGCGTCATCTCGCAGGGTGAACTTCAGTTTTTTTAACTCGATCGGCACGCCGCCGTTGTGCATCATCTCAAGCCGCACTGGCAATAAACCGGCGAGTTGAAAGTTCGCTTCGAATAGTTCCTGACTCTCTTCATCGGTCAGCAGCGGAGCGGCGCGCACCGATAATGATCCGAGATCGACAGCCTTCGCTGATGCAGAAAGCGGCGGCAAGCTGTCCGGCGATTTCACCTTGAATTATGTCAGAGTCGGAACGGCGCGGTTGGCCATCTTTGCGCAGCCACAAGTGATCGCAAGCAGCGCCAGGCACAGCGCTCTCAGCGACCGTATTGTCGCTCGCGACAACATGCGCGGCACTGTGTCATGGTTGCACATGAAAGGCAAGATAGCTTTGCCCAGCGTCGCAAAGAACACCGGACGATCTCAAAAGCAAAAACGGCGGGAACATGTCCCGCCGTAGTTGGTGCGTCGCCGAGAACCAGCATCCGCGAATTCGGGCCGCCACGGATATTTGCCATCTCCCCGGTCGAGGGTGAGAACTGACGAGCGCAATCTACTTTATCGCGTTAGATACTGTCAATAGCAAAGATGTTGTCAATTCGGCCAGTACGTTGCCGCGTACCGGCGCGTCGCGATACTAATGCTTCTTTTTAATCAGAGATTTGCGACGGACGCGGATCGGAGCACGAGCGGCCAGCAGATTCTTGTGTCGATGATTGATTATGTAGCAGAGACCCTGGTGAGTAAGCCCCAGCATTTTGGACGCGCGCGTAACGCTTCCCTTGGCTTCTTCCAAAGCTCGCTTGATCAAAGCGCTTTCGCACTTGCGCACTTCTTCCGTGAACGGAATGCGAACCGTTCCGTCGGCCATGGTCGTCACGGGCTCTGATATGCCCGTCAACGAACGCGCGCAGGCGCGCAAGCGTTGCAGCGTTTCGCGGCTAACATCTTCACCGAGCCGCTGGTCCGCTTGCGCATAGAAATCTTTGATTTGGTTATTGGGCAGAAAGGCTTTCAGCTCTTCGATCATGGTGAGGAAAATTTGACCCGAGTATTCGCGATCGCCCGCTTCTTCGGCCGCGTTTGCGGCACTTCTCAGAGTTTCAAGCGCGGCAGCGTACTCACCGCGTCTTGCTTGCGCGACACCTTGTGTTTGCAGAGTTTCACCTATGTGCATCAACTAAGCCTCCGTCTTCGTGGATAGAAAAAGGCTTTCGGGATGCAAGGACCGGGCGAGGCCGGCTTCCCAGTCAACCTGACGCTCGACGACTAAACTGTCGAACCTTAAAAAAATACTTCGAGGATGTTGCTTGATTGCTTTCTAACATTCGCCGCCGCGTCTACTTGCGGTAAACGTGAAGACGAACGGCGAGCTGCCAAATGGCTTTAAGCCAGCACGCCTGTGAACCCATCTCTATGAACCAGTTGCCGACGCGGCCTCAGCTTTGGCTGTAAGGTAGGTAAGCTGACTTGCGTCGATCATGTTTAACCCGTGCTCTCGCACACTCTTGAAACCTGGGATGATTTCATTGACTGGCGCGCTCATTAGTTTCTGACTGCGCTTGTAACCAGTGAAATCAAGATAGAGGTGCTTACGCATGAATCGATCGGGCCAGCCTGCGAAGCGCCACAGAGGATACTTGATTCCTTTGCCGAACAAACGTTTGCCGAGCATTTTATAGTACAGGGGAACGCCGAGTGACCATTGATAATGATTTGTGTCCGCTGCGTAGAACTCTCGATTGTATTTCCAACAGGTGAAGAAAAATTCCCACTGAAGATCTGTCATCTCGATTAACTTTGCGCTGTCTTTCTTCTCCATGCGTGTGTTTTCGAGTGGCACGAACCATGTCGGGACGAACATGCCTTTTGCATCGCGCAAATCGTATAACAGATTCAAAGACTCTTTTGTGTCGGCTTCGGTTTCGCCGGGCAGTCCAATGATGAACGTGCAGAATGGAAACCAATTGTGCCTGTTGAGAATTTCCATTCCTTTGAGCACAACGTCGCGCCACTGATGTGCTTTGTAGGGATAAGCCTTGCCTTTCATGAAAATTTCAAATAGGCGTGAGCTGCCAGTTTCAAGTCCGATGATCGGATCCGCGATGCATTTGTTCGGATCGGTTGAATCCGGATGTGTGAGGTGCGAATACGGGACAATGTGCGGGGTGAGCCGCTCAATGATCGCGGGATCCTTGACCACGGGGGCAATCGTGATGTGCGACGTTTGGATTGTCTTGATGCCAGGCACCGCCGCTACTGAACTAAACAGCTTCTCGAGCGCGGGCACGTTCGTTTCGAAATTGGGCATCTGCTCGTAGAGGAACATGTCCTCGCTCGCGAGCATTACTTCCGTCGCGCCTTCATTCGCGTTAACGTGCGTACTTTCCAGGATGTGCTCAAGCGGAAACGATCGGCCCACTTTAGTCGCCGGCCCGCAGAACTGGCATCCGCGTCCGCAGCCCCGCGTAATTTCGACCACACCAAACGTTGAGCGGTGCCTGACCACGGGAATCTCATCAACTGTCGGTTGCACGCTCTTGGGCAGCTTGATGATCCGTGGTAGTGAAGGATCGCCGTCCATGATCTTCCGGAACAGGTCGCCGAAAACTCTCTCGATCTCGCCGTCGATCAAATAGTCAATCTTGAATTCATCAAGGCGGTTCGCGCGTTCCAATTGCCACGCGCCGGGGCCGCCTACCACGATCTTCGGCTGATATTTTTTGATGACCGGATGTGTGACTATCTTCAAGAACTCGGCCGCATTCACCGGCATGAGGTTCTCGCCCGCCAGCTTTGAATAAACATCCGTCGCGTAGGAAATCCCCAGTGGATTGTGCGCATGAATTGCGACGAGCTTGGTTTCAGGTCCAACAAACTTGTCGAGGTTTTCGAGGTAAGTCGTGACGACATCCTGCTCGGAGTACTGGCGCAACAACAACGTCTCGACCATGCGCAGTCCGTTGGGCACGTACTTGGCGCGTCCGTCCGGCCACGACTCAGTTTTGAGCGCCTCAGGGTTGATAAACTTGCGGCCGTACTTTGCGGGAATGGTCGCCGATAGCATCTGTTGCCAGATGCTGTGGCGCCACTCACTTGACTCGCTGGACGAGGCAGTAAGGACAATTTGAGGGGAACGCAAGCAAAACCTCCGTGATGCTCGATCCTCGGCAGATACGAATAGTGCGCCGTTTCGGCGCGGATTCTAGCATCTGTGACGCACCTTGCCAATACCATTTCCGAAATAATGCTCGCAGCAAAAAGATATGCACGTCAGAAGTCATGTGGTATAGTCCGCGCGCGTCGAACGATATATACGGCATAACGTCGGCTTCCGAGTAAACCTTTAGCTGTGCCAGCACGCCAGCGCCCCCGTTTCAGCCGGCTTGCCTGTTGCCTCCGTCTTTCTGAGAACGGGATGAAAATTCTTCTTTACAACCCCGATAACGGCGTCACTCACAATTTCATGCCACATCTGTGGATGTTCCTATTGAAGACGCTGACCCCAGCGGAGCACGAAGTTTTGTTAATCGATGGCAACGCCCGACCGATGGACGAGAAGCAGCTTGTAAGCTTCATTCACCGGGAAAACGTCGCCCTGGTCGGTATTGGCGCGATGACGCGGATGATTGCGCGCGCTTATCGCATGGCCGACGCGATTCGCGCCGCCGGCGTTCCGGTGGTGATGGGCGGCCCCCACGTCACGGAAGTACCGGATGAGGCTTTGGGACGAGACGGCGGCCCCCGGCACGCTGATGCGGTGGCATTGGGCGAGGCCGACGAAACGTGGCCTACGATTGTGATGGATGCCGCGCGTGGCGAACTCAAAGAGATCTACGCACCGCTCGATGAGACAGGAAAGGAGAGGAAGCCGAGTTTACAGCCTTATCCCGAAATCCCTTGGGGCACGATGGATTTGGAGCAATTTGATCTGGTGCCGAAAACGATTCGGCCGCTGCTCAGACGGCACGGCGCCGGCTGGGGTTCGGTTCACATGATTCCGATCGAGTCTGGTCGCGGCTGCCCGTACGGGTGCGAGTTCTGCACGGTCACCGGGTTCTTCGGCGATTCCATTCGTTTCCGCACAAACGAAAGCGTGGTGAATGAGCTGCTAACGTTGAAGCGACACGCGCGCGACAATCGCAAACAGATAATGGTCTTTTTCATCGACGACAACTTTGCCATCAATATCAAAAGAACGAAATCGTTGCTGAAAGCCATCATTGCCGCCGACGCGCAGCTACCGTGGACGGCGCAAATCAGCGCAAATCTCTTGCGGGACGAGGAACTCATCGACCTCATCGCAGCTTCGGGGGCAAAGTGGATCTTCATCGGTATGGAGTCGATCGATTCCGAAAACCTCGCCGACGTGAACAAGAGCTTCAACAAGCCAGCCGAGTATTCGACAGTCCTTAATCGCCTGGCGGCGCGTGGAATCTATGCCATTACGTCGTTCATTATCGGTTTGGACAATGACAGCGTAGGTGTTGCGGCGCGCACTCTGCGCGAGATTGAGTCGTGGCCGCCGGGCTTGCCCATCTTCGGACAACTCACGCCGTTTCCTTCAACGCCTCTGTATCAGCGATTGGTAAAGTCCGGACGGCTGACGCGGCCGAAACACTGGTTGGACTTTGCTCCATTTCAAATGGCGCACACGCCACTCAAGATGAGCATCGCGGAAACCCAGGCCGAACTGACTCAAGCATGGGAAGGGTCTTACTGTCCGGAAAGAAATGCGCGCGCGATTGACTCGATCGGCGACAAGCCAATCGATCACCGCATCATGCACTTGATTGTCAGATTTATTTTCCGCGGCATCTATTTCCCGCAGATGGGAAAAGCGGCATGGGCAAAACTCTTCCTCGCAAATCGGCGTTTGATTTACAAGCTGGCGCGCGAAGGCATCTCTCGATTTCGATCTTCTCAGCGAGCGCAATCAGTCGCAGCTCTTCCCGTGCAGGAGATGGTGGGCCGCTGATCACTTTTTCCGCAGCACAAAAACACGCGGGATGTTCTGCAGGTCGTTTTTGATTCGAACCACCTCCCAAATTGCCGGATCAACGAGCGCTTGCACGGCATCGCTCTGATCAAATCCGATCTCAAAAACAAGATCGCCGCCGGCGTGCAGGGACTGGGCCGCGTCACGAACAAGAACCCGGATGTGTGAAAGTCCATCGTCTCCGGCGACAAGCGCCGACAGGGGTTCGTGGTTCCGCACTTCGGGTTGCAAGGAGTCGATTTCCTTCGCCGATATATATGGCGGATTCGAGACGATTGCGGAAAAGATTGCCTGTTGGGGGAATGTTGACAGCCCGTCGGCTTGCGCCAACGCGAAGCGGTCACTTACGGCATGCCGCTCGGCATTTCGCCGCGCCAAAGCAAGCGCATTCGCAGAGATGTCGATGCCGACCGCATGAGCGTTCGGCATTTCGTGCAGAAGCGAAATCGCGATGCAGCCGGAACCGGTGCCGACGTCTGCAATGATTGGTGCGTTGGCCGAACTCAATAACTCGAGAACACTTTCGACGATTAATTCTGTCTCGGGTCGAGGAATGAGCACGTCTGGCGTCACTTCAAACTTGAGATTGAAGAACTCTTGAACCCCCGTGATGTACTGCAACGGTTCACGGCTGGCTCGGCGCGCTACAAACTGACGAAATCTCTGAGCCTCGTTTCTGTTTAATTCACGATCTGGGTGGGCAATTACGAATGAGCGATCGACATTCAGCGTGTACATCAGCAATGAGACGGCCTCCCTCCGCGGTTCAGTGATTTCCGCGGTCTGAAGCGCCGCCGTGGCCTCAGCGATACTCTTTCCTATTGAACCGTTCATGGCTTGCCAGGAATCTAATCGTATATTAGGCTTGCGAAAAAATTGAGAACAGTAGTGCGGCAAAGTTTTTGCTGAGTTCCGCCTGACGCCGCGGGAAGTTAAATGAGATTGACACTTTACTTCTGGTAGTACGAAGCGAGTCTCGTTTCTTCCCGTACGGACGGCGGAACCCCGACACAGTCGGGGTTTCGCAGTTCGGAAACGCTGAGCTTTACTCATTTTGGACGCGAAGGAGAGGAGCACCCTTACAAACCGAATGGGAGCTTTAGCCAAAAGCATCGCGCTCTTTCTTCTTAACTGGCTCGACGCGCAACTTACCCTGTTCTGGGTTCATTCCAACGTCGCATCCGAAGGTAATAGCTTAATGGCGCAATTGCTGCGGGCGGGTGACACGCCTTTCCTGCTCACGAAACTGGCGATAGGTGGTTTCGCAGCTTACGTCCTTTATCGCTGCTCGCATCTGACGGTGGCGCAACGCGGAATGCGAGTGGTGCTGGCCGTCTACGGCGCTGTCATGTTCGTTCATTTTGCCACTGGACTCTCTGCGCTCGGATATTCGAAGCCGCTCGCATTGGTCACGTTTGTCAGTAATCTTCCTCACACAGTAGTTTCCCTCTTTTCCTAAAACCAGTCTTCAATTGGGTATTTGGCCGGTCCGAGAATCGCGGAACTGCGGGCACCTCTGCGGCGTTTTGCAATAAAGTTCCGGAAACGTAAACTTGGCCAAACGCATCTTAAGTGCATAGCGTTCTTTTGAGGAGACTTAGCAATATGTATCGCATCACAGCCCGTCAAATTTTAGTGATTGCATTAGGCTCCGCCCTGTTTGCTTCGGTGGGCGTCCTCGGCTTTCAGCAGTTATCACAACGATTCAACCCGTTCGCGTCGGCGCTGAACGTCAATTCGCCGCCGCCGATTACCGATCCCACAACCGCCAGCGATGAGCAGAACAACATCGAGGTTTACAAAGCTGTCGCGCCGGGCGTCGTTTACATTCAATCGACGACGACGGTGACGGACTTCCTGGGGATGTATTCCCAGCCGCGCGAGGGCGCCGGCTCCGGCTCGGTCATTGACGATCAGGGAAACATCCTGACGAACTATCACGTCATCGCGGACGCGGAAAAGCTGACGGTGAGTTTCGGGGGTGGCAAGACCTATGCAGCGCGCGTCGTGGGTCGCGATCCCGATACCGATCTCGCGGTTATCCGGTTAGTCGAAAGGCCGGCGGAAGCCGTCACGATAGTTCCAATGGGTGATTCGGACAAGCTGGTCGTCGGCCAGAAAGTCCTGGCCATTGGGAATCCATTCGGGCTTGATCGCACTTTGACGACGGGGGTGATCAGCGGATTGCAACGGCCCATTCGCGCACAGAACGGGAGGCAGATCGAGGGCGCGATTCAGACTGATGCTTCGATCAATCCGGGAAATTCAGGTGGTCCATTGCTTGATTCACACGGCCGTATGATCGGCATTAATTCACAGATTGAATCTCCGACGGGTGCGTCAGCCGGTGTCGGCTTTGCGATTCCCATCAACATCGCCAAACGAATTGTTCCTGAACTGGTGCGCAACGGCTCAATCCAGCGTCCGAAGTTGGGCATTATTCCGCGTGACGTTGAAACGCTCACCAGTCAAGTCGAAATGCCTGTGTCATACGGCGTTTTGATTTGGAATACTCAGCCGGGCGGCCCCGCGGCCAACGCCGGACTGCGCGGCATGGCGCGAACTGACGATGGCTCGATCGAACTTGGCGACATCATCGTCGGTATCGACGGCGAAAAGATCAACGACAACGACGAACTCTACAAGGCGCTGAACAAACATCAAATCGGTGAAAACGTTAACGTGGAAATCTATCGTGGCAGCCGTCGCATGATGGTGCCGGTTCGTTTGACTGACATTCCAACTCAACGACGGAACGTTCGCGAATAAGCCGAACATTCAGCAGTCGAAACTATAAAGCGCGCGTCGAAATTCGGCGCGCGCTTTAACTTTTTGTTTGTGGAATTATTTAGCCCGGAGGCCAGGTCATTTCGCGTCCGCCGAGCACATGCACGTGCAGATGAAACACCGACTGGCCCGCGCCGCTGCCGGAATTAATCACAGTTCGGTAACCACCGCTGTCGCTCAAGCCGTGATCGTTTGCGACTTTCGCTGCAATCCGGAGCAGATGGCCAAGAAGCAGTTCGTCGCGCTGCGAAATATCGTCTAATGATTCCATGTGCTCCCGCGGAATCACGAGCACGTGCGTCGGGGCTTGCGGATTTACGTCGCGAATTACGACACAACGATTATCCTGATACACGACGTCGGCCGCCGCATTTCCATTCAGGATCTTACAAAACAGACAATCACTGTCACTCATACGCGCATAATAACACAGACGTCAGTTGATCTTAGGCCGCCAGGCCCTCCTGTGATTGGAGCGGCGCCGTCACGGAATCGCGTCGTCGCTCGATGTCCGCGCCAACTGCTTTTAATTTCGTTTCGATCTTCTCGTATCCGCGATCAATGTGATAGACGCGATCGATAATTGTCTCGCCCGCCGCGATCAATCCCGCGAGCACAAGCGACGCAGAAGCGCGCAGGTCGGAAGCGATGACGCGCGCGCCAATCAGTTGCGTCGGGCCTTCGACGACAGCCTTATCGTGACTGATTTGAATGCGGGCACCCATGCGTTGCAGCTCAGAAGCATGCATAAAACGGTTCTCGAAAATCTTTTCAACGATTGCTGATCGGCCGCTTGCCTGTGTCATCAACGTCATAAATTGCGCCTGCATGTCGGTCGGAAAGCCGGGATACTCTTCAGTCTCCAAATTACCGGCGCGGATTGGTTTCGCGCAGCGCACGTGCACTGTGCTTTGATTGACTTCTTCAATTTCCACGCCGACCTCGCGCAGTTTGGCGATGATGCGATTACAGTGCTCCGGATTGCAGTCCTTGATCTCGAGTTCGCCTTGGGTGATGGCGCCGGCGACGATGAACGTTCCGGTTTCGATGCGATCGGGAATGATCGTGTGCTGTGCTTCGCCCAGACTTTCGACGCCTTCGATCTCAATCTTCGGCGTGCCGGCGCCGCGCACACGCGCGCCCATTTTGTTCAGCAGTTCGGCGAGGTCGCGGACCTCCGGTTCGCGCGCGGCGTTGTGAACGATGGTCGTGCCGCGTGCCAGGGTCGCGGCCATCATCGCGTTCTCAGTGCCCGTCACTGAGATTTTTTCAAACTCGATTTCAGCGCCGTGCAAACCGCCCTCTGGTGAGCGCGCAATCACGTCGCCGGCCTCGAGAACCACTTCCGCGCCCATTTTCGTGAAAGCGGCCAGATGTAGATCGATAGGGCGCGCGCCGATGGCACAACCGCCCGGCAGAGAGACTCGCGCTTTTCCAAAACGTGCGAGCAGAGGACCAAGCGCGAGCACTGACGCTCGCATGGTCTTCACCAGTTCGTATGGCGCAGACATCAGCTCCACATTCGCAGCGGAAATCTTGTGCGTGCGAAGTTCAGGAGTGAGGACTTGTCCACCGATGTCTTCCAATAGGCGCCGCATGGTGATGATGTCGCGCACGTAAGGAATGTTATGCAGGGTGACGGTTTCGGGCGTGAGAATCGCAGCCGCCATGCACGGCAAGGCAGAGTTTTTCGCGCCGCTGATCGATACGCGGCCCTTCAGCGCAGTGCCGCCACGAATGTGAAACTTTTCCACGGCAAGAGATTAAAGGAAAAGCTACAGAACCGCGAGTCTTTTAATTGCCTTCCTATTCGCGGTTTAGGTCTGGATCAAGATTTCTTTGGCGACGTCCGCTGGAGCAACACCTTCGTCGACTGAAAGGTGTTTCTCTGCGAGTTGATAATCGATGCGGCGAGCATCAAAGCGTTTTTGAGCGATATCACGATCGGGGGCAAGCGGTCGAACTGCATCTCCAGAAGTGATTCGTTTCCAGCACAGCTCGAAGGGCGCATCCAGCCAAACCGTCAGACAGTCATAAAGCGCGATGAGTGTGCGGTTGGCCGGCGTCGTCCACGTCCCGCCTCCCAGGGCAATCACATGCGTTTCTCTATCCTGCAGCAGGTCCCGCAGCGCAAGCGTCTCGACCTCTCGAAATACGTCCTCACCGTCCTGGGTGATGATTTCGGCGGGGGAGCGCTTCTCGCGTTCCGTAATGAACGAATCAAGATCGACGCAACGGCAGTCAAGTTCGCGCGCGACTTCGCTTGCGACGGTTGTCTTGCCGCAAGCCATGAACCCAAGAATGACGATTCGCCGTGTGCTCATCGCTCAACCACTGATTCCAGCAACTCAAAAAACCCGGGGAATGACACACTGACGCACTCCGCGTCGGTGATTTCCGTCTCTTCTTCCGCCAGCAGGCCCGCAATCGCAAATGTCATAGCGATCCGATGATCGCCGCGCGGATCGATCTGTGCGCCTTGCAGTCGCGTTGGCCCGACGACTCGCAGTCCATCATCGAATTCTTCGACTTCGGCGCCCATCGCACGCAGGCCGGCGACCGTCGTAGCGATGCGATCGGATTCTTTCACGCGGAGTTCCGCCGCGTTGCGGATCTCGACGCCACCAGTGATTTGCGAGCCAACCACGGCCAGCAACGGCAGTTCATCGATTAACTGTGGAATCAACGCGCTGTGCAGCGTCAGAGCGTCTTGAGCTTCGCGCGAGGAAGCACGCGCCCCTGAAATCCGAATTGTTCCGCGCGGCTCATTACATTCTTCGCGAAGATCATCGTTGTCGATCGAGAATCCAAAGGCTCGCATTTGTTCCACAAACATCGTACGTGTCGGATTGAGCCCGACGTTCGCGATCTCCAACGCCGAGCTGTCAAGCATCGCCGCGGCGGCAACGAAATACGTAGCGGATGAAATGTCGCCGGGAATGTTGACGTCGCGACCGTCGAAACTGGCCGGCCCATCAACGCTTGCGAATCGCGCTCCTTCACGTTCGCCATTGCCGGTTTCGGCCGGTACGCCAAACCAACGAAGCATTCGCTCAGTGTGATCGCGCGTGGGCTGATCTTCAACTACTCGCGTCGCGCCGCTTGCGTTCAAACCAGCGAGCAGGATGCACGATTTTACTTGCGCGCTCGCGATCAGTAACTCGTAATCAATGGCAGTAAGCGGCCTTCCGCTGATGGCCAACGGCGCGTGTCCATCGACAGATGAAATACTAGCGCCCATCATCGTCAACGGTTCGATAATTCGTTGCATGGGCCGTGCGCGCAACGATTCGTCGCCAGTCAAAATCGACTCAAAGTTTCGACCCGCGAGAATTCCGGCGAGCAAACGCATGGTCGTGCCACTGTTACCACAGTCCAGCGGTGCAGACGCAGCTGTAAATACTCCGGTCGCTGGAATGAGATCATCGGAGTCCGTCTGCTCAATCGAAACACCTAGCGCTTTAAGACTTCGCATCGTTGCGCCGCAATCTTCACTGGTTGAGAAGTTATCGATTCGTGAGGTTCCCCTCGCCAATGCAGCGATCATGGCGGCTCGATGTGAGATTGATTTGTCTCCCGGCATCTGCAACCGGCCGCGGATTCGTTTTGCGGGTCGGACAATCACGAACCGATCTTAACCTGACCTCAATCGTAAGTGGAAAACAACTCCCCATCGAAAAGCCTGCGCTCCCATTGACATGCGCCCAGAGAGCGTGTTACACGTCCGTCTCCGTTTTGCTCTTGGATCGTCAGCTGGCAGACCGCAATTCCCATCGCCGGGAGGCCGCGCCTTTTGTGACCGAACAAACGACTCGACTCGTTTTGCCCAGCCACATTGAGGCTGTCGCTGACGCCGCCGCTGCGGCGGCCGACTTCGCGCGCAATTGTGGTGTTGCGGACGAGGCGGCTTTCGGCATTGACATGGCAGTCCGCGAAGCGATCACGAACGCGATTGTTCATGGCAACAAAGAGGACGACGCAAAGCAAGTCGAAGTGACTTTCACTTGTGCGCCTCAGGCCGTGGAGATTGAAATTAAGGATCAGGGCGAAGGTTTCGATCCAGCGCGCGTGCCCGATCCGACGGCGGCTGAAAATCTTTTGAAGACTTCGGGACGCGGTAACTTTCTGATGCGCAGCTTCATGGATGAAGTGCATTGGGAGCCCCGGCCGGAAGGCGGTACTACGGTGCGAATGATCAAGAGATTTTAGCGGTAATTTTCGATTTTTGATTCTGGATTTTTGATTTGGAAGTAATTCGAAACACCAGGGATGGAACTTTTTCGCTGCGCGGACAATCAAAAATCGGCAATCAAAAATCAAAAATCGGAGTGAATCATGGCAGAACTTAATATTCGCGAACGACAGGCCGGTGACGTGACCGTGCTGGATATGGATGGCCGCATCACAATCGGCGATGGCAGCATTTCTTTGCGCAGCGCCGTGCGCCGCCTGCTGGAAGAGGGGAAGAAAAAGATTCTGCTGAACTTGGAAGGCGTCGGGTACATTGATTCGAGCGGCATTGGCGAGCTCGTTTCCAGCTACACTGCGATCAATAAGGAAGGCGGACAGCTGAGGCTGCTTAAGCTGACTCAGAAACTTCAGGATCTGCTGACGATTACCAAGCTGCTGACGGTCTTCGACGCATATGACGACGAAGCGGAAGCGCTCAGCAACTTTAAATAAATGCGATGACGCTGAAACGGTTTCGGCGTCCCACGAACTGAGGAGGTTTGCATGGCCGAACTAAACATTAATCAACGGCAGGCTGGAGACGTCACTATTCTCGACCTTGAGGGGGAAGTGCGCATCGGCGATAGCAGTACCGCGCTGCGGGGCGCGATTCGCAACCTGGTCGCGGCTGGCAGTTCCAAGATTCTCCTGAATTTGAAAGGCGTTAAGTACATCGATTCGAGCGGCATCGGCGAGCTAATCGCGAATTACACGACCGTAAACCGTGGCGGTGGCCAGCTGAAGCTGCTCAACCTCACTGAAAAGGTGCAGGATCTGCTTGTCATCACAAAGTTGCTGACTGTCTTTGATGTTTACGACAACGAAGCGGAAGCGCTCAGCAGTTTCAAATAGAAAATAGATTATCGACTATGTGACGCGGCCCAGTCCCGACGAATCGGGACGGGGCCGTTTCATTTTCAATAGTAATGAATAATGAGTAATGAATAATGAGTAATGAGTAATGAGTAATGAGTAATGAGTGATGAGTGATGAGTGATGATTCGTGAATCGTGAATCGTAATTAGAAAAACGTCAGTTATCACATTCGAGAGAGCTGCTCTGCGCAGGCTGCAACATCTATTCACGATTTACGATTCACGATTTACGAATCATGCTAGACTGGCCGCCGCCCATGACGCGAAAGTTCGACAAACAGGCGAGCGACGCGATCGCCAACGCGGTTCGCGAAATCGAAAAGCAGACGGATGCGGAAATCGTGATTGTCATCCGTGGTCGTTCTGGTCCCTATCGCCACGCTGATCATTTATGCGGCGCGCTGCTCGCCTTCGTTGGTTTGCTGTTCTTTCTATTTTCTCCGTTCACGATTCATGAATGGTTGGTTCCAATTGAAATCGTCTTGCTGTACGCCCTTGGTGTGTTCATTTGCTCGCGATGGCCATTTCTGCGGAGAATTCTGACATCAAAGAAGTTTCGCGCGAACGCTGCTCGGCAGGGAGCGGCGGCAATGTTTTATGAGGCCGGGATTGCAAACACGCACGCAGAAAATGGACTTTTGATTTACGTATCCTTGCTCGAGCAACAGATTGAGATTTTTGCGGATCGTGGGGTTTTGAAGGCGATGCCCCCATTAGAATGGAATACTTCCATTCACGAGTTGAAGAATCTGGCGGCGAATTGCGAACCCGAGAAATTGATTGCGTCGCTGAGCAACCTTGGCAAAGTCCTCGCCGCGCATATGCCTGCTACCGGGGAAAATCCCAACGAACTGGCTGATGGGCCACGCATAGAACTGAAGTGAATTTCTGAATCGATGAACCAGCGTCGCATGGATGAATTGAAACGAAGCGTGCCATTTTTCGTTAGATGAGCCGTCACAAAATCGACTTGAGATGAAGCGTCTGGAATCTGGAATTTGGAGTCTGAAAATCAGTCGCTTCGTTCTGCGCATAGCTCTCGCTATCTGCGCAGTCGCAATGCTCGCGCTGCTTACCACTGGAGCGTGGGCCCGAGTCGGCGGCGGTCAGTCGTACGTCGGCGGCGGCGGCGGTGGTGGTGGCGGAGGTGGCGGTGGTCTCGGGGTTCTGGTCTATCTTATTTTCCGTTTTCTGCTTTGGCTGACGATCGAACATCCGGCGATTGGAATTCCGGTTGACATTGTTGTCATTGCGTTCCTGATTTACTGGTTCGCGAGGCCGTCAAAGAAGCCTGTCTCGGTTGTTTCCTCTTCGTCCGTGCTCGGCTTGTCGACTGGGCCGGGCACTGGTCCGCAACTGGACGTTCAGCGCGCGTTCAATCAACTGCGCCGTTTCGATCCTAACTTCTCAGAAATAATTTTCACCGACTTCTGCTATGCGCTCTACGGCCGCGCGCATGAATCGCGCGGCAAAGGAAAGGCTGTGCTCGATGAATTATCGCCGTATCTGAGCGATGGCGCGCGGATGTCTTTGATCCAATTGAACTCGCCGCAAGTGAAAGCAGTGCAGGGGGTGATCGTCGGTGCGATGCAAGTCGCTGATGTGCGCGGGCTGGCATCTCCGAAGGTCGAGATCAGCATTGATTTCGAGGCGAATTACACAGAGTTCAGCCCGCGTCAGGACGATCCACGGGGCGAAATGAGTTACTACGTCCGCGAGCGTTGGGAGCTGGAAAGAAAACGCGACGTACTGTCGCCAACGCCTGAGCAGGCGACTGCCTTGCATTGTCCCCGTTGCGGCGCGCCTTTGCAGAAAGACACAAACGGCGCGTGTGCTTTCTGCGCTGCACGAATCGAAAGCGGCGAATTTCAGTGGTATGTGCGATCAATTCGCACACTGAGCCGCGAAGCGCGTGGGCCATTGCTGACATCGGATGTTCCAGAAGTCGGCACAAACTACCCCACGGTGACGCAGCCCAATTTCCCAGCCGTGCGCGCGGCTTTTGAACAGAACAATCCTGAATTCAAATGGGCAGATTTCCAGGCGCGGGCCCGTATGATCTTCACCGAACTACAGGAAGCGTGGTCGTCGCTGAATTGGGAACGGGCCCGTCCGCACGAAACGGACAGCATCTTTCAGATGCATCGCTACTGGATCGACGCGTACAAGGCACAGCATCTGCGCAACGTCCTCGATCGTTACCAAATCACGGCGATGCAGCCGGTCAAGATAAAACAGGATGCGTTCTACCAGGCGATCACCTTGCGCATCTTCGCGCAGGGATTCGACTACACGATCACCGATGCCGGGCAACTTGTTTCGGGATCGAAGACCAACTTGCGTCACTGGAGTGAGTACTGGACTTTTGTGCGCCACAGCAAAGCAAAGCCGGTTGCGGCGCGTGCCGACCTGAATTGTCCGAACTGTGGTGCGCCTTTGAAGGTAAACGCTGTTGGCATCTGCGAGTTTTGCGGTGGAAAAATCACTTCAGGCGAGTTCGACTGGGTGCTCTCGAAAATCGAGCAGGACGAAAGCTACGCGGGTTGATTTGGATGGGCGGTTGAATTACTCCGCAAAACATCATTTTGCATTTGTCATTTATCATTGGACATTCCGACTTGTATGGCTGGCCCATGGAAACAAATGGCAAAAGGAAAATGTCAATTGACAAATGGTAAATGGTCCTTCTCTGGCCCACCGTTTGCTCTGTGGTCAAACTACTGTTGTTGAAAACTTGACGCCGTCTGATGGGGCTTGCTATTCTGCTTCCAGTTCAGGACAACTCAGTTCGAGAACACCCGATCGGTTTTTAGTCTCGCATAACTTTTCGGTTCCTAGCCGCATAATGCGACTTACCTTGGTGAAGTTTCAAACTCGGGAGGTGTAAAGGTGGGCTTCAAGGTCGGCCAGAAAGTTGTTTACCCCAATCACGGTATCGGTACTATCGAACAAATTGAACAGAAGCAAATAGGCGCAACTGCACTGCCGTTTTACACGCTTCGCCTCGCTGCTACTAATTCCCTCGTTTTGGTTCCAGTTTCAAATGCGGCGGAAGTTGGGCTCCGTAAGCCAATTACTTCCAGTGAATGCGACACCCTGTTTGGCGCTTTGAGCGCGGATTTCAAGACGCCCGCGCATGACTGGAAAGACCGGTTCAAGGACTTCTCGGAAAAGATGCGCACGGGAAATATTTTCGAAGTTGCGGAAGTGCTCAAGCACCTCAATTTCCTGAGCCACAGCAAGCCCCTTTCTTTTCGCGAGCAGCGCATGCTTGAACGGGCGCACTACCTTGTCGTTTCCGAACTCGCCGCTGTCTGCCGGCAGCCGGAGTGCAACATCGAGCCTCGCGTGAACGATGCGCTGGCGCAGGCTTGCGCGCGGCACGAAGGAAAAGGGAACGGCGTGGCCCGTCGCGCAGCCGCCGCGGCAGCAGGCGTACACTGATTTCTTCAAAATTCCGGAATATCTTGAGCGCGCGGTGACAACATTGCGACTGCGCGCCTTTTTTGTGTCGTGATATGATGAACGCACAGCTGTTCACGACGCTCGCAATGGACGATCCTGCCAGTAACTTCCTCGGCCTTCTCGCCGGTGATGCACAGTTCTCAGTAATCCTGGTCAAATTCCTGACAAAGTTTGCAGCCGTTTTATTGTTGGTTGCGGCGAATGGTTTTTTCGTAGGCGCAGAGTTTGCCCTCGTGTCAGTACGCCGTACGCGCCTGGAAGCGCGTGCTGCCGGCGGCAGCCGCCGCGCGCGGGCGGCGTTGCGATTAATTGGCAATCCCACGCTTTTCATCTCGGCCACACAACTGGGAATTACGATCGCGTCACTCGCGCTTGGCTGGATTGGCGAGCCGACCGTGGCTGCACTACTGGAACCTGTCGCCGAATCGATTGCGCCGGCCGGCAGGGCTGCTTACGTTGCGCACGTGCTGGCGATCATTATTGCGTTCACGGTGATCACGTTCATGCACATCGTGCTTGGTGAGTTGATGCCGAAAATGGTTGCGCTTGATCGGGCTGAATCGCTCGCCTTATTTGCGGCGCGTCCGCTCGAAATCTTCGCCCAAATCTTTCGTTGGCCGCTCTGGCTGTTTAATCGCACGGGCACCGCGATTGGCCGGCTACTCGGATTGAAATCATCACTGCAACACACCGCCGCTTACAGCGAAGACGAATTACGAAGACTGGTTGATATCGCGCGCGAGAGCGGCTATCTGCGCGCGGAAGAACGAAGGCTGATTCATCGCGTCTTTGAATTTTCAGACACGCTGGTGCGTGAAGCGATGGTGCCACGCACACAAATCGCCGCGATTTCGGTCGATTGTTCGCTTGAGGATATCCGGGACGCCTTCAACCAACACGGCTATTCGCGTTTGCCCGTTTACGATCAATCACTGGACAACGTGATCGGTTTCATACACAGCAAGGACTTGATGCCTTATCTGCTGAAACCTGAGACCTTCAAGCTGGAGTATGTGTTGAAGCCGCCAATCTACATCGTCGATACGGCGCGCTTGGAAGACGTATTGCGGCAGATGCAGAAAGCGAAGTCACACTTTGGCTTTGTCGTTGATGAGCACGGTGGTGTCGAAGGAATCATTACGCTCGAAGATCTGCTCGAAGAGATCGTCGGTGACATTTCTGACGAACACGACGAGGAAGTCAACGAACAGATTACCAAAGTTGACGAGCAGGCATATGTGTTGGATGGCGCGTTGGCAGTGCGCGATCTGAACCGCAGATTAAAAACGTCGCTGCCCGAATCAGAAACTTACATCACCATTGGCGGGTTTCTGATGACTGAGGCCGGCCACGTTTTACAACCGGGTGAAGTGATTGAATCGGACGGGCTCAAGTTTATCGTGGAAAAGGTCGAACGCCGGCGACTGCTGCGTGTGCGTTTGGAAGTGCCGAAACAGCGCCCCGGGTTGAAGTCCGGCGAAACGGAAGGCGCCGCCACCGCTGCGTGAGCGTCAGATCGCGAACAAAAGATTGCTGCTAAAACGCTTTGCCGTATCCAGCCACGTGCGTTCGAGACTGAACCCGGAATTCGCCGCCAACCGACTGAGACCTTCAAGGTCGAATTTGTAAGCATTTTCCACATGAATCCGCTCGCCGGCGCCGAAGCGCAACGATAGATCGAGGTCGCGAATCTCTACCGCCTGGTTGCTGAGGCTCTCGAGGTACACCTCAACGCGACCGACCTTCTCGTTGTAAAAGGATCGTAAGCCAAACGCCCACAAATCAAAATTTGCGTTGAGTTCGCGGTTGATGCGTTCGAGCTCATTGACGATAAACGCGCGCGTCACGCCGAGCGGATCGTTGTACGCAGCCTCGAGTACCGCCCGATCTTTCTTTAGATCGGCGCCGAGCAACAAGGCGTCCTTCGGTCGTAAGACGCTTCGAATAGCGCGCAAAAAACTGGCCGCTTCATCCGGCTCAAAATTTCCGATGTTAGATCCGAGAAACAACACCAACACCGGACGCGGTCCGAGCGAGGGCAGAGCCTCAAGTGCTTGAAAGTAGTCGGCTGCGTACGCGCTAATCCGCAGTTCTGGATATGAACCCAGCAAAGCTTCGGAACTCTCTTTCAGCGCAGACGCCGAGATGTCTATCGGAATGAAAAGTAACTCACCTTGCTTTTGGATCATCGCTTCGATGATCTGACGCGTTTTCTCCGCGCTGCCGCTGCCAAGTTCGATTAACGTATTGCAACCGCGAATTGCGGCCGCGATGTCATCGCTATGAGTGGAAAGGATCTCGTGCTCAGCACGCGTCAAGTAGTACTCGGGAACCGCGCAAATCGCGGCGAACAAACGCGAACCCAACTCGTCGTACAGATATTTCGGAAATAGTTCCTTCGGAGTCGAACAGAGACCGGCGCGCACATCGTGCGCAAAATTCGCATGACCGTTTTGCGTTGCCAGATCGTGTATGACAAGTCGGGGCGAGGAGATTTGCGGTTGCGGCTGTGACATGAAGAGCTTTCCGCGGTCACGAACATTGATGCGAGCATTGCAGACGACTGCGATCTCTATAGGCGCCTGGTTCGGGGGATTGCGAGATTATACGCGCCGGACACCGGCAAGCAAAAAGAGCAGCCGGACTAGCAGCCGGCTGCTCCAAAAGCTGACACCTTTTAAGCGCAGACTAAATAATGACAACGCGTGGACGCGCAATCCTCACCGGTTGGCGAGGAACAGTTATATTGATATCAGGAGTTGACGGCACGACGATCCGCGGCGTGGTCACGGTAATCGCGGGAATCGTGGGTATTTCGATACTGGGAATCGTGATCGTTCGAAGGTCTGCGCCTGAACCCGCCGGCGGCTTCTCAGGCGTGATGGTTACGCTGCGCGAACTGCGATCGCGCACAACTGTAAGCGTTACTGGCCCATCATCTTTCTTGTTGATGGCGCGCGTAATGTCGCCAGGCGAATCAACTTTTTCGCCGTCCACCGCCGTAATCACATCACCGGCTTTCAATCCAGCCTTTGCCGCCGCGCTGTTCTCAACCACGGACGTAACCAGGATACCTTGACTGACCCCGAAATAATCCGCGAGCTGTTTCGTCAACGTTTGCGTGCTGATGCCGAGCCGGCGGTACGAGCCCATGTTAATTGTCCAGGTGCCATTCTCGCTCTTAATCTTCGCCGGCATGTCTTTCCTCATTTTCTCGATCTTCTGCCGCATCTCTTCGCGATTCTTTTCGTTCCAGACTCGGTTGAAGTCGTCGCGTTTGGTGAGCGTGGCCGAAACTTCTTGCTCGGATCCGCCACGCGCGATCGTCAAACGAACATTCTGATCGGGCGACGATTCGTTGACCAGACGATTCAGCTTGCGTGTGCTGGTTACCGCCTCGCCGTTGAATCCAACAATGACGTCGCCTTTGCGCAGACCGGCCTTTTCGGCTGGGCTGTCCTTGACCACGTCCGTTACGCCGACACCGCGGACTTCACGCATTCCATAAGACGCCATGTTTTCTTTGCTGACGTCTTCGGCATGTACGCCGAGGAACGTGCCGCCCTGGAAGAAGAGCGTGAAGTTCCGATCGGCCTGTGGCGCCCACACGTCGCGATCAAAATCGAAATCAAAGTCGAAATCAAAAGCGTCATTGTCAAACGTCCATTCGGCTTTCGGCGCCGTTGGAGCTTTTGGGGATTTTGCCGGCTCGGGAGCTTTCGGCGCTTCCTGGGCCACGACGATGCCGCCAATAATGAGACCGCAACTGAGAATAATTGAGAGAGTCAGGAGCAGTTTACGAATTGTCATACAGAGTCCTCCGATAGGTTTTGTCCGATTTCACGCGGCAGAAGGCCGGCGAGTTCCAAATTGTTGGGGATGACGAGTGGCGCAGCTTTGCCGCCTGATGTACCGAAGCGCTTCCGTCGACAATCCCTATGAGGCTTGGAGGGCTTCGTCCTGAGCGTAGCCCAAACATTGTGTGCCGATTGGTCGCAAGGCCACAGGCCTTCCGCACATCGGACGGCGGAGCCGCTAATGGCTAATCTGCTCTGAGCTGACGGTAAATTTCCCTTCCATCGCTGATTTCCACGGCAATCTTCCCTTCGGCCTGGGCCTGGTCGAGATGAGCGACGGCTTCGGAAACGGCGAGGAACTTATGCACGTCGTCGGCGTCGGGAAACATCAGGCGTGAGATCTCCCATGCGCTGGCGCCGCTCTTCGGCACCAGCCGCAGCACGGTCGCTTGACGATCATTTATCGCGCGAAGATAGCGATTAAAGAGTTCTTCGTAGTCGTGGATCGGTTCGCCGTGCCCGCCATAAACCAGCGTCGGCGCGAAGCTGCGTACGCGCGCGAGGCTAACAAGATATTCTGCTAACGAACGGAAGCGGCGTGACGGATCGATTGGATCGGGTGAGATAACTGGATTTGGTGTTACGCGTTTAAGCACGCAGTCACCGGCAATCACTGTGCGGTCGGCCTCGCGGAGAAACGAACACGAACCGGGCGTGTGACCGGGAGTATGAATCACCCGCAGCGCTCCCATCTCAAAGTCCAACTCATCTTCATCATTGAGCGAAGTGCAGTGATCGTCTTCGAGTGAATCGGCATATTGGCGCACTTCGTCGTAAAGCGCGCGCATCGTGCGCAACTCATCTTCGGGGACGCCCGCACGCATCAACAGCCGCAAGCTGTCTTCGTGCTCCAGCCGGCCGGCGCGATGTCCAGTTTCCCAGTTGTGCACAAAAACTTCAGCGTCCTTCGCCTCGTCGCGCAGCGAACGTGCCAGACCGCAATGATCTTCATGGGCATGCGTCAGCACGATGCGGCGAATGTCGCCCGTCGTCAGACCGTTCTGGCGCAGTCCCGCGCGCAAAGCTTCAACCGCTTCGCGTGTCTTCGGTCCGGTATCGATGATTGTGATCGGATCTTCTTTGACGATATAGACGTTGACCGCGCCGATATAGAACGGGGTGGGAAGGGAAATGGGAACGATCTGCATAAGGCAAAAGTAAAAAGGTAAAAGGCAAAAACAAAAGGCAAAGGGCAAGGCAAGAAAAGCCTAATCCGAAAAGGGAGGCCTAATCCAGAATGCGCGTAGGCGCTCTCCTTTTTGCCTTTTTCCTTTTGCCTTTTTCCTTAATAAACGTACTTATTCGCTTCGATCATCGCATTCGCGATTCGTTGCCGCGCACCGACCGTGTTGATCGGCGTCATCTTCGTGAAGCGCCGCAGCGCTGCAAGCAATGTGCGTAACTCATCGCCGTCAGCCATTGCGGCTAAAGTGTTTTTTGCATTCGCCTCGATGCGTTCGACCGCGTCATTACAGAACACGCGGGTCATATCGACAAATCGTTCCGCGGTTTTCTCCCCTTGCGCCGCCGCCAGTTTTTGTGTACGCAAAATTGCCGACTCCATCGCGTACGCGTCCATGATGATGTCGGCGACGCCCATCAAAATCTCCTGCTGCTCCGCGAGCCCCATCATGTACTTCTGCGCTGCGGTGCCGAGCGTCATCAACGCAACTTTCTTCGCGTTCGTCGCTAATTTCTGCTCGGCAGCGAGCAAACTCTCGTCAGTGTCGAAGGAAGGCATTGACGGATTCAGAATCTCATCCATCAGACCTTGCGCCGCCGGCAGTAACGCGAGGCGTCCACTCATCGCGGCTTTCATCAAACGTCCGGGAATCAGCATCCGATTGATTTCGTTTGTGCCTTCAAAAATGCGATTGATGCGTGTGTCACGATACGCGCGTTCAGCCGGATAGTCGGCTGAGTAACCGTAGCCACCGAAGATTTGGACCATCTCATCCGTCACAAAATCGCAGTATTCGGACAACGCGACTTTGATGATTGAACATTCAGCGGCGTACTCCTCGATCGCTTTCAGCCGGGCGTCCATGTCGTGCGAGTCCGCAATCGCGCCGAGACCTTCTTCGATCATGCCGAGCGTGCGATAGGTCATCGCCTCGCCCACCCAGGTGCGAATCGCCATCTCGCCGAGCTTTGCTTTGATCGCGCCAAAAGATGAGATGGACTTGCCGAACTGCTGGCGCTCGTTCGCGTACTTCACCGATTCGGTGAGCGCGAGCTTCATGCCACCGAGACACATCGCCCCCAATTTGAAGCGTCCAATGTTCAAGATGTTAAAAGCAATCTTGTGACCCTTGCCGACTTCGCCAAGCAAATTTTCGGCTGGTGTCCTGGCGTCAGCAAGAATCAAAGGCGTGGTGCTCGATCCCTTGATGCCCATCTTGTGTTCTTCCGCGCCAGGCCTACAACCCTCCTGCCGCTCGACAATAAAGGCGGTGAATTTGTCGCCGTCAACCTTCGCAAACACAACATAAATGTCCGCGAAGCCGCCGTTCGTAATGAACATCTTCTCGCCATTGAGAACGTATTCCTTGCCGTCCTCGCTCAACTTCGCGGTTGCTTTAGCGTTCATCGCGTCCGAGCCTGAACCCGCTTCCGTCAACGCGTACGCCGTGACTAATTCCCCGACGGCGATCTTTGGTAAATATTTTTTCTTTGCTGCGTCGGTACCGAAATAGACGATCGGCAAAAGACCAATGCCGCTTTGCGCGCCAAGCGTCGTCGCGAAAGAAGCCGAGCGTCCGAGGTTCTCAGCGATGAGCGAGCCGCTGGTTTGATCGAGGGCGAGGCCGCCGTACTCTTCCGGAATATTCGCGCCCACAAGGCCGAGATCCGCCGCCTGTTTCACGAGTTCGCGCGCAAGATTCCAGTCCTTCGCTTCCAGTTCGTTGATGCGCGGAAGGACTTCCGCGTCCATGAACTGGCGCGTCGTTTCGGCAATCATCCGATGCTCTTCGTTGAAATCTTCGGGCGTGAAGATTTCGGAAGGCGTGCGCTCTTCGATCAGGAAGCTTCCGCCTTTAACGATTTCTTTTTTTTCGAGTACGGTTGCCATAACAAAGATCCTTTCAGTCGCCTGATCAGTGATGAGTGATGAGTGATGAGTAATGAGTAATGAGTGAAGCAGCCACTTAGATCCATCCGCTCACGCAGATGGTACTGACTTTGTTTTACTCATCACTCATCACCCATTACTCATAACTTGTCCAAATCACAGCCGTTCAAATATTCCAGCGGCACCCATGCCGCCACCGACGCACATCGTCACCATGCCGTAACGCGCGTTCCGACGTTCCAACTCGCGGAGAATGGACGCAGTCAACTTCGCGCCCGTGCATCCGAGCGGATGGCCCAAAGCGATCGCGCCACCGTTCACGTTTACCTTATCGGGATTCAACTCAAGCATTTTGATCACCGCGAGTGACTGCGCCGCAAATGCTTCGTTTAGTTCAATGACGGCGATGTCATCGAGCGTGAGTCCGGCGAGTTTCAACGCTTTCGGAATTGCGAAGACCGGGCCAATTCCCATCTCTTCAGGTGGACACCCGGCGGTTGCATACGCGACCAGCCTCGCCAAAGATTTCGCGCCAAGTGCTTTCGCTTTTTCTTCGGACATGACGATCGCCGCGGCCGCACCGTCGGACATTTGCGAAGAATTGCCCGCGGTGATTGTTCCGTTCAGCTGAAACGCCGGCTTCAGTTTCGCGAGCGCTTCCGCAGTGGAATCGCGGCGTGGGCCTTCGTCTTTGTCGAACGTAATCTCTTTACGTTGTTTCTTACCCTTCGCGTCCAACTCTTCAACGCTGACCGTCAAAGTTACGGTCTCATCTTAGAACTTGTCCGCGTCGAGGGCCGCAATTGCACGGTGATGTGATCGCAGCGCGAATTCGTCCTGCTGTTCGCGCGTTACCTCGTATTTCTTTGCGACGTTCTCAGTCGCCAAACCCATACTGAGATAGAAATCTGGATACGTTTCCATCAGTGTGGGATTCGGACGAATGATGTGACCACCCATCGGAATCATCGACAGCGACTCAAGGCCGCCGGCGATGATCACGTGCGCGCAATTGGTACGAATGCGATCGCTCGCCATTGCGATCGTCTGCAGTCCTGACGAGCAAAATCGATTAATGGTCATCGCGCTGGTTTCAACCGGTAAGCCGGCGCGCATCGCCGCCGCGCGCGCCACGTTCATGCCTTGTTCTGCCTCAGGCATCGCGCAACCCATAATCACATCATCGACTTGCGCGCCATCGAGACCGGACACGCGCGCGATCGCTTCTTTGATCGCGGCCGCGCCCATGTCGTCTGGCCGCGTGTCGCGCAAAGTTCCTTTCGGCGCTTTGCCGACGGCGGTTCGTACAGCTGAAACGATTACTGCGTCTTTCATAATCTTGTCCTTACTTCGCAAAGCCTCAATTTCGTAGAGGCTTTCCTGTCTTCAACATATGCGCAATTCGATCCTGGGTCTTCCGTGTTCCGATTAGCGACAGAAAAGCTTCGCGTTCGAGATCAAGCAAATACTGTTCGCTGACTCGCGTCGCGTGGTTCAGATCGCCACCTGTCAAGATCCGCGCAAGCTTCTCACCGATCAGCGCATCGTGATCCGAAATGTAACCCGCCCGTTTCATCAAATGCACGCCCAGCTTCAGCGTCGCCAGTGCCGGTGCGCCCAACGCCAGAATGTCCGTTCGTTGTTGCGGCTGAACATAGCCACTCGCCGCCAATGCCAGCACTTGCCTCTTCGCGTCGGCAATCAAGCGATCTCCGTTCATCGAAACCGAATCTTGTTTTCTCAGGAATCCCAATTCTCGCGCTTCTTCCGCGGAAGTAGCGACCTTTGCCAGCGCAATAGTTTCGAACGCGCGCTTCACAAATGGGAACGGGTCGGCGTCTTTCAAATCGTCTGGAATTGAATCCATCGCGCGCACCAGCGTCTCTTTTGTGCCGCAACCGGCGGGAATAATTCCCACGCCGACTTCTACCAATCCGATGTAAGTTTCGGCCGCGGCCCGCACGTGGTCCGCATGCAGGACCATCTCGCAGCCTCCGCCAAAAACCATCTGAAACGGCGCGACGACGACTGGCTTCGGCGAATAGCGCAGGCTCATCACGGACGATTGGAAGTAGCGGCCGATCATCTCGAGCTCTTCCCAGTTCTCGTCCTGCGCTTCCATCAACATGAGCATCAGATTCGCGCCCACTGAGAAGTTCACGCCCTGATTGCCGACAACGAGGCCGGCGAAATTCTTTTCTGTCTCGGCGATGGCAAAGCGCAGCATCTCGAGCGTGTCGCCGCCAATCGAATTCATCTTCGAATGAAATTCGACGCAGGCGACGCCGTCGCCGAGATCGATCATCGACGCTCCGGAGTTTTTCTTGACGACTCCGGAGCGATCTTTCAGTGATTTCAGAATGATCGTGCCCGGAGGATCAGCAAGCGGCAGGTATTTGGAAGCGGCAAAATCAAAATAAAACCGCTGGCCGTTTTCCTGTTTGTAGAAGGTCTGCGCGCCGCTGTCCAGGAGTTTCTGGACATTCACGGGAACCACGCGTCCTTCTTCTTTCAGTTTCGCGGCAGATTTCTCGACGCCAATCGCGTCCCAAACTTCGAACGGACCGATCTCCCAGTTGAACCCCCAGCGCATCGCGCGATCGACTTCGACAACGGTGTCGGCGATTTCCGGAATCCGATCCGCAGTGTAGGTGAGCGTTTTCGAAATCGTTTTCCAGAGAAACTTTCCGACCCGATCTTTCGCCCAGGTCAGTGTCTTCAGCCGCTCGCGTGTGTCCTCGATGTCCTTCGCCATGTCGAGCGACGGCAGCTTCACTTTTTGTGAAGCGCGGTAGTCGAGTGTCGCCGTATCGAGCGTCCAAATCTCCCGCTTGTCGCCTTCGCCTTTCTTTCGTTGATAAAAGCCGGCCTTCGTCTTGTTGCCGAGCAAACCGCGCTCAATCATCTTTGTGACAAACTCAGGCATCACAAAAATTTCGCGTTCGGGATCGTCCGGCAAGTTCTCGTGCAGGTTCTTCACAACGTGCGCGAACACATCTAAGCCGACGAGATCAAAGGTGCGAAAAGTCGCGGTCTTTGGACGGCCAGCCTCAGGGCCAGTGATCTTGTCGACTTCTTCAATCGAATAACCGTCATCGAGCATGGTGCGCATCGTCACCAGCGCGCCATAGGTACCGATGCGATTGGCGATGAAGTTCGGCCGGTCTTTCGCAACCACGACACCCTTGCCCAAACGTTCGTCGAGAAAGCCGGCCATCGAGCAAGTCACTTCACCTTTCGTCCATTCGGTACGAATCAATTCGACGAGGTGCATGTAGCGAGGCGGATTGAAAAAGTGCATGCCGAGAAAGTGCGCACGGAAATCTTCCGAACGTCCTTCAGCAAGTTGCGCCAGCGGAATGCCGCTGGTGTTCGACGCAACGATTGCGCCCGGCCGGCGATGCTGCTCCAGCTTTTCGTAGAGACTGCGTTTGATGTCGAGGTTTTCGACGACCGCTTCAACGATCAGATCGCAATCTTTCAGTTTCGGCAGGTCGTCTTCGAAGTTGCCGATTGATACAAGGGCAGCGCGATCGGAGGTAAAGAACGCCGCAGGTTTAGCTTTCTGTGCGGCTTCGAATCCGGCGCGCGCGATGGCATTTCGATCTGGTTCTTGCACCCTCCCTGACGGTCGGGTTTCCGCATCAGCCTTGGGTGCGATATCCAGCAGCAGCGTCGGCACGCCTGCATTGGCCAGGTGCGCGGCGATTTGCGCGCCCATCGTACCCGCGCCCAAAACAGCAGCTTTTTTGACCTGAATCATGGCCGCAAAATAATACTGAATGAGCATTCATTCAGCAAGCCAATGAAAGCATTCTCCTCGCCTGTGGCGGCGTGTGGGTTCGGACATAAAGTGAATTTCGTCGGGCTTAAAGTGAAATCTGTCGGTCATAAACTGACAACCTCATCGATCATAAGATGAAAATCGGGCGAGGCCATTGACTGGACGTCACTCGTCTTGGGCGTGAAACTCTAAGGATTCCACTACTCGATCCTTTCGAGCGAAAAGCATTTCGTTGCAGCGTTAAGAGACGGAGCGCTTTCTCGTCATGAAACTTGACTCAATAGCTGCGAAGAATTGTTAATTGACTCCAAGTGAATATTGCAATACTTTTTCACTGCTTACTGAACAGGCTGGTCCTCAAAGCCTGCGCGCAATGCGTTCTCTTTAGTACCGGCCTTCCTATTCGCGGTCGCTTATCTCTTGACTATTAGGACGGCCTAGAGCGTCCACAATGATCTACATCGATCTGTGACTGGTACCGATTGGGTTAAAGACACCTTAGCAGAGGAAGCCTCGAAGACTCAATTTCCATAATATTTCCACTCTCGTGAGACGTGAGCCTAAACCTTATCGACTGTTAGTTTTCGCCGCGCTTGTCCTATGGTGCCCAGCGATAACATATGCACAGTCGATTAATTTTGTGCAGGTTACTGACCCTCACCTGTTCGACGCCGGCGATGAGGGTTTTCAGAACAAGGCAGCACTGGCTGCCTGCGTCAAGGCGATCAATCGCCGCATGAATGAAGGCGCCGATTACAAGTTTGCAGTAGTCACCGGGGATATTGGGATCGAGAATCTCGTTAGTCACATTGTTGACCCGGACACTAAGAAACGAGAGCATGAAGATGTCGCCACAACCGAACGTCAGTTGGAAGAGGGCGCCGGGCAACTTGCGTCAATCCTGGCGCCTACCAAGATTGGTCTTTGGTTTTTCGTAGCCGGGAATAACGATCTCTTCGAAGAGAATCCGGACTTAGCCGATTACAAAAGTTTCTTAGCGAAGTTGCAGAGCAAATTGCAGGGTTTGAAAATCCGGGACCTTTCAGAGAACGCTGGTAGTCCAGCGGAAGCGGCCTTCCCGGGTTTTAAAGTAATCGGATTCAACAACGCTTCGTTCAAAAATAACAACGATCTCTGTCGCCTCTGGGCCAATCGGAAGGCGCAAGTCTCTTACGTTGACAGCGTCGTCCAGCACGTTAAGGCAAGCAGCGCAAAAGCGTTGATTTTTTATCACATTCCTGAAGTAGACGATCCTCACATCGTGCTGAATGCCGATCCTAATACGCTGGCTGCTCGCGACAAAGCCACGGGCGCGTGCGCAAAGGAAAGGGACTTCGCAGATTGGTTCAAGGGATGGCAAAACAGTGACAGCAACGGCTATCGCTATTCCTCGTGGTTTGTTCATCCCGACGTGGTAAAGGTCTGGAAGGAAAAAGTGGTTCGGGACAGCAGCGTTATCGGCCTCTTCGCAGGCCATCTTCATGATTGGAGGCGCGGCAACTATTCCGGCAGTCTGTCAAAGCTCTACATCTGTCCCCCATTAGCAGTGAAACTTCAGGGCGACAAGCTGTCACAGGCACGGGGGTTTCAGGAAATAGCAGTGGATGCGGGTGGCGGAATAAGCAGAACTATTTTTTGGTTTGATGCACTTGACCAAAGCTTCGATACTGAACCTTCATCGAAGAACAACGAATTGGAACTGGCATTGACTTACGAGAATAGTCACGACTGGCAACAGGCAGAGACCCATTTTGCAGAAGCGGCGAAAACTGCTTCGTCGACTTATGCACGCAACAACGCGTTGGCCGGCCTCGCTCGAATGAGAGTGGCTCAACAATCGTGGTTCAAGAATCTGGCTGATTGGAGTGATCCGTTAATTTCACTGGGAACTTTTCTGCTACGCGTGATCGTGGCGGGCGGAATTCTGCTGGTGCTATTCATTGGAGGCACGGCGGTATCAGATTCCTGGAGCGCGCTTGTGGTGCACGAGTTCGACGGCGACGAGGACTTAGCCAAGAGCGTAGCGAGACGATTTCCCGCGGTCGCAGCGAAAGTCAAGAAATTAATGGAATCACCCGGCCAGGTAGTGTTGCCGGCAAACGTGACTTCCATTCCGTTCCTTGCCCCGAGCCTTGAAGGCCTGCTCCCGGCTGAGGCTTTCGAAGTAGCCGGAGTAAAGATCCCGGACCTCAACGTTCTTTTGAGGTGGATCGTCCGTCCGCAATTTCAGGTTACCGGCGGCTCGGTTCAATCGCGCCAGACAACTTTCGTTTATGCTCAAATATGGCGCAGACGAAATTGGTTTAGCTTGCGTTTTGTCACAGTTATCACGCGCGATATTCCGAAGCGCGCGGGACGCGCAAAAGAAATTGAAAATTTCATTTATGATATATACTTAAAGGCCAATGCTAGTAAATCCTTACAAAATACGTGAGCCGGAAGCCTTTCGCGGGTTCGTCGAAGGAGTGCAGAGCTTACAGCTCTATATGCGCACCAATGCGAGCGCCCAACTGGAGGAGGCGGAGGAGCAACTTAATGATGCGCTGGCGGTCGAACCCGATTTTGCTGCGGCTCAATACTACAAAGCAGTTGCTTTGATACACGGGCGACATGCCGAAGAAGCGGCGAAGATTTTGGAACGGTTAAACCAGGAAGAAGTCCCTTTCAAAATCGAGGTCTTATACAATCTGGCATTTGCCTATGGCAAGACCTATAGATACACGCAAGTCAACCTGGCACTGGAAACGATCGAAGAAGCGGAAGAGCTGGCGACAGAACAGCATAAACCCGACTTGCAGTTGATGGCCAAAGCCTTGAGAGCATGGGTCAAGGCAGTCTTAGGAGCATATCCCTTCTACCATATTGAAGATGCGCAAGAGAGGGAGGCGGACTTTCAGAAGCGGCAAAAAAAATATTTGCCCGAAGCCGTGGAGTTGGCGGACTCGGTTTTGCGAGACTCAGCTTCGAAATCCTTTTCGGCCGAAGCTTCGCTGGCCGCCCGGGTCGAAGCGAATAATGCCGCCGGCGGCGCCTTGATGTACATGGGAGTTCATTCAGCCCGCTTTGGCGAAAGCACGGAAGAACTTTGGAAACGTGCCGAGGCATATTACGACGACGCTCTGCAGCTGCATCCGCGAAACGTTAGAGTGCTCGACGACAAGGCGACACTCTACTTAATGCGCGCGTGTCGTGCCATGCGACAAGAGAAGGCGCAGGAAGCGAAGCAGTTCGGGAGAACCGCGCGCGAAATCCAGGATCGTTCCTTACGCTATCACCGGCACGATCGATTCCGTTATTACCAGTTGGCTCAGATTCTCGCAGTATTGGAAGAATGGGATCAAGCTAAGATCGAAGCTGAACACATTTTGAAAGAGCCCGGGGCTGTGTCACCACAGAGTGCGGAAAAGCTTCTGACCCTGATTGATGCGCACGACCGAGATGCCATAGCCAAAAAGTATCAAACGGAAGAATAATTAGTGTCTCAGGAGCTTTGCGACTGACACCCTAACTTGTATAGATCCGAATTTTAGCTTTTGGTAATTGTGACTGGCCCTGACGAACTCCTGGGCAATTGCTTTCAAATCGTCGTACGAAACTTCTTTCAAATCTTCAAAAGAAGTTCTATGTAGGTACGCGATTTTAGCAGCATTAACTCTGGCCCTAAGATACTCGAGATGACGTTGTTCCTCAGATAGTTCGTCGTCTTCTTCTGACATTGCTTTATTATACGCGCTGTGCGCGGCATTGATATGAAGCAATCCCCGAAGCTCGAATGGCAAATACGATCGGCTAACACCACTGACGCAGCCGCGATTCAGTCCTTTCTGGGAGCGCAGCGCAGACCGGCAAGAGCTGACTTCGTAGCCGCTGAATATTTTCTCGCCGAAAGTTTAGGGCAAATAGTTGGCTGCGTCGCGGCTCGGGCAAGCGCACAGGTTGGTTATCTCTACGGCTTGGCAGTTGCGAAAATGTGGCGGCGCAGCGGCATGGGTCACCAATTGACTCAACATGGTCTCGAGTCATTGTGGGCGCAAGGTGTTAGCGACGTGTTTGCTTTGGTCATGTTTTGGAATATCAAGTTCGTGAAGAAGCATGGCTTCGAATTAGTTGATAAGCGAAAAAAGATTCAACTTCGAAACCTACATCCGGATTTTCTGGATGGCTGGGCGGCCCGAAGTAGCCTAATGGTTTCAAGGCGGCCCAGTTGTTCGCGTTCCTGAATACCGTGATTCCCTCACTACCTTCATCGGACCAATCATTCCTACACCTCCGAGGCGAAATCTGGGCTCAACTATCTCCCAACAAGAGATCACGAATAGTTGACGAGGCATTTCAATATTGGAGAGCAAATGGCTTTCCTTATTATCGACTGACGGATCAGGAAATCCGCAGAGAGTTTGAGACCCTCCGGAATAAAAACTGGCGCATGGTCTTTGAGGGGAAGTGCTTGCGCGCGGCAAACACAGGTCTCCGAATCGCCAACGCTTTCCAGCCGACTATGTGGAAGATCAAGGTCGATCGTTACCGCGCGCCTTTGGATGTTTTTCGCGATGATGACTTATTGCGCAGAGCAATCGAGCGCGCGTTCACGATTTGGCCGGACAGATTCAGCGCGAATGCAAGTTGCCTCAGACGAATTCTGAGGACATTTCCGAGCACCGCTAGTGTTTCGAACTATCGGCCGATGGTAGCTAAGGCGGTCATGGGAAGGTATTCGCGCCAAGGTCCAATCGTCGATTTCTCTGCGGGGTATGGGGGACGTTTGTTGGCAGCGCTGGCTTTGGGAAGAAAGTATATCGGCATCGAGCCGTGTCGAGCACAAACTGCAGGTTTCCAACGAATGATTAATGCTTTGCGTCGTTTAGGCTTCTCACTGCCACAAGCGGAAATAATCAACGGGACTGCGGAGAACGAATTGATGAAGCTAGCGGGAAAATCGGCCGATCTCATTTTTTCGAGTCCACCCTTCTTCGACTGGGAACGGTATTCGCAGTCTCTATCACAGAGTTTTAGGAAATATCCAAGCTATGAAGCTTGGCTTAGCGGCTTCCTAACCCCGGTCCTGGCGGAAGGTCATCGTATTCTCAATCGCCAAGGCCACCTAGCGTTGAACGTTACCAATGGTAATCGGTTGCCCTCTGCGAAGGATGTTAAGCGCGCGGCGACAATAGCTGGATTTAAGTTGGAGGGTGTTCACCAGATGATGTTTCCTAAGACTCCATACCTTCACCCGCGCGATGGTCAGCCGGCAAAGTCGGAGTTGCTTTTGGTATTTCAGAAGCAACCCTAAAGCGGTGTAACGTCTTCCACGCTCCTTAAAAGATGTGCGGGATCTTCTTTACCAATCTTTCGCGCACCAAACAGAAATCTCGTTCATTCAGAAAACTAGTATCCGATCTCATCAAACACCGGGCTACATACCCACCGGTGTTTTATCAAACCGGTGACTGTCTCTTCGGTCACTCACTTATGCCCGTTCAGGGTGACGCACCAGTTCGCCAACCCATTGTTGACGGAGATCGCGTGATGATTTTCGCAGGCGAACTATGGGAACACAGTGGCGCCTCGAGCGATACCGATTACTTGTTCAAAACTTTAAGTAATGCCAAAAACCTTCGAACGGCAATAAGCAACCTACGGGGCATGTTTGCTTTTGTCTATAAGGACAAGGACACGGTTTATTTTGCTTCAGACGTTTTTGGGGAACAACCATTGTACTTCTGCCGTGACGGTCGGAATTTGAGCATCGCGTCTGAGATTAAACACCTGATAGCAATTGGAATGACTCCCAAAGAAATAGAGGCGGCGAGGCCGGGCACTTTGTATGTCATGCGAGCCAGCGAGCTCGCCAGCCATACGTATCACGCGTGGTCTTTTACAAATGATCAGTTGCTCTTTGAACCTGAGCACTTACGGAAACTAGTCCGTAAGAGTGTGGAGGAGCATTATGCTGCGAACAATCTACAACGCTCTGCCGTGTTGCTAAGCGGGGGCGTGGACTCAACGATAATCGCTTACGAACTCGCTCAACTCGGCGTTAAAGACGCGTACACGGCCGGGCTTGATCGTGACTGTATTGACCTGGCGATGGCCCGCAACATTGCAGGACAGCTTGGTCTGACCCATCACGAAGTGCTTATTTCGGAGACGAACACAGATTGTGCGATTGCTGTGACCGAAGTAAGCAATCGAGCAATCGTTGAGGCGGCCTGCTGCCATATTGCCCTTTCAAACGTCCTCAATGAACATGATATTCGCGTGGTGTTTTCCGGCAGTGGTGCAGATGAGATCTTTGTGGGATATCAGCACCTGTTACGTTTTTGTCGGAAGGCTGAGCGCCGGGGACTTCAACGCTATTTTGTCGAACGGTATTACTCTTTCGATCTACGCGCGTTGAATAAGATCTACATGTTGAATGCGATTGAAGTCCGAAATCCATTCTTGTCTATAGATGTAATGAACTACGCCGCAACTTTAGATGTTGATGAGCTTCTGGTAGGGCATAAACGCCAAATGAAGTTAGCTCTACGACAGGCGTACGCACCGCTAATTGGCGCAATTGCCAACAACCCAAAACGAATTGCCTTTGAAACGATGGGACTAAAGGACTACTTTCGACGCCAGCATGGTAGCTCGCCGTTGGTTTATCGGCAGCGTTTTAGCGAGATTTTTTCCGAACCGCGTGAACTAATCCGGCTGGTGAATCACGCAAAGACAATCAGATGAATCTAGACTCAAACGCCGGTGTTGGTCGATTCGGCAGATGGAAACCATCTCGAGGCGCGACTGTCACAACAGCCTGTACCCCACATTGAGATGCTGGAAATAAACCAGGATTTCGTGAATATCGTACGGGTCCGTGTCTTTGCCGGTGATCTTGTGCTTCAGCACGTCGGCCGCGTGTTGAAGTCCTTTGTGATCGTCGAGATCTATGTCCGCCATTAACTGGCCGCCGCCATTTCTGGCGAAAGTGAATTGAATGTTTCCGGCAGCATCGCGCGTCTTGAAACTATTTGGCCCATTGATTGGCATCCAGCCTCCCGGTGGAAAGTGATGCAAGACTCCAGACACAGGCTCAAACTTTTCCGGATCGTTCAAGAGCGAAGTGAGCAGACTCTCATCTACCAGAGCAAAAATGCGCTCGCGATGTTTTTCGTCGAACCAGGTTTGATCGATGGTATTCACCAATTCGATGAGCGGCCGGCCCGCGCTCGTCTTCTCCCGGAGCATCTTCGCGCTGAGATTGAAGACTGTGGCGCGGTTGCGCAAGTTGAGCGCCGACCATTTGGCTGAGTTAATATTCGAGCCTTGCAGAATTCTCATCAACTGAGCGCCGTAAGTTTTAGCAGGAATATCCTGGAATTCGATCGGTGCCGGCGTGACCTCTGAATGATCCACAAAAAAATCCTGTTTGATTTCATTGTCCTCGCCCCCGACCACGTTGATAAAAATGCTCTTGTATCGGTACTTGACCGGCTTGATAAAAACCTCCGCCAGCCCGGTGGGGAACGCTGGAACCGCCGGTAGAACCTCGGGAGCGCCATTGAAGTCAACTTCGAATCGTTGACTGAGACTCTGGACGTTCTTGTTATAATAGGTCAACTGAACATGATCTGTAATCGTTTCCCCATACACATTCCTTAGGTTTGCCGTTACATCAGCGCGATTGATGTTTCCGTTCATAATCTGTTCTCACTCACTAGCAGGTTGACGCCTCCGCAGTGCTCAGTTAATTGCTCGACCGCGTGGTGTTGGTAGACTGAGATTTCGATTTCTGCTTCTCGTCGTTCGCGCCCTGGGTCTTGGCAAATTTGAACAATTCAACGAGATCGACCCCAAAACCAATTCGATAGGTGTCGCGGTTGGTCGGCGTGGGATCGGCGACGAATACTTTCGGATCGGTAATTTTTACTGAAGATGCGGCTGTGTCGAGAATGAAAGGCGTGACGATGTTCTTGGGGCCACCCGCTTTGAACCTGGCCGAACCAAACAAGTACAGAAAGCGCGATTTGTCCGGGAAGGGCAAAGGGTAAAAGCCGTCAAGTCCCACCACGAACTTGTGAAACCTGCCGCCGGTCACGGCTTCACTCTGGCCAAATGTTACGTCGAAAGTTGCCGGAAAAGTGTCCAGCAAACGCTCGGTCGGCTTACCATCCTTATCTGTCTTCGTTTCATAGTTGAAGGTCTTGAATCTGAAGCCGCCGAAGTATTGACGCAGGAATCGATCGCGGTCCGGACTAACAAAGGCGATGTACTGGGATTTCTGGGCGCCTGGGTACATCTTGAAAAATGCGGCCGCCTGCGAGCTCGCCACATCGGGAACCTGGAAGATCTGAGCCGACTGTTTGGGCGTCACAGGACTAACTGCTCCGAAGCCGGCGATCAGGCTCATATCGGTGTGGTTGAATCTTTGCAGGCGCACTTCCGGACCGACCACGAAATCAAAGGCCGATACGATCTGATTAAGTTTCGCGTCGGTAATCGTGCCAACCGCATTCGAGGCCACAGCTCCGATGGTGTTGACTTGCTCAGGTGTGCCGGTCAAGCGAACGTCGCCCCAGATTGAGAATTTGGGTGGGAGGCAAGGCGGCGTGTCAGCCATAGTAGTGGCCTTGTCAGCAGGTTTCGTTTTGTCGGCTTCCCTCTTGCGGACCAGATTCTCCGCCTTCTTATCCACTTGCGGATCACATGCACCGCTGCGAGCCAACGGCGTGTTAATGAATATGTCTAAGAAGGGTTTTCCGGTGCTCTCGGACGAAGCCGCGCCGCTCTGTTCAAATCCGAGAATGAATCTTTTATTCAGGCTGCTGAACGGATTGTTGATAACTTTCTGGTCGGCCACCGCCGTATCGGTCTCCGGCGGATCCTTTGGGCCATCCGTATTCTTTGGGCCCGGCGAATTGCTCATTCTGCTCGTATTTGGTTCTTCCTCGGGCGAAGCATTAGTTGCCGCCGCCGCGTAGGCAGCCCCATTTGTCGAGTCCAAGTTTGCTCCTGAGGTTCTAAGGTCAACCGATACCAATCGCGGTCCCGCGATCTTGCTCAATCGCAAACGTGATGCTTTCACGACCAGGGTAAAGTCCAGAAACAGAGCTTCATCCCTTGCCAAGACATCGATTACCTTGAGGCGAAAGCGGTAAGGACCAGAGCGCGCGACTTCGGGCTGGCCACTGATCGTCCCATCCGTTTGCACCAAAAGCCCCGCCGGCAGATCACCGTCCGCAACCTTCCACTGAATAATTGCGTTTCGCGCGCCTGACTCTATTCTGAGTCCGTACTGTTCACGCAAAACGCCCTCAAGCTCAACGCGGTAGGGCTGATCCGCGCGCGCCTCGGGAAGTGAAAAAACTTGTGCCGATGCTTGCGCGAAGATTGACATGGGAAGAACGACCATCAGCACCAGACACGAACTCAGCAGTCTACGGGTGTTCGTTGACATCATTTTTCCTCCTAGACGTGGATCATTTGTGATTGAGTGGAGCGTCGCATCGCGCCGCTCTCATCTCACTTATGACCTGATGCCAAAAACATTTCGCGCCCATATAGTCGGCGTGGCGGAATGATCGCCCACACCGAATTCTTATTGACACTCATAGGCTGCTTGCATACCCTCTGCTTGATTCGTTAGACGCTCTTACCATTCAAACGTCGTTGCAGCCTTGAACGCAGTTGCCCGACACATGACGACGAAATAGCTCTAAGCAGGTCGCAGCTTAGCCTGATGCCCGAAAACTCTTTCGATTACATGCTGACCTGGCTTAATCAGGATCGCGAAGCGGCTGGCAGGCGATACGAGGAGATCCGCCGTCGCTTGATCAAGATTTTCGCTCGCTATGAGTGTTCTGAGGCGGAAGATTTAGCGGATGAGACACTGAGGCGCGTCGAGTTGAATGTGTACAAAGTAGTTCCCGATTGGGTGAATGACCCCGCTCTCTACTTCTATGCAGTAGCGCGCAACGTGCGTCGTGAGTACGGCCGACGACAAGGATTGCCATCGCCGCCGCCCCCGCCTGATACGGAACAGGCCGAGCGCGAAGACGACTGTCTGGAGCGCTGCATGAAGCGTCTACTCACCGGCGATGAGCGGGAGTTGGTGCTGCAATATCATCAGGGCCAGGGCCGCACGAAGATTGAGGGTCGAAAAGAATTGGCCAGACACCATGGTTTAGGGCTCAATGCTCTGCGGATTCGCATTCACCGGCTTCTGACACGGCTTAGGCCTTGCATCGTCGATTGTTTGGCAGTCTCGAATTGAAATGCCTCAGCCCGAAAAACATAAACTAATGGCGGCGATCTCACGAAAGTAGTGTTCCTGTGACCCCAGACCGAGAACCGCAATCGCTTAGAGAATACCTGCTCGGCGCTCAACTGGACGAAGGGATGGAGCAGAGTATTGAAGAACGCTTGCTGACTGACGATGCCTTTTGTGAAGAATTCGAAGTCGCAGAGGATCAGTTGATTGATCAATATCTCGGCAACGACCTGAGCCCCCACGATAGAACACGGTTCGAAACCTGCTTCCTTAGCACAATCGAGCGTCATGAAAAATTCCGCCTCGCGCGCACGCTCAATCGGTACGCGAACACCAAGTCCGTGGTTGATTCGAAGCCGACAAAAAGCGAGCTCCAAATTGTGCGAAACCAAGATACCGAGCCAGCCTCTCGATTATCACCGCGGCTCGCGTTCTGGGCTCGTCGGCCGGCTATTGCCTATATCGGCTTTGCCATTCTCGTTCTCTTCCTGGCCGCCGGAGTATTGATCTGGCGTTCATATTCACGACGCTCGGAAATTGAACGCGGCCTGCTGGCTCTCAATGAGGCTTACCGGGAACAGCGCCCCGGCGAAGCGCGCATTACTGGGCTCGCCTACGCTCCGCCGCCGTCGACCCGCGGAAATGCCTCAGACAAGTTTAACTACACTGCGCGTGATCGCGCGGAGCGTCTCCTGCAAGACGCTGCCAACGAACAGCGGAGTGCTCCGGCTCTGCACGCGCTGGGGCTGTTATATCTGGCTAAGCGCCAATACGAGCAGGCCGTCGAACAACTTCAAGCCGCCCTGAAACTATCTCCTAATGATGCACCGCTTCTTAGCGACCTCGGGGCGGCGTTCATGGAACGCGGCAACAGCGAACTCAGGGACAACGATGCGGCTGGAGGCAAAGGCTTATCCGATTTCGCGCTCAGTCTTGAACAGCTTAATCACGCTCTCGAAATCGACCCGAAGTTGCTCGACGCGCTGTTCAATCGCGCTCTGCTGTATCAAAGCATGAAGGCCCCCCGTCAAGCCGCGGATGAGTGGAAACATTATCTCGAGATTGACCCTAACTCGCCCTGGGCAACTGAGGCGCGTCACAATCTGAAATTGCTCGAAGCTCAAGGCAACGTGAGAAACAACGAGCAGACACTGCAGGAATTCCTGAACGCCTATCGAGCTCACAACGACGAACAGGCGTGGCAGGTCATAAGTACCAGTCGCGAAATGATCACCGGACGGATGATCGCCTTCCAGCTTGCTCACGCTTCGTTGCGCACCGACGCGCAAAGCAAACGTGCAGAGACGAATGAATTGCTTGCCGCTATGCATTACGCGGGAACATTGGAGCGCGCCCGCGCGAATGATCCTTTTGTCGGCGAACTTTCTGACTTCTATTCTTCAGCCGGACACGCTGCCGGCTCCGCTCTCTTGGAGGCCGAGGCGGCCTTGGAAGACGGGTACCGTTTGTGCTTGGTATCCAAATACGACGAAGCGCGCGCACAGTTTGAACGAGCTCAGACTCTGTTTGCTTCAGCCGGCGATCAACACGAGGCGCGATTAATCGACTATTGGCTTGCCTATTGTCTCGGCCAGCGCGACGAGCTTACCGAGAGTGCCGCTCGCCTCGCCGATTTAGTAACGTTCTGTCAAGAGCATGGCTATCGTTGGTTGCTATCTCAGACTCTCTGCCAACTCGCCAACGCATACGACCTTTTAGGTGATCACTCGCGGTCACTCAACCTTGATCGTCAGGCATTGGACATCGCGGTTGCAATGGGTGACACGTATATCCAGCAGAAGGCACTGACACAACTCGCCCTTCAATACACGGAACTTGGTCGTCCTGACCACGCACTTGATTATAATCAGCGAACGCTCTCGGTCGCTGCCTCTTCTGCTTCCAGTCCGCGTCAGGACTGGCGCAATTACACCTACGTCGCACAGACTTTATATGCGCTGAAGAGTTACGCCGCGGCCGCTGCTTACGAGCGCGAGGCGCTGCGCCTTAGCCTGGACGAGTTGCACGACCCCGCTCTCTCACATCTGTCTTATACACATCTCGGGATGATTCTTGCGGGCACGGGTCACTACGATGAGTCAATTCGACAGACGACCGCCGGCCTCGACCTAGCGCGCTCGCTTCAAAACGATTCTGCTAGCCGCAAGATGATTGCCTATTCACTGTTACAGTTGGGACATTTGACGCGTCGGTCGGGCGATTGCGCCAACGCCTTGCGCCGCTATGACGAATCGCTGAAGCTGTACGAAGGAATGGAAATTTCCAAGCTTGACGGTTATGACGCGCACAAAGGTCGCCTGCTCTGCTATATCACTACCGGCAACGACAGTGGGGCCGACGCGGAACTGCCGGTTGTGCTCAAACGGTTTGAAGAGGACCGGGCAAGGATCGTGGAAGAGCAGAACCGTGATAGCTACTTCGATGCCGAGCAAGGAGTTTACGACATAGCGATTGACTATGCGTACCGACAAGGTGACCAGCATCGGGCGTTTGGCTATAGCGAGGAGTCCCGGGCGCGATCCCTTCTCGATATGCTAACGCACGGTACCGGAACGACCCCTTCGGCGCTCGCCGAGTCCGACGTGACGATTAATGGCGTCGCCACGCCCGAGGGCCTCGAAACACTTCAAGGTCAACTAACCAGCGATCTTCGCGTGGTGCAGTATGCCGTGCTGAGGGACAAACTGCTGATCTGGGTAATCTCGCGATCCAGCTTTGAATTGCGCGAACAGGCCCTATCTGCCGATGTGTTGAACGCCCAGGTGACGGATTATTTATCGCTACTAAAGCGTAACGATCAATCGCAAGCCGTCGAACTGAGGTCACGCGCCGAGGCGCTTTACGATTGGATGATCGCGCCCATCAGGCCTCTGCTCGAAGGCGCAAAGGAAGTCTGTATCGTTCCAGACAAGTCTCTGTTTCACGTGCCGTTTGCGGCGCTCGTTACGCCCACAACCGGCCGTTATTTAGTTGAAGACTTCACCCTTTTTTTTGCGCCGAGCACAACCGTATTAGCGCTCTGTTCCCGCAATGCTAAACAGCTGCTGCTGTCCCACGCTGAAACCTTGCTGAGTGTCGGCAACCCTGCCTTTGACCGCGCATCGTACCCTGGACTGCCCGATCTTCCGGCCGCAGAGTTCGAGGCCCAGCAAGTGGCGCAGATCTACGGAAGCACTGCCCTAACCGGCGCGCGTGCGCAGAAGGCAACGTTTCTCGAATTGCTGAAGCGCACTGACGTCGTCCACTTTGCCGGCCACTATGTCGCCGATGAGCATACGCCGATGCGGTCGCGGCTGTTGTTGGCCGGGAATGGCAAGACAGACGATTCACTGACAGCGGCGGAAGTCTACGGTAAACCTTTGTCTCAAATTCGGCTGGTAGTTTTGTCCGCCTGCCAGACCGAACTGGACCGCTACGACAACGGTGAAGGGATGATTGGCATAGCCCGAACTTTTCTCGCGGCTGGGGCACCGCTCGTGGTCGCCAGCCAGTGGCCCGTCGATTCTGGCGCCACTGCTGAACTGATGATTAATTTTCACCGCAACCGCAAGCTCAAAGGCCTGAACACCGCCGCCGCACTATGCGACGCCCAACGGACGATGATTACCGGTGGCGACGAGCAATACCGCAGCCCATACTATTGGGCCGCCTTTCTTTCCGTGGGCGGCCAGACTGACTACTGACGAGGTTTATACCACGCGCAAACGATCCCTGAAATGTTTCACTCTGGAAGTCATGAACAGATGAATGGCAATTGAAGGTGCTTGCACATGTGCCCCCAGTTGCACAGATAAGGAGAAGAAACTTTGCCGCTACCGCACCATACTGCCACCGCCACTATAACCATCGACGGACTCTCGATTTGCTGTTTCAACAAGGTAACGCGCAAATGGGAGGTGGGATACTTACACCCCCCGCACCGCGAACACCAACATGAATTTAAGCTAAAGATCAAAGGAAGGGATCCGATCGATGTCTCTGACGCCAGTGAAATCTGGATTGATACAGTGGTGGGCCTGTCCCAGGATCAGTACTTTTTTGACCATGGAAAGCTGTCAAAGGAAGAGCGTCAGCGCCGGCCGGACAGCCTCAGCGACGACCAAAAGGAAAATTTTCAGTGGATCCTAGACCTTGAAGACCCTGAACTCCTCGGGCAGGGCAAAGGTCATTTGGTAAACCCGCGGATAGAAAACCGCGATTATACCGTGACGCGCGTCTACATCTCTGACGCCGTGTTCTACACGAAGAAACTTCTAAAAAAGGAACTCTTTAATCTTTTGATCAGTGAGACCCCCGAGGGATTGGGCAACGTGGAGTTCAAGAAGCGTTTACTCGGCAGGACTAGCGATCTAATCGGAGCCGACATCAGGGCTCTTGCGATTGTGATTGTTATTCGTCGCGAGGGGCAAGCCGATGAGTTTCTCACGCCGCTCGTGCACAGACTAGACAATCCGTGGCAAATAGAACTGACCAATATGCGTCACCTCGTCCAGGTTTCGCATCCTGGTGCTTCTCACGAGGACATGAGCAAAAACGCGGGCAGACATGATGACTCCAAAGTGGCGCCAACTACGGCCGTCAAGCCGGAGAAGGGCGACTATGATCTCTACTACGAGGTTTTTCACCTCGATGATGAAAAACTCAGACATGCCTTATGGGGCTTTCCCGACGAGGAAGGGAAGGCAAGCGGACGTGTGGATTGTGACACGGTTTGGGACAGCACCAGTCCAAACCTCGATGCACTTTTCAATTAACGGGTCGGCTCGCATGTCGCTCCGGCTTATTGCTGAAAGGAGAAGCTGATGACCCTAAATCATAATGAGGCCACCGCCATCGTGACCATTGACGGGCTGGCGATCTGCTGTTTTGACCATACGTCCAACAACTGGGATTTGGCCTTTTTGCACAACGATGATCCCCAGGCTAATCCATCCTGTCCGCATCACTTGATATTGAAAGTTTCCGACCAACAGGGAATCGCTTTGCCTAACTCGACGGACGTTATCACCTTCACAGCGGAGAACACGCCGCCTTTGGACTATAGCCAGCCTCATGATGGCCTCGCTATTCGCGATGGCTTTTTCGATAAAGGTGTCATTAATGATCGAACCGAACCACCCCTGACGGCCGACGATTTGGAGAATTTCCGTTGGGTGCTCGATCTGGAAGACCCACAGCAAGCGCTGGGCGTGACCGGATTAATGAAGCCGTCCGTGCAACCGACGCGAGCTTTCATTTCCAACGCCATCTTCTACACCGCCGCTATCTCTCCAGGAAACTTGTTTCTCTTGAAAGATGGCGACGATCCGAACGTTTTATCTGGTGGCCAGCTCGGCAAGTTTCTTTTCGGCAGAACCAACGACCTAATAGGAGCTGATATCCTCGCTCCCGGCGGCCAAGTGGTCGTCAAGGTCGGCTCACAGGAGGTGGCTCGTCTGCCTCACGTACCCGGTAAACCGTGGCAGATTTCGCTCACAAACCTATGTGTGCCACACCCGACCGGAAATAGATTGGAAAAGGGCGACTTTCATCTGTTCTACGACGCGCTGGCTTTTAGACCGCCGAAGCTCGCCATCTGGGGTGAGCCGCGGGCGTTAGCGAAGGCTGCCTTGAGCTTGGACCAGGTTACCGGGCGCACAGACTGTGACACGACCTTTGTGAGTACCAGCCCTAATTTGGATCTGCTTTTTCAATAAGCCCTCGAACCCTGCGGTCTCAACGTCGAAGAATGGCCCATGCATGAACGAGCTTCTGAGCATTCGGGTGGGCGCTTGCTGCACTGCAAAGTTTAATCGCCCAGCAAAACGCATTGGCCTCGACAGCAGTTTATGCTGTAACGTTTGTTTCCCTACGTGTCTTATGTGACGCTTTGTAGATGATGGTGCCTGGAAGTTTTGTAGGTAATATACGGTATAGCAGCAATTCTGGAGGGCCTGAATAGTTACAAATAGGCGCTTGACTGTTGATGTAGCCCGTGGTTTTCCCTATGATGAGCAGGCCCTTGCAAATTATTTGCATCCCGCGAAATAGCGTGATATAAGCCTCGGGCTCAATCCCCCCACCCTGCGTTCCTGAAGAATCGGGAATGCCTAACCTTAACGCCGCTAGTCTCTTGGAGGCAGACTCGAAATGTCAGATGCGCAAAGCGTAGTTAATTCAAATGCGATACCGGCGCGTGCTTACCAAGGTACAGAAAGGGGATTTTTGAATGACTCCTATTACTACTTACTGGATGTGGACAACCGGCACATTTGAAGTCAGCTTGGATGTTGATCTCGACTGGCAAAAAACCTACCTGGTTACCGGATACCTGACTCTAGTAGATGGCGATGATCGAGGACACATTTACATTTCAACCGTTTGCAATTACAACGGCAGCGACGTGGTGTCATGCGGTGTCCGAGATATCGGGGACGATTTCGATCTGAGTGTCAACGAAATTGTCGGTTCAGCGTCGAGTGTAACCATCAAATTGAAGACCAGTGGGGGAGCGCACCGGGCTGAAGGTGTGGTCTATGAACTGTGAGCGAAGGAGAGAACAATGAAAACGTTTGTGGTATTTGACCGAAAGACGGGAGAACTCTTACAGACACACGTTACGGCTGATGATTCGCCGCACCGCCCTGAAGAGATCCTCAAAATGCGCCCAGACCAAGATCGTGTAGCAATCTTGCAAGCTGACGAAGTTACTGCAGGAAAGAATTATAAAGTTGACCTGAAGACCAACAAGCTTGTAGCGGTAGAAGCAACCAAGTCCAAAGGTTCTGGTGGGGCCTTCATCGGCAATCGCGAAAGTATTCGCACTGCCAGAACACTATTTGTGGACCGGCGCAACAAATCAAACAAATGATTAGGTACCTAGCGCAAAAGAAGGATTACACGCGCCAACAGAGAGCGATGAAGACACTGAGATTTTTTTGACCAAACGGGCTGGTCCCAGGCCCTGAGAAGTTAGTGTCCTGAGCCAGCCCACTAAAGACTGTCCCGATCGATGTGGAGTTGGGAAAATTCCAGAAGAGTAATCGCTAAGGATCGACAGTCATTGCCCGTCTGTAATCCTTCTCTTTGAGAATATCACGGGGAGGAGTCTGAGGATCTTCTTAGCAATCCACACCGCTCATCGGTGAGCAATAAAGCGAGCGGGGTTTTTCTTAAGTCCGTTGTCCGAGATCAACTGGCTTGGATCGCCCTCAGCTTCAGGCGGGTAAGAATCAAAAGGTTTTGAAGTACGGCGAGCAAAGCTCGATCTGTCTTTTCCAAGGTGAGTTGCCATGAGCGATTTTGATCGAGTCCGCGAAATTAAAAGAGCGGTGCAGGAGCGCCTGCTAGCGCTTCCCGGTGTGCATGCCGTGGGAGTGGGCTCGAAAATCGTTGATGGGCAGCCCACTGACGAACTCGCCATTATGGTTTTCGTTGTCTCAAAGAAACCGGCCTCGGAACTGACAGCCGATGAGTTAATTCCTGAAGAGATCGACGGCGTGAAGACGGACGTTTATGAGTCCGGTGTCTTCCGACGCCTGGCCGATGATACAACGAAGTACCGAGACCCATTAATAGCCGGCTGTCGCATCACCGCCGGAGGCCGCACGCCTGACGTGAGGATGACAGACCAGCACGGGGACGTCACGATCACGCCCGGTGAGGGGTTGGGAGGGATTGGTACCCTCGGCTGTTTTGCAAAGACCGGCGACGCACATCCCAAAATCATCGCGCTGACCAACTGGCACGTGCTCGGCAGTACACCGCGTGGCGAGCCGACTCAACTGACCGTCACGATCAGCACCCCGACGTTTACGTTCGGAGGTAGCAATACAACTGAGAGCTTGGTTGTCGTCAGCTTGAGCATCAGTGCCGGGGCGCAGAGTATCTTCTATACGACGACGAGCTCTGACACGCCTGCTACCATCGCGGCAGCCATCGCGGCCCGTATCAACGCCCTGGGTGTTGCCGGATTGAGTGCAACACCGAGCGGGACGCAGGTTACGGTCACGTTTTCCGGTTCTGGTCGGGTGGAGTGCGCCATTTATGGCCCGCATACCCGTAACACTTGGTCACAGATCCACGCCTCGATTTCCGGGACGAACATCTCGCTCGATGGTCAAGCGTCCGACGCTTGCGCCGCCTGGGTCGTCCTCAACAAAGGAGGCAGCGATCGCACCTTCGGTATCTTCGTCCCCATCGCTGCTGGCGCCAGCGCCAGCACAGTGGCGACGGCGATCATGTCGGCGATCGGCGCGCTCAACTTGCCTGGAGTAACGGCCATCGAGATGGATCCGCAAACTCCGGGAGGCCCCGCCATCGTCGGCATCACCGGATTACAGCAGGTCGAATGCGAGATAAGCAGCGACGTGCGCGTGGGACAAGACTCGAACTCCTTCTGTTCGAAGTGCTGCAAGTGTTGCGACGATCGTATCGGAACTGTGATTGGCGCGCGCTTCGATCTTGACGCCGCACTGATTCAGCTTGACCCAGAATACGTGAAGACTTACAGGGCAGAGATTGCGGACATCGGGGTCGTGCGTGGCATTCACGACATCAACAGCGAGGCTACCGGTTACGCTTTACAGAAGCGGGGTCAGACGACGCAGCACACGACGGGAACTCTTCTCGCGCTCGATGTGGACGGTGACTCCACAGATCAGGACAGCAACCAGCCGCCGAATTGGATTCTATACGAGCGCCGATTCAAAGGTGCTTTCACCATTCAGGGAAACTTTTCGGCAAAGGGGGATTCCGGCTCGGCGGTCTTGAATAACAACAGCGAGGTGGTGGGGCTGCTATTCGGAGGAGACTCAACCAACACCAGCGCAGCTACACCAATCCAGTCCATTCTGTCGGCGTTCCCGGCTTTAAATTTAACTATCGAGACGGCGACAACAGCAGGAGAGGATCGGACCGTGCCCGCAGTCGCCGCGCCTGGGGCGCACGCTTTGGCTGCCGCCGCGAATGCTGACGGCGAGCTGCCCGAATTTCTACCGCCGCACATTGTCCGCGCGCAACAAGAGATCACCGCGACACCGGGTGGCCAGCAATACTTTGAACTCGTGCAGCGCCATCTTCAGGAAGTGCAAACGCTCCTTAATACTAATCGACGCGTGGCGGCAGCCTGGCAGCGTAATGGTGGGCCGCAAATTGTTCACAGCTTCATGCACGTTGCTCATTTGCCCGCGCAAATTTTGCCGGAAGAGATAAACGGCAAGCCTTTATCGGAATGTCTCGCGGAAATTCAAAGCGTATTCGTGCGTTATGCGAGTCCGGAGTTCGCGGCCGACCTTGAAAAATACGGACCGCCGCTCGCGCAATTCGCGGGGCTTACCTATCCTCAAGCGCTTGATGCATTGCAGCGCATGGGGGGTGCATAAATGCCCGGACAGGCCGGCACTCTCGAAACGATTGCCCGACATATCGGGTTGGCTTTGCAGCCGCTCGAGCAGAAACTTGTGTCCGGCAACATCATCCAGCTCTTCTCGGAGCTAGGTCTACAATTCCCGCCCCAGCTTCTGACGCAACCGTTCCTCGATGCGCTCCAAACCGGAGCCCAGGCCGCGGCCGCGCTGCCGAACACCATCACTCAGCTTTCGCAAGCAATTGACAACGACAACGAGCAAGACATTTTAAGTGCCGGCGTGCAACTGGTTGAAGAGATCGGCACGGTCGTCTCAGCCCTGGTGCAGATCGGGCAACAGCTCGATACCATGGCGGGCGACCTCGCGAGCCATGGAATGGATGCGAACGAAGTCAGCACCTTCGCGCAGAATCTCGCGACGAACTTACTTGGCTATGTGATCGTCTCCTATTTAGAGAGCGTTCAGCCGGGTGTCCTAGGGATAGGGAACCTGCTCGGTGTATTTGATTACATACCAGACCCGGGAGTTCAGGGAGATCCCACGCACCCACCCTTCATCAAGCGTCAGCTGCAATTTTCAAGGCTCGGCGATTTATTTACGCATCCCGACCAGTTGCTGAGGAATCTCTACCACTGGGGCGACCCCGCTCCACCTTTCGACGGCGATGCGCTTATACATAGGCTCAGCACGTCGCTGGCTCTGCTCGGCGTTCCAAATCAGGTTGTTCCCGGGCCGCCCGTCTCGCTGGAGTCTTCACTGCTCTCGCTCCAGCCGAATACGGCGAGCAATCCGCCGGGCGTGAAGGCGACGCTCAAGATGACTTTGCCGGGCGGGGTTGATCTCACGCTGCCGATAGCTGGCGTCTGGTCAGTCCACATGCTTGTGACCGGAACAGTCACGGGCGGCGTAGAGGTGACAGTGGTTCCACCTGCGAACGTGACTTTTCACCCGCTGGCTGCGCTGAACGCGCAACTGGAAATGGACTTGGTCGCCCAAGGCCCGGATGCGTCTCATCCAATCATCATCATCGGCCAGACCGGCGGCAGTCGTCTTCAGACCGACTCGTTCAAGTTCGGCGCGGGAGTCAAGATTACCTTTGACTCCGGCTCAGGCACGGCCACAGCCGAGCCGATAGTGAGAATAGAGATCAAAGGAGGCAAGGTCGTCATCGACATGTCGAACGCCGACGGTTTCCTGGCGACCGTGCTTTCAGGCGTTCACGTCGAGGCGGGGTTTGATTTGACGCTGACTTGGTCGCCTGACACTGGAGTCCATATCGAAGGCGGCGCCCAATTGGAGATTGATCTTCCACTTCACCTGAGCTTGGGTCCAGTGTCGCTGCCGACGCTTTACCTTGTGGCAGGCGCGAGCAGCAGCGGTATTCCGCTCGAGATTTCTGCAGCGCTCGGTCTCACGCTGGGCCCGATAGAAGCAGCGGTTGACCGCGTGGGCGTCAAAGGGCTGTTGACGTTCCCCGATCACGGCGGAAATCTTGGCCCGGCCAACCTCGCAATTGACTTCAAGCCGCCCAACGGACTCGGCTTAGCAATTGACGCCGGCGTCGTGGCCGGCGGCGGCTACATTCTCTTCAACCCGGACAAAGGGCAGTACGCGGGCGTATTCGACCTGTCACTTGCCGAGATCGTCCAAGTCAAAATCATCGGCGTCCTCGACACGATCCTGCCCGATGGGTCGCACGGCTTCTCGTTCCTGCTCATCATCACGTTCGATTTCCCACCGATCCAGCTCGGCTTTGGTTTTACGCTGAACGGCGTTGGCGGCTTGGGCGGCGTTAACCGCACGATGAACACCGATGCGCTGCACGCGGGTTTTCGCGCGCATACGCTCAACTCGGTGCTGTTTCCGGCTGACCCGATCGCCAATGCACCGCAGATCATTAGCAACATCGAAAACTTTTTCCCGCCCGCCGAAGGGCGCTACCTGTTCGGCCCAATGCTAGAACTTGGCTGGGGCACGCCAACTCTGATCACACTGGCCGTCGGCGTGATACTCGAAGTACCGGATCCTGTCCGCCTCGTGCTGCTCGGGTTGATTGATGCCGGGTTGCCCTCGACCGAAGCCGCCCTCATCGAGCTGCACATCGACGTGCTCGGCATACTCGACTTCGGCAAGAAGACTCTTTCGATCGATGGCTCGCTTTACGACTCGCGTGTGCTGATCTTTTCGCTCGCGGGCGACCTCGCGCTGCGGCTCTCGTGGGGTGAGAACCCGAATTTCGTCTTCTCGCTCGGCGGCTTCAACCCGCACTTCAACACTAACGGTCTCGACGTTCCCAGAATGCACCGCCTCAGCGTTAGTATCGGCGATGGCGACAATCCGCGCATCAGCGCCAACAGCTACTTTGCTGTCACCTCGAACTCTTTGCAGTTTGGCGCGAACGTCGAGGCATACGCCTCCGCCGCGGGCTTCACCATCCACGGCTACCTTGGCTTCGATGTGCTCATCATCTTCTCGCCGTTCTCATTCGAGTTCGATTTCTCCGCCGGCTTCGACATCTCCTTCGAGGGCGTCAGCCTCTGCGGCCTCAACGTTAGTGGTCTCTTCTCTGGCCCGCGACCGTGGCACCTGCGCGGCGAGGCGACGATTGACATCCTGTTCTTCTCTGTAAGCGCCTCGCTCGATCTCACTTGGGGCGACAGCACGCCAGCGGTCCTGCCGCAAAAGTCGGTGCTTGACGATTTGAAGCCTGCGCTCGAAGACCCCCGCAACTGGAGCGTGTTGCTGCCAGACAACACGACTCAGGCGGTGACGCTCTCTACACCCAAGCCGGACGACAAGACCTTGCGCGTTCATCCGATGGGCGGGCTCAGTGTCCGCGAAAATGTGGTGCCGCTCGACTTTCCCATCACGCGCTACGGAAACGCTACGCCTTCGGACGGAAATTTCTTCTCGATCAACGACGTTCAGGTTGACGGACACGAGGAGACAAAGCAGAGTTTCACCGACTACTTCGCGCCTGGCCAGTTCCTTACACTGAGCGACGCCGAGAAGGTCAGCCGTTCGAGCTTTGAGAAGTACGACGCGGGAATAAAAATCGGCTCGACGGAGATCGTCAATGGCGCCGAATCGCCACGCACGGTCTTCTATGAAGAGCGATACATTGACGAACCCGAAGGTTTCTCTCGTTTCGCGCGGCGCTATGCGATGGCGGCGGACGTGCACGTTGCGCTGACCGCTCAAGGCGCGGGCTTTGCATCGCCGTTGAAAAACTCAGGGCTGTTCAAGTACGCGGGCATCGCATCGGGCGAGGTCATCACGACGCAAGAGCCGGGATTCGTCGTCGCGCACGTCGAAGATCTCACCGTTCGTTCGGACATCATCTCGGTCGAGGGCGGCACGTATTTTCACGCGCGCGCCGCGCTGGACTCGTACCTCGCCCTTCATCCGGAAGAGGCGAACAACCTTCAGATAATTTCTGCGCACGAGGCGGCAGCATGAGCGATTCTCCACTTGGCCGTTATCATTTCGTGACTTGGGCGCGTCGCGGCGTCGGCGCGAGCGTCGCCAATGTCGATGATGGCGGCACGCTGCCGAGCCGAGCGGCCTTGACCGTACAACTCTCCCTGAGCGCACAGAAAGATGGCGCGACGAATATCATGCAGCCGAAGCCGGTACAAGTCGAGATGTTTGGACCGGGTGATGTGATCGGCATCGACCCGCGTCACGTTATCCGCACTGAGCCGCGCAACTTCGTCGTCAACTTCGAACCGAATTACCTTTGTGGTATTGAGTTCGACACGCCTGATCTGCCGTGGCTGTTCACGCCTGCCGCGCCAAAAGGAGATCGCCTGCGCCCGTGGCTGGCACTCATCGCGCTTAAGCCTGATGAGTTCAGTATCCCCAAGACGGCTCCCAATCCTCTGCCTGTTGTGGAAGTTCAAAACGCAGGCGCACTGCAGGACCTCAGCGATTCGTGGAACTGGGCACACGTGCAGGTGAGCGGTGATAATTCATTGGTCGAGGCGTTGGCCGCCGCTCCCGGGACCGTCATATCGCGATTGCTATGTCCGCGTCGCCTCGACCCTGAGACACACTACAAAGTTTTTCTGGTGCCGGCGTTTGAAGTCGGCCGGCAGGCGGGATTGGGCCAGGATGTCTCGGCCGTCGCAACAACCGCGCCCGCCTGGACGAAGCAAACTCCCGCGCCGCTGTCGCTGCCGTTCTATTTTCAGTTCGAGTTCAACACCAGCGACGAAGGCGACTTTGAATCGTTGGTCCGGCGCCTGACACCGCGAGTTCTTCCAGCCGAGGTCGGTGAACGACCAATGGACGTGACTATCCCTGCACCGCACATCCACTCCGCAGGCGGACCACTCGGACTCGAAGGCGCGCTGCATAGCGTGCTCACCGTCCCGACGCCTTGGCACAATCCCGAAAAGACCAACTTCCAGTCCGACGTCCAGACCTTTATCAATCACACCCAACTTCCGACCGACGACCCTGCGAATCCGAACCCAAGTGACCCCGTTATCGCTCCTCCCATTTACGGACGCTGGCACGCCGCGATTCAGAGCGTTGATCGCACGGCCGTGGGTTGGGTGAACGATTTGAACCTCGACCCGCGCTCTCGCAGCGCTGCGGGCATGGGCACGCAAGTGGTTCAAGAGGAGCGCACTCAATTGATGGCTTCCGCGTGGCAGCAGGTGGATGGCATTCGCAAAGCAAATGACTTGTTGCGTCAGGCACAACTTGCGCGCGCCGCATTGCAGCAACTTCATCGCACAGAGTTTCAACCAGCACTGCCTGAGACTCTCTTGAGCCTAACTGCACCGTTGCACGCAAAGCTGCTCGCGAGTCCGAAGACGATTCTTGCGACAGTCAGGGACAGCCGTGTGCCTGAACGGATGCTCGCAGGAACCTTCCGACGAGTCACGCGGTCGCGTCGTCGCATCGCGGTGTCTCCCAGCGTGGCAGTCTCTCTGTTATCGCGCGTGAATTCCGGCGAGGTCGCGATCGTGCCCGCGCCCAAGCCGCCGGGCGGAATGGTTTCAATCGAGCAGGTGTCCGACCAACTCGCACCGCAGTGGGAGCGAGACCTCGCGAAATATTGGAACTGGATCAAACTTGTTCTATTGGTTCTGATTCTGCTGTTGATCGTGTTGGTCGGTGTGTTCACAGGAGTCCTGGCAGCGGTTGTGGTCGCAGTCGTGGTCGCCGTTGCCGCTCTCGCGCTAGGTCCGGCCATAAGAAAGCTCTTGCAGCGAGCGCGAGCGGCGGATGAATTGAAGCTGTCAAGTTTCACGCCTGCCGTTGCCGGACAAGCACCGTCGAATTCAAATTTCACCATAACGTCGCCTGGAACCCAGCCCACGGCTGCGGCCCCAGGCCCTGACTCGCGGCAGGCAGCAGCCTTCCGTACCGCGACCGTCGACCTGTTCACGTCGTTTCAGAGTTTGCCCGTCGACCCGCCGCTGCGACCCGCGCTTGACTTCTCCGCACTCAAGACCGCGCTGCTGGCGAGACTCGACCCTTCGGTTACAGTGCCGCGTCGTACCCGGTATCTCATCTCGTTCTCTTCAAACTTCGCGTGGCTCGCGCCAGACCCGCTCGAGCCGATCATGGCTGCGCCGGAGTTTCCGCAGCCAATGTACGCGCCACTGCGGGACCTCTCACCGGATTACGTGCTACCCGGAGTCGAGTTGGTGACGCCTGACACGCTCGGACTTTTGGTCGCCAATCACGCCTTCATTGAAAGCTACATGGTCGGCCTTAATCATGAGATGGCCCGACAGCTACTTTGGAACGATTACCCCACCGATCAGCGTGGCAGCTACTTTCGACAATTCTGGGATGTGAGCGCATACGTGCCGCAAGCCAACGACCCTACCGATCCATCGCAATTAGGCGAATTGCTGAAAGACATTCCTCCTATCCATACCTGGCCCAGACCGCTTTCTCTCGGTGAACACCCAAACCGCACCGACGTCGTCGAGAACAACGTCGTGCTTTTAGTGAGAGGGGAACTCTTCAAACGCTATCCGACCGCCATCGTCTATGCTGGCAAGGCCAAACGCGGGGCCGACGGCAAGCGCGTGCTCGATGAGACAGATGAGCGCTATCCAATCTTCCGCGGCACGTTGCCGACTGACATTACATTCATCGGATTCAACTTAAGTCTTGACGACGCGCGTGGCGGTACTCAGAATTCGCCGGAAGGCTTTTTCTTCGTCTTTCAGCAACAACCCTCCGAGCCCCGTTTCGGACTTGAGCCAAACGAAGACGCTACTCCAATCGAACACTGGGCAGAACTCGCGTGGACGAATTTCGAAATTCTTGGCGGCGGTGGTGCAGCTGGTGGCGGTGGTGGGAGCGTCGCGGGTGGCAGCGTCTTCAAGCTTCCGTCTCTCGGCATGACTGCTCGCGCGCAGATGATTGCCAACAGCCCTTGGCGATTAGCCTCTCAGGTGCTTTCGCTCGTGCTTCAGAACGTCCAGCTTCCGGAATTTCTCTCGGCGGACTTGACGCCGACGAGAGTTTCAATTCCCGCAGGCGGCGGCGACCCAAATGCGCCGGATTTCACGCCGGATGATCCGAACAATAACTGGGGTGTAAACAGCGCGCAGACAGCTTACATCCTTCTGCGCTTGCCGTTTCGTGTTCTTATTCACGCTGATTTGATGTTGCCATGAACCCACTACCAGTTCCGACACCGACACCCGGCACGCGCGACAAATTGCTCGACGCGACTACCCCGCTCTTGCTATTGCCTGTCAACATCGAGACGCGTTTCATGGACCTGGCTGAGGGCCGCGCGGAGCTTTGGGTCCGCATCTATCCTGACCAGATCGCTATCAACTCGCATGAGCCTGAACTGACTGAGAAAGAGATCAGTGACGGCACTTCTTACTGGGACGCGCTCTGGCGCGTGGGAAAACCGCCGGCCTCGCCTGAGGATGTGAAAGCGCCTTGGCGCGGGCTGGCCTCTCGATATGGGACGCAAAGGGCCGCTTGGATTGCGCTGACGATGACGCCTACCAACGTTGCGCAGCAACCCACCACGGCCACGCCGCAAGGCGCAGACCCAAACCCGAAGCCTGACTACCCCTCGCCAGCTACGCATCCGACTTCGTGGAGCAAGCCCGCGTTAGCCGACGCATTGCCCGACTTCTGGACAGTTGTGGCCGTGTCAGGCGGGCAGAGCTTTCCGGTCCGCGGTGGCGCCGTTACTTCAGAACTCGCCGTTGGCCTGACGCCCGGCGCAGGTACATTCCCGCCAGGCTCGCCCGTTGACGAGGGTATGCGATGGCTCGTTGATTTCAACGAAGCCTTCAAAGTGGGAATGGCTCTGAAGATTCCTCTGACCGCGCAGCAGCGAGTTAACGGTTTCGACCGTCTCTTGGTTTATGGCTTACGCACTCGCGGCGATGGCGTTAAGGACTTTTCCAGGTTACTTGACGCGCACCATTACACCGACGGCTTCTCGCTCGTAGCCCAGGGCGCTCCGACAAACAACACGCCCGATGCGTCGTCCGCTTACTCGCGTAAAGACCAGGACTATGAAATCAGTTTTGCTGTGGAGCGTGACCATCCTCTCAACACCGACGTGAATGCGGACGGCAACGCCTTCGCAAGTCTAATCGGCATTGACCCAAACAGTGTTGCGCACATCGGAATCGCGAACGGGACAAACATCCGCAACGGCAGCGATATGTTTACGGCACTCTGGCCCGCTACTTTCGGATACCTTCTGAGCCAGATGATGGCCGAGGTTTTCACCCCAGCGCAGATCGAAAGCGCGCGACAATACGTCATTGAAAACGCAGTCCCGCGCGGACCCGTGCCTGCTTTCCGCGTCGGCCAGACGCCTTACGGTATTGTGCCAATCACGTCCCTGCGACGCTATTCGGAACAAAAGCTCGTCGGATCGGTCGAGCCTGGATTGGTGAACTTCCTCCTTCGACTTTGGCCGACCTGGCTGGCAAGCTCCACTGCCGCGCCCCACATGCAAAAGACCGGCGACCCGGACGCTGAACTCATCCAAATCCTCGGGATGGATGCAAGCTCGATGACATTTCGAGGACGCGAAGTACTCGGCGACGACTTCATGTGGAACTACATCACATTTCTCGGCATCGAGTTTCCGGTGCTCAATAGTTGGTGGCTAGCACACCTGATTCGAGGACGACAATTGCTAGACTCGTTGGGCCTTGACCAATGGGACCCGCGGGTGATTCACCTCAGCCTGTCCGAGGATTCATTTCCCGTGCCGCTCCCAACGGTGCAGACGGGGCCGCTCTCCGAGGTCGAACAATTGAAGGAGGACGCAGATCTCGGGGGCGGGAAGAAGGGAAATTACATACAGTGGCTGCGACAGGCTTCGCTGAACGATATTCGCGCGGATAACTATCCCGGTCCTAAGCCCACGTCGCTGCTCTACAAAATACTTCGCCAGTCTGTGCTGCTTGATTACGCGCGGCTCGCGGCGTTCGCCGAGATCGAGGCGAACCGCCTCCAACTATCTCAACTCCGCGAACAAGAGATCATCGGCGTCCAGCAACTTGGAACACAACCGCAAACATCACCACAAGTGGTGGAACCTCCGAAACTCAGCGTTTGGGAAGTGCTGGCGAAGCCATCCATCCCGAACCCGAACCTCAGCTGGGCAGACTACCTAGTCAATCTCGATCCGCTCCCGCAATCTCCGTTCGTGCAACTCGCAGAACTGCGCGCCAGCCTGGATCGTCTCGCCGTGCTTCCGACGGCTGAGCTTGATCGGCTCTTGACGGAAACACTCGACGCTTGCAGTCATCGCCTCGATGTCTGGGCTACCGCAGTGGCAAACGCGATGCTAAAGCGCGCACGCGCCGCGAAGGTGGCTGGCGTTCATTTAGGCGCATTCGGATGGGTTGAGGAGGTGCGGCCTGCCGCGCGTCGTCCTGCGGTGCAAGGAGTTGAACTGGAGGCCGTGCGCGTGCTTGATGAGCGCAGGGCGGTGACCATGAAACGGCAGGTTGAGCTGCCCGTGCCAGCCGAGCCGCAACAAGACAATGGCGGCTACATCTTCGCGCCGTCTCTAGCTCAAGCCTCCGTCGCGGCCGTGCTGCGCAACGGCTACATGACCCACAAGGGTACTAGTCAGGAGGGACTGCTCTCGATTGACCTATCTTCGGAGCGTGTGCGCCATGCACTGATATTGTTAGAAGGAGTACAGCAAGGCCAGAGTCTCAACGCTTTGCTCGGTTATATCTTCGAGACGGGTCTCCACACGCTGCAACTCGACAAGTACGCGCAGCCGTTCCGCGACCGATTCCCGATCGTTGCCAACAAGCTTACGCCTTCGAGCGAGCCGAGCGAATCGGTGGCGACGTCAAATGTCGTCGATGGAGTCGCACTGCGCGCTGCCTTTGACGCAGGCCAACTCAACGCCGGGCAGAACTGGGGCGCGGGACTCCCGGCGCCTGGTGCCGACCAGCAAGCAATCATCGGACTGTTGCGAACAATTGACGACTATGCCGACGCGCTCTCCGATCTCTCGATCGCGGAAGCCGTTTTCCAAGTCGTGCGTGGAAACTTCGCGCGTGCAGGCACGCTGATGGATGCTATCTCGAAAGGCGCACGTCCACCTGACCCTGACGTTGTGAACACACCGCGCGGCGGACTTGACTTGACACATCGCGTGGCGGTGCTCTTCGCAGGCAACCCTTCGGTTAGCGCGGCGTGGGCCGGCGTTACCACGCACCCGCGCGCCAACGCGGAGCCGTGGCTCGACGCCTGGCTCAGTCAACTCCTTCCCGACCCGACGGCTGTGGTCTGCGAAGTGACTCATCAAGATAGCGGCGGAGTTCATAGTCAAAACATCACGCTCGCTAACCTCGATGTTGGACCCCTCGATGTGCTCGCGATGGCCGACGTGGTGCAGACTCCGCAGAAGGGGGAACTCGAAAACCGTATCCTGTTCGCCGCCACTATCCCGCCGGGTGCAACCGACATCAAGATCAACTTTCAGCTTGCTGCTCCGCCGCTGGGCTCGGTTTCGTTTCCGGATGCCCTCTATCTCGCCAAGTCGCTCCGCGCACTCATAAGCTCTGCACGGGCGCTAGCGCCGCAAGACTTGACTGTGCCTGAAATCAACGCGACCGACCATGGAGGCGCAGTTGATGCCGCCAACCTACGCATCCGCGCGAAAGCGGTCGCGAAAAGCATGCAAGACGATTTGTCCGCACTGAACACCGCCGCCGCCGGTCTGCCGACAGCGCCCGACCCCGTTCGTGATGCGCTTCTCGCCTGCAGCTTGTACGGGGTGCCCGGCTCAATCCCGTTATCATCAAGCGGTGAGGACCCGCACCTTGCGGATCAAGCAACTTCAGTCGCCAAAGTTTTGCAGGACAGGCTCGACCGGATCTCGGCCGTCAACCTCAACACTGCGACGAGTGTCGATTTAGTTGGAGTTATCTCGACCGTCTTCGGGCCGGACTTTGTCACGCTACCGCTTTTCACTCCGCCCGACTTCGCGTCCTTGCATTCGGCCTTCTCGCAGTCGTCGTCTCTCGTCACGACCGACCCGCACGCACCCCAGCGTTGGCTCATGCAATTGACGCAGGTACGCCCTGGTGTCTTGCGTCTCGATGCCGCCCTTACGCTATCGCAACTTCTCGGCGCGCAAGTGACCGCGCGGCCTGACTTACTGCTCGGTCAACTTCCGTTGGTCGCGAATGACAGGTGGCTGGGACTCCCGGTTGACCCGTTGGCGCCGCCGAACAAAGGACGCGTGGCATTCGCCTGCGTCACCCAGGGCGACCCGGTGAATCAGAATGTTTACGCCGGCCTGCTCGTCGACGAGTGGCCGGAGAGAATCCCCTCCATGCGGGAGAATGCGGCGGTCGCGTTTCACTACGAAGAGCCGAAGGCACGCGCGCCGCAAGCGCTTCTGCTCGCGGTCTGCCCGGACCAGAGGGAAGCGTGGGATGACGATCTCGTCCTCGGCATTCTCGAAGAGGCGCTTGAGTTGACGAAGATTCGCACGGTCGATCTCGACAGCGTGCAAGAGGTCGGCCAGATTCTGCCGGCGCTTTACTTTGCGCTGAACCTGCACGGCGCGACGGTCTCGACCAATTTCGCCTCCACAAAGGAGTTGATCAGTGCCGCTACGATCATTCGCCAGTGAAGTCATCGCGATTCCATCTGTCACCACGTGGACAAGGCTTGAGCCGCGACCGCGCGAAGGCTCGATGGAGCGCAGTCTTCAGGCCCAAGTCAGAGATCCCCTTTGGTTTCTCGCCAGACAATGGCAGGTAGCCGAGTTCCTTGGGGACGACGGAGGTTCGCCCATTCAGGCCACGCTCGGTGTTGAGCAACGAACCATCACAACGTATCGGCCCGGTCCCGACAATGCCAACACCGTGGCGCTGGATCAGACGGTTCCCGTCGAGGTTCATGTCGAGCGCGAAGACGTGTCGCTTCAAATGCGCGGCTCGGTTCAGTTGGGTCTTTACTTTGAGAGGCTCGTGCTTCAGTCAGGAGTCGCCGACCCCCATGCTGTAGTCGAGGCATTTCGTCAATCGTTCCCCGTTCGCAATCAAATAACAGATTCGACTTACGTTGACGAAGACTGCCTGCGTTTTCGCTCCACCGCGGCAGGGCGCGTCGCCGACGGTGAGGCGCTCTATTCAACCTTGAGCGCCTTGGCTGCCGGTCAGCCTGTCTCGATTCCTTTGCCGCCAGAGGCAAGCGACCCGGCAGTCGCGCAAGTGCTCGGAGACTTTGCTGCCTTTCGGAAGTCTCTCTTCAATGAACCTACCCATGACAGCGCTTGGCAGTCGCAGCGACTCAAATACGACTTCGCGGTTGGCTCTCCGACAACAGAGGAGAATTTATTGCTCAACGCGTCTGACTTCCCGGGCGGACACCTCGATTGGTACTCTTTCGACCTTGAGACTGCTCAACCGAATCAGGTCTCCTCGGCCAACCCGTCACAGGTGACGCCCGTGACGTTCAACTTCCTCCCAAATCACATCGTCTTCCGCGGTATGCCAGACCCACGCTGGTGGAATTTGGAGGATGGCGTCACAGACTTTGGCCAACTCGACGCCGATCATGTTGATTTGGCAAAGCTGCTTGTGATGGAATTCGCGCTCGTTTACGGCAACGATTGGTTCTCCATTCCCATTCCCACACCCATCGGCACGCTTGAGCGCGTAACGACCTTGGTTGTGACCGACACGTTCGGCGTTAGGACCATCATACGACCGTCTGAGCAAACACAAATCAACCCAGGTGAGACTCCTTGGTCGATGTATAAGCTTTCAGGCGAAGGCCGCCGCTCGGATTTCATCGCGTTGGCGCCGACGCTCGGAGTAGTGGACGAAGGCGATGCGCTCGAAGAGGTTTTCTTCCTGCGCGATGAGTTAGCCGCTATGGCTTGGGCTGTGGAGCACAAGCTTCAGGGCGATTTAGACGCCCCGCTCGACGCATACGAACTCTACCTGCGGCGGGTGAGAAATGATCCGCCCCCACCCCCGCCGGTAGCTCAAGCGGGCGGGCCGAAGATTTACTACACGCTTGAGACCAGTGTCCCCGACAACTGGATTCCGTTAGTTCCGGTGCAATCCCCCCAAGGTGAGCTTTTCCTACGGCGCGGAACGATGGAGATCGCGACTGCGGGGGGGTTCGTGAATCTAAAGCCGCACGCGCTCATCCTCGAGCCACAACGTCCGTTTTTCGTTGCTGACCGCACGGTCTCGCGCGCGGGCGTGTTGGTTGACCGCTACTTCAGACGCACGCGCTCTGGCGACGGGAGCACCTTTGTGTGGATGGCCCGAAAGTCCGCTCAAGGACGCGGTCCCGGTTGGTCTGGTTTGCGGTTCGACATTGTTCGCGACTTGGCCAAGGCAGAATAGCTCAAACTACTGAGAGGGGAGTCGCGCAAACACATTAAGTGAAGGAAACCTCAGTTGGATATTCTTGGAGACCATAATTACGAGAACGGTGAATCGTCGGCTGCAAATAGTAATCTCGAACCGGGGGGCTTCTCGCGAGCCGGATTTGAAACGTCCTCTAAGTTTTTGGCAGCGTTTCAAGATACTCTTCACAGGTCTTGCGCTTGCTTCGATAGCTGCCGCCATACTCATCATGACTTTGGCTGTCGGTTCAATAATCGTGCTTGTTGTGGGGCTCATTTTTATCGCGGTTATATTGATCATCGTTCTGAAGGCCGCGTTTGGGCGATGGCGTTCGCCGGTGGCGACTAGAGGGACAACAAAACCCGAAGAGAAGTTCAGCACTTCGGCCGGAAAGAGCTAACAAAGAAGTAGACATCGTTCCGCTTGAGAAAACTATCCGCATCAAGGTGGATGGCTAACGCAATGACGTGGCCGCGAGCGATTTAAGCGGAAACGGCGGACACGTAGCGAGAGGAACTTGACGGATTTTACTGCCTGCTACTCTTCATTTATTTAATTCTCAATCTATAGATTAGCAAACGCGACTTCGTTCACGGAGTTTTGGGCTATTTCTGGACAAGAAGACGTTGAATAAAGATCAGATGGATGTTTGCTTTGAGTTGTTGCAGCCTCAACTTCAGTCGACGGTGTTGCACCTGACTAAAACTGAGACCTTGGGGCTCGTTGCCTGCCAGACTTTTGCCAGACTTTGTTGAGAACACTAATACATGAGCCACATAAGAGAACCGACTAGGTGCAATCCGCTCCAGCCAATCGTGCGAACAGCTTCGGATGTCGTTGCGGAAAAGCCACGAAGTCTTTGATGTCATCTCGTTTTGTGAAACCTTGAGTTACTAGTTTCGCGACCCAGGCTTTGTCCGCGGCTTCAGATTGAATCGCATTACAGAAAAAATTAATCAATAGATTCTTTTCTAGTAAACGAGTGCAGGACCACGCGCTCTTAGTCGACTTCAGCTGGATCCATCCGTCGCTCTACTCGCTGAAGTGTTACTAATGCTAATCAGTGTTAACCAAGCGCGCTTCTGCCTCTAATCTTTCGTATCTTTTCTCTACATCCGAACGTGTGGGGACTCTATTTCGCAACTCGTGCTTCATTGCCATGAAGAGGTCCAAACTGCGGAGCAACATGTCACGCGTTAATCTTTCGGCAAGCGGCGCGATTGCTGCAACCCTCTTATCAAGTGGCGAGATGGAACCGTGCATTAACCCGGATCTACAGTCGTAGACTTTCTTAGTATCGGCATAAAGCCGTTCGAAGGCTTCCCGACTCTCCCCGTGACCAAGCAACAATGCCGTACGTTTGGAAACGGTTTCCGTCAAGTCCGATACTTTTTTGGTAACCGTTAGCCGCTCAAGAGCCGCGACAAATTTGATAACCTGGGCTGAAGGAAATACTTCCGAGACAGCTTGACCGTACCAAGTTAAGGCATCGAGAAATCTCTGGTTGAGGTCGGTACTCTGTTCGGGGTCTATGCATGCAAACAATGCTGACCCGGCGGCTTGGAAAAAGAAAGGGTCCGGCTTAGTTATCGCGCCGAACCACCCGGGACCTACCATCGCATCCCGTTTACTCCAACCAATTGAGATCTTAAGGCCGCCGTCGGCTTCGCGTATAAGATTAGCCTTCTGTCGGGGTGGACCAGGAGAATGGCCTTGACGCAGTGTGGCTCCGTACGATGTCCCGAGAAACAGCTTCAGCACGTTCAAGGCACCTTCAACGGTAACTTCTGCTCGCTTGCGTGAGACGGTCTTGTCGCATTCAGGCACGCTGACAATTGAGATCCACCTGAATTCCGACAAGTAGTCGAGGAGACCATCAACTAGCCGATCCGCAATCTTGCTCAACATTTCCTCTTTTGCTATCTCGTCAGCCGGATAGCCATCCAGTTTCGCTTGGGCGCATAGTTCCCTGTGCTCTTGACGAATCCGGCCGCGCTCCTCCTCGATCTCGGCCTGGTTGTCATGAAGAAACTTCTCCATCCAGACGAAACACACTGGACCGATTTGAAACTCCTTCGGTTCACTTTCGAAAACCACCACACAGGGTATGAAGTGGGTTAATGATTTGTGCTTAGTTTTAACCTTCTTAATCGCGGATGACAACATCTTATCAACGTTCTTGCGGTCAATATTGCTCTTCTGCCCGAGGAATCTGTTGACGAACTCACCTATTACTATGTTTGTGAAGAGTCTCAGATCAACTTTCGTTTCGAGTTTTTGAGCTATCAAATGTCTCTCGGCCAAACCCACAAATCGATCAATAGCTTGTCGGCTACAGATTAGGATTCCCTGGCCCCTCGGGTGTGGGATATTACACAGTCGATCTTGCTTGTTCATTTCCCAATGAGCTTTGAGTTCAGGTATTTCCATCGAAGCAAAGCGCAGAATGTCATCTACGATGAATTCGAGATCCTGCACATCTTGCACGTGTTTCTTGATCATGAGGTTTTCATTCCTCAAAATTAAAGATTTTGATTGATTCGACTGCCATCTGGGTACATACGAGACCATCGGTACGTTACTGAACTTTGATGATGCTAGTATAACGACAACAACTTGATTGACGTGCCGATGCGTTTCGGACGATTAATCTTCAATGTATTTCTCGGATATTCAAATCTCGAATTACAAAGGGTATCGCCAGTCAGAAACGCTCAAGCTGGAAACCGGCATTAACATTATCGTAGGCAAGAACAATGTTGGTAAGACAGCTCTCCTCGAAGCTCTCTCACTAAAGTTCGAATCAAACCCACATCGCACCATCGAAACTGTTGCAACGCCTTCGATCAGACCCAACCCCCTATCGTCCGTCACCTTCACCGTCACGTTAACTAAAGATGAAATAGTTGATTTGATGATTGCTCGACAAGGTAACGTGGAATTCAGCTTGGCACTGCCCGCGCTAGGCAGTGCCGTGGCCCGTGAGTTGGAGTTGAACCAATATGACGATACGAGTGCAAAAACATTTGGAGAATGGTTCTTCGGTCATGAGTCATTCACTTTTCGGGTAAAGCGCGAGGCATTTGGCACTGCCAAGTACGCCAATTGGTATATGTTCGATGATTCGTATCTGGTGCCTCAATTCGAAAGAGGTCGCGAGAACGATGGGACAGTTGGTCACTACAGCAAGTTTCGAGTCGATCCGATCGCGCGGACATTCTCGTATTACGGGAAGGTGACGGTAAGCGGGGGCAAGAATAGCTTTGACGATTTTATCCTGAGGTTGGGCCGATCCTTCGGTCGCTATATTTATCGGTTCCGAGCGGAAAGAATTCCATCAGCATCATGCGATTTAGGACCGCAACGCGTGTTGGCGGCTGACGGGAGCAATCTCGCCGAGGTTTTGAACCTCCTGAACGGAAATCTCGAGCAGTTCAGCGAGTACAATCGATTGGTCCAACAGGTTCTCCCGGAGATTAGGCAAGTCGGTATTAACCATCTCGATAATAATCGCGGGGAAGTGGTCGTCTGGAATAACGAAAAGACTTTGTCCAGAAACGATCTCGCTTTCACCTTAGAGGAGTCCGGTTCAGGCGTGGGCCAGGTCCTATCGATTCTCTACGTAATCGCCTCTGCGCGAGAACCACAAATGATCATTCTGGACGAGCCACAGGGTTTCCTTCACCCGGGGGCGGTTCGGAAGCTTATTGATGTTGTTCGGCGCCACACAGAAAACAAACATCAGTTAATAATCGCAACGCACTCTCCGGCCGTAATTACGTCTGCAGACCCATCATCCATAACAGTGATCAGGCAATCCGAAGGCGAAGCGAGGTTTCAAACTATCGACATCAGAGAAGCGGAAAATCAGCAAGCATATTTAAGCTCTGTGGGAGCGAGGCTCGCTGATGTTTTCGGTTACGATAGGATCCTATGGGTGGAAGGCCAAACCGAAGAACATTGCTTGCCGCTCATCATTAAAGAATTAACTGATCGGCCATTGTTAGGCACCGCAATTATTCGCGTGCAAAACACCGGAGACTTTAATCGGATGGACGCGAGAAATGTCGTCGCTATCTACGAGCGACTGAGTCACCTTGAGGGCGGCTTGGTTCCCCCTGCTGTGGGTTTTGTGTTTGATGGAGAAGTACGCTCACCGACAGAGCAAGCCGATCTAATAAGACAATCGCGTGGCAGAGTTCACTTCATTCCGAGACGCACATTTGAAAATTACCTTCTGAATCCCGCCGGCATTGCAGCTGTATGCAACAGCATCGAAGGATTCAGCGAGCGTAAACTGTCGCCCGGAAGGATCAAAAAGTGGTTCGCCGATCACAAAGATGACCAAAGGTATTACAAACCGCTCAAAGCGCCAGCCCATCCTACAAAAGCGTGGATTAATACAGTAAACGGCGCGCGGTTGTTAGAAGATTTGTTTAGAGATTTGTCGGGTGCCTTAGTGACCTACGAAAAGACGTTGCATTCGCCAATGTTAACAGCATGGGCCGTTAAGAACGCGCCGAAGGACTTTTCTGAAGTCGCAGAATTGATAAAGAGTGTGCTGCCAGGATCTGATGTCGAACGGTAAGTTGCAATAGCGGCAAACCGAAAACTTTTTTGTTAGCGTGAAGATTTGTAGGGCGGATTGGCGGGCCGGCGATTCGGCAATTCCATCCGGTCATCGATGATGGCCTCCAGAAACTCGCCGTGCCCCGTTTTTGAAATTGCGCGCGCATAGGCAAGCAGCACGCCCAGCGTGGATTCAAGAACCTCACGCTCGTATTTTGAGACGTAATCGCGTTCAACCCGTCTTCGAGTCCCAGGGCGTCTATTCAATTCCCCCTGAGACACTCCCAACTGTAGACGAATCGCAAGTAACTTTTGAGGAAGCTTGGCGGGCTTTCGGCGTTTAGGTTTAGTCTGCCGACTGCTTTTTCTCTTCCCTGCCTGCCATCTTAGGATTCTCTCCTGGGAAAGCAGTGTCGATTTGTAGGCCTTAAACCGTTGCCTTTAGGGATGTAGGTCGCTTTTGGAATTCACCATGAGGCGAAATACGCACGTGCCGTGGCGGCGCTGAACCCTCGGCGCTCCATCTAATCTTGACGCCGCCGACGGTGTTTCCCTCGCCGTCGTATGCAACTGCGACAAAGTTGATGCGTTGTGCGAGATCAATCGTAACATTGCTCGGAGATATCTCGATGCGCTCCACCCTCGCGTCGCGATCTGATTGGTTCTCGGGCGGCCGTGGACTCGGCGCGCCGCGACCCTGAATGAGTTTGTTCAAGCCGCTCGAGTAATACCAAAACAATAATCGACTGAATGTTCTCAGGATAACTGTCAGCAACGTGGAGTTTGCAGCATTCTGCCGTTCACGGTCGAGAAGCATCCAAAAGTCGTGCCTTGTTCGCAATAGTTCTGCGTTTGGGAATTCAGCGAAACTCCGTCGGCGCCGACTACTCCCATTTGGTCGAAGACCTATGTGTTTTGGGCAATCGTTTGCTTCTGCTCATGAAGTCCAACCATGCCGCTGGCGAAGTTCGTCGTGCCTCATAGCCGCCAAAGACTTGCGCGCAAATCGTTTCTGGAGCCGTGCAGATCTGGAAAGACTTTGATCAAACTGGTTTCGCTGGTCGCGAACTCTCGCTGCAACCTGGGACGGCCAGCCTCAGTCAATCCCACTTGTTGAAAATTACTTGCCCGTAGATCGAGCACGATCTAAATTTTCGTCATGCAGATGTCTCCTTACCTTAACTAATCAGGTATTGGAAAAAGGAGGACCATTCTCCTGCGGAAGAGATCTGCCGCTTAACTTGTAAGCCCGACTTACATCCTACCTTGGACCGGAGTTGTTTCTGATAGCAACTTTATTGACGTATTTATCAGGCCGCATGAAAAAATGGGTAGCTTTCAAGGTAATTCGCCTTGACACTCTGTCCTCAGAGGAGTATACGCTCAACTCGCATCATGTGCCCCTTCCCGATGTGTGTGTCCACACCGTCGGCGGAATCCTTATTGTCGGTCCGGTAAACTGACAACAGAGCAGCACACATCAATACAGGAGTTCAGCGATGACAACAGAAAGTAAGGGTGGCTTGATTGACGATTTCGTCAAGTTCAGGCCTCTGACGCAGGTTAACGTTGACCATTTAACCTCGAGCTTCAGTTATATGGCAGAAGCCCTGGCTGGCTCCAAGTTAAATGGCACTCTTCGGGTTAAATTGGTGACTGGCTCACACCGTCAATCATTTACCCTCTCAATGAAGGACGGCCAAGCGAACGTAGAATCAGGCGTGCAGGGTGAGGTCGAGCTTGAGGTGATTACCACGCCTGAGACCTGGCTGGAAATCGCACAAGGTAACTTGGCTCCGCTGACTGCCTTTACGAGCGGTCTCATGCGCGTGCGCGGCAATATCAAACTCGGTCAAAGAATAATGGAGCGCTTGGCCGCGCAGCCTGGCCGCGTGAACTTTTGTTGAAAGGATGTACCTATGGCTGAGACAAGTGGTACGGTCGCAAATGTAAAGGTCAATGGCTTGGCCCAAAACGGCGCTGATTTCGCGCTGGTGACCATCAATGATGCAAGCGCGCCGGGTGTGACTGAGGTCTTCTTCGTGTGGTTCACTGCAGCCGAACGTTTTGTGCCCACTGGGCCGCAATGGTTGCAGCGGGCCATGCAGGTGTCGCTGTTGCGCGAAGCCTTGACCAGCGGCAAGAACGTCACAATTTTCCATGATGATGCCAGCTCGTTCATCAACTCTGTGCAGCTTAATGCATGAACGCCACGGCTAATACCACACGTCAGCCGGGTGCAGATCTGCGCGTGTTCGGGCGCAGGCCCGTTAAGACAAGTCCGGCCCGACGACCAGCGCGGGCTGACGCAACGCTGGCCGCGTTCGATGTCTCAGCTACCCTTCGCGGCGAATCTACCTTCTTCAATGTGTACTATGACGATGACCTTGGCTCAGGAGTCGGCGGCGCTCTTGCTGACGGGGTGCTGACCAGATGCGATGCCGATTACGAAACGCTATATGACATCTTCGGCTCGGTCACGCCGCCATTGCCGATGACCGTTATTGTAGCCCCGTCGGACGTCACTGGCGGTGGCGCCTATCATCACACGTGCATTGACAACGTATTGTACTGCACTGGCGACACGGTCGCAGATGTATCGTTTACGCTGGCGCTGGTGGTTGCCGAGGAAGTAGAGGTTTTTAGTGCAGCTCAGGCGCTCGGTTGGGACTGCGGCTTCACCAATGGTGAGGGTTTGTCGCGCGTCTTGGCCGAAGAACTGTATCCGGGTGTCCTCGATTCTTTTCACACAGCGGATATCTGGCTTGATTCAGGTCGCCCGGACTATATCACCAATAACAGTGGCTCAGATGTTGATAGCCTCTCAAACGGCTGTTCCGTTCTGTTTCTCTACTACCTAAGATATATCCTCGGTTATGAATGGCCCACCATCGTACAGATTGGCGGTGCGACTCTTGAGCAAACCTTTGAGCGACTGACTGGGCAGTCTGGCGCATACACGGCTTTTAGAAACTGCGTTGATGCCTTTTTTTCACCGGGCACGCCTTCGGGTCTCACCACTGACAACCCATTCCCCCCATTTGATTTCTACGCCGCTGCCGATAGCGTACTGTAAGGGGTCAGTATGGCGAGCAAAGCAGTAGGCCAAGTAGCTTAAAGGCCCAGCCTTAACAAAACGACGCATCGCCTTTTAAAAGCGATAAAAGGTCAGAAGGCTACAAGATTGAGTTGGTCGATGCGGACAGCTTTAGTTTCAATGTTAGTTCGAGTATCGAAAAATCAAAGTAAGAGTGTTCATCTACGGTGACTCCAATATCAGTTCTTGAACCATAGAGATGCACATCAACGTCGAATGTTTGGGACGAGAGTTCTTGGAACTCTTACCTGAACAGGTGGAACTCAACATACCCCGCACCAGCTCCTTCATAATTACCCTCGTAGAAACACCACCTTGTCGTCTACGATTAAGGCTATTGCTAATCGCCTTGTCGTTTGGATAAAAAATTTGTGTTCCAATGCCGAAAGCAGTTCTCCGTCACCGTCAAAACAGTTTTCGAAGATTCTCATATCCCGCTTCACAAGTGGCTGCTCGCGCACCTCATGTGCGCCAGCAAGAAGGGCGTATCCGCGCATAAGCTAATGCGAATGCTGGACATCAAACAATACAAGTCCGCTTGGTCTATGGCGCATCGCATTCGCAATGCGGAGGCCAGGGGTTCGATCCCCCTCTGCTCCACCAATAACCCCCGCTCTTCCACCAACTTACAGGAACAACAAGATTCAGATAAGATGGTCTTGGCGTATTCTTGGCGTCACGCGACAGAAAATCTCCCTCAGACAGATCAACGTCCCGCCATGAAGATCGTAAAAAGCTCAATAAAAGTTCGATTAGCGATTTGAATTAGGGTGAAACGAACGTGAGACCTCCGCGCTGGTTATGCGGCGGTCGAGTACCTTTTTCGTGAGGCAATTCGGGGTATTGACTTTGAAGGGTAGCCGGTAATATTGTGCGCCCATCCCGAAAAACTGCGTACTCTGAAGGATCTAGATCAGGCGCGGTTGCGAAACACGGTCAGCCCTGCTGGCAATTGAGAATGTTTGCTGTTGAATTCTTTGGCACGCTTGTTCTCGACTAGCCAACATGAGATAAGGAGTACTATTGAAATGGACTTGAAAGCTCAAGCAAACAAGCTGCGGGACTTAGTTGGACTTCAAACGCCGCCGGTAGCTCTTAAGTTTAGCCCCACGGCTCCTGAAGGAATTGAACACGTGAAAGCTTCTGGCCCTTCCAGCTGCTCGTACTGGAAGCTGGCGGCCGAAGGAAACACATTCTACACCGACGCTGGCAATCATTTGAATTGCACCATCGGGGCTTATACGCACGGTGTTGATATGCCGCCGGAAAAAGCAGACGAGTTGCAATCGATGATTGGCCAGTTGGTCCAACTCAATTACATACGGATGGAAGAAGTTCCGGCGATCCCGCATCAAGAGAGTCCGTTTGGCGTCGCTGTGTACGCCCCGCTTTCAGACGCATCGTTTAATCCTGACGTAGTCATAATACGCGGTAACGGGAGGCAAATGATGCTGATCGCTGAAGCCGCCAAAGCAGCCAACGTCGAGCATGACACAATGGCGATGGGTCGGCCAACTTGCGCGATGATTCCCGCGGCTATGCAATCTGAACACGCCACCGCGAGCCTGGGATGCATTGGCAATCGTGTTTACACCGGACTAGGCGATGATGAACTTTACTTCACGCTGCCGGGGGCCAAGGTGTCAGAAATCGTAGACACGCTTGAAGCAATTTGCGAAGCGAATCGCCAATTAGAAAGCTTCCATAAAGAGCGATCGGCGGCTGTTGCGGCAGGGTTTTGATGGTAAAGACTCAAGCGTCAGAAGTTTGTTCATCCTTTACGCTTCCGAAACTGGCAACCGTAGGTTCACAAGCGTCTTAACTGTCGACGGCGCAGGACAAAAGGCACTTCGTCTCAGGTACTACTCGTAAGTTCGTCGACAATTCTCAAAACGGAACTAACTGCTCCGAAGTGGGCTCTGCTCAACAATACCAAGGCTCATTGAGGTAAGGAATAGCTGAACGCGGAAGGCAAGGAAGTGCATCAGGGAGAGGCTTGGGCGGATGATCTATTACGCGTTGTAATAGCGTCCAGGCATGATGAAAGATTTCTCGTCGGGTGGCTCCTGCCACCATCTCCTTTTTAACCATGCGCTCGAGTTTTCGCTGGAGGATGTCAACACGTGGGTCTATGTGTTGCCAGCGGTGGGTGAGTGCCCTCTCGTCAAACGGCCCGATCGCACTTCGTACGGCGGGCGATTCCAGCAACCTTGACCCAGCCGGAATTAAAAGTCTGATTGCTAACTGGACAGGCGAGACGTGTTCTATTAGATCCAACTCCGCAACGGCCTCAAGTAAGTCCTCATAACCCTCTAAAGAGATCCACGGAGTAAATGCGACAAAGGTAGGAGCAAGAGCCAGCCCCACCTCGCGACAAAGCGCAACCACTTTTACGAAGTCCTCGCGTGTGTGGCCCTTATCAAGAATCTCGAGGATCCTGTCATCCACGGCTTCAACGGCTGAGACGACAAATGCGCACCCGGTATCTTTCAGCAATTGCAAGTGGTCTGCATGCTTCCGCAGATGCTCCACTTTAATCGTGACATCATAGGTGAGATCCGGAAACTCGTGATTAACAGCGCGAACAATCTCAGCTGCGTGTCGAATGCCGTTAAAGAAATCCGGGTCCCCGAACGTGATGTGTTCCGCACCGCGCGCGACTTGGCGGCGAATGTCTTCGAGCACCACTTCGCGTTGGACTACTCGAAAGATGCCTCCATAGACAGGAACAATCGGGCAGTGCCGGCAAAAATGCTTGCAGCCTCTTGACGCTTCTGTATAGCCGACTGTCTTGCGAGCCCCACTAGGCAGAATTAGTTGAGCATACCGTTCCAGAACCGGAAGACCATAACGGTCGGGCACGATGAACCGTAATCTCTTAAGTGATATCAAAGGCTCAGGCGCAGTGAGGCCGCGCTCTTGCGGCACGTCAGATTCAAGGCTACGCGCCAGATTCAGCAGCCCCTCTTCAAACTCGCCACCGAGGATTGTATTGACTCCCATCTTCTTCAATAAATCCGAATTCAAGGGAGCATACAGCCCGTACGCGCAAACGTGCGCACCTGGATTGAGGCTGCCGATTTTTTTCAGGAGGTTGAGCGCAATTCGCGTAGCTGTATGCATCGGCAGGTAAATTGCCACGAGGTCGGCTTCACGCACCGCTTGCAAATCCAATCTCACCTGTGACAGATCAAGACAAGTCACCTGAACGCCTTCCGCGCGCAACCAAGCCGCAGGAGACGCCAATCCAAACGGCTGACGACCCAATTCGTACGTCGAAATCAGGACGACCTTCATTTTAGGTCCGAAGCGTTTGCGCAAGGCTCAGAACTAGGGTGGTGCATCGGGCGCAATCAAAACGCCAACCTGGATCGAGCATCCGAAAACCTGTAACACACCGTACGCACCTCGGCAATTTTCGTCAAGACAATCTATGACAATCGCATATTCCATTATGCTCGATGCTTCTGTCCATTTCTCATGCCTGAACGCGGTATAATTCTGAATTGTACTGCTGGCTGCGTGAAACACAGAAGAACCGATGACGATCAGTGGCCACTTCGACAAATTTATTAACTCGGTCGACGACTGCATCAGATCTGGGCCGGATGAACCAGGTCGCGTGCTGGCTCTGCGCACGCTTTTGACGGACGCGCTCCGCACTGACGAATTTGTTTTGGCCTGTCTCGACCGCGTCATGGACTTCATGAATCCAGATGCTGGGGTATGGATGAATCCTCCGCTTTTTAGCAACGCTGATCTTGATTACTCAGTCCGAATGATTTATTGGCCACCCAATTATTCCAATAACCCTCATCAACATAATAGCTGGACAGTGACCGGCGTCCTTCACAACAAACTCGCGGTCCGTATTTATGCTCCCGACAACAACGCGGATTGCCAACTTCGCATCGAAAGAAGTTTTGTCTGCGGAGTGGGTGAAGTGGGATATATTTATTCACCCTGCATTCACAGCATCACGAATCCCAGCGATACTTCGTCAGTGTCGCTACACATCTTCAGCGCGCTCGTTGCCAATCGGTCCGACGACGATGGCGCGGAAGGTGACGACCATAAACAAACAGTGTGGTATCCGGCTCCAATGAAAGGAGAAATCCTAAAGGGGGCCTTTCGCCGAGCTTTAACGACTCACATTAAAATTCTCGCGAATAAGACGACTGCGGAATCTGTCGCTCTCCTTGACAAGGTTTTCGAGTTGGGTGATTTATCTGTCAAACTAGCGTGCATCAAGGCGCTCTGTCGTTTAGACGCTGAACACGCAGCGCGCAAACTCACCATGGTCTCAAACGCTTATTCGGAACCTTTGCGAAGCGAACTGATCAGTATTAGCAAAAGAGTATTAAAAGGGTCGGGGCAGTGAGTGGATGTCGACGCGTGCTTTACAACAAGTGCTGGCGCTAATTTATACCGATACCCGCGCTCGCAGCGCGTTTCTGAATGGCGATGAGTCGTACTTTGTCCAGTACGAGTTAACAGCTAGGGACCTGAATCATCTGTGTCAACTGCGAAAGAGCCGTGAGCGAGTCGAGTTTTTCTGTGACTTGCTGGCAAACAAGCAAGAAAAGTTGATCCGAAGCCTCCTTCCGTTAACCCACAGAGTTTTGGGAGAACCTGTATGGGTTCAAGCATGGTCGAATTATCTCTCGACCACTGTAGGTGAAGCTATGATCGCGCCTTCAGCCAAAGCGATTAGTTTTTTGGACTTTGTCGAAGACTACGTTGGTGAGCGATCGCTAGAAAATCCCCCGGTAAAGAATGTGCTCAGCTACGAGCGTTGCAAGCTGGCGATACGTTCACAATTACCTACGGCTCGTGCGCATCAGTTCATAGCACTATCCTCCCAGCATGAATTGGATGATTTGTATCCGCTCGTTAGAAAGTCTTTTTTAGTACGTCAATTTAGCTATGACTTGCAGGAAATAATCTCCGGGTCGAATGACTGGACAAACTTCGCAACAGCAAAGCGGGCCCCGACTCTAATTCTCTTCTATCGAAACCACCAAACCGGAGGCGTTAACACGGCCAAGGTTGGCCCCTGGATGGAACAGCTGCTAAGCACTTGTGACGGGCAGACACGTGCCATGCGTATCGTTGCATGGCTGGCTAAAAACCTGGGAGATCCCTCCGAGGGATCGCTCGCCGCTTGCGAACAATTCCTTCGTCGCCTCGAAAGAGACGGACTAATCGGTTTCCTGGCTGAGGCGCGGAGTGACTCGATCGGAGGACGCAGGTGATGTTCTCCCTTCCCGAGCGCATCGGAGTCGGACTGGGTTATCATGCTGAGTTCAGAGAAAGCATTCTGAATCACCCTGAAGAGATTGACTTTGTCGAGCTAATTACGGAGAAATGCTTCGGCGCGACGGAACGTGAGAAACTGGAACCGATCACGACGACGCTGCCGGTAGTTTGTCACGGACTGCGGCTTTCGATCGGCACAGATGAACCGCTCGATCGTACCTATCTCAACAATCTTGCTGTGGCCCTGGACCAACTGCGACCCGTCTGGTTCAGCGATCACCTTTCAATGAGCCATGCAGGCGGAATTGATATCGGGCATCTTGCTCCATTGGCATTCACTCACGAGGTCGTGGAAATTCTGTGCGCCAAAATAAGAGATCTGCAGCAAACATTCGCCGTACCATTTCTACTTGAGAATGTAACGTACTATTTTCCGTTACCTGGCGCAGAGATGACGGAGTGGGAATTTGTGGTCCGCATACTTGAAGGTGGCGACTGCGGAATGCTGCTCGACCTGAACAATCTTTACATCAACGCGAAGAACCACAACTACGACGCTTATGAGTTTCTCAATTCAATTCCCCTGGATCGCGTAGTCGAGGTACATCTTGCCGGTGGACTCTTGCGGGACGGAATCTATGTCGATACACACGGCCATTCAGTCAGCGAAAGCGTCTGGGAATACCTGGAATTTGTGAGCAGCAACGCAAACATTAAGGGAATCGTGCTGGAGCGAGACCAAAATTTTCCCAGCTTTGAAGAACTAATCGGCGAGTTGCGCCGAGCAAGGCGCATCCTACTGGGCTCTTCATCGACGCATACTCCCGAGGATGGTGCAGTCAAATCATTTGCGAGATAGAGGTATGGCGGAAGAAGATCAAACAATCCTGTTCGTATCTATGGTCTCGGGCGATGCATTGCGGGCTGCTAAGAGACTTGGATTACGGGTCTCCATGGTTACGGACATGAAACTCAGCTGGCAGCGCCCCTACATAGACGATTTGATCGCAATCTCACCTTTTGAGACAGGTCAAACTCTCGAAGCAGTTACCGAATATCGGCAACGTCACGCATTGGCGGCTATGACTACTTTCGACGAGCGCTGCGTGCCCAACACGGCGTATTTGGCTGAGCGGTTAAAGTTTCGTGGGAATACGTACGAAGCCGCGTACGCCGCGCGTAACAAGTTCATTATGCGCACTCGACTATCAGAGGCGGGGTTACCCTGCCCCCTTTTTCGGATCGTTAAGTCTCTGGATGAAGCCGAGGAGGTAGTCCGCAATAGCATTCACTTCCCCCTGATAATCAAGCCTCTCTTCGGCTTCGCCAGCCAGGGCGTTTTAAGAGTCGATGATTTGGAACAATTACGCCGAGCGTATCCAGTGACGAAACGCGTAGCGGATGCTCACCGGATTTTTCTTGGTGATGATCCATACGCCGATTACCTGTTAATGGAAGAATTTCTTAGCGGGCGCGAAGTTGCCGTCGATGGTCTGTTGCAAGACGGGAACGTTCAGTGGTTTGGTATTTTCGACAAACCTAATCCCTTGGAAGGCCCTACTTTTGAAGAGACGATCTACGTAACGCCTTCGTCGGAAGATCCTGATCTGCAAACGGAAATACTTGCGGCGGTTGAACGTGGCAGGCGCGCGCTTGGCCTGCACACAGGTCCCATTCATGGTGAACTACGAATCACCGAGAGCGGGGTGCGCATAGTTGAGATCGCAGCGCGACCGATCGGAGGTGTCTGCGCGAGAGCGCACACGTATTGTCTCGGCTTCGATTATGCTGAATGTGTGCTGCGAAATGCGTTGGGCGAATCTGTCGAGCTGTCACATCAAACATGCACGCCGTCCGGCGTGATGATGTTGCCTGTTCCTCAAGCAGGTCGTCTGGTCAGCGTGACAGGACTAGAGGAGGCGCAAAGAGTTTCCGGTGTGCGAGATGTCTTCATCATGGCTAAGGCTGGTGATCTTATCAAGGCGTTTCCCGAACAGGGATGTTACATCGGCTTTATCTTCGCGTCCGCATCTAGCGCCAAGGAAGTCGAAGCAGCGCTGAATCAATCTTATTCAATGTTGCGGTTCGACATGGAATCACCCTAAAACATTTTTGCAAATAGTCCCCCAGCGCCTCACAAACGGCGACCTTGCCTTTGACAGTGCGGTAGTGATGTTATGAAGCAAGCGCCTCCTCCGTGAGTGCTAGACTCGCGGCA
>CBFHBA010000005.1:0-207088 GCA_965653675.1 uncultured bacterium
GAATCACATCCCGCCGAGCCGTTTCAACTGCTTCACGTCAGTACCGGGAGTGGTAGCGACCGGGTAGGCGCTAACACAGGACACGACCCGGTCGCTACCGCTCCCGGTACTGACCTCTCAACCTCATCATTTCCAACTGTGCTATGCTCCGCGAGATTTCGCACAAATGGCTGACAAATCAAACGATTCGCTGATCGCGTGGCTGCCGGATTTGATGTATGTCGGCGGCAAATTTGAAAGGGGTCGGACGCTCGTGTGCGATCCCACGGGCGCGATTGTAGACATCGAACGAGTCGAGGCGCTACGAGACGAAAAGCGTATTCGACTTGCGAATCGCGCAATTCTACCGGGCATGGTTAACGCCCATTCGCACGCCTTTCAGCGCGTGCTGCGCGGCCGAACCGAGTATCGAACCGGTGACCACGACAGCTTCTGGACGTGGCGCGAACTGATGTACTCCGCGGCTACTCGACTGTCGCCCGAAGACGTCTACGACGCGTCGCGGATGGCGTTTCTCGAGATGGCGCTTGCCGGAATCACCGCTGTCGGCGAATTTCATTACTTGCATCACGCGCCCGACGGAACGCCCTACGACGACGCAAATCTGTTGGCGAAAGAAGTCATTCGTGCGGCCGGCGATGTCGGGCTCCGCATTGCGCTCTTGCGCGTCGCTAATGTACGCACGGCATTTCAGACTGACCCGAATCCGAGGCAGGCGCGGTTCATTGAACGGCACCCTCACACATATAAAGAGAATTTAGACGGCCTGGCGGAGAGTGTCAGAAGCCCGACCGTTAGGGAGGGCAACTCTCGCAGCAAAGCCCTTGCTGACGCGCGGTCTTCCGACACGGCCTGGGTTGGTGTCGCGCCGCACAGCGTACGCGCGGTGCCACTCGGGTACCTGAAACAAATCATCGCGTATGCGAACGATCGCGATCTAAAAACGCACATGCACGTGGCGGAACAGCCGGCGGAAGTGTCTGCCTCCGTCGAAGAATACGGGCGCACGCCGATCGCGCTGCTTGAAAGTGAAGGCTTGCTAAACGATCGATTCACTGCCGTGCACGCGATTCATGTGACGCCGAAAGCGATTACGTCATTGGCAAAAACCGGGGCGATGGTTTGCGCCTGTCCGACGACAGAAAGAAATCTCGGCGATGGTGTGGTGCCTGCTGACGAGTACCTGCGAAACGGTGTGCCGATCTGTCTCGGCACCGACAGCCACACGCAAATCGATCTGCTCGAAGACGCGCGCGAGCTTGAATACCACTTGCGTTTGCAGAAACTCGAACGCGCGGTACTGGGCAGAAACCCGACCGTTAGGGAGGGTGCTGGGCAGCGCCAGGCCAATAGCACCCTCCCTAATGGTCGGGTCTCCGATAATGCTGCGCTGTTATTCGATTGCGCGACGACGAACGGTGCGCGCAGCATCGGCGCGCCCGGAGGCGCGCTGGAAGTCGGAAAGCCGGCAGACTTCTTCACGGTCGATCTAAACGATCCAACGGTGGCCGGCGCTTCCACAGACGATCTGCTGGCGTCGATTGTGTTCTGCGCTTCGCGTGCGGCGGTGCGCGAAGTTGTTGTCGGCGGGAAGCCGATTGTTTCTGAAGGCCAACACCTAATTCAGGAAGAGGTTGTCGAGCGCTTCACCGAATTGCAGAAGCGCCTGTGGCAATAGTGTCAGAACCCCGACCGTAAGGGAGGCAAAAAACGGTCCCCGCTTTCTGACGAAAATTGAATTCAGCTCAGGTTGCCCTCCCTTACGGTCGGGCTTCTGACACTACTTGCTTTAATCTCCGATGACTGTCCAACGGACACTCGCTGATCTCGTGGCTATCGATTCAGTCTCGTCGCATTCAAACGCGGCGATTGTTTCATATCTCGAGGATCGATGCGAGGGGCTGGGATTTCAGACGCAACAGTTTCCTCATGTGGATGAGAACGGTATCGAGAAGATCAACCTGATTGCATCCAAAGCGCCGTCGTCGCGGCGCGCTGCCGCACTCCAAATAGAGCTCGTCCTCGTCGGCCACACCGACACCGTCCCTTATGATTCGAATTGGAACGAAGCATTGGCGTTGACCAAACATGAAGGCAAACTATTCGGGCGTGGCGCCTGTGACACAAAAGCTTTCATCGCGGCGGCGCTGACTGCAATTGAGTCGCTCGAGCTCGACAAATTAGCGAAACCGCTGGCGCTTGTCTTCACATCTGACGAAGAGATTGGCTGTCTCGGCGCGAAGCGTCTGGCGGCGACGAAACCCTTCACCGCCCGGTACGCGATTGTCGGCGAACCAACTTCGCTGCAACCGATGCGGGCGGGCAAGGGGTATTGTCTGGCGCAGATCACCGTGCGCGGACGCGAAGCGCACAGCGCATATCCGCACCTCGGCGCCTCCGCAATCTTTCGTGCCGCGCGCTTGATCGAAAAGATTGAACAGATCGCCGCAGACCTGAAGTCTGACATCCACGCCGACTTTGATCCTCCGTACACAACGCTGAATGTCGGAGTAATCAACGGCGGCAGCGCGAAGAACATTGTCCCGGGCGAATGCCGCTTCACGCTTGAGTGGCGAACGATTCCCGGCCAGGCTTCTGATCATGTTCTGAATTTGGTGAACAGCGCAGCCGCAGAGTTGCAGCAAGAGAACGCCGATTTCATTTGCGAGATCGACCCTGCTCGTGCGGACGATAGTTTCGAAACCCCGGCGAATTCGGTGCTCGTCGATTTTCTTCAACAAACTTCCGGGAAACCAGCGAGCACAGTGGCATTCGGTACCGAAGCACCCAGTATGATCGCGCTCGGCGCTGAAGCCGTTGTGTTCGGTCCCGGCGACATTCGCGTCGCGCATCGCACCGGAGAATTCGTGCCGATTGACGAATTGAATCGCAGTGTGGAGATTCTGCGCGCGGCGATCGAAGAGTTTTGCGCGTGACGCGGTTTTTGAGCTCTAGTGAGCCAAGCGGCGACCATACGTTTCCACAACCATGTCATACTTACGGCACTCCGGCAGCAAGTAGTGCTTAATTTGGATTTTCTCTGAGTCCCTCTGCGAGACCCTCCGCGCTCGTCTGCGGTTGTTATCCATGTTTCTGCTAATTGACCGCAGAGGGAAATCCGAGAGCTTCGCAAAGGACCGCAGAGGAAGACTGAAACTAACTCCACCGCGACCGCAGGTTATGAATTAAGCACCGCAGTCGCTTATCATTACCATTAATTCACCCATAAGAGGTTCGGAATAATGAATCGAAGACTAAGGTTGTCGCTGCTTGCCTTCGCGGCCGTAGTTCTTTTCCACGTTCAATTTGTTGTTGCTAAAGCTGACGTTGCAGCGGGACCAATCACGCTCAACGTGGATGCGACGGAAGCGCCGCGTAAATTGTTTCACGCGCACATGACGATTCCGGTGAATCCCGGTCCGCTCACGCTGGTGTATCCAAAGTGGATTCCCGGTGAGCACGGACCAACCGGGCCGATCATCAATCTCGCCGGACTGAAATTCACCGCCGCTGGCAAGACAATTCCGTGGCGCCGCGACGATGTTGAGATGTACGCGTTCCACCTCGAAGTTCCCGCCGGCGTGAAAGAACTCGAAGCGTCGCTGGATTTCCTGTCACCGACATTTGCGGGCGGCTTCACCGCGGGCGCATCGACGACCTCGCATTTGGCGATCGTCACCTGGAACCAGTTGGTGCTGTATCCCGACGGCGCGAAGGTGAGTGACGTCACCTTCAAGCCTTCGCTCGCACTCCCCACAGGTTGGAAATTTGGGACCTCACTCGATGTCGCACGACAAGCAGTCAGCAAAGTCGACTTTGAGCCGGTATCACTTGAGCGGCTTGTCGATGCGCCCGTGCTCACGGGTGAATACTTTCTCGTGATTCCGCTGGCGGCGAATCCGTCGAACGAGATCGATATCGCCGCTGATAATCCGGCGGATTTGAAGATTGGTCCGGAACTGACGACGACCCTGAAGCGCATCGTGGCGGAAGCCGTCGCACTTTTCGATGCGACCCATTACACGCACTACCATTTTCTTCTGACGCTCAGCGATCACACCGCACACTTTGGGCTTGAGCACCACGAATCGAATGACAGCCGCGTCGCTGAACGAGCATTGGTGGACGATGTCTATCGCGCGATTTCACTCGGTGTGCTGCCACACGAGTTTGTGCACTCGTGGAACGGAAAGTATCGCCGGCCGGCGGGACTCGCGACGCCAAATTTTCAGGAGCCGATGAAGGGCGAGTTGCTTTGGGTTTACGAAGGACTGACTGAATATCTCGGCAATCTGCTTTCGGCGCGCAGCGGGCTATGGACGGCGCAGCAATATCGCGACTCGCTCGCAGAATCAGCCGCCGATCTCGATCACAAGCCGGGACGGATGACGCGACCACTGATCGACACGACGATCGCCGCGCAGCTTCTCTACAACGCACCGGAAGAGTGGACTTCGATTCGACGCGGTGTCGATTTCTATGATGAAGGGTGGCTGATTTGGCTGGACGTCGACACGAAAATTCGCGAATTGACGAACGGCGCGAAGACGCTCGATGATTTCTGCAAACGTTTTCACGGAGCGCCGAGCACAGCGCCGACAGTCAAGCCCTACACTTTTGACGATGTGGTGACTACGCTGAACGATGTTGCACCGTTTGACTGGCGAAGCTTCTTGCAGACCCGTCTGAATTCGACAGACGTCCACGCGCCGTTGGGTGGCATCGAACGAGGTGGATGGAAATTGGCGTATCAGGGGACACCAAATGCCTATTTGCTGGATTGGGAATCTGTTCGCCAGGCCACGGAACTGGGCTATTCGATTGGCTTGCGCCTCGGATCCGATGGCCGGATCGGCGACGTCATCGAGGGCTCGCCATCTGCGAAAGCCGGAATCGGCCCCGGTATGAAGGTCGTCGCCGTCAATGGCAAGGCTTATTCGGCGGAAATTCTGCGTGATGCAATTAAGGCGACAACCGATCCGCGGCAGCGGCGCATCGATCTCCTGATTGATAACGAAGGCCATATCGAAAGCCACGTTCTGACTTATGGCGAGGGGGAGAAATATCCCGTGCTGGAGCGGGAAACAACCAAGCCCGACTTGCTTTCAAAGATTATTACGCCGCTGACCTGGTCAAGATAGGAAATGGGCGATCACGTCCTTGGATTTATGTTTCATAGATTGATTTTAAGAAATCTCTTACTGCTCGCGTTCGGCGGGCTCCTCGTCATCGTTCATCCGATGATTGGCCGCAGTCAGGACTCTCCGTTTCCGCAGGCAACTGATCTTCAGCATGGACCGCCGCTCACGAACCAGGAATATGTCTCGATGCTGTATCAATTGCCGCGGCATCCCGAAGACCGCGATCGGATCGTCGATGAGATCAGAAAACGCGGCATTGCCTTCGCGGTGACGCCGGGTCTCTTGAGCCTGACTGCCACAAAGAGCGGCAACGATCCGATTCTGCGGCGCACGCTGGAAGAGGCGAATCGCCGCCGCGACAATCCAGCCGCGGCTTCGTTGCCGCCGGCGAAGGAAGGTTTTGATCTGCTCGATCGAACGCGCAAAGCAACCCTCGGCGCGGCGCAGCAGATGCCGGACTATCTGGTGAAGCAGCAAATTACGCGATCGCGCGCGTTAGGCACAACGAGCAATTGGAATGTCTATGACCGCTTGTCGATCGCGGTAAGTTACCGGCAGTCGATCGGCGAGCAGTACAAGCTTCTGTCGGTGAATGGCATGCCGCCGGGTGTCGATGAGCAGGAAGGATCTACATACGGCGACAAATTGGGCGGAACGACTTCCACTGGCGAGTACGTTTCGATGCTTTCAGAATTGTTCGAGCCTGCGACGCGCGCGGATTTCGAAATGGTTGATACCGACACGTTGCGCGGCCACCGCACAATTGTTTATGAGTACGCGGTCAAACGCGAGTTTTCGAAACAGACTCTGAAGTTTCAGGCGAGTGTCGATTCAACTCCGCTTGAGACGATCGTTGGCTACCAGGGAAGAATTTGGGTCGATCGCGAAGACAACCGGGTGCTACGACTCGAAACGATTTCGGTCGAGATTCCTCCCGGCTTTCCGATAACTGCAGCCAGGAGTGTGATCGATTACGACTGGGTCACAATTAATGAAGTTTCGCACCTGCTGCCCTCTCGTGCCGTGATTGAATTGACGAGCCACCTCGGGGCAGACTCTGAACAGACCCGTAACGACATTCTGTTCCGCGGTTATCACAAGTTCGGAACCGAGGTGAAGATCACGGACATCGACGAAAAAGATTTTCCACCGGACAAACCGGAAGAGACTGACCCAAACAAACAGCCTGTGGCTCCGATCAGTCCAACCAAACAGCCTGAGGCGCCCATCGATCCGAACAAACCACCTCCGGTCCCGATACTGAGACCTAAGAAGCCGTAGCAATGGCGAACGTCGATTTACGACTCCGGGAAAACGTTTCCGGTGATTTCTTCGTTGACTCTACCTGCATCGATTGCGACGCTTGCCGGCAAATCGCGCCCGAGACGTTTGCCGAAGATGGCGATTATTCGATCGTTTATCAGCAGCCACGCAATGACGAGGAAATCCAACGCGCGATGATGGCGTTGGTCGCGTGTCCGACGGCATCGATTGGCACGACTCAGCATCACGACGCGCACATTGGCATCGATGCCTTTCCAGAGTTGCTCGCCGAGAATGTTTACTATTGCGGCTTCAATGCTGAGTCGAGCTTTGGCGCCTGGAGTTATCTGATCGTTCGTCCGGACGCCGCTGGCGGCAATGTGCTGATCGACTCGCCGCGCTTCGCGACCCAGCTCGTGAAAAGGATTGATGCGATGGGTGGCGTGCGCACGATGTTTCTCACGCACAAGGACGACGTTGCCGACCATCGACGCTTCGCTGAACGTTATGCGTGCGAACGAATCATGCATGCGGACGATAGTGCCCAGCGCCTCGGCATCGAGCGCGTAATTCGTGGCGGTGACGCAGTTGACGTCGACGATGAATTGCTTGCGATACCAGTTCCCGGGCACACACGCGGTCACCTGGTTTTGCTTTACAAGAAGAGATTTCTTTTCACAGGCGATCACCTGGCTTGGTCGCCAAATCGAAAAACTCTGATCGCTTTTCGTAACGCATGCTGGTACTCGTGGAGCGCACAGATCAAATCGATGGAGAAATTACTTGATTACGAATTCGAATGGGTCCTGCCCGGTCACGGGCGCATTCATCATGACAGCGCGGGAAATATGCGTACTCATCTTGAGCGCTGTATTCGCTGGATGAAAACGCGTTAAGATGGCACCTCACAATCTGGAGGAAAGATGTATCAAAGACTCTTACTGACTGTTGTGTTTGTAGTCGTGGCTTTAGCGGCAATCGCGGCGCAGGATCCGAATGCGAATCACTTTGCGAAGGATGGATTATCATTCGACTATCCAAAAGGCTGGACGCTTGGCGATCAAAGCTCGCAGCAGATGCAGTTCCTGGAATTGAGTCAGGGCGATACCATAATTCGCATTCGTTCGCCCCGTGAATATTTGAAGACCCCGGAAAAGGAAACGCAGGCTAAAAAACTCGTTCAAGATAACTACGTCAACGATTTCTTCAATCAAGTTCAGCAAGCGGGAATGTCGCCCAAGCGTTCCGTCGTCACGACGCAAATCGGTGGAGCCGATGCGGAAGGCGCTCGCGTTCGCGCGGTTCTTGGCGGTCTGCCGGGCGGGATGGATTCGTATTTTCGCGTCGTGTCTGACCGCCTGATCAACCTGTCGATCATAGGCTCTGAAAAGGACATGGTGAAGGCGAAGGCCGCTTGGGACCTTATTCGCAGCAGCATCAAAATCGAACCGCCGTCGGAAACGAAATCGCCGCAGAAGCCGGCGCCTACACCCAAGCCTTAGTCGAAAACGCGAACTTCGTTTGGTAGTATAGGCGGCCTCGTTAACACTCAATTTTGAGACTGCCTCGGAGCGAACATTGTGATCGTCGGACTGCCAAAGGAAATCAAAGACAACGAATATCGAGTGGGCCTCACGCCTGCGGGAGTACGCGCCCTGACTGATGCCGGTCATCGCGTGCTGGTCGAAACAAAGGCCGGCGCCGGCTCTGGATTTGAAGACCCGCTGTACGAGCGCGCGGGCGCAACGATCGTGAACTCGGCCGATGACGTTTGGGCCCAGGGCGAAATGATCGTGAAGGTCAAGGAGCCGATCGCGCCAGAGTATCCGCGTATGCGTGAAGGCCAGTTGTTATTTACTTATCTGCACCTCGCGCCGGACGTCGAGTTGACTGACCAGTTGTTGCAACGAAAAGTTTCGGGCGTCGCTTATGAGACCATCACTGATCGCCGCGGGACTCTGCCCCTGCTCACGCCGATGTCGGAAGTTGCCGGTCGCATGGCGATTCAGGTCGGCGCGCACTATCTGGAAAAGATGAGCGGCGGTGGCGGAGTTTTGCTCGGTGGCGTTCCCGGCGTGCCTGCCGCGCGCGTGGTAATCATCGGCGGCGGTGTCGTCGGTACGAATGCGGCGAAGATCGCGGTGGGCATGGGCGCCCACGTTACGATTATCGATAACAATCTCGATCGACTGCGCGAGTTGGACGACATTTTTCTTTCAAAGATTTCCACGCTCGCATCCAGCGCTTACATGATTCAGGATGCGATTTCCCAGGCTGACTTGATCGTCGGCGCGGTGCTCGTGCCGGGCGCATCGGCGCCGAAGCTTGTGACGAAGAGCATGCTCAAAGATGTTCCAAATGGCGCCGTCATCGTCGATGTCGCAGTCGATCAGGGCGGCTGTGTTGAGACAACTCATCCAACCACGCACTCAGCGCCCACGTACTACGTCGAAGGCGTGCTTCATTATTGCGTCGCCAACATGCCGGGCGCGGTGCCGCGCACTTCGACATTCGCGCTGACTAATGCGACATTGCCGTATGCATTGAAGCTGGCGAACAACGGACTCAAGGTGGCGGTGCAAAAAGATGAAGGATTGAAAGCGGGTGTGAATACCTACGGCGGTAAACTTACCTACGAAGCTGTCGCGGTGTCACAGAATAAAGAATACACGCAGCTGCATGAGTTGCTGTGACGAGTTAACTCGGAGATTGACTCAGCAATTTCGAAAGGCAATTCGTCAACTCGTCAGGTTTGACCGGCTTGTACAGAAAGGCGTCGATCGGCGCGTGCACGGCATTCACCGCAGTTTTATTCTCCTGTCCAGTCAGCAAGACAATCGGAATCTTTGAGAGCTTGTCGTGGCCACGCAGGAAGGCCGCGAGTTGCTGCCCGCTTAACCGTGGCATGATCGCATCGGTCACGACCACATGAACATCTGAACACAACGCGAGCTTCATCGCTTCCAAGCCATCGCCCGCGCCAATTACTTCGTAACCGGCACGCTGCAAAGTCACTTCCAAATAACGCCGTAAGGAACGATCGTCTTCGACCAATAGCACGCAAGGTTTAGTCCCGTCGCTGCCAGTCAACAGAACGCCCGGTTGGGATGGTTCGGGGTGATCCATAATTCGTTTTGTGAGTTGAATTCGCGGCGAGTCAAATCAACTTTGACTTAGTAAGAACGAGAGTAAGCCGCGCACAATGGGTTGTCAACGCCTTGCAGAGACAAGCTGTAGGCGGTCGCTTACCCGTGGCTAATCTCTTCAACCGCTAAGTGGTTAGTTCCGCGTGCATGCTATACTTTCCGTTTCGTTAGGCAGCGGTTTTCGCCTCTGTGCAATACGATTAGTTCTTCATGTACGAGTTTGCCGTCACACCAGCAGTAACCCAGATTCGACGCCGCGGCATCGAGATTTGCGGCATTTCGCCGGGAACGATCGCCGCGGAACTCGAACTCGAGCCGGGCGACCGCGTCATGCGTGTGAACGGCCGCATCGTGCGCGACTATCTTGATTTTCGCTTTCACACAGCGGGCGAAACTGAGCTGACGATCGACGTGCGCAAAAGCACGGGCGAAGATTGGGAACTAAACGTTGAGCGTGATGAGTCGGAAGATTTCGGCATTAGCTTCGAGCAGATCGTTCCCCGCCAATGCGCGAACGAGTGCCTCTTCTGCTTTTGCAAAGGCAATCCCGAAACGGCGCGGCCCTCGCTATTTGTGCGTGACGAAGATGTGCGGCTGTCGTTTCTTTACGGCAACTACACGACGCTGACTTCGATTACCGAAGACGAAATGAAACGGGTGATCGAGCAGCGCTTGACGCCACAATACGTTTCAGTACACGCGACGGACCTCGACGTGCGCGCTTACCTGCTGGGCATCGACAAGCAGCGCGCGGATATTTCGGGAAAGATGCAGCGGCTGATGGACGCCGGCATCGACATCCATGCTCAGGTGGTGCTGTGTCCAAAGATTAACGATGGAAAAATCCTGCGACGAACGATTGAAGATCTCGCTGATCTTTATCCGCGAGTCACGAGCGTGGCAATCGTGCCCCTTGGTCTGACGAGATACCTGCACGATTCGCGGCTGACGCCGGTCACGCCTGAATTCTGTCGCGAAATCATTGGCGACGTTTCTGAAATGCAAAGCGATCTACGCAAGCGTCTGGGAACGACGTTCGCGTTTCTCGGCGATGAAATCTATTTGAAGACCGGTCAGCCAGTTCCGTCACGCAAACACTACGGCAATTATCCGCAGATCGAGGATGGCATTGGCATGGTGCGCAGCTTTGCGGAAGACTTCGAAAAGTTAATGCGCAAACTGTCCCTACATCGTTTAGACGGCGGACTTGTCCACGCCGATGGCGCACAAGTGGGCAAGTCAGAAGCCCGACCGCCAGAGCGTTCGCAACCGAGGTTACGCGGCACGATCTTAACGGGAACATTGTTCGCGCCAGTGCTGCGCGAGATGATCGATCGGTTCAACGATCGCTTCGGCTCAGAGCTCGTCGTCGCGCCGGTAGTCAACGATTATTTTGGCGGTGACGTCAGCGTTGCCGGTCTGCTGACGGGCCGTGATTTTATCGCTGCGCGTGAACAAGTGCAGGGAGACTTTGTGATCGTTCCCCGGGTGTCGTTGAAGAGCGACGAACCGATCTTTCTCGACGGCCTTCGCTTTGAGGAGTTGGAATGTCAATTTGATGTCCCGGTCCACGTTTTTGACTTCGATCAACTGGCGTCGTTTGTCGAAACGCAACTTGCTGCATGTCAGCGATAACTCCAGGCAAGAAAATTCTTGACGTCGGCTGCGGCTGGAACAAAACGCCCGGCGCGATCGGTCTTGATTCAAATCCAAAAGCACACGCTGACATCGTCCACGATCTCGGCGCCATTCCGTATCCTTTCCCCGATAATGAATTCGACGAGATTGTCTGCACGCACGTCGTTGAGCACGTCCCGGACGTGATGGCGCTCATTACCGACTTGTACCGCATCGCGAAACCTGGCGCGCACATTCGGATCGTGACCCCACATTATACAAATCCCGACTGGGCCACCGACCCGACACATCGCAATCACTTCAACAGCTACTCATTCAACTGCTTTGTTGAAGACCGGCAGCTCTTTCCGTTCTACACGGAGGTGCGTTTGAAGCCGGTCCGCACGTATGTTTCGCTCGCGAAACTGTGGCGCGTGCTCGGCTTGGAATTCATCGTCAACCTCGATCAGAGATGGCCGGCCTTTCGGTTCACGCGCAAGTTCTGGGAGTTCTACCTCTCGACAATTTTTCGGGGAAAAGAACTTAGATTCCGACTGAAGGTGATTAAATCCGGGTAGGCACCCGCGATCTTAGGTTCCATAAAATCGTATAGAAATCCGAATTTTCGGTGTGGGACTGGCAAGCCATCTAACTGTCCGCAAAATTAGAGCCCTAAAGCGCAGGGCATACAGCTTGCAGAGTTCATCTTGGTTTTCTATGAAACGGTTCCAGCAACTGTTGGCAGTGTCGGGAATGCTTCTGGGGTTTAGCGCTAGTGTGTTAGGCCAAGGCCGACCAGGACCCGGCTTTCAGGGCACACTCGATAAGACCGGGAGCGGAAGCGTCAGAGGCCGGATCGTTTTGCCAAATGGAGCCTACGTCACCGACAGCATTAAGGTGACTCTACTTAGTCTTAGGGACACGGTGGCCATCATTTATACCGAAAACCAGGGTCAATTTGAGTTCAAGAATTTGGCGCCGGGGATTTATCAACTTGAGATTGAACCAGATCGTCGAAAATTTGAGGTTAAGACTGAATCAGTCCAGATCTATCGCGGCGTTCCCTCGGTTGTGACGGTGACGCTCAAGGAAAAGGAGACCTCGGCGACGTCGGCCGCCGCTGTCTCTGTCACCGAGTTGGAACGTCACGTTCCGGATAAAGCGAAAAAAGAGTTCGAGAAAGCAACAGCGCTAACCAGCCAGGGCAAACGCGACGAAGCAATCGTCCACCTGCGTCAAGCGATTGCTATCTACGACCACTATCTTGCCGCGCGTAACGACTTGGCGACATTGCTGCTGTCGCAGGGAAAACTGGATGAAGCGGAAGAACAATTAAGAATTGCTGTGGGCCTCGATCCGAAAGCATTCAATCCCGCCTTGAATTTGGGGATCGTGCTGGTTCACAAACACCAATTCGCCGAGGCACTGACGTCACTGCAACTGGCGAATTCAATGCAAGCCAATTCGCCCACGGTGTATCTCTATCTGGGTTTGGCAGGTTTGGGCATCGAGGATTTTGAGATGGCCGAGTCTAACTTGAAAAAGGCTTACGATCTCGGCGGGCGGCCCTTTGCTCTGGCGCTGTTTCATCTCGGCCAACTTTATTTAAGCAAAGGCGACAAAGAATCGGCACTAAAAAGTTTCCAGCTTTACTTACGAGAAGTTCCTGACGCGGCCAATGCCGATCAAGTCAGACAGACGATCGCGATGCTGCGTTGAATAATTTAGAGGCTTGGTGGGCTTTTTGTCAGCCACAGGGGCCTTACCACTTCAACTCAATCTTAGGAGGCATGCATGAAGACTTCACACATAGCGAAGATGCTGGCGTCGCTGGCGGCGTTTGTGTTCTCGCTAATCATTATGATTTTTCTCTTTAGCATGCCGGTGATGGCGCAGGCTACTACCGGCAAGTTAACGGGACATGTGACCGATCCTCTGGGCGCATCCGTGGCCGGTGCTAACATCACGGCAAAGAACGATGCCACCGGTGCAGAAAAACAATTCACGACCGATGATAACGGATTGTTTGTCATCGAAAATTTGGCGCCCGGCAAGTACACAGTGACCGTGGCGCCCACCACGGGTTTTAGCACTAAAGTTTTGACCGGAGTCGACGTGAGAATTGGTGACGTTACCGATCTCAAGGTCGCTCTGGAAGTTGGCGCGCCGAGTGCGACAGTTACAGTTACTGCCGGTACGGAAGAGATCGTGCAGACAACTTCCCAACAGTCCACAAGCTTCGAAACCCGAAAGGTCGAAGAGTTGCCTTCCAACGCCGCGGGTGGCGGTATCGACACGCTGGCGCTGCTCGCTCCGGGCGTGGTTCCCGGGTTCGGCAATGTCAACAGCAATGGCGTGACGCTGTCGGTTAACGGAAACCGCTCACGTTCGAACAACTTTACGTTAGACGGTACGGATAACAACGACCTGACCATCGGCGGTCCTAACTTCTTTATTTCGAACCAGGACTCGGTGCAGGAATTTCAAATCATTACCAATAACTTCGGTGTGCAGTACGGACGCAACCAGGGTGCGATCGTGAACATCGTCACCAAGGGCGGCTCCAACGAGTTTCACGGTTCAGGTTTTGAGTACCACCGCAACTCCAGCGCGCTGGATGCGAAGACTAATGCTGAACGCTCTGACCCGACGCGCGGCCCAACCCGCGACAAGTTCATCAGCAACGTGTTTGGCGGCACATTTGGCGGCCCCATCAAGAAAAACAAAGCGTTCTTCTTTGTTGATGGTCAATTGATTCGCCAGCGACAAACGTTCACGTTCACTCCGAGCAACCCGATCATTACGCCCGCCGGACTGGCCACATTGACGGCGAATTTCCCGACTCCAAGCGCTTCCATGTCCGTGCTTTTGAACCAAAGTCTGGCGGCAATTCGCCCCGTGACCGTAATCGGTCCGACGGGAAATCTTTGTTTTCCAAAGGATCCCACTCTGGCTTGTTCAGGAGCAAACGCTGTCCTGGCTCAGGCCGGCTTCGTTAAATGGAGCATCCCGCTTCCCTTCGATCAGAAGGAGTATGGCCTACGCGGCGACTTTAACCCCACCAACAAGGACGCCTTTAACGTTAAATGGCGCTATCAGCAGTCGCCAGAAGTTAATACACTCGCAGGCTCAAATGGATTTGCGGGCGACATTCCTTTCAAGAGCCGCAACCTGAACGGCACCTGGACACGAACCGTCAGTAGCCACTTTACGAATGAATTCAAGGCGGCATGGCAAAAACTTGCGGTGACCTTCGGTGGTTGTAGCGCCATCGATAAGAGCCCGCTCAAGGGTTGTATCACTGACACGACCACCCTGGACAAGAACTTCACTAGCTATTCTATGAGTGGATTTCGTTTCGCGGGTGTCAGCCTTCAGACAATTGGGCCGGCCACAAATCTACCGCAAGGTCGATCGGTGCGCGTCGCGCAGTTTGCCGATAACGTGTCCTGGGTAAGGGGAAAACACACGTTGCTAGCAGGCGTAGATTTTCGCGACCTGAGCACTCCAGTCCCGTTCCTGCCCTTTATCAATGGTCAGTTCCGATTCGGCTCGGCTGCTCGTATCGTCGCAAACCAGCCGCTTTTCGTAGTGCTGGTACAAGGCGATCCCACTATCAACTACAAAGAGAGGGACCAGTTCTACTACGGCGGAGACACCTTCAAGGTCAAGAATAATCTGACTCTGGAATTCGGCGTCCGCTACGAATACACCGGATCGCCGATTAACAAACTGCATGATCTGACCGTGGCTCGGGAAAGCAATTCGAGCACGGCGATTTGGTTGCAGAGCCTGCCTTTAGCAGCGCGCACCTTCCCATCCGTTCCGGCGGACAAGAACAACTGGGCGCCGCGGTTGGGCTTTGCCTGGTCGCCGCGATTTGGTAACGGCAGTTTTGCGAAGACGCTGTTCGGAGAGAACGACGCGACGGTGATTCGCGCTGGTTATTCGATCGCTTACGACCCGGGGTTCTATAACATTCTCTTGAATGTTTCGACGTCGGCTCCGGCGGTCTTCAATAATCAGATCATCAACGGCGGCACAATCACCTCGCCAACCTTCCGGATGCCGGCAAGCCCAACCGGAGACGTGGTCCGTTCAAGTCTCGGCTCGTTCATCCAGAAGAACACGTTCGACCCGCGCTTCTTCACGCAAACAACGGTGAATCCCGATTTCCATTCGCCCATGTCGCAGCAGTGGTCGTTCAGCATCCAGCGCCAGATCAATCGGAACAACGTGGCGGAAATCCGCTATGTGGGTAATCACGGCAGCGGTCTGTTCCAGAGTATCAATCGCAACCCGCTGATTTCACCGTTTGTTAATGGATTCAGCGTTGGCGGATTCACGGTCCCGGCCTTCCCGAATTTAATTCCTGCGGGAGTTACGGCCCAGACGTGCACTGACGATCCGACGACCCCGGGCGTTAACGAAGGCATTTGCAATGGCCGAATTTTGCCGAAGGCGTTGGTTCGCTCGCGCGAAAACACCGCCACTTCGGACTATCACGGCCTTCAGACTCGCTACAACGGAAGACTCTTTGACCAACTGACGCTGGGCGCGTCTTACACGTTCAGTAAAACGCTCGACAATGCGTCAGAGATCTTCTCGTTCGGCGAAGCCTTTACTGCCCAGGATCCCTTCACCCTGACGAAAGGCGAACGCAGCTTTTCAGGTAATGACCGGCGCCACGCGGCCGCGTTGAACTTCATCTGGGACGTGCCGATCTTCAAGAAGCAGGAAGGCTGGGTTGGCCATCTACTCGGTGGCTGGCAACTGAACGGCACCTATAACCTGGCGAGCGGCAGACGTTTCACGGTTCAGGAATACTGCAATTCGCTGTGTATTGGTGCAGGCTATGAGGATATCGGATTCAACAACCAGTTCCTGGGCTCTGATAATCTTCACCCGTTCTATGGTAACCCGAAGGCGCCACGGACCAGCGTCGGCATCACGTCAGTCGATGCCAACCTGATTTTCGGCGTGCCCGCAAGCCCCACCGGCTTCTACTCGTTCAATGCGTTGAACAACGGGAATGTGGTTCCGGTGACGCTTAACGACGTTCGGTTCGTCTTTAATGGACCGGGCGCCGCGGTGAGGTTCGGCACTCCGTTCGGTAACGTCCCGCGCAACAGCGAAATGGGGCCCGCGTTGAATATACTTAACATCGGCATCTTCAAGAATGTGAAGGTGACGGAGAAAACGAGAGTGCAAATTCGCGGCGAGCTATTCAACGCGCTTAACCATCCGAATCCCGGATTCGGTGTAGCTGGCGAGGGCACCTTCCCAGACCAGTTCATTGACGATGCCGGCGTAATCGGTTCGCCCGGCAGCTTCGTCGGCTTCAACGACAGACGCTTCATGGAGTTGAGCAGCCGCCGCGTGCAACTGGGAATCAGAATTATCTTCTAAACCAATTCCGCGACAGCGGTTAATTCAAAGGGAGGACTCGCCAGAGTTCTCCCTTTTTGTTTGAATTGGATTTGGGTGGTGAAGCGGACTGCTATTGCGCCGCGCGCGGCTTGTAGATGTGAGTCTTTCGCGTTCCGACTTTCACGCGCGGGACATCAACCATGACCTTTAGCTGCCTTGGCTGTTCACTCGTGGATTTATTCTTGGGGTAGGAGCCGATTGTGTACTGCTGCCGCAGTTGCTTGGCGATGCGCGTAAGGGAGCCTCGAGCTGGGCAATGTCTTGCTCAATGCCGTCTTCGTAAACGTGAAATTGGCCTTTGGTCAAATCGTCAACGCTGTGGCCAAGGCGGTCCGCAACACGTACGGGCATTACGACCATGTCGGTGTCAACACGAAGTACGTCGTCATTTGTCTGAGTGTGAGCGGAGCCGGCAGCCAGCATTGTCAGGCGACCAAAATCAGTCTCAGCCATCTGTTTGTCATAGCCGAGGAATGTTGCTCACAATTGCCTCGTCGCCCGCGCTGCGTAGGCGGCGTCACTTCACGACCGTGAAGTCCACGCTGCGCGAGACAGTCGCTCGCTTTTTGTCGGCGAGTGGATCGGTGACGACCAGGGTCAGGATATAGCGGCCGGGATTCACGTTATGGAGTACTAGCTGGCCCAGCTTAATGAATTCGCCGGGATTCGCCCCCGCGGGTTCGATTGGCTGTTCGGGTTCTTTGAACAGGATTCTTCCGCCCTGGCTGATTATCAATTGGGATTTGGCCTCCGGTTTGTTGCCGCCCAACTTGGGGTTGTAAACGACGACGGCGTAACGCAGCTCGTTTGCGCGCGAGATGATCCGTGTCGGCGCCAATTGCTGCGGAGACTTTTCCGTTGCGCCCACCTGATAAAGCATGATGCTGCTCATTGTGAGTTGCTTGTTGGAGAGATCGGGAACTTCGAAATACCGCGCTACGCTGCCAACTTTTCCGGTCCCTACTTCACGAACGACTAGCCGCACCTGATAATAGCCCGGCGGCGCGTCCGTACTAGCGGTATATGTAATTCCGTGCGTAAGCGCGCGCTGGTACTCCTCGTCTGACAACGCGGCGTTAATTGTTTGGCTGATGCCGCCACGAACCCGGCCTAATTGATCGAAAACAAAGCCGGCAATATCGAAGCTCGCGTGATGCTTCCCGTCATCTGAGGTCGCGAACTGAAGCTGACGCGCGTCCACGAAAGTATTGATGTCAAGATGCGCCATGTTTGCGGGCAGGAATCGGTACTGAAGTTCAGTAGCGATTGCGAGATCGCGTTTCGCCAGAGGCGACGCGGCGACGCGAATGATTTGCTGCTCCTTCGTTAGTTCCTTTGCGCTTTTATCTTCGCGGGCATAATACCCTTCAGCCGTGTAAGTGTGGACGCCGCCACGGCGAACCTTGATTTCTACATGATGAAACTTGCCGTCGAACTTCTCCGACGGCCGGTACGCCAATCGATAATATCCTTTGCTGCGATTGAGCACGCGGTCCAATCCGGCGGAAAAATTGCTGGTGTTAACTACCGTTATGCCGCCCGTTTTCTCGGCAAGGGCTCGCAGCGTGAGTTGCTCAGTCAGCGGCCTTTCGCCGAGATACTCCACATCGAATCCACGGCCGATGGTGCTGTCTCCCAAGCTACCCAGAGCGCTGCGACCGGGCGTGTCTGCAAACTTTGCCGTGGCCCCGGCCGTCGAAAGGCCGCGAACGTCCATGGTGTTAATGACCACTCCTGAACGCGTTGCGTTGTCCGTAAGAATATTAAAGATCTGACCGATGTCGCCTGTGACCGTGCCGCCGGCGACTTGAAATAGAGGCAGGCCGCCGGACAAGAGGATTAGGCTTTTTCGGCCCGGTATTTGTTTGAGACTGTCAACCACATAATTTGAAACTGATAGTGCCAGGAGCGCACGTGGAATCTGGTTCGTGCCCTCGCCCGGTGCGGAGAATTCGGTGTCGGAGCTGACCGTATCTGCCGCCGTAGTTCTTTGATTCGCATCACCAATGGCCATCTCGGGCACCCCGGTCACTCTGCCCGGATCAGCGCCGCCAAACGCGAGGTAGGGGGGAATCGACCGCACGCCCAGTTGGGCGATGGCGCGGCGCAGGATTTGTCGATCGCTAGTAAATTGTTCCAGCAAGCCTTGGCCGCCGACAGTGCGGACGATCGCCACTAGATCGCCCTCTTGCATTTTGTTGTCGACAAAATCCATCAGCAATTGACGAACCCGCACCATGTCTTCAACTGGAATCGTCACATCGTCAACCACAAAAGCCATCACGCGACGGATGTCCCTTGCGGTGAGATCGCGCGCCACGGAAGTGTCGACGTCTGGTATCTTGGGCCCAGTCGCTATCTGCTCCGCGGATCTTTGTGCTTGCGTGTTAACAAACTCAACAAACTGGAGCTCCTGCCTTTTTCCGTTGTCAAAGACTTCGAAATCTCCGAGCTTGAGATCTGGAACGATCTGATCACTCTTATCCGTAACGACGACGTCAGTCTGCACGAGTTCGGTGGTAATTCGCAGGATGTCGTCAACCTGCGGTTGTTGCGGAGGTTGTGTTGGGTTCTGTGCGAACGTTGATGCGAGCAGCGCCAGAATCGATGAGAGAGCGGCAAAGCTACGTTTCATTTAAGTCACCCCTTCAATTTCACCTTATTGCCGAATTATAGGTTTTGGCGGAGCCAGCGCAACCTTTAGCTCACCGTTAGCCGATTGAGACTCTAAATATTCGAACTGAGGAGTACGGCTTTGAGCGGCCGAAAAGTTTCGAGCGCAACATAAGTTGCTACTTGCTCCATTCAGGTTGCCATGATATGCCAAGCGAATAGTTTTTCTCTGCCATTAATCATGCTGACCGACACGGATAAATCGCTGCACGAGCGAGTGGAAACTTCGTAAGCGGATTTATTCAGAAAATTGGACGGAAGTCCAAAATGTTGTAAGGGATACCCTGATACAGCCGCTAGAAAATCGATTTCTTCCCAGTTTTTCCATCATTTCTACGACTTCACCCCGTAGGAACAAGCCTTGCTTAAGACGGCACCGAGTCGGCCTAAGCCAGATTGAGATTGGCTCATCGCCTGATTGGTCTGGAGAGCATTAACCCAGGGTTTCTTGCCTAACGTAAAAAAAGCATAGCCGTATTCCAGTCTCGGTCTATCGAGTCACGGCTTGACAACACGTTCAAATTTAGAGGGAAGAATCGATGAGAACTCCTGCCGAAGTTCCTTGTTATGCTCGGCGTTGTTGGGTCTTTTGCGGCTAGCCAGTCTCAGGGCGCACGGACAAAGATCAGTTCGGTTTTCCTGCCTCGTATGGTAAGGCACCAGGGGCGTTAGGCGGAGTTGAAAGCCTATTAACGAAAGTTCGGTCGGGCGCTACGCTCAATTGGTTCGTCTCGCTTTCAAATCATCTAGCGGTTTTTGCGTATCCATGACTTCATTGAAGGTCAAATTAAGACAGACACACCAGCAAGCAGAGTATCGGTGGGACTCCGCTTGTTGTGCCCACCTATCCACTACCCAAGTTTCTCGATAAGGAGGAGGAGGAGTTAGATGAGATTCAGATTACTGATAGGGTTAGTCGCTGCGTTTCTCTTCTTGGTCGCCAGCGCTAGTCTCTCGTTTGGTCAGGTTACTTCGACCGGCTCGCTTTCCGGCGTAGTCTCTGATCCGACAGGGGCATTAGTCGCTGGCGCAACCGTCACGGTGAGGAACAACGCGACAAACCAGGAGTCTACGACTCAAACGCACGATGATGGTACTTTTACGGTACCCTCACTTCAGGACGGCATCTACACGGCGACGATTACCGCACAAGGGTTCAAGCAAGCCGTTGTTACCCAAATAAAAATTGATATCGGCAAGCCTTCGAGTATAAAGGTGTCGTTGGAAGTCGGATCGGCCAACGAAACCGTAACTGTAGTGGGAAGTGCCGAGCTGCTGCAGACCCAGACGCAAACCGTCGGCACGACGATCACTGGGCCACAGATTACGGAGCTGCCATACGCTTCTCGCAACGCGCTGGACCTGCTGCTATTTCTGCCCGGCACAAACACCGCAGGTCGCCCGCGCCAGTCGACTGTTAATGGTCTTCCGAAGAGCATGCTTAACGTCACTCTCGATGGGCTCAATATTCAGGACAACCTCTTGAAGGGCAGCGACGGATTCTTCACGCTGATTCAGCCCAAGACCGACGCAGTGGCCGAGGTTAGCGTTTCGACGGCTACACCTGGCGCCGAAAGCAACTCTGAAGGCGCTGTTCAGATTAAGTTTACGACCAGAAGCGGATCGAATGAGTTTCACGGGAGCCTGTATGAAGAGCACCGTGACAAGTCGTTGAACACGAACTTTTTCTGGAACAACGAAACGCTGGCGCCGAAGGCACATTTCGGTCAACCATCATCACCGAATGACAAAGCCCCCAGAACGCCAATCCTACTCAATCAGTTCGGCGGACGCGTTGGCGGTCCTATCATTATTCCAAAGCTGTTCAATGGTCGGGACCACGCGTTCTTCTTCATTAATTATGAGGAATACCGTCTACCTGAAGCACAATTGCGTACGCGTACAATTTTGAGCGCAAACGCCGCGGCAGGAATTTTCCAATCGGGTTCCACGCTCACTAATCTTTACACGCTTGCCGCTGCTTCCGATTGTGACTCCGCGACGCCCGGCGTACAGCCGTGTCCGTCGACCCCCGATCCGACGATCCTGGCACTGATTAATTCCACGCGGGCGGCGCAAGGAACAATCCTTACGACTTCGGATCCGAACATTAACCAGTTGGTTCTCAATAACATCGGCGGGCAAAAGAGGAAATTCCCGACGACCAGGTTTGACTTCGAAATCAATAAGAAGAATCACGTCGAAGCCATCTACAACTATCAGCAATTCAGATCAACGGTGGACTTCTTGAACAACGCTGATCCGTTTGCGCCGGGATTTCCGAACTTTGGAAGTCAAAACTCGAACCGGTTTTCGTTTGTCACGGCTTGGCGAACTCAAATCAAGAGCAATCTGATCAATGAGGCGCGCTGGGGTGTTCAGAACGGAAACGTACTTTTCTTTCCGCAAGTCAATGCTGGTCAATTCACCAACCAGGGCGGTTTTGCTCTGAATATCAGCGTCGCGGCGGCGGGCATCAGTAACGTCACCACCCAGAATTCTCCCCAGCGACGAAATACGCCGACGTACCAGTTCAGTGATAACCTCAGCTACACTCGCGGCAAGCACACCATGAACTTTGGTGGAGATGTCACGTCGATCAGTAGTTACCTGCTGAATCAGGTTAACGGCGCCGTCCCGACCGTGGGCTTCGCTCAGGACACCAGCGACGTTATCGACTCGACGATCTTCAATTCGACCAATTTCGCGAACAGCACTGCGCGTGCCCAGGCAGATACGCTCTATCGTGTTCTTACGGGCCGCCTCACGACCATCAGTCATGCGGCAGCGCTGAACGAGCAGGGCACAGGCTATATCCTGGACGGCGGGGTCATTCGCAGGTACCGTGAGCGCACCCTCGGCTTCTTCGGCCAGGACTCATGGCGTGTTCGTCAGAACCTGACACTGAACTTTGGTCTTCGTTACGACGTTCAGTACGCGCCGTACTCGCGAAATAAGGGCCTGACGCAAAACACGTTCGCAGGATTGTTCGGTACCTCCGGCTCGGACTTTAGCGCCCTGTTTTCACCGGGAGCATCCGGTGGTTCACCGACGCAATTCACGCCCTTGCCGCCGGGACAGCACCTCTTCAACACGAACCACAACTGGGCGCCGAGCTTTGGATTTGCCTATCAACCTAATTTCAAGAATGGGTTCTTGCACAGACTGACAGGCACGGCTGGCCAGACCGTGATTCGTGGTGGTTGGTCAATGGCGTTCAACCGTGAAGGCATGAACCTAACTGACAGCATCGTCGGATTTAACTTTGGCGGCACCGTCGATCTGACGCAGGTGGCGGGCTTGCAATTCGCACGCGGCTCGTTGTTCCGGAGTCTGCCTGCTGGTCCGACCGTTCCGGCAAGTCCGGTCTATCCGTTGACACCAACATTTACGGACTCGCCAAGCGGTAACGCTTTTCTGCCGAATTTGAAGTCGCCCTACGTTGAGTCGTTCACCTTCAGTGTCCAGCGCGAAATCAACAAAGACACTGTGGTGGAAGTGGGGTATGTTGGCAACCGCGGACATCAACTGCTTCGACAGTTCAATGTCAACGAAGTAAATGCCTTGTCCAACGGCTTCGCGAACGAAGTTAAGAACGCCGCGGCCAATCTGGCCGCCAACGTGGCCCACGGTTGCGGTACGACGTTCCGTTACTTCGGAAGCGATCCGACCTGCACCGGCACAGTTCCTTTGCCGCAGTTCCTGGCATTCTTCAGCGGCTTGCCGTCATCGGCCGCAGGCACGGCGTCGAATTACACGTCGAGCCGGTTTGGCAGTTCAACATTTACCAGCCGACTGGCGCCCACCAACATCCAGGCGTTGAGTATTGCCGGCATTCTAGCGGCACGCGGCAATGTGTCAGCGAATGGTAATCCCTACATGGTTAACGGAACGACGGCTGGCCTGCCAGGCAACTTCTTCGTTGTCAATCCGGTGTTGTTCAATAACTTCGGACTTGGCAACGGAAGTTTCATCGTTAACAACGACGGCAAATCGTGGTACGACGCACTGACGATCGAGCTGCGGCGCCGCATGGCGAAGGGATTGTTGGCGAACTTCAACTACACCTTCTCACGTGCGCTCGGCAACGAATACGTCAGCAGTTCGATTGCGTTTCTGCAGCCGGCAACCATTCGCAACACTTGGCTAAACAAGACGTTCTCACCCTTCGATATTCGTCAGTCGTTGAAGGGCAGCTACATCTACGATATGCCATTTGGCAGAGGCAAGCATTTTCTGTCGAATTCCCATGGGGTCGTAAACACGTTGCTGGGTGATTGGACCATAAACGGCACGCTCCGCGTGTCGAGCGGTGTGCCGATCAATCTTGGAAACGTGCAGCTTGTTGGCATGACTGCCAAGGATCTTCAGAATGCGATGAAAATCCGCAAGACGGCCGACCGCAAGGTCTTCTGGCTGCCGCAGGACATTGTGGATAACACCAGGGCTGCGTTCGCCACCTGTGTTCCGAACACTACTGGCTGCAGTGCAAACGGTTATCCGTTGGTGTCAGCAGGGGGTCTCGGAGATCCGAGTGGTAGATACATAGCGCCGGCGGGCCTGAATTGCATCCAGGCGTTCACCGGTCAGTGCGGCTTCACCCATGTGATCCTGCACGGGCCGCGGTTCACACGTGCCGACATCGGTATCGAGAAGAAGTTCAAGTTCACTGAGACGAAGAACATCGAGTTCCGGTTCGAGTTCTTGAATGCCTTCAACAATATCGATTTCAGACTGGGGTCGTATAACAACGACACCCAAAGCATCGGTGGAACGGGTACACCGACGTTTACCTCGGCGTCGTTCGGACAATTGACTGACAGCACGACTGCCTATCGTGACACGTCAACGACAAACGATCCCGGCGGCAGAGTTGGACAGATCATTATCCGATTCAACTTCTGATCCTGCTTTGGGATCTAATAGATGGGGAGAAGAACATGTTCTTCTCCCCTTTTTTTCTGCCAGAACCCTTGCTTGCATTACCTTTGTCCTTTAGACTTACGGCCCGGTGTCTCCCAGATACTTGTTCTCATGCCTCGAAAGCTCGGAAATATTCGTATGCGTCCATTAATTATCGGCTCGATAGCTGCTCTGATCGTCGCCTCCGCCGCAGCTGCGCAGAACGCGCCCAGAGCTTGGACGACTTGGTCCGAAAAGGAAACGCAAAAAGTGCTGAACGACTCAGCCTGGGGACAAACACAAGTCGAAACGAACACTTCAGAAATGACATATTCGCCGACCAGCGGCGCTGGGGGCGGAGTTAATCGCGCGGGCACATCCAACACGACAGCGACTATGCGAGGCGACCAGGCCGAGCGTAATCAAAGCCGCGCGCAAGAAGGCGCCTATAATCGTGCCGTTTCTGTCAGCTATCACATTCGATTTTTGTCGGCGCGACCAATCCGCGAAGCTATCGCCCAATCAGCGTCGCAGAAATGCATTTCTGCCTTCAAGGGCGATGAGTTAAAGGTAAAGCAATGCCGCGAAGATTTGCAGTCGTTTGTCGATAGAGATTTTCGAGACTACATCGTTGTCATCGTCGCTTTTGACGCCGACGATCAGAGACTTGCCGGTAAGACCTTTCAAGATTTGAGTAGCGCGGTTTTGGCAACCGTCAAGAATACTAGCTATCTCGAACGAAAAGACGGTCAACGTATTTTCCCAATCGATTACCGCGCGCCTGTCGAAGACGGGCTTGGAGCTCGATTTGTCTTCCCGAGGTTCGTGGATGGTAAGCCGTTTCTAAAAAACGACAGCGGCAACGTCCGTTTTTATGCCGAGGTCGGTTCAACCGTGAAGCTAAATCAGCGGTTCAAAGTGCCAGATATGATGTACGACGGAAGGCTGGAATATTAATCCGCAGAAGCAATAATTGAGGTTATCGACGCGGCCCGTTCAAAAGGAACCCCTATGCGCAAAACTGCAATCACAACCGTAGCAGCAATTGTTTTCACAATGACTGTCGTTGCCCAGAAGCAAATAAAACCATGGAATCAGTGGTCTGATAAGGAAGCGCAAAACATACTCAACGATTCACCGTGGGGGCAGACTTATACTGACACTGACACCAGTGAAATGTTTTTCGATCCCACGACGTCCCAGGGCGGCCGCGGCGACACTAGCTCGCGCAGATCCCAGGGCGCGACGAACCAGGCAGTAAGCGTTAACTTTAGAATCCGATTCTTCACCGCGCGACCCATTCGGCAGGCGTTTGTGCGGATGGTCGAGCTGCAACAACCAAACCTTCCCAAAGACGCATTGGAGCGACTGGACGCGTTTGCCAATCTTGGATCCGATCGTTGGATAATCGTAGCGGTGGCGTTTGACTCTACCGACCAACGGTATATGAATCCGGTGATGCAGGCTCTTGGCGCGGCCACGATCGATGTCGTAAAGAACGACACATACCTCGAGCGGGCTGACGGCAAGCGAATATTTGCCACAGAATACGTACCGCCCGGCAAGGATGGTTTTGGCGCACGCTTTATTTTTCCTCGTCTGGTTGACGATAAGCCGTTCTTAGGCGACGACAGCAAGTCTGTTCGTTTTTACACGCAGTTCCGAGTCGGCTCGACCGCCATAAAAATCGATCGCCGTTTCAAAGTGTCAGATATGGTGTACGACGGTAAACTCGAATACTGACCCGTTTATCCCCACGAGGTATGTGGTCGTTATTTGGTGATGCCCGCTTTTAGGTCGGCAATCACTTTGGCGATCTGATCGCGATTTGCGGCTGAAGGCACATCTCTCAAGTACTGCTCAAACGATTTTTGCGCGGCGCTGAATTGCTTTTCAGCGTAGTAAATCTGACCCAACAATAATTGCGCTATGCCAACCTCAGATCCCGCGAGTTGATAAGCTCGGAGCAACTCGGCCTTCGCCTTGTCACTCTGTTCTAATTGCATCAGCGCGGCTGCCAGCTGCACGTGAGAATTGGCAGCTTCAGGATCAAGAGCTAACGCTTCTTGAAGTTCCACCACTGCTTCTCGAAAACGTCCTTCGCGGTTCAACAACACGCCTAAACGAAAGTGCAAGTTCGCTCGCGTCGCGACGTCGAGGCCTTTTGACGCAAGCGTGGACGCATAGATCTTTTCGGCTTCGGCAAACTCGCCGGAACCCCCTAAGGCCTGGCCGTATGCCATCCGCAGCTCAAGAACTCCTTTATTCTCTTCATACAAAGGTGTGAGTACTTCAAGAGCTTCTTTGTATTTTTCCTGTCTATTTAAAATGATGCCCAAATTCATGCGCGGATGGAAGAAGCGCTTGTCGAGCGCTATGGCTTGGCGAAACATTGAGGCCGCTTCATCGAGCATCTTTAGCTTCATGTAACTGACGCCAAGATCGTTTAACGCCCGGACATATTGCGGGTAGATTTCAATCGCACGCCGCAGTTCTGGAATACTCTTTTCAAATTGACCCGCGGCGATCAGCGCAGTTCCACGCTTGTACGCCTCTCGGGCCGCGGCGGGAACGCTCGCTTCTGAGTTGGCGGCGTCTAAAACGGGATTCGTGGGCTTCGGCGTTGGTTCGGCCGAGATTGGCTTCAAAAAAACAGGAATACGCGTCGGACTGTTTCTGAAAATTGTAAAGCTGGTCGTGGTCGTGTCGTAGGTTTGGCGATCGCCTTTGATCGTAACAGTGTAGTTCACTGTTTGATTGGTCGGAGTCTTGAACTGATATAGCCCTTTCGAATCTGTGAGCACAACATCGACGTAACCATCGCTTCGCGTGAGGTGTAGTTCGATAGCATGCGATAGCATGCCGCCATTCGGTAGAAAAACCTCGATCGAGGATGGTGGCGCTTGCGCTCGAGCACTTCCGACCCAAGCAACGCAGGCAATAGCGAGCGCAAACCACCGACAAGACAAGGAGATCCGTGACATAATTCCCCTTCTTGCGGCCGGAGGATCGGTCCGAGCCTTAACTATAGAACCAAACTGTCAGAGCAGCAAAGGCTAACGTTATTTCTTGATTAGCTGCGTCGAAATCAGCATCATTCTGCACCCATGGACTCCGCAGCAACTAATCTCGCACTGGCGCCGCTCGGCGCCGGCGATCTGATTGATCGAGCCGTCAGACTCTATCGTCGACACTTTCTTACGCTCATTAGGATTGCGGCTCCTCCGGTAATCGTTTCGGCGGCCGGTTCTACCCTTACGACGATTGCATTTCGCGCCATAGGAGCAACGCCGAGTAGTGCGCGCCTGTTGTTGTACCTGCTGGCGGCTTTCGGCGGCGGTATCGTGATCGCCGCTGGTTCGCTGTTCAGCTTAATTGTAATGGGCGGCGCAACGCGAAACCTGGTGGCGCATTTGTTGTGGGACGAGCCGGTCAGCTTCCGTTCGACCTATCGCGCAGTTAAGTCGCGTTTTTGGGCGCTGCTTGGCGCAAGCATGCTTGTGGCGGTGTGGTTGGGCTTCTGCGCATGGTTGTCATTCATGGCTTTCTATCTTGTCTTCGCATTGCTGGTGTTGGTGGGCGTGGCGGTTGCTCAGGTAATGCCGGGTTGGGTCGTCGCCGTTGTGAGCGTCTTGGGTAGCATCGTGGCCTTGGTGGTCGCGATAATCCTTTTTTTCTTGCTCGCAGGCCGCATGGCCTATGTGCCGCAGGCGATGCTGGTTGAAGGACGGACGGTGGGTTCGGCCATCGGCCGCAGCTTTTCACTTGCGAGCGGAAACGTGCGGCGCCTGATGGCGATGGCGTTGTTTACGTTTTTTGCGACCTATTCTGCGTTGGCGCTACTGATAATTCCTCTTGGTTGGTACGGCTGGGTGAATGGGGTCGACGTATCACCGTTTGGAACCGAATGGCCGGCATGGTATTCGATCGGTTACGAGGTGATTCTACAATGCAGTCACATTCTGTTGGCGCCGATTTGGATGCTGGGACTGTCGCTGCTTTACGTAGATGAGCGCGTGCGTCACGAAGGTTATGATATGGAATTGATGGCCGCGCGTCAGCTTCCACCTATGCCCGAACTTCCGGGAGTGATTTCGCCGTTTGCGCCGGCGCTGGTCACCAGACGTACGCGCACATTCGTACCGCCGCCCGCACCGATGCCGCCGGCCAGCGTGCTCGGGCTTCGCTGACGATCTCGAAAATGAGAGTCAGTTCACTTGTTAAAGCGTTTGTTGCCGTCGCGACATTAATGTTCGTGACGAGTCTTTTGACGATTGTGCGGGCCGCCACGTTTGCCGACTATCGCACGCGCCTCGCACAGGCAGCCAGCGTAATCCAACATCTCGAAACGTCTGACTATTACACGGACAATTCCAGCCAGACGAAAGAACTTGTGGACAGCGCACTCGCGCGTTTGCGGCAGCTTCTGCCGGAAACGGAAAGCGTTACTTTCAACAATCAGACCATTGAAGTTGACAACAAGTGGTTTCACAAAGCACTGGCGGAGTACGAAAAGAAAAGGCGCTCAGGTGCACACGATGCGGACTTGATCCGCAGCACCCGTGAAGAGTTGCGCGCGCTGATTCAGCGGCTGGACGAAATGAAATCGGCCGCGAAGACCAACGACAAAGATACGAACAAGGCGCGGCTCGCGGAAATTCTGCGCCGCCCCGAATACGATAAGACGACGGTGCAGCAAAGCGCGATTGAGCGGCTTTGGAATCAATTCATGCGCTGGCTATCCAAACTATTTCCCAAAATGAAACCGATCCAGCCGGGCACTGCTCGTAGTCTTTCTAATCTCGCTCAGGTAATTGTCATTGGCTTTTCAGTCCTGCTGATTGCCTTTCTCATTTGGAAGTTCTTGCCACGATATCTGAGCAGTCGGCGCCGTAAAAAGAAAGCGCGGAAGCGCGAACCGCGCATCGTCCTCGGTGAGCGACTTGAGCCGGACCAGACCGCGGCTGATCTGCTGGAACAAGCCGAAGCGCTCGCACGAAACGGCGATTTGCGCGGCGCGATTCGCAAAGCCTACATCGCTTTGTTGTGCGAACTTGGCGACAGAAAGATCATTAGTCTGGCCCAGCACAAGACAAACCGCGATTATCTGATGTCCGTTCGAACGAAAAGCTCACTGTATGAATCCATGCGCAAATTGACGTTCAGTTTTGAGCGACACTGGTACGGATTCGTGCCGCCGGCCCCGAACGATTGGGATGAATTTCGAGGCGGATGCCGAAAAGCCGTAATGAGTAATGAGTGATGAGTAATGAGTAATGAGTAATGAGTAATGAGTGATGCGGCTTTGTACTTTGATCTTTGGTCTTTGGGTTTTGATTACAGTGTCAGTTGGACTGCTAAGTCAAAGCACCAAGCACCAAGCACAAGTACCAGTACAGCAAAGCACAAAATACCATGTACAAAAGCGCCAATACTCATCACTGATTACTCATCACTAATCGCTCATTACTGAAGTTTTGAGATGCGCCAACGCTTAATCATCGTTATAACGCTAGTTGTCGTTGTGATCGTGCTAATCGCGCTGAACGCCGCATCGTACGTTCGGGTCGAGCACGTGGCGGATTCTGAAAGCACACCCGATCGCTCAACTTTCAATTCAGGAGCAACGGGCACGCAAGCGCTCTACGACTTTCTTCATGAGTCGGGTCAGCAAGTCGTGCGTTGGCGCGAGAGTTGGTCATCGTTATTGAGTGTGAACGGTATGAAGCCAGCCACGTTTGTGGTCATCGGCCCTGTGCAAGTGGGCTATTCGAAGCGCGAAACCCAAGAGTTGCTGCGCTGGGTCGACTCGGGGGGGCGGCTGGTAATCATCGACCGTTATCTCGACCATCGTTTAGTGGTCCCCGCGAAGGACTGGACCATTAGCGCGCAGGCTGTCAGCTATCCATGGAGCGAACTCGACCCAAACAACTTCGAGCAGATGACGACGGGCATGTCTCCGGTCAGTCCTGCGCAGCCGACGGCGATGGCGCGCAACGTGGAATCGGTGATGCCGTCGCGATTTATGGGAGCCATGACGATCTCGCGGACCAGCGCAGCTGCGGCGCCAACCGCCTCGCCCACGCCTAATGACGAAGATTACGATTCAGAGGAATACGAGCCGCCACTCCAGCCCAAAGGCGGCAATACTGATGACCTAAGCCGGGACAAAGTTTCTCAAGCTCCGGTCGTACATTTGCGTAACGAGCGTGGCGCGCTGCTGGTGGATTATCCTTACGGCGCCGGACGAGTTGTGCTGCTTTCTGATCCGTACATCGTCGCGAACAATGGCATTGGGCGCGCCGACAATCTTCTGCTGGCGGTGAACGTCGTTGCCGCGGGCGGAGGTTTGATCGCGTTCGACGAATTTCACCAGGGCCGGGCTGCGACCCGCAACGCACTGTTTCAATATTTTTCGGGAACACCGGTGATGGCTATCTGCGCGCAACTGGCGCTGATAGGTGTCGCAATCGTGTGGTCGCAAGGGCGTCGCTTTGGCCGGCCATTGCCGCTTCCGTTCGTCGATCGGCGATCTAAGCTGGAGTTTGTCGCCTCAATGGCTGAGCTCCAGCAACGCGCCAAGGCGCATGACCTGGCGCTCGAAAACATCTACGCACGCGTTCGTCGCGTGCTCGTGCGACACGCGGGCCTGAGCAACAGCAGTCCGCGAGCAGAGATTGCCAGACGTGTGGCGATGCGTTCCGGCGTAAATCAGCAAGAGCTTGAAACGTTGATGCGAAACTGTGAAGACACGATCAACGGCGCGGCCACCAGCGCGCGCGACACCTTGCGGATGGCGCAACGTCTGCGCGAAATTGAAACGGCCCTTGGCCTGCGCACGCGTGCACGTGACGCAAGGCAGGCTGCTGAGAAAAACTGACCTTTGTACTTTGACCTTCGTACTTTGATCAGATATTCCAAGTACCAAGCACTAAGTACAAAGCTCTACTACCTCAACTTGTAGCCGGCTACCCAACCAATGCCTGAATACGTTTCCAACACCATCGCGCACATTACAACTGAACTTGGCAAAGTCATTGTTGGCCAGACAGAAGCGATCGAACAAATTCTCGTCGCCTTGCTCGCTGAAGGTCATGCGCTGATCGAAGGCGTGCCCGGCACGGCCAAGACGCTAACGGTCAAGACGCTCTCGCGCATCATCAACGCGGGTTTCGGACGAATCCAGTTCACACCGGACCTGATGCCTTCGGATATCACCGGCACGAATGTCTTCAACATGGCATCCTCCAGTTTCAGTCTGCGCCGCGGACCGGTCTTCACTGACATTTTGCTGGCCGACGAAATCAATCGAACACCGCCAAAGACACAAGCCGCATTGCTCGAAGCAATGGAAGAACGGCAAGTGACGATCGACGGAGAAGCGTACGCGCTGTCACCGATCTTTACCGTGCTCGCCACCGAAAATCCGATCGAATACGAAGGCACGTATCCTTTGCCGGAAGCGCAACTCGATCGTTTTCTGCTGAAGATTCTTTTGCCGTACCCTTCGGCGGATGAAGAACATCAAGTCGTCGCCCGTTGGGACGCAGGCTTCAACGCGCGTCGATTGGATCAGGTCGATATTCATGCTCTTCCGGACGCGGACGCGATCTCGCGCTGTCGCGCTGAAGTACGAAATATGCGGGTCGAGCCAGGTGTCCAACGCTACATAGTGGATATCGTCCGCCGTACGCGCGATCATGCGGCGGTACATTACGGCGCCAGTCCGCGCGCCGCGGTCGCATTGTTGCTGTGCGCGAAAGCTCTCTCAGCAATCCGCGGGCGAGATTTCTCAACTCCTGATGACGTGCGCGATATTGCGCGACCGGCGCTACGTCATCGTTTGACGTTGCGCGCAGAAGCAGAACTGGACGGCGCGACACCAGATTCCGTCATTACAGACATTCTGCAATCTGCGGAAGTTCCTCGATAGGGTTACGGGTGTCAGGTGCTGGTCAAGAAAGATGACCCCGACAGCGGTCACCTGACACCAGACACCTAATTATGCGTTTCGTCTTCACCAAACTATTTTATGCGCTGCTTGCCGTTGCGCTTGTGCCCATTTCTTTGTCGTGGGGGCGGCCCATGCTCGCGTGGGTCGCGGCCACTTACGATCTCGTGATCATCGCGTTGGCTCTCTTCGACGCTTGGAACAGCAAGCTGGCGAAAACTGTTTCGATCGAAAGACACTTCGGCGGACGTTTGGCCGTGGGCGCGGAAACGGACGTACAGATTGACGTCGCGAATCACACTCCGCGCGACATCTCACTAATTATCAAAGATGAATACCCGCCACAGATGCAATTGGTCGGCAGTCGCGAAGCGCGTGTCGAAGTCGAAGCACAAACCAGTACGAAATTCTTCTATAGCCTGAAGCCGCCGAAGCGCGGACAGTTTTCGTTTGGACGGATCGCATTGCGCTATATGTCACGTTGGCGATTGGCGTGGTGCCAGACGACGGCGGGCGAGCCAATCACGGTCAAGGTCTATCCGAACATGCGGCGGGCGCGCGAAGCAGAACTGCGGGCGCTGGGCACGCGCTCGTTTGTCGCGGCGCGTCGCAAGTCACAGTGGCGTGGCGAAGGACGGGACTTTGAGTCGCTGCGTGACTACGTGCGCGGAGACGAAATGCGTCACATCTCGTGGACCGCCACCGCCCGGCGCGGCAAGCTCGTAACGCGGCAATACCAGATGGAGCGCGATCAGACGATTCTGGTCGCCCTGGATGCGGGCCGCTTGATGACGGGCCGGCTTGAGAACGAAACCAAACTTGATCTCGCAGTGCACGCCACACTGGCGTTGATGTCGGCGGCGGCGCGCGCCGGCGACAATGCGGGACTGCTCGTGTTCGGGCGTCGGATCAAAACCTTCCTACCGCCGAAGCGGGGCGCGGAACATCTCGACGCAGCGCTCGAAGCATTGCACGCAATCGAGCCGGAAATGATCGAGCCAAGCTACGCGCGTGCTTTTGAGTTTGTCTCAGCCAACAGTCAGCGACGCTCGCTCGTTGTGGTGCTCACAGATTTAGTCGACGAAGAAGGTTCGAGCGAGTTGCTCTCGTCGCTGAAGCTGCTGCGTCCACGTCACCTGCCGCTGGTCGTAACGATCGGCGATCGCGACCTGAAAGCTGTCGTGCGAAATCCGCCGGAAGATGAAAACGAGCTCTTCGCACAATCGGTCGCCGAAGAGATCATGTACCAGCGTGAAGCGGCGTTGCGGTTGGTGGAATCTCAGGGTGGACTCGCGCTGGATGTGACCGCGGCAGCGCTTGTGCCGCGACTGCTCGAAACGTATTTGCGGGTCAAAGAACGCGGTCTTCTGTAGGAGTGTGGTTTAGAGGCGGGCTACTGCCCGCCCGGTCGACGAGGGAGATGGCGAGCAGTAGACTGCCTCTAAAGTGTCATTTCATTCTCGTTCCCTTCCCGCGAGAACCAAATATGAGTACAAGGCGACGCCGGTAATTCCGGCGATCGCAAATTTGATCAGCGGATTGATTGGCGCGGGCGAGATGAAGCCTTCGATGATGCCCGCCACCACCAGCAGCGGAATACATCCCACAATCAGCCGCACGGCTTCCATGCCGCGCGATTTCAATGCATCGCCGCGCGTCATATCGCCCGGCATTACCAAAGCCGTCCCGATCAAAAGCCCCGCGCCGCCGGCAATGAAGATGCACGACAACTCGATCACGCCATGTCCGACAACGAAGCTGAGCAAGTCGTTCCCAAATCCCGCGCGATAAGTCAGCGCGATGATCGCGCCGAAACTAGCACCGTTGTATGCCAGCACATAAAGCGACCCTAACCCCAGCATCGCGCCGAGCGCAAAGGCATAAAAAGTCACTTTGATGTTGTTGGTGAAAATTTGAGTCGAGCCTATCTGGTTTGCCCGGTTCAGATCTTCCCACCAATGAGTGCGGTTATTGATGATTATTTCCCGAAAAAATGGGCTAATTCCCGCAAATTCTGAGAAGTTCGGGTCGTGACGCGTGCCGAAAAACGCAATGGCGGTGAACACCCAAAACACTGCAAAAGCCACCGCCGTGTAGCGCCACGTGCGGCGGAAACTTTGCGGAAAATCGCGCGTGAAGAAGTTTCGAATGCGGCGACCGCCCTGCGCGTCTGCGCGATAGATTCGCCCATGTGCTCGAATGACCAGACTGTTCAGATAGTTAATTAGCCGCGGGTCACGCGACTCAGCGCGCGCGATCGCCAGGTCCGATGCTGTGCGTCGATAGATGCGTCCCAGCTCTCGCACTTCTTCGCGATGCAAACGACGCAGGTTCAGCCCATCAAGCTGGTGCAGCAACTGCTCGAGCCGTTGCCAGGCGTTCTTGCGTTCGTTGATGAAGCGATCCAGAGCCATTGTCGATTGCCAATTGCCGATTTTCGATTTGCTTTTGGTTTCGAGACTTGTTACGAGTAACCAATCGCCAATGCAACCTGACCAATCGGCAATCGGCAATCGCAAAGCGGCAATGCTCGTCGAGTGTGTACCAAACTTCAGTGAAGGTCGCAAGCCTGAAGTTGTCGAACAGATTGCGCAGGCGATCGCATCGGCAGATAACACGACGGTCCTCAACCGCCATATCGATCCCGATCACAATCGGTCGGTGATCACATTCGTTGCCCCAGCCGAGAAGATTGTTGAAGGTGCATTGCGCGCGGTTGCCAAAGCGGCCGAGCTGATCGACTTGCGTCGGCACGGTGGCGAGCATCCGCGCATCGGCGCCACGGACGTGCTGCCATTCGTGCCCGTGAGCGGCGCGACAATCGATGATTGTGTGGCCCTGGCACACGAAGCGGGAGACAGAATCTGGCAAGAGCTTTCGATTCCCGTTTACTTTTACGAACGAGCGGCGTTGCGATCGGATCGCGAACGGCTTGAGCGCGTGCGCGGCAAAGGATTTGAACACTTGCGCGCAGAGATCGGAACGAACCCTGATCGAAAACCTGACGTCGGCGAAACCAGACTACACCCCACGGCGGGCGCCATTGCCGTGGGCGCCCGGCCATTCTTGATCGCCTTCAACGTCACCCTGGAAACGAATGACATCATGATCGCGCGCCGCATTGCGCGTGTCGTGCGTGAACGCGATGGCGGCCTGCCGTTCGTGAAAGCGCTCGGTTTCGAACTGCATTCGCGCGGCGTCGTGCAAGTGTCAATGAATCTCACCAACTATGAACAGACGTCGATCGGGCGCGCCTTCGATGCCGTGCGAGACGAAGCGGAGCGGCTCGGGGTGAAAATACGCGGCGCGGAAATCGTCGGGCTCGTTCCGGGAGCCGCCTTCGATCGAAAGGCTTCATACTTCCCGTTGCTGGAAAACTTTAGCGAAAACATGATTCTGGACAACCTGTTAGCCTGATGTAGCCCTAGAACGTTGCCAATCTTGCATTGGAATTACAAGAAACTTCCGCTGGACAGCCATGGTAAGCTTTGTTTATTATTTTGCCCCCGCTCGGCGGCGAGCGGCGTCCACACGAATGTCGGCCATTGTGGCCGGCTTCCAGTTAAACCATCGCGAGTTGTTCGTCGTAGCCAAGTGCGGTTGCTGCGACTTCCGCTGTCGAGAATATGGAGGGTTAGTTTCAAATGCTCAGAATGGGAAAGAATCCGAACGAAGATAAGAGCCCGACCCCAACACAACCCAGCGCCGATGCTTATTCACCCCGAAACTATTCGTCGTATCAAAGCGGCGAATTCAAGCCAGTCGAGGCGTCTACGACGCCGAGAGCCTTGAGCGAGAGCGAGACGATCGCGCGCGAAATCAAGGATGGCACGCTGAGTGGATTTGTGGGCAGCGGCACGAATGTTACGGGCGAGGCGACATTCAAATCGCTTTTGCGCATCGACGGCCACTTTTCTGGCCGCGTCATTTCGCCGACGGGCACGCTGATTGTCGGCTCAGGTGGACAAGTCGATGCAAACGTCGAAGTGGCCGTCGCACAGATTCAAGGCACGGTTAACGGCGACATTATCGCCAGCCAGCGCATCGAGCTTGGTCGCGCCGGAAAACTGAACGGAAACATTCAGACTCCGTCGTTGGTCATTGAACAGGGCGGCGTGTTCGAAGGCAGTTGCAAGATGATTCAACAAAAAGCGGCCACCGAAAAAGCTGCACGCGTTGAGCGCAAAGACAACATCATCGACACATCGAAAGTAGATATCAAGCCTGACGGCGCTAAGAAGAGCGAAGATGGCAAAGTCGCTGCCATCGCCGTAGCGAGCTAATCCTCCGCTGATTGCGGAATAAGAGGACGGACAACCAATTGTCCGTCCTTTTTGTTTGGAGTGTCAGGGGCTTCCGGCCCGCGACTTCGCGCAAGATGCGCGTGCCACATTTCGCGCGTACAATCCGCACACGGATGCGAGGCGAAAGCAGTAGCCATTCTCGTTTGAAACCAAACATGACAACCCGTGATGGGAAGATACTCTCGCTCTTGCTCTTAGTCGCTTCGATTACTTTCAGTGTCGCCGCGCAGCCGTCGCGTCGACGCGCCGGCGATACTCAAGCTAGCGCGATCCCAGCAAACACACTGCTGCAAATTGTCCGTGCTGAAGATGAACGGCGCTGGGACGATTCGCTGAAAAAGCTGCTTGCCGATTTTGACGCCAAGGTGCGCAAGCGCGCAGCGTTGGCCGCCGGACGCATCGGCAATGAAGCGGCGGTTCCGATCCTGGCTGAGATGCTGCTGACCGATCGCGACAATGATGTGCGGCAGATGGTGGCTTTTGCGCTCGGTGAAATCGAGTCGCCCGGTGGAGCGTATGCGTTGGTTGAAGTGCTCAAGAAACGGGGCCAGGAAAATGGAAATGTGCGAGCTCGAGCCGTCGAAGCGCTGGGAAAGATTGTCGCGGTAATGATAAGCGCGCCATCTTCGAAGGATGCTGCGACAAAAGCCAGCGATGAAGATCGGCTCAATATCCTTCGGGCCGCGATTGTGGGCGCCTTGGGATTTGAAAACGGCCGCCGGTCGCGGCCGGATGAATTAACGGTTCTGCTTGGATTAACGGCTGTCCTGCGCTCAAAACCTGATGGCGTCGGAAAGTTGGTCACAGAGTTTTTGAATTACTCAGACGCGCGCCTTGTCGCCGACGCCCTGAATACGCTGGCCCGTCTGCGTTTGAAGGATGGCAACGAAAAAGCGCGCGATTTGCTCGCGAAGCACGAGGATCCAATTGTCCGCGCAAATGCCGCGCGAGTGCTCGGCGCCACTGAAGACAAGGCCGCTTTCGACGTTTTACTTGATCGTGCGCTGCACGATGCAGACCTGCGTGTGCGCGTCAGCGCCATTCGGGCATTGGGCCAACTGAATGATGCGCACGCGACCGCGTCTTTGCTGGCGCGGGCTCAACAATTGACCTCGGTCGCGAATATCCGTGCTGGCCAAAACGAAGTGATCGAATTGGCGACGACTTTAGGAAGAGTTAATCAGAAGAGTGCGACGCCTCAGCTCGAGTTGGTGAAATGGTTGTCAGCCACCAGCGAATCAATGGGTCACACTGCAGTCGAATTGGAAATCGCGTCCGCTCGAGTTTCGCCGGAGCGTTATGTCGCATTCGCAGGCACTGACAAGTATGGAGTTAGAATGATGCTGACCAATTGGCGGGCGGGTTCGCGTATTGCACAGGGGCTCGGAGAGATCGCCGCGTTAGAGAAAGGTGACAGCAATCAAACCGCAGCGCGGGCAGTCGAAATTCTGAGGGCGATGCTGGATTACGAAAACTCAGGAATAAGTATAAACACGCTCGCGGCAGTTCACTCCGAGTATGCGGTTTCCGATGTGCTTCAGGCGTTCGCCGCATTCAAGCCAAAGGATCTGAGTGAGGTCGCGCGCCGGCACCTGAATGAGCCTGACGTGGTCGTTCGCTCTACTGCCGCAGAAAATCTGGGGCAGGAATCGAGCGAGGCAAACACGCGTGCCCTGATCGACGCGCTGCCGCGCGCGATGCGCGATGCGGAAAACGGTGCGGCGTTAGCAATCTTGAGCGCGCTGGCCAAGCAGAAGAATAAAGAAGCGAATGAAGCGATTAAGAGTGCGCTCGATTCAAAAGATCATCTCGTGCGACGGCGCGCGGTCGCGTTGTTGAAGGCAAACAGCGTCGGAGACTTCTCCGATCGCATCGGCACAGTGCAGACGCGCAACACTGATGCTGACTATCGCCGGGCGATTGCGCGCATCGGCAAGCAACCGACGGCGACGGTCGTGACGACCAAAGGCTCGTTTACGATCAAGTTTCTCCCTGACGATGCAACGCTGAACGTGGACAATTTCATCCAGCTTGCGAAGAAGGGCTATTTCAACGGCCAGACGGTTCCGCGCGTCGTGCCGAATTTTGTCGTCCAGGCTGGTGACCCGCGCGGTGACCAAAGTGGCGGTCCTGGTTACACGATTCGTTGCGAGATAAATGAAGTATCGTATGAACGCGCAGCCGTTGGCATGGCGCTGTCGGGTAAAGATACCGGCGGCTCGCAATGGTTCGTCACGCATTCGCCGCAGCCACATCTCGATGGCGGCTACACAGTTTTCGGACACGTCATTCGCGGCATGGAAGTAGTCGATCAGATTGCGCGCGGCGATCGGATTATTCGCGTGGTTGTAAACGATAGATAGATAGATGAACCACAGAGGACACAGAACAGATCGGACGGCAAAGAGCCAAGGTCAAAGAGCCAGGGGTTGCTCTTTGCGCTTTGCTCTTTGCCATTTGCACTTCGCTCTTACCCCTTTGCCCTTTGCCCTCGCCGTCCTCTGTGCCCTCTGTGGTAAGGCTTCCTTCGCACAGAATCAACCGCACCAGCCTCCCGCTCCCGAAAAACGCATTCAATACAAGATCGATCTGTCACTGGATTTCGCGAATCGAAAATACACCGGCAAGGAACGCGTGCGTTGGGTGAATCGTGGCGATCGTTCGACGGGAAGTTTGGTTTTTCACCTTTACTCGAACGCGCGTATTCAGGGATCCGTCCCGCCCAAACAGACTGACGAACCGCGACTTGAAATCGTTGAGGTGAAAAGTGCCGATGGCGAAGCGCCATTGCCATTCACGCTCGAAGACGACAACACAACTCTGAAAGTGAACCTGCGTGGGGAGGTACAGCCACAGAAATCCGTTGAAGTGTTGATCAAGTTTCGCGGCGAAGTCCCCGAAATCGATCCCGACGAGACCGGTTTGGTCGCCCACGTCATGCAGCAGGTTAGCGCTGCGATTGGAGGCGCGCGCGAACTGCGCCGCTCACGTGACATCAACTTCGTGTGCCGCGGCGTAATGCTGCTGGGCACGTCGTATCCGGTGCTGGCCGCGCGCGACGGCGAAGAATGGTTGCGCCGAATAGATCCCGGCATCGGCGATGCGACGATTGCGGATGTCGCCGACTACGAAGTGAACATCGATGCGCCACAGGGCATTTCTCTCTTTGCGCCAGTGCAGTCGAAACAAGTCGCGACTCAGGACGGCCGGGCCGTTGCCACTTATGTCGCCGAGAATTTGCGCGACTTCGCAGTAGTTGCAGGTCTGAACATGACTTCAGCAGAGCGCGTCATCAGTGGCATCAAAATTCGCTCAATCTATCGCAGCGAGCATGAAATCGCCGCCAAGCGTGCACTGAACATCGCCTCCGACGCGGTCACCGTTTACATTCGCCGCATCGGCCCGTTGCCCTTGCAAATGATTAGTTTGATCGATGCGCCGTTGGTCGCGACGTTGAGCAACGCGGAATTTTCAGGGTTTGCCGCAATCGCGAGCGCCTTCTATGTCAATTTTGATTCGCCTGCCGTGAGTAGCATGCCCGACATCATTCGCGAACAGCGCGCTTCGGTCGAAGAGAGTTTGGATTGGACGGTAGCCCATGTCGTGGCGCATCAATGGTGGGGCTCGACAGTCGGCAGTGATCCGGAACGCCAGCCGGTCCTGGATGAATCATTGGCGAATTGGTCTGCGCTCGTTTATTACCGCGAGATGTACGGCGAGCAAAAGGCCAACATCGCTTTGGACGAGCAACTTCGTGGCGTCTACAAACTTTATCGCACGTTCGGCGGGGAGGATTTGGAAGCGAATCTTCCCGCAAAGTCTTATCGCAACACGTTTCAATACTCAGCCATCGTCACCGGGAAAGGGGCGTTGATGTTTGAAGCGCTGCGGAAACTTCTGGGAAACGAAAAATTTTTCGCGGCGCTACGCAGCTATTACGACGTGAACCAATTCGAGATTGCCGATCTCAACGACTTGCGCAGTGCGTTCGCGGCCAACGCCTCAATCGCCGAACGACGATCGGTCAGTCGCACTTTCGACCGTTGGCTGTTAGCAAAGCTTGGGGACGAGGACATCGCGCCGCCGGACCCGAAACTCGCGGCGGAGCTGGGCTTGCCGGCCCGTGATCCGAAGAATGGCCGCAATGTCTTTTCGCGCGTCGGCAAATTCTTTTGGCAACAAATGACACGTATACGGTAAACGGACTTTGTGCTTTGAACTTTGAAACTTTGTTCTCTCGTTGGACGTTTCTGGCTTAAGTGCGGCTACGTTATGATCGCGTCGAAGGGCAAAGTACCAAGTACAAAGTACAGAGTTTGATGCGCCAGGAAATCCATCTTCCCAAACGAAATCAAGTTCTTCGTCCATCAACAATTCAGATCGAACGCGAGCTGGAAGTCCTTACCCAGATCATGGACAACCAGTTCCGCATTCCGGTGCTTGGCTGGCGCTTCGGTCTGAATGCCATCATCGATCTGATTCCGGAATTCGGCGACATCATCACCACCATTGTCGCGTTCTACATTCTGGTATCTGCCGTCCGTTATCGCGTGCCGAAGATCACTCTGCTGCGGATGGGCCTCACGATCGCGATTTACTTCATCGGCGGTCTGATACCGTTCTTCGGCTACCTTTTTGCTGTTTGGTGGAAGCCGAACGTCCGCAATCTGAACCTGCTGCGCGAGCGCGCGACCGTCTCGGGCGAGCAAGCAAGACGCGGCCGTACGAGCGACTGGGTATTCGTGGCGGTGATTGTTGGGCTAGTCGCCACCCTTTTTGTCGGTTCAATAGTTTTGACGATTTCAATTTGGTGGTACATTGCCACGCATTTTCAATTCGGAATGTAGGTTGTTTCAGAAGCCCGACCGTGAGGGAGGGCAAGTGGCCCTTGCTTACGCGCGGGCTTCTGACAGGTTGTGGCTCACATGGAAACCGTAATCGCCGTCGAAGACCTGAAAAAGACTTATCGACCGAAAGGCCGCAAGGGCGTTGAGGTCAAAGCGCTCGACGGAATTTCTTTTGAAGTTCCGCGCGGCGAATTCTTCGGGCTGCTGGGGCCGAATGGCGCGGGCAAGACAACCACGATCGGAATTCTTACGACTCGTGTCGTGCCGACCGGCGGCGCTGCCAGGATCGAAGGCGTCGACGTTGCGCAAGATCCGGTTGCGGTGAAGCACCGGATCGGTGTTGTGCCCCAGGTCAATAACCTCGATCGTAGTCTCACCGCCAAAGAGATCCTGGTTTTTCACGCCGAATATTTTGGTGTTCCCAAACAGGCGCGCGAGCAGCATGCCGACGACTTGCTCAAGCGATTCGAGCTGACTGAGCGGGCCGACGAAAAAATCAATGGTTTCTCGGGCGGCATGGTGCAGCGCTTGAAAATTGCGCGCGCTCTCATGCACAATCCGGCGATTCTTTTTCTCGATGAGCCGACCACCGGGCTCGATCCGCAATCACGCCGCATGCTTTGGGACTTACTTACTGAGCTGAATCAAAAAGGTCTGACAATTTTGCTGACGACGCATTACATGGAAGAGGCCGACCAGCTTTGCCAGCGGGCCGCGATCGTCGATCACGGAAAAGTTTTGGCGCTTGATTCGCCCGCGCGGCTGAAGCGGAGCGTGCCCGGCGGATATCTCATCGCGCTGCAAGTTCGCGATCAAGTGTCCACTGAGTTTGTTGCTTCGCTGCAATCGATGCTTGGTGTGATTGAGGTGAAACCGGACGACAAGCGGGTGCGCATCTATGCGGATCACGCCGAAGGGTTGTTGGCTGGGGCGATGCGCCTCGCGGCTGATGAGAACGTGATGATTACCGATGCTCACGTCGCAGAACCAAGCCTGGAGAATCTGTTCTTGCATTTGACTGGGAGAAGTTTGCGAGAGTAATCAAACGCCCTCTCCCTCTGGGAGAGGGATGGGGTGAGGGCCTAAGGCTAACGATCTTAAATGAGTTTTTCGCGTGAAGTCTGCAACTATGCAGACTTCACGCGAAAGGCACACGGGGCAACAGAAGCAGGGGCTAAGCCCTCAACCCCAACCCTTCTCCCAAAGAGAGAAGGGCGCAAACTACAGAAGATTAAAATGACTGCCTTCATCGCCCTCCTCCATCGTGACCTGCGCGTCGCCCGCCGCGAGCTGATCTCGTTTCTGCTGCGGGTGGCGCTGAACCCGTTGATGTTCACGTTCATCTTCGGATTCGTGATGCCGCGCATGGGGATTATCCAAAAGGGCTACACCGACATGCTCTTGCCGGGAATCCTCGGACTCAGCATGACCCTTTCGAGCATGCAGGCAGTTTCTCTGCCATTGGTGATCGATTTCGGCTGGAGTAAAGAAATCGAAGATCGCTTGCTCGCGCCGATCAGCATTGCGGGGGTAGGCATCGAAAAGATCATCGTCGGAGTGGTCCAGGCGGTGATCGCCGGCATCGTCGTGCTCCCGCTCGCCTGGCTGATGATGCGGGTGCAGATCCATCTTAGCTGGATCGATACGGTTCACTTCGTGCTGATCGCGCTCTTGAGCAGTTGGTTATTCGCCGCATTCGGAATGGTGATGGGAACGATCGTTCCGCCACAGCAGATCTCTCTGCTGTTTACCTTGCTGCTGGCGCCGATGATCTTTTTCGGTTGCGCATATTATCCATGGGCGACGTTGCACGTAATTCCGTGGTTTCAATACGCCGTGCTTATCAATCCGCTGGTGTACGCTAATGAAGGCTTCCGCCTTGCGCTGACGCCAAACATGCCGCACATGTCGATGCCGGCGATATATGCGGCGCTAATCGGCTTTTCTATATTTTTCACCTGGTTTGGATTGCGCAAGTTTAAAAGTCGCGCCCTCGATTAAGCTTCTCTTGACAATTTCTCAGCAGCTTCGCGACAAAGCCGTTTTGTAACTGCCTTGCCTGCCCCCCGGCCTTTTGTTATAGTCCGGAGCAGTCATCATCCGGAACAAATTGAAATTTACAGGCGGATTTCCGCAGGGATTCGCCTCTCCAGAAAGGATTGCTGCCATGGGAGACGATCGGGATTACGGAGATAGTATTTCGACAAAATTAACCTATTTTCTGGTGGGCGCCGGCATCGGTGCAGTGCTCGCTTTGTTGTTCGCGCCGAAGTCCGGCGAAGAACTGCGCAGCGATATTGCCGACGCGACGCGCAAAGGCATCGACCGTTCGAAAGAAGCGGCCCAGCAAATCGGCGCAAAGGCCGGTGAGTACTATGACGCGACGCGCCAGAAGGCGGGCGAACTTTACGATACCGCGCGCGAGACGGCCGGTGAGTACTACGAAGCGACGCGCGAACGCGCTGCTGATCTCTACGATACGGCCAGCGCAAAAGCCGGCGAAGTAGTAGCCAAAACCAAGGGCGCCGTTTCGTCGCAGGCCGGTTCAATCTCGGCCGCCGTCGAAGCCGGCAAGAAAGCCTACATCGAAGAGAAGCGCAAGACGGAGTTGTCGGGACGAACCGAAGCCGCGCCGACTTACACGCCTGAGAAATCGATGTAACGTATGAACACGAACGAGCCCCTCTTCTGGCTGGTAATCATTACTGCGATTATCGCGGTGTCTTTCCTCGTGATTGCGGCCGCGATGATCGCGATCGCTGTGTTCGTCAAACGTGCCGTAAACACGGTGAATCGAGTGGAACAGAAACTTGATCCGCTAATCATTCGCGCGAATGCGCTGAGCGAGCAGGGCCAGAAGATTGCCGAGCAAGGCCGGCAGATCGCCGAACAAGTCAATGTAATGTCAGGGCACCTTTCGACCGCCACGATGCACCTGTCTGAATCGGCCGCACTGATCAAGGAAGAAGTGCGTGGATTGACGGTGCTCGTTGATGACACAGCGGAAATGGCCAAAGAGAAAGTCGAACTAGTCAGTCGCGCGATCGACACGACGCATGATCGTGTCGCGACGACGACTGAATTCATTCAACGTAAAGTGATTGAGCCGGCACGTGAACTGGCGGCCATACTCGCGGGCGTGCGTCGCGGATTGGAAGTTCTAGTCGCGCCGTCGCCCACCACAATTGACCGCAGTTACGGAGACGAGGAGATGTTTATCGGCTGACACGACAAGCATTTGAAGGCTAATGAAGCCCGAACCGTCGTCTCTGAAACGCGGTTCGGGTTTTTTGTTTTTGTTCCCTCTCCCTCTGGGAGAGGGTTAGGGTGAGGGCTTTAGCGTGAAACGAAGAAATTTTTTAATCTCTTTTTCTTAGCGCGATCCGAAGAAGAGAATTAAAAAGAGAGTCAGCGCTAGACCCTCACCCCGACCCTCTCCCAGAGGGAGAGGGAGTTGGCTTTTACTGACTAAATAGTCCTGTTACTATTTCGCTTTTGATGCAGGGACGTTTATGGCGACTGAAGAAGCAACCCTCGACCTGAAAAAGACGGTCAATCTGCCGAAGACAAGCTTCGCGCAGAAGGCGAATCTGCCGCAGACTGAGCCCGCGCGCCTGAAAAAATGGGCCGAGATGAATCTCTATCAGATGATTCGCGAGGCGCGCGCGGGCGCCGAGAAATTCATCCTCCACGACGGTCCGCCGTACGCGAACGCTGACATTCACCTCGGCACGGCGCTTAATAAAATCCTGAAAGATTTCATCGTCAAATCGCGCACGATGCTGGGTTACGACGCGCCGTACGTGCCCGGCTATGACTGTCACGGACTGCCGATTGAGCTGCATGTCGAACGCAAACTCGGTGAGAAAAAGAAAGACATGCCGCCATTGAGTATTCGCCGCGCGTGTCGCGAATTCGCCGCGAATGCTTTGAAACGACAGACGAGGGATTTCCAGCGACTCGGAATCCTGGGTGAATGGGAAAACCCGTACATCACGATGTCGGATCATTACGAAGCCGAGACGGCGCGCCTGTTTGCGCGGTTCGTCGAACGCGGTTTCGTCTACAAAGGCGCGCGCCCAGTCTACTGGTGCATTCACGATCAGACAGCGCTCGCGGAAGCCGAAGTCGAATACCATCAACACACGAGTCCATCCGTCTATGTAAAGTTTCCGCTGAAGAGCGATCCGGCGCAGATCGATCCAGCGTTGGCGGGAAAGAAAGTCTTTGCGCTGATTTGGACCACGACGCCGTGGACGCTGCCCGCAAACCTGGGCATCGCAGTGCATCCGGATTTCGATTACGTTGCAATTGAAAGTGGTGAAGCGGTCTACATTGTCGCTGCGGAATTACTCGAAGTCGTCGCGAAACAATGCAACCTGGTTGATCCAAAAGTGCTCGCGCGGTTTCCTGGATCGAAACTCGATCGACTTGAAGCGAAACATCCGTGGATTGATCGGCCCTCGCTTTTCATGGTCGGCGAACACGTGACGCTGGGCGGCGAGGCCGATGCGGAAACAGAACTCGATGTCAGCGACGCACGCGAAAAATCTACCACGAGCAAGGCGGGCACCGGCTTGGTTCACACCGCGCCCGGTCATGGTCATGATGACTTTGTGATCGGAAAGAAGTACGGCCTCGAAATTTACTGTCCGGTCGATAACGCGGGACGATTCGCTGCGGACGTTGAGCACTTCGCCGGCATGACTGTCTTTGAAGCGAATCCGAAGATTGTCGAGTTCATGCGAGACCGTGGCGTGCTGCTCTTCACTGAACAGTACAACCATCGCTATCCACACTGCTGGCGCTGCAAAAATCCTGTGATCTTTCGCGCGACACCACAGTGGTTCATCTCCATGGACGAGAAGTCGGAACCGCCTGCGTCAGCGGGCGGGTCTCAGCCTGCATCACTTCGTTCCATGGCATTGCGCGAAGTCGACCATCGCGTCCAATGGATTCCCGCCTGGGGCCGCGACCGCATGCGCAACATGCTAAAGGGCAGGCCTGATTGGTGCGTGTCGCGACAGCGTGTATGGGGCGTGCCGATTCCCGGATTTTATTGCGCTAAGTGTCAGCACGTTGTTGCCGATGCTGAGGTCATCCGCCACGTCGCGGACATCTTCGAAAAAGAATCGGCGGACGCGTGGTACAAACTCAAAGCAAGCGACCTGCTCCCCGAAAACTTCAAGTGTGAAAAATGTGGCGCGACCGAGTTTACGAAAGAGACCGACATCCTCGACGTTTGGTTCGACAGTGGATCTTCATCCATCGCAACGCTTGAGGCGCGCGACAACTTGCGTTGGCCGGCCGACGTTTATATCGAAGGCGGCGATCAATTTCGTGGGTGGTTCAATTCGTCGCTGATGGTTGGACTCGCAGTGCATGATCGCGCGCCGTACAACACGGTTCTGTGCCACGGCTGGACCTTGGACGCGCAAGGCAAAGCGATGCACAAATCGCTCGGCAACGCCGTTTCACCCGATGAAGTTATCCCGAAACTCGGCGCGGAAACACTGCGACTGTGGTGTGTGTCCTCCGATTACATGGAAGACATGCGTTGCTCCGACGAAATTCTCCAGCGCGTCAGCGACGGTTATCGCAAAGTACGAAACACGGCACGATTCGCGTTGGGCAACCTCGAGGGATTCGATCCCGCTCGCGACGCTGTTGAAGAGCATGAGCTGCTTGAGATCGATCGCTGGGCATTGGCGGAACTCGACTCGGCGATCGTCGATGTGCACGAAGCTTATGAGGCTTACAATTTTCACGGCGTGTATCAGCGGCTGCATCAGTTCTGCACGGTGACACTTTCCGCGCGCTACTTTGACATCATCAAAGATCGTCTCTACACCTTTGCCCCGAAGAACCAGGGCCGGCGTTCGGCGCAGACCGTTCTGTATCGAATTGCTGATGCCTTGGCGCGCATGCTGGCGACGATACTCGCATTTACTGCCGACGAAATCTGGGAGAACTTGCCATCCGACGAACGTGAACCGCGCGCGCCATCGGTCCATCTCGCGCTGATTCCGAGGGGCGGTGGTGCGGACAATGCCGAGTTGCTCACTTCATGGGCGCACCTGTTTGGATATCGCGACGTTGTGTTGGGCAAGCTTGAAGAAGCACGCACGGCAAAAGTGATTGGCAGCTCACTCGAAGCGCGTGTCGAAATCTCTGCCGGCAGTGAAGCATATGACAAGCTCAAGCGGCATGCAGATGACTTGCGCTACATCTTCATTGTCTCTGAAGTCGCGCTTCGCGAACCCAACGCAGAGATCGATCCAGCCGCAATCGAAGTCACGGTCGCACGCGCGCACGGCGAGAAGTGCGAGCGCTGTTGGAACTACTCCAGTCGAGTCGGAGAGGCTTCCAGATTTCCGACTGTCTGCGAGCGGTGTGTGGAAGCCTTGGAAGAAATGGAAGCGAGTGGCGACTTGCCGTGAGTGCCGTTAGGCACGGAATATTTATAGAACCGTGACCGCCACTTTGACTCTGAGCCTATTTATGGACGAGATAATATTTCGCTCCCGCGGGGCTTGAACTATTAGTTTGACTTTTGGTTTCTATAAATATTTCGCCGCTACGTGGCTGTCGGCAAACACAAAAAACCTCCTTTCGGAAATCGTGAACGACTCTAAAGTAACGACATCAAAATCTCGCATTGCATGGCGTATCGGCTACTTGATTTGCGCGTTCGGCATCTATCTGGTCGACCAGTCGAGCAAAGCGTGGGCCGTGCGACGACTGCGTTTCCAGGACATCACTGTGATTCGCGGTGTTCTCGATTTTGTATATGCCGAGAACCCAGGTATTGCGTTCGGTCAGTTGCAGGAACACGGCGCGTTCGGCCGCTGGTTCTTCGTGGTGTTAGCCGCGGCCGCCGCCGTGGCTGTCCTCTTCTATTTCTTTCGCACGCCGCGGAATGATGATCGGATCCTGGGAGCCTCGTCACTACTGCTGGCGGGCATCCTGGGAAACCTGACGGATCGCGTGCGCCTCGGCTTTGTTATTGATTTTATTTTGTTGCACGCAGGCAGCTATCACTGGCCGGCCTTCAACGTTGCTGATGCAAGCATCACCTTCGGCGCGTTATTGCTCGCATACGATCTGATTTTCGGCAGTCGAAGAGAAAATCGAACTCACTTGGCGAAAGAGAGCGCAACACAAAGCTCATGAAACCTGCTCACTGCCCACTGTCCACTGCCCACTGAAGATGTATCCCATTCTTTTCCGCATCGGCAGTTTTCCCGTGAATACATACGGAGTGTTTCTCGCGCTCGCTTTCCTGTGCGCCATTTTCATCACGGTGAAGTTGGCGGCTCGCGACGGCTTGCCGAAAGAAAAGATTTATGACCTGTGTCTGTGGTTGCTGCTGTCGTCCCTGGTTGGCTCGAAGCTGCTGATGTTTCTCACCGAGCCTGAGTACCGCGAAAATCCGAAGCTGCTGTTTTCGCTCGACTTCCTGCGCTCCGGCGGGGTCTTTTACGGCGGCTTGATCGGCGCAGTTCTCGTCGGTTTTTTTCTGATGCGGCGCTGGAAATTGCCCTGGTGGAAAACAGCAGACGCGTGCGCCCCGGGCATCGCGCTGGGCAATTTTTTTGGCCGGCAAGGATGCTTCTCCGCGGGATGCTGCTGGGGCAAACCGACTACGTTGCCATGGGGAGTTCAATTCACGGAAGCAGGTCATGAGATTACCGGCGTTCCAACGGGCGTTCATCTGCACCCAACACAACTCTACGAATCGTTTGCGATGCTGATGGTCTTTTTCTTTCTGCTATGGCTGCACAAGAAAAAGAAATTCAGCGGCCAGGTGATTCTCGCTTACGCGGTGATTTACGCAACAGTTCGTTTTCTGATCGAGTTCGTGCGCGACGATCCCCGCGGCGACGTTTTGGGACTCACCACGTTGACAGGCTTGTCGACTTCCCAGTTGATCGGGTTGGTCGTGGGCATCGGCGCATTGATCCTCCTCATCATTCGCTGGCGAAGGGCGAATGCGACCATTGGTCTGCAGCCGACAGCGTCCGCGGAGCGGACTGCATGACTGTAGCCCACCGCTTTAGCGCTGGGATCAAGTTGGAAAAAAATTCTTAGCCCGCGAAGCGGGCGGCAGAATTTACAGAACCGCGAACGGTTGTGAGCGGGATAAAGACTCGATTTGAGTGGCGGTTGAATCTTCAACCCGCTTGCTACCGCAAGCGGTTCTGTATCGGTCGCCCGCTTCGCGGGCTTCTCATTGAGGAGGGAATCTTTCCCCCGGCGCTGAAGCGCCGGGCTACGGTAAGCCGTCCGCTTCCGCGGACGAACTCTTTGGCACGCAACTGGCTTCGCAGTCTCCCACTTGCTAAGATGTCCGGCTTTTTGTGCGAAGCTTAAAATGAAACTGCGCGTTCTTTATCACGGCCACTGTTTTGATGGAGTCGCTTCGGCGGCAACCTTCACCCGTTTTTACCTGGAAAGAATTCACGCGGATGCTGAAGTGGCGTACGGCGGCTTGCTGCACCGGCCCAACAATTTGCTCTTTGACCGCGACATGTTCGACGGCGACGAGAATGCGATTGTCGATTTTAAGTATTCAACGTCGGATAAGCTGACCTGGTGGTTCGATCATCATCAATCGGCGTTTCTCACCACGGAAGATGAGGCCCACTTCCGCGCCGATAGGTCGGGAAAGAAATTTCTCGACGCGTCGCGAAAATCATGTACGGAATTTATCGCGGATGTCGCGAGCCAGAAGTTCGGATTCAACGCCGAGCCGCTTCGTGATTTGATTCACTGGGCGCACGTTATCGACGGCGCTTTTTACGAGTCAGCGGCGCAGTGCGTTGAATTGAAAGAGCCGGCGCTGCAACTGATGCAGGTCATCGAAAGCACGCCCGATGAATCGTTCATCGAACAAATTATTCGTGATCTGACTAAACGTTCACTCGCAGAGGTGGCAACGAGTGCCGAAGTCCAGCTCCGATTTGCACCCATCCTCAAGTTGCATCGTGAGACTCTTGAAGCAATCAAGCGTAAGGCAACCTGCGAACATGACGTCGTGCAGTTCGATTTAGTTGATGAGGGATTTGAAGGGTTCAACAAATTCATTCCTTATTACCTGTTTCCCGAAGCGACTTACACGGTGGCGCTGACGCGCGCGCCGCAACGCACAAAGATCTCGGTCGGCTCGAATCCATGGGCGCCCCGCCCGCGACGTCACAACATCGCGACCATCTGTGAGCGCTACGGCGGCGGCGGACATGCGGTGGTCGGGGCAATTTCGTTCGCGCCGAATGAAGTTGAAAGGGCGCGCGAAGTAATGCGTGAAATAGTAGAGGAATTACAAGCGGGCTGATAAGATTCGTCACTAAAACCGCGAGCAAGATGCTCGGGATCCGCACGCAATGATGCGCGCGCTCCAAACCATGTCGTCGCCTGTCACCAACATCGAATCCGTCCTGCACGAAGAGAGAGTCTTTCCTCCGTCACCTGAATTCGCCGCGAAGGCGCACATCAAATCGATGGAAGCACTCGAGGCGTTACGCGCCGAAGCGGCCGCCGATGCGGAAAAGTTCTGGGCGCGCTTCGCGGAAAGCGAACTGGCCTGGTTCCAAAAATGGGACACGGTTCTCAAGTGGCAGGCCCCTCACTCTGAGTGGTTTGTCGGCGGCAAAATCAACATTTCGTATAACTGTCTGGATCGACATCTCGGAACGGCGCGCCGTAACAAAGCCGCGCTGATTTGGGAAGGCGAACCGGGCGAAACGCGCACGCTTACCTATCAGCAATTGCACACGGAGGTGTCTCGCTTCGCGAATGTGCTGAAAAAGATTGGCGTGAAGAAAGGCGATCGCGTTGCGCTGTACATGCCTTTGATTCCGGAGTTGGCGATCTCAATGCTCGCGTGCGCCCGCATCGGTGCGACGCATTCAGTCGTATTCGGAGGCTTTTCGAGCAATGCACTCATTGATCGCATCAACGACGCGCAGTGCAAAGCCGTCGTGACCGCCGATGGCGGATGGCGGCGCGGCAACGAAGTGAAATTGAAGGCCGCAGTTGATGAAGCGTTAAAGCAGACACCGTCCGTGAAATCCTGCGTCGTCGTCAAACGCACCGGCAGCGCGATCCACATGGAAGCGGGCCGCGATCATTGGTGGCACGAGTTGATGCCGACAGTTGACGCGAACTGTCCCGCGGAAGAACTCGACAGCGAACATCCGCTCTTCATCCTGTACACGTCGGGGACGACGGGAAAACCGAAAGGAATTCTGCACACGACTGGCGGCTACCTGCTGCAAGCGCACCTCACGACGAAATGGATTTTCGATCTAAAGGACGAAGATATTTACTGGTGCACCGCCGACATTGGCTGGGTCACTGGCCACAGCTACGTTGTTTACGGCCCGCTATCGAATGGCGCGACGTCATTGATGTATGAAGGCGCGCCGAACTGGCCGGAACCGGATCGCTTCTGGGACATTATCGAGCGCCACAGGGTGAACACACTCTACACAGCGCCGACAGCGATTCGCGCGTTCATCAAGTGGGGCGAACAGTGGCCACTGAAACACGATCTGTCATCGCTTCGTTTGCTCGGTACCGTCGGCGAGCCTATCAACCCCGAAGCCTGGATGTGGTATTACCGCATCATAGGTAAAGAGCGCTGCCCGATCGTTGATACGTGGTGGCAGACAGAAACGGGCGCCATCATGATCACTCCGCTGCCCGGAGCGACACCGACCAAGCCCGGCTCAGGCACAAAACCCGTGCCGGGTATCGACGCCGACATCAAGAGGAGGGACGGAAAGTCCGTCGGCCCGAACGAAGGCGGTTTCCTCGTCATTAAGAAACGATGGCCTTCAATGCTGCGCACCATATACGGTGACGACGAGCGTTATCAGCAGCAGTACTGGTCACAGATTCCCGGCATCTATTTCGCGGGTGATGGCGCGCGCAAAGATGAGGACGGATACTTTTGGATTATGGGGCGTATTGACGACGTGATTAACGTCGCCGGTCATCGACTGGGAACGGCCGAGATAGAAAGCGCCCTTGTCTCGCATGTGGCCGTTGCTGAAGCGGCCGTAGTCGCGAAGCCGGACGACTTGAAGGGCTCAGCGATCGTTGCCTTCGTCACACTCGAAGGCGGACGCACGCCGACAGATCCTTTGAAGGAAGAGCTTCGCCAGCACGTCGCGAAAGAGATTGGGGCGCTCGCGCGTCCCGACGATTTACGATTTGCGGATGCACTCCCGAAGACCCGATCCGGGAAGATCATGCGTCGCCTCTTGCGTGAGATTGCGACGAGCGGTTCAGTCGCGGGCGACGTAACCACGCTCGAAGACTTTTCCGTGCTGGAAAAATTGCGGGGCGAAGAAGAATAAAAGGGCAAGAGGGTAAAAGGGGAACAGTGTAAAAGGTTAAGAGGCTTTCACTCTCTTTTCTCTTCCCCCCTTTCCCCTTTTTCCCTTTACCGCAGCTCCTAAGGGCCCTACCCCCTAAATCCTTTTCCCTGTATCATGCGGCGTTGAATCTTGCCTGCCTGAGGAGCTGAGGATGCCCGAAGTCGTCTACACCGAAAACCGTTCCGGCCCGCGGTATGTCGCTGCCTTTCCAATTCGCGCTGAGTGGGACACGCCCGACGGCGCACACATAGTTTCGGAAGGCGAGACTGAGAACGTCGGCCCCGAAGGTACCCTCGTCCACTTTCTACGCGAGCTACCTCCGGTTGGCAGCACCGTCAACCTTTTGGTGCTGGGTGATGAAGGTGAAAAACTACGGGTCATCGCTGAGGTGCTTCGTGTCGAACGCAATCCGGCACATCCGCAAGCGGCGCTGCAACTTCTGGGCGAAACCGATGAGTGGCGCGGCGTCGTCTGGCACGAAGCAATGATCAAGATGAACGAAGCTGATTATGAGTTAGACGAAGACGAGCTTTAAAAACGACTGGAGCGCAAGCGTCTCGCTTGCAGTCTACGAGACACGAAGCTATGGGCAAGCGAGGACGCTTGCGCTCCAGTCACGTACGACTCCAAGTTTGCACTTCGCATGTCAGCGCAGAATCCAACACCCATCCCCGTCGAACCCGTGCAGTGGTATCAGACGCGCGTAGTCTTGCGGATTCTGCTGATCCTTCTGGCATTCGTCGCGCTGCTCTGGGTAATTTATCGCTTAACGGGCGTCCTTCTGCTGATCGTCCTTTCGATTTTCTTTTCCTACCTCGTCGCACCACTAGTCGATTTGGTCCAAAGACCGATGTACATCAGCGGACGCGCGCGCGTCATTCCGCGCGGTCTCGCCATCATCATCGTGTACATCGTGCTGTTTTTCGGCATTGGCGTGGTGATCTATTTGCTCATTCCGCAACTGAGCGCGCAGTTTCCTGAGTTTAAGCAGCAGGCGGTCTTTTACTTTCAAAAGATTCGCAGCAGCACCGAGAGTCTTAACCAGTATTTCCGGCAGCGGCGCATGCCCGAGGGCGCGGCACAGTACGTCGATAGCGTGCTCGCGCGCGGTGGTGATCTAGTCACCGCCGCAGTCGGGGTAATGGTGGGCTGGATAATTTATATTCCATGGCTTGTTTTGATTCCGATTCTCAGCTTTTTCTTTCTGAAAGACGCCGACGCATTTCGTCGTTCAGTGCTGGCGATGTTGCCGCGGGGGCGCTTGCGTTGGCGCGGCGACGAATTCTTCCAGGATGTTAACAGCACGCTCGCCGCTTACATCCGCGCGCAGCTGACTGCCTGTTTGCTTGTCGCCATCATGTGCACGATTGGGTTCTGGGCCCTCGGTCTGCCCAGCCCGCTCGTCCTCGGACTGATTGCCGGGATTTTCGAGTTCGTGCCGTTAGTCGGTCCGCTAATGGTTGCCATTCTCGCGGCGCTGCTGGGCCTGCTGCATTCGGGACTCGGTGTCGCCTTAATGGTGCTTCTGTTTCTCGGCGTGTTGCGCGTTGTGCAGGACTATGTGATTTATCCGCGCATCATTGGCACTGGAATTCACCTGCATCCGCTGGCAGTGATCTTCGCGATCCTCGCGGGCGCAGAGATCGCGGGAGTGGCCGGTATCTTTCTCGCGATTCCAGTGATCGCCGTGCTGACCGTGACGTATCGACACTGGCTCGAGCATCGCGGCAGCGAAACCATCGCGGAAGTGATCGAAGAGGTTGTCATCACCCCTGAACCCGAACCCATCGGCGCAGACGCCCGGCCGACCACGAGCACCACGCCGGAAGACATGGCCCGCCTACGCCCGGATTTGCTCACTGGCGAACTAAAAGCCCCGAAGCCTGATGAACCGTGACGGCACATCGGGAGCCATCTTCAGATCCTCAAACAGGTGAAATCCAGCAACATCGATCGCATCGTTGCGACCGCGAGGTTGTGGTAAACTTTCGCGTGCATCAAATGCAGTTTGTTTGCTCTGAGGCTTCACCGATTCTCTTCCGCGACCGTGGCGTCTCTGCACAACGTTTCGTTCGCACCCAGCATCAATCGCAACAGATTTCTCTCCTGAGGTATAGAACGGGCTGCCGGCCTGTTCAACCCTCCGAAATAACAAGTCGACGTAAGCGGGCGCGCAGCCTGAACTACGAACGTCTCTGGAGGCCGCTATGAAAAAGTTTTTGTTTCGATTGCCGATTGTCATTGCGCTCGCACTGAGCACGGCGTTGCCGGTGCTCGCGGACACGATTCGCTTAAAGGACGGCAGTGTGATTCGCGGGCAGATCGTCAGCTTCAAAAACGAGCAGTTCACGATTCTGGTCGGCAGCGGCCAGCGAGGCCGCAAGAGCCGTATCACCGTTTACATGGAAGATGTCGATTCCATCGAATTCGACAATGCGCCGGCGGACGAAGCGAACAACAATTCCTCGGGAACAAACGAACCTCCGTCTCAGCCGGCAACAAATACGCGAACAAACAACACGCGACCGTCGAATCCGTCGCCCTCGAATCCCCCGCCGTCGCAGACGTCTAATCCAAACACGTCAGCGAACCCCAATCCTCCACAATTCTTCAACGTGAATGTGAAGGTGCGGGCTGATAACTCCACGAACGGCTGGACCAATAGTGGTCTCGTGGTGCGCCGTGGACAGCGCTTGCGGATTAGCGCCACCGGCCGTGTAAATCTCGGCGCGAAGGGGTCATCGACGGCAGACGGCCTGCCGAACGTTCCGGATCGCGAAAAGCTGATGCGCACTCAACCGACGGGCGGTTTGATCGCCGTGATCGGCGATGACAACGATGATTTCATTTTCATCGGCAGCAACCGGGATTTCGTGGCCCAACGGGATGGTGTCCTGTTCCTCGGTGTGAATGAGGGAAACTTGAGCGACAACTCAGGCGCGTTCGAAGTCGTCATTGAGGCGGAAGCGGGCGGCGGGAATTAAAGGCGTTAGGTAAGAGGGTAAAGCGCAAAGGGCAAAGGGGAAAGCGCTTCCCCGTTGCCGTCTTACCCATTCCCCTTTTCCTTCGGGAAACTTCCCCGCACTCCCCCGCATCACACGTTCCAGGCCACGGCCGATAACCCAACCAGCTTGACCCGGTTTGCGCGCGCAACCTATATTCCGATCACCCAAGCTGAACCTGCGGCGTGACCGTTGAAAGGACTCCAGATGACGTGTTCTTTGTTGCAGCGAGTATCTGTTTTTTTCTTATGTGTCGCCCTCCTCGGCGCGGGGCAGACGCTTTCCCTTTTCGCGCAGGCGCGCCGCGTGCCACCTGCCTCAGACGAAAAGAAAAACAAACGTCCGGCGCAAGGCCAGGAGCAGGGTGAAGAAAAAGAGCAGCAGCCCGAGCCGGTCCCCACCGATATCGCAGGCAAAGATACAGAGTCAGTCAAAGTCAGCACGAACGTCGTCAATGTGGACGCAGTCGTCTACAACAAGAAGACCGGCCAAATCACCACCGGCCTAACAAAAAAGAATTTCGAAGTCTATGTCGACGGCGTGAAGCGCGACATTACGAACTTTTCGACGCCCGACGCTCCGATCACCATTACGCTGGTAGTCGAGTACAGCAAGCTCGGCTCAGTCTTCGGTTACTACGGGAGCGGTGGCTACGAGCCGGGAACCTATGAAGTCATTCGGCCGACTGCCTACTTTCTTTCGCAGTTCATCACACCGCAGGATTACGTTTCCGTCATTGCCTTTGACATGCGTCCCACCCCGATAACCGACTTCACTAATAATCCAACCCGGCTTCAACAAGTCATCCAACTGCTTTTGAATAATCAGCCGGCGTTCATCGAAACGAATTTATTCGACGCTTTGAAACTGACGCTGGTTGGCGGACGCGGTGATTCAGTCGTGCTGGAAGATACAAAAGCGCGCACGTCAGAGTACTCAGGCATGGTCGCAGTCCCGAATGATCGCCGCAAAGCGGTGCTGCTCGTCGCTTCCGGAATCGATACTTTCAGCAAGATCAACTATGACCAGGTGCGCAAAATCGTGCAGAACTCTGGCATTCCGATTTACATCATCGGCACCGCCAACATGTTCATGAAGAAGTACGGTGACATGATGGACCCCGGGCGCGGGAGCAACATCATGGGTGTTCCGATCGATCGCATGACGTTTCTTCAAGCTGATAACCAGCTGAAAACGTTCGCCAAGGAAACCGGTGGCGCTTACTTCCCTGTGACCTTCGAAGGCGAACTGCCCAACACACTCAGCTCGATCAATGCGCTGCTACGCAATCAATACAGCCTCGGTTTCAGCGCCGGCGACATGCACGACGGAAAGCCACATAAGATTCTGGTGAAGGTTGACGTCGACGGCGATGGCGTTACTGACGAGAAAGCTTACCGAGTGCAATCACGCGAAGTTTTTATCGCGCCGAAGGCGGACACCAGCAAGCAGTAGGCAGACGGCAGAAGGCAGGAGGCAGCAAGCGGCAATGAGTTAACGCGATGCTCTCTAAAGCAGACTAAGAAGCCGGAACTCGTAACGCGTGTTCCGGTTTTGTTTTCAGGTGAGAACGTGATGTCTTCTGCTTTCTGTACTGCTCTTTTCGCTTTGCCCTTTGCCCTCTGTCGCGTGTAAAGTAAACCTGTCTTTTCCCGCAATTCTCCCTGCTTTTACAAAACTCGTTCGGAGGTCGAGCTGATGTCGAGTGAAGTGATCACGCCGGGTGAAGCCGCAGCGGCGCAGGAATTTCCCGATCGCGTCGGATTCAAGCCTGACAACCCCTATTTGACGAATTTTCGGCCGTACATTCCGGCCAGCATCACGCTGCCGGAACTGACCTTCATGCCGCTAATCATGGGGACGGTGCTGGGCATGATCTTCGGCGCATCGTCACTCTACCTGGTTCTGAAAACGGGTTTGACAGTCAGCGCTTCGATTCCGGTCGCCGTGATTTCGATCACCCTATTTCGCGCGCTGTCGAAGATTGGGCTTCGCAACGCAAATATCCTCGAGAACAACATCGTACAGACAGCAGGGTCGGCGGGTGAGTCGATCGCGTTCGGCGTCGGTGTGACGATGCCGGCGATCATGATTCTCGGTTTCGACCTCGAGTTCACGCGGGTAATGCTGGTCGCGGTACTCGGCGGCCTGCTCGGAATTCTGATGATGATTCCGCTGCGCCGCGCGCTAATCGTGGCGCAGCATGGATATCTGAAATACCCGGAAGGCACGGCTTGCGCAGAAGTTTTAAAGGCCGGCGCGGACGAGGCTTCACGTGCTGCCGCGCACGCAGACGCCACCGCTCCGGTTTCGGAAGTTCGCGCGTTGCCAATCTTCACTGGACTCGGCATCGGTTTCGTTTACAAAGTCGCGATGGACGCTTTCAAAGCGTGGAAAGACACGCCCGAAAAAGTTTTCGGCGGGGCTTTCACCGGCGGGTCGCTTGCGGCGGAAATCAATCCCGCTTTGCTGGGCGTCGGTTACATCATCGGCCCACGCATTGCTTCGATTATGTGCGCGGGCGGCGTGCTGGCTTACCTTGTGCTGATTCCCGCGATCAAATTTTTCGGCGGAGCAATCCAGGGAGCACTGCCGCCGGGCACGCAGCCGATTTCGCAAATGAGTCCGAATGCGATTCGGGGAGCTTATGTCCTTTACATCGGCGCGGGCGCAGTTGCCGCCGGCGGCATCATCAGCCTGGGCCGATCCTTGCCGACAATCTGGAGCGGTTTGAAGGGCGGCTTGGCTGATTTGCGCGGCGGGCAAGCCGCGCGGGCCGGACTGGTGCGAACCGATCAGGATCTCTCGATGAAATTCGTGCTGGGCGGCATCTTCGTGTTGCTCGCGATGATCATACTCTTTCCCCAGCTCGGTCTACATTGGAACATCCTCGGCGCGATTCTGATCGTTGCTTTCGGATTTTTATTCGTAACCGTCTCATCGAGACTAACTGGCGAAATCGGCTCTTCATCGAATCCGATTTCGGGCATGACTGTGGCAACGTTGCTGCTCACGTGCTTGATCTTCCTCGTAGTCGGCTGGACCGGATCGCCTTATTACGTGACGGCGCTGTCGATTGGCGGCATCGTTTGCATCGCCGCATCGAACGGCGGCACAACGTCTCAGGATTTGAAGACGGGCTTCCTGGTGGGCTCGACACCGAAACATCAGCAGACCGCGATTCTGGTTGGCGCGCTCGCTTCCGCGGTCGTTCTCGGCCCAATTCTCTTGAAGATGAACGATTGGGGCACTGTCTATGTGCCGGTCAGCGATCCGTCAGTGGCCGCATCAGCGAAATTTAAAGTTGAACCAGCCCAGCTAGGCTCCTTAACCACAGAGACACTTAAGGGTCCGCAAGGCGCGACCGACCAGAATGTATATCGCGTCTATTACAAGAGCGAAACCGAAGGCAGCAACGCCGTTAAGTATCTAGTAGATCAGAATGGTGCGCCTGTTTATATGGCTGATCCAGCCATCAACGGCACGCATAAAGCTCGCCCTGACGGCACCACCGTGACGAAATATGATGCGCCGAAAGCAGTGCTGATGAGCTACATCATTAAGGGCATCCTCAGTCACAAACTGCCCTGGACGTTGGTTCTTCTGGGCGTGATGATCGCGATCGTGCTCGAGATGTCGGGTATTCCTTCGCTCGCGTTCGCCGTGGGTGTTTACTTGCCGCTCGCTTCGTCCAGTCCGATCTTCATCGGCGGAATGGTGCGTTGGTTGGTAGACAAATATCTGCGAAGAAAGTTTGCGCGACACAAGCTGACCGAGGAGCAACTGGTTGCCGAAGGTGACAAGAGCGCGGGCGTGTTGATGGCTTCCGGTTACATCGCGGGCGGCGCGCTGGCGGGAATCATCTACGCCTTTTTGAACGGACTACCGAGCCTATCCAGCTTCAACGAACGAATCGAAAGTTGGGCTGGCGCAAAAAATCCGTTCTACCACGGCGCTTTCGAGAATCTTCTGTCGTTGATTCCGTTTCTCATTATTACCGTGTTGCTTTATCTCGCAGGTCGTGAATTGATCCTGCGGGGCAAAGACACCGCGAAAACTGGCTAGGGTTTTGTGTGGCACAGACTTTAGTCTGTGGTACATATGAATAAGCAGCACAGACTGAAGTCTGTGCCAATCAACTGAGGCGCGCTGAAGTCTGGCGCGCCTCGCAAGTAATTCGAGGACCTTCATGAAAATCTTTCCGAACCGTCTGCTTCCGCTGATTTGCATATCCGCAAGTTTAACGACGCTGGCGGCGCTCGCCTGTAACGCACAGAACAATCCGGGACCGCGCACGCCCACCGACGTCGTGCGCGAGTTCTACAAAGCCATGCGTGAGCATCGTTACCGCGACGCATTTACCCTGACGAGTTACAAACCCGCGATTGAGGGACTGAACGCAGAAGAGATGGAATTACTGCGGCCCGGCTTTGAAGAGAAGGCAGCCGCCATTCCCGTCAACATCGAAATCACCGGCGAGCAAATCAGCGGCAACAACGCGACTGTGTTTGTAAAAGTACCGATCAGCGAAAGCAGCCCGCAAGTGACTTCGCAACCGTTGAACCTCATAAAGTCAGGCAACGACTGGATCATTCTGTTCGGTTCGGAAGCCGACGCCGCCGAAATCAAGAAAGCAGGCCGCCGGTATTTTCTCGATGCGTTGATTGAAGGACATGAAGCTGATGTCGAAGATTTTCTGAAACGGCTCGTCATCTGGGAAGGCATTTACAGTTCACAGCACAACGGAGTGTACGGTGACTTTAATGCGTTGATGCAGGCAGGCATGTTTTCGAATGACGTGATTGATCCAAACTTAAGCGGCTACAACTATCACATCATTGTCGCCAAAGACGGCAAGAGCTACCTTGCGAGCGCCGAACCAGCACGCTATGGGAAGACGGGAAAACAGTCTTTTTCAGGTGATCAGACAGGCGCAATCAAGAACACCGATAACGGTGGTAAACCGTTGAAGCCCTAACGTCGCAATGCTCATCAAACTGACCGATGACCCTGCTTGTTCCGTAATTCAAACCTTTACACTCTCCCCCGCGTAGAAAACAGATGATGCTTCGAGGAATTCGAAAACTTCTCACCTCGTACTTTGCCATCTGTCTTTGCTGGTCGCTGTTTGTCTTTCAAGCAGTACGCGCGCAGGAAATCGATCCAAACGACGTCATCAAGGTCAATACCGATCTTGTGATCTTCGACGCGCAAGTCATCGATAAGAAAACGCGGAAAGTTTTTGGCGGGCTGGGGCAAAAAGATTTTGAAATCTATGAAGAGAACGTCAAACAGCCGATCGTCTACTTCAGTCAGGACCAGTTGCCTTTGTCGGTCCTGCTCCTGCTGGACATCAGTCGTAGTGTCACACCGATCATCGAACAAGTCGGCGCCGGCGCGCACGACGCCTTGCAACGTTTGAAACCGGAAGATGAAGTTGCGGTGATGGCGTTTGCAGATTATCCGAAACTGATTCAAGGCTTCACGAGAGATCGAAAAATCGCCGCCAACAAGATTAGCGAAGCTGCTAGCGCATTCTTAGGTCACGGAACGTTTTTGAATGAAGCCTTGCACGCAGCGGAGCAGCAGATGAACAACGCCAGCAATCCTACAAATCGTCGCGCGATTATCGTGATCACGGACAATATCGCGCCCGCAGGCGGACGATTTGGCAAGGACAGAGTCATTAACGACCTGCTGGAATCGGGAACGGTTGTCTACGGATTAATTGTCCGCGCCGCAGTGGGCAAGGTCTTCAATATCCTCAGCTTCGGCACAATTCACGGCGTTAACGCTTACTGCGAAGAAACGGGTGGAGAAGTTCTCGGCGCCGATCGGGATGAAGTGGACGGTCGGCTGGCTGAGATGTTCACGCGTTTACGCACGCGTTACACGCTTGGCTTCAGACCTCCCGTCAATTCTGAAGAAGGAAAATTTCGGCGTGTCAATGTGCAGTTGACGCCGGCAATCTTGAAAACAAACAAGAAGCTCGTCGTGCGCGCGCGGAGTGGCTATTACTTTCGCAAGAAGAATCGGATGACCTAAGTGGCTGGGGCGAGGGCTGCTTCGAGCTTTCGACGATGACGGCCGCTAAGTGTTCCGTGCAGCGTCATCACCACCGGTGTGAGCATGTAAGCCATTCCCGCCAATCCCGCATAATTACCGCCGCCAAACACCGCCAGACTAATCGATACGACACCGATGCCGACGTTGAGCAGGCTTTCGCGAATGTCCGCGCGGGTGTCGAAGACTTCCAGCTCGTTCAGTTCGAGTTGGTTGCGTTTGCGGTACGCGTGCCAGTAAAGCAGCGCAAACACGGCAAAGACCGCAATGTAACCCACGCTGAAAATAATCATCAGACTGGCGACCTGATCGGAACTCTCCAACATGCTTTCGACCGTTCCGTTCGGCAAACGTACTTCGCCGTGGCCGCCGGTAAATCTGTCGATGAGAAACGTGAACACGAACTTCAACGGATAGACATAGAACATGACAACGAAGAGAAGCACGGCGTTGATGACTATCGTGAGCGCATCCTGTAGACCATAACGGCGGAAGAATTTGTATTGATTGAACCAAACAATGAAGAGCAAGGCGAAACAGATCGCGAATGCGCCAAAGCCGCGGATCGCGTGCATCAACTCGGCAAAAGTCTTGGGCACTTCCAGCGAGACAACCAATAGCGTTATTGCGAACGCAAACACAGCATCGCTGAAGCCTTCGATGCGCGAAATTTCGTGACTGCGCCAACGAAACTTCGTGCTGTCGCCGGCGCGCTTGTCGATCAGCTTTTCTCGGGTCATTTGCGGTCGCGAGAGAATACTACAGAGATGCGCTGCTCGCTACGCCGAGATGTGATTACTGTGGGGCCTGTAGCGCTGACGCGATCAGCTGTTCCATTTCCGGCGCACGCGCTTCGCTGAAACCGACGTAATGTCTTATCAATTGTCCTTGACGATTGATCACGATTGTCTGCGGGATGTTCCCGTTATCGCCGAGTAATTGCTCTACCAGTTCATCATCGGGAATGGCGAGTGGGTATTCGATCCCGAATGACTGCTTGTACTCCGGAACCTGCCCGTAATCGTCTTCGCCGCCAACATTCAGTCCGATGATCTGGAGACCTTGCGATGCATACTTTTGATAGAGGGTCACGAGATGCGGCGTTTCTCTTCTGCACGGGTCACACCAGGTCGCATAAAAATCGAGCAGCACAACTTTTCCTTTATAGTCGGAAACGCGCGCGCGCGTGCCGTCTGACAGTTCCCAACCTGCCAACGTGTTCACATTTGTGTTCGCGTTTGCACCGCCGGATGTCGCGGGCGGCTCAGTGCGCCAGCCGCATGAATAGATCGCCGCCAGCACAAGCGAGCATATCACGATCAGAGCGATTTTAATTTTTGTCATCATCGGCCGGTTCGGGCGGACGCTCTTCGGGAATTTCACCGGGATTAACGCGCTGCCCGGGCACGCGATACTCTTCATCGGTCCAGCGGCCAAAGTCGATCAGCTTGCAGCGCTCTGAACAAAACGGACGCCAGGGATTGTCCTGCCATTCGACTGTTTTATCGCACGTAGGACACTTCGGCACAACGGAAAATTAAGAAGGAACCTCGCAAAAGTAAAGTCCAGTAGCTCCCCCAAAAGGTAGGCTGAGATGGGGTCAGTACCGGGAACGGTAGCGACCGGGTTGATGCGCGTTCCCACAGGTGCGATTAGCGCGAGCTCCCCGACGTTGGAGAACTGACCCGGTCGCTACCGCTCCCGGTACTGACTACGCGTTCGGGGACTCATCTTTGATTGAACACGGCGAGACAGACTGGCGTAAAATACTCGGGAGTTAACGCATGGCTGATTACAAGGAAAAACTTGACGACCTACACCGTGCTGCGAAGCGAAAGGCGCAGGAGCTTGATGAAAAGCTCGGCGTCAGCGGCATCGTCGAAGACACCGCGCGAGTAGCGGGCGACGCCGCGCGCCGCGGCGCGAAGACAATCGCCGCAGGCGCCGAGCAATTGCGCGCGGAAGCCGGTCGCATGGCCGACGATCCGAAAGTTCGAGAGGCCGCTCGCCGCGCGGCTGATGAAGCTAAGCGTCATGCCAAAGACGCCGGCCGCACAATCCGTGATGCTGCCAGCGACGCCGGCAAGATTATTCGTGACTCGGCTGGTCCTGCCGGGAAAAAAGCAGAGAAGGCGTTCGACGATGCCGTGAACTATGCCACGACTGCGACAAAGATGGCGGGTACGGGATTGCGCGCGACAAAGGCATCGGCGGCCGCGACGGCGGGAATTCTGAAAGCAAAGGATTGGGTCAAAGAGAATCCAGGCAAGGCGGCCGTGGTTTCGTTTTCATTAATACTCGGAATTCGCGCGGGCGCGGCATTTCCGGGCATCGACGCGGTGCTGCTCGGCGGTCATCCGCACTGGCTAACGCATTCGGCATTACCGGTGATCGGGTTGCGGAAACTCTATGACAAGTTCGATGAGTACTTGAAGAAGCAGGAAGAGTTAATTGCTGCGGGTCAGCTCGATCAAGCTGAACGCGAACGCGTTGAGTTTCAGCGTAAGGCGGCGAAGTATGTCGGCGCGCCTCTGCTCGGCGCATTCAGTTGCGCCGCCGGCGCCGTGATGTTCGCGCAGATTGGCTCACCGGGCGGGATTGTTGGCGCGCCGGTGAGTTGGCTGCTGGGCGGCAACCCATTTCTCGATGGCGTGTGGTTATTCGCAAACGGCGTGATCTGCTTCCATCAGGGCTACAAATTTTTCATGATCGCACTCGCTGATCAGGATGATGTGAAGAAAGTGGTGCGCGAGATCAAGGCATTACTTCCGGCCGCGACTTCATAATTTCTCCACACAAAGATTACATCTGTTAGTACGCCAGCGAACGAAATTATCGCGCTCGCTGGCTTTCTACCGGAGACCTCCGTCTGTTGATTCGTAAATACAAAGAGGATCATGCGGTTAATTCCTGCGGTGCTCTTGATGTTTGCCCTGCTCGCGTTTTTCAAGTGCGACAACGGCAACAAGAACCGCAACGCAAATGGTAATGCAAACACCACGAACACGACCAGCGAGAATATGAACTCCGGAAACAAGACTACGACTAATACCGGCGACAGCATGAACATGAATTCAAATATGAACATGAATTCAAACATGAACATAAACTCGAACATGAATATGAATCGGAATTCGAACAGTCGCGGCAATCGCAACAGCAACCTGAACATGAGCTCGAATATGAACAGTAACTCCGCGGCTACACCGTCGCCCTGAGGTACCTGCGCGGTAACGTCACGTTATCGTGATGGGGAAAGGGAGAAAGCAAAGGACAAATACGAGCAAGGTCACAATCGCCACGATGGTTCGCGCGAGCCCGAGCGGCTCCATCTGTTGCGGTTGCGGATGACGCACGCGCAGCATCACTGCCAGCAGCGCGACGTAGACAAAGCCGCTCGGACTGTGGTGCCAAAACCAACCGAGCACAGAGATAATCGCCATCGTCACAAACGCCGCTTGACCGATCCATCGGTGCGCGCTCTTGCCGAACACTGAAAACGTTCCGTGCCCGCCATCGAGCTGCCCCACCGGCATCAGATTCAAAGCGGTGACAAGTGCGCCGAACCACGCGGCCAGATAAAATGAGTTCACCACACCGTCGTCGAGACTGATCTTGAATGCCCGTGCAATCAGACGAAATAGCAGCGGATCGTTGAAAGTTAAGCCGGACGATCCTGGAGCAATGTGCTGATGTTTGAGCGTGAGCACTCCCGCAAAAGCGATCGGAATCATCACGACGAAGCCGGCCAGAGGCCCTGCCAAACCAATATCGAAAAGCGCGCGGCGTGACGGTACAATTGATTTCATTCTGATGAACGCGCCAAACGTTCCCGGAATCAGCAGCGGCGGTTGCGGAATGAAAAATGGCAGTGTCGCGTTTACGCCATAGTAGCGGCAGAACAAGTAATGACCTGACTCGTGAGAAGCGAGAATCGCCAGCAACGAACCAGAGAAAATCAGTCCCTGAGCCAGAATTGCCGGATGCGCAAATGCGAGCTTAATAATTTCGATTACCGACTGCACGTAGTACCACGGGATCAGCCAGAGCGATCCCGCTAATCCGCCTGTTCCCGCCGAAGATGGAGATCCAACATCTGGAAGCGACATGACGATTCCACACACAGTGGTCGTGACAACGGTCAGCAAAAACAAACTGATGTGAAGCGCCCATTGCTTTGCGGTCGGTTTCTGGTACGCGCGCGTCGCGGCAAGTGTCGCCGAAAAACTTAAATGTTGACCGTTGTTTGAATCAGCCATTCGTCTTAGTGAAGGATATTGGTTCAGCGCGCCGTTAGGCGCGGAATATTTATAGTTCAGGTGTCTAGAAAAACTTACCGCCTGAGTGAAAGCGCTGTCTTTCACTCAGGCGGATAGTCTTTATTACGTTAGTGTTCTATAAACATTCGGCGCCTAACGGCGCTAGTGCGAAGTCCTGTCTCGTGTTAGTCGTCAGACAAATTACGTGTCCGCTAATCCTTCTTCGTGCGCCTGCAATTCTTTGCCGGGCTTGAAGCGAATCGTCTTGCCCGAAGGAATCGCAACCTCTTCGCCAGTCCGCGGATTACGTCCGATGCCGCGCTTGCGCGGTTTCACTACGAAGACACCAAAGCCGCGCAACTCGATGCGGTCGCCGCGTGCCAGCGCGTCTTTCATCGAATTGAACAACGCATCGACCGCCTGCTCGGCTTTCAGTTTGGGAATTCCTGTCTGATCGGCGAGGCGATTAATGATATCCAGTTTGATCATGGTTCTGTCCTCCGATCACGCTCGTGGGCGACGCTTTGCAATTCGTTTGGAGTGAACTATTGAACGTGTCGGATAATAAGAAGCGTCATCGAACGCTGTCAAGCTATCGGCGGCCGTTCGTGACCCGGGGAGATGCAGACGCATCAGGTTTGACACGCAAGCAAGCGGCGGCTAACCTCGAATTTTAGTATGACAAGCCGGCAGCTTGTCGTCGCAGGCTGGCAGCCTGCGTTACGGTTTTTATGTTTGGAAAGCAATCCTCAGTTCCGCCGTTCGGCACCATCGACATCAACGACGATCGCGACATCGAAGTGCATCGCCCAAAAGAGGCGGCGCGTAAGCACTTCTGGCAGGAGTCACGTCTACTGTTCCGCGATCTGATTTTCGCGCTCATGGTGCTGGCGCTGGTGATGGTCTTCATCATTCAGCCGGTCAAAGTTGAAGGCACTTCGATGCTTCCCTACCTGCACGACGGCGAGCGCATCTTCGTCAATAAGCTCATTTATTACGACGATTACAATTGGGCGCCGCACATCTATCGAGGCGATATCGTCGTGTTCTGGTTTCCGGAAGATCCTTCGAAGAGTTACATCAAGCGCGTCATCGGCCTGCCCGGTGACACCGTCGAAGTGCATGAGGGTCACGTGCGCGTTAATGGGAAAGACCTCGTCGAAACGTATCTCGATCCGCAACTGAACATGTCGCACTCCAGTCGTCCGCCGACTTACGTAAAGCCGGGCTATTATTTTGTAATGGGTGACAATCGTGACAATTCGAGCGACTCGCGGATTTGGGGACTGGTGCCCAAGAAATATATTTACGGGAAAGCGCTGTTTCGCTACTGGCCGTTGAACACTGCCACAGTGATTACCCGCGACACTCACAATACGTCCGTGCCGCCTGGAACTGCGGTACGGCGCGATGGAGATACTGATCCCGAAGAATAATGACCTAGCTACGCTAACATGACTGACTGGCTGCGATTCATCTCGATGATCTTTTACGGTCCGCTGCGCGGGATGCGCGAAGTGCGAGATCGTGGCCGACTTGGTCCCGCGGTGGTCTCGACATATCTGATTCAGGTTATTTGCGGTGTGCTGCTGGCGTTGCTTGCCGGTGACCGATCTGTGATGCAAGGCCCTTTAGCGCTTGGGGGCGCGCTGTTTCATGCCGTGGCGCCGATCCTGACGATCGCCATTGTAGTTGTTCCAGTCATCACTTTGATTGCAAACCTCTTCGACAGGCGTGGAAGTTTTTCCGTAGTGCTACAGCAAGAATACGGCTCGATCGCATCAGTGACGCTTTACGTTTACAGTGGCATCACCTTGATGATCGTACTCATTGCTACGTTCTTTCATTTCAGCGGATTCCAAGCCGCGTACGTTGCCAGTGCTGGCCAGGCAGAAACCGCGGAACAGATGCGTTGGTTAGTCAGCAGTTTTACCCCTGAACAACTGGCACAGTTCAGGGCACAGCTGAACGATCCCGTTTACGTCTCGTACGCGCTTTTTTACACGCCCAGCATCCCTTTGTTCTTCATCGGCGCCATTGTTGCTATTCGCGAGCTTTTCCGCGTCTCGATCATTCGCGCACTGGTCATTTTAATTCTGGCCGCAATCGTGAGTCTCCCTCTGTCACGGATCATGTACCCCCTGTTTGGTCATATCATGGGGTCACCGTTTCTTTTTCTTTTCGCCTTTCTTCTGCTGCGCGGGTACTTTACCGAGATCGTCAGCACGCAACGAGCGCGTTCTGCTTTCAAACAGAATCTGGAAGCTGCCACGATCAATCCGCGCGACTCGTCGGCCCACTATAATCTTGGATTAATTCATCAGAATCGCGGAGAACTCGATCAGGCGCGCGAGCGCTTTCAACGGGCGATTGAAATCGATCCGGACGAAATCGATGCGCACTATCAACTTGGCCGCATCGCGCGCGCGCAAAACCGTCTGGCTGAAGCCATTGGTCACTTCGAGCAGGTCGTGCAGCGCGATCAGTATCATGCGCAGAATGAAATCTGGCGCGAGATTGGCGCAACTTACATCGCGGCGGGACAGTTCACAGATGGACGCGCCGCGCTGGAGAAGTTTTTGGATCGCCGTGAGAACGATCCGCAGGGACTTTATTTGATGGGGCGCGCGCACGCCGGGCTTGGAGACAGCCAGGAAGCCGCGACTTCGATGCAAGCGTGTATCGACGCAGTCAAAACCGCGCCGGCGTACAAGTACCGTGCTGAAAAGCGTTGGCTGCACGAAGCGCAACAGTTCCTGAAGGGAAAGAAGCGGCAGGAAGCTACCAAGTAGTCAGTACCATCCGCATCGGCAGATGCGTCAGCCAGGCCGCCTCATGCTTCACCGACAGCGTACGATACTGAGGATATGAGCGACAGAAAGACAGCTGTGCTGGCCCTTGAAGACGGCCGCGTGTTTCGCGGGCGGTCATGGGCGGCTGCGGGAGAGACTTGCGGCGAAATGGTCTTCAACACTTCGATGACCGGTTACCAGGAAGTGCTGACGGATCCGTCTTACGCGGGACAGATCGTCTGCATGACTTATCCGCTTATCGGGAATTACGGCGTCAACAAAGAAGATGCCGAAAGCTCACGGCCGTGGGTCGAAGGCTTCGCCGTGCGTGAAGCGGCGCGCGTGGCGTCGAATTGGCGCTCAGAAGAATCACTCAAGGATTACCTGAAGCGTTGGAACATCGTGGCGATTGATCACATAGACACGCGTGCACTGGTGCGGCACATTCGCGACAAAGGCGCGATGCGTGCGTGTCTTTCGACCACAGATACTAATGCGAACAGCGTGATCGAAAAAGCGCGACAGTCGCCCCCGATGGAGAATCGCGAACTCGCGAGCGTTGTCACGACCAGCAGGCCTTATGAGTTTCCGGCGCAAGGCACTGAACGCTTTCACGTCGTCTGCTATGACTTTGGCGTGAAGACGAATTCGCTGCGCGAGTTGTCGCAAAAAGGATGTCGCATCACCGTCGTGCCGTCCGGAACTCCGGCACGTGAAGTATTTGCGATGAAACCCGACGGGGTCTTTCTCTCAAATGGCCCGGGCGATCCGGCGTCGATGAATAAAGAAGTCGAAGAAGTGAAGCAGATCGCGCAGTCCGGCACGCCCACCTTTGGCATCTGTTTCGGTCATCAACTGCTTGGCCGCGCGTTTGGCGGCAAGACTTTCAAGCTAACGTTCGGCCATCGCGGCGGCAATCAACCGGTGAAAGATTTTCGCGACGGCCACGTCGAGATCACTTCTCACAATCACGGCTTTGCGGTGCTCGCCGACTCACTTCCGCCTGAAGTCGAAGTGACGCACGTCAATCTTAACGACCGTTGCGTCGAAGGCATGCGCCACAAAACGCTGCCAATCATCTCTGTCCAATACCATCCCGAAGCTGCTCCCGGTCCGCACGACGCTGAGCATCACTTCAAAAGATTTATTGAATTGATGGAAGCGCGGAACGGCTAAGCCATCATACTTAGACCGATGTGTTGCGTCCTTTGATTAGACGGTAAATCGCCAGCAGGATGATCGCGCCAATAACCGCTAGTACGAGACTCATTAGGAATCCTGGCTGGGTGAGGTCGCGGCTATCGCCGTGAGTAGCTCTACCGTACCCAAACAACGTGCGACCGATGAATCCACCAATGAATGATCCCGCAATGCCGATCAGGATCGTGATGATGCAGCCTCCCGGATCCCGGCCCGGCATGATCGCCTTGGCAATGAGACCGGCGATTAATCCAAAAACAATCCATCCGATAATCGCAAACATTTCATGCTCCTTCGTGTACTCAGCTTAGAGCGGCACAATTCATGAGCAGCCAGTCGGCCACGACATGCAGGTACAAGACGAACCGCTCGTTCGGAATATCAGGGGCGTGTTATCGGCGACGCTAATCGGAACGCGGTTAATAATAGGGCCTTACCTTAGAAGAACTGCGGGGATGGATTTTTTGAATTTATGGCTGTTTGGTGGAGCAGAGGGGGGATCGAACCCCTGGCTTGCGCATTGCGAACGCGAGCTAGTCGGTTCCACTGACTACGACGCGTTCTCACTGGTTACAAAACATTCAACAAAGCAGCCGTCCGAGAGAATTCGCATTCCATAGACTCCTACAGCTTCCCATGAGTTTCCCTGCGTTCGCGTCAACCTGACGCCAAAAATCTTAACACGTCCTCCGAGATTCATCGTTACATCGACCGATATTGAGCCCGATTCCATCCCCACAAATTGAAGTCTGACGGACGGGCGGTCGCGCAGGAGAGCATAGGCGCGATAAATGCACTCTTGCCCGAGTTATCCGCTATGCGTTCCACCTCGCTCAAAGCCGCAAGGTTTCGCCACACGTCGTCTCTCATGCGCTTTATTTTGCGCTAATTTTCTTGACACCTTCCCAGTTCCGTCCGTAAAATGCGGGCGTTTTCTTTTGGTCTTTATATTTTAAACGTCAGACCTTTTATAAATCCGACCAGGATTGAAGCTCGCGCGCATCGTTCCCCTGAATCGAGTGCACGACGGCTCCTGGTTTACAGTTCGCCAACACGGACTATTTCGGCGACCGGTTTGCGTTCAGATCGAAATCATTCCCAGACTTTTGTCAATGAAGATCTTCGGTGGGTAGCCCGATACCTCCAACTGTAACCTTCAAAGGAGACGTCACATGCTGAACAAACGATCCTTGTTCCTGGTTTTGCCTTCCATTCTGCTTTTGACGGCACTTGTCCGCGCACAGAGCACGAGCGGCACCATCCTCGGCACCGTAACAGATCCGCAAGGGGCAGTCGTGGCTGGAGTTAGCGTGTCGATCAAGAATCTCGACACTCAAGTAGAACGTCAAACAGTCACCGACAGCGGGGGCTTCTATCGCGTTGAAGCCCTGCCCGTCGGTCGCTACGAAGTCCGTGCCGAACGGCAAGGGTTTAAGGTCACCGTTAATTCGCTGACACTTACCGTTGGTGAAGAGGCTGTGACGAATTTCAAGCTGGAAGTTGGGTCTGTCAGCGAGCAAGTTCTGGTTTCGAGTACGGCCACCGAGGTCGAGACCACCACCGCCGTTATGGGAGGTCTGGTCGACGAGAAAAAGATAAGAGACTTGCCCCTCAACGGGCGCAGCTTCGATCAGTTGATATATCTGCAACCGGGAGTCACGGTGGCCACGGCCGCAGGTGCCAGTCCGAATCAGGGTCGGGGCGTGAAGTTTTCGGTCGGCGGTGCGCGTTTAACTTCGAATCTGTTCATGCTCGACGGCACGGACATGAATGATTCGCAGAATTTCACTCCCGGCGGCGCGGGAGGCCAGATGTTCGGCGTTGAATCAATCAAAGAATTCAAAGTGATCACGCACAACGCTCCTGCCGAATATGGTCGCTCCATGGGCGGCATCATCAACGCTGTCAGCAACACCGGAACAAATAATCTCCATGGCGATCTTTTTGAGTTCTTCCGCAACTCCGCGCTCGACGCCAAGAACTATTTCGATAGCCCCACCGATCCCATTCCACCTTTCAAGCGCAACCAATTTGGTGGCGCGGTCGGCGGGCCCGTGGTACTGCCGCGCTTTGGCGAAGGCGGTCCCGCGGTGACGCACACGGCCAAGGGTAAACTATTTTTCTTCGCTAATTACGAAGGCTTGAGAGAAAGTTTGGGAGTTACGCACTTTGCCCTCGTGCCCGACGACGATGCACGCGCCGGACGAATTATCGATCGCGTATCCGGCAAGGTGACGACGGTGACGGTCAACTCCGCGGTCATTCCTTATCTCAACTTAATTCCGCACGCGAACGGCCCTGCGAGTTCGACCCCTGGAGTTGCCACTCTGCAGTTTAGTAACCAGCAGCCAGCACACGTTAATTATTTCACCGGCAGAATCGATTGGAACCGCAACTCGAAGGACTCCTTCTTTGGGCGATACACGATCGATGACAGCACCAAGCTACGGCAAGATGCGCCCGACCACGTGCTTGGGCTGTTTGCCGAGGACGAAGGCCATCGCAACCAATACATCACTCTGCAGGATACGCGCATACTTTCCGCAAACAAGGTGAATCAACTTCGATTCGGATTCAATCGTTCGACTCTGCACGTCGACTTGATAAATCAGGCGAACGTACCGGCCTCTTTGTCGTTTATTCCCGGGCAGCCTTTTGGTCATATCAGCGTGACAGGCATGTCTCCGATAGGAACCGTCGTAAACGATCCGCGCGCGTTCTACATGAACTCTTACCAGCCTTCTGATGATCTAACTATCACGCATGGCAATCACGCCTTTAAGACTGGTGTGTTCATCGAACGATTTCAGTGGAACACGGTTGCGTACAATCGCATCGGAGGTGATTATTCATTCTCTTCGCTGAGCGATTTTCTGACCACCAAGGTTAAATCGGACGTGGTGCCTTTTCCTGGAGCGGATCCTCATCGCAGCATCCGGTCGACTTTGTTTGCGGGGTACTTTCAGGATGACTGGCGCGCGTTTCGTAGGCTCACTTTGAACCTGGGTCTGCGTTATGAGCTGACCACCGCGCCGACGGAAAAATTTGGCCGATCTTCATTTTTGCTTTCGCCGTCCGACACCGCTTTGCAGATTCACACGCCGTTTGCGTCCAACACCAAAAACTTTGCGCCTCGAGTTGGCTTCGCTTGGGATGTGAGAGGCGATGGCAAGACCAGCCTCCGGGGCGGTTTCGGCATGTACTACGATCAGATTCTGCTGAATCAGTTTCTAAACCTGTTCGATCGAAATCCAACTCCCGATCTAAAAGGCGGCTGGCTTTCAGTGACTCTTCCAATTGTGGTAGGAACGACCACGGTAGTGCCGGCGCCCTTTCCGCATCCGCCCACGGCCGCTCAAATCCAGGCAGGGTGCGGCACCAAACCCAGTGCTTGTTTCTCATTACAGAATGTGGTCTTCAACAACTTCAAGACGCCCTACTTGTATCAATACAGCCTGGAACTGCAACGACAACTTCCGTACAAGATTATTGGTTCAGTTGCTTATGTAGGATCGCGCGGCAAGCATTTGGTCGAAAGGTTCGAGGGCAACACGCCAATTCCGATCGTGTTGCCGGGCGGTGTGCCTTGCAACTCAGGAAGCGTGAGTGCTACCAATCCGATTCTTCCGGCGGGCACGCTCTGTACTCCCAAGACTGCGACGCGGAGAAATCCGAATTGGGATGCGATGCAAGAGCGCTCACTTAACGGGTTGTCCTGGTACGACTCGATGCAGGTTTCGGTAATGAGACGGTTCTCAAGTGGTTTGCAGATTCAGGCGGTCTATACATGGAGTAAATCGCTTGACACAAGTTCCGGGCTATTCAGTGAGGAAGCGGATAACGCCGCCACCGGCCTTGAGAATCCGGACAACGTTCGACTTGAGAAGGGCCTTTCGAACTTCGACGCTCGTCACAATTCAGTTATCAACGTGCTTTATGAGTTACCGTTCGGCAAACATCTGACAGGAGCGAGCCGGCAGTTGTTCGCGGGCTGGCAAATCGGTGGAATTGGCGCCTTCGTAAGCGGCAATCCATTTACCGTTGAGAACTCCGCCAACCGCTCGCAGAATCAATCGACGGGATCGAACTTTTCCGATCGTCCTAACCTGGTAACCGGCATGACCAACAATCCCACGAGCGGTGTCTCGGCGGGTTGTACGTTTGGTTCTGGTAGCATTGCCGCCGGAACTCGGGTAGGAACGCCGACGCACTGGTTCGATCCCTGTGTGTTTGTGGCTCAACCCCTCGGTACGTTTGGCAATCTCGGAAGAAATACGTTGATTGGGCCTGGACGATCGACCGTAGACTTTTTGGTGAACAAGCATTTTCGACTGTCGGAAAAGCGCGAGTTGCAGTTTAGAACGGAAATCTTCAACGCGTTAAATCACCCTAACTTTGAAGCCCCTAATACCGCGAACCGTCGCATCTTCGATGGCAGCGGCAACCTCGTGGCTTCTGGGCAGCTAACTAACACAACCACGACGTCACGACAGATTCAGTTTGGTCTGAAATTAATTTTTTAGGTGTGGTGCTAATCACGACCCGCGTTTCACGGGTTGACCGAGTCTCAGTTTCTCCATGAGCACTTTGGGTGAAACGGCCCCGGCATTTGTGAATCAATGAGTCGCCGAACCGAACTGTCTCGCGCACCGGTCGGCAAAAGTTGAAAGGTAGTAGTATTGAAAGGTATGACCCTAAAAGCAATTCTTTTGGGCGCAGCATTCATTCTGGCGCTGGCGGCTCCGTTCTCTTTTAACAGAATTAGCGCCGGCAACTCCGCGGACTCCTGCGTCTTTCGGACTAAGTCGGGGGAAGAGGTTTGTATTGATGAATTAACGCACAAGCAAGCACAAAACCGAACAGAGAACTTCGAAGCTAGAATCATTGGTGGTGATGTCGCCCCGGCGCGAGCGATTGTCGATCCACATCCAGCATTCGTCGGCGTGGCGGTGGATCCGATCAATGATGTCGTGGTCGCCGCTGATACAAATCGTAAGAGTGTAGTCAGCTACGACCGGAATTCTGGCGCGAATAGATTAGCGGAAACAACTGAAATGCGTCGCCAGATCATCGGGCCTGCGACCAACATCGGCTTTGTCGCCGGTGTGGCTGTCGATTCTGCGCGGCGCGAACTTTATGCAGTCAACAATGACATCGAAGACACGATGATGGTTTGGTCTTACGATGCAGAGGGAAATGCAAAGCCAACACGCTTATTGGCCGTGCCACATCAGGCATGGGGTGTTGCCCTGAGTCGATCGCGAGATGAAGTCGCGGTTTCGATTGAACTTCAAAGCGCGATCGTAATCTATCGTCGCGAAGCGGTCGGTCTCGAGGCGCCGCTGCGTTATCTTCGTGGCGGCCAAACGGGCATGGCTGATCCGCATGGGATTTATTGGGACGAGAAGCACGATGAGATTGCCGTTGCCAATCACGGCAACTTTCGCGGATTTCTAAAGAACACGGGCATGGGTTGTGAGCAAGTAGCTGCAGCGAACGTGCCGTTCGAAGGCGGACGCTTCCAGCCACCTTCGATCACCTTCTACGCCGCGACGGCGAAAGGTGATGAGAAACCATTGCGGACGATTCAGGGAACACGCACGCAACTTGATTGGCCGATGGGAATCGATGTCGACCCAATGCACGATGAAGTCGCGGTGGCGAACAACGGCGACAATTCGGTCGTGATTTTTCGACGCACGGCGACCGGCGACGTGGCGCCGCTGCGTGTGCTGAGCGGCGCGCGCACCGGCATTAATCGACCGATGGGCGTAAGCATCGACACCAGGAACAACGAAATCTGGGTCACGAATTTTGGCGATCATACCGCGCTCGTCTTTGCGCGCGACGCGGCCGGTAATGCACAGCCGAAGAGAATTATTCGGAGCGCTCCCGCAGGCACGCCGGCGAGTGGTTTCGGCAACCCGATGGCGGTTGCTTATGATTCGAAGCGTGAAGAGATCCTGGTGCCAAATTGAGTGAGTCAACCGCGCATCGCGGCGTTCGCTCGGGTAGCGAATGGCAATGTGGAAGCGAAACGAGTGATTTCGGGAGAACAATCCAAGTTGGGACGCAGCGTTCACGGCATCGCCTACGATCCAATTCATGATGAGATCGTCGTTCCCAACGCTCTGGCTGATGCGATTCTGGTATTTCGAGCCGCTGCGCGTGGCGACGAACCGCCGATACGGATCATCCAGGGCGCTTGCACGCAATTGGTGACGCCGCATGCAGTGAGTCTTGACTTAGCGAACAGCGAGATTCTGGTTTCGAGCATGACCGCGCGAACTGTTTATGTGTTTCCGCTGAACGCCAATGGCGACGTGCCGCCATTGCGAATCATCCGTGGTCCGAAGACTAAATTGGGCCATACGGTGGGCATCGGAGTGGATCCGGCAACCAACTTAATGGCGATTGCCGGCCCGCGCGAAATCCTGATTTTCAATCGCACTGACAACGGTGATGTGGCGCCGCGTGCCGTGATCGAAGGTCCGAAGACTGGGATCGGCGAAGAGCCGTGGCAAATCCAGATGTTTGACGGCAAGATTTTCCTGGCCGCCTCGAATCACATTCATCAGAATGTCTATGCGGAAGTAACGCTCAAGGGCACATACAAACAGATTCCGGAAGACCCTTGGAACGATCCTAATCTCGGGTTCATCGGTGTCTGGCGGATCACTGACAAAGGCGACACGCCGCCCCTGGCAAGACTCGGCGGGCCATTCAGTGAATTGCTGCATCCGACGGGGCTCGCGATCAATCCTAAGGATGGAGAGATTTATGTTTCGGACAGCATCCGCAATGGGCTGTTCACGTACCTGGTTCCGGATTTTTTCAAGAGATAGCGCAAGCTTTATGTGGGATAGTTGATGGATGATGTTCACTCTTTGCCCCTCTCCCACAGGGAGAGGGAACTGTAAATTTGCGACCCAAGGATCAAGATCATCATGAAAGCGGAAGCAACAATTTCTGACGAACGCACCGAGCCAACTACCACAGCCCGAGACTTGCGTGGCTGGATCGACGAGGTCGAGAAGCTGGGCGAGTTGAAGCGGATTAACGGCGCGGATTGGAATGTTGAGGTCGGCGCGATCACTGAGCTTGGCCATCATCGCGGCGAGCAGAGCAAGGCTTTGCTCTTCGACCACATCAAGGACTACCCACCGGGCTATCGTGTGCTTTCGAATACCTTGAATACGGTTAAGCGCATTGCCACGACGCTGCACATGGACACGAACTACACGCGGCTGGAATTCGTCAAAGACATCAAGCGTCACATCACCGAAGTCAATTACATAAAGCCGGAAGTCGTGAAAGATGGCCCCGTGATGGAGAACGTCTTCGCCGGCAAAGATATAGACATGTGGAAGTTTCCCACGCCCAAATGGCACGAGCTGGATGGCGGGCGCTACATCGGAACCGGCTCGATTGACATCACGGTTGAGCCGGATGAAGGCTGGGTCAATCTCGGCACCTACCGCGTGATGATTCAGAATGAAGACACGCTCGGTTTCTATATCTCACCAGGCAAACAGGGCCGCATCATGCGCGAGAAATATTTTGCGCGCGGCCAATCATGCAAGGTAGCGGTTTCGTTCGGACAGGATCCGCTTCTGTACCTGGCCGGCGGTATTGAGGTACCGCGCGGCGTGTCGGAGTACGACTGGGTCGGCGGACTGCAAGGTGCTCCCGTGCCCGTAATCATTGGCGAATACACCGGGTTGCCGATTCCGGCCACCGCCGAGATTGTGGTCGAATGCGAGGCCATTGCGGGCGAAGAAATGGACGAAGGGCCGTTCGGTGAATGGACGGGGTACTACGCCAGTTCGATGCGACCGGAGCCGATCATGAAAGTTAAGCGGCTCTATCATCGTAACAATCCGATTATTCTGGGCGCGCCGCCCACGCGTCCGCCGTGCGAATTCAACTACATGCGTTGCTTCATGCGTTCGGCTTTGATTTGGCAACAGATGGAAGCGGCAGGTATTCCGGATATTCAAGGCGTCTGGTGTCACGAGGCCGGCGGCGCGCGACTATTGACCATCGTTTCGATTAAGCAACGCTACCCAGGTCATGCAAAGCAAGCTGGGATGGTCGCGGCTTACTGTCACGCGGGACGCTATCTAGGTCGCGACGTAATCGAGGTTGATGACGATATCGACGTGACGAACACCAACGATGTGTTGTGGGCATTGACGACGCGTTCGAATCCGGAGATCGACATCGAAATGATTCGGCGCAGTTGGAGTGGTCCGCTCGATCCGATAATTCCCAAAGGTCAAAAGGGACATAGTTCGCGTGCGGTGATCGATGCGTGCCGTCCTTACGAATGGATGAGCGATTTTCCGCCGGTGGCTGAATCCAGCCCGGAAGTCCGTCGCGCCGCGGAAGAGAAGTGGGGCAAGATTTTGGATGAATAAATCTGGAGTGCGCCGGCAAAGCGTTAGCGGCCACGGCGCTTTGGATAAGTATCCCGCATGCCACTAATCCAAAACGGTGTCGCGCTTCGCTTGCCACCGCACTCCAAATAGGAGAGGCCATGATTGCCAGATTGATCTACGTCAAAGTCGCGCCCGATCAAATCAAAGAAGCGATTGACGACTGGAAGAAGGTTTGTGCTCCGATCATGATTTCGCAACCGGGATGTTTGTCGGAGGAGTTATTGGCTTGTAACGAAGAGCCGGACGAATTCATCTCGTTGTCTAACTGGGAAAGCGTGGAAGCTATTCAGGCTTATCGCACGAGTGAAGCGCACGAAAGAGTCAAACACAGCACGCGCGGAATCAAAGCCGAGGTTGCGGTGAAAACATATCAGGTGGTTGGGTAGTTTTCCCTCTCCCATTGGGAGAGGGCCAGGGTGAGGGCTTGGCGCCGAAAATACTTTTTAACCTTTTCCTGCGACTTTGCAAATTGCAGAGTCGCAGGAGAAGAAGAAAGCTATGACTTTACAGATCGAGTAAACCCTCATCCTGACCTTCTCCCAGAGGGAGAAGGGAAGTAGCAGAAAAACGATGGAAGAGGCCCAGACAATAAACGGTCACGCAACTCCGGCGCAGGACGTTCCGGTCGTGCGCATGGCCGCGGCCGGCACGGCCAAAATACGAAACAGTCGTGTGGTCCAAACCGGTCGGGTGCTGGCTGTCATAGTGCCGATCGCCCTGTGGTTCGTGCCGTTGCCGTTGGAACGCCCGGCACAAAAAGCCATCGCGATCACTTCATTCATGATCATTGCGTGGATCACTCACGCTTTGGACCATGCGGTGACGGGGCTGATTGGCTGCTACTTGTTTTGGGCTCTCGGCGTCGCCAAAGTTGAAGTTGCATTTGGCGGATTCTCGAGCAGCACTCCATGGTTTCTGTTTGGCGCGGTGCTTTTCGGCACCATGGCCACCAAGTCTGGACTAGGACGCCGCCTCGCCTACCTGGTTCTGCGAGCAGTTGGCAACACTTACTCGCGGCTGCTGCTGGGGCTGATTATCGCGGACTTTCTGCTGACGTTTCCTGTCCCTTCGGGAATTGCGCGCGTAGTAATCATGGCTGCAGTGGCCATTGGACTGATCGAAGCCGCTGGTCTTGGACCTGGGAGCAATCTTGGCCGCGGGCTTTTCATCATTCTCACTTACACCGCGAATATCTTCGACAAAATGATCATCGCTGGTGCTGCGGCCATTACCGCCCAGGGCCTTATCGCGCAAGTAGGTCACGTGGAAGTTTTGTGGAGCCGCTGGTTCTGGGCGTTTCTTCCCATCACTGGACTCACAATTCTGGTGGCGTGGCGTTTCACACTCTGGTTCTATCCACCGGAACGGGAAGCGCTGGCCAATAAGTCCGATGCGTTGCGTGACGAACTTCGCGCCATGGGCCCCTGGACCGCTCTGGAGAAAAAGACGGCAATCTTGATGGCAATCGCCATCAGTCTCTGGATGACTGACCGATTGCATCACATCTCGCCGGCGATTGTGGCGCTAGGCATCGCGCTTTTGGCAACGCTGCCCGGCATTCGCGTGCTGGAGGTCGAGGACCTGAAGAAGGTCAATTATCTGCCCGTGTTCTTCGTGGCGGCGGCAGTAAGCATGAGCCAGGTGCTGACGGCGACGAAAGCACTCGATGTGCTCACGAAGGTTATGTTTGGTTGGATGCAACCGCTCCTTACCAACATTTACACATCGACGTTTGTCCTGTACTGGACAGCTTTTGTGTATCACATCTTTTTAGGAGACGAAGTGTCGATGCTCAGCTCGTCGATTCCGCCCTTGATGAATTATGCGACGGCTCATGGGTTGTCACCGCTAGTCATCGGCATGATTTGGACATTCGGATCGGGCGCGAAGATTTTTGTCTATCAATCGGCGGTGCTCGTAGTTGGTTATTCATATGGATACTTCAACAGCCGCGACATGTTTCGCATGGGTGCGGTGCTGAGTGTAGTCGAGTTCGTATTTCTGTTGCTGCTGGCGCCGTTTTACTGGCCGCTGATTGGAATTAGATAACGCAGAGTCACCTTGGTGGAGTAAGCACACGCAATGGCTAATGGAATGTTCTTAAGCGTTCTTGGTTTGGGCTTTGTGCTGGGTCTAAAGCACGCACTCGATCCCGATCATATGGTCGCTGTATCAACGATCGTCAGTGAATCAAAGAGCGTGAAGAGGTCGTCGCTGGTGGGGACCTTCTGGGGTCTGGGCCATACCCTCTCGCTGCTGACCGCGGGTGTTGTGGTGATCGCGCTCAAACTTCAAATATCGGATCGGATCGCGTTGTGGATGGAATTCGCCGTGGCACTGATGTTGATCTACTTAGGTGTGAAAGCAATCTCGAAGTCTTTCCGCGGATGGCAGCTGCACCGTCATCGCCATACTCACGATGGCAGCACGCACACACACCTTCACCTGCATCGTGGCGACGAGCACGGGCACCGACATCGACACGTAATCGGTCTCGGCGCGCGGCCTTTCTTCGTCGGCATGGTCCACGGCATGGCCGGCAGCGCAGCATTGACGCTGCTGGTGCTGGCGACGATTCCATCTGCCGTTGCCGGATTGATTTACATCGCGGTATTCGGTATCGGGTCAGTCGGGGGAATGCTGGTGATGAGCAGCTTGATCAGCTTGCCCTTTGTACTAACGCGAAAACGCTTCAACGCATTGAGCGAGGGATTGCAAGTGGCGGTCGGCTTATTCAGCGTCAGCTTCGGTCTGTTTCTGGCCTGGCAATACGGTTTTCATGAACACCTGGTTTTCTAAGTTTGCGCTCGTCACGGTTGCGATGATTCTTTGTGCGCGCAGATTGAAAACAACAACCTAAAGGCTGAACTCTGAACTGAGAAGAAATGCGAAAACTAATTGCGAAACTTGTTAACGGCGAAATCTCGCGGCGCGATTTCAGCGCGCGAGTGTTAGGGATGGGGTTCGGCATGATGACCGTCGAATCGATTCTCGACACGGTTACCATCGCGAACGAAGGGCCGACTGAAGGCGGTACTCTAACACCCGGCAAGGAACGATTTCGCGCCGAGCCCTTTAGCGAGAAGACTCCTTACGAGCAGTGGATGGAGAGTGAAGGCGTTCCGGTGCACAAGGGTTATCAGATTCCGGACGTGCGAGCTGTCGAAGTGAAGCCTTGGGCGCGATTCGGAACGAACGCCGCCCTGTTCGATCTCGAAGGTGCGGAAGCGACCGATGGTGCTTACATCCTGGAACTGGCGCCGGGCGCCAGCACCAAGCCGGTGAGATTCATGTTTGAAGAATCGGTGTTTGTCCTGGATGGCGAAGGTGAGACGACGGTGTGGCATGAGAACCGGCCCAAGCAAACTTTCAAATGGCAGAAGAGCACGCTCTTTTCGCCGCCACTAAACACCTGGCGCATTTACAAAAACACTGGAAACAAACCGGCGCGCTTAGTTTCAGTAATGGATCTGCCGTTGACGATGGACCTCTATCACAACGCGGACTTCATTTTTAATAACGACTTCGTTTTCCGCGATCGTTATGACAACCAGCCTGATTACTTCACAGTCAACGAAACGAAGATGAAAATCGCCGGCAGCGCGGCGACCTTCGGCGAAGGCGAGAAGGGCGCGGTCGGCGTACTCGACACCGGTCTGATTCCTGATCTCAACGGGATTCAATTGTTTGTCGCGAAGGCGCGCGGGCTCAAGAACAAAAGCGCTGAGGTGATCCTGTCTGATAATTCAATGCAGACGCACGTCTCGGAATTCGAGATGGGGACCTACAAGCGCGCACATCGACATGGGCCAGGTTCGCACGTGCTGGTGCTCGACGGCGTTGGTTACAGTTTGATGTGGACCGATGTGCCGCAATACTCGAACGCCCCGAAGCAGGTGCGTGTCGATTGGAAAGAAGGAACGCTGTTCGTCCCGCCCGATCGTTGGTTTCATCAACATTTCAATGCGGGCCCCAATGCGGCCAAGTACATGGCCACCACCTGGATTGGCGGCAAGTACTGGGTCAAAGGCATGGCCGGCGGTGGTCGCACGCATCGCTTGAACACGATCAGCTTTCGTCACGGGGGTAACATGGTTGATTACCCCGACGAGGATCCCGTGATCAAGGAAATGTTTGCCGCAGAACTCAAGAAGCATGGTGTCGAAATGAGAATGGGTGTGTAGCACAAACTGTCAGTTTGTGATCGCAGACTGTCAGTTTGCGCCATAAGGAACATATGAAAGAAATCAAAGACTGGGTGAACGATTTTCTCCGCGGCGGCATCTCGCGGCGCGAGTTTGTCGAGCGCGCGGCCACCGGCGGATTGAGCTTTCTGGCCACGACTTCACTGTTGGGCGCCGCCACGCGAGGCACTGACGCTCACGCGCCTGATCATCATCACGATCACGATGCGAGCGACCATCATCTTCACCGTCACCCGGAGCAGCGCAGGACTACGACGCCGCCAAGCCGGACGTGGGATCAAACGAATGTCAATCCGTGGGAGCAGTGGCTTAAACAAGAGGATCTTCCCGTGCATCGCGATTACTACGTCGCCGACTTGCGCAAAGCGGAATTGAAACCATGGAAGCGGCTCGGGCAGGGCGTGCAGGGAGCATACATCGATCTTGTCGGCGGCGAGGGGGTCAACGTTGGTTATCTCTGCGAGCTGGCAGAGGGCGCAAAGACTGAACCGCAGCGATATCTTTTCGAGGAAGTGCTTTATGTGCTCACCGGCGAAGGTGAAAGTCTAATCTGGAATCCCGGTAGTCGAACCAAACAATCGGTGCGTTGGAAAGCGGGCAGTGTGCTGGCGCCGCCACTGAACGTTTGGCGTCAGCACATCAATCGCGGCTCGACACCGGCGCGGTTTCTGGTGATGACGAATGCGCCAGTGGTGATCGATCTCTTTCACAATCTTGATTTCGTCTTCAACAACGATTTTGCATTTCGCGATCGTTACAACGGCGAAGCAGATTTCTTTGGCGGCGGCGCGGACAAGGTTCATCACAAGAACACGACGTCATCAGAAAGCGAACAAGCGGGCGGTGTCGACACGTGGGACAGTGGTTTCGTCCCGGACGCCCGTGAGTTAGCGTTGCGCGAGAGCAAAGAACGCGGGGCCGGAAACTACCGCATCGAATTACAGCTTGCCGACAACACGATGCAGGCGCACATCTCGGAGTTCGAGACCGGAACTTATAAGAAGGCGCACCGGCATGGGCCAGGCTCGCACGTCGTGATGCTCAATGGGCGTGGCTACACGCTGATGTGGAAAGGAAGTCTGAAATATTCGGACGCGCCGGCGGTGACGCAGAAGCGAATCGACTGGACGGAAGGTAGTTTATTAGTACCGCCCGACGGTTGGTTTCATCAGCACTTTAACACCGGAAATGATCCGGCACGTTACATTGCGCCGACCTGGGGCGGCGACGGGAAATGGTTCATGCGCTCACTCGGCGGCGGCGGCCGCACGCATCGCCTGGGCAAAACCAGCACGCGCAAAGGCGGCAACTTGATCGAATACGATGATGAGGATCCCGCGATTAGAGAAATGTTCGTGGCTGAGTTGAAGAAAAACGGCGTCGAGGTGCGCATGCCAAAGAAGAAATAGGCGTAGGTTTTCCCTCTCCCTCTGGAAGAGGGTTGGGTGAGGGCCTGAGGGGTGACCCCGCTATCTGTGACTTTGCGAAAGATGAATTCGCTTAGCGAATTCATCTCTCGCAATTAGTTCAAGTAATGGATGGTGCGACAAGCCCTCATCCCCAGCCCTTCTCCCAGAGCGAGAAGGGAGTTTCCGGAGGAATCATGAAAGAGTTATTGGACGATCTATTCACCGGCACAGTCTCGCGGCGCAAATTCATCGAGCGCGCTTCGGCGGCCGGATTGGCGTTGCCACTGCTCGGTAGCACATTGATCGAAACTGCCGCTGCGCAGTCCCAGAAAACAAAACCAAAGCCGCCGCCTGAAACGCGGGATCAGGAAAATCCCGTTTACAGTCCCGCGAACATTGGCGGTGGCGGACGTATCGAACGCAATTTTTATCGTGACTGGGCCAAGCACACCAAGATTCCGAAATATGACAATCCTTATTCGGTCTTAGACGTGGTTACGCATGAAGTGCATGCATGGCCAGAGATCGAAGGGCGCGGGATGTATCTCAACTTCACAGGCAACGTGCACATGGATGGAGTGATCTTTGAAATTCCTCCGGGCAAAGCGCTCGCCCCGCGCAAGAATTTCTTCGAGCAAGTGTTCATCGGGCTAAGCGGCAATGGCTACACGCTTTTCGGTGAAGGCCCCCGCAAGAACAAAGTTGAGTGGGGCGAGGGAAGTTTGTTTGCCGGGCCGCTGAACGTGATGAATCGACACTACAACGGCAGCGCGACGAAACCGGCGCGGCTGCTCGCGATCACCAGTTTTCCTTTCATGCTCCAGGTATTCGGCAATTTGGGGTTAATCAACAATCTGAACTTTCAATTCACCGAGCGCTACAGCGGCGCGCCGGATTACTTTGCCAGGACCGAGCGAGTGCGTAAGCGTTGGGACAAGACAAATTTCGTCAAAGACATTCGCAAATCGGAAGTCGTGCCGTGGCCCGAACGTGGCGGCGAGAACGCGAGCATCTTTTGGGACATGTCGGGGAACACGATTCTCGAACCGCACATGTCAGAGTTCGAGACTGGAGGCTACAAACTGGGTCATCGCCATCCGTATGAGGCGATCATCCTGACGCTGAACGGCACCGGTTTCTCGCTGGCCGGCAAAGAGAGCCTCAAAGAATCCGACTCAGTGAAGATCGATTGGAAGGCCGGTTCGATCGTTTCGCCGCCATACTTCTGGTATCACCAGCACTTCAACACCGGAAATGTTAAAGCGCGCTACTTCGCAATGACCGAAGGTGACTTTCCGAAGCGGTTGGGGATTCCGCTGCAAGTCGAGCAGATCGAGGCCGACCGCGAAGACCCGGCGATTAAGAAGCGGTTCGACGAAGAATTGCGCAAAGCGCAAGCCACGAACATGCGCGCTGAAGCGCACCACGATCACGATCATCACGATCACGAAGATCATGGCGGAATCATGTTTGCCGAACGAGACTGGAAGCGAAAGTTGATCTAATTATGAATGAAGGACAACCAACAAGATTAATTGTCGGCATGACCGGCGCCACGGGCACGATCTTTGGCGTGCGGCTGTTGCAAATGCTCCATGGCTCGGGCGTCGAGACGCACATGGTGATGAGTAAATGGGCCGCACGCACGCTGATTCATGAAACTCAGCACAGTGTTGAAGAAGTGGAAGGTCTGGCAACGAAGGTTTATCCGCTCGGTGATCAAGGTGCAGCGATCTCCAGCGGGTCATTCGTCACGTTGGGAATGGTGGTGGTCCCGTGCAGCATGAGGACCCTGGCGTCCATCGCCAACGGGATCAGCGATAACCTGATTCATCGCGCGGCGGACGTCATTTTGAAAGAGCGCCGGAAACTTGTGCTCGTCGTACGCGAGTCGCCGTTGCACGATATTCACCTCGAAAACATGTTGAAGCTCTCGCGCATGGGCGTCGTGATCCTGCCGCCCGTGCCGGCGTTTTATAACCACCCGCAAAATCTCGACGACATGATCAATCACGTCACGATGCGGATATTGGATCAATTCGATATTCATCTGGATGTCATGAACCGTTGGGACGGTACGATGTTCACGAGCGCTGATGCGAGTGAACGCAAGGTGCGGTAGGCATTGAATACTCGGAGGGCAGAATTTCTCGAACAAATAGAAGACGATTTGCGCAGTCCCGTAGGGACGAAACATCTATAGACTGCGAAATCTTTGACGATTTTTACGAGCCCCTCTAGGGGCGACAACAGATGCTGCTCCTACGGAGCTTGAGTCAAGAATGCATGCGCATCCTATAAATATTTCGCTCCTGACGGAGCTAAAAGGCTGAAAGTTTTCACTACGCCCTGAATGAGCACGCTAGAACAAAAAATCGGCAAGCACACAGATGTGACGTTCGTTGGGGAGGACATAAAGGCGGAGCCCAATGACGCTAAAGACGCGCTGGCCAACGTCAAGGTCGTGGAGTTCGGTGCCTATGCCGCAGGGCCGTGCATCAGCAAGTATCTAGCCAACTTTGGGGCGCGCGTAGTGCATGTCGAATCGCAACAAAGGCCTGACGGATTTCGCCTTCAGTATCCGCCTTTCAAAGACGATCGCGTCGGATTGAATCGTTCCGGCTGCTTTGCGTTCTTTAACGACTCGAAGCGCGGGGTCACGCTCGATCTAAAGAATCCAGCAGGCCTGAAGCTGGCACATCGCCTGGTGCAGTGGTCGGACATCGTGATCGAAAACATGCGACCGGGTGTGATGGCTCGATTAGGTCTCGATCATGCGAGCCTGAGCAAAGCAAAGCCGGAATTGGTCATGCTCAGCACCAGCAACATGGGCCAGACGGGACCGCACGCAACTCATCCGGGGTTTGGTTCACAACTCTCATCGCTGAGCGGCTTCACGCATTTGATTGGCGAGCCCGACGGGCCTCCGTATTTTCTTTACGGACCTTATATCGATTTCATTGCGGTAGCATTCGGCGGAATCGCGGTCTTGGCAGCTTTGGACCATCGACGCCGGACCGGCGAGGGCGCGTACATCGATCTTTCGCAATTTGAAACCGGCGTTCAATTCATCAGTAGTGCCATGCTCGACTACTCAGCGAACGGCGTGGTTCAGAACCGCGATGGAAATCGGGACGCCGGCGCAGCCCCGCATGGTTGTTATCCCTGCGCGGACGGCGCGTGGTGCGTGCTTAGTTGTTGGGATGACAACGAGTGGGAACGCTTTTGCGGCGCCGCGGACAAATCCGAGTGGTTGAAGGATCAGCGCTTTGCTAATCAGGCCGCCAGGAAAGCCCACGAACGTGAACTCGATGAACTAATCAGCGAATGGACGCGCGAACAAGATGCCGCGCGTTTGATGTGGCGACTGCAATGCCGCGGACTGCACGCGGCCAAAGTGAATTCGATTCGAGATCTATTTACAGATCCACAGATCGCGTTTCGAAATATTTGGCAGCAGCACGAACATCCGGAATTGGGAAAGCACGCGTATCGCATGGTCTCTTATGAATTAAGCGAAACACCGGGGAGTGTGCGCAGTGCGGCGCCGTGTTTAGGCGCTGACAACGAAGCAGTCTTTCGATCGTGGCTCGGCATTTCCGAGCACGAATATGAAGCACTGATTGAGCAAGGCGCATTTTCATAATCAGCAAAGGACATCATCAACAAGGGAGCTAAACAGAATCATGGCGACAGCATTTGCAGAAGAAACTAAGAAACAAGTAAGGAAAGATGTTACCTCTTTGCGTTCAGCTTTGGAGTGGTTGGACTCACAGGGCGATGTCCTGATGACCGACGTGGAAGTCAATCCGGATTTAGAAATTACTGGCGTGCAGAAGCATCTCGATGGCGGACCGGTCGTTCTTTTCAACAAAGTCAAGGGAAAGCCACATGCGCGCGCGATCACGAATCTGCTCGCTGATATGAACGTGGTCGATAAGTTATTCGGCTTCAGCTCTCCGCAAGAGCGTACGCGCAAGATTGCGCACGCCATGACGAATCCAACGAAACCTGTGGAGGTTTCACAAAGCGAAGCGCCCTGCCAGGAAGAAGTCATCACCGACGATCTTGACGTCAACAAATACGTCACCGCGATTCGCCATACCGAACTCGAGTCAGAACTGACGATCGGCAGCGGCATTAGTTGTGTCGTCGGCGATTATTTCAAAGGGGGCAGTCACATCGGCTACAACCGCATGAATTTTCGCTGGGGGAACGTCGGCACCTTCCAGGCTTCGCCCGGGTCGCACATGTGGCAAGTCATTACTGAGCACTACAAGGATGAAAAACCGATTCCTTTGACGATGTGTTTCGGCGTGCCGCCGGCATGCACGCTCGTCGCAGGTGGCGGTTTCGATTATGTCGTGCTGCCGAAGGGCTGTGACGAGATTGGTGTCGCAGGGGCTATTCAAGGTTCGCCCGTGAACATCGTCAAGGCTCGCACGATCGATGCTTATGCAATTGCCGAGTCCGAATACGTCCTTGAAGGTTATCTGTATCCGCGAGACAAGCGTTATGAAACTGCTGAAGCCGAACGTGCTGACACGCAGGGCAAGTATTTCTTCCATCCGGAGTGGGCCGGTTACATGGGCAAGGCATACAAAGCCCCAACCTTTCATGTCACCGCGATCACGATGCGCAAGAGCGAAACCCGCCCGCTGATCTATCTGCTGGGCGTGCACATGCTCGATTGCAACAACATCGACACAACGTTGCGCGAATCGGCGATCTACGAGTTGTGCGAACGGCTTCAGCCGGGAATCGTGCAGGATGTACACATTCCTTACTGCATGACTGATTGGGGTGGATGCATCATTCAGGTGAAGAAGCGGAACAAGATCGAAGAAGGCTGGCAGCGAAATTTTCTGGCGGCGATTCTGTCGTGCAACCAGGGCATGCGTCTGGCGATCGCTGAAAGTCCGGACATCGACATCTATAGCATGGACGATATCGTCTGGTCATTGACGACGCGCGTAAATCCGCATGCGGACATCATCAATCCACTGCCCGGCGGCATTGGACAGACGTTTCAGCCGCAAGAAAGGATGACTGCCGGTGAAAAAGAGTGGACCGCATCTAATACTCGCTTCGAAGGCGGGATGGGAATCGATGCGACGGTACCGTTCGGTTACGAGCAGGACTTCCATCGGCCCGTCTATCCAATCGATAAAGTCGATCCGTTGAAGTTCTTTTCGCAAGCGGAATTGGATCGCGCCAAAGAGCGGATGCATGGTTGGGTGGAAGTGCTCGCCAGAACGGGAAGATAGAGAATTGCGGATTTCGGATTGCGGCATGCGAAATTTCGATTCGCGTTCCTTAAATCCGAAATCCGAATTCCGCAATCCGCAATGTTGTTATCTCCATATCGCGTGCTTGATTTGACGGGACCGCTTGGTTTTCTTACCGGCAAGATCTTCGGCGATCTCGGCGCTGATGTGATCAAGATCGAACCGCCGGGAGGCGATGCTGCGCGAGGGCAGCCGCCTTTTCTGAGCAATGAAAATGGTTCGCGTCAGAGTCTCTGTTGGCTGGCTTACAACGCGAACAAGCGAGGTATCACTCTGAACCTGGAATGCGAACGAGGGCGTGATCTGTTCCGTCAGTTAGCTGCGGATGCGGATTTCGTCATCGACACTCCTCAACCCGGAACGTTCGGCCGCGTCGATCCCGGTTATGAGGAATTGAATCGAGATAACCCTTCGTTGATTTTCGTTTCCATTTCACCATTTGGGCAGGAGGGTCCTTACAAAGATTTGCAAGGCTCCGATTTGGAAATTATGGCGCTAAGCGGCGCCATGTCATTGGCGGGTGAGAAAGACGGCCAGCCGATGCGCGTGTCGGTGCCGCAAGCAGCGATGTGGGTGGGCGCCGAGGCCGCGATGGGAGCGTTGACGGCACTCGCTTATAGATCAATGACGGGTCGAGGCCAGCGGGTAGATGTTTCCGCCCAGGTTGCCGTGATGTCGGCGCTGGCGCATGCGCCCGCATTCTGGGATTTGAATCGCGTCAATCCTGAACGCGCAGGTGTCTTTGTCACCGGGCGCAGCGTCAAGGGAGCGAAAATGCGCGTCATGTGGCCGTGCCAGGATGGCTGGATAAATTTCATCATTTACGGCGGCCCGGCAGGTCGCCATACGAATCAGCAAATGGTTGCCTGGATGGATGAGAAAGGACTGGCTCCCGCTTGGTTGAAAGAAATGGACTGGGGCGCGTTTGCCGTTACCAACATTACACAAGCCGAAGTCGATCGATTGGAAGAAGCAATCGGTGACTTCTTCGCCCAGGTCACCAAGAACGAATTTCTTGAAGGCGCGATCAGGCGACAAATGCTCGGCTATCCAGTTGCTACGGTAGAAGACATTTCCCGCAGTGCGCAGCTCGAAGCACGTGAATTTTGGCAGGATGTTGACGATCCGCAATCACTTAAGACTTTGAAGTATCCCGGCGGCTTTACGGTGATCAATGGTCAGCGGCTGCCGATACGGCGCGGCGCGCCGAAGGTGGGAGAGCACAACCGCGAAGTGTACAGAGAACAGCTGGGATTAAGCGCCAGCGAAATTGAGGAACTTCGATCCAGCGGCTGCATTTGAGGCGTCGGTTTGATGCGATGAGCGATCTGATTCCCCGACTTTCGATGGCCGAACTCGATCCGCAACTCGCGGAGTTGCTGCGGCCGAAGGTCGAGCGGCTGAATTATCTGGGCGAATTTTTTCAATGTACAGGTCATCAGCCGCGGGCTCTGATTTCCTTTTATGCGTTGACCGAAGATCTTAAGGAGGCTCTGCCAGACAACTTTACTGAGCTGGTCGCGTTGACGATCGCGACGAAAATGAAAAATGATTATGAGCGCGTGCAGCACGAAAGATTGGCGTTGAAACTTGGTTTCAACAAAGCTTGGGTTCGCGAAGTCGAATCATCTGAAGCAAAGACGCATCTCTCGCCTACAGAGTCGCGCGTGCAAGCGCTCACACTTGCGGTGCTTGAACGACAAGGGCACGCTGTTAACCGTGAGCTTGAAGAAGTAATAAAAGATATTGGCCATGGGCCGGCGGTGGCGATCCTGATGTTGATCGGACGGTACGTCATGCATGCTTTGATTGCGAATTCGCTTGAGCTTGAACCGCCCGTGACTTCTCCTTTGTGACGTCAACTATGTCTGAAGCAGTGCCAATCTGGATTTCCGAAGCCGAAGTGGTCGCCATGATGGATATGAGCGGCGCGATTGAAGTCTTGGAGCAAGGTTTGCGGGACGAAGCCCGTGGCGATGCGAAGAACATGTTGAAGACGCACGTCGCGTGGGACGAAGGCGCGACGCTGCACGCGATCGGCGCGGTGTTTGCGAAAGCCGGATTCGCAGGAACGAAAACTTGGGCTCACACGAAAAGCGGAGCCACACCCCTTTTGATTCTGTTCGATAGTGAGCATGGATCCCTAAAAGCCATTATCGAAGCGTTTGCTTTGGGACAGTTGCGAACTGCCGCCGCTTCCGGCGTAGCTACCGATAGATTGGCTGACGCGAGGGCAGATGACTTTGCTATGGTTGGCACCGGCAAACAGGCGCTTAGCCAAGTCGCCGCAATCGTTTCAGTGAGACCAGTCAAACGCATTCGCGTGTTCGGACACCACGTCGAGCGCCGCCAGCAGTTTGCTGACCGCGTTGGTAGTGAATTTAATGTCGAGACTATCGCGTCACGTAGCATCCCTGAAGCTGTTGCCGGCGCTTCGATTGTTACTGTTGCCACGCGTGCGAGTGATCCAATCGTTACCTCTGAAATGATCTCGACAGGCGCACACGTCAATGCCATTGGTGCGATTGTTCCCAGCCGCGCTGAGATAGCGCGTGATGTGCTTGAACGTTGCACTCAGATCGTCGTGGATACGGTGCCCGCGGCACAGAACCTGTCGCGCGAGCTAATTGATTTTTTTGGGGCGGCCGACCAACCAGGATGGCGACAGGTTCGCTCGCTCGCGGATGTTGTTGCCGGTGATGTTGGGCGTAACGCGAACGATGACGTGACGCTGTTCAAATCTTTAGGAATGGGAATTTCAGATCTGGCGCTCGGAATTGAGTTGTATCGAAAGGCGAGGGCTCAGGGATTCGGCCGCGAGTTTGCACATCCACAGCGAGCGACGCCACGATTGCGCCCTGCGGAAAAATTGATCGTTTGATGTTTAGCGGCGGGCGTTGCCCGCCGAGATCTTTATTACGGTGCCGGCGGGCGACGCCCGCCTCTAAACAGTGGGAGAAAGATGTAAATGAACTCGCGAGGATACAAGTTCATCGATCGCACGGACGTGAAAAGCGGACCACCGCGCTTGATTCCTCCGGTAGTGATCAAAAAGAAAGAGATCGACGCAGAGATCGAACGGCTGGCAAGTTTGGCGCCGCCGGCAAACGGCCGGCGTGAATCGCGAGTGGCGCATCCGCTGACAGGCACCGGCGATGGATTAGCCTATACGATTGGAGTTTCGATTTGTGTCTTGAAGCCCGGCGAGCGCACCCGTCCAATGCGACACAACGCAGCCTTAGTTGATTTTTGCATTCGCGGCAGAGGTCACACGATCATCGACGGAAGCCGGATTAATTTTGATCAATATGACATTTGGACCACACCGCCGTGGTCAGTATTTGAGCACGTCAATGAAACGGACCAGGTGCAGGTGAGACTCAGCTACAGCAACTCGCCCCTGCTGGAGAAGCTCAACGTTTACATCGCGGAAGATGACCCGCAAATGAATTTAACGGCTGCCGGCACGCAGGAGAAGTTTGACTCGACGAAGATTAGTCCATTCGGCACGTTTCCGTTAAGTGAAGACGGCGGATATCTGATGCCGTACGAAAAGCTGATCAATCCCGATCGTATCGAAGTGAAGCCGCTTCATTGGCCCTGGGAAAAAGTCAAAGCTGAACTCGACAAACTGAGAGACTTGGGCAAGAAGTATGTCGGCCGAAGACTCTATTTAATGTATGACCCGGCCACTGGGAGAACGAATGGCACGACGCATACTTTCTTCGCGACGATCACAATTCGTCCGAAGAACATTGTCGATCGCCCGCATCGTCACGTGTCGGCCGCTGTGAATTATTATTTTCATGGTCGTGGCTATAGTACTGTCGAAGGCCAGCGTTACGAATGGGAAGCCGGCGACCTGATGCTGAGTGCGCCCGGTTGGGCCGTGCACAATCATGCCTCGAAGGATGAAGACGTTTACGAACTGACGATTCAGGATCAGCCAATGCACCTGGCGCTGGGCTCGTTAATTTGGCAGGAAGACTTGCGCGGCGAACCGAAGTTGCTGGGGTTGTCGAGCGGTTTTGCGACAAATCGCGACGCAGCCAAAGTTGGATCAATCAAATGATTTCGCTGAGTCCAAATTCTCTGCGTGGTTCATATCCCCCAGTGGTCACGCCGTTTCGCGACGGCAAAGTCGATCTCGATAAGTACGCAGAGCTAATTGATCGCCAAGTCCGTGAAGGCTCGCATGGCGTGGTCGTCAATGGCACGACTGCGGAGCCCAGTAGTCTTACGATTCAAGAAAGATCTGACTTGCTGGAGGTTGCGGTCAAGGCGGTTGGCGGACGGATTCCCGTGGTAGCGGCGACCGGATCGCAATCGCTCGCTGAGACACTTGCACTGACAGTGAAAGCGGAGCAAGCGGGAGCCGATGCCGTGCTGGTGGTGACGCCATACTATATTAAGCCGCCGCAGCGCGGACTGATCGAGTACTTCGTCGAGATCGGAAACCGCACGCGTCTGCCGCTGCTGATCTATCACATACCGGGCCGCGCGGCAGTTTCGATTTCTCCGGCAACGGTGGCGAGCATTGCCGAGCGTTTGCCCAATTTAGTGGGTCTGAAACATGCAGTGAACGATCTGGAATTCGTCACTCAAACACTTGAGTTGTTGGGAAGAGACTTTCGCATCTTCTGTGGACTTGAAGCTCTAAGTTTACCGATGCTGACGATCGGCGCAGCGGGTTTAATGAATGCGGTTGGGAATCTTGCTCCTGCGCGGGTGGCTGCGATGTGCGCAGCCGTCGATGGCGGCGACCTGTCAGAAGCCAGGAGTTTACATTTCGATTTGTTCGAACTGAATGAGGCGATCTTTCTCGATACCAATCCGATTCCGGTGAAATACATGATGTGGCGAATGGGCTTGTTGGACAATGCGGAAGTGCGGTTGCCGTTGGTCCAACTCATGGAAGAGCAGGGCAAACGACTGGACGAGGTGATGGGCCGCGCAGGTCTTCTGGATGTAAGGCAGGCTGTTAGCTTGTAATCCGTCAAGCGTCACAGTGTGCATTCTCCAGAGGAGGGAGCGATGTTTGAGCCGGTAAAAAATCAAAGAGTTTCAGACGAGATCCTTCATCAGATCCGGGATGCTGTGCTGACCGGTAAGTTTCAGGTGGGTGATCGTTTACCGAATGAGCGCGCTCTGGCTGAACAGTTCGCAGCCAGTCGCACCTCTGTCCGGGAAGCCCTGCGCGGTCTTGAACAAACCGGCGTGATCTATATCAAGAAGGGTATTAACGGTGGCGTGTTTGTAGCCGATCCAGATCACCGACTCGTGAGCCGATCTTTTCAAACACTTCTGCAATTACGAAAGATCACAATGGACAACATCGTGGAAGCGCGCTTGATTTTTGAACCGGAAGCCGCCCGGTTGGCAGCCCGGCGCGCCGAGCCGAATGATCTCGAAGAGATGAGCCAAGCAATTGCGCAGATGGCCGATGCAGTCGAGCGTGGTGAACTGCCTGCATCCTTTGATTTGAAATTCCACAAGCTAATCGCTCGAGCTGCCCGTAATCCGATACTCGAAATGCTTTCAGATTCCATGTTGGAGGTAGCTTCGCAAGTCATTACCGGTCTTCACCCCTCGCGGGATGTCCTCAGGCACGTGGTGCGGCGACACCGTGAAGTTTTTGAAGCAGTTCGCAAGAGAGATGGTGATCTCGCGTTCTCCTTGATGTCCAGGCATATCGTTGACGTTCGCAATCGTTTGGCGAAGCGATCTGATGCAAGATCAACAGTTTCCCGGCTGGCAAGATCAATTAAGCGCGGTAAAGTCTGACTACCGGGTCATCCCGCAACACAGAAGAAGAACTCGATGACTTCATAACCCTGGCACAGAACGTACGGGCGAGGCGAGACATCGGGGACAAATAGTGGATGTCGGACCGTATTCCCGGGCGTCGTCTTTGACTGCGGTCTCTTCGCTCAAGGAATCGCTAACCGTAACAGCCAGCACGATCCGCTAAATCTTACCCAACTCAAACCTTTGATTTGAGCATCGGTTTAAGCCACCACAAGCGGGTCTCGCGTCCTGCATTAAGCTGGCTCATAGCTAGGCGGCGAATAGAGATTTCGATCATCACTGCGTGTTTTAAGAGGTCTCTTGTTAGTGTCTTCCCAGTTTCTCATTGCCGACTGAGAGAATCAGATAGACCTTTGATTTAAGGTCAAGAGCTCACGAAGATCAGAAATCTAAATGCGGAGTACGATGATTCGAACCAGTGACCTCCGCATAATCAGTGCGGCGGTCACGTGCTTCATTCACCGTTCTTCATGATCCCGAATTAAGTTGCTCTGGGTTTTCCAGTTGGCGACCGAGAATGACGCATAAAAATAGTGACCTTCGCGTTATTACGTCAACGTCACGCCAAGGGAAATTTCGACCGAATTCAGCTGTAGTTGTAACTTACTGGAAGCAAGGGAGTTATTGGTGGAGCAGAGGGGGATCGAACCCCTGGCCTCCGCATTGCGAACGCGGCGCTCTGCCAAACTGAGCTACTGCCCCACGGAAAGCGAGTTTAAGGTTTCGGGTTTCAAGTTTCAAGTTCGGAATCAATCCGCAGATGTCGCAGATTATACGGATGAAAGAGGAGCTCCTGGCAGGTCTGTAATCAACTTTGCCCTCCCTCACGGTCGGGCTGCTGACACGTCCCGTTCGCTATCGCAGGCGGTTCTGACCTGAGTCAGGCGACGGTGATGGCGCGGGCAATTGCGTTGGTCTGCCGGCGCGCGTAGCGGTGAATGTACCGGCGCCGCGGCCGACGACTTGCACAGTGCCCGTCATTTGATTCCCCGACACGGTACCCGTGAAGATCGCGTCGGTCGTTTGACTTGCGGGTGCGGGCAGAGTAATCGGCACGGTGAAGTTCACATCGCTACCCGAAATTGAGCCATTCGTGATTGCACCGCTTCCGAGCTGACCGGCGAGTGAACCGTTCAGACGATCTGTTTCCTGGCGCAGACTGAGGGTCGCAGTCAATTCCTGCTTCTCGTTTCCCGATCCAGTCAGGTTTACCGTCAGCGACCATGTGCCCGAAACGTTCGCACCGCGATCGGCGCTGGGCGTGGCAGGGCGCAAATCAACGGGCTTACCATCGATGAAGACGTACGTGACGCGGCGATCTTTCGCGAACAGGTCGCCCCATGTAATCGTGAGATTGGCAATCTTGCCGACTTCGATCGAACCGAGTTGCGATCCGACGCCGAGTACTTCGGCGGGCCAACTGGTTAGTGCGCGTATTGCGTCGTCGTGCGACAAACCGCTATCGACGGCCTTTGCGGCGTTGCTGAAGTAATCACCTATCGACGCCATGCCGCCGGATTGAAAAGCAAAGCGGACTCCGGCGGACGCCAAACGTCCGGCGGTCTTAGGCGCTTCCACCCGCTCGCGCAAAACGCGAAGTGGTTCCGGATCCGCTTCAAGCGAAGCCGCCGTTGTGCGCTTTGGAAAATTCAGCGACAGCAACACGGGCACGTTCATCGCCTTCAGGCGTGTAGCAACGCGATCCGCTTCACGGCCACCGTTGATGATCATCTTCACGTTGAATTCTTTCGCGAGATCCAACACGCGATCGATCTCGCGTTCGCTGTCAGCTTGCATCACAATCGGCATGCGCCCGGCAATGACCGGCTGCAGTGCTTCCAGAGATTTGTCCTGCCCGGGCCGTTTTACGCCGCGCGGATTATGTTCATAGATGTCGTTCATCTCTCGATAACGCCGCGCGTCGAGCAACATCTGCCGCACGGATGAAAACACACCCATCAGCGAACCGGGATATTGGCCGCCACCCAACGGCGTCAATCCCACATAGAGCGCGACGGGCGAACGCACGATCATCTGTTGCGGACTATCGCCGGCGAGATTGATGATCGCGGATTGGCCCAGAAATACATTTCCGCGCGGCGCTGTCTGCGCCGTCGTAATTCCCGCGTTGCGCTCGCTCTCGATGTCGTTGCCGCCCGGCCTAATCAGATCAGAAGCGAGAATCTCAGGTTGCATGCCGGGCAGTTGGCTTGAATTCGGTGAAGTTGCCGACGGCTGGCTCTGACCAAACAACCCTTGGAATCCACCGCCACCGCCGGCTGCTCCGGGGGTCGGTGACGGCCGCGGAATTCCGAGCGTGGTATTCGCGTCGAAGACTCCTGGATAAATAGTGAGGCCCTTTCCATCGATGATGCGTGCGTCCGGGGGAACGCTCGCATTGGCGCCCACAGCCGCGATCAATCCGTCGCGGACGACAACTGTGCCCCGATCAATCGTCGCGCCCGACACCGTGACGATCCTGGCATTGGTGATGGCATAAGTGTCAGTCCCAGTGTGTCGCTGCGCTTTGACAGAAGACTGACGCCGGGCTGCGAAAATGATTGCTGACGCCGTTAACAGCAACGCTATCAGGGCGCGTATTCTTTTCGAGTTCATATGGTGTGGCGTGTGACTCCAGATGGACCAGGATTGGACGATGAAAAATACAGCAAGGCTTCAGTTCAGTAAAGAGCGTTTCATCACTCAAGATCGCATGGACCATTTGTCAAATATGTAGCCCGACTGACTGAACTCCGATAGAATGCCGCGCGCCAATTTCAATTCCAGCTTAATGAGTCTCGTCTCCGGCACAAAACTCGGACGCTACGAAATCCGCTCGAAGATTGGCGAAGGCGGGATGGGCGAAGTGTATCTCGCGCAGGACACGCGACTTGATCGCAAAGTTGCTGTGAAAATTCTACCTCCTGAAGTTGCGTCAGACCCGGTTCGCATGCATCGCTTTGTGCAGGAAGCGAAAGCAGCTTCAGGTCTGAACCATCCGAACATCATCACGATTTACGAGATTGACGACACTGAGTCCGGCCACTTCATCGCGATGGAGTTTGTCGAAGGCGAGACCCTACGCGAGCGCATGGAAGCCCGCCCGCTGACGATCACGGAAGCTCTTGAAGTGGCGATTCAAACCGCGAGTGCGCTTTCCGCGGCTCATGAAGCGGGGATCGTCCACCGCGATATGAAGCCCGACAACATCATGCTCCGTCGCGATCGGATTGCGAAAGTCCTTGATTTCGGTTTAGCGAAACTTACAGAGCATACCGCTGCTGATGACGTCGATTCCGAGGCGCCAACATCGGTTCCATTTAAGACGGACGCCGGCGTCGTGATGGGAACGGCCGTTTACATGTCCCCGGAACAGGCGCGCGGACTTCCAGTCGACGCGCGCACCGATATCTTCAGCCTGGGAGTTGTGACCTACGAGATGGTCGCGCGGTGTTTGCCGTTCAAAGGTTCGGACACAATTGAGATCCTCGCGGCAATTCTGAGCGACAAAGAACCGGCACCAATTGCTCGTTTCGCGCCCGATGCCCCGCCGGAGCTCGAACGCATCGTCGAAAAAATGCTGGCGAAGAAAACTGAGGAACGGTATCAATCAGCGAAGGAGTTGCTGATTGACCTCCGGCACTTAAAGAAACGTCTGGCGATCGACGCGGAGCTGGCGCGCACCATACCACCCGAACAGTTTCAGGCGGCTCCCACAGGCAAGATCCCCTCCGTGGCAAGGACCGTGCCCGAGGCCGACAAGCCGCCGCGGTCCTCCAGGATCGAATTCTTTGTTAATCAAGTGAGACTGCACAAGCGCGGCGCCATGATTACGCTGGCGGTGCTGGCCCTGGCGGTCGGACTGGGATCATTTTGGTACTTCAGATCCAAACCTACCGCGCCGCTGACTGAGAAGGACACCCTCGTTTTGGCTGACTTTCTCAATACGACAGGCGATCCGGTGTTCGACGGGACGCTCAAGCAGGCGTTGGCGGTCCACCTCGAGCAATCCCCTTTCCTTAATATTTTTTCGGATCAGCGGGTGCGCGAGACGCTACGGTTGATGAATCGCTCGCCCGATGAACGCGTAACAAAAGAGATCTCGCGCGAGATTTGTCAGCGTCAGGGACTGAAGGCTTTTCTTAGCGGAACGATTTCACCGCTGGGCGGTAATTACGTGATCACGCTCGACGCGACGAATGCCCAAACGGGCGATACGATTGCGCTCGAACAAACCGAAGCTGAGAGCAAAGAACAAGTGCTTACGGCGCTGGGCAGGGCAGCGACGAAGCTGCGCGAGAAGCTGGGTGAGTCGTTGGCTTCTATCCACAACTACGACGTGCCAATTTATCAGGCGACCACTTCGTCCCTTGAGGCTCTCAAAGTATTTTCGTTGGGAGTTGAACAGCAGGGGAAGGGCAAGTACATCGAAGCCATTCCGTTTTTCAAACGTGCCGTGGAACTAGATTCAAATTTCGCGCGCGCCTACGCAGCGATGTCGTCCGTGTACTACAACACGGGCCAACCTGATCTCGCGGCCGAAGCCTCGCGAAAAGCGTACGAATTGCGCGACCGGGTCGGCGAGCGCGAAAAATTGTATATCGCCCAGGCCTATTACGATAACGTAACCGGTGAATTGGACAAGTACCTCGAAACATTAGAACAATGGAAGCGCACCTATCCACGGGATGCAATACCCCACAACAATCTGGCTGTGAAATACAACGATCTCGGTCAATTCGAGAAGGGCGCCGAGAACGCTCGTGAGGCGGTCCGCCTCAATCCCAATGCAGCCTCACCTTACTCGCTTTTAGCCGGCAGCTTCATCGGGCTTAATCGTGTCGACGAGGCCAAACTGACAATCAATCAGGCCCTGTCACAGAAGCTGGAAAACTTAAGAATGCACCAAAACCTCTATAGGATTGCTTTTGTCCAGGGCGATGCGGCGGTGATGAACCGGGAGGTCGAATGGGTAAAAGGAAAGCCTGAGGAATATGCGGCGCCGCTTTGGCAAGCCGAAGTCTCTGCGTTTTCGGGCCAGTTGCGAAAAGCGAAAGAGTTCTCCACCAGCGCCTTTGACCTGGCACAGCGCCGCGATCTTAAAGAGGTGTCGGCACGGATTGCCGCCGAGGCCGCTTTGCGGGACGCGCAATTCGGCGATTGCAGCAAGGTCAAAGAACAAACGGCAAAGGCATTCGAACTCTCGCGCGGCCAGCTTACGCTCGCGCTGACAGCGAATGCGCTGGCTATCTGCGGCGATGCCGGCCAAACAAAATCGATCATCGACGAACTGACTAAGCGCTCTCCGACCGACACCCTGATTAATCAGGAACGGATCCCGCTGATTCAAGCCCACCTCGAGCTTCAGCGAAGTAATCCAACTCAAGCGCTTCAGTTGCTGGAAACAACCAGACCCTATGGCGGGTTTCTCCTTTTTCCGATCGCTTACGCTCGCGGTCAGGCTTATCTCGACCTTAAGAAAGGCCCCGAAGCTGCGGCTGAGTTCCAGACGATTCTCGATCATCGAGGCTGGTCCTTACTCTCGTACTTTTACCCGTTGGCGCAGCTGGGGCACGCGCGCGCGGCCGTACTGCAAGGCGACACATCAACCGCGCGCAAGGCTTATCAGGATTTTCTCGCCACTTGGAAGGATGCCGACCCCGAACTCCCGCTGCTAATCGAAGCAAACAAGGAGTACGAGAAGCTCAAGTGAGCTGAAGTTTTTCTCTGTGTCTCGGTGAGATCTCGGTGCCTCTGTGGTGGAAATACGCGCGAAAATGTTCACCACAGAGGCACCGAGAATTCACTGAGATACAGAGAGAGAAATTAGGTCATCCAAGCTGATTAGCTTAAGCGACATGAGTCTTCGAAAACTAGTGCTCGCACTTCTCTTATTAGCTACTGCCTTCGCTCAGAACGCCAGCTTTAGTTCATCGAGTTTTTACGGCCTTAGCCGCGCAGAACCGAAGATCGCGTTTGCACAACCCGCCGCGCGAAGAACCTCAGGCTTTGACAGTGCTTATCATCTTTCACTTCGGCAGCCGGTTCAGGACAAGAACTTTTACCTGTTGAGTTTGTTTCAAAGAAACCAATCAATTCGAAGGCTGTTAAGCGGGAACAAAACCTTAAGACAGTTCGCGAGAGAAAAAGTGCTGGCTCTGAAGAAGGCATCACGTTGCGACAACATGGGTTGCTTCAACGAGCTGATTCGTTTCAGCGATCAAACCATCGAGGCGGTCGCAGCGGAACTTCAAACATTGGGTAATACGCCTCAGTTCAAACTCCTCGCCAGAAATGATCTGCGGCCATCAGGTGTCTTTGTCAAATACGACCAACAATCTGACGACCAAATGCTGGTGGCTGCGTGGAAGGACGCTGCAGCGGGACTGAATCGGATCCTCACCGTTTATGGTCTGGGCAAGGATCCACGTTACAAGGACATCGACAAGGTTAGTTTTGATGTTTCATCGGAGGCTTATCGCAATCTCGTAAAAGCGAAGCTTGCGGGAATCAGATTCCCGAGCGCGCCACTATTTTTTGAACCCACGCTTCGCTTTGCGCTGGAACTGCTGGAAATAAATCGGCGTGACGAGGCCGGCCGTTACGAGCCGCTGGAACTCGGTGAAAACAAAACAGCGATCCAAAATCTCAAAACCATCAAGTGGAGCGATTACGATTATTCTTTCATTCTGGTTCTGGGCGCGGGGCCGTCGGACTCAGCCAGATTAAACCCGATTGGCGCTCAAAGATCCGATGTGGCTGCGGAATTGTTCCTGCAGCATAAGGCGCCGCTGATTATTGTTTCCGGCGGGCACGTTCATCCGATGCAGACGCCTTATTGCGAAGCGATTGAGATGAAGAAATATCTGATCGAAAAATACAAAATACCAGAGACGAGGATTCTGGTTGAGCCACACGCGCGTCATACCACCACAAATTTTCGCAACGCCGCGCGTCTCGCCTTCCGCTATCGTATACCCACGGCGATGGCTCTGGTGACCTCGAGTGAGGATCACATCACGTCCGTGACGAGAGATGAATTTCGCACTCGAAATCTTAATGAACTGGGATATTTTCCGGTGGAGTTTATTAAGCGGATCTCTGCGGTTGCCGCGGAGTTCAAGCCGTCGGTTGTTTCATTGTTTTTTGACGCTAGCGACCCGCTTGACCCCTAAAGTCCGTGCCATCGTAGTGGGTCGCTTTTGAAGGGGGGCACGGGCGTCCCGCCCGTGAAATTACGCGCAAGATGCGTGCTACCTCAAACTGACCCACTATCGTGGCATGGTTAGTTTATTGATGAAATCATATTAAGCTAAGAATCGATGGCGAAACGTGACGATCCTATTGATGCGCTGTTCAAACTTCCGTTGGCGGAATTCATTGGCGCCCGCAAAGAACTCGTGGCGCGCCTGAAAAGAGCCGGTGACACGGATGAAGCGGCACAGGTAAAGGCACTCGCCAAGCCGTCGCTTTCAGCCTGGACGGTCAATCAACTCTATTGGAGTCATCGCGACGAATTCGACGAGCTGATTTCAACCGGGGAGCGATTTCGCAAAGCTCAAGCGTCGGGAAAAATGGTGAACATGCGCGAAGCGCTCGACGCGCGACGAGAAGCGCTTGCGCAGCTTTCGCATCTCGCGACTGAAATCCTGACTGATGCGGGTCACAATCCATCGCTGGATGTACTGCGAAGAATCACCACCACACTCGAGGCGCTCTCGTCGCTCGCATCATTTTCCGAAGACACAACACCAGGGCGATTGACTCAGGACATTGATCCGCCAGGCTTCGACTCTTTCGGCTCGTTCACTGCGAGCGTGCCAACCAAGCCAGCGCCGGTGAAGCCGTTACCCGAAAAGAAAGCAGTGGCTTTACCTGCGAAGACGCAACAGAAGACGGCCGCCGCGGCTGAGGCGAGTCGGCGCGAAGAACGGCAGACGCGAATCAACGCCGCGAAAGTTTCATTACAGCATGCGAAGAAGGTGCTTGCGGGCGCGCAAGCACAAGCAAAGAGTCTGGAAGCGGCACAGAAAAGGGCTGAGGCAGCGGTGAAAGAAGCCGAGAAGCAGAAGCTCCACGCCGAAGAGCGCTTCAAGAAAGCAACTGCCGCCGTGGTAGGAGCCAGGGAGCGCGCACAGAACATCACTGCCGAATTAGCGGAAGCGACTGCGGCGCTGGAAGATGCAAAGCGCGCCGTCGACAACGCCACCAAGAGTCTCGAAACATCATTCCGCGCAGCACGGTAACCGAATGAAAAGGAAGACCGATTGACGCGCCTGCTAAACGCGCGGAGAATGCGGCCTGTCCGCAATCAAACGAAACTATGAAACGGTGTCCCCAGTGTTATCGCGTTGAAACCGACGAAGCATTGAAGTTTTGCCGGGTTGACGGTGCGACATTAGTTAGTGATTCGTCGTCGATCGGTGAGGCGGGCACGGCGCAGCTTCGCGCAGACCCGGATGCAGGCGAAGTTCACACAAGCATTCTTCCCCACGACACTCAAACGAACGTTAATCGTGCGACCGGACCGACGACATCCCTTCCTCAAGCGTACGGTGCCACACGCGAGATCGCTAGAGCGCAAACGCACAAAACTTCGCTCATTACTGTCGGCGTACTCGTCATCATTGTGCTGGGCATCGCCGGGATTTTCATCGCGAGAAGATTAAGCACGCCACGAGCGGAGCATGGCATCGAGTCAGTGGCGGTCCTGCCGTTTGAAAATACCTCTGAGAAAGCCGACTCGGAATATCTTTCCGACGGTCTGGCTGAGTCGTTGATCTATCGTCTCTCGCAGGTGCCGAACCTCAAGGTCACGCCGCGCAGTTCAGTATTCCGTTACAAAGGCAAAGCGATGGACGCGGAGAAGATTGGCGAAGAGCTCGGCGTCGATGCCGTCATGTCGGGCCGGCTGATTCAACGTGGAGACGACTTAATAATCAGCGTCGATCTGATCGACATCAAGAATAAGAAGACACTCTGGGGGGATCAGTTTCAGCGAAAGATGTCAGATCTACTGGCGACCCAACAAGACATCACCGCGGCGATTGCGGACAAACTACGCGTGCGTTTTTCCGGTGACGATTCAAAAGGAGTCGCGAAGCAGTACACGACCAATAACGAGGCCTACCAGCTTTACCTGCAAGGCCGCTATTTCTGGAACAAGCGCAACTCGGAAAATCTGAAAAAGGCGACTGAGCTACTGAGAGCGGCCACCGATAAGGACCCGAACTTTGCGCTGGCATACGCGGGTCTGGCTGATTGTTATGTGGTCTCTTACTACTATGTCGGCGAACGACCACGCGAACTAATGCCGTTGGCCAAGACGTATGCGGTGAAGGCCATCGCGCTTGACCCGACGCTGGCGGAACCGCACACCACACTGGCGTTCGCAAGCTGGTTGTTGGATTTGGACAAGGCCACAGCCGAAAGAGAGTTTCTGCGGGCCATTGAGCTTAACCCGAATTACCCAACCGCGCATCACTGGTATTCACGATATCTCCGCGGTGTCGGACGCACTGACGAAGCGTGGCGTGAGATCACGCGGGCCGAAGAACTCGATCCGCTGTCACTCGTTGTCATCAACAATGTAGCGGAGAACTATATCGATCGAGGCGACCTAAACTCAGCGGCAAAGCAATGCCAGCGAATGTTCGACCTCGATCCGAACTTCTGGGCTGCGCACCAGACCCTCAGTATCGTGCTGGTCAAACAAGGCCGGTTCGCTGAGGCTCTGGGTGAAGCGCAGAAGAGCATGCAGTTTTCGAATCGATCGAACGCCTCTTTAGCTTTGTTAGGGCACGTGTATGGCAGGCTGGGACGGCGAAACGAGGCTGACGAAGTGCTCAAAGAACTTGAGAAACGATACACGGACAAACAGGCGGATGGCCGGGACCTCGTAATCGTCTATGCAGGTCTCGATGATAGAGATAAAGCGTTCGCCTGGTTGGAAAAGGCTTTTGCCGATCACAGTGTTTTTCTGGCTTTCTTAAAGCTCGAACCGATGATGGAATCGCTCCACAGTGACCCACGCTGGAACGATCTGGAACGGCGGGTGGGCATAAGTCAGTAGCGGCGTACGTGGCTCGGTTATGAAGCGTTGCCCACAATGTAATCGTGTTGAGACCGACGAATCGTTGAAGTTCTGTCGTGTTGACGGCGCGGTTTTGATCGCAGACGAGATGGCCGACGAGTATTCAGCCACCGAGATGCTGCCTCACGCGCGCATCACGGATGCCACATCAGTTATCACACCGCCGAATGAATCGGTGGTTCACACTTCGGAAATTGAATATCGAAAATCTTCCGCTGGAACAGCCGCTGCTCTTGAATCGCCGCCAGTCGCGAGGCGCGGGACCTGGGTTGGTCGCCATAGGCTCGCAGCGATCTTAGCGATCGTGTTGGTAATTGCCGGCAGTATTGCACTGGGCCTTTATTGGCACGCGCGCAGCACTGAAGTGGCAATTGATTCGATCGCGGTGTTGCCATTCGACAATCGCAGCAGCGATGCCGACACCGAATATCTTTCTGCCGGTCTGGCCGAGTCTCTGATTTATCGACTTTCGCAATTACCAAATCTCAGGGTGAGTCCCACCAGCACTGTGCTGCGGTACAAAGGCGGGCAAAACGATCCGATCGAAGTTGGGAAGAAGCTTGGTGTCAGCACAGTTCTTTCAGGACGCATTATTCAACGCGGGGATAACCTGACTATTAGTGCCGAACTGGTGGACGTGCGCTACAACAAGTTGCTTTGGGGCGAACAATACGAACGCAAACTTTCCGAATTGCTGAACACGCAGCGCGAGATTGCGCGTGAGATTGCCGACAGTTTGAAACTGAAGGTGTCGCCTCAGGAGCGCGGCCTGACCAAACACTACACCGAGAGCAACGAGGCTTATCAGCTTTACATGAAAGGCCGCTTCTACTACGACAAGCGCACCAAGGAGGGTATGGAGAAGGCGCTCCAGAACTTTCAGCAGGCGATAGAAAAAGATCCGAACTTCGCGCTGGCTTATAGCGGATTGGCAGACACCTACGACCTGATGGGGGCTCCTGATGCGGGCGGGTTGATGTCGCCAAACGATGCGATGCCTAAGGCCAGAGTCGCGGCGCAGCGGGCGATCGATATCGATCAGAGTCTGGCGGAACCTCACGTTTCCCTCGCGCATGTTAAGTATTACTACGACCGTGATTGGCCGGGCGCTGAGTACGAATTCAAACGGGCCATCGAGCTCAATCCGAACTATCCGCTGGCCCATCACTGGTACTCGATCTACCTTTTGTGGACGGGCCGAACCAGCGAAGGGCTGGCAGAGATCAGACGGGCACAGGAATTAGACCCGCTTTCACTGCCGATCAATATGACCCTGGGATGGTTGCTCTGTGATTCGCAGAAGACGGACGAGGGGATCGATCAATTGCGCAAGACGCTTGAGATGGACCAGGGCTTTATCGTTGCTCATCATCGCCTCGCACTCTGTTACGAACGGAAAGGTATGTATACCGACGCGATTGCGGAGTATCAGAAGATAGACAGTTTGGGTTCGAGAACGTTGGCGCTAGCTGGGTTGGGACAGGCTTACGCCATGGTCGGCAAACGAAACGAAGCGCAAAAGGCGTTGGCTGAGTTGCAGGAGATATCAAAGCAGCAGTACGTATGGCCAAGCGCGTTTGCCTTAATCTACACCGCGCTCGGCGATAAAGATCAGGCCTTCGCCTGGCTCGAAAAGTCACTCGATGAGCACGATCTGTTAATGGCCCGATTGAGAGTCGATGCCAGATTCGATCCGTTGCGCAGCGACCCGCGGTTTGCCACGGTCGTCCAACGCGTGGGCCTGCATTGAAGCAATCACGAAAGGGTGCGGACACGCATGCGCGTTGCTAGCGATTGACTGGGTCACTTGGCGAGAAATTTGTATCGCAGTATGAGACGACAACTCTGTGTATCGATCATTATTTGTTTCCTCGCTTCTGGTCTTTCAGTGCCTGCGCAATTCATTTCAGCCGATACCTACACGCGGTATGAATTGCTGGTGCCGGAGAGTCATCAATTCAAAATCTATTACGAAGTGACCGAGACGCGCGCAGGCGCGAGTTATCATTTCAATCAAATCCGCGAAGGCAGCGAAGCTACGGACGAATCGGTGATCGATCTGGCGAGTGGCAAGCCGCTTAAGTTTGAGGTGGTCACCGGCGCACAAGCTAAGGTTGATTCGCCCATTGAGAACCTCAGCGCCACTGGTCGTTACATCAAAGTATTTTTGGCTCATCCGGTGCCGGCGAATGGCGAATACCGGCTGGCGATCATCAAGACCTACAAAGACGACATGGTAAATCCGCGTCCTGATGATGTTCGTGTGTACTTGCGCGCCCGACGCAGACCGGCAGCGGCGGTTCGTTAATCGCGCGATCGCGGCGGGCTCTTTCTCCAGTTACAGTTAGTCAATCAAAAGGAGTCGCCAATGCAACGTTTCGTTCTCGTCATCGTCGTTGCGCTCGTTTGTGTTGACTTGGCCGTCGCGCAAGAGCGAAAAACCTTCACCGTCGGAAACGCGACAGCCGCGCGTGGACAAAAAGCAACGGGAACAATCGAGGTTCCGGCGGGTGTTGATCCAGCACTAAGCATTCCCGTCGCGGTGATTCACGGCGTCAAACCTGGGCCGGTGCTCGCGCTGGTCGCGGGTTCACATGGCACGGAATACACGTCGATCGTTGCGCTCGAAAAAATGATCGACTTGCTTCAGCCGTCGGAAGTTTCCGGAATTGTGATTATCGTGCCGCTCATCAATATTCAATCCTTTGAACAGAAAGTCCCGCACCTCAACCCTATCGACAAGAAAAGCATGAACCGCTTTTATCCGGGGAAAATCGACGGCACGCAGACCGAACGCGCTTCGTATCTAATCACCAAAGAAGTCGTCGAGAAGTGTGATTACTTGATCGATCTTCACGGCGGCGATCTCGACGAGAGCCTGCGGCCTTACAGTTATTGGACGAAGACCGGAAACGAAAAACAGGATCAGATTTCGCGGGAGATGGTGCTCGCATTTGGCCTCGATACCATTATCATCTCGGCCGATCGGCCGAAAGATCCGCAGGCGTCGCGTTATCTGGAAAACACAGCTTCGACGCGCGGCAAACCATCGATCACGGCGGAAGCAGGTTATGCCGGCACCGTCGAAACAGATGATCTGAATGCCTTAATTAATGGCTGTCTGAATGTGATGCGTTATTTGAAGATGTTGCCTGGCACGGCCGCGGCCGTCGAACATCCGGTCTGGATCGAGAAAGTCGTGACCCTGGCGAGCGATCAGACTGGAGTGTTCTATCCGCAGGTCAAACGCGGGACGTATGTGCAACAGGGAATGAAAGTCGGATACGTTACCGACTATGTCGGCAAGACTATTTTTGAAGCACGTGCACCGGTCTCAGGGATTGTGCTGTATGTCTGTGCTGTTCCGTCGATGACGAAAGGTGCAACCATTGCGAACATCGGCGTCGTGGCGCCGTGAGGTGTCTTTTCGGTAGTCTCGAATTAGATTTGCTTTCTTTGCGTCTTACTCTTCATTTGAAGAGTGGTGTATTAATTTTGCTTTTCTCGGTGTGCCTCTGCGAAGCACTCGGCGTTCTCTGCGGTTAAATCAAAAACATAACCGCAGAGGTTCACAGAGGAAAAAGACGCAGAGAGGCGGCGCAGAGCGCTTCAAATTTAGACACCACCCGAAGAAGTGCCGGAGGCGCAAAGGCGACACTACCTTCTCTTCACACGTGCGCAGCCGCAGGTCTAAACCAACGGCGCACCGTTGAAAAGACGCGACGGAAGAAACGAATCAATCGCGGCAGAATCCAAAGCGAAATCGCCAGTCCCGCAGCTATTACGAAGAAAACCAAGACTGGCAAAAATACCGCGAGTAGTACCGAAATAACCACCAGAACATCTTCGGCGAGACTGATGACAATATTTGAGAACGGTTCCGGGCTGGTGTTGACCAGTGCTCGCAGGGAAGCCTTCGTGCCGTGTGAACTCAGGGCGAGGCTGCCACCGACGAGTAACGCGATCACTTGAACACTGCGATCGAAATTTCCGAATGCGGTCGCGGCGAGGACGGCGCCGGCAGGAATGCGAATGAACGTGTGAATCACATCCCAGACGCTGTCGACTACCGGAACTTTGTCGGCAACGAACTCGATCACAAACAAAAAGAGCGCGACGCCAATCACCCACCAGTTTGTCACCACGTCGAGTTCACCCGGCAGCTTCAGATGCGCAAACCGTCCGAGCAAGCCGAGCGTCGCCACCGTGGCGTAGAGATTGATTCCCGCAACCCACGACGCGCCCAGACTTACCGCCAGTGTCGAAATGAAGTCCATTGCAAGTGATTATACGGCGTTCGGTTGGACGAGGTTCGCGGCTAAACCATCCGCCCGCACTCGCAAGCCGAATAATCTTAAGCTGGTTAAGGCCATTGAAGTCGGATAGAATCGCCCGACTTTCGACCAGACATGAGGCGCCGTCCACAATGTGACTGCGAGAGTGATAAGGCCGTGAAATTCCCTAATCTGGCATGAACCCCGGCACCAAACTCGGTCGTTACGAAGTCCACGCGAAGATTGGCGAAGGCGGAATGGGCGAGGTGTATCGCGCCCGCGATACGCAACTAGGTCGCGATGTAGCAGTAAAAGTCTTGCCGTCGATTTATTCAGACGATAAGGAGCGATTGCATCGTTTCGAGCAGGAGGCGTGCGCGGCCAGCGCACTCAATCATCCAAACATTCTTTCGATTTATGATGTCGGTACGCATGACGGATCGCCCTACGTTGTCTCTGAGTTATTGGAAGGACAGACACTGCGTCAGCGCCTAAGCGGTGCGACGTTACCCCATAGAAAAACTGTCGATTACGCCCTTCAAATTGCCCATGGACTCGCGGCGGCACATGAGAAAGGCATTGTGCACCGCGATCTGAAGCCGGACAATTTGTTCATCACAAATGATGGCCGCGTAAAGATTCTCGACTTCGGCCTGGCGAAGCTTACGGGCGCCGGAGATACAGAACTTTCCCAAACCAGCATTCCGACGCGGCGCGTTGATACTGATCCCGGCAAGGTAATGGGCACGGTCGGTTACATGTCTCCGGAACAGGTAAAAGGTCGCGCGGTCGATCATCGTTCAGACATCTTCTCTTTCGGCGCGATTTTGTACGAGATGCTTTCCGGACGGCGCGCCTTCCACGGCGAGTCAGCTGCCGAAACGATGAGCGCGATCTTAAGAGAAGATCCGCCCGATCTTTCCGAGACCAACCACAATGTATCTCCCGCCCTTGAACGTCTCCTCAATCACTGTCTTGAAAAGAATCCTGAATCACGATTTCATTCGGCGAGCGATTTGGCATTTGCGCTTGAAGCTTTATCAGGATCCACGGCTTCCAGCGAGACAGCAGTGGCTACTGCTCTGCCTTCTGCGCGTTGGCACGGACCTGATTGGTTGCCTTGGGCTATCGCCGGAGCCGCCGTTCTCCTTGCCGCTGTTTTCGCATTGCCATACTTTCGCCGTTCCCCATCGGGCGAGGTCACCGAGGCGACGCGCTTCATTATTCCGATGCCCGATAAAGCACTCATACTCGGGCCGCCCGTTATCTCTCCTGACGGCCGACGAATCGTATATCGCCTCAATACCGAAGACGGTAAAGAGCTTCTCTGGCTGAGCTCGCTCGGCTCAGGGGATGCGACGCCTCTCGTTGGCACTGATGGCGCACTTCAGCCCTTCTGGTCACCTGACAGCCGTTCTGTTGGTTTTTTCGCCAATGCTAAACTCAAGAGAATTGACCTATCGGGCGGTTCCGTACAGACACTCTGTGACGCACCGACGAATGTGAGTGGCGCGTGGAGTCGAGATGGGACGATTATCTTCTCGCGAGGTGTTGCGAGCGGCCTCTACCGTGTCACGACGGCTGGCGGTACACCCGTTCAGCTTACCCAGGTTGATACGTCACGAAATGAGATCGAACATACTTGGCCTTACTTTCTGCCTGACGGTCACCACTTCATCTATCTAGCGCGGAACTCGCAGCCGGAGAGTAGCGCGATTTACGTTGGTTCGCTCGACTCAAAAGAGACGAAGTCATTGTTGCAAGTCCATTCGAGCGCTATATATGCGCCGCCCGGCTACCTTCTGTTTGTGCGTGAGACCACGCTCATGGCGCAAGCTTTCAACGCCGACACGTTAGAGCTTAAAGGTGACGCGCTCCCGGTTGCAGAACAGGTAGTGCGGAACCCGCTCATCGGACGCGCTATGTTCTCCATCTCGGATAACGGTGTGCTCGCCATGCGCACCGGAAACATTAATAACAACCAGTTGATCTGGTTCGACCGCGCCGGCAAACAGCTCGGAGTGCTCACGGCGCCCGGTGCCTACACCGCTCCGGCGCTATCGCCCGACGAGAAGACTGTCGCCGTCAGTCGAGCAGACTTGCTGACTGGGACAGCTGCGGACATCTGGCTGATCAATCTTGAGCGCGGTACACAGATACGGTTCACTACCGATCCGGCGAGCGACACTTATCCGGCCTGGTCACCTGCGGGCGATCGTATTGCCTTCCTTTCGACCCGCAATGGGCAGACTAGCATTTACCAAAAGTTATCGAACGGGTCAGCGGTCGAAGAACCGCTTGTTGGGTCCGCAGAGCTGAAGTTCAACCCATCGTTTTCACCTGACGGGAAGTTCATTATCTACTCTCAACTCAATCCGAAAACAAATGCCGATTTGTACCTAGTATCTACTGGAAGCGACAAAAAGATTGAGACGTTTCTGCAAACAAATTTCATCGAGGCGTCGGCTCGCATCTCACCGAACGGCCGATGGGTCGCGTACGTATCTAACGAGACCGGGCAGTTTGAAGTATACGTTCAAACATTTCCGGTTGCCGGGGGTGGTAAGGTCCTCGTCTCGGTCGGCGGTGGGTCGCAACCGCAATGGCGCGCAGATGGTCGGGAGCTTTACTACTATGCACCTAACCGAAAACTAATGGCCCTGGAAGTGAACGGTGACGGCCCAGCCTTTACCTTCGGAATCGCGCAGCCTCTGTTTGAGATCCGCATCACCGGCGCCTTCGACCAAAGCTTTCCGGGCAATGGATATTACACGCCGTCGCGCAACGGCAACCGCTTTCTCGTGTCTTCATTACCAGAAGCACCTGAGCGCCAACAGATCAACGTCATCTTAAACTGGACGGCTGACTTGAAACGATGACTTTCGCGGAGGGCACAAAACTCGGCCGTTACGAAATCCGCGCGAAGATTGGCGAGGGCGGAATGGGCGAGGTGTATCTGGCCGAGGATGCGCGTTTGCATCGCAAGGTAGCGCTGAAGATTCTTCCCGCAGAACTCGCTGCCAACAAGGATCGCATGCGCCGCTTCGAACAGGAGGCGCAGGCTGCCGCCGGGCTTAATCATCCGAATATCGCGCACATCTATGAAGTCGGTGAGAGCGATGGTCTGAGCTTCATAGCGATGGAGTTCGTCGATGGGTTTACGCTGCGGCAATTGATTCACGAGCGCCAGACGGATCTGTCGAAGCTCCTGCGCTACTTGCAACACGTCGCCGAAGGCCTGGCCAAAGCGCACGCGGCCGGCATCGTGCATCGCGATTTGAAACCCGACAACATCATGGTGACCCGCGATGGACACGCGAAGATTCTCGATTTCGGTCTCGCAAAGTTAGTCGAATCGCAGCGCACGTCGGGACAACGAAGTGACGGGATGAGCGAAGTCGCGACGGCGCTGATGCAGCAGCATTCAACACCCGGGGCTGTGCTTGGGACGGTTGGTTACATGTCGCCTGAGCAGGCGCAGGGGCATGTCGGTGAGATCGATCATCGTTCGGACATCTTCTCGTTCGGCTGCATTCTCTATGAAGCGATCGCACGGCGCAAAGCGTTCGCCGGCAAAGACGCGATTGATTCACTTAACAAGATAATTCGCGAACAGCCGGCGCCGCTCACTGATTTCACTCCTGACGCGTCGTATGACTTACAAAAACTTGTGCGTCGTTGCTTACAGAAAGATCCCGAAGAGCGCTATCAAACAATCAAAGACGTCTCCATCGAAATTAAAGAGGTCCGGCGGGCACTCCAGAGTCGTGCAGGCGTCGACACCACCATTCCGCCGTCAAGCGTCGGTGAGACTGCGGCCTCGTCGGGTGATGTCTCATCCGCACAGAGTAGCATTTCCCAACCAAGCACCTCCTCGCCTTCGCTGTCCACGCGAGCTTTGAGTGCGGAATACGTTGTCTCAGGTATGCGACAACACAAGGCTGCTGTGGTCATCCTGATCGGCGTATGTGTCGTTGGCCTTATCGGACTCTCGTTCGGCATCTATAAATGGGTCGGTCAACGCAAGTCCGTGATCTCGTTGCAATCGGCGACCTTCACGCGGCTGACGACGTCTGGCAAAGCGACCGGCGCGGCGATTTCGCCTGACGGCAAATGGCTCGGGCATGTGGTTGATGACGGCGGGCAACAGAGTATTTGGTTACGTCAGGTCGCGGTCATCAACAGCAACACACAGATCGTGGCACCAGCGGAAAATCACTATCTCGGCCTCGCCTTTTCGCCGGATGGGAATTACGTCTACTACACCGTCCGCGAAAAGGCTTCGGACATCGGAACTCTTTACCAGGTGCCGGTGCTCGGCGGCACCGCGCGCAAACTCATCACCAACGTCAACAGTTCCATAAGCTTTTCGCCGGACGGGAAGCAAATCGCCTATTTCTATTATTACGAGGACGAGGACCGGCTGATGTTGGCGAACGCCGATGGCAGCAATCAACGGCAATTGGCGGTGCGTCGTGGGAATGAATATTTCTTTGCCAATGATTTTAGCGGCGCCTCATGGTCTCCCGATGGACAGACTCTGGCGACCACAGTCGCTTTTGAAGCGGAAGGCTATATGACGGTGGCGACAGTTTCAGTCGCGAATGGCCAGGTCAAGCTTTTCTCGCCGCACAAGTGGCTGCGGGTAAATCAAGCGATGTGGTTTGGCGACGGCCGGAGCATGCTGGTGACCGCGCAAGAACCGAGCGCAGACACAGCCAGTATTTGGCAAGTCTCTTACCCTTCGGGTGAGGCACAAAAACTGACCAACGAAATAAATTCTTATCTGTTCATCAGCATCACCGCTGATTCAGGCGTGATGGCGGTAGTCGAGAGCGAGCAGCAAGCAAATATCTGGACGATGCCGGGGTTCGATTCCGCGCATGCAATCCAGATCACGCAAGGCAGACACTTTCTCGGCCGTCCCTCGTTTACGCCGGACGGCAAAATTATCTACTCGATGGATTCTGGCGGTGGCAATCGGGACCTGTATTTGATGGATGCCAACGGAGGCAATGCAAAGCAATTGACATCGAATTTGGGGTGGAACGGCTCCCAGTCGATCTCGCCGGACGGCCGCTACATCGTTTTCTCGTCAGACCGAAGCGCCACGCAAGTGCACATCTGGCGCATGGATATTGACGGTGGCAATCCCAAACAATTGACGGACAAGGGTGATGAGGAGTACCCAGTCGTGTCGCCTGACGGTCAATCCGTGTTTTATAGGTCGTGCTTAAATAGGTGCACAATTTGGAAAACGGGAATAGACGGCGGTCAATCGATCCAAATCACTGATAAGAGTTCCGGTCCACCGCAAATCTCTCCGGACGGAAAGCAAATCGCCTGCGAATATTTGGATCAACCAAATTCGCGCTTCAAACTCGCAATTCTTTCCGTCGAAGGCGGCCAGCCTTTGAAGACTTTCGAGCGTCCGCCGGCATTCGAGACTCCGCCAGCCTGGGCGTCTGACGGCCGGGAGATTGTTTACGGAGTCATTCGGAATGGCGCGACCAATCTTTGGGCACAACCTGTCGATGGCTCGGCGCCCAAACAACTGACGAACTTTAGCGCCGATCACATTTTCTGGTTCAACATTTCGCGCGACAGCAAACAAGTGGCCATGGCGCGCGGGACGGCCACAAGTGACGTCGTTTTGATTAGCAACTTCAAGAAATGAGTTTGATCTCGGGCACAAAAACCAGCCGTTACGAATCCACCCGAAAATTGTTGAGCGAGCTGGTCTAAGGCCATAAATACTGACGTACGCGCAGACATGAAACGCTGCCCCCAGTGCAATCGCGTTGAGACCGACGAAGCGCTGAAGTTTTGTCGCCTCGACGGCGCAACGCTCGTGAGTGAGTCCTCATCGCTCGACAGCGAAGCTGGAACGACACCGCTCGGATCCGGTTCAGTCGCTACCGAGATTGAGACCAGCATTCTTCCTCATGCAACCGATGGAGACATCAAGCGGGCCACGGCGCCGACGATCAGTCTCACTGCGCAGCCGTTGTCGAACAGGACGAGTGAGCTAAATAAACCCAAACGACGAACGGCGCCAATCGTAATCACCGTTATCGTGACCGCCGCGGTCGCTGCGGCTTCGGCCGTTCTCGTCAATTCTTATCGCTCAAAAACCAGCGGCGCAGCAGCCATTCAATCAATCGCCGTCATGCCCTTCGTCAACGACAGCGGCAATGCCGATCTCGAATACCTCTCTGACGGCATGACCGAAAGTTTGATGAGCAGTCTGGCGCAGGTCCCCAACCTCAATGTAAAGGCGCGTTCGTTGGTCTTTCGCTATAAGGGTAAAGATACGAATCCACAGACGGTCGGGCGAGAGTTAAACGTGCAAGCGATCGTGAATGGTCGCGTCGTCCAGCGTGGAGCTGATTTGGTTCTGTACCTGGAACTGGTCGATGCGCAGACGGGCAATTTGATTTGGAGCGATCAATATAATCGCAAACAAACCGATCTCGTTTCCCTGCAGCGCGACATCGCCCGCGATGTTTCCAGCAAGCTCAGAACCAAACTAACCGGCGCGGACGAGCAAAAGTTAGCAAAGAACTACACGGAGAGTTCCGAAGCTTACAGACTTTATTTGCAAGGCCGCTACTTCGCGAACAGGCGCACGCCCAAGGACCTCGCGAAAGGCATCGAGTCTTATCAGCAGGCGGTCAAGATAGATCCGAACTATGCGCTGGCCTACTCGGGTCTCGGTTTTAGTTATGCTTATCTAACGATCTTTGGCGACGCGCCGGCAGCCGAAACGTTTTCGCAAGCACGCCGGTTTGCTTCAAAGGCGATTGAGCTGGACAGCAGCCTGGCCGAGCCTCATCTGCTACTCGGTCTTTTCATGTTTCTACAGGATCACGATTTGGCTGGATGGGAACGCGAAACGAACCGCGCCCTCGAACTCAATCCCAATTCCGCCGAGGCCCACCGCCTGAATGGGTTTCGACTCACGTGCCTCGGCCAATATGATGAGGCGATGGTCGAGATAAAACGGGCGCTGGAAATCGAGCCGCTCTCGGCGGCCGTTAGCCTCAATCGCGCCTGGGTCTTGTTCTTATCCGGACGAGTTGACGAGGCGGAAGACCAGGTCAAACGCACCGTCGAAATGGTCCCCGATTTTTGGATTGCGCATTCCGTGCTCTTCAATCTTTATCGATACAAGCGTAACTATGCTTTAGCAGTTCAGGAATTCGCGAAGATTAAAGAACTGCGAGACGAAGCCGAAGCTGCCAAACTCGTGAGGGACAGTTTTGCCCGCGGCGGATGGCTGGCGTTTCTGGCGACTGTAACTAAACAGCAAGCGAAGGTGAAATCATCGCCTTATTATCTGGCAACTTTCTATGCCGAACTGGGCGACAAGGATCGCGCATTTACGGCGCTTGACGAAGCGGTCGACAAGTGCGATCAGTTCGGCTTCATCAAAGTCGATCCAGCGCTGAAGAACCTTCACGACGATCCGCGCTTTCAACCGTTGTTGCGGCGCGTCGGATTTCTGGACTAACCATGCAATCGCGTCGAGGCTGACGAAGCGCTGAAGTTCCGCCGAATCGCATGAACGCCGGCACAAAACTCGGCCGTTATGAAATCCGCTCGAAGCTTGGCGCGGGCGGAATGGGCGAAGTGTATCTGGCTGATGACACCACGCTGCACCGCAGAGTAGCGATCAAGTTCCTCTCCAACGATGCAATCGCCGATGAGCGCGCCAAGCAACGACTGCTGCGCGAAGCCCGCGCGGCTGCGAAACTTGATCACCCCAACATCTGCGCGGTTCACGAAGTCGCGGAAGAAGATGGCGCCAGCTTTATTGTGATGCCGTACGTTGAAGGCGAGACGCTCGATGTTCGCATGAAACGAAAGCCTCCCGACGTTGCGGAATCGCTTTCAATCGGCACTCAGGTCGCTGACGCGTTAGCTGAAGCTCATTCTCACGGAATTATCCATCGCGATATCAAACCGGCAAACATCATCGTCACACCGCGTGGACAGCCGAAGGTGATGGACTTCGGCCTGGCGAAACTCGCGGTCGAAGCAATCGCGAGTGAAGCCGAAACACAGAGTTTACTAACTACGCCAGGCGCGATAATCGGCACAATACCTTACATGTCGCCCGAACAGGTACGCGGCGAAAAGATCGACGCGCGTTCAGACGTCTTTAGTTTCGGCGTCCTGCTTTACGAGATGCTGACGGGCCATCAGCCATTTGCGGCGAGTGGCGGCGTGGCCACCATTTCGGCAATTCTTACACTCGACCCAGGACCACTGACCGATGCATGCCCGAATGCCTCTGCTGAGTTGCAGCGAATTGTCAGCAAGTGTCTCGAGAAAGATCGAGAACGGCGCTTTCAATCGATGCGAGAAGTCGCGATCGATCTTGAGAGCGCACGTCGGAACTGTGTATCAGATTCCCCGACCCGAGCAGACACATCCACCAAGACGAGTCGGCCAATTACGCAGAGACTTCGCCAATTTAACCTAATCTCTTCTCGCACTGTTTTGCTAGCTACCGCGGTGATTGTGGTGATCATCGGGCTGACAACGTATTCAATTTTTTCGAAACGCTTTCGGAACTCGCCAAACCCAAGCGCCGCCAACCCCGCGATCGCTGATGATTATTTGCGCGGCAAGCTTAACGCGCGCAGTCAAAACCGTGAGAGTAACCAGACGGCAATTAATTTGCTCGAGCATGCGACCCAAACGGATCCTGCGTTCGCTCCGGCGTACGCGCAGCTTGCTTTGGCCTATGCCACCAAAGCCGACTTTTTCGCGACTGATGCAGAAAGAAAAAAGTTGGATGAAGACGCAAACGTGGCCGCCGAAAAGTCATTGTCGCTGAATCCGAACCTGGCGGAGGGACACTTCGCGCGTGGTTATTTGCTGTGGTCCCATGACAACGGATTCCCACACGAGCTGGCGATTCAATCTTTCAAGCAGGCCATTGCCTTGGATCCAAACTTGGAAGCCGCGCATCATTGGCTGGGCGTCGTTTATTTTCATATTGGACTGCTCGATAAAGCGGAACACGAGATCAATGAAGCCTTGCGTATCGATCCCAGCGACAACTTAGCGCGGTTCCGTTTGGGCACTATCAATGTCTGCCGCGGCAAATACGAAGAAGCTCTGGACGTCATTAGTCATGTTCCAAAGGAGGCCAATCCAGCGATTATTGGTCGTGCGCGAGCAGTGGCTCTCCTCGAACTCGGCAGAATCCAGGAAGCATCGCAGGTGGTAGAGGATTATCTAAAGAACTATGCGACGGATGAAGGAGGCAATGTAACCAGCGTTAAGGCGATGTTGCTCGCGAAAGCCGGAAACGAGCGCGGGGCGGAACAGACTATTCAGCATGCGATCGAGATCGGAAAGAATTTTCAGCACTTCCATCATACGGCTTACAACATCGCGTCTGCTTACGCGCTGCTCAACCGGCCGGACGACGCGATGAAGTGGCTCGAAGCAACTGCTGATGATGGCTTTCCGTGCTATCCGCTTTTTGCCGGCGACGCAAATTTAAACAATTTGCGAAAAGACCCGCGCTTCATCGCCTTCATGGCCAAGCGAAAGCAGCAGTGGGACCGATACAACGCTACGTTGTAAGTGTAGTGAGCCGAAAATTTAATCGTAAACCCCTGCAGGAGGTTTTTCGATAGAATGGCAAGCCCCGTCAACGGGGCTGTTCGTTTAAAGGTCCGGTTATTTACCCAGGCGTGAACGCCTGGGTTAGAGAAAAATGAAACGCTGCCCCCAGTGTAATCGCGTTGAGACCGATGAAACGCTGAAGTTCTGTCGGACGGACGGCGCGACGCTGGTCAGTGATTCATCTGCGCTTCCGAATGAAACAAGAACAGTGCGACTTGCTTCGGGAAGTGTTGCGAATGAGATCGAGACCAGCATTCTTCCTCACGCAACCGATGCGAACATTAATCGTGCGACGGCTCCGACGACCGTGCTGCCACCGCAGCCAGCACCGAGCACGACCAGCGAGTTGGCGAAACCGAAGCGGCGAAAGACTGCAATCGTCGTCGCCGTGATCGCGACCGCGGTGGTCGCCGCTACTTCGGCGGTTGTCGTCAATTATTATCGTTCAAGAAGCGGGAGTGCGGCCATTCAATCGATTGCCGTGATGCCGTTCGTCAACGAAAGCGGCAATGCCGATGTGGAATATCTTTCAGACGGGATGACTGACACGCTCATAAGCAGTCTATCGCAACTGCCGAATCTGAATGTGAAGGCACGTTCTTCGGTCTTTCGCTACAAAGGCAAGGAAACAAGTCCGCAGACTATAGGCAGGGAATTGAACGTTCAGGCAATTGTGAATGGGCGCGTGGCCCAGCGTGGCGATCAGTTGACGCTCACGTTGGAACTCGTCAACGCGCAGACGGAAAACGTTATCTGGAGCGAACAGTACACCCGCAAATCGAGCGATCTGGTGTCGTTGCAAACTGAGATCGCGCGTGATGTTTTGAGCAAACTGAAAACTAAATTGTCCGGCGCGGACCAGCAGAAGTTGGCGAAGAGCTATACAACCAACCCGGAAGCTTATCAACTTTACTTGAAGGGCAGCTTTCACTTAGGCAGGCGCACGGACGCAGACATGAAACGAGCGCTCGAGTACTTTCAGCAAGCAATCGATCGCGACCCGAATTACGCGTTGGCTTACGTTGGGCTTGCCGACTCGTACAAACTTCCCGCGACCTACGGTCTGGTTCCGACGCGCGAAGGTTTCCCGCGTGCCAAGGCTGCCGTGCAAAGGGCGTTGGAGATCGACAATTCGTTGGCCGAAGCTCATGCCGAACTGGGCGATATTGCGGCCAGCTATGATTGGGATTGGACCACGTCGGAGCGAGAGTACAAACGCGCGCTCGAACTGAACCCTAATTCGGCCGGCGCGCATCTTGGCTACGCATTCAGTTACCTGTGTCCCATGCGCCGTTTCGATGAAGCCGTGCGGGAAGCAAAGCGAGCGCAGGAACTCGAGCCTTTATCTCTCAGCATCAACACAAACCTGGGAGCCGTGTTGACGACCGCGCGTCGTTACGATGAAGCGATCGCGCAATTACAGAAGACCGTCGAGCTGGACCCGAATTACGTAACGGCGCATTGGCGCCTGGCTACAGCCTATTCTCTTGTGGGCAGACACAAGGAGGCCCTCGCCGAAGTCAAGCGGTCGCGGGAGCTCGCGCCGAATCTCGCCTGGTCGAAAAGCATGGTCGCAGAAATCTGTGCAGAGGCTGGTGACAGAGATACCGCACTGAAGATGATCGAGGAAATCAAGCAGGTTAACCCACCGAACAACACCTCGTTCATGATTGGTTCGATTTACGCGGACTTGGGCGACAAGGACCACGCCTTCGAATGGCTGAACAAGGCTTACGAAAACAAAGATTGGATGTTGAATAAGGTCGGTGTCGAACCCTGGTTTGACAATATCGGCTCCGACCCGCGCATGGCCGATCTGCTTAAACGAATGAACCTGTCGAGGTAATACAGACTTTCGTTTGCGACAAGGAAGCTTGCGCTACAAAAAATGAAACGCTGCCCACAATGTAATCGCATTGAGACTGACAAAGCGCTGAAGTTCTGTCGCGTCGATGGGACGACTTTGGTTAGTGATTCGGCGGCGGTTGGCAGCGAAGCAGGAACGGCCGACCTGAGCTCTCCGCCGAACGCCAGCGAAGTTCACACCAGCATCCTCCCACCGAACACGAGTGCGAACGTCAATCGCGTGACATCACCGACAACAGCGCTTCCCGCGCAGCCCACAGCAAGTAGTACCGTCGACCCAAACAGACCTAAGAGGCGAAAGACTACAATCATCATCACCGTAATCGTGACGGCCGTAGTGGCTGCGACTTCCGCCATTCTCGTTAATTCTTATCGTTCAAGAAACGGCAGTGCCGCCATTGAATCAATCGCGGTGCTTCCTTTCGAGAACCGGAACAGCGACGCGGATACAGATTACCTGTCGGACGGTTTGGCAGACTCACTGATCTTTCGACTGTCGCAACTGCCTGGTTTAAAGATTAGTCCTGCGACTTCCGTCATGCGCTACAAGGGAAAGGACAACGATCTGTCCAAAGTCGCCGGTGAGCTCGGCGTCGAAGCCATCATGACGGGTCGATTGGCAAAGCGGGGTGACAATCTAAACATCACTGTCGAGTTGATTGACGTTCGGAACAACAAGTCGCTCTGGGGCGAGCAGTACGAGCGAAAGATGTCGGATTTGCTGGCCACCCAACGTGAGATTGCCACCGAGATTACGAACAAGCTGCAATTGAAACTCTCGGGTGAAGCTGAGCAAAAGTTAACCAAAAAATACACCAACAACAACGAAGCCTATCAGCTTTATCTAAAAGGCCGTTACCTCTGGGCCAAGCGGACAAAGGACGACCTGCCGCGTGCGATTGAGTCTTACGAACAAGCAATAGCACTTGATCCAAATTTCGCTCTCGCATATGCAAGGATTGCCGAGGCGTACAACGGGATGCCTTCTTTTGCGTACCTTTCACCAAGGGAGGCGTGGCCAAAGGCCAAACAAGCCGCCGAAAAGGCTTTGGAGATAGACCCGACGCTTTCCGAAGCTCATGCAGCGTTAGGGCACACTCTCGCGGTCTACGATAGAAATTTGGCGGAGGGGGAACGTGAATCCAAGCGTGCCATTGAACTTGATCCAAATAGTTCCGCCGCGCATTTTCGGTATGGGCAGTATCTTGGTGAAGTGGGACGCTACGACGCTGCCATTGTTGAAGTAAGGCGCGCTCTCGAACTGGAGCCGCTCGATATTACTATTGGCGCGAATCTTTCGCGATACTTTTTATTTGCGCGGCAGTATGACCAGGCTTTAGAGCAAGCCAAAAAGGCTTTTGACCTCGAGCCAGCTAACCCTGCGGCACGCTATCATCTCGGTCAGGCATACATTGGAAAGGGAATGTACGCTGAGGCTATCGACATTAGCGAAAGCGCATTGCAAACGGATCCGACTAACCAACTGATGCTTCATAATGCGGGATACGCCTATGCGAAGTCCGGCCAGCGGGACAAAGCGGAACAAATCATAAATCGGTTCAGGGGGATCGCTAAAACAAGGTATGTCATTTCTTACCTGTTTGCCACGATCCATGTCGCGCTTGGTGACAAGGATAAGGCCTTCGCCGAACTTGAAAACGCCTTTGCGGAACGCGACTGGCCTTTATCGCTCATGAAAGGTGATCCTATCGCTCATGAAAGGTGATCCCTTGCTGGATCCTTTGCGAGACGACCCTCACTTCAAGGACTTGCTGAAACGGATGAATCTGCCGGAATGATGAGCTTTGTACTTTGCGCTTGGTGCTTGGTATCAGTGCTTACACATGTGGATTAACGTGAGCGGCAGTTCGACCGAGATCGAAGTACAAAGCTAAGCACTAAGTGCGTCTTATTCAATGAAACGCTGTCCCCAATGTCACCGCGTTGAAACTGACGAAGCGCTGAAGTTCTGTCGCGTCGATGGAGCGAGGTTAGTCTTATTTGACCGCGAGGCGCCGACCGCAGTGATAGGCAGACCGACCGGGAGTGTTGCCGCAACGCAAAAAGGTAACAGGCGCGCCGGCCGCAGCGAGAAGCGGAAAGTAATCGACTCGATCGCAATCCTTCCTTTCGAAAACGCAAGCAGTGATCCGAACGCAGAGTATCTCAGCGATGGAATTACCGAAAGCATCATCAACAATCTGTCGCAATTGCCGAAACTGAGAGTCATGGCGCGCAGCACCGTATTCAAGTTCAAGGGGCCAGGCCTTGATGCTCGCCATGCCGGAAATGAGTTGGCTGTGCGGGCGGTCTTAACCGGACGCGTGCGGCAACTCGGTGAGCGTTTGGAAATCGGAGTTGAGTTGGTCGAAGTCGCCGACGGCTCGCAGCTCTGGGGCGAGCGTTATTCGCGATCGATGGCCGACATCTTCGCTTTGCAGGAAGAAATCTCTGAAGAGATATCCGGCAAGCTGAAATTAAAGCTGACGCGCTCGCAGAAGAAACGTCTCGGCAAGCGGTATACCACGAACAGCGACGCTTATCAGCTTTATTTAAAAGGCCGTTTCTTCTGGAACAAACGTACCGAAGAGTCTTCAAACCGCGCCATCGAATATTTCGAGCAGGCACTTTCGCTCGACCCCAACTTTACTCTTGCATACACCGGGTTAGCCGACGCCCAAATACTGCTTGGCGATGTTGGCGTGCTGGCAACCTCTCCGAAAGAAACTTTCTTGCGCGGACAACAGTCCGCCATACGCGCGCTCGAGTTGGACGAGACCTTAGCGGAAGCGCACGGCACGCTGGGCCATGTCAGCATGCACTTGTTTGATTGGCCCCGGGCTGAACGGGAGTTGCGCCGCGCGCTTGAGCTGAATCCGAATTATGCGCAAGGCTGCGTTTGGCAAGCTTATTATTTTGCTTTTATAGGTCAGTTCCATGATTCCATCGCGGCGATAGAGCGAGCGTTGCAATTCGATCCGTTGACCTTGTGGGTCAATACGAGCGAGGCCGAAATACTTTACTTCGCCGGTCGCTTTGATGAATCGATAGATCATTTTCATCGGACGATTGAGATGGATCCAAGCTATTCGATGGCACATCTGCAGCTGGCGCGCGTGTATGAACATTGCGGCCGATACGACAGCGCCATCGCCGAATTTGCAAAGGCCCGCGAGCTGTCGCATGACAGTAATGAGAGCCTCGCGTCTCTGGCCCATTGCTACGCGGTCTCTGGCGCAACCAGCGAAGCAGAGACGCTATTGAAAGAGTTGATGGAAGGATCTGCGCGCCACTATTTATCAGCCTACGCGTTGGCGCTCATTCATGGCGCGTTGGGTCAAAAGGAGAAAGCTTTCGAATGGCTCAATCGAGCTTACGAAATAAGTGATGGATGGATGATTTACCTCAGCGTTGATCCAAGGTTTGCAGCCTTACGTTCGGATTCGCGCTTTCGTGAGATTGTGAGACGTGTCGGTTTATCTGATTCAGTTTAGCAAGCCGCGTGAATTTAGTAGCGCAAACTGTTAGTTTGCGGTTTGGTGATCTAAAAAACGCAAGCTGACAGCTTGCGCAACAAGATGAAACGCTGCCCCCAATGCAATCGTGTTGAGACTGACGAGGCGCTGAAGTTCTGTCGTGTTGATGGCGCGACGCTGGTTATTGAATCGCCCGCGACCGATCAAGAGGTAGAAACGGCAAAGTTTGGCTTTGGTCGAGCGAGAAGCGAGACGACTACTGACATTCTTTCTCAGACGACCGATGCTGATAAGAATCGCGCCACTACACCGACTACTGTGCTCACTTCCCAGGCATCTCCGAGCACGACCAGCCAACTGAGCATATGGAAGCGACGAAAGGCTGCGATCCTAATTGTGGTAATTGTGACTGCCGTGGCAGCTGCGACTTCCGCCGTTCTCGTGAACTCTTATCGCTCAAGAACAAGCAGCAGTACGGCCATCCAATCGATCGCTGTGATGCCGTTTGTGAATGAGAGCGGCAACCCAGACATGGAATATCTGTCAGATGGCCTTACCGAGAGCATCATCTATCGCCTCTCGCAATTACCGAACTTGACGGTAAGCCCGCGCAGCTCCGTCTTTCACTACAAAGGCCAGGAATCGGATCCGTTGAAAGTCGGCAACGAGTTAGGTGTCATGGCAGTCCTGACCGGCCGGATCACCCAACACACTGATCAGATCACGATTAGTACCGAACTCACGGACGTGCGCAACCACAAACTGCTTTGGGGTGAGCAGTATGAGCGAAAGATGTCCGAGCTGCTCGCGACGCAGCGCGAGATTGCCTCTGAGATCGCCGAGAGGCTCAGAGTCAGGATATCGGGCGAGGCCGAACGCCTCGCGAACAAGCACTACACGGAAAGCAACGAGGCGTATCAAAGCTATCTAAAAGGACGCTACTATTGGAACAAGCGAACGCAAGATGGCTACAGCAAAGCAATTGACTATTTCAAGACTGCAGTCGATAACGATCCCTCCTTTGCGCTGGCTTACACCGGCCTGGCCGACTGCTACAACATCCTAAGTTCTTATGGTCTCTCGTCGCCGAAAGAATCGTTCCCGCTCGGAAAGGAAGCGGCGACGAAAGCGTTGGAACTGGACCCGAACCTGGCCGAGGCCCACACGTCGATGGCTTACGAAAAGTATCAATTCGAGTGGGATTGGGCAGGCGGCGAGCGGGAATTCAAGCGCGCCATTGAGCTCAATCCAAACTATCCGACGGCTCACCATTGGTACGGGCTGGAGTTGGCCAATATGGGACGGCTGGACGAGGCGTTCAGGGAATTGAAACGAGCGCAGGAGCTCGACCCGCTTTCACTCGTAGTCAACGCGTCTACGGGATGGGCCCTATACGAGGCGCGCCACTATGACGAAGCCATCGCGGAATTTCAAAAGGCTCTCGACATGGATCCCAATTTTGCGCGCGCGCACTGGGGGATCGCCGAGCCATACGAGCTAAAGGGAGATTACGACAAAGCGATCGCTGAACTGCAAAGAGCGCGCCAGTTGGACGACACTAGTCCATCAATTCTCGCTCTGCTCGCTGATGCAAATGCGCGTGCGGGCAGAAGAGCCGAGGCGCTGACGATACTTCATGAGCTGGATCAGCGAAAGAAATTGAGATACGTGGACTCGTATTATGTCGCTCAGGTTTACGCGGCTCTGGACGACAAGGAACAGGCGCTGCGCTCACTCGAGGACGCTTACAACGAACGGTCAAGTCTCCTGATATGGCTTAAACTCGGTCCGAAGTTTGATAGTGTCCGCTCAGACGCCCGTTACAATGATCTGATCCGGCGCATAGGGCTTCAGCCTTGAATAAAACATTTCGATGAAACGCTGCCCGCAATGCAATCGCGTCGAGACTGATGAAGCGCTCAAGTTCTGTCGCGTTGACGGCGCGACACTGGTTAACGATTCGTCGTCGATCGAGAGCACAGCAGGAACCGCGGCCCTTGGCTCACAGGCAGACGCCAGCGAAGTTCACACCAGCATTCTGCCGCAGGCAACTGACGCGAACATCAATCGTGAGACGGCGCGCACAACTGCGCTTCCTGTGAATTCAATGCCCGGTACGACGAGCGAACTCAGCACACGAAAGCATCGGAAGACCGCGGTCATCGTCGCCGTGATCGTGACTGCCGTGGTCGCGGCGACTTCCGCCATTCTCATTAATTCCTATCACTCAAGAAACGCGAGCAGCGCGCCCATTCAATCGATCGCTGTCATGCCGTTTGTCAACGAAAGCGGGAATGCCGACGTCGAATATCTTTCGGATGGTATGACCGAGACGCTGATTAGTAGTTTGTCGCAGATCCCAAATTTGTCGGTTAAAGCCAGGAGCACTGTCTTTTTCTACAAGGGAAAAGAGACTACGCCGAAGAAGATCGGAGAAGAGCTTGGGGTGCAGGCGGTTTTGCTCGGCAGAGTGGCCCAACGCGGCGATGATGTGCGGCTCAGCCTGGAATTGGTGAACGCGCAGACGCAGGATGTTTTGTGGGCCGGGACCTACAATCGGAAACAATCTGATCTCGTTTCTTTGCAAGGGGAAATTGCGCGAGATGTTTCCAGCAAGCTCAAATCGCAGCTTTCGGGTGCAGATGCTGCAAAGGTCGAAAAGAACTACACCTCTAACGCCGAAGCCTATCAGCTTTATCTGAAAGGAAAGTACGCCTGGAACAAGCGGACAGGCGAATCGCTAAAACAAGCTGCTGAACTCTATCGTCAAGCGATTGATAAAGATCCGAATTACGCCCTTGCATACTCCGGTTTGGCCGAAACATACGTCCTTTATTCGAGTTATGACGTTTCGCCGGCAAACGATAGTATGCCTCAGGCAAAAGCGGCAGCCTTGCGGGCGTTAGGGATTGACGATTCGCTGGCCGAGGCTCACACCGCTCTCGGTTTTTATCTTTGCTTTTATGAATGGGATCGAGTTGGCGCGGAAAAAGAGTTTCGCCGGGCAATTGAACTCAAGCCAAATTACGCGACCGCGCATCATTGGTTTAGTGCCCTGCTCGCGACGGTAAAACGGTTTGACGAAAGCCTTGCTGAAATTAAACTGGCCGAGAACCTCGACCCTCTCTCGCCAATCATAACTACGAATCTTGCCGACACGTTCGTCTACGCTCGGAGATATGATGAAGGGATTGCCGAATACAAACGGACCCTCCTTCGTAACCCAAGCTTTGATTATGCTCACCGGGCTTTAGGCTGGGCATATGGCTTAAGTGGAAGGTATCCCGAGGCCATAGCCGAAACGCGCACTGCGAGCGAATTGAATAAAGGACCCGCACAAGAGGGCTATCTCGGGTTGTGGTTGGCGAAGTCCGGCAACCGCGACGAAGCATTTAAGTTGCTCAGTGAGCTAAAACAGAAATCAACTCAAAATTACATTCAGAGCTACACCTTTGCACTCATCTACATTGGGCTTGGTGATAAGGAAGAAGCCTTGAACTGGCTCGAAAAGGAATCGGCGGGCCACTCAGAGATATCCAGTAACTTTGCCATTAGTCCAGAGCTTGATGATCTGCGCGCGGAGCCACGATTCAGAGCAATGTTAAGACGGATGAATCTGCCCGAATGAATCTGAGCCCGCGATTGAGCATATCAACACACGTCGGCTACACTTTCGCAGACGCCGACGAGTTGCTTGAGAGTTGCGATTCGATTGAAAAAGAGTTTTCAAGCTCATTTTGGGCATGTTTTGGAAACTCACAGACGGCAAGCCCGTGAAGTTCGTGCAGTACGTGGACACACGCTCGTCCAGCGCGCGTTGGAATCGTCGGCAGGCGCAATCGTCTAACCGCGAAGCAACCGAATGTGACCCGAAGCCTGCAGTTCGCTGGCGGCCCGCATTCATCATGAATGAAAAGGAGAGTCCCCAATGGCGAAACCTTCGAAACTAGCACACGTTGTTTACATGACCAGACGCTATGAAGAGATGTTGGCCTGGTATCAGGCCGTGTTTGAAGCGAAGGTCCAATATCAAAACCCGGCATTCGCGTTTCTCACCTACGATGACGAGCATCACCGATTCGCATTCGCGAACATGTCCGTGATCAATCCTGACGGGACTGAAACTGAGGCGAAATCCAAAGTTGGCGTCAATCACGTCGGCTACACGTTCGCAGACGCCGGCGAGTTGCTCGAGAATTACGATCGATTGAAAAAGATCGGCATCAAACCTTACTGGGAAGTTCATCACGGCGTAACGCTGTCGGTGTATTATCAAGATCCAGACGGCAATCGCATGGAATTTCAGGTCGATTGTTGCGCTAACGCCGAAGAGGCGCACGCTTTTATGCACTCTGAAAAATTCGCAGAAAGCCCGGCCGGCGTCAACATCGATGCGGACGCTTTGCTCGCGCAGTATCGCGACGGCGCATCAGTCGAGAGTTTGTTGGCAATGCCTGCCGGTCCACCAGCATCAATTCCGCCGGAACATGGTCTGGTCTGATTGGGAAATGAAACGTTCGCTGCGCCTGCCCCGGAGCTGAAGCGCTGGGCTATTCTCATTTCGTCCGCTTTCGCTGACGAGAAAGCCCGGAAGCTAGACTTTCAGAATAAGTGCGTTGGAAGAAACTTATTGACGCGGAGGGCCAAGTAACTGATCGACTTCCGCGCTGACCGCGTCGAACTCTTTCTTCAAGACCGCGTAACGTTCAATCGCATCGCGGCCGATTCTCTGATCGACGTTGGCAGTCATGCTCGCGAGATAATTGATGTGCGCTTGTAAGCCAGGCTTCCCGTAACGTACCGGCTCACTCAAAAGTTTCGCGGCAATTGCTTTCAAACGCGCGGACGTGTCGCCATCGCCGTTGGCCGCGGCGGGCGAAGCATTTTGTGCTTCACGGACGCGCGCGACGAGTCGATTGATGCCGTTCACCAGCGCGCGCATACGCATGTTGTGCTCGTACTGCTCCTGTAAATCAGCAACTGTCACACCATCAGCCGCGACACGCGGATCGATCAGCACGTTGAAGGGCTGCGTTTGAGTCGTCGCGCCAAACTTGACGCGCGCCTGATATTGTCCCGGCGGCAAAGTTACACCTTCTTTGTTTCTCAAGTCCCAAACCACGCGATTCATTCCCGGGTTCTTAGTCACGCGCGGCGGTGGCGGCCCAAAACGACGCGCCGAGGGAGCATCGGGATCGTCGGATTGGCCTGCGTCGCTACGCGCCGGACGCTCAGGAGCGACTGTCTCGCTGCTGTACGAGTTCACCGCGGCGCCTTTCGCATCCACAATTTCAATCGTCACTGGCGAGCTTGATGGCGGCAGATAGTAATCAATCTGCGGCCCGAGATTGGCCGCCGCAGTGCGCGTCCGATATCCATCACGCGGTTTGAACAGATGAGGTTCAGACGAACTTATCTGCGGCGACAGCTCACGCAACGAACTGATGTTGTCCATGATCCAGAATGCGCGACCTTGCGTCGAGACAATCAGATCGTTGTGATGAATCTTGATGTCGGTCACGGGCACATTTGGGAGATTCATTTGAAACGGCTGCCAGTGCACGCCGTTGTCAAATGAAATGAACATGCCGAATTCCGTTCCGGCGTAGAGTAAGCCTTCGCGATTCGGATCCTCGCGCACCACACGCGTCGGCCAATCTGCCGGAATCCCATTCTTTCCATCCGTCAAACGCGCCCACGTCTTGCCATAATCATCAGTACGATACAGATAAGGTTCAAAATCGCCGAGCAGATAACGATAGACCGCGTAGTAAGCCGAGCCTTTGCGATGGGGCGACGGCTCGATGTATTGCACGCGTCCGCCTTTGGGCAGATCAGGCGGTGTCACGTCGGTCCACGTCTTTCCGTTATTGCGCGTGACATGAAACGGTCCGTCGTTCGAGCCAACCCAAATCACGCCCTTCTCGAGCGGTGACTCGGCAATCGCGTAAAGCGTCGAGTAGAACTCTTCACCAGTGACATCGCGTGTGATCGGTTCGCCGCTGACGCCCTGGCAACATTCGGGATGCGCCGTCAAATCAGGAGAGATCTTTTCCCACGTCACGCCTCGGTCGCGCGTGCGATGAACGTATTGCGAACCGTAGTAGAGCACGTCCGGATCGTGCGGCGAGGTCGCCATTGGCGACACGCGCTGAAACCGCAGAATCAGATCGGATGCGGGATTCCCGTAGAGCGACTGGGCCCCGATCCAATAATTTTTTTCCTGACCATCGCTTAGATTCATCACGCCGTACTGGCCTTTACATGAGCCGTACACGATATTCGGATCGCGCGGGTGCGGCATGATCGGTCCGGTTTCACAACCTGGGCCAACGCGCCAATCATTCAGGTTGTATGGATCTGCCTGCGAAGAAATGATGACCGTCGTGTTGTCCTGCTGGGCTCCGTAGAGCTTGTAAGGAAACTGATCGTCGACCCAGACGCCGTAAATTTCCGATGTCGGTTGATTCATCTGACTTGACCATGTGCGGCCGCCGTCGAACGAAATGTTCGCGCCGCCGTCGTTGCTCTGAATCATGATGTTGCCGTCTTTCGGATTGATCCAGATATCGTGATTGTCGCCGTGCGGCGTGCGAAAGACAGAAAACGTCTTGCCGCCGTCAATCGATTTCCAGAAGCCCTCTGCGCCTGTGTATACGACATCAGCATTCGTCGGATCGGCGCCAAGTGCGACGTAATAGAATGGGCGCTGAATCATCGCTGCGGCGATGTTCGCCGGCTGCGAATTCATCGCTTGCCAACTTTGCCCCGCGTCGTCTGAGCGATAGAGACCGCCACCCGGTTTCGCTTCAATCAAGGCGTAAATTCTATTGAGTTTCGCGGCCGTGACGGCGAGGTTCGCCTTGCCAATCAGCTCAGTCGGCAAACCGTTCGTGATCTTAGTGAAGTGCTCGCCACCGTCGGTCGACTTGTAGAACCCCCCTTCACGACTGCCACTGATAATCGTCCAGGGTTTTCGCTCCAAACGTGACATCCACGCGTAAACGATATTCGGATTGCCCGGCTGCAGTTCGATGTCCATCGCGCCAGTTTGATCGGAAACGAAAAGAACTTTGTGCCAGGTCTTGCCGCCGTCAGTAGTCTTAAAGACTCCGCGTTCTGAATTTGATTTGAAAGCGTTGCCTTGTGCCGCGACCCAAGCGATGTTTGGGTTGGTCGGATGAATCCGCACGCCACCGATTTGTCCGGCATCGTAAAGGCCAAGGAAACTCCACGTCTGTCCGCCGTCGGTCGATTTGTAGATTCCGCGCCCCGTCGAGACGTTACTGCGCACGTCGTCCGAACCTGTGCCGAGATAGATCACGTTCGGATCGGAATCCGCGACCGCAACTGAACCGGTCGATCCCAAAGGCACTTTGCCGTCGGTAATCGACATCCAGGAAGCGCCGCCATCGATGGTGCGAAACAGTCCGCCGCTCGCGACGCCCATGTAAAAAGTCCTGGGTTGTGATGGCACGCCCGTCACGGTGGTTACGCGACCGCCGCGTGATGGACCAACCAATCGATAGCGCAGCCCCTGAAAAAATTCGGACGCGACGCCCGACGGCGCCGATGACTGGGTAGATCGATTCTGGGCAGCGCTGGTGATGAAAAGAACGAACCAGAGCGCCGCGACCAAGGCGACAGGTTTTTGAAACATCGTGGCTCCTCCGCGGTCGCAAGAGAATATCACTTTCGGATGAGGAAGGTAGTTCGATTCGCCTAAGAACACGGCCTTACTTTGCGGTTCTTTGCGTCTTCGCGCCTTAGCGTGAGACTAGTCCGTTAAGAAACAGGCGGTTCAGGCGAAGGCGCAAAGCTGCAAAGCATCGCTAAGGTGTTCAGCACACTACGGGCCAAAAACGATAAAACGTGTCTTCAGATTTGGTCTTCACTGTGATACATCTCTTGGCCATGAAACGACTATTCATCGCCCCGCTAACCCTGATTGCTTGCTTTGTGATGTTTGGTTCAGTCGCTGCCCAGCCGCGCACAGCGCGCGACCAGGCGTTGTGGCAGAGAGCTCTCGCAATTCATCGGCGCGCGATCGTGATCGATACCCATAACGATGTGACGACGCCGATGACGAATGATGACTTTGATTTGAAAGGCGCGCCACCGGCGCCCTACCGCACAAATATTGAGCGCATGAAGAAAGGCGGCCTGACGGCCGAGTTCTTCTCTCTTTACATCAAGCCATGGTACGTGACGAATGGCGGGGCGGCGCGCCGTACCCTCGATATGATTGATTCGGTCTATCGCGCCGTTGAGCGTCACCCAAATGAATTAATGATCGCCACCACCGCCGCGGACATTCGCCGCGCGAAAGCACAAAACAAGATCGCGTGTTTGATGGGGATCGAAGGCGGGCATGCGATTGAAAACTCTTTGCCGACACTGCGTGAGTTTCACCGGCTGGGCGTTCGCTACATGACGCTGACTTGGAACAACGCGAACGATTGGGCCGACTCAAATCGGGAAAGCAAACACAACGGCCTGACGGACTTTGGTAAAGAGGTTGTGCGCGAAATGAATCGCCTGGGCATGCTCGTCGATGTGTCGCACGTCGGCGACAAGACGATGAGTGACGTACTCGACACTTCAAAGGCGCCGATCATCGCTTCACACTCGTCCGCGCGCGCCTTGAGCAACGTACCGCGAAATATTCCGGACGAGTTGCTCAAACGCATCGCGAAAAATGGCGGCGTCGTGCAGGTTAATTTCTACAGCATGTTCGTCGATGCGACGACCGTTGCGCCACAAAATGCCGCGCGGAATGAAAAGCTGAAAGCCCAGCAGGCGCTGCTGAATGAAAAATTCAAAGACGATCCTGAGCGGTTGGCAGAAGAGAGTGACAAACTCGAAGCCGATAATCCGCTGCCGCCGTTGCCGATCTCGAAGTTAATCGACCATATCGATCACATCGTGAAAGTTGCGGGCATCGATCATGTGGGCATCGGCGCTGATTTTGACGGCGCCAACGACATGCCCGAGGGTGCGCGAGATGTTTCGATGCTCCCGAACATTACTTACGAGTTGCTGAAGCGTGGATACAGCGAGCAGGACATTCGCAAGATCCTCGGCGAGAATCTCCTGCGCGTGATGACGCAGGCGGAAAGCGTGGCGCACAAAATGAGCCGGAATATCAGTGGCGAAGGAAGCACGAAGCGGATCAAGAAATGATTTGGAGTGCGGCGGCAGAGCGAAGCGGCGACGCCGCTTTGGATCAAACCGCCGGATCCTTAGCAAACCATGAAAATTCAAAGCGCCGTCAAAGCCGGCGCACTCCAAAAACATCAAGGCCCACGAGTGATGCCCTTTTCAAAACATCACGCGTGAGCCTCGGGGACAGCACTACAGCACCACTCTTAGCGTCGTCCCGGTTCCTCGCCCTCTTTAAAGCCGCCGCCTTCTCGTTTGATTCCGCCCTCTTGCGTACCTTCACCTTGTCTCTCGCCGGCTTGTTTACCGCCCTGCTGGCCACCTTGTTGGCCGCCTGCTGAACGATCATCCTGCGGATTACGGCCCGGCGCATGCTGGCCGCCACCTTCGCCGGTACCTTGTTTCATACCCTGATTTCTGTCTCTGTCGTCTGCCATATCAATCCTCCCCATTTCCGTTAGTTGATTGAATTGTGTGGCCGTCAAAAGTGCGGCCTTTCAAGAAATCTTCGTTTCAATCATCATGCCAGACGCGAAGTGCAATGAATGAGCAGTTGCGCAACGCTAGAGTGTGTATTGCTCCACGCAAAACGATACAGTCAGCATAAAAGCAGAACAGAAAAACAGAAGGCAGTAGGCAGACGGCAGGAGGCAGGAGGCAGGAAACACCCTATATGCGCCTTGAATCTTTCTGTGTAATCTGCGTACTCTGCGCATAGAATTTCTTGATTCATGTCGGCAGGAATTTACATTCACACCCCATTCTGTCGCTCCCGTTGTTCTTATTGCGACTTCGCAACCGGCATGTATGAGACCGACGCTGCCGCGCGTTACGTTCGCGCCCTAGTCCGCGAGATTTTAGGCTGGAATGAAGTTGATGACCCACAACCGGTTAATGCTATTTATTTTGGAGGCGGGACGCCGTCCTTGTTGAGCGTCATTCAACTTGAATCGCTCTTGAACGCCGTGCGCGAACGGTTCGTCGTTGATGAACAAGCCGAAATAACGCTTGAGATCAATCCAGAGGATGGCGGTGTAGACCGCGAATCACGACTGGCAACGATGTGCGCGTGGCGACGGCTCGGCATCAACCGTGCGAGTTTCGGCGCACAGACATTCAACGATAGCGAGCTGAAACTGCTCGGTCGCACACATGACTCCGCCGACATTGGCCAAACTTTCGAACTTCTGCGCGAGGCGGGTTTTGCCAACATCAACTTTGATCTCATCGCCGCTCTGCCGCATCAGACCCTGGCCGGCTGGAAACGAAATCTCGAGCGTGCTTTAAAGCTTCGTCCGGCGCATCTTTCACTCTATCTGCTGGATGTTCATGAGGGCACGCCGCTTCACGATCAAATCAAGCGCGGCCTGCGGCCTAAACCCGACGAGGACCTCGCGGGTGAGATGTACGCAGTGATGATCGAAGAAGTCTGCGCCGCCGGCTATGAGCACTACGAGATTTCGAATTTCTGCCTGCCCGGATTTGCATCGCGACACAACACGAAATACTGGGCGCGCGAGCCCTACTACGGTTTTGGCAACTCAGCGCATTCGCACGATGGCGCCCGACGGCGTTGGGCGAACCAGCGTGACGCTGCGAAGTATGTTGAATTGATCGAGCGCGGTGATTCGTCAATTGTGGAACGAAGTGAATTGAGCGAAGACGATATTCGATCCGAAGCAATCTTTCTCGGCTTGCGCCTGATGCGTGGCGTTAATTTGGAAAACCATCGCGCGCAATTCGGCGAAGAGTTGCGAGAGCAGTACAACGGTGAAATCGATCGACTGAAAGAGGCGGGACTGATTGAGATCGATGCCGAGGTATTGAAGTTGACCCCGCGCGGCGCGCTGTTATCGAATGAAGTATTCGTGGCGCTGGGGTGAGGTGTCAGAAGCCCGACCGTCAGGGAGGGCAAGTTGCCATTCATTCAATAGCAGTGTCGTTCATCTAAACCTTAAGAAAATCCATGACAAATTCGGCTTCATCAATTTTGATAACCGTGCCAATTCGGTTGCGCCTGATTGAAATGGTTTTGGGTATTTTGGTGCCGTCGATTCCCGCGACCGCCGGCTTCGCTCCTGCTTTGGGAGTTGCGAGAACCAAACGTACCGGTTGGTCTGCTGCCAGCGCATATTTGACATGTTTCATCAGCAGATCCTTTCCGTGCACGTTATTCCAGGTGGCGAAATCTTGAACCTGATAACGCCAACAACCGTCCGTCCGCCTATCATCTATCAGATGTGTCCAGCACTCGAGCACAACGGATCCGTCATTCGCGACAGCCGAGTATTCATTAACAGGGTTGTTTAGGTTCGCACCGTACTCCCCAAATGCATCCGTTTTCGTCAGATCTCGAAAATAGTTCGTTCCCATTAGTTGATGTTTATCGTGACTTGCCCTCCCTTACGGTCGGGCTTCTGACACACGCGTCCTCTAAATCTCATGACTCAACAGTCCGTCGCGCAACTTCGGCTCGAACCAAGTTGATTTCGGCGGCATAATCTCGCCCGCATCCGAGACGCGCAGCAGATCGTCAATGGTTGTCGGATACATCGAAAACGCGACTGTCGCTTTTCCTTCATTAACCAGTTTTTCTAACTCCGCAGTCCCGCGAATGCCGCCGACAAAGTCGATACGTTTGTCAATCCGCACATCTTTAATTCCGAGAATCGGATCAAGCAGACGGTCCTGCAGAATACTGACATCGAGTGACTCAACCGCGCCCGCAGGTCTCGACGAATCGTCGCCCAACTTCAATCCATACCAACGGCCGTTCAGGTACATGCTCCAGTTTCCGCGCGCATTGGGCGAAGGTGGCCCGCCATTCCTAAGGCTGAAGCGCTCGCGCACGCGCGTTAAAAACTCATCCGGCGACATGCCATTCAGATCGCGCACAATGCGGTTGTAAGGAAGAATCTGCAGCTGTTTGTCGGGAAAAATCACGCATTGGAAAAAGTTGTATTCTTCGGTGCCGATAAAGCCGAAGCCATGCTCTTTCAATTCGGCGCGCGCGCGACTGGCGCTGGCGGCGCGATGATGGCCGTCAGCAATGTAGAGATATGGCACGTCGGCGAAGGCTTGCACGAGTGCGTCAGGATTTGGCACCCGCCAGATCGTGTGACGAATGTCGTCATTCGCAACGAAGTTGTAGAGCAGCTCGTTTTGCTTCAAAGCCTCGGCAACCAGCGCATCGATGTTCGCTTGCGCGCGATAGGTGAGAAACACCGGTCCCGTCTGCGCGCGCAGCGCCAGAATGTGACGTGTGCGGTCATCCTCTTTGTCGCGCCTGGTTCGTTCGTGCTTGCGAATGATGTCGCGATCGTATTCATCGACTGAGCAGCAAGCCACCACGCCAATCTGCTCGTGATTACCCATGACCAGTCGATAGAGATACAGACTTGGCGTCGATTCAACTTCCAGCGGACATTCGCTTTTCAGCTTGTGGAAATTCCTGACAGCCTGCGCATAAACTTCATCGCTGTAGACCGAGGTGTCGTCCGGCAGATCAATTTCCGGCCGGGACACGTGCAGAAAACTCCATGGATTGCCCGAAGCCAATGCGCGGGCCTCGTCAGTATTCACTACGTCGTACGGCACTGCCGCAACCTGTGCCGCGCGCGAAGCCTCCGGCCGAAGCGCATTAAAAGGACGAATAACTGCCATCCCGGACCCTCACCTGATTGGATTTTAGAAACGCTGTGCGGTAAGACTAACCGTCAGAAGATCAGTTTGCCAAGCGCAGCACGGAGGCACGATGACAGAGATTGAGCGGATTCTGGATCAACTTAAGCGCGCATACGAAGGCAATGCGTGGCACGGGCCCTCGGTGCGTGAAGTTCTCGATGGAGTAACGGCGGCGCAGGCGCATGGTCAACCGATCGCAACCGGCCACACAATTTATGAACTAGTGCGTCACATCGCTGTGTGGGAAGACGTCGGCCGTCGCCGCTTGGAAGGAGATCCGGCTGACGTCGAAATCTCTTCACCACAGGATTGGCCACCGCCGCATGACACGAGCGAGAGTGCCTGGGAACAAGCAAAGGCTGCGTTGGATCGCGGACATCAGGCATTGATCGAAGCGATCGCGAGTGTGCCTGAGTTGCGTCTTGATGAGCCAATCTATGAAGGAAAGTCGAGTGTCTACGTCACGCTGCACGGGGTGATTCAACACGATCTCTATCACGCGGGGCAGATCGCGATACTGAAGAAAGCCCTGACTTAATCCGCAGATTACGATTACACCGATTAAAAAATAACAAAAAAAAACCGGGCGTCTCTTTCGGGGTGACTTCTGAATCTGTGTAATCTGCGTAATCTGCGGATTATTCGACCCGCACCCTGCCAAACTCGCGCAGTAATGGCTTGAGATTCTCGATCACCAAGTTGTGCGCGACGCCGTTCGTCGCAACCACTCCATTTCGGTTGTCGATGCGCGGCGCGTTGTACAGCAAACGTCCTCCAAACAAATCCGTCAGCCGCCCGCCGGCTTCCGTCAAAACAATTTCCGGCGCACAGGTGTCCCATTGTTTCGTGCTCGGCGAAAGATGCAAATAAAGATCGGCGTGTCGCTCGGCAATCAAACCGATCTTGACGCCGACGGAACCGCGGCGCGTCTCGTGTCGGAATCCAAAGGCCTCGACGACGCGGTCCATGCGGGCGCTGCGATGCGATCGGCTTGATGCCAAAACCATTTCAGCAAGGTCAGTCCGCGTCGACACTGTCATGCGCTCGGCCGAATTGTGCGCGGACTCTTTCCACGCACCTTGTTCATGCACCGCGCGATACAAGATGTCGCGCACTGGCTGATAGACCACGCCAACCACCGGCCTCTCTTTACAGATGAGGCCGATCTGCACTGCGAAGTCGCCGTCGCGCTGCACAAAATTCTTCGTTCCATCCATCGGATCGATTAACCACACGCGATCCTTCGTCAAGCGATGTTCGGTGTCCGTGGATTCTTCGGCAAGGATTCCGTCATCAGGAAATTCAGACGCGAGTTCGCCCACAATCAAATCGTTCGCTTCCCGATCCGCCGCGGTGACTTCTTCCATCTCCTGCAGCGCGTTTACTTTGTGTTCGACGAGGAAAGGACTGTTGTAATGCTTGAGCAAGATCGCGCCCGCGACGCGCGCCAGGCGCACTGCCACTTCAATTTCCGGCTGATAATTCGGTTGGCTCATCGCAACGAAGTTGTTTACGCTAACACATTGCGAAGACTGATCGAAGCGCGGTTGCAGCCTACCGCGACTGCCGCGTATATTCAGCAAGCATTCACCGTTTAGCTGCTCTAATCCTATTGAGATACGGCCATGAAGATTCTAATTGCCGACAAATTTGAAGAGTCCGGCCGCATCGGCCTGCGCACTATCGGCTGCGAGATTTCGTTTCAGCCAGACCTGAAAGACGACGCGCTGGTCGAAGCGATTGCGAAAGAGCAACCCGACGTGCTGATTGTGCGCGGCACCAAAGTAACTGAGCCAATGCTGGCTGCCGGTCCACTGAAATTGGTTGTGCGTGCGGGCGCCGGCTACAACACCATCGACGTGGCGGCGGCGTCACGTCGCGGCATCTACGTCGCAAATTGTCCCGGAAAAAATTCGATTGCAGTTGCCGAGTTGGCGTTCGCTCTGATTCTCGCGCTCGACCGGCGCGTTGCCGATAACGTGATCGCTTTGCGCGCCGGTCAGTGGAACAAGAAAGAGTTTTCAAAGGCGCGAGGTCTATTCGGCCGTACACTGGGCCTGGTTGGCGTTGGCAAGATAGGTCAGGAGATGATTCCGCGCGCGACAGCGTTCGGCATGAACATTGTCGCGTGGAGCCGCAGCCTCACCGCTGAAAAAGGCGAAGCGCTCGGCCTCGCACGAAAAGAATCACCGCTCGATGTCGCGCGATCGGCCGACATCATCAGTGTCCACGTTGCTCTGAAACCAGACACGAAATTGCTGATCAATTCGGAATTCTTTGCCGCGATGAAAAAAGGCGCTTACTTCATTAACACTTCACGCGGAGAAGTCGTCGATCAGAATGCGCTCGTTGAAGCCATTCATGCAAAAGGAATTCGCGCGGGCCTCGACGTGTTCGCGAGTGAGCCAACCTCCGGTGTCGCTGAATTCACTGATTCGATCGGCAACGAAACGAACGTCTATGGCACTCATCACATTGGCGCTTCGACCGATCAAGCACAGGAAGCGATTGCGGACGAAACGGTGCGCATCGTGAAATCATTCAAAGAAACTGGACAGGTGCCGAACGTCGTGAATCTTGCGGCCCGCACGCCGGCGACACATCGTGTGGTTGTGCGCCATCGCGATCGGCCGGGTGTTCTGGCGCAGGTGCTAGATGCGATAAAAGCCGAACAGATCAACGTGCAAGAGATGGAGAACATCGTCTTCGAAGGCGCAGAAGCCGCCGTGGCGAGAATCAATCTCGACAAAGCTCCTTCGAAGACGACGTTGGATCAATTGCGCGCGGGCAATGAAGACATCATTGAATTGGATTTGTTAACGTTGCAATGAACGCCACCCTCATTACCGGCGCGTCGTCAGGCATTGGCGAAGCGTTTGCGCACGCTCTGGCAGCTCGCGGCCACAACCTGCTGCTCGTAGCGCGGTCCGGGGACAAGCTCGTCCGCCTTTGCAGTGAACTCGGGAGAACGAGCAGCATTAATTGCCAGCATGTCGCACTAGATCTATCAAAACCCGAATCTCCAGCGAAACTTTTTGAAGAGACAAACAATCGCGGACTGGAAATCGATTTACTCATCAACAACGCCGGCTTCGGTTCGATGGGCGAGTTCGCCACACAAGATCTCTCGCATGAGCTAAACATGATCGACCTGAATGTGCGGTCGCTGGTCGAAACGACATATCACTTTCTCGAACCGATGCGCGAGCGAAAGAGCGGTGCGATCATCAATGTCGCATCGACGGCTGGGTTTCAGCCGGTGCCGTACATGGCGACATACGCGGCGACGAAAGCTTTCGTGCTGTCGTTTTCGGAAGCGCTTTGGGAGGAGAACCGTGCGTACGGAATCGAGGTGCTGGCCCTGTGTCCCGGCGTGACCGAGACAGGATTCTTTGCCGCTTCACACATTCAGAAGCCACCGGCGCGCACGATCGAAACACCCGAACAAGTCGTCGAGACCGCACTGCGCGGTTTAAGGCGCCGCAAGAGTTCGATCATCTCCGGCGCGCCTAACAAGTTCATGGTCGCAACGGAACGCTTCGTGCCGCGCTCTTTTGTCCTGCGAACTATCGGATCGGTAATGCGTGGCGTCGGGCGTGCTCCACAATAACATTGTGCCAAGCTCCATGGATATTCTGAAGATGAAGAATCTAATCTGCTTCATCGCCTTGTGTGTGACTTGGGCGTTCGCCGCTAGTCAAACCCTGACTGCAACTCCACAGAACAACTACAAGACGTACACGAACGCGCGGTTCAAATATTCAATCGACTATCCATCGGACCTTCTGATACCGCAAGGCGAGGCTGAAAACGGCGACGGCCAGGCATTCCGCGAGAAATCCGCCAGCAGCGTCGAGATGCGTGTCTACGGGGGTTACAACGTCTCGAATGAGACATTACACAGCAGGTATTTGGACCTCATACGCAAGTGGAGCAACGGAATAACCTATAAGGTGATCCGGCGAGATTGGTTTGTCGTCTCCGCGATGGTGAAGGGCAAGATCCATTATCAGAAGACAATTCTCCGGGGCGATGTCTTCAAGACTTTTGAGATTGAGTACGATGCAGTGCGTGGCAGTACATACAATGACGTAACTGACCACATCTCCAAATCTTTCAAGGGATGAGCTCTCCAATTGCCACCAATGAGTCTCGTAGGCAAACCAATTCCGCGCAAAGAAGGACGCAAGAAAGTTACCGGCGCGGCACTGTACATTGATGACCTCAAGTTCGACGGGATGTTGCATGGCGTGACGGTGCGCAGCTCAGTAGCCCGGGGACGCATCAAGTCGATCTCTTATGATCAACCGCCCGCTACCGCAGGCGGTTCTGACCTCATCATCCCCTGGGATGAATTCACCGTCGTAACTGCGAGGGACATTCCGGGTGAAAACTTTGTCGCGCTAATACTTAATGATCAGCCTTATCTCGCCGACGAAGTCGTAAATCATCCCGAAGAGCCGATCGTTCTGCTTGCGCATCACGACAAATACCTGCTGGAAGAAGCACGACGTCACGTGCGCATCGATTACGAAGAACTGCCCGCGGTCTTTTCTCTGGAAGAGTCAGTCGCACAAAAAGAAATCATCTGGGGCGAGGACAACGTCTTCAAAAAGTTTCTCGTGAAAAAGGGGGAAGTCGAGGACGCCTGGTCACGTGCGGATTACATCATCGAAGGCGCGTACGAGACGGGCGCGCAGGAACAACTCTACATCGAGACGAACGGCGCGATTGCGATCGCAAATCCCACTGATGGCGTGACAATTTGGGGATCGATGCAGTGTCCTTACTATGTGCACAAGGCTTTGATCAAATTGTTCGGTTTGCCGGAAGAAAAGATTCGCGTGATTCAGACAGAGACCGGCGGGGGCTTCGGCGGAAAAGAAGAATACCCCTCGCTGATTTCCGGACACGCTGCGTTATTGGCGTGGAAATCAGGCAAGCCCGTGAAGATGATCTATGACCGCGCCGAAGACATGTTAGCGACGACAAAGCGTCATCCTTCGCGCACGCGTCATAAAACGGCAGTAACGAAAGACGGAAAATTACTCGCGATGGAGATCGATTTTGTGATCGACGGCGGTGCTTACTGCACGCTATCGCCCGTCGTGCTGTCGCGCGGCACAATCCACGCCGCCGGCCCTTATTTTTGCCCGAACGTTCGCATCCACAGCCGGGCAGTCGCGACGAACGTCCCGCCGCACGGAGCATTTCGCGGGTTTGGTGCGCCGCAGAGCATCTTTGCTTTGGAACGTCACCTCGACAAAGTGGCGAAGACAGTTGGCTTGTCGCCGGAAGAATTTCGCTGTCGCAACTTCATAAAAGAGGGCGAGACCACGGCGACGAATCAGGTGATCCGCGAGAAGGTCGATCTTGAAGGCTTGATGAATCGTGCGTTCGAGCTGACTGATTATCACGCGAAGCGCGAGCAGTTTGCGCGAGAGAATGCCGGGAACGCGGGCGCCCTCGCCCGCAACGCTGCAGATAATGGAACACTGCGGACGGGGGCGTCCGCGCTCCCAGCAATCAAAAAAGGCATCGGGTTCGCTACGTTCATGCACGGTGCGGGATTCACCGGTTCGGGTGAAGTCTATTTGCAATCAGTTGTCGGCGCTGAAGCCACTGCTGATGGCCACGTGAAAATTCTCGCGGCCAGCACGGAGATTGGTCAGGGCACCAACACGATCTTTGCGCAGATTGCCTCTGAAGCCCTGACCATCGATTACGATCTAATCGAAGTGGTTCAGCCGGACACCGCTCAGGTCCCAAACAGCGGGCCAACGGTCGCGTCACGCACGGCAATGATTGTCGGTAAGCTCGTGGAATCGGCTGTGCTCGGTTTGAAACAGACGTTGGTTGGCAGCGGTCTGCTGAAAGATCAATTCATGCAGACAGAATTTCAGAATGCTTGCCGCGAATACATCGCGAAGTTTGGAGCACTGAAATCAACCAGCCAATATCAACCTCCACCAGGAGTTCGCTGGGACGATGAGAAGTATGAAGGCGACGCGTATGGCGCTTTCGCATGGGCTGTATATGTGGCGGAAGTTTCGTACGATCCGGTTACGTACGAAGCACACGTCGATGATTTCGTCGCCATACAGGAAGTTGGTCGCGTCATCAATCCCACTCTCGCTGCGGGACAAATTGAAGGCGGTGTCGCTCAGGCGATTGGTTATACGCTCTATGAAAATGTTGTCTGGCAAAACGGTCGCATGGCGAACGGCCAGATGACTAACTACATCATGCCGACCGCCGCGGACCTGCCGCCGATTCGTGTTCATTTCGAAGAGAATCCATACGCCTTCGGTCCCGGCGGTGCAAAAGGGATTGGCGAGCTGCCCATGGATGGTCCGGCGCCCGCAATTCTCAATGCCATTGAAAACGCTACGGGCGTCAGCTTCAATCGCATCCCTCTCATGCCGGAACTAATCAATGCGACAATGAGTGCCACCAACTAATCGCGCATTACGCACGCATCCTGATTCCAAACTGACTCATTGACAACCGTTCGCCTTCGGGGTAGAAGTCTCGATCAATTGACGCGTCGTACACTGGTGACGTATTTCCCTGGGGCTTCCAATTCTAGATCCGCGGCCCTGAGTCGCGGCCTCCCTGACGTTCCGAGTCGCACGGGGTAATCCAGCTTGGTGGCCACACAAATCGCTCATTATCGAATTATCGAAAAGCTCGGCACGGGCGGCATGGGTGAGGTGTTTCTCGCCCAGGACACGAAACTCGAGCGGAGAGTCGCGATCAAATTGCTGCCGGCAAAGTCCCTCGACGACATACACGCGCGCAAGCGATTGCTTCGTGAAGCGAGGGCGGCAGCCACGCTGGATCATCCGAACATCTGCTCGATCTATGAAGTGAATGACACCGGGGATTCGCCCTTCATCGTGATGCAGTACGTGGAAGGCAAGACGCTGTTTTCAAAACTGCAGGAGGCGCCCCTGACTCCCGAAGAAGTGATCGATGTCGGCATTCAGATCGCCGAAGCATTGGCCGAAGCTCACGAACGGGGGGTCATTCATCGCGACATCAAACCGCACAACGTAATCATCACGCCGCGTGGGCAGGCCAAAGTGCTGGACTTTGGCCTGGCGCGAATCGCACAGACTGCCGAAGTTGATGCGGAAGCAAAGACGGACACGCAACTTACTGGCGAAGGTTACATCGTCGGCACGGTTGCTTACATGTCGCCCGAGCAACTGAAAGCAATGCCGATCGACGCGCGCAGCGATCTCTTCTCATTGGGGGCGACGCTTTACGAATGCGCAACCGGTAAAGCGGCATTCACCGGAAACAGTAAGATTGAGATTTCGTCGAAAGTCCTTCAGGTTGAGCCGCGCAAACCTTCCCACCTTAATCCGGGAATTCCTCACGGCCTGGAACAAATCATTTTGAAGGCAATGGCAAAGGACGCCGACGCGCGTTATCAATCAGCGACGCAAATGCTCGAAGATCTCAAACGTCTGCGATCTTCACTTTCGAGTGTCACCGCTGTTTTTCCGAGCGTGACGCACGAATCATCAGGCACAGTAATCGCGAGCGAACCCATCGGTTTTCAACAATTACTGCGATCGCGGAAAGTTCAAATTGCTCTTGCCGCGATCGTGGTCCTGGTGCTGGGCTGGATTGCATTCAAGCTTTGGCGACCGGCGCCATACCAGGTCAACAGCGCCGCCAAACTCTACTTCGACGAAGGCGTCAAAGCGATCCATCTGGGGACTTACTTTCAAGCCAGCAAAGCGCTGAAGCAAGCTGTCGATTCGGATCCGCAATATGCGCCAGCTCACGCGCGGCTCGCGGAGACATACCTGGAGATCAGCAATACTGAGCAGGCGCGTGCGGAAGTGTTGGACGCGGTCGCGCTTGCGAATCAGCGGGCATTGGCAACGGGCGATAAATTACATCTTGACGCAATCGAGGCGACGGTGAGAAGGGATTTTCCGGCCGCAATCGCCTCTTTCCAAACGCTTTTGTCTCAGGCGGCGGCGGGCGAAAAAGCGAATGCACATGTTGATCTCGGCCGCGCTTACGAACGTGCCGAGCAACTCGATAACGCAATCGAAAACTACTCGCAGGCCACCACCCTGGATTCGCAGTCCGCAGGAGCGTTTTTGCGACTGGGCATGGCTTACGGCCGGCGCCGCGATCAGAAGAAAGGAGATCCGAAAAATGCGGAAGTGGCCTTCGGGAAAGCCGAACAGATCTATCAGGTGCTGACAAACAACGAAGGCCAGGTCGAAGTGGTTTTTCAGCGCGGCGTGTTGTTCTACGGAACGGGGAATCTACCGGCGGCCAAAGAACAATTCGAAAACGCGCTCGAGATGGCGAGAAGCCAGAACAACCCATATCAGATTACGAGGACTGAGCTGGAACTCAGCCTCGTTTATCGCGATCAGGGCAACGTTGAGGGCGCGAAAGCCCTGGCCGCTGACGCAATTACGATTTCACAAAATAACGACATCAAGAATGTCGCGATTAATGGGCTAATCGATCTCGGATTGGCTTTTATGAGTAGCGGCAGTTTCGATGACGCGGGTAATTACTTTCAGCAAGCGCTCGATCTGGCGCATCGTGCAAATTCGAAAGCCGGCGAAATGCGCGCGCATGTTTCCCTCGCCCGACTGAATTTCCAACGCAGTAACAACGACGAAGCGATTGCCGAACTTAAGCCGGCTTTGGAATTTTATAAGTCGTCCGGCTATCCGCGTGACGCTTCAATCACGCTAACGCTGCTCGGCCGCGCGTATCAGGACAAAGGTGAAGATGCAACGGCGCAGAAGTACTTCGATGAGCAGTTCGATCTTGTGACTAAGGCCGGTGACAATTCGGGATTAGGCGACTTGCAGATGAGTCTGGCGTTCCTGAAAGGCATGAACCAGGACGCCTACACAGAAGCGTTGGCGCATCTTGATGAAAAACTCAAAATCGACGATCTCCGTAAATCAGACCGAAACAAAGCGTCCACGCAAATGAATCGCGGAAATTTTCTGTGGCAACTTGGTCGATACGACGAAGCGCGCGCCGCTCTGGACGCAGCGTTCGCGATCGCTACCAAACCCGAGGCGCAACTGAACACGGTAATCGCCTGGGTTCACCTGGTCCGGGCGCGCATTGCTCTGAGCCAACTCCAATATGCCGAGGCAAAGAAAGAAGCCCAGCTCGCTGCTGACGTCAGTGCGAAGTTTCCGGACGTGTTGCTGCAAGCGAAGGCCTGTCTCGGCCGCGCGATGGCGCTCTCGGGCGCAGGCAGCGAAGGCAGAAAACTTTGCGAAGAGGCGCTCTCCGCGGCGCAGAAGCTGAAATCGCGGCCGCTAACCACGAGCGCCCAATTGGCGTTAGCGGAGGCGATGTTGGCCAGCAAAGATTCGGCGGCGGCCCTCCAAACTGCTCTGGATGCGCAAAAAATATTTGCACAATCCGTCCAGAAGGATTCAGAATGGCGCGCGCTTCTAATCGCTGCACGGGCCAGCGACCTCGCTGGAGACAAAACCGCGGCGCAGGATTATGCTTCGCGCGCGGATAAAGCGTGCAGCGAACTGGCCCAGAAGTGGGGCGCGGAGAGCTACGAGAGCTATTTGCGGCGGCCAGACATTCAACTTTACCGGACACAGCTCGCACAGATTCTAAAAGGCACAAAGTAGTTAATTCACAAAGGAGAATAATCACCATGTCTCAGGATTCCATTTACCAATTCCCGACCACGATTCTTTTCGGCACGGGCGACGATCCCGGCGGCAGCGGCGGCACAGGCGATGATCCCGGTGGCAGCGGTCGCGGCGGCAGCAAACGCGGCGGCAAGAAGAAGGGCGCCAAGAAAAAGCCAGCAGCCAAGAAGAAGTAGCGTTTACGGGCCGACCACGTTTCATCTTCCCGTTACAAACTGCGCACCGAGCTCCGCGAGGTGCAGCTAACTGCTACGGGTGTAGGTGTGCTTGGCCTTCATCGTCGTTCACTGAATCACGCGACTTCAGAAAACTCTGTGGCTGAGAAAGAAATCCTGGCGAGGGCCGATCTCGAAACGGCCGCACGCGCAGTCCATCCTGTGCGGCTCTCTCGATTTCTGAAAGAAGTACAGGAACGGCGTGGTCTCACGCGCGAAGAACGCCTGCGCATTCTCGATCAGATCATTTTGCTGCTCGAGATGAATTACGTGCATCTGCCGCTGAAACGCGCAATGCACGCTATCGATCCCATCCAACGCTTGAAGCTGTTGAAATACCGGCTCGAGACCAAGCGGAAGATGGAAGATGAGATGCAGTTTCACAAGCGCCTCCTGGAAATCTTTGCGTCGCTGCGCGACATTCACACCAGATACCTGCTGCCAACACCATTCCGCCGCGCGGTGGCGTTTCTGCCATTCCTCGTCGAGCAATACTTCGATACGGATCGAAAAGGAAACAAAGTCGAGAAGTTTCTTGTCTCGCGTGTCGCTACCAAACAATTCCGCGCCGAGCGCGCGAGCCGAAGCGCGGCGGCCGCGTTCAAGCCCGGGGTGGAGTTGCTTTATTGGAATGGCGTGCCCATCCGGCGCGCAATTGAAATCAATGGCGAGATTCAATCAGGCAGTAACCTGGATGCGCGTTTTGCGCGTGGTCTCGACAGTTTGACGATCAGACCGTTGCGCTTTTCTCTGCCGCCCGACGAAGAATGGGTGGACATTACGTTTCGCGATCTCAAAAACAGAACGCGAACCATCCGGCAATATTGGCTCGTTTATCACACGACTGCGGCTCCGCCCGCGCCAAAGAGCTCCCGCAATAAACGTTCTTCAGTGGATGTTCAGAAAACCAAAATCAATCAAGTGCGCAGAGATTTGTTTGCGCCACAGGACGTGCCAGCAGAAGGAAGTTATAGTCGCGTCTTTTACGCGCAAGTCCGCACAGTGCGGCTGAAGAAACTGGGAACGCAAAAGGTCGGCTACGTGCGACTCTACGATTTTGAAGTAGGACCGCATGGACCCTTCGTCGCAGAGTTCAAGCGCGTTATCACGGCCGAAGGGTTTCCGCAGGACGGACTGATCATCGACGTGAGGGGAAATCCGGGCGGCCGCATTCGCGCGGGAGAGCGACTGCTCCAACTATTCACGCCGCGTCGCATCAAGCCGGAACTTTTCGAGTTCATCAATACACCTTTGAATCTCGAGATTTGTCAGACGGCTCCGAAGGGAATCGACCTCGAGCGGTGGGCTGACTCAATCAGTGAAGCGGTGGTCACCGGCGCAACCTATTCAATGGGTTTTCCCTTGACTCCAGAGGAATCATGTAACGACATCGGCCAGGTTTATTACGGACCCGTGTTGCTGATCACCGACGCTTTGTCCTACAGCACGACCGACATGTTCGCCGCGGGTTTTCAGGACAACGAAGTCGGCGAGATTCTCGGCACCAGCGACAACACAGGCGCCGGTGGCGCAAATGTTTGGGATTACGATGATTTCATGCGGAATGCGCGCAAGGTTTCCAAAGCGCCGTTCAAGCCATTGCCGAGAGACACCGCCGTGAGAATCGCGATTCGCCGCAGCATTCGCGTCGGACAAAGAGAAGGACGGCCCCTCGAAGAGCTGGGAATTACTCCGAACCGCCGCTACTACATGACGAAACGAGATCTGGTTGGACGCAACCAGGATCTCATCACTGCAGCGGTGCAGATACTTCGCGCGAAACCGATCTACTCGCTTTCAGTGAAGCCAGTCGCCGGCAAGCGGCGCACTTTCGAAATTGCTGCAACGTCGAAAATCCACCGGGCGGACGCTCATCGAAAAATCTTTAGGTTGGACATTGCGGTGAGTGGTTGGCCATATACATCTTTGCTCGCACGTGATGGCAACGTTGCGCCCACGATCGTGACCTTCGACAAAATCAACCGACCGCGCAATGTCGTTGTGCAGGCGTTCGATCACAGCAACAATCTGGTCGCTGCCTACCGCCAGCCTTGAGATCGTCGAGCTCACGAATCCACCTCAATTGGTAATGTCAATTTGAAGCTTTCTTGGGTAGTGTCCTATTTTACCTTTTGCGCCTTCCGGCATTTCTTCGCGCCTTTGCGAGAAATTTAATTAGGCGCGTTAGATTTCACGCAAAGGCGCAAAGTGAAGGGTAAGACGCAAACAAAGCAAATTTTAATTTAGCCACCACGCTCGCTTGTGTCGATGTGAATTCTTTGTGCCTGTGTCTTGAGTCTTGCCGACGAAATGTCCACCTACAGAGACACAGAGCGGCTCCGTAAATCAAGACATGACCCTCGGCTTTCAAAATCTTAGTCTCAAAACTATAACGTGATATCCTTCGGCGCGTTTACATTCGCGTAACCTTCTCATAGAAGAATCAAGCCTTGCCTGATAAAGCCGCGATCAATTTCACCGTCAACGGCCGCTCGCAAACCGTGCATGCGTATCCAATGGAACGGTTGCTGGACGTTTTGCGCGGGCAGCTCGGCTTAACCGGAACAAAAGAGGGATGCGGCGAAGGTGAATGCGGCGCGTGCACGGTGACGATCGACGGACAGATAGTCAACAGCTGTCTGGTGCCGATCGCACAAGTCGCGGGCGCGTCGATCAGGACAATCGAAGGGATTGCGCCCAGCGAGACTCAATTGCACGCCGTACAGCAGGCCTTCATCGAATACGGCGGTGCGCAATGCGGCATCTGTACGCCCGGGATGATCATGGCCGCAGTGAATCTGCTCGAACGAATTCCACATCCTACTGACGGCGAAATTCGACACGCGTTAGCGGGCAATCTTTGCCGCTGCACGGGCTACATGAAAATCTTCGAGTCGGTTGTGCGGGCTTGTCATAAGTGAACGAATGAGAGGTCACGTTCCATCGTACAAACTGCTGACGCCGAATAGTCTCAGTGAGACTCTCGACCTCTGCGCACAACCGAGCGGCAAATGGAAACCCTTCGCCGGCGGCACTGACCTGATGGTCCTGCTCGAAGCCGGCAACCTTCCACACAAGAATTACGTCAACATCTGGCAGCTTGATGAGTTGCGCGGGATCGATGTCCGCGATGATGGCGTGACGCTTGGCGCGCTGACGACGTACACGGAAATGCAGGCACATCCTGTGATGCAAAAAGAGTTTCCGATGCTTTGCGCAGCAGCGCGGGAAACTGGTGGCATTGCCATTCAGAATCGCGGCACTCTGGGCGGCAATATCGTGAATGCTTCACCCGCAGCTGACTCACCACCGGCGTTGCTCGCTTACGACGCTGAGCTGGAACTGATTTCCAAGGGCGGCGAACGGCGCGTTCAATACGCGGACTTCCATCAAGCTTACAAGCGCATGGATATTCGTCCTGATGAGTTGCTCAAGACTATTCGATTGCCGCGTCACTCGGGCACGCTGAGGCATTACTATCGAAAAGTTGGCACGCGAAAAGCGCAGGCGATCTCCAAAGTCTGCTTTGCCGGCGCCGCTCAATTGAGCAGCGATCGCATGACTTACGTACGCATCGCACTCGGCAGCGTGGCGCCTATCCCCTTGCGCTGCCGCCAAACGGAATCGTCACTAATCAATCAACAGATCGACGACCAAACGATCGCCAAAGCCACTCAGACGCTCGCCATGGAAATCGCGCCAATCGATGATGTTCGTTCGACAAAGGACTATCGCCTTCAAGTTTCACTGAATCTGCTTAGAGACTTCATCCTGCGGCTCCGGCAATAGATCACCCGGTTCAATTGGCAGTCGCAAACTTTCTTGCGCTAGAATCGCGACACACGCGCATGAAGTCAGCCTCGTCCTTAAAGCTTCAAATCACGATTTTCGCAGTCGTCCTCTTCGCTTCAACGGCCGCGATTCAGGCTCAAACTGTACCCCAGGCTGACATCCCTGCGACGCGTGACTTTAACCTGCTGGTGCTTGGCGATTCGATTCTTTGGGGGCAGGGGCTGAAAACCGAGCACAAATCGTGGTACCTCGTAAAGAACTGGCTCGAAGAAAACCAACACATTACGGTGCGAGAAAGAATCCAGGCGCACGCCGGCGCTGTGATCGGATCGGCCGGCGTGGCGCCACCGCGTTCACTGACCGTTTACGGCGAAGTTAACAGCGCGTGGCCAACTCTGCACGATCAAATTGACGATGCAGTGCGAGTAATCGGAGATGCGTCACAGGTAGACTTGGTGCTGGTCGACGGCTGCATCAACGATGTGAACTCGCGCAGGTTTCTCAATGCCGGCAATAGCAGTCCAGTAATTGAAGCGTTGACCCAGGAGAAGTGTGGTGCGCCGGTTGAGGATTTGCTGGCCAGAGTCGCGTCGTCATTTCCCAATGCGAACATCGTTTTGACGGGCTACTACCCCGTCATCTCAGAGAAGACCCCTCGCGATCTTTTCATGCGCGCGCTGGCGAAAAGCTTTTATGCGCCGTTAAGTCCGGAAGCGCGGAGACCGAGCGACAATGAGATGTTCGATCGGCTGACGGCACTCTCGAACGCGTGGTATGAATCGTCTAACCGGGCTCTGACCGCAGCGGTTGCCAAAACAAACGAGAAACTCATTGCGCGCGGATCACGCCAACGTGTCTCATTCGCGCGCATACGATTTCAGCCCGAGCAAGCATTTGCGGCCCGCGACTCGCGTCTATGGGGTTTTGATGCCACCACGATTCGAAAGATGTTGGCGGTGTTCACCTTTGGCAGAGTAAGTCTGCAAGCCAACGATGAAGTGAGCAGCCGGCGCCGGTCGATGTGCGAAGACTTCTTCAGAAAGCAGCCGGACGAAACTGAGGCGCAAAAACGCGCGCGCAAAGACAATCTGCTGGTGTGCCGGTTGGCTGCGATCGCGCATCCGAACCGCAAGGGCGCCGTGATGTATGCCGAGGCCATTAAAGAGCAGTTGCAAAATCTCAACACGACTGCCGGTTGGTTGCGCCCTGCGACGGCTCCGGCTGCCGCCCGCTAAACAACTCTTGCAGGCCATGCGCACCCGTGGTAAATCTCGCCCGCTAATGGAGGAAAACCAATGACCCCCAATCCAACCGAATTTAATCGGGGCGCGATTTCGCCAATGGAATGCATCAAGGAAGGCTGGGCGTTAATAAAGGACCAGTATTGGCTGTTCTTTGGCATTACGTTTGTCGGGTTGCTGATTGGCGGTCTGGTGCCGGTTGTCCTGCTCGGACCGATGATGGTGGGAATCTTTCTTTGCATACAGCAACGACAGAGGAACCAACCGGTCGGATTTGAGTTGTTATTTAAGGGATTCGATCAATTTGTGCCGAGTCTGATCGTGGCCGTACTGAAAATGATCCCAATCTTCATAATCCTGATTCCTTACTACATTTTCCTTTTTGCGATGATGGCCACGATGCCGCGCGGGCGGCCCAGCCCCGAAGACCCGCAACAATTCGTCTTCACAGTGCTCGGCTTCGAATTGCTGTTTGCCGTCATCATCATCGCGATCAGTATTCTCGTCGAGATCTTCTTCATGTTCGCATTTCCTCTTATTGCCGATCGAAAGTTGTCGGGACTCGATGCCGTAAAGCTCAGCTTTAAAGCCGGCCGCGCAAACATGGGAGGAGTCGTGGGCCTCATGCTGTTGAATGCCCTCTTCAGCATTCTCGGAGTGCTGGCATGTTTTATCGGCGTCTACTTTTATCTGCCGATTGCCATCGCTTCGCAGGCCGTTGCTTATCGGCGAGTCTTCCCGGACGTTGGGCAGTTTGGCCAGTATCCGCCACCGCCGCCGCCACAGAGTTGGGCCGCCTAATGCACGCAGCCGAACTAGTGATTCGCGGACGCCGTGTCGTAACCCAACACGGCATCGAACCAGCGTCCGTGCACGTCACGCGTAGCTACATCTCTTCCATCTCGATTTACGAAGACGTACCGGCGGGCGCCGAATTGATCGAAGCCTTCGATTCGATTGTGATGCCTGGGCTGGTTGATACGCATGTGCACGTTAACGAGCCCGGTAGGACCAATTGGGAAGGGTTCGAGACAGCGACCCGTGCAGCGGCGGCCGGAGGAGTTACGACGATTGTCGACATGCCGTTGAACTCGATTCCCGCGACCACGACGCTGAATGGCTTGAAGACGAAACTCAAAGCGGCGCTCGATAAATTGCACGTCGACGCCGGGTTCTGGGGTGGCGTCGTACCGGGAAACAATGCGGAGTTAGCGAAACTTTGGGATGCGGGTGTCGTCGGCTTTAAGTGTTTCTTGATCCATTCGGGTGTCGAGGAATTTCCGAATGTGACAGAGAAAGACCTTCGCGAAGCGATGCCTGAACTGGCGCGTTTGGGGGCCTTACTGATCGTTCACGCCGAGTTACCTGGGCCGGTCGAAGCGTGTTGCCACTCGATAGACGCCGCCTCTTCTCGATCGTACCAGACGTTTCTCGATTCGCGTCCGCGCGAATCGGAGAATGAAGCAGTCGCACTCATGATCCGTTTGTGTCGCGACACGGGCGGTCGTGTCCACATCGTGCACCATTCGTCAGCCGATGTCTTATCTATGTTGCGCAAGGCCAAACAATTCGGATTGCCAATCACGGCAGAGACATGCCCGCACTATTTGCATTTCGCCGCGGAGGACATTCCCGACAGCGCGACTGAATTCAAATGCTGCCCGCCAATTCGCGAGCGCGAGAATCGCGAAAAACTGTGGGAGGCTTTGAAGGACGGCACAATTGATTTCGTGGTGTCCGATCATTCTCCCTGTCCACCGGATAGGAAACTTCGCGAACAAGGCGACTTCATGAAAGCGTGGGGCGGCATTTCGTCTCTGCAACTTCGCTTGCCGATCATGTGGACCGACGCCGCAGCGCGCGGCTGCACGGTTGAAGACCTGACGAAATGGCTGTGTCGCGAACCGGCGCGACAGGTTGGATTGCATAATTTGAAAGGGGCGATCAAGGACGGCTGCGACGCGGACATCGTCATTTGGGATCCTGACCGCACGTTTATGGTCGAACCAGGAACGCTCCATCACCGTCACAAACTGTCCCCGTACAATGGCGAAGGATTACGCGGAGTCGTAGAAAAAACTTTTGTGCGCGGCCGAATGGTTTATGATGGCGGCGAATTTTTCGGGCCATTAGGACAAATCGTGCTGCGGCAGCGATAGTGTCAGAAGCCCGACCGTCAGGGAGGGCCACTGACCAACAGCGCCCTTGCTTACGCGTGGGCTTCTAACACAGCTTCTTATGGACTTCACCGAACTGATCGATCTTGCTTCTGAAAGAGTGGGCGGCAGCGTGCTGTTCGCCAACGACGAATTCTTTGCGCCCAAAGAAAATCTTTTGAAACCGGCGGCGCCGGTTTTCATCGACGGCAAATACACCGACCTCGGGAAGTGGATGGATGGTTGGGAAACGCGCAGACGCCGCACGCCGGGATTCGATTGGTGTGTGATCCGGCTCGGGTTACCGGGAATAATTCGCGGCGTGGTCGTCGACACAGCGCACTTCAAAGGCAATTATCCCGAGCAATGTTCATTAGAAGCTTGCGCGATCGATGGACTGCCGACAACCGAACACCTACTTGATGTAAAACAGCAATGGATTGAGCTCTTACCGAACACAATTCTAAACGGCGACGCTGAGAATTCATTCCCGGTGGGCAGTGATGAGCGTTGGACGCATTTGCGCTTCAAAATTTTTCCCGACGGTGGCGTAGCGCGCTTGCGCGTGTTTGGCGAGGTCGCGCCGCAATGGACACGTCTGCGGCAGATCTCCGGTGATATCGACTTGGCGGCCGTCGAAAACGGCGGACGGGTTCTGTCGTGCAGTGACATGTTTTTTGGCCATCGTCACAACCTAATCATGCCGGGACGCGCCGCGAATATGAGCGATGGTTGGGAAACGAAACGACGTCGCGGACCGGGACACGATTGGACAATTATTCGATTGGGAGCTGCCGGACGTGTGCGACGACTGGAAGTTGATACGTCTTGGTTCAAAGGAAATTTTCCCGAGAGTTGTTCGCTCGAGAGTTGCAATGCTCCAGACGTGCAGCTGGAGACACTTGAAGATCCTCAATTCGCCTGGAAACCAGTGCTCGCGCGTACGAAACTGCAGGCGCATACGCGCCATTATTTTGATGAAGTAATGGATACCGGGTTGGCGTCACACATCCGCTTCAACATATTTCCGGACGGCGGCGTGAGCAGATTACGTGTTTACGGCAGTGTTGAGTAGCGTGTCGGAAGCCCGACCGTTGGGGAGGGCTACTCTGCGTGGATGCCCTCCCTGGACGGTCGGGCTTCTGACACTTTATGACGCTTGATCAGCTCAATTCGCTAACATCTGTGGCGGCTGATGAAGAGTTTTTGAAATGCTGCGGTTCGATGCATTGGGCACGACGCATGAGTGACGCGCGGCCGTTTGGTGATCTCGGTCATCTCATTAAAGAAGCTGATCGTGTCTGGCGATCATTAACCGAACAGGATTGGTTGGAAGCCTTTCGCGCGCACCCCAAAATTGGCGAGCGCAAAGCCGCCGCGATACAGTCGCAGCAAGCCGCAAGTTGGTCTGCGCATGAGCAGTCTCAGGCGCAACAAGCCGCGGATGAAACAAAAGCCGCGATTGCCGAGGGAAACAGAATTTACGAAGACCGATTCGGTTTCATCTTCATCATTTGTGCCAGCGGAAAAACTGCGCATGAGATTCTCAAGTCGCTCAACCAGCGTTTGGCAAACGATGCTGCGACCGAGATGCGGATCGCCGCTGAGGAACAACGAAAGATCACGCAGCTTCGACTGAACAAACTTCTGACTACATGAAATGAGCACCATCTCGACGCACATCCTGGATACTTCGCGTGGGCGACCCGCGACGGCAGTTAGTGTCGCTCTCGAAGTGCTCAACGCCGGGGAGGGATGGTCGCGACTCGCTGAAGCGGAAACCGACGTTGACGGACGCGTTGCGCAATTTGGTATCAGTGAGTCTCAATTGATCCCTGGGACCTATCGCCTCATCTTTGAGGTCGCGAAATACTTTGAGTCACTTCAGCAACAGAGTTTCTATCCTGAAGTTGTCGTTACTTTTTTGATTGAAGGCGCTGCCGAGCACTACCACGTGCCGCTTTTGATCAGCCCGTTCGGATACTCAACATATCGCGGGAGCTGATGGAGTGCGGTGGCCAGCATAGCGCGACACCGCTTTGGATTTCCTACTGTATGAAAAGCGCCGTCGTCGCTTCACTTTGCCGGCGCACTCCAAAAAATGATTAATCCCGTCATCAGTGAATGGCTTAACTTCATGGCCCGCTGGGTGCACGTCTTTGCAGGCATCATGTGGGTCGGCACGACTTACTATTTTACCTGGCTGGATGCCCGCCTGACTGAGGAAGAAAAGGCGATGGCCAACGTCGGCAAGTCCGCGCAAATCTGGATGGTGCACAGCGGTGGATTTTATGTCGTCGAGAAGCGCAAAGTTCCTGATGAACTCTCGCGCAAACTGCACTGGTTCAAATGGGAGGCGGGGACGACGTGGCTAAGCGGCTTCGCGCTCCTGATTGTCGTGTACTACATCGGAGGCGGAGCCCTGATCGATCACGATGTAGCCGACATCAGTGTCTGGTCGGCAGTCGCCATAGGCATAGGAACTTTGATTGCCGGCTGGCTCGTCTATGACTTGCTGATGATTTCGCCCCTCGGACGGTACGAAAAGCTGTTCGCAGTGATTGCGTACGTCTTAATCGTCGCGACGGCCTACGGTTTGACGCGCGTTTTCAGTGGTCGCGGCGCATACATTCATGTGGGAGCGCTGTTCGGCACGATCATGGCCGCGAATGTATGGATGCGCATCCTGCCTGCGCAACGCAAGATGATCCACGCCATTAAGTCAGGTCAAAAACCTGACGAAAAACTCTCAGCGCAGGCGAAGCTCCGCTCGAAGCAGAACACCTTTATGGCCGTTCCCGTGGTTTTCTTGATGATCAGCAACCATTTCGGCGGCGTCACCACCGGTGGCTACGATTGGATTCATCTTGCGATTCTGGTGCCTGTGGGCTGGCTGGCTGCGAAGTTCATCAGACGAGCTTAAATCGCGCCTGAGCTTATTTCTTTTCGCTCATCCTCACAATCTCATCGAAGTCGCCCTTTGACACCGGCATCACCGACAACCGCGACTGCCTCACAAGTAACAGATTGCTTAGCTTCGCGTTCGCGCGAATGTCAGCGAGCGGAACCGGTTTCGGCAGACGCTTTGCCGGCTTGATGTCGACGGCGATCCATGAATCATCGTCGGCGGTCGGGTCGGGATAGGCGGCCTTCGCGACTTCTGCAATTCCTACCACACTCTTCTCTTTACCAGAATGATAGAACAAAACGGTGTCGCCGGTTTTCATGTTCCTTAAGTTGTTGCGCGCTTGAAAATTTCTGACGCCCGTCCAGGAGGTTTTCTTGTCGCGTACCAAATCGTCCCAGGAATAGTCTTCGGGTTCCTGCTTCACCAACCAACTGTTGCCCTTCGTCACCATCTTCAGATCCTTCGCGTTTTTGATTTTAGTTTGAGTCCGCTAAGATTCTAACTCTAAATCATCTCAAGCAAAGGATCAGGACAAGTCGTGGCAAAACTCAAAGAAGGTGACAAAGCTCCGGATTTCGCGGTACCGGACGCGAATGGAAATACCGTGCGATTGAAAGATCTGCGTGGCAAGAAGGTTGTGCTCTATTTCTATCCCAAAGATGACACGCCGGGATGTACCAAAGAAGCATGCGCATTCCGCGATTCGTTTGCGAAATTCAAGCGGCGCGGGATTGAAGTACTCGGCGTGTCAACCGACAGTGAAAAATCGCATCAGAAGTTCGCGCAAAAATACGGTTTGCCTTTTGGACTGCTGGCCGATACCGACAAGAAACTGTCAGAGGCTTACGGCACTTACGGCGAAAAGAAATTTATGGGCCGCAAATACATGGGAAACCATCGGATGACTTTTTTGATCGACGAGAAAGGGAAGATCAAGAAAATCTTCGAGAAGGTAAAGCCCGAGGAGCACGCAGAAGAGGTCTTGGCGGCGTTTTAGGAGTAACTGATTTTTCGTAACTTGAACTGCGGATAGCGTCTTAACCGGTCTTGGCTTTTAAAACCACGGACTTGGTCGTACGCCTTTTACCCTTCGCTGAAGGCTTGCGCCCGGGCATGAGGACTCCGACCGAGCTGAATGACGGGGTCAAACCGCGTTTTGGCTTGTTTTCCGCGGCTTTTTGCAGCTCCTGCATCGCCTCGTTCACGAAGTACATCCGCTGGTGGTTGATAATTTGGGTGCGGATTTCCCGCGTCCAGAGCAGTAAGTTCGCCAGCGCGTCACAAACCTCGTCTTTGGGAAGGCGCGTTACGTGGGCAATTTCCTTTTGCGTGCGCGCGCCGCAGCGAATTGCCTCGCGCACCCGGTCAGCGGGCGACAGTTTCCGCAGCATGCGAGCAATGCGACGGGGCGAGAAGCCCGCTTTGCCTTCCAGCGTAATGCGGGTCTTCGTCACATTGCTCGCGTGTTTGTTGCGCGCCGATTTGTATTCGCGCAGAGCCTGACGGCTCAGCGCAATTTTCTGTCTAATGCAACGCTTACAGTAAAGATTCAAACCATCCTTACGCGCGCGACACACACCGTACTCCGAGAGCGGCAGAGACTCTTCGCAGCGAGGACATCGCTTCAACTCGAGTGCCGTTGCTTCTGCTGCTGTCGTCATCTCTAACCTTCTCGACTGTAACTTGGCGAAACCTTTCCCGCAGACCCTCCAGCAGACAAGCCGCTTGCGCCCTGGTTCGAACCCGTCCCGATTGGAAAGTTACGATGAGCCCGCTCGGTGAGCTAAATCGTCTTCGCGACTGCCACGTCAGGAGAATCGAACGCGGCGGATGCCCACTCACTACATCGCGTTGAAGAGCAACGCGTGAGAATTAGGTCGCGAAATGGCTGACGGTAACGTGCGAGGTAAAAATAAGTGCTGCTTAACTGCTAACCACTCTCGTCAACTCGATCGCCGGAGCGCCCATCTCAAAACCAGCAAGGGACTGGAATTATATTGAGTAAGATTTTTTTTGCAACTTCTAAATTGAACGATTCTCCATTGCTCACTGCAATCGAAGTTTTCGACAAAAAGTTTTGACGCGAAATACGACAATATGTCACAACATCTGTGTTCGCGAAAGTTAGAAACAATCATTTAGATCGCGAGTGCTTTCCTGGAGTCTCATCGCTGCGAAGTTTCGATCATTTCACGAACGTAAATCTCCAACAAAACTGAACGTCAATCGCATTACATAAATCGTTCGCCTCATGTTTCGCGCAACAGCTTCGATCAATTCATGCTTGGGCCTACTATTAGTGGCTGTCATTCTTCAACCACTGCAGTGTGCGCGTCGGCTACGTGAACAAATCGCGAATCGATAGTTGATTTCAAATCTACTTTCCAGATTCTGAGCGACACATCTATTGCCTTTACGACAATACGCGTCGCGAACGATGGCGTGGTTTCGGATCGGCGCGATGCCTATTTCCGGCTTTAGTCGATGCGGAAAAACATTCCGGTCTCAAATGATTGTAATCCTTCGCTGAGGGCCACCGCGCGCGGTTTCAAAGCGCGCGGCTGTGAATGCTGCTTTGTTGTGCAAATCGCCGCAACTTACTGACGGTTCTTAGGTTGCTCGCCACGTTAGTGAGATGTCCACATGTTATGCACAGAGGCTGTGGAATTTCTGTGGGGCTAAGGAATAGCGCAAAACGGCTTATTTTTGTGGGCGATCCTTCAAACGAAACACGAATTTCAGTCCCGACCACACCTCATCGATGGCGCAAACCTTCACGTCGACCATTCCTTTCGCGAGTCCAATCTCGCGGACAGCATTATCGCTCAGATCGCTTTGCACTCCAGATGTTTTCTTCGGCCAGGAAACCCAAAGCATCCCGGCCGGAGTAAGTTTTCCGGAGTAACGCGAGAATTCTTTCTCAAGTGTGTGCCGGCTCTTGGTAAAGAACAGAACAAAGTCGCATGGCTTCTTTGACCTTCGATTTACCGTCACGCGTGCCGGTAGTTCCAACTGCTCAAAATCCTTCGGCGCGTTAACGATGAGAAGGTTGAAACCTTCTTTGATGCCGAGCTTTTTGACGAGAGGAGTTCCTGAATAGCCAGCCATAATTTTCAGAGTGAAGTTAATTTACTCGGCAATGTTTGCCGCGCCACCAAAATGAATGCCACGGTTCTCGCGTCCCAACGCCGTGACAATGACAGCACCGATTAACACAGTTAGTGTTGTGAGCGCCATCGTTGTTGGATAGCTGGTACGAGCTGCAAAGATAGCCTGAATATAGGCAACCGAACCGGCCAACAACACGCCGCATTGATATGCAAAGCCCGGGAGAAATCCCCGCACTGAATCAGGCGACAACTCAGTGAGGTGCGCCGGAATAATTCCCCAGGCTCCTTGCACCATGAACTGCATGATGAAGCCGCCGACTAGCAGTAGGCCCAGCAGTGGCGATAAGGACCAAAGCGGAATCGCCACCATCGCGAGCATTAAAGCAATTATCATTGACTTGCGGCGGCCAAGGCGATCTGAGAGATAGCCAAAAACAAGCCCGCCGCTGATTGCGCCCACCATCGTAAACGCCGTGACGGCGGCCACTCTTCGCGGTCCGAAATGCCATGCGCGCTTCAGGAGGGTCGGATACAAATCCTGCGTGCCGTGTGACACAAAATTCATCATCATCATGAGGAGCACAAGGTAGATGAAAAGCTTCCAATGTGACGCTATTCCTCGACCGAGCTGACCCCAACTTTCATGCTTAGTTTTTGCCCAAACCTCTGATTCTTTGACGTGCATCCGCACATAAATCGCGAGCAGCGCAGGCAGTCCGCCGATGAAGAACATCGGTCGCCAGCCCCAGCGCGGAAAAACAAAGAAATAGCAGAGCGCGGCCAGTAGGTAACCGGTGGCATATCCTTCCTGAAGCAACCCTGACAGAACCCCACGAAGTTTCGGCGGCACTTTTTCCATTGCCAGAGACGCGCCGACGCCCCATTCGCCGCCCATCCCAATCCCAAACAACGCGCGCAGAATCAGAAAGGTTGTGTAATTCGGCGCCAGCCCCGACAAAACCTCGATAAACGAATAGAAAATGAGATCGATAATCAGCGGCAACCGCCGACCATATCGATCAGCCAACAAACCGAAGATAAAAGCGCCGACAGGTCGAAATGCGAGCGTCAGCGTAATCGTCAGCGCAATTTCCGCATCCGTCTTATGAAATTCAGCAGCAATGGCCGTCAGCGAGAGTCCGACCAAGAAGAAATCGAAGGCGTCGAGCGTCCACCCGAGAAATCCGGCAGTGAGTGCCGCCCTATGGCCTTCGGCGGCGACAGGCTTTGTCGATTCCTGCATCTAAGGGTCTTACGAAAGTGAAGGTACGCAAGCCGCGGCATAGTAAACGCTGCTGGTGGTTCATACAAGCTGATTCTTCGCTTACAATTCGCTTGAGTGTTCCAATGTCGATTGACGAGCCGCCAAAGATTCCGTCGCGCGAGATAACGCCGGAACATGTCTATTTCAATCGCCGCTTGTTCATCCGCGGCGCAGTGCTCGCCGGTTCGGTGGCGGCGACTGGCTTTTTGTATCGCCGACTTAATCCGCCTTCCGCCGTCACGGAAGAGCGGCCGAAGATTGGCGGACTCGTCACGCCGCCGACTGATGAAGCGATGCGTAAAGGTTTTCGGACTGATGAGGCGCTCACGTCTCTAGCCGACATCACGAACTACAACAACTTTTACGAGTTCGATACCGAAAAGCGAGGCGTCGCGTCAGCGGCGCGAAATTTTGTCACACGTCCATGGCAAGTCGCGGTTGAGGGTTTAGTAAACAAGCCCAGGACCTTCGACTTGGATGATTTACTGAAACTGGCGCCACAGGAAGAGCGCGTCTATCGTCTGCGCTGTGTCGAAGGCTGGTCGATGGTGATTCCCTGGGTTGGCTTTCCGCTGAATATCTTGCTCAAACAGGTTGAGCCGCTTTCGTCCGCGAAGTACGTCGCATTTCAAACGCTTCTCGATCCCAACCGGATGCCGAATCAAAACACGGGTGTGCTTGATTGGCCTTACGTCGAAGGCTTGCGCCTGGATGAGGCAATGCATCCACTCACGATTTTGGCGACCGGACTGTACGGTCAGACGCTGCCGCCGCAGGATGGCGCGCCAATTCGTCTCGTCGTACCGTGGAAATATGGAATCAAGAGTATTAAGTCGATTGTGAAAATCACGCTGGTCGCCGATCAACCGCCCATGACCTGGAATATCGAATCGCCCAACGAATATGGCTTTTATTCGAACGTAAATCCCAACGTCGATCATCCACGCTGGAGCCAGCGATACGAGCATCGCATCGGCGAATTCGGCTCGCGTCCCACGCTTCTATTCAATGGATATGCTGAGCAAGTTGCGCATTTGTACGATGGCATGGATTTGAGAGTGAATTTCTGATTTGGAGTGCGCCGGCAGAGCGAAGCGGCGACGGCGCTTTCTTTCTTAGATTCTAAAGTGAGCCAAAGCGGTGTCGCGCTTCGCTTGCCACCGCACTCCAAATTTCGCGACGCATGAAAGACACGCGCTTCGCCAAACTAGTTCTCTTCGTGAACAGTCTTGTGCCGCTGGCGCTATTGCTGTGGGATGTGTGGCGCAAAAACGTCGGTGCTAATCCACTCGAATTCGTGACCCGTACCACCGGCATGCTGACGCTCGTGTTTTTGTTTCTCACGCTGGCAGTCAGCCCTCTCCGGCGCATTATCGGGCTGAACTGGTTGATTAAGTTTCGCCGCATGCTCGGATTGTTAGCTTTCTTTTACGGCTGTCTGCACTTTTTTACCTATATCGCGTTCGATCGTTTCTTCCGGCTGACGACGATTCCAAGTGACATCGCCACTCGCAGATTCATCGCGATTGGCATGGCGGCATTTTTCCTGATGCTGCCCCTGGCGGTTACATCCACTGATGCGATGGTCAAGCGGCTCGGTGGCAGACGTTGGGCACTTCTGCATCGCGTCGTGTACGCAGCGGGAATTTTGGGTGTGCTCCACTACTACATGTTGGTAAAATCCGACGTGCGGCTGCCAATTACCTTTGCATTTCTTTTGACGGTACTGTTGGGGTTCAGAGTTTTCGCCAGATATCACCAAACACGTAGGCCAATTACCAGTCGGCCGTGAGCGAACCTTGGTGAACGACGAAAGGCGAGCGACTGACCGCGTTGCTACTAGCCTTCCGGCGCAATCTGACTGGAGCGCAACCGTCTCGGTTGCTGAGGCCAAGCGAGGAGCTGCCTCAGTCGTCACAATTAGTTTCATGCTGGACCCTACCAAACGCTTCACTAATCGCGTCGAAAATTATCTCCAGTACCGGCCGCGATATCCGGCGCAAATTATTCCGCTCTTGGAGAAAGAGTGCGGCCTCACGAGAGACGCACTTATCGCTGACATTGCATCCGGGACAGGCTTTCTCGCTGAGCTCTTTCTGCAAAACGGAAATCGAGTTGTCGGTGTCGAGCCGAATCCCGAAATGCGCGCTGCGGGCGATCGATTGCTTGTGCAGTACCGAAACTTCAGGACCATCGACGCGACTGCCGAGCACACGACGCTACCGGCAAGCTCTGTCGATTTCATTACTGCGGGGCAGGCATTCCATTGGTTCGATCGCTTAAAGACGCGATCGGAATTTGCTCGGATCATCAAGCCAAACGGTTGGGTGGTGATAGTTTGGAATCGGTACGAACCTGGGCGGACGCCGCTGCTGAAGGGTTACCACGAAATGCTCTTGCGCTACGGCGCCGACTATCGCGAAGTGCGGCGCGAAATTGAAGACACTCACGTGGACAAATTCTTTGCAGGCGAATACAAGGTCGCCCACTTTGAGTTTCAACAATCTTTTGACTTCGAGGGATTCAAAGGGCGGACCCTGTCAGCGTCGTATGCGCCGCAGCTTGGCGAGCCCAATTACGAACCGATGCTCAATGAACTTCGGAAGGTCTTTGAAGCAAATCAGGAACATGGACGAGTCGTGTTTAATTACGAGACGGAAGTTTATTACGGCCGTTTACAGAACCAGTAGCGAGCGGGACAAAAACGCTGCTCTTCAAAATTGCGCCTTTATCCAGCCAAGCTACCGCTCGCGGTTCTGTAACTTTCTTTACTGGAGTGGCATACCTGCGAGTCGTGACATCGCATGAGCTAAATCAAGCCGCGTAAACGCGCCCGAAGGATTGAACGTCGTTGCATTCGCCTTGATCAAACCGTTCTGCACCGCAACCGCAACGTAGCCTCGCAGTGAAGCCGGAATTGATAGCGCATCAGTGTAGGTTAGCGTATAAGTTCCGGATTCAGCCTGTTGCCTCAGTCCCGCCGCGCGCACCAGCGCTACGACCGCCGTCAATCGATCGACAGTTGCGTCCGGCTGGAAGTTTGATCCCGCTGCGATTGACGGGAACAACGCGCCATCGGGCGATGCTTGCGCGCTCTCGACCAACAGCATGGTCGCTTTGTCGCGCACGTCGGGATAATTCGACGCGCTTGGCATGTACTGGGGCACGCGCCCGCTGAGCACCATCGCTTTCACCAGATCGGCGCGTGTGATCGCAAAATTCGGCCGGAAACGCGCACCGATGGGCGCCATCACCAGAGAACGGAAGCTCTGGTTCACTTCCCTAAGTGACGAACTATCGAGTGAGCTAAAATCGCTTAACGGCGCGTATCGAGCCGTCACCGTTTGGAATACACCATAGAAGGTTTGCTCGCCCAGGTCCGGCGTAGAAACCGTGCCGATTACATTTGTGACGCGCGAAGTCCACGTGCCGGCCGCGGGTGAATCAAGCGACATCCGCTGTCGCCGGCCGGTGAGTCCCGATGGCGGTGCAACGTTAGCGATGGCCTGCTGCATACCGTTAGGATCGAGAACTGCGAGACTCATGCGATTCACTGAAGTCAGTCCGCCCCAGGCAATTTGCATTGAAGCGCGCACAGTGTCGGCGGGTAGCGTCAGCGCTGAATCTGTCGAGGCGCCCGGCGCCGCCGAGCCGGTGAAAGTTTGCGGCGCACTCGGCGTGAACTGAACCTGGTTTTGGAACGCGGTGCCGCGCCACGAACCAAAATGTCTTTGCGGAAATGCCGCTTCCAGGACGGCCGCGTGCGCATTCAACATGCCGGCGCCGACTTCGTACAGATAGTACGCGGGCAGTGGCGTCGCCGTCCGTTGCAGGATGTCGCGCACCTGCGCTGGCGTCAGGTGCGGGTTCGCCTCGAGCATCAAAGCGATCACACCGGCGACCTGTGGCGCAGAAAAACTGGTGCCGCTCCCGGTCGTGTAATAGGGAAGTTCGCTCGCACTTAATTGCGAGTCATTCGTGCCCAGGCCGTCGATGGTCGTCACTGAAACCAGGGTCGAAGGTCGCAAGCTGACTGTGTTCACTCCAGGCGCAACGAGCGTCGGATGAAACAACCGACTCCCGAATTCGCCACGAGACGACCAGTCAGCGAGATGTCCGGCGTCATCAGTGGCGCCCACGCCAATAACCCACGGCGCAACCGAATATGGATTCAGCGAGTCCGCTCCGGAACCGTTGTTACCCGCCGAGAACACAACATTCACCCCTGCGTCGGTAAGCATCTTTGTTGCAATGTTCACCGGATCATTGACGTCGAACACTGTGTTGGCGGAAAAGCTGCAATTCACCACGCGCACATTGAACGCTTGCGCATTCGTGAGTAGATAGTCGAAACCGGAAAGGATGAACAAGAGGGTCGCGTCACCGGCGCTCAAACCAAGGATGTTTGTACCCGAAGCCACACCGGCATATTTGCCTGCGGATTGCTGACCATTGCCTGCGATTACGCCCGCGACGAAGGTGCCGTGGCCATAAACCTGGTCCGTGTCCGGAAGATTCGCTGAAACGACGGGGTAATTGAAACCAACGCCGAGGCTTTGTGTATCGGCAAGCTTCACGTTTTGGATGACGCGGCCTGAGATATCTCCGTGCGTTCCGTCAACGCCCGTGTCGAGCACCGCCACCGTTACGCCGCGTCCAGTTACCGGACTTCCATGATTAGCGCTCGTCAGTTCGTTACTGCGCCTGACGCGATCCGAACCAATCGTGTTTCTCGTGGCTACTTCAAGATTCCATTGCAGCGTGCGATTGCCGTAAATCGAGCGCACGTGGGGTAGGTGCGAAATCGCGATGAGCTGTGCCTTCGTCGTCGTCACCGAGATCATCGGCAACGAATGGTAACGCGTGCCGCCCAGCACACCGATTTGCTGCAGGTCAGCGATGTCGGCATCAGTGGGCATCGTCCGATAAGTGATGACCGCGTCTACGCTGCTGTCATCAGTAGCGTTGTCCAGAATCACGGCCAGCTCCGGATCGACGCTGGCGATGCCGGTGCTGATTCCTGTGCCGTTCAACGCCGAGGTCAACGCCCCCACGCCCGTCAGGACAAAGTTGTCAGCGCCGCTGATCGTGATTCCGTCGGCGCCGCTCGCAGTAATGCCACTGACGCCGGTGATGGTGACTGCGTTTGGCGTTATGGAAAAGACCACGCCGCTGCCGTTCGTCGCCGTGATGCTGGTGGCGCCGTTGATAGTGACTACGTTATCAGCGCCACTCGCAGTGATGCCGTCAGCGTGCGCAATGTTGCGCGTATCTGCGCCACTGGCTGTAATGCCATTCGTCCCGGTCGCGATTACATTGTCAGCTCCGCTCGCGGTAATTCCTGTCGGATTGCTCACAACGATCGAATCCGCTTGATAGGTATTGCCGTCGGCGCCGCTGATGGTGATTCCGTTTGGTCCTGGGGCCGCGGTCAGGGAATCGGCGCGTGTGATCGTCGTCGAGTCCGCGCCTGAGGCAGTGATACCGTCCGCGCCGCTCGCGGTAATGCCGTCTGCACCGCTGGCAGTAATTCCGTCTGCTCCCGAGGCGGTAATGCCATTCGGCGAAAACGCGAGCACGCTATCGGCGCCGCTCGCCGTGATTCCTGAAGTGTTCCAAAAATTGATGCCGTCAGCGCCCGACGCAGTGATGCCGTTTGAACCGACAATCGTGAGGCCCGCGAGCGCCGGCGCCGAACTCATCAGGACGACGAGCACCAACGCAATCGCGACATGAACTTTTCTGACTAGATGATTCGCCATCGGATACAAGCCATCGCCACGGTCGGGTTAAGACAGTGGCTTGTTTCGTTTAAAACTGGGTGAGCATCCGTTCAAAGAAAGAACTGAGACAGCGTGAATTTTAAGCCGCCTGCGGGCGCGATTTTGTTGCGACCGGCTTGCAATTCCATTTGGGTTTTTCCGCGGGTTTTTCTCAACGTTTAAAGCAATTTGTCAGGTTTCCATCAGCTCGCGAAAAGTCCGCTGTGTTTGTGCCGCCGGCTCAACCCCGAGCTCTTTTTGCAAGAGTTCGTGCAAAGCTTCGTACTGCTCCTTGACGGCCACGCGATTTCCAAGCGCGGCGTGCGTGCGCATCAACATGCAATGGATGTCTTCGCGAAACTGATCTTCGCGCAGGATGCGGTGGGCCAGATCCATGGTGCGCGGCCATTCCTGTTTTTTCTCTGCCACCGCCGCGAGCGATTCCAGCATGCGTAGGTATTGCTCGCGATAATACGAACGCTGTTCGTCGACCCACGGCTCGTAAGTTCCCTGCATGAACTCGCCGCGATACAGCGCGACTGCCTGCTCGTAGCAATCGATGCACCGATCGTAAACACGTTCACGGCGGGCGCTCTCGCCGTCGGAAATTAACCGTTCGAATGTTTCGGTGTCGATGCGATAGGAAAACTCGGAATTCAGTTGGTAATCACCGTCGCGATAAATGATGAAGTTCTGTTTCAGCGGCTGATTGCTGTTGAGCGCTTTGCGAATGTGCGAGATGGTAGGATGGAAATTCTTTTCAATCGTCGCGACGTTATCTTCAGCCCAGAACGTGTCGATGATCGTGTCTTTTGGCGCGCGATGGTGCCGCCGCGAAACGATGTAGCACAGGATGTCGCGTGCGCGTCGCGTCGTCCATGCGTCAGCAGCAAATGACCGTGCCGGATCGCGAAAGATCTCGACAGGCCCAAGCATATTCACCGTCAGATCGACGAGCGGCCCTGGTGTCAGCGTTGCGACAGCTTTCGCCCCCTCAACCGGAGCAACCGTGATGGTGGAAAGTTGCCCGCGCAAATCTGAAGGCAACATGTCCTGCGCGACGTCAGACGCGAACAGTGCAGGTCGACGGGCGATTTCCTGACGCAGCCAGTAGTCGTAGTCGTAACGTGCCGCCAAATCGAGCGCGCGCCGAAGTCGTACGAACATCTGCGGCTCGTTCTCGAGTGCCAGTTCACACGCAGCCAACTCGATACACGCCTGGGCTTCGTAGTAGTACTGTCCGCAGCCGCGAAAGTATTCGAGCGCCGGAAGCAACTCGTCGCGCGTCTGGTGAAATTCGCGTTCTGCAATTCGTACGCGAGCGAGCGCCAAAGTGGCCGTGAAAACCCCGATTTTGTCATGGCGCGCCTTCCGCGAAGCGACCAGCCGATCGATTTGTGCGCGGGCCCGCGCGACGTCTCCTGCTTTCAAGCTGAGCAGCGCCTGCTCTTCCAGCAGTTCCACGCGCGAGAAATCGATGCCGGCCTCTTCGTAACTGCGCGAAGCGCGCTCGTAAAACTCCGCCGCGCGCGAAAAATTACTCCGCTCGCGCCAGAGATTGCCGTAGGCTTCCAATGCTTCGCCGAGCTGGCCGACCAGATTGAAAAGTTGGCAGCGCTCCAGCGCCAGATCGAGATGTCGTTCGCTTTCGTCCAGCTCTCCGCGGTACAGGTGGCAGCGCGCGATGTTCAGGTGACCCAAGGCTTCCTGCGGAATGGGAGCTTCGCGATCGTCTGTGCGCACCATCCGCCGCAGCCAGTGCAGGGCCTCGCCGAAATCGCCGCGCATCATCGCCGGCAGGCCGAGGTTGTGCGTGATCAGCCGAATCTGATGTTCGTCGTTGCGCTCTTCGGCCGATTGCAACGCAACGCGAAACTCACGCTCAGCCGCGGTGTATTCACCCTGAGAAGCGAAACAGAGTCCCCGTGTGTTGCCACATTTCGCGCGCACCGGCGAATCGGATTTCGTCAGCTCGACCGCGCGATCGAGATACTTAAAAGCTGATTCGTAATCGCCTTGTCTGCGCGCGATAGTCGCCAACGAGTGCAGGGCTTCCGCCTCAGCTTCGTCGTCGCCGATCGCGCGCAATGCAGCGGCCGCGCGCCGGAAAAGAGTCTGTGCCGTTTCGAATTCGCCACGCAGGCGCGCGACTTCGGCGCGGTGGGCCAGGGCGCGCGGATGCGCGTCGAGGACAGCATTGGGCAGTGACTCGGCAAGCGAAGACAGGGAGGCAAGCTTTCCCGTGGCAATCCATTCGCGGCCGTGATCGGAAATTACGGCGCCGGCGCGGTCGAATTGCTCTGCTTCCAGCAGATGCCGGACCGCGCCGTCCCAATCGCCACGCGCAAGAAAGTGATCCGCACACCGAACGTGTTCCGCGGCGACACCTGGCAAGCCAATCTCAGTACGCAAACGCCTGCGTAAGAAGCTCTGAAACAGCGGGTGCAAGCGGTACTCTTCGCCGCGCGCGTCGCTGGCGACGGTCAGGAAGACATTGCGACGAACGAGTTGAGGCAAAATTGCTGATGCGATCAGTTCGGGATAAAGCCGGGCGCACGTTTCGACATCGATTCGTTCGAGGAGAGCGATCCGCATCAAGTATTTTTGAATGTCGGATGGCTCTGCACTGAATACTTCTTCGGCGAAATATTCAAAGATGTCGCGCTCAGATTGATGCAGAACCCCGAGAGGATCGGCCGCGTCGCCCTCTGCGGCGGCGCCTTGTCGCTGCGCGACTTGCCGTACGAGTTGCAGCGCCGTAATCCATCCATGGGTGCGCTCGCCGTATTCGTGCAATTGCTCGGCGGTCAACTCAAGGCCGAAAACTTTCCGAAACAACTCCTGCGTTTCCTGTGCCGTAAACAGCAAATCATTCCGATCGATAACGGCGAGCGAATCCTGCGATCGCAACCTGGCAAGCGTCAGCGGTGGCATGTCGCGCGAGATAATGATGACGTGCATTACGTCAGGGAGATATGCGATCAAGCGATCGACCACGGCATGTACCGAAGTGTCTGCGCCGAGATGATGGTAATCGTCGAGCACCACGATGAGCTGTTGCTCGACATGTTCGAGAATTTCGTTCAGCAACACATCGGCGGCGCGCTCAGGCTGCTGCGCGAGTTCATTCGCCTGCAAATAAGCAAAGATCGTTTCGCCGAAGCCGGGGACGCGCCGCTGGATTCCCTGCGCGAGATATCCCACAAACACGGCGGGGTCACTGTCTGTGTGATCGAGCTGATACCAAACGTATGACCTTTTCTGCTGGCGCAAAAAATCGGCGACGAGTGTCGTCTTGCCCGATCCGGCATTGGCGGTAACTAGCGTCATCGGTAACGAAAGGTTTGTGCGCAGCTTTTCGATCAAACGTTCGCGGAACAGCAACTCGGGCGCGGGTCTGGGCGCCAGCAGTTTGGTGCGCAAAAAGAACGTGCCCGGCACGGCGACTACCGGCGTGGCGGTGGATGGCGTGAAAGCTTTGGCGTTTTTGTGTTCGCCTTTGGCCATGACGACTTGCGAAGCAAATTGTCGGAAGTTATCTCGGAGAGTAGCACAGCCAAAAGCACGAGTTCTATTGTTCAGAATGCGCGGCACGACACCGTCGCCACTGGCGGCGTGGCGATGATTGACGGGGGCAATGTTCACTGAGGGCATCGCTGCCAAAAACCACGCTTAGGTTTGAAAGTCCGGTGTGATGTGACCGAGGCGACGCATCTGCATCGGCTCGACTGACAAGAAATTGTCAGCTACGGCGCGTCCGGCGCGTCCCGGGGTCGCCGCAAAGTTCGAGATCGCCGCGGCGCGTCCATTCGTTTCACGCAAAGCGGCGCGCGCGTGGTCTTCGTTCAGTCCGTAGGTCCTGAAAAGTTGCAGCGTCTCTTCAAAGTTAAAAGCGAGTTCGGATTCCGTGATCACGCGGAGCATCTGTTTCGATCGCATGCGCCACAAGGGTGTCGGCGGCAGGCTGCGACACGTAATGATGACATGCACTTCTGAGGGCAACAGTGGCAGCAGTCTCTGAAAGAATGGGACGACCCACTCAGCGTCATAAACCAGATGCAGATCCTCGATCACGAGCAGCAGCGGATCGATGCGAAGATCCGTGAGCTGAAATACGAGGGCCTCGGCCAACAAGTCTGCGGAGTCTCTGGAATCTGACTTTGCGATTCGCAGCATATGACGTTCATCGAGCATCACACAGTGCGATTTGAGCGTCGCGGTCAGATAGCGGCAGAACACTCCCAAATCCGCGTCCCCAGCGTCGACTTTGACCCAGCATGTTGGACGCGGCGCCCGCCTTGCAAAATCGGCGACCAGCGTGGTCTTGCCTGTGCCCGCGCGGCCATGAATCACGGTCGCGTGGCGCGTGGTCATACTGGCCAAGAGCAAATTAAGCAACCGCATTCGTGTCGTGCGCGGTGCATCGTCCGGTACTGAAATCTTGTCATGGATAAGTTCGTCTTTGGTCATCGTTGAGAGTTGGTCGCTGCCCTCAGATTCCCGCCCTCAGACCCCGATCACGTCAGCGTCGCGCCATTATCGGTATGCCCACTTGAGGAATTCTTGAGGTTTGATTGTCATTGCCAAAAAGCTCAAGAAAATTGGACTGATCAGTGGAAAATCGTTGGCAGTAACGCCCTGGCAGATGTAAACTCTGCGTGCTTTCGAGGCCTGAGCGAGACAGAAGGCGCACGGCAGGAATAGTCACAAAGGAGTCATCCCAATGACACGGAAAGTCCTTGGCTTAATCTTTTTACTTGCTGCGACTGCGACCGTCGCAGCGCAGTCCGCGCCCACTCAATCCGCGGCGCAAACCAAACCTGCGACGCCACCGCCTGCGCCGCATACGAATCTGAAAGTTGGTGATCCGGCGCCCGACTTTAATCTGCCAAGTACCATCGTTCAGGACGGTAAGCGGGTGCGGTACAAGTTGAGTGACTTCAAAGGCAAGAAGAACGTCGTGCTTGCGGTTTACGTATTCGCCTTCACCGGTGGTTGAACGAAAGAAATGAAGGCGTATCAGGCTGATATCGCCAAATTCGAAGCGAATGATACTCAAGTTTTCGGTCTCAGCGTCGACAGTCCCTTTGCCAATGCCGAGTTCGCTAAACAGATCGGCGTCACCTTTCCGATCCTAAGCGACATCAAACACACAACCGTCAAGGATTACGGCATCTACAACGAAGAGGGTGGTTACGGAAACCGCGCGACTTTCGTGATCGACAAAGACGGAATCATCCAGCACATCACGGAAGGAAATGGAGCCATCGATCCGACCAGCGCCGAAGATGCATGCAACCTGCTGACGCATAAGAAGGCAACACAGTAGCTGAGGCGCGTGCGGGTCACACCGCCAGCACACGCATCATTTGTTCGTGAATCAAACCGTTGCTGGCGAGCACCGGCGGCGTGAAGATATCGAGCGGCCCGTTCTGATAGTCCGAAACCCTTCCGCCGGCTTCTTCAATCAGTAAAGCGCCGGCCGCTACATCCCAGGGTTTCAATCCTTCTTCCCAAAATCCGTCGAAGCGACCCGCCGCCACATAAGCGAGGTCAAGCGCGGCCGCGCCGTCGCGTCGCACGCCTTGCGCATTCATGATGAAGTTAGCGAAGTGCCGCGCGAACTCGCTGCGTTCGCGCACGTCGTAGGGAAATCCCGTGCACAAGAGCGCGCTGGCAAGATTCGGCGTCGGCGAAACCTGAATGCGTTTGCCGTTCAGCGACGCGCCATCACCACGCTCCGCAGCAAAGCATTCGTCGCGCATCGGATCGTAAACGACCCCGATTTCCAGACGGCCCTGGTGTTCAAGTCCGATTGAAACACAGAAGCATGGATAGCCGTGCGCGTAATTCGTCGTGCCATCGAGCGGATCGATTATCCAACGCCAATCGCTTTGTTCGCCATCGGAGGCTGGAGGGTTCGGGCCGGATTCTTCTGCAAGAATCGCATGACGCGGATAGTACGTCCTGATGCGATCGATGATCAGACGTTCCGACGCGAGGTCGGATTCGGTGACAAGATCGAGTTCGCTCTTATTGCTTACGCGCAGATTGCGGCCGAAACGTTCGGCCAACATCCGCCCTGCGTCGCGGGCGGTCTGAATAGCGAAGTTGAGCAAGATGTCCTCTGTGTTGTTGCGAGATTACTCGGAATGTTTTTACCACAGACGACGCAGAAGTGCGGAAAGAAGCGGCTTTACATTGGCGAGCGCGCCTTCACGACGTGCGTTGCGCCACCAGTTTCGTGCAGGATCGCGGTCACGTCTTTGGCTGGTAATCTGGAGACCAGGCCCCAGAAGAAACTTGTGTCGCCTTTTCCGGGCGCGCCGCCCTCGCACACAGGCCTGGTGAATTTGAATCTGATCGTATCTGTGGTTTGGACCGCCGACGCCAAACCGATTGTGCCGACGCCACCGCTCGTTACGACGAAAACCTGATCCGGTTTCTGGTCACGGTCGTAATCGAGCGTGCTAACGACCGGACCAAAACTGATCGACATCCAGTCAATGCAAGCGATATTCGTGGCGCCCACCGCCTCCGTTAGATTCAAACGATACTCGTATGCGAACAATCCGTCGGCAGGCGATCCGGCCAGCCCTTTGAACGTTCGCGTTTGCAGACGGCCAGTGCCGCCGGCGCTCATCGGCACATCGGCTGATATATCGCTTACACCAATCGTACAAGGCGATGCGGTTGTGAAGACGCAGTTGATGGCCGGCGCGCCGACGTTTACGATTTTCAAAGGCGCGGCCTCGCCGGCAACCGGCATAAGCGCAAATAGCAACGCAACGAAAAACTTTCGCATTAGTATCTCAGCGAACCTGGATCAGCCGAACGGCTTATCAATCGAAGGGCTCTGATTTGTGAAGAATTTCGGACCTTTTTCAGTGATGTACAGACAATCTTCGAGGCGGATACCGAACTCGCCATAAATCACAATTGTCGGTTCGTCGCTGAAGCACATGCCTGGTTGAATCGGCGTCTTATTGCCGCGGACGAAGTTGGTCCACTCGTGACCGTCTAGACCGATGCCGTGTCCAGTACGATGCGGCAATCCCGGAACTTTGTAATCCGGACCAAAGCCCGCTTCGGTGATTACTCTGCGCGCGGCAACGTCGACACTTTCGCAGGGTGCGCCGACCTGGGCGGCGGCGAAACCGGCATCCTGCGATTTGCGTTCAAGGTTCCAGATGTCGCGCTGTCGTTGAGTCGGTTTACCGAAAACAAAGGTACGGGTAATGTCAGATTGATAACCTTCCACGCTGCAGCCGCCGTCCATCAACACCACGTCACCCTCTTCGAGAGTCTGCGGTGTGCTTGAGCCGTGGGGGAACGCGGTGTACTTGCCAAAGCTGCAAAAGACGCCACCCTGAACGCCGAGGTTGCGAAAAGCCGTCGCGCAGTTGTTGGCGAATTCATCTTGCGGCATACCGTCACGCATCGTGGCCCACGTCGCGCGATAAGCCACGATCGTTAGGTCGTTTGCTTTTTGCATCAGCGCTAGTTCGGCGGGCGATTTGAACATGCGACAGCCGGCGGTAATCGGAGTCGCACTGACAAACTCGAGTCGCGGGGCTGCCTGCCTGATGCCGTCATAGAGAAAGAAACGCACACGTTCTTCGATCCCGATGCGGCCTGATCGAATCCCGCGATCGCGAAAGACCTGGGCTACGCGACGATACGGACTCTCGTCTTCTTCCCAAGTGCGCACGTCATTACCGAATTTGACCAACTCGCGGGCGCGCTCTTCCTCGAACTTCGGACAAATCCACGCGAGTTCGCCGCGCTGCGGAATGACGAGTGCGAACATGCGTTCGCTGGTGCCCCAGCGCATGCCGGTGAAATAGAACATGCTCGAACCGGGCTCGAGATAGATCGCATCGATCTTTTGTTCAGCCATCAACCGCTGCGCCTTCGCAATGCGCGCTTTGCGTTCGTCATCGCTGATTGGCACGATCCCCGCAGTCATCTTGCGCAAACGCTGAATCAAATCGGGGACCTGTTGACGCTGCTGAACGTCGGCGACATGGTTGGTGCCGGCAAAGGCCAGACGGTTTCCAACGAGGGCGGCGCCCGCCAAACCGGCTGAAGCGCGGAGAAAATATCTTCTGTCTGTGCACATGGCCGGGGATTGTATGCGAATGCGACCAACGCGCCAACCTGAATCTCTGCTTGTCCTCGCCAATTCGCCGATATTTTGTAACCCGCCAGGGGATTGTTCGGTTAGAATGTCCGCGCTTTGGACATGTTTAGTCGACCGATTGTCACGTCGATCCTGCTGACGCTTTTGTGCGCGGGGTCGATTCACGCGCAGAAGACCCTGCGCTGGGGCGCCGATCCGAGCGGGGGCGCGCCTTATGTCTTCAACGATCCGAATCATCCTGACGAATACATCGGCTATGAAAAAGAGATGGTTGATGCGCTCGCGGCCGCAATGGGCCGCAAAGCTGAGTTCGTGCCCTCGGATTGGGAGACCCTCGTCTCCGCGTTGCAGCGAAAATCCTTCGACGTGATCGTTAACGGGCTCGAGCCGACCGCTGATCGTCAGAAGCAAATTCAATTCAGCAAGCCTTACTACATTTTTCAGCTCGCATTGACCGTGCGCAGCGACGAGCAACAGATTCATTCGCTCGACGATTGCAAAAAGCGAGTGGTCGGTACGCTCGGCAACACAGCCGCATCGCGTCTCCTGCAAAAAGAAGGCATCCCCATGAAGGCGTACCAGGATCCGGTGACGGCGTATGAAGATCTAAAACTTGGCCGGATCGATGCAGTGATCATGGATGTGCCCGCTGAAGTCTTCTATGTCAGCAAGGATCCGAAAGTGAAACGCGCGTGCGAGCCTTTCTTCCGCGGCACCTACAACGTCGGCTTGCGCAAAGGCGACGATGAATTGAAAACCGAGGTCGATGCCGCCATCGACAAGATCGTGAATGACGGCTCGCTCGAAAAAATCCTGAGCAAGTGGGGTCTTTGGAATGATGCCCAGATCGAACTTCAGGCGAAGAACAAAGCCGGCCAGCCCCCGCAATCCGAAAGCGCCGGTTACGACATTACTTCGATCAGTTTCAACTGGCGCGAAGCGATTTGGCGACTGACACGCGCAGCGTTTGTCACGGTCCTGATCGCGTTCGGATCAATGGCGATTGCGGTCGTGCTCGGCATGCCTTTGGCAATTGGCCAATGGAAAGGACCGCGACCGGTTCAATGGCTCACCACAATTTACGTCGAGTTTTTCCGAGGCACACCCGTACTGGTGCAGTTGTTGTTTCTGTATTTCGGTTTGCCGACGATTGGACTGGCAATGCCGGGATGGTTGACCGCGCTCATCGGGCTCGGTTTGAATTATGCGGCTTACGAATCGCAGGTTTATCGTGCCGCATTGGAAGCGATTCCGCGCGGGCAGTGGGAAGCGTCTTACCTGCTCGGCATGAGTCCTTTGCTCGCGTTTCGCCGCATCATTTTGCCGCAGGCGTTTCGCATTGCGCTGCCGCCGATGACAAACGATTTTGTGTCGCTGTTCAAAGACACGTCAGTCGCTTATGCGATATCAGTTTGGGAATTGGCCACGGCGTATCGCGAACTCGCGAATGCTTCAGGCCAGTTTCTGTTGTTGGGTGTCGCGGTCTCGATATTTTATTTGATCATGAGTTTGCCGATGGCGCATCTCGCGCGCCGGCTTGAAAGAAGATTGCTGCGGACAGAAGCGATTGAAGCGGTTGAAAGTGAGGTTGTTTAGTTGCTTATTCCCTCTCCCTGTGGGAGAGGGTTAGGGTGAGGGCTTAGTGGTGTAACTTTATTAGTTTTTTCCTTTTCGTGAGGCTACGCCTCACGAAAAAGAATTCTTTCAACGGTTACTCTTCGCTAAGCTTCGCACCCTCGCCCCGGCCCTCTCCCAAAGGGAGAGGGAGAAAAACAGATGATTCGCGTCACTGATCTCACAAAGAATGCCACTGGCATGCCGATCCTTCATGGCGTGTCGTTCGAGGTACAGCCGCAGACCGTCATGGGAATCATTGGCGCGTCGGGCAGTGGCAAGACGACTCTGCTCCGTTGCCTCAACGGACTCGAACGAATCGACGGTGGCGCGATTGAATGCGCCGATGTACGACTGGAATCAAGCCTGCCAAAACATGAATACGCACGACGCGTCACCGAACTGCGGCGAAAAGTCGGCACCGTCTTTCAGCACCTTTATTTGTTTCCGCATATGACTGTGCTCGGTAACATCACGGAGGCACCGACGCACGTGCAGCACGTGCCGCGGAAACAAGCCGAGAATGAGGCGTATCAACTATTGGAATCGGTGGGACTGAAAGACAAGGCGCGCCGTTATCCGGAAAGGCTCTCCGGCGGTGAGCAACAACGCGTCGCGATTGCGCGTGCCCTGGCGATGCATCCGGAACTCCTGATGTTTGACGAACCGACGAGCGCGCTCGACCCAAAACGCAGTGCTGGGTTGCGCTCGCTGCTCCGCGGATTTGTTGAGCGCGGGCACACGATGGTGATTGTTTCGCACTCGATCGGTTTTCTGGAAGGGCTCGCCGACAATCTGCTCTACATGGAGCAGGGTGAAGTCGTCGAGCAGGGCCCGGCCGAGGAACTTCTGAACTCACCTCGCGATCCGCGCACGAAAGATTTTATGGCGCAAGCCGGAGTCTGATCACGAAACAACCTTTTCAAGTGGCGCTTCTTTGAAGTACATTTCGTATCCCAACAAATCCACCACGCTCAGGAGGAGGTCATGAGCGCATTATCTCTGACAGTCAACGGCAAGAATTATTCAGTCGATGTCGATCCCGCGACCCCTTTGCTTTGGGTACTGCGCGACACGATTGGCCTGACCGGCACGAAGTACGGCTGTGGCATCGCCGAGTGCGGCGCCTGCACGGTTCACGTCAACGGCGTCGCGACACGTTCGTGCGTGACGAATGTCGGCGACGTCACCGGCAAGAAGATTACGACGATTGAAGGACTCTCGTCCGACAATAGTCATCCCTTGCAGCAGGCGTGGATCGCCGAACAAGTGCCGCAGTGCGGCTATTGCCAAAGCGGATTCATCATGACTGCCGCTGAGATGCTTGCGAAAAAGCCGAAGCCCACCGACGCCGATATCGATGACGCGCTTGGCACGCACATCTGTCGTTGCGGGACTTATCAACGAATTCGGGCGGCCGTGCATCGCGCCGCGAATCAGCCAGCCATAAATCGAGCCCGCGAGACGAAAGGAGGCGCGCGATGAAAAACAAATCGGCAACCCGGGTTTCGCGGCGCGATTTTCTCGCGGCTTCTGCGACCGGCGGCGCCGCGCTCGTAATCGGATTCTATCTGCCATGGAAGTCGTCCGCGCAGAACCAGGAGAAGCCGACACCGAATCCTTTCAATGCCTGGATCAAAATCGATCGGCAAAATCAGGTCACGCTGATTGTCGCCAAGTCTGAGATGGGGCAGGGCATTATGACCGCGCTCCCCATGATTCTGGCCGACGAACTTGAGGTGCCATGGGCCAACGTCCGTGTTGAGCAGGCGCCGACAGACCCGACGATTTATGATCATGGAACGGGCGGCAGCGGCAGTGTCCTCGATTCTTATCTCCCATTGCGGCAGGCAGCGGCGGCCGCACGTGAAATGCTAATCACGGCAGCCGCGCAAATCTGGAACGTCAGTACCGACACGTGTCGCGCTGAGCGCGCCGGCGTGATTCACGGACCGCGCAAGACGCGTTTGGATTACAGTGAGTTGATCGAGAGCGCGGCGAAATTACCGGTGCCCGATCTGAAAAAAGTGACTCTCAAGAACGCGAACGATTTCAACATTGTCGGCAAAGCGATTCCGCGAGCTGACATTCCCGCGAAGGTAAACGGCGTGGCGAAGTTCGGCATCGACGTGCGTGTCCCGGGGATGTTATTCGCGGTGATTGCGCGCTGCCCGACTTTTGGGGGCAAAGTCGCAAAATTCGACGATGCGAAAGCGAAAGCCGTTCCGGGTGTGAAGCAGATTTTCGAAATCCCCCCGGTCGGTCCCGGCGCGTTCACTGCGGGCGGCGTGGCCGTCGTCGCGGATTCAACCTGGGCGGCAATGCAAGGACGCGACGCGCTGAAGATCGAATGGGACAACGGTCCCAACATAAACGAGAGTACCAAGTCAATTCGTGAACAATTTGTCGCGCTGACAGAAAAACCTGGCAAAATAATTCGCAACAACGGCGACGTCGATAAAGTTTTCTCGACTGTGAATGGAAATAAGATCGAAGCGATTTATGAGCTGCCGTTTCTCGCGCACGCGACAATGGAGCCAATGAATTGCACGGTTGACATTCGCGCCGATCGCGCCGAAGTTTGGGCGCCGACGCAAGCGCCCGATTGGGCGCAGGGTCAGGTGGCGCGCATTGCCGGGCTAAAACCCAATCAGGTAACGGTGCACACGATGTTGATGGGCGGCGGTTTTGGCCGGCGCTATCAAGGTGATTTTCCCACTGAAGCCGCGCAAGTGGCCAAGCAAGCAGGCAAGCCGGTGATGCTTCTCTGGACGCGCGAAGACGATATGACACACGACTTTTATCGCCCCGCGGCCTATCACAAGCTGGAAGCGACGTTGGGTGCGGATGGCAAGCCTGATGCCTGGCGTCACCACATCGCGACTACTTCGATTCGCGCGTTCTGGAATCCAAACGGGCCCAAGCCTGAGCAACAGGAAGTAGGCGGCGCGGTCGACGTTCCCTATGCGATCCCAAACGTGCGCGTGGAATATTCAAATCCACCTTCGCATGTTCCGGTGGCGTGGTGGCGTTCGGTCGAACATTCGATCAATGGCTTCGTCGTCGAGAGTTTTGTAGACGAACTTGCCGCGGCGGCGAAGAAGGATCCACTCGAATTCCGGCTTGAGCTTTTGCAGGGCGGCCGCGACGTCGGCGATCCGATGTGGCCCGAAAATGTTCACATGAAAACGGACCGGCTCGCGAAAGCGCTCGCGCTCGCTGCCGAAAAGTTCGGTTGGAGCGCGCCGCCGCGCCAGGGTTTCGGCCGCGGCGTCGCTTGTCACTACTCGTTCAACACCTACATTGCGCAGATCGCGGAAGTGTCTGTGACTAACAACCGGCCGCGCGTTCATCGGGTTATTTGCGCTGTTGACTGCGGGCGCGCGATCAATCCTGATGGCGTCAAGGCCCAACTTGAAAGCGGCATTGTTTATGGATTGACGGCTGCGCTGAAGGGCGAGATTACGATCGACAAAGGCGCAGTGCAGCAAACCAATTTCGACAAATACACGATGCTGCGAATTAACGAAATGCCGAAGATCGAGATTTACATTGTGCCGAGCGATGAGCGGCCGACCGGCGTCGGAGAACCGGCCACGGCAGCCATTGCTGCGGCGGTGACGAATGCGATCTTCAACGCGACCGGCAAACGGGTGAGGCGTTTGCCCATCAAGTTAGCTTAGACATCAGACATCAGACATCAGACGTCAGACCTCTGACCTCTGACCTCTGACCTCTGACCTCTGACCTCTGACCTCTGACCTCTGGCCTCCTCCCTCTCTTTCCTGTATTGTCTCTGCCCTCAACACCCCAATTACTTTCACGGAGGCGACGGCGATGGCAGTGCTAAGAGACCGGCCTTACTCAAACTACAACTTTCTCGTGGATCTTGGCACGGGGAATACGGAGGGACCTGAGGCGGGATTCTCGGAAGTGATTCTGCCGGCGGCGACGATCGATGTGATCGAGTACCGTAGCGGCAACGAGAAAGAGTCGGGCACGCGAAAGATTCCCGGACGGGCGCGGTACAGCAACGTGATTTTCAAGCGCGGCACAATCGGATCTTTGAATTTGTACGCTTGGTGGAACGACACGCGCAACGGCGACATTCATTTGTTTCGCACGATTACGGTCCAGTTGCAAAACGAAGATCACACCGAGGTTGTCCTGACGTGGAAGTTTTTACGCGCGTGGCCCACGAAGTATGAATTCTCGCCGCTGAATGCGCAGGGCAAAGACACTCTACTCGAGACGCTCGAAGTCGCGTTCGAGCGGTTGGAGATGGAATAACGGAGATGGAATAACGGGGCGCCGACATTTTGGTCGGCGTCGCGAGCATCCTTGCTCGCCATTCTGAACCGGCAGGATGCCGGTGACCTGCAGGCAGGATGCCTGCGCTCCTGCCCGTGCTCCTATACCAAATTCATCGGCACCGGATTCTTTGGATCGCTGTAATCGTAGAACCCGCGTCCTGATTTGCGCCCGTACAATCCCGCCATCACCATTCGCTTCAAAAGCGGCGGCGACGAAAAACGCTTCTCACGAAATTCATTGAACATAATTTCCGAAATATAATAAGTCGTGTCCAGTCCGACGAAGTCTCCGAGCGTCAAAGGCCCCATCGGATAACCGCAACCCAGTTTCATCGCATTGTCGATGTCAACGATCGACGCGACGCCTTCCTCCACTGCGCGAATCGCGTCGAGCATGTAAGGCACCAGCAAACGATTGACGATGAAACCAGTCCGATCACTGGTGCGCACCGGCGTTTTGCCAAGGCTGGCGGCGAACGCAACCGCAGCATCGTAAACGCCGGCTTCGGTCAAAATTGTGCGAATGACTTCGACCAGTTTCATAATCGGCACGGGATTAAAAAAGTGCATGCCGATGAAGCGCTGCTGACGATGAGACGAAGTCACTGACATCATCTGGGTAATCGACAGTGAAGAAGTGTTCGACGCGAAAATAGTTTCGGGTTTGCAGAGATCGTCCAGACGGAGGTAAGTCTCGCGCTTGGTATCGAGGTTCTCGACGATGGCTTCAATGATGATGTCGCAGTCCGTCAGGTCTTCGAATTTGGTCGTGCCTCGCAGACGGCCACGAACTTGATCGGGTGATTCTTTGAGCGTGCCTTTATCGGCAAACTTCGCGAGAGACTTTTCGATGCCGCCGAATCCTTTTGCGATCAGATCGTCAGACACTTCGCGCACGATCGTTTCATAACCGGCGGTTGCCGCGGTTTGCGCGATGCCTGAGCCCATCAGGCCGCAACCCAGCACGCCAACTTTTTTGATTTCCATAATGTCTCCTCTAGTCAGTACCGCCCGCGCCAGCGGTTGGGACGATCGCTGAACTTTAAGATGGAACCCTCGACCCAGGCGCTGACGCGGATGGTACTGACTTCATTACTCATAATGCTTAAAAATGAAAAGGAATGATACCAAGACCAACAGCAGCGCCGCGATTTGCGCAATGCGCCACGCAATGGTGACACTCACTGGCTGACCTGGGCGCTTGTAACTAACCACCGCAGAGAGTGCTGCGCCCGAGAGCAGCCCGCCCATGTGTGCGGCGTTGTCGATGATGCCGCGGCCGAGGAATCCGATTGCCAGATTAAGCAAAATCACCGGCAACATTCCGGTGCCGAACGCGCGCTTAACTCCTTCCGGCAAGTCGTGTCGATACTTCACACCAAACACAAACAGCACTCCCACCAATCCGAACAAGGCCCCCGATGCGCCCGCCGAAGGCTCATCCGCGGATTTAATGAGGAAGCTTCCAATCAATCCTGGACGCGAGCCGGGAATCACCGTCAGGTAACTGGCGACTACGCCGGCGATGCCGGTCGCGATCCAGAACAGCACGAACTTTGCCGAGCCGTACAACTTCTCGACCCAAGGGCCCAACACCCACAGGCTATACATATTGATCAGCAAGTGCGGCAGGTTCACGTGAATGAACACCGGGGTCACAAATCGCCACCATTCGTGGTCAAAGCGAATCGCGTAGTTAGTTTTCGCGCCGAACGACAGCAGCACCGTTTCCGGAAACGCTCCCCACAAAGACGTCGAAGACATGCCGCTGGCTTTCCACATCAACAGGAATACAAAGAAGTTGGCGATGAGAAAAACGATCGTGAAGATGTATGGCCGTGCGAGTATTGCGCGCGCGTAGCCGATCGCATACCGGTCGCGCAAAGGAACTGACTGAACTTGATGCTGGAGCGGCGTGCCACAAACGTGACAGGCGGTTTCACCTGCGCCGATCAGTGCGCCACAGTTTCGGCAGATGCTCGGACGACCGATGTAGGTTGGTGGAGTGTCAGGCAAGAGTAATTTGGAGTGCGGTGGCTTGATACCGCTTTGCGTTCCTTTGCGTCTTGGCGACTTTGCGTGAACTCCTTTTCACGCCAAGACGCAAAGGCGCAAAGTGACGCAAAGAAACGCGCCGTCAAGCCGGCGCACTCCAAATTAGCTCAGTCCACCCAGCAGGCTAACCAAATCGTCCGCGTGTTCTTCTTCGACCGCCAGAATGCCTTCGATCATTCGCCGCGAAGTCGGATCATCGTTACCGAAGTAACGAACCATGTCGCGATAGCTGTCAATCGCGATGCGTTCAGCAACGAGATCTTCCTTGATCATGTCGGTCAGCGTGTCGCCTTCGACGTACTCAGCGTGACTGCGTGTCAGCAAACCGTCCGGATTGAAATTCGGTTGGCCACCGAGCTGCACAATGCGCGCGGCGATTTGATCGGCGTGTCCTTGCTCGTCATTCGCGTGTTCGAGAAATTCCGCGGCGACACTATCGGCTTGGATTCCGTTCGCCATGAAGTAGTGCCGTTTGTACCGCAGGACGCACACGAGCTCAGTCGCCAGGGCTTCATTAAGCAGCTTGATCACGGTTTCGCGATCCGCGCTGTAACCCTCAGTCACTGCGCCTTTTTCGATATGTTTGCGCGCGCGCTCGCGCAGCGTCTTGATGTCGGTCAGAAAAGGTTTATTAGCCACAATCGCGACTCCTGGTTTGAGTGGTTGAAAGGAAAACACGATATTACAAGTGGCAGTAAGGCCGAGCAAGTGGGAAGGGCACGTTACCTGACAGTAACGACGTTTGCGACAAAAAAGTGAGTTTCAGTACCGCTGTCTAATTAGCCGGAACCTTGGCTGTGAGGTTTATTTCAGCAGGCGCGCTTGAATCCGCCACAACTTCAATCGGCGCCAGCCATTTAACTGTCTTGATGCGACAAACACCGGTGTTGTCTTCGCGGCAATAAACAAAAGTGAATGAAGCGTTTACCTGGGCCGCGCCCTGGCTCATCGCGTGAAAAGGAATTTGCACCGGTAGCTGCACGTTCTTTAGTGTCCTATTCGCACTATTGGAATCGATTGAGATCAATTGCGAGCCATCACCCACCGAAATGCTATAGCGGTGAGGTGCCGATGGATTGAGATGGTAACCAGCCGGCAATTGCAGATTCAGCAGGATCGATCCGTCGCCGTTTCGGATCTTTTGCACCGGCAATTTAATATCTTCCTGATTAACAGAAGTTTCGGCGGTCGCTGTTTGAGTGAGCTGCGGTGGCTGCAGACCTTTGATCGTAAGCGTCTTTGTCTCTTTCGTTTTCAGATCAAGCACGCGCACCGCGTGATTGTTCGTGTCGGCTACGTAGAGTTTGTCGCCTGCGAGCGTCAACCCGCCGGGCTCATAAAACGAAGGCGTCGCACCATCGGCCTGGCCGGGCTTGCCTGTCCCAGCAAATGAGGTGACAGTTCGCGCCGCTGGATCCAGCAGCTTGATCTTGTGATTATAGGTATCAGCGATCAGTAGTTTGTCATTCCATCGCGTGAGGCCGAGCGGGTGCTGCAAGCGCACATCGTTTCCATGGCCGTCGTGATCGCCGAAATCAAATAAATCGCCACCCACCAGGGTCTGCACTGCGCCGGCGGCGAGATCGATGGCGCGAATAATGTTGGCTTCGGCATCCGAAACGAACAGCGTCTTGCCGTCAGTTGCCAGCGCTGACGGTTGTGCAAAGGCCGCTTCATCACGCGCACCGTCGATGCGCGCCTCACGACCGGAACCCGCAAACGTCGACACCTCTTGCTTGTCGAGATCGAGCTGCCAGATCTGATGCGGCCCCGCCATTGCGATGTAGAGCGTGCGGCCGACAATCTGCAAATCCCAGGGAGAATTCAGAGCGACTTTCATCGCCGAGCCTGTCTCTCCGTATTTGTGCGATTGCACACCGGTTCCCGCGATTGTTTCGACCGTGCGAGCCTGCAAGTCGATCCGGCGGATTAGATGATTCTCGGTATCGGCAACGTAAAGCTTATCGCCGTCGAGCGCCATCCCCTGAGGGCGAAAGAAAGTTGCCTCGGCAAACGGTCCGCTGGACATTCCATGCTGGCCATTGCCAATCACGTCAACCAGCGTCCCATCGAGCTTTGTGATTACGATCCGATTATGATCCGAATCGGCGATGAACAAACGGTCGTTCTTCGTGTCCGCGAGTACTTTACCGGGAAACGCCAAGGGCAAGTCGCCGACTTTCGCTTTCTCCAGAACGAGCTTTAGGGGCGCTTCATTCAATTCACCGCGTTTGCGAAACTCGGCAATGGAATCCGCGATCGCTTTGTCGAGTGCTTCGTATCCGCCTTCGCCGGAAAGTCTGCCGATGACATAACCGGCCGGATCGATTAAGTAGCGCGTCGGCCAGGCGTTAACTGCATAGGCGCGCCAGATGTTGAAATCAGCATCATTGACGATGGGATGTTCAATCTCGTAACGCAGAATAATGCGGCGAATGTTTTCGGTGTCTTTCTCGTTTTCGAATTTTGCCGAGTGCACGCCAATCACAACTAGTTCATTCGGATATTTCCTTTCGAGTCTCTTCAAATCGGGAATGATGTGCATGCAGTTGATGCAGCCGTAGGTCCAAAAATCCAGCAACACCACCTTTCCTTTCAAAGCGGCGAGTGAGAGCGGCTTGTCCGTATTCAACCAACCGCGACCTCCGGTCAATTCCGGGGCGCGAATCCTTGCACGTTCCTGCACAGGCATTTCCAGACCTTTCTCAAAGAACCGGGCGTTGGTCTTTGATCTTTGTTCTTTGTGCACGTTCCCGGGCGACAGTGCATACATCACGCTGCACAAACAAAAGAACAAAGACCAAAGGCCGAAGATCAAGAGCCTAATTCCGCTGTGTCCTCTGTGGTTCATTTTGTAGTTGTTAGAACCTGATCCAATCTATCAACAGCTCGCCTTAGATGCGGAATTGTGATCGAGCCGCCTACTACGAGGGCAACATTGAACGCGTCCATGAACTGTTCGCGCGTTACCCCGACGCTGGCGCACTGCTTAATGTGATAAGTAATGCAGTCGTCGCAGCGCAAGACAATTGAACCAGTCAGTCCCATCAATTCTTTTGTCTTTTTGTCGAGTGCGCCGTCTTCGTAGGCCTGGGTGTCTAGCGCGAAGAATCTTTTGATGCCGAGATGCTCACTGCCCAGGAGCTTCTCGTTCATCGCGGCACGATATTGATCGAACTCCTCCATGGAATGCCTTTCCTTTCGGATTTTTCGGCGACTGTACCACACGGCAAGATCTTTCCTGAATCGCGACGGCGAAACACGCAAAATCGTTGACCGGAGCTGCGGTGGCATGATTTCATTCAAATGATGCAATTGGTCAATAGCTTCGATGATAGACGCCGCTACATCAGAAAAGGCCACTTCGGAAAAGCATGCGGGAACCTCTTTCGATTCCGCGGCTGTTGAGACGGCTCAACTTCACGATTTGTTGCCCTTCACGATCGGCGATCAAACTTTCGCCGTCTTTACTAATCAGATTGAAAACACTGCTGAAGCGCGTCCCTTAGCGCACCTGCCGCGAGCACCTGCTGCGGTGGTCGGGGTAGTTTGTGTGCGCGGGCGCATGATAACAGTGCTTGATGCCGTGGCAATCGCGACTGGCGCCGTAACTCACTGGTCAAGCACGCTGCCGTTTGTGCTCGTCTTGCGCGGCAATGAGCAACTCGGGCTCGTAGCCGAAACCTGCCGAGAAACGATCACGATTTCCGCTGAAGACATCGAACCGGCAGCTCCCGCCGGTGAATCGAATCCGGCGCCGACGTTGGGCACGATTGTCTATGCGGGCGAAGCCATGGTGATTCTGGATACGACGCGTCTCTTTCGGTGCGCCGTGCAACGGCGCGAACGACGGCGGCGGCGTTTCTGAAAGTGCTCTTTTTCTGTGGCTTTTCGCGAAAGTTGTTGACCCTTTACACTTTTGAGAGTTAGACTCCAAACCAATTCAAACGCAATAGAAACTTGGACTTAGGCAAATTCTTCTAGGAAGCAACACGGAGGAGGACAACAAAAAGCACATGACGAGATTTTCAAAAGTCTTTCAACTTTTAACAGTGGTACTCGTCGTCGCCATTGTGAACGTCTACGTGATGGGCGCGCCCAAAGCTTCGACGGATCCAAAGAAAGCCGACGCTCCAGCCACAACTGTAACAACCACCGATTTGGCGAGCGCTGAGAATGTGGCGAACGCAAAGGTGACGCCGGTGGCCGTGGCATCCGAGAAGCTCAAGCTCGCACCGGGATCAAAGGTCGATTTCAACCGTATCTTTTCGCGTAGTGAAATCACTTCGCGCGCGGCCGCCAGTCACAATTTCCTGAACGCCAAGACCGCGGCTCGCGACCTTTTCAAAGCGCCGCCCCGCGTGGGCGCGGTGCCGGACAATAGCGATAACGACAGCGACGATGGCGGCAGCAGAGCCACATGGATCGCGCTGGGCGTAATTGCCGCAGTCTTGACCGTTGCGGTAATCGGCCTGAGCCACGATCGATCGAGCGGAGCGGGATCGTCTGCACCCCATTAAAGATTACGGAATTATTGCTGCGGAAGCCGGTGGGCACCGGTCATTCGTAATATAAAGACGCGCGGGATCGCTTGCACTTCCGGGGTGTCCCGCGCAATACTCTCATGGTTATTCCTGCTCTCGCGCCTCGACGGCGAGGCGCCTGTCCGTGCTGCGAAGCGACGTGTTCGGCTGAAGAGAGAGTGAGGTTAGTTGTCAACGTTAGGAGCCGCTCTCGCTTTTAGTTAGAGCATCGGGACGTCGCCTTTCGCCGAAAGAAAAGTCAGTAATCCTGCCTTTGATTCAGTGATTGAGTTCCGCGCTTCCTTTTACACCAAAGGACAAGGACAGAACAAGAAATGGCTACAAAATTGTACGTAGGAAATCTCCCCTTTCAAACAACCAGCGACGACTTGCGCGATCACTTCGCGCAGGCCGGCACGGTTGAATCGGCCCAGGTCGTCGAAGATAGGATGACAGGCCGCTCACGAGGCTTCGGCTTCGTCGAAATGACTTCGCCGGAAGAAGCCGCGGCGGCGATCGAGCAGTTCAACGGCAAAGACTTCAATGGCCGCAATTTGACGGTCAACGAAGCTCGCCCGCGGACGGATCGGGGAGGTGGCGGTTACGGTGGCGGTGGTAACCGCGGTGGTTATGGTGGCGGTGGTGGTTATGGTGGCGGCGGTGGCCGTGGCGGCCGGGATCGTGACCGCGATCGTCGTGGCAGCCGCAATGACCGCGAACCACGGTGGTAATCCGCCAAGGTAAAAGGAAAAAGTCAAAAGGCAAAAGCCAGACGGCGCGTCGAGCGTCCGTTTTCGACTTTTGCCTTTTCGTTTTGGCTTTGGCCTTTTTTTCCTTTTACCCTTTTCCTTTTGCCTTGCTTACTTCCTCGCTTCCGGCTTGATCTTCAATGTTATTCGCTGTCCGCCACGCATCAACTCGACTTCGTATTCCTCGCCCGCTTTCATTTCACCCAGCGCGTACGTGTAATCGTAAACGTTCTTCACGTCTCGACCAGCCAGCTTCACGACTTTATCGCCGGCTTTGATCCCGGCTTTCGCTGCCGGCGAATCGTCGCGCACGCCATCCAGCAACAAACCATCATTCGAATCGGCATAATTGGGAATCGTCCCCAGATAAACGCGGAAGCCAGTCGAGCGTCCCTGCGATTCGCTTTTTGCGACGGTGAAGGTCGGGCGTTTGTCCGACTTGTCGATGTCGCGAACCACGTCGGCAACGAACGAGACAATGCGCGCTTCGCCCTGGTAATTGATCTTTTCAGCGGTGTCCGAAGGTTTGTGATAGTCGTTGTGCGTGCCGGTCCAGAAGAAGAGCACCGGGATTTGTTTCGAATAAAAAGAGGAATGATCACTCGGACCATAGCCATCTTCGTTAAGCGTGAGCGCGAACGGTGACACAACGCTGGTGCTCGAGTGATTGCCCGCGCTCGCCGGAATTGTCTGAGGCGAGGTAGAAGAATCTTGAGTCCGTTTGATCGCGTCTTTCCACTCCTGGGCTGTGCCGACGCCACCAATAGTCAATTTCTGATCCTTCAAACGCCCAATCATGTCCATATTGATCATCGCGACGGTATTGGCGAGCGGCACGACCGGATGATTGACGTAGTAGTTCGATCCGATTAGTCCTTCTTCTTCGCCGCTAAATGCGATGAAGACAATCGTGCGTCGCGGCTTGGGACCTTGCGTGAACATGCGCGCGAGTTCCAGCACTCCAGCCGTGCCGGAAGCATTGTCATCCGCTCCGTGATGGATCTCGCCCTCGCGCGGCGCGAGGCTGCCTTCGCCGCCCAGTCCGAGATGATCGTAATGCGCGCCGATCACAATTGCTTCATTCTTCAATTTCGGATCGCTGCCGGGCAGGATACCGACAACGTTGAAAGATGGTGATTCGCGGCGGCTAATATCAATTTGAAGATTAATGTTGTGACCGGTACGTGGGCCACCGGTGCGACTTCGCGCGTCGGCGATCGCTTTTAGACCGCTCAGATCTCCCAAAAGCCAGGTCGCTGTCTGGCTTGAAATGACGGCCACCGGAATGCCTGCCTCGCCGGAGTTGTCGTAAGTCAGCCGCGACAATCGATCGTCACTAAGTTTTTCTTCTTCCGAAATGATCAGCAAAGCGCGAGCGCCGGCTGCGCGCGCGGCTGCCGCTTTGAAACGGACCTGGCCCGCTTGAGTAAATTGACCATGAGGATTATCTCCGTCGGGCGTTCCGGCGAACGCAATCGCGACGCGATCCTTAGCGGTTGCTCCCGCGTAGTCATCGTACTTCAGCTCCGCGGAAGAGATGCCGTAACCCACAAAGACCGTTTGAGCTCCTTGAGTTTCACCGTTTGAAGAAAATCCAAGCGGCATCCAATCGACGCCAGGTTTGAAGATTCGCGCCTTCTCGACCGGTTGCGGATCCATCGTCAGCGCATTGTTCTTGCCCAACTCAACTGACGAAACATACGGAAACGGTTGCAGGTAACGCGCGCGATTCTCGCCGCGGGTGCGTCCACCGCCCCCCATTCCGGGACGAAGTCCGAGCATGTTGAATTCGGCGGCGATGTAATGCGCTGCGTCGTTCGCGCCCTGCGTCCCGGTGCGTCGTCCTTCCAGCGCGTCAGACGCGAGATACATGATGATCTGTTGGAGGTGGCTGACGCTGGGAGTTGAACTCGGTTGCTGCGCAAACGCAGCCGAGATAGCCAGCGAGAGAATTACGGCGAGTCTAAGGAATTTGCGAATCACATTTACCTCTCTGAAGTTTATTACGCCCTTTCAGGGCTTAGATTCTTCTTCAAGCCCGTACCCAGGGCGTCGCCCTGGGCTATCTTATTTCGCGCTTTCAGCGCGATATCACTCAACCCAATCAGCAATGAATATATTCGTCTCACCCGGTTTCGCGTCATTGCGATTCGACGCAAACACAAGCTTCTTTCCATCCGGCGAGAACATCGGGAAACCATCGAACGTGTTGTTGTAAGTAAGGCGCTCCATCCCGCTACCGTCCGTCTTGATCATGTAGAGATCAAAATCGCGTCCTTTGGGATCGGCCACGTTCGATGCAAATATGATGCGCTTGCCGTCGGGGAAGAAATACGGAGCAAAGCTCGCCTTGTTAAGGTGCGTGACCTGCCGCTTGTTCGATCCATCGGCATTCATCAAACAAATTTCCAGCACCGTCGGGCGAATCAAATTCTGTTTTAGCAGCGCGATATATTCCGCTTTCACTTTGTCGGTTTGCGGATGATACGCACGATAGACGATCTGCTTGCCGTCGTAAGACCAGAACGGTCCGCCGTCGTAACCAAGTTCATTCGTCAGCCGCCTCACGTTACGACCGTCCGCATCCATCGTGTAGATGTCGAGGTCGCCGTCGCGCTTTGACGTGAAGACCAGTTTGCCCTGTCGATTGATCGTCGTCTCAGCATCGTAGCCAGCTGTCGTTGTCAGCTGCTTCAAATTAGATCCATCCGGATTTGCCGTGAAGATATCGAACGTGTCATAGACCGCCCAGACGTAACCCTGCGAGAAATCAGGACGCGGCGGACACTGCTTTCCACCCAGGTGTGTCGACGAATAAAGAATCTTCTTATCGCCCGGAAAAAAATACGAGCACGTCGTGCGGCCCTCGCCGGTCGAAACCATCCTCACATCCGACCCGTCAATGTTCATCGTGTAGATCTGATCGCACTCATGACCGTCGCGGGTCGACTGGAAGATCAACTTCTTGCCGTCGGATGAGAAATAAGCTTCGGCATTTTCGCCGCCGAAAGTTAACTGCCTGACATTGCGCAGGTGCTTTTCCTGAGGGAGAGCGAGATCGGAAGATTGAGTCTGCGTGGCGGGATTTGAACCAGCGAGAACACAGAGAAGAGCCAAAGGGAAAGCGCAAAGAGCAAAGAGATTTTGACGCAGTTTTTGAGCCGTTGCGCTTAGCTCTTTGCCCTTACCCCTTTGCTCTTCTCTGTGCCCCCTGTGGTTAATTTCGTTACCCATTCTTCTTTTCAAACTCTTGCATGAACTGTACCAGCGCGGCGCATCCTTCTTTCGGAAATGCGTTGTAGATTGAGGCGCGAATGCCGCCGACGCTGCGATGACCCTTTAAGCCATCAAGTCCTTGCGCCGTCGCCTCGCTCGCGAACTTCTTCTCCAAATCTTCGGAGGGCAGGCGAAATGTCACGTTCATTGCTGAACGCGAATCAGGATCAGCATGGCCGCGATAAAAATCGGTCGCGTCGATCGCGTCATAAATCAACTGAGCTTTTGCCTCGTTCTCAGCCTGCATTCCGGAAAGCCCGCCTTTGTCTTCCAGCCATTTGCAAACCAGATTCAGAATATAAATGCCCCAGGTGTTCGGCGTGTTGTAGAGCGATTTGTTTTTCGCGTGCGTGTTGTAGTCGAGCATGGTGCCGAGGCCGGGACGCACGCGCGGCAGGAGATCCTCGCGCATGATGACGACGGTGACACCGCTTGGGCCCATGTTCTTTTGCGCGCCCGCGTAAATCAAACCGTACTTCCCAACCGAAATCGGTTTCGAGAGAATGTTTGAAGACATGTCGGCCATCAGCGGTACGTCGCCAACTTCGGGTTCCGTCTTAAATTCGACGCCTTCGATCGTTTCGTTCGAAGTGATGTGCACGTAAGCCGCGCTTGGATTAAGGTGCAGCTCATCCTGATTTGGAATGCGCGTGAATCCGCCATCGGCCATGTTCGCAGCCATGTCGACGTTACCAAAACTCTTGGCTTCTTTAATCGCTTTCTTGCCCCAACTTCCAGTGACGATGTAATCGGCGCTGCCATCGAGCGACAGAAAATTCATCGGCACCATTGTGAACTGCAAACTCGCGCCGCCTTGCAGAAATAAGACAACATAATCTTTCGGAATGTTGAGCAGTTCGCGCAGCCCGTTCTCGGCGCCTTGAATGATCTCGTCGAAAGTCTTCGAGCGATGGCTGATCTCCATCACTGACATGCCGACGCCCGGCAGCGACAGCATCTCGTCGCGTGCTTGTTCCAAAACCGGCACCGGAATTACCGCCGGGCCGGCGCTAAAGTTGAAGATTCTTTCAGTCATGGATTTTTCCAAATTAAATTTTGCGATTCTTCGCGTACTTTGCGGCTTTGCGTGAACCGAACTGCCAGGCGGTATCACGCCTGGGCGCAAAGACGCAAAGTTCCGCAGAGGTACTGTGAACCCCTGTCAGATTTCGATGGCCATACGCGCGGCGACCTCGTCACGCGCATGCATCGTTTCTGCATCTCGCGTAATGCGCGTTGGATATTTTTCGTTCCAGCAGGCCACGCAAGCTTCATCAGGATTGAGATCAGTGGCATCGAGCATGCCTTCGAGCGACAGGTAACCGAGCGAATCGGCCTCGATGAAGTCGCGTATGCCTTCGACGGAATAATTAGCTGCGATTAATTGTGCTTTGTTTGGCGTGTCGACGCCGTAATAGCAAGGGCTGATGGTCGGCGGACAGGAAATGCGCACGTGAATTTCCTTCGCGCCGGCTTCGCGGACCATGCGCACAATCTTTTTTGACGTCGTGCCGCGCACAATCGAATCGTCGATCAAGACGATGCGTTTGTTCTCGATCAAGTGACGCACCGGATTGAGCTTGAGGCGCACGCCAAAGCTGCGAATTGACTGCTTCGGCTCAATGAAAGTGCGGCCCACGTAGTGATTGCGTACCAGACCCAAGCGAAACGGCAAACCACTCTCTGCTGAATAACCGATGGCCGCTGCGACGCCTGAATCGGGAACGGGCACGACGATGTCGGCATCGGCCGGCTGCTCGATCGCCAGCCGCCGGCCCATCTTGTGGCGCGAACGACTTACTGACTGTCCAAAGATGATCGAATCAGGCCGCGAGAAATATACGTGCTCGAAAATGCACATCGCGTGTTTCTCTGGCCGCAGTGGATGCGAAGAGCGCAAGCCATCTTCGTTGATGACGATCATCTCGCCCGGTTCGACGTCGCGTACGTACTTCGCATCGATCAAATCAAACGCGCAGGTCTCTGAAGCGATCACCCAGCAATCGTCCAAACGCCCGAGCGCCAGTGGCCGGAAGCCACGCGGGTCGCGAATCGCAATTAGCTCTTTCGGCGTCAAAAACAACATCGAGAAGGCGCCTTCCGTCTCGCGCAGCACCTCCGGAATCGCTTCCATTACATTTGCCGCACGTGAACGGGCCACCTCGTGCAGCACGACTTCGGTGTCCGACGTCGAAGAAAAGATTGCGCCGTCGCGTTCCAGCTTCTTTCTTACTTCGCGGGCGAAAGGCAGATTGCCGTTGTGGCAGACAGAGACTTGGCCGTGCTGGCAGGTGACGACGAACGGCTGGCATTCGCGGATCGAAACTTCGCCGGCGGTCGAATAGCGCACGTGTCCGATCGCGCTCTGCCCCGTAAGTCGATCGAGCCGATCTTCATCCAGCGCGTCCCGCACGTGGCCCATCGCGCGTTCGAAAATCAATTGCGCGCCATCGGACGAAACGATGCCACATGATTCCTGTCCGCGATGCTGCAACGCATACATTCCCAGGTAAGTCAGGCGCGCGGCATCAGGATGGCCATAGATGCCGAACACGCCACATTCTTCGCGTAGTTTGTCGTCCAAAATGGTGCTCACGAAGTGTTGAGATTATCGCGCCTTCACGTGTCTTTCAACTGTGGGACGCGTCACGCGACAAACGAAATCGAATAGGGTTATAACTATCGCGTGCTGCAGTTCGGATTCGGAGGAATCAGATGACCAAACATCGGGCACTGTGGCTTGCGCCAATCGTACTCGGCAGCCTCTGTTTGTTTTCCATGGTGGCGATGGCGCTGCGCTTCACGCCAACGAATGTGTCCGCGTCTGCCGCCGACGCGCGTACTACCTTCAATGCCAAGTGCGTCAAGTGTCACGGCCATGATGGACGCGGAAGAACTACCCAAGGCAGGCGCACGCATGCGCGCGACATGACCGATGTGAATTGGCAGAACGATGTGACGGACGAGCGTCTGTTCAATTCAATCACAAACGGCCGCGGAAAGATGCCGGCGTTCAAGAAATCTTTGAACGAAAATCAGATCGACGAGTTGGTCAATTACGTGCGGCGACTGCGACGATGAAAGACGAAGAAGGAAAGGCACAGCGCTCAAGTGTTCTCTTGCTGATCGTGCGCATTTTGTTGGCGCTCGCGCTGCTCGGCGGACTCTTCTATGCCGGTTACAGGATCTACGAGCGTCTGCCGGCGAATTCATCAAGCATAACCAGCGACTACAACGCGCCGCTGTCAGGAACGCGCGTGGTCGTGCGCAACACCATTCGCAACGCGACGCTGCAATCGCCGGTCGAGTTGTATCACTTCGATTTGGCAGGACTGCGACGCGAATATGATGAGTCCCCGCGTTTGGCCAAACAGTTTGACGATTTTCTCGCGCGACGAATGCACGACGTTTCGCCGGTAAAAGCTCAAGTGACAAATGATGGCGTCGCGTCGACGCTGCTGAGCCAAGGCGACTGGTGGTTGCGCGCAGTGGCACAACTGGACACCGGTGAAGAGATCGAGTGGCGATTGCCTCTTTCGGTACGCAATCGCGATCAGTCGATCGAGTTGTCATACGAAAATTCTTACGAGCGGACGAAGAAATTTTGAAAAACAGATATCACACATCAGAAGTCAGGCGTCAGAAAAACAGAAATCAGAAGTCAGAGGTCAGACGTCGGTCCTTGATTCCGCTCTCTGATATCTGACATCTGACATCTGACGTCTGACATCTGGTTTATGAAGGCTCTGCGCTACGAAAACGGATCGCTTTCACTCAGCGATGTGCCGAAGCCGATCGCTGGCGGCGAAGCATTGGTGCGGGTGACACTGTCCGGCATCTGCAATACCGATCTTGAAATTGCGCGTGGCTATGCCGGTTTCGAAGGGACGATCGGCCATGAGTTCGTGGGGGTGATCGAAGAAGAAGGACAGGCTGCCAGCCTGTCCTCGACGCGACAAGCTGGCAGCTTGTCGTACAAACCCGGCACGCGGGGCGTGGGCGAAATCATCGCCGGTTGCGGCGACTGCGATCTTTGTCGCGCCGGCGACCCGCGTCATTGCCCGAACCGCACCGTGCTCGGCATCGTCGGCCGAGACGGCGCTCACGCAGAGTTCCTCAAGTTGCCGCTCGTGAACCTTCTGCCAGTGCCTGATGAAGTCAGCGATGACCGTGCTGTCTTCACCGAGCCGCTCGCCGCCGCGTGCGGAATTCTCGAACGCTGCTTCGTCACTGAAGACAGCCGCGTTGCCGTAATCGGCGACGGCAAACTTGGATTGCTTTGCGCGCAAGTCATTGCCACCACCGGCGCGAAACTCACTTTGATAGGCAAACACGAAAACAAGCTCGCCATCGCTGCGCGTCGCGGCATTGAAACAATCACCGTGAACGTAGCCGCCCAGCGAGCTTCGCAGTTCGATGTGACGATCGAAGCTTCCGGCTCATCATCCGGATTCGCGCTGGCCCAGGAACTGCTGCACCCACGGGGTATTCTGGTTCTAAAATCCACGTTCCATGGCAAAACGGAAATTGACGCGGCCCCGCTCGTCGTCAATGAAATCAGCGTTGTGGGTTCGCGTTGCGGCCGGTTCGCGCCTGCGCTTGAGCTACTGAAGAGTGGCGTAGTCGATGTTGAAAGCCTGGTCGACGATCAATTTCCTCTATCCTCCGGACTTCAGGCGATGGAGCGCGCCGCACAGCCCGGGGTCTTAAAGATTTTGTTAAGACCTTAACGGCTTAACTAATTCGATTTTAGGTAATACTCCGCTCAAAGACTGGACTGTCTCATCCATCGTGAACGCCTCTCAACCACGCGGAATCTCAGCAAGTGGTAGTGGCTAAAACTATTTTCTTTCCGCTTCATGTTTCACTTTGCGTCTTTGTGTGAAAACTAACGCGGATAATTAGATTTCTCGCAAACGCCCCAAGAAATGCCAAAGGCGCAAAGAAAGAATTGGGTGACTAGCCGCCGGGTGGATTCATTGACTACCCAAAGCCCCGAAAATAGAATGCGCTGCGAAAGTCAGCCAAGGTGGTTCTCGTCGCGCCGCATACATGGACGACGCCATAGGCCTAATCATCGCACTGGTGTTGCTGGCGCTATTCGTCGGCGGAATCATTCTTCCGATCGTCGCGCTGGTTGTTTCCATCCGCACGCGTAACCAACTCAATCAGCAGCTGTCCCGATTGCAAACTTCGTCACAGCTTAACCCGGCTGAGAGTCAGGGACTTTCGCAAATCCTTCAGGACTTGACCGCACGGGTGGCGCGACTGGAAGCGACGATTTCACACACACCAGGCGTCGCGCCACCGCCCGAAGTAGCAAAACCTGAAGTCAAAACGCAATCACAGCCGCCAAGTCCTCCGGTACCACCTGCGGCTCCGGCGCGTCGTAGCTTTGAACGTTCTTCACCTCCCGCGACGCCGCCGGTCGCGACAACACCACCGGCGCGCGCGATCAACGCGCAGGAGTTGGAATCGATCATCGGCCGACGCTGGTTAGGTTGGGCGGCAGTGGCGCTGATTCTTTTTGCAACCGCGTTCTTTTTGAAGTACGCGTTTGATAATCGGTGGATTGGCGAGCTGGGTCGTGTCGCCATTGGCGTCATCGCTGGCGTAACGTTGGCGGCGCTCGGTTATCGCTATCACAGACGCAAGTGGCGAGTGTTTTCACAAATTTTGACCGCGGGCGGAGTTGTCTTGCTCTATCTGTCAACGTACGCCTCGTTTGGCTACTATCACCTCGCTACACAAAAAGCGGCCTTTGCTTACATCACTATCTTGATTGCTGAAGCGGCCGGACTCGCCCTGTTGTACGACGCTCCGGCAATCGCGGTAATGGCGCTCATCGGCGGCTTCTTGAACCCAATCCTGCTGCGTTCAGATCGAGATCAGTATCGGTCGCTGTTCGGCTACATTTTTGCGCTCGACGTGGGAACGCTCGCGTTGTTGAAGCAATGGCCGGGTCTGAGTTCGCTCGCATTTTTCGGAACGCACGTGCTGTTCTGGCTTTGGTACGGCGATAACTATCATCCGCGCAAGCTCGCGGCAGTACTGATTTTACAAGCCGCAGTCTTCCTCTCGTTCCTGTTGGCCCATCTCGCTCGCCGCTTTCTCAAGCGACAAGAAATTGGATTCGACGATCTTTCCGCGTTTACAAGCAATCCTTTGAAGTTCGTTTCGACGTTTGAGGATTTCACGTTGCTGCTGATCAACCCGTACGCGTTTTTTGCGACGTCGTATTTTCTTTTGAATGGGAACCATCACGATTGGATGGGTGTGTTTGCGATCGGGATGGCCCTTCTCTATGCCGGCGCCGCAAAGCTGCTGCTCGATCGCCGCGCTACGACGCGTGCGGAAATGCTTTTGCTGATCGGGGTCGCATTGACGTTCGTCACGTTGGCGATTCCGATTCAACTCAAGTCGAATTGGATCACGATCGCGTGGGCGGTTGAGGGCGTCGCGATTCTGTGGACCGGTATTGAAATGAGGTCGCAGCGGCTGCGTGCGATTGCGCATGGGCTGTTTGGATTGGCGATTTTGAAACTGGTGTTTTGGGACACCCCTTGGGGCGATCGCGCTGTGTTCACGCCTGTCGTGAACAAATATTTTCTTTCGTCATTGTTGGTGATCGTATGCTTGTTTGCCTCTGCGTGGATTTACGAAAAGCTTGGCGAGCGCATGCACATCGCCGCGCGAATCTTTCAAATCGTTCTCTTAGTCGTCGCGCTGATTACACTTTGGTTTCTACTGACAGTTGAGACGTACACGTACTTTGCAACGCGCGCGGCGTTACAAAAAACGGCTGAAGGTTATCAGCACGAGCATTGGTTGGGACAGATGGCGGTCTCCGTGTTGTGGTCGATTTACGCGGCGGTGCTTGCGGCGGTCGGGTTCGTGCGGCGATCGCCGGCGATTCGTTGGGCGGCGCTGTCATTGTTCGGTTTAACGGTCGTTAAAGTGATGCTCGTCGACATCGCGGTGCTCCAGCAGCTTTATCGCATCATCGCGTTTCTCGTGCTGGGGTTGCTGTTGCTGGTCGTCACATGGGGATATCACAAGGCGTTCTATTCGAAGGAGTCGTCAATATGAAAAGGCTTCTCGCGATTTTGTTCCTGGTTGTGATCGTTTCAGCGTTTGCGACGGTTGTCGTTCTCGGTGACAGCGCTTTGTCGTCCTGGCCGTTTATTGCGGAAGTGACTCTGACGCGTGCCGATGGCGGGCTTTATGAATTCGCCGTGCCGCTGCAAGTGATGGACAAAGCGCGCGATGACCTGGCGGACCTGCGACTTTATGATTCTGCTGGACGCGAGATTCCGTATGCCGTCCGCGTTCGTCGTCAAATTGATGAAGCCCAGCCAGTTTCCGGCCGCATTTTCAACCAAGCCACCGTCGGCAATGCCAGCGAAGTCTCTGTTGATTTAGGCGAGTCTCCAGGTGAACACAACGAAGTGGAAATCGAAACCGCCGGTACTAATTTTCGCCGCGCCGTCGCGGTGGAAGGTAGCGACACCGGCGCGGACTGGAAACTTCTGAAGACCGGTGATGTCATTTTCAGTTTTACCTCGGTCAACAATACCGCGCGTTCCGGCCGTGTCAATTATCCAATCAGCCGGTTCCGCTATCTGCGCGTGCGCGTCAGCGCAGATGAACGCGTCGACAGAGAGCCGCCGGCGATTACCGGTGTGCGCGTTTGGTTGGCGAATCGCGAAAAGGGCGCGGCCGTCACTTGGCCAGTCGCCGTCCCTTCATATCAGTTGTTGCGACACGGGGGTGCGCCAGCCTCTTCGTGGACGATTGATCTGGGTGGCAAAGTGCCGTGTGATAGTTTGTGGCTGCGGACAGGCGATCAATCGTTCTCACGACCGTTTCAAGTCGAGGTCGTTGACGATCCGCAAAACCCTCGCGTCATTGCAGCCGGTGAGTTGGCGAAATCCGTCGGCGACCGGAATCAGGTAACGACAATCACTTTCGACAACGAAGAACACGCACGCAAGCTGCGACTGATCACCGACGATTACAACAATGTGCCACTCTCAATCAGTTCGATCCAAGCAAGCGCACCGCTGCGCGAACTCAATTTTGAGTTGAAAGGGCCGACGCAGCAGCCTCTGAAACTTTATTTTGGCAATGCGAACGCGGATGCGCCGCACTATGACTTTGAGAAGGAGTTGTCCGCGAAGCTAAAAGCGCCTGCCATTCCCGTGGTTGTCGGATCCTTCGTCGCGAATCCCAATTACACTCCGCCGCTTTTGCCCTTCACCGAACGTCTGCCGTGGTTGATTTATCTTGTGTTGACGCTTTCAAGCGTCGCCCTCGCGCTGATCCTGTTCAGCCTCGCGCGTGCGACGATGCGTATGGAAGAGAACAGAGGAGCGGCCAGAACCGAAAGCAAATCATAATTACCGAAAGCAAATCATAATTAAAGTGATTCGCGCATAGAGCTTACAGAAGATTAATCTGCGACCCGCTGCTACTCGCAGCCGCCTGCCGTCTGCCTACTGTTCCTGGTGCCCCCGCAGGGATTAGAACCCCGAACCAACAGATTATGAGACGGTTCGGAGGGCATCAACAAGGCGAGACGAAACGAGATAACTCAATATTTACCGAATCCGCAGCCGTCAAAGTAAAGTTAGGTAACGTTACGTATTAGCACGCCATCACGCCATAATCGCGCCATCTTGGCTAAATCCAGGCCGCGACAAACCTAAACTCTCGTCAGTAGTAATTTGAGATTTGAGACGTCTAGGATTGCCAATTAAGCATAACCAGTCCTTGCTTTCGGCTTTGAATCTCGGTCCGAACTCTCGTAGGCTGTCGACTCTGATAATTGAGTTCGAGTAGCAAAACATAATGAATTCGAAATGGATCGTTCACAAGTTCGGTGGCACCAGCGTGGCCGGCGCGCGCGGCTATCAAGGAGTAGGACGCATCCTGCGTTCTCTGCGAAGCGATGGAGAACGCGTGGCCGTGATCGTCTCGGCGATGAGCGGCGTGACCGACGGCCTGATTGAGTTGGTGTCCCTCGCCGCGAGTCAGAACGATTCCTATCTCGCAAAGCTTCAGGGCCTAAAGGAAAAACATCTCGAAGCGATGGCCCAACTCGGCCTGTCCGAAGAGCAAAAGCATTCGCTGGCAGAAACACTGGCCTCCGACTGCAAGAACATCGAAGAAGTCCTGCGAGGAGTTTGGATCACCGGGCTTCCCTCTGAGCCGATCAGCGAATTTGTTTCCGGACACGGAGAGTTGTGGTCGGCCCAACTGTTGCACGCGCATCTGGAAGATTGCGCTCAATCGTCGCGCTGGCTCGACGCGCGCAAGATTCTGATCGTCGAGCCCGACAGCCGCACCGTCACCGTTGACTGGCAGCTTTCGCGGGAGCGCCTGCAAAGTTCGCTCACCGCTGATAGGCCGACGGACTTTGTCGTAATCACAGGATATATCGCCTCGACGCATGACGAGGTCGCCACGACGCTGAAACGAAACGGCAGCGACTTTTCCGCTTCAATCTTTGCGGCGCTGCTCGAAGCAGACTCCGTCACGATCTGGACTGACGTCGATGGCGTTTTAAGCGCTGATCCCCGGCGCGTACCTGACGCGCTGATTATTCCCGAGCTCTCTTACCAGGAGGCTGCCGAGCTGGCATATTTCGGCGCAAAGGTCGTTCACCCGAACACAATGTTTCCGGCGATAACGAGAGGTATTGCCGTTTGGATTAAGAACACTCTCAAGCCGGAAGCAACCGGAACGAAAATCTCGGCGACTTCACCATCCGAAATGCCCGTCAAAGGGTTCGCCACGATCGACGAAATGGCCCTGCTCAACGTCGAAGGCACCGGGATGATTGGTATTCCCGGCGTAGCCAACAAACTCTTCGGAGCACTGCGCGCCGTTGATGTTTCCGTCGTCATGATTTCGCAGGCGAGTTCCGAGCACTCGATCTGTTTCGCGGTTCCACTAGCGCAGGCAGAGTTGGCTAAGAAAACAGTTGAAGAAGCTTTCTTCGCTGAGATCCGACGAGGCCAGGTCCAAACTGTGGACCTGACAAGCGACTGCTGCATTCTCGCCATGGTAGGCGACGGAATGATCGAAAGGACGGGTATTGCCGGAAAGTTTTTCACCGCGCTGGGCAAAGCCGAGGTGAATATTCGCGCTATCGCCCAGGGATCCTCAGAGCGCAATATCTCAGTAGTAGTCAAACAGCGGGAAGCGACGAAAGCGCTGCGGGCTGTCCACTCGGCCTTTTATCTCTCGAGCCAGACACTCTCTGTCGGACTGATCGGCACCGGACTAATTGGCGGGACATTTCTCAATCAATTGAACCGGCGTCTCGACGCACTCCACGCACAGCGAGGTATCGACGTGCGCGTGCGCGGCATCGCGAATAGCCGCAAGATGCTTCTGGATGATCGGCGGCTTGACCTGCAGGATTGGAAGGCCAACCTGGATGCGAGCACTCTGGAAGCCGACCTCCGACACTTCGTCGACCACGTCCACGCCGCCCATCTGCCGCACTCAGTGCTTATCGACGCGACCGCCAGCGAGGAACTACCTCGGCACTATGAGGACTGGCTGGCCAGAGGAATCAACATCATCACTCCGAACAAAAAGGGGAACGCCGGACCACTGGCTGACTACCGCAGTTTGCGAGAGACAGCCCGCCGGCATCAGCGATACTTCCTTTATGAGACGAACGTCGGCGCCGGCCTGCCGGTAATCCATACTCTCCGCGATCTACTCGAAACCGGCGATGAGATTGTGCGCGTCGAAGGCGTGCTTTCCGGAACTCTCTCTTATATTTTTAACTCGTTTGATGGCACCAACGCTTTTTCCCAAATTGTGCGAGAGGCGCACCGTCAGGGCTTCACTGAACCGGATCCACGTGAAGATCTGGCGGGCGTTGACGTGGCCCGGAAGCTCATCATCCTCGCGCGCGAGATGGGACTCGCGGTGGACTTAAATCAGGTTGAGATCGAAAGCCTGGTTCCTGAAGAACTGCGCGCGACCTGCGCGGAAGACTTCCTGAACGAGCTCGGTCAATATGATCAGCGGATGAGTGAACTGCAGCGCGTCGCTCGAACACGCGAACGCGTGCTGCGTTATGTGGGCGTGGTCGAGGCAGACGGCCGGCTGTCGGCGGGATTGCGCGAGTACCCCAGCGCTCATCCTTTCGCAAATCTCAAAGGGGGCGACAACATTGTGAGTTTTCAGACCAGTCGCTACAACGCGGAGCCCTTGATTGTCCGCGGGCCGGGCGCCGGGCCCGAGGTGACTGCCGCGGGTGTCTTCGCAGATCTGCTGCGGCTGGCCTCTTTCCTCGGAGCGCCACTGTGAGATCCGCTACGGCTTTCGCGCCTGCCACAGTGGCTAACGTCGCGGTCGGCTTCGACATACTTGGCTTTGCGATCGAATCCGTTGGCGACATAGTTACTGTTTCGATCGCTGATAGCTCCACGGTTCGCATCCGGCAGATTCTAACCGCGATCGGTCAGTCAGATACGGTTGGTCTGCCACTGAAGGCGGACAGTAACGCCGCCACCGCCGGATTAATCCAACTCCGCGAAGATCTGCGCCTGGATTTTGGTTTCGAGGTGGTGGTGCGCAAAGGCATCGCTCTGGGATCGGGAATGGGTGGCTCTGCGGCTTCAGCCATAGGTGGATTGGTGGCCGCGAATTCGTTGCTTGAATCTCCTCTTCCCAAAGAGGCTTTGCTGAAGTACGCCTTGCTCGGCGAGCGGGCCGCGAGTGGCGCCAGTCATCCGGACAATATCGCGCCGTGCCTAATGGGTGGCCTGACGCTGGTGATTTCCGCGGATCCGTTTCGTTATGTTTCTTTGCCGATGCCCGAAGAAATTCTGGCAGTCATCGTTCACCCGCAGCTCCGCGTAGACACGCGCAATGCGAGAAGCATCTTGAAAACAACCGTTTCCCTTACCGATCATGTCAGACAATCGGCCGCCCTGGCCGGTTTCATTTCCGGCTGCTTTCTGCGCGACCTCGATTTGATCAGACAAGCCCTTGATGACGTAGTGATCGAGCCGCAGCGGATGTCGCTGATTCCCGGTTTTGCCGAGGTGAAAGCCGCCGCCCTGAAACAAGGTGCGCTCGGCGCGTCTATCTCCGGGTCCGGCCCGACCGTGTTCGCGCTGGTGACTTCGGAACTGGCAGCGGCACAAGTCCGAGCTGCGATGGAGCACGCATTCAGAGCCAACGGCCTGACTGAGTTGGACTGCTGGATTTCTCCGCTTAACGGCCAAGGAGCCAGAATCATTGATCAAGTTTCGTAGCACGCGTTCGACCTCGCCACCATTAACGTTCTCTGAGGCGATCCAGACGAGCATCGCGCCGGATGGCGGTCTTTACGTGCCGGTCAGTTTTCCGGCTTTCAAGGTCAGTAGCTTTGACGGATTAGCAACCTGGCCAGACATCGGAGAAAAACTGTTAGCGCCATTTTTTGACGGTGATGCACTCGCACCTGAACTTGCAGACATCTGCAGCGAAGCCTTTAGCTTTCCAATTCGTTTGAACTACGTCAGCGAAACTGGTGTGCTCGAGTTATTTCACGGACCCACGGCCGCCTTCAAGGATGTTGGCGCACGCTTCCTTGCTGCCTGTCTCTCCCGACTTGGGGGACGCAGGACGGTGATCGTGGCAACCTCGGGTGACACTGGCGGCGCCGTCGCCGCGGCCTTTCACGAACATTCTGAGATCGACGTAGTAATTCTCTTCCCCAAAGACAAGGTGTCGGCACTGCAACAACAGCAACTTACCGGCTGGGGCGAGAGTGTTCGGGCTTTCGCGGTGCGCGGAGACTTTGACGATTGCCAGCGCATCGTTAAGACCGCATTTGCAAACCGCGATTGGGCGGCAGAGAAAGGATTACTTTCAGCCAACAGCATCAACCTGGGGCGATTGCTCCCACAAACGGTTTACTATGCAGCGGCGAGCCTGTGGTATTTGCGGCAAAGAGATGCGCTGCCGGGTTTCATAGTGCCAACCGGCAATCTGGGCAATGCAGTCGCGGCGTTCTGGGCCCGGCGGATGGGACTACCGCTGCGAGAGATAGTTCTCGCCACGAACGCGAATGCAGTCATTCCCGAGTATTTTGCGTCCGGCTCATGGCAGCCGCAGCCGACCATTGCTACTCTTGCGAATGCGATGGACGTCGGGAATCCGAGCAACATTGAGAGACTCCTTGATCTGCATCCGGAAATAGCCGAGCTCCGTGAGAGCGCGAAGGCATTTTCGGTCAGCGACAAGGAAATCTCGGACACGATCGCGGGCGATTACACCTTTTCGCAACAAACATGGTGCCCGCACACAGCCACCGCGGTCTATGTGCGCCGGCAACTATCATCTCCCCACTGGATCATTGTCGCGACGGCTCATCCGGCAAAGTTCGATTCGATCCTTGAGCCGCTGATTGGAAGGTCTTTGCATATGCCGGCTTCTCTCTCGCGACTCTTCGAAGCGCCCTCACGCTTCGAGGAGATTGAGCCTGAGTTCGAAGCTCTCAAAGAAGCGCTTCAGGATTTATAGACAGGATGGGACTAAGAAAGAACCCGATCGGTACGCGTGAATATTGGTGCCCCCGCAGGGATTCGAACCCCGAACCAACAGATTATGAGTCTGCTGCTCTAACCGTTGAGCTACAGGGGCACTTCACAAAGCGAACGCCGCTGCCGTTACAAGAACCGACGCGCCGGTGAGCATTCTACTGTGGCAGGACTTGCGGGTGAAGCAGCGGCAGTATCTTAAGTACGATTCTCAGTTTCTCGGTGAATTCTCTGCCTCGGTGACGGAATTTTTCGCGCGATATTTACACCACCGCGACACCGAGGACCCACAGAGACAAAGAGAACAAACTCAAATTCGGACACCAATCGAACGGTTAATTTGCAGCAGGCGGGCTATCGGATTTCCTGGCCGCTCGTTTTCCATTTCGCTTCTTCGATTTGTCCAGCAAGCGCGCGACCGTGCTCATCAATTCCGCCGGCTCGACGGGCTTGGAAATGTGCGCGTTGAAACCCGCCTCCAGCGCCATGCGCGTGTCTTTCTGCGAAACGTAGCCGCTCAAAGCGATTGCGGGCACTTCCGTCAGGTTCGGAAGCTGGCGCAGCTCTTTCATCATTTCAAAGCCGTCCATGTGCGGCATCCCGATGTCGGAAAGAATAAGATCAATCGAATTCGCCGGCGCAATCTGCAGCGCTTCCTGCGCCGATTGACAGGTGGTCACGCGAAAGCCCTTTGCCTTGAAAGTAGATTGCAGCAGCTCGAGTGTGTCTTCGTCATCTTCGACGATCAGAATATGACCCTCCGGAGATTTGGTTTCGGCAGCTGCCACGCCCGCGCTTGCCACAACGGGCATTGTGGCTTTCCGGCGAGGCAGGCGCACAATAAAACAGCTCCCGCGACCAACGCCACCACTTTGCGCTTCAATAGTGCCGCCGTGCGCTTCAACGAAACTCTTTACCAGAGAGAGTCCGAGCCCCAATCCACCGTGCGCGCGCGTCTTTGAACCGTCTGCCTGGACAAATTTTTCGAAGACGCGCGGAAGAAACTCAGGAGTGATCCCGCAGCCCTTATCGTCAATGCTCACGACCACATCATCACGTTCGGTCGCGCAGATTATGTCGACGCGGCCACCGGCGGTCGAAAACTTGATCGCGTTTTGCAGCAAGTTTCCAAACACCTGGCCGAGACGCGTTGAATCGCCAGTAACGATCTCGTCGTGCCAATCGCGGAACGAGATTTCGAGGCGAACATCGCGCGATTCCGCGAACGGCCGGGCGGTTTCCATCGCTTCATTAATGACATGGCTGAGGTGCACCGGCAGCTCTTCCATGCGCATCTTGCCGCTCAAAATCGCGGTCATATCCAGGAGATCGTTGATTAGTCGCTTGAGCGCGTGCGCATTCTTTTCAACCACCGCAAGCCCGTGATCGATTTCTCTTGACGGCAGCATCCC
>CBFHBA010000006.1:0-204789 GCA_965653675.1 uncultured bacterium
TACAGCAATATGAATATTGTTCGTTGCTCGACATTCAAGGGTGGAGCGAAGTGCCTCGCGGAGTTCAGCTTTTCGATAGCATCCTCGTTTTTGAGAATCTGCCAGTAGGCAGCACCCATCAAGCCGCAAACCATAACGTCCAATTCAGCGAGGATCGCGGAATTGGCTCAACAACCGGATATCCACTAACTGTAGTGATAAGTCCGGGCCGCAAGCTAACCATCCAAGTTGTGTACGACTGTGCCCGCTTTAGCGATGGAGCGATTCGCAAACTACTGAGTCATCTTCAGACATTGTTTGAGAACTTACCGTCTTCCGCTGAGACTCTGGTTTCGCACGTGCCACTGATTAATCAAGCCGAGTTAAGGCAGATCCTGGACGAGTGGAACGACACGAGTATAGCTTCAACGCCGGTGTCCGTTCAGCAGCTCTTTGAAACTCAGGTTGAACGCACACCCGACGCGGCGGCCGTAATCATGGACGGTAAGCAACTGAGTTATCGAGAACTCAATAGTCGCTCTAATCAACTTGCTCATTATCTACGCCGGCTAGGAGTCGGGACTGATGTGAAAGTGGCTATCTGTCTCGATCGTAGTATTGAAATGGTAATTGGTGTGCTCGCGACCATCAAAGCCGGCGGAGCTTACGTCCCACTGGATCCTGAATACCCGCGTGAGAGATTGCGTTTTATGCTCGAGGATGCAGGGTGCTCGATTCTGCTGACCAACGAGCACCTATTTAGTCGCTTGCCGGAGATAGAAATCCCAATAGTTTGCTGCGATGGCGCTGGGGACAAACTCAAGAGCGAAGACGATAACAATCCGGAGAACACGATTGTCGGCGAGAAGCTCTTATACGTGATCTACACCTCTGGATCGACGGGCCAGCCCAAGGGTGTAGCCATGACCGAGCGTTCTCTTTCCAACCTAATCTCATGGCAACTCAAGCAATCCGGGCTGGCGTCCGCAGCCCGAACGTTGCAGTTTGCTTCGCTGAGTTTTGATGTTTCGTTTCAGGAACTGTTTTCGACCTGGTGTTCCGGTGGAACACTTCTGCTGATCTCTGACGAAATGAGGCGAGACACGTTCTCACTTTTGCGCTTTATGGAACAGCAAAATGTCCAAAGAGTCTTTCTGCCGTTCTCCTTCCTCCAACATCTGGCCGAAGCCGTCAATAACGGAGGCACGCTGCCTGCGCATGTGACAGACATCATTACAGCTGGTGAGCAGTTAGAGATCACTCCGCAAATTACAAAGCTCTGTGCGCGGCTACATGCCTGCAGGTTGCATAACCATTACGGACCCTCTGAAAGCCACGTTGTGACTGCTGAGTCATCATCTTCTGTGGTTGATTGGCCAACACTTGCGCCGATTGGCCGACCGATCGCAAACACTCAGATTTATATTTTAGATAAGAATCTGCGGCCGGCTCCGATTGGTGTCCCCGGCCAGCTTTGGATTGGTGGAGTTAGTTTGGCGCGTGGTTACCTTAATCGGCCTGCCCAAACCGCCGCTAAGTTCTTGCCGGATCCTTTTGGGAATGAACCTGGCAGCCGGCTGTACGCCACTGGCGATCTCGCCCGTTACCAGGATAATGGCACTATTGAATTTCTTGGCCGAATCGACAATCAAGTAAAAATTCGGGGCTTTCGGGTGGAGCTTGGTGAGATTGAGGCCATGCTTGTGGCGCACCCCAAGGTGCGCGAGGCCGCGGTTGTCGTCCGTGAGGTTGTTAAAGGCGAGCGAAAGCTTATCGGTTTTGTCGTTGCCACAAGCACTGGCTCAAAAGATCTCGCTAACGAACTGCGCGCTTATTTAAAAGACTCTTTACCCGTTTACATGATACCTGCTACGTTTGTAACGATGGAGGCATTGCCCCTCACGCCGTCCGGCAAAATCCATCGCCGCGCTCTTGGCGCGTTCGAGATTAACGATAGTGATATTACTGAGCACTACGAAGCGCCGCGCAGCCCGGAGGAAGAAAAGCTGGCGAAGATTTGGGCGGAGGTGCTGCGGATTGAGAGAGTAGGTATCTGGGATAACTTTTTTGAGCTGGGTGGGCACTCGCTTTTGGCCACTCAATTAATCTCTCGGGTACGGAACGCATTTAACGTAGAATTGCCGCTGCGCAACTTGTTTGAGTCACCAACTGTCGCGGAGTTAGCCACCGTTATCATTGAGTTCGAAAGTCCTTCGAAAAACGGAACTGCGAATACTATAACCAAAGACTTAAATGGTGACGACGAGAAACTGTTAGCGCGAATCGATGAACTTTCGGACGAGCACGTGGATTCCCAGCTCCGGCAAGTCCTGGCTGAGGTCGGTCACAACGAATGAGCAGTCTAGAAAACAAATCGGATCTACTACCCGCTGAAAAACGCGCTTTGCTGGCAGAGGTCTTGCGCAAAAGAGCTGCCGTAAGTCGGCGGGTGCCGTTATCTTTCGCGCAACAGCGATTGTGGTTCCTGGATCAGCTCGAGCCGGGAAGTCCCTTGTACAACATCTCGAGAGCAGTTCGTTTAAAGGGGCAACTGGATTTTCAAGCCTTGCACGCGGCGTTGAACTGCATAGTGGCGCGGCACGAATCCTTACGCACAAACTTCAGTTCCGTTGGTGACGAACCAGTGCAAACCATCGTGCCCACACGTGAGATTGATATTCAATTCGTAGATCTCCTCGGTCTCCCCGAAAGCGACCGAGAGGGCGAAGCTAGGCGCTTAGCAGCGCACGCAGCGCAACGGCCATTTAATCTTGCGCAGGACCATCTTTTGCGGGCGACTCTGTTCACGATAGATCATCAGGATCAAGTGCTGCTCTTGGTGATGCATCACATCGTTAGTGATGGTTGGTCCATGGGCATCCTATCTCGAGAGTTGGAAACTCTTTATGAAGCCTTCACCAACGGGCAGCCTTCACCACTCACTGAGCTGCCGATTCAATACGGAGATTTTGCGCGCTGGCAACGCGACTGGCTGCGGGGACCAGTCCTTGAAGAGCAAGTCAACTTCTGGAAAAAGCAGCTCGCGGACGCTCCGGCGGTTCTCGAACTTTCAACCGACAGACCACACCCCGCAATACAAACCTTCAACGGTGCTTACCACACAAGCAGTTTGCAGAAAGAACTGAGGGACTCGTTGACTGAGCTGAGCCGGCGCCAGGGCGTAACCTTGTTCATGACGCTACTTGCTGCGTTTCAGACCATGCTGTATCGCTATACCCACCAGCAAGACATTGTGATAGGAACGCCGATCGCAAACCGGACGAGAACGGAGACGGAAGATCTCATTGGTCTGTTTGTGAACACGCTCGTAGTCCGAACGGACCTTTCAGGTAATCCAACTTTTCTGGAGTTATTGGGAAGGATTCGTGAGGTCGCTCTCGACGCTTTCGCCCATCAGGATTTGCCTTTTGAAAAGCTGGTGGAAGAGCTGCAGCCTGAGCGCAGCCTCGCGCATATGCCACTCTTCCAGGCATTGTTCGCTCTCCAGAATGTTCCGAAGTCAACTCTGAGACTGGGTTCGCTGGAGCTTTCGGACTTCTCGTTCGACAAAAACACTTCGAAACTCGATTTATCGCTGTATGTCGGAGAAAGATCTGATGGATTAACGCTGACCTTCGAATACAACACCGATCTATTCGACGCGAGTACAATCGAACGGCTGGCCGCCAATTTCCAAACTCTGCTGGAGGGAATCGTTGCCAATCCAGCTCAGCGCATTTCAGCTTTGCCACTCTTGACCGAACGCGAGCGATTCCAGGTGGTGGTAAATTGGAATCAAACTGAAGCGGAGTTTCCAAATAAATGCATCCATGAGCTGTTTGAGGAGCAAGCTCAGAGGACTGCCGATAACGTCGCATTAATCTACGAAGGGACCGAATTAACCTATCGTGAGCTCAATAGAAAAGCGAATCAGTTGGCGCACTACTTGAAACAACGCGGCGTTGGACCCAACGTTTTTGTGGGGATTTGTGTTGAACGTTCGCCGGAGATGGTGGTCGGCCTTCTTGCGATACTTAAGGCGGGTGGCGCATACATCCCATTAGATCCCGCACATCCAGCGGAGCGAATCTTGCTTATGCTTGCTGGTTCGAGAGCTACACTGCTGCTTACACAAAAACATTTAAGTGGTTCGTTTGCGGCGTGGCGTGGAGAGACGATTTATCTTGACGTCCAATGGCCGGAAATCGCAGAGAATGCTACCGACAATCCTATTAACGCAAACACCCCCGAAGACTCCGCCTACCTGCTTTACACCTCAGGATCGACTGGTCAACCGAAGGGTGTGGTGAATTCTCATCGCGCATCCTTAAACCGTTTTGCCTGGATGTGGCGTGAATATCCGTTTACAGAGGGTGAAGTCTGTTGCCAAAAGACTTCACTAAGTTTTGGTGATTCGATCTGGGAAATATTTGGACCACTGTTACAAGGTGTGCCGCTGGTTATAATTCCGGATGAATCGGTAAAAGATTCTCACGAGTTGATTGCGACGCTTTCAATCAACAAAGTCACGCGCCTGGTGCTCGTACCATCACTGCTTCGAGTCATCCTCGAACTTCGTGAGGACCTGGCGCAACAGCTTTCTGCTTTACGCTATTGCGTTAGCAGTGGCGAGACTTTGCCGGTGGATTTGGCGATGACCTTTCACGACCGGCTGCGGCATGCCAAATTGATTAATTTGTACGGTTCCTCGGAATTGGCTGCCGACGTCACTTGCTACGAAATTGGTGGCGCAGGAAAACTTTGGAACATTCCCATTGGCAGACCGATTGCCAACACAAGAATTTATATCGTCGATACCAATTTTCAGCCGGTGCCGGTCGGTGTGCTCGGTGAAATATGCGTGGGTGGCGAAGGGCTGGCCAGTTGTTATTTGAATAGCCCGAGATTGACCTCGGAAAAGTTTGTGCCTGATCCATTCAGTCAAAGACCCGGCGCGAGATTGTTCAGAACGGGTGACATCGGCCGTTTTCTGCCTGACGGCAACATCGAGTATCACGGACGGCGAGATCATCAAGTGAAGGTGCGCGGTTTCCGCATTGAACTGGGCGAGATCGAGAATGCTCTCAAAAACTCTCCGTCAGTAAAAGACGCGGTGGTCATATTGCGAGAATCATCGACTGGAAATAAGCACTTGGTTGGTTATGTCGTTGCAAATTCAAACAGTGATGAATTCCCAAACAACGTTGTGGGAAGCGAACTTAAACGGCTTTTGAAAAAGTCGCTCCCGGATTACATGGTCCCTGCGTATTTTGTTTTTCTTGAGAAATTTCCGCTTACCCCAACTGGAAAAATTGATCGACGCGCATTACCAAATCCTGATGGCAGCCGGCCCGAGCTGGAAGAAGCTCACATCGCGCCACGCGACGATTTGGAGAGACGACTGGCACGGATTTGGGAAAAACTGTTGGGTGTGCACCCGGTTGGAATTCGTGACGATTTTTTCCATCTGGGCGGTCACTCACTGCTGGCGGTTCGGTTGGTTTCGGAGATCCAGAAAGAAGTTGGGCAACGCTTACCGCTCGTCAGCTTTTTCCAGGGGGCTAACATCGAGTATCTCGCCAGTCTCTTGCGTCAGGATGTTAGCTCGCTCGACTGGCCCACCTTGGTTGAGATTCAGGCCGGGGATACCAAGCCACCGCTTTTCTGTGTTTCCATGCCTAACGTAAATGCCCTCGGATATCGTTCTCTCGCTCGTTATCTCGGCAATGATCAGCCTGTATTCGGATTGCAAGCACAATATCCTGAAGACCTCGAAGGTGAACACAGTCAGGTCGCTGTTCACGAAGTCGCGACTGAGTACTTGCAGGCGTTGCGCCGTGCACAACCAACTGGGCCGTATCAGTTCATTGGAATGTGCCGGGGCGCACACATTGCCTATGAGATGGCGCGCCGTTTGGAGCGAGAAGGTCACGAGATTTCGTTACTCGGCGTCATCGATACCTGGGTGATGGAGAATACTTACAACTACTTTTGGCAAGTCGAATATCGTGCGAGACACTTGCTTTCACGGACACTGCGCCACATCAGAAGGCAGCTTAACCCTATTTACAAAAAAGTTCAGGGCGCTGCGACGAATAATGGTGAAAACGTTTCGAACTTAATTCCCGCGGACCGTGCCGAACGCAGACGACAAATCCTCAAGCTCTACTTTCCGGGCCCGGATTTTGTCCCAACCTTCTTTGAGGGACACATTACGGTCTTTCGCACTGAGCGACAGCCGCATAATCGCATACGCGATAGCCGCCTGGGATGGGGCAAACTCGCGAAGGGTGGCGTAGACCTTCATTTCATTCCTGGCGGTCATGACACCGTCTTGAAAGAGCCTTACGTTCAGCATTTGGCGGCAGCGTTGAACAAGTGTCTGCGGAGACGGTCCGATTAAGCTTCGCCGAATACTACTTCCAAACAGAGGGAGCCTTTGCGTAGTTCTTTATTAAGTCACGACGAATCTGCTACTCGCAGCAGAGCTCGCCCGGTATCTGAGATCGGCCCGCCTTCGCTTTTCGGGATCAATCTGCTAGACAATTTAGCAAAGCTGGCTCAATACAGGGACTTGATCTGGACACTCAGTGTTCACCGGGTCAAAGTCCGGTACAAACAGTCGGTACTAGGCGTTCTCTGGGCGATTCTCCAACCGATTTCGATGATGCTCATCTTCACGTTTATCTTCTCATTCATTGCGAGAATGCCCAGCGTCGGTTTCCCGTATGCCGTCTTTACTTATGCGGCGCTGCTCCCCTGGAATTACTTTTCAAACGGAGTCGCAAGCGGCACCACTAGCCTCGTAAGTCACGCTCAGTTTGTAACAAAGGTTTATTTCCCGCGCGAAATTTTGCCGATGACGTACATCGTTGCCGCGTTGTTCGATTTTGCCGTGGCGACCGTGCTGCTGGCAGGACTGATGGTCTACTATCATATCCCGCTCACCCTTAACGCTCTTTATGCCGTACCAATCATATTGGTCTTGAGTTGTTTTGCCCTCGCAATGTCTTTGTTGCTCTCAGCTACTCAGGTTCGCTTCCGCGACGTCGGAGTCGCTGTGCCGTTGCTATTGCAGGTTTGGCTGTTTGCCACACCCGTAGTCTATCCATTAAAGGCCGTTCCCGAAGGTTGGCGGAAGTTCTACTTGTTAAACCCGATGGTGGGAATTATTGAGAATTTTCGTCAGGTGATACTCCAGGGCTCGGCGCCCGAAAGCGGTTCATTGTTCCTCTCTGCCGCTATCTCGCTTACCCTCCTGATCGTTTCCTATCTCTATTTCAAATGGTCTGAGGCAACCATGGCCGACTTTGTCTGAGGTCGATATGATCGATCTGAAATTCGACAACGTTTCCAAGAAATACCGCATTTACCATGAGTCTGAAGGAGAGTCGTCGGGGAAAATTCTTCAACGTTTACGGCGAAAACTTATAAGAAACGGGAGCGATTTCTGGGCCCTTCGCGATATGAGTTTCGAAGTCAAACGAGGAGAAGCTCTTGGCATCATCGGCCACAACGGCGCAGGCAAAAGCACCATTCTAAAACTCCTGTACAACATCACGGCTCCAACAAAAGGTCGGATTTCGATCAAGGGGAGGCTGGCTGCTCTAATCGAGGTGGCTTCGGGATTTCATCCTGACCTAACCGGACGCGAAAATGTCTACCTCAATGGTTCGCTTCTGGGAATGAAACGGAGAGAAATCACCAGCAAATTGGATAGCATCGTCGACTTTGCCGGAGTCTCTGCGTTCATTGATACACCGGTAAAGCGTTATTCGTCCGGCATGTATTTGCGACTAGGCTTTGCAATTGCGGCCCATCTCGATCCGGACATCTTGCTGCTTGACGAAGTGTTAGCAGTCGGCGATGCCGAGTTTCAATCAAAGTGCATTGATAGAATCAATCAACTGAAAAGATCCGGGACGACGATTGTTTTCGTCTCTCACAATCTCGGTGCCGTTGAAGGCCTTTGCGATCGCGTCCTTTTGTTGAGGTCTGGTGAAATATCGTGTAGCGGACCGCCACGTTATGTAATCTCTGAATACGAGCACATGCTTACTGAGATGGCCGTATCGACTCCGGCTGAACTCAGTGACGAAGTATTGCCCGCGGCCCAAATCAGCTCAGTTGATTTCTATAATTCAGAGGGTCGTAAGACGACGATATTCGCTACCGGAGACGAGGTTACGGTTGAGATCGAATATATTGCCCATGAGCGAGTTGAAGATGTGTTGATTGAAATCTACTTTTATTCGATGTTTGGGAACCTTCACAGTCATTTTTCAACCGATACGGAGGGAAAGACTTTCGATCTCGAAGAAGGGCGAGGGATTGTCGAGTTTTTCTGTGCCGAGCTCCCATTTGAAGTTGCCTCATTCAAGGTTGAAGCAAGTATCAGAAAGCGCGGAGCGTCCTTCAACGACCACATAGATTACAAGCACCCGCTGGCAATAAACATCCTCAAGGGCAAGGCCGTGCATGGCGTATTTCACACGCCCCACACATGGAGAATGAAACAGCTGGCGTCGAGAAGCGATGATGAGGAAACGCTTGTCAGGAAAGCGGATTGAGGAGGGCGCGTTACTTTTGCAAAGTCTTATGCCGGACATGCTGATGCAAATGAGTTTATGTCCGATCGTGGAAGCTCGTTTTCCTGGCTCGACTAGCGTTGTCCCTGGTCCGATTTGTCCGCCCGCGATCGCGCCGGAGCGGCAGTCCTCAAATCTCTACCATTGATTTTCGACCAGACAACACAACCTTCCTTTTCAGTTCGAAGGTCCAATGCGTCTTGATCTGCTCGAGAATGGTAATTCGACTCAGGCGGCGGTGAAACCTCTCGACGGCCCAGCGCTGTCTTGGGCCGAACTAAGGCTGTCTGAGTCACAACATAATCCGGTTAGTGCGAGCGGTGTGAATAGTGCGATGACGCAAGTTGTCGGAATACTGAGGAAAATCAAAAGAGACCTGAAAAGCTAAGTAAAACAGCAGGGTCGGTCCCCCCTTCGGCACCATAACTTTTGGATTTTCCTTAGCAAATCAAGAGATTTTCAATTTAGTTGCTGTTTAGTGTCCACGTGTTTGGACTATCAGGTGGACGTTATGCATATACACGCATAATGATCTATTCGAGTCCACAGGGAAACTCGAAGAATTCATTTTGGGGGCAGCATTGGTTCGGCCGTAGGGTACGCCTGGCTCTCTATACCCCAGGAGTTCAATCATAGAGATCAAAAGTTCGATAGTCGCAATTCGCGGGACTGAAAAGTAAAACCTCGAAAGTTTCCCGGCGTAAGAGTTAAGCCGACTTGCGAAAAGAGTTGCAATTCTTGTTACCTGTGATAGAGTCCCGGTCGCTTTGAAGAAGCCATTTTCGTTTTGGCGCGTCTCCCAATGAGACATCGCTCGCAGGCGTCATCGCCGCTCAATTCGAAGCCGGTATCTTCCCCGAACATGATCGTGAAAGTAAGCAGCTCATTGGTTTGTCTTGGTTGGCTGCTGGCTTTCAGCGCGCATCCAGCTCTTGCTCAAAGCCAGACTACCGGCCGCGTTTCCGGCACAATAACCGATCAGAACAGCGCTCTCGTGGTCGGCGCGCTAGTTACCCTGACCAGCAAAACAACTGGCGTTGAGCGCAAAGTCATAACTGATCCTCAAGGCAACTACGTCGCTTCTCTTTTGCCGCCAGGGACCTATCGTGTGAGCATCGCCGCGCCTGGATTCAATTCGGTTCTCTTTGATCCAGTTCAGGTGGCCATCACTGAGACCACGATTCTCAACGCGAAGCTCAGGGCCGGTGGCGCAATCCTTGCGGTGGTGACCGTCGACGCTGGATCGCTGATCCAGAACAGTGGACCGCAGCTAGGCCGCGTGGTGGACTCGCGCTCAGTTTCCGAGTTGCCGCTGGCGACGCGTAACTTCACGCAGATTCTCGCACTCTCGCCGGGCACATCCGTGTCACTCCCTGACAACACTGCCTTAGGTCGTAACTCGCAAAACGTTTCAGTGAACGGCGCGCGCGTAACCCAGAACGATTTCGAAATCAACGGTGTCGACGCTAATAATCTGGCCACCAACGCCGCCACATTTGTCGCCGTGCCTGCTCCGGAAAGCATTCTGGAATTTAAGGTGCAGACTTCGCTCTATTCAGCGACTTACGGACGCGGCGGAGGAGGGAATATACAGGCGGTTACTAAAGGCGGGAGCAACCATTTTCACGGGGCTGCTTATGAATATTTCCGCAACGATGCGCTTAATGCGAACAATCCATTCCTAAAGGCGGCTGGTATCAGGCGTCCAACGCTCCAGCGAAATGTTTTTGGCGGAACTGTCGGCGGGCCAATAAAGCTTGATCGGTTGTTCTTCTTTGCATCATACCAGGGCACGCGAGAGCATAATGGCGCATCGCCTAACAGTCTCACATCGAGCGTCTTGATCGCGCCTGGTCTGACAGAGGATCGTTCACAACAGACGCTGCTTACCGCTTTCAGGCCGCGGTCGTCGCCGACCGCACCGCCTGCCACTTCAATTAACCCGGTAGCGTTAGCTCTGCTGAACGCAAGAGTGTCGAATGGTCAATACGTGATTCCAACGCCGCAACCGGACGGCCATTATTCAGGATCGGCTATCTCGTCATATAGCGAAGACCAATTTAATGCAAACCTTGACCACCGCATCAGCGAAAGAAATTGGCTGGCGGTAAGGGTCTTCTTCTCGAATGCGCCGCAGTTCCTCGCGCTAGCGAACAGCGGCGCGAATGTGCCTGGGTTTGGCGCCGATCTAAAACAGAATAACCGGCTGATTTCGATTCAGAGCATTCATATGTTCAGCCCGCGAATCATAAATGAAGCGCGCGCAGGCTACAGTTTTATCCGCGGTGACATGTCCGGAGAAGTTCCGGTTAACGATTCCGATCTCGGCATTAAACGCGCGAATGCCAGCGTCTATCCCGGGCTCGGAACCATTCGTATCGGACCGACCGGGACAAACGCAATTGTCATCGGGAATTCGGGCGCGAACGTAGATACGCGAAACGTCGCGTCAGCAACGACGCTGGTAGATAACCTTTCGATCGTGCATCGCCGGCACACCCTGCGTACCGGGGCGCAGCTCATTTTCTACCGAAATGATCTGGCCGCCAATAACAACCGGCGAGGCACGATTGTCTTCCAGAGTTTCAATAATTTCCTGCTGGGCTTGGCTAACAACTCCGTTTATGGCGACGGAATCGGCTCACGCGTTCTACGCGCGGCCGATTATAGCTTCTTCTTTCAGGACGATTGGAAGATTTCTCGTAAGCTTACGCTCAATCTGGGTTTACGCTACGAGTTGGATCTACCGCCCTATGAAACTCACGGCGCGCTCTCGACATTCGATCCGGCACTCTACCAACCCAGGATGCAGGTTGACAGCAGTGGCAACCCGGTGGGGCCGCCGGTTGGCGGTTTTGTTCAAGCAGGAAATGTCGTTGCCACGCTCGACCTGCCAAATGTGCCAAACGTGAGCAAGCGACTCCTGTCCAGTGTGGACCCAAATAATTTTGCTCCACGGATAGGTTTTGCATATTTGGTGCGTGAGCGGCTGGCAGTGCGCGGCGGCTATGGCATCTTCTATTCGCGCCCATCAACAGCATATATCGGAACTGCGATTAACGCTCCACCCATGTACACCATTCGGCGCAGTCCGACCGGCGCCACAGTTCCGTTCGCAGATCCGTTCTTTCCTTTGCCGCCGCAGGAACAGTTTCCAGCGCTGGTATCCGGCGTGGCGCTGGCAGGGCAAATATTCGACCGCCACCTTCGCACGTCGTATTTCCATCAATATAATATTAGCCTTCAATATTCTCCTGCTAGAGATCTCTTGTTCGAAGTTGCCTACGTAGGCACGCGCGGGCTTAACCTGATCCGGGATATCGCTATTAATCAGGCACAACTCGCCAGCCCACAGCGGCCGATTACTAATGCCGTTACCGGCCAGACAATTACCACCAACACGCCTGCCGCGACGAACGTCGCGCTGCGCGCCCCATACCAGGGAGTTGAAGCCGGCGGCTTTCTTCAGATCCAGTCAACGGCGCAGTCAACCTATAACTCTCTGCAGCTGAGTTTGAGCAGGCGGCTGTCTAAAGGAATCCAGTTACTCGCTTCATACACTTATGCGAAGTCGCTCGACAACGCGTCGGGCGGGAGTGACAGCGCCGGCGAAACTAGAGACACGATCAACATCGCCGGCAACCAACTCGACAATCGTGCCAATCGCGGGCCGTCCGACTTTGACCGCACACATCGTCTCTCGTTGAGCTATCTTTGGGACTTACCGCGTCCGGCTTTTGCTAAGAGGTCATCTGCACGTAACGCAATCTTCGCTAACTGGCAGGTCGCCGGAATCATTACTGCGATGTCGGGTTTGCCAATCGACATTATTGATGGCGGGGCCGGTTCCTTCTACGGATTGAGCGGCGGAAACAATGCGTTCGTCAGGCCAAGCTGGTCGCCAGGGACGACCAGGAGCAGCGCAATCAGCAATATACCCGCCGGGTACTTCTTCAATCCGATTGCCTTTGTCCGGCCTACGGTAATGGCGGGGCGGATCATACCCAGTTCAAATGGATCAGCTACGGCAGCAGCGACCGGAACTGACATAGGGAATGTTGGTCGTAATGTTCTGCGCGGACCCAGCCAAGTTAATATCGACTTCTCAGTGATCAAGCGTTTTCCATTTCACGAGTCGAAAAGCGTTGAGTTGCGAGCTGAGTTTTTCAACTTCCTGAATCACGTCAACTTCGCGAATCCGATTGCCAACCTTAGCGCCGTTCCCGCAGCCTCGATAGATCCAAACAGGGGCACTATTATTGGCAATCCTGGCGACTTTGGCCGCATTGTTTCGACAAGTAACAATCCGAGATTGGTCCAACTCGCAATCAAACTCAATTTCTGATCGGCCGTTGGAATGTATTTCCAAAGCACTTTTTTTGCTATTTAGGCCAACCTTTCCCGCCAGCACCATTTTGTCCTTCGCAAAAAAAGTTGGATCTCTCACAGCAAAATACTTGCAACGTTTGTTAACTGTGATAGACTCACGCCGCTTTACGCCAGCCCTTTGAGTTTGTCGGTCACCTCGCGCAGAACGTTTGGAGGACGTTATGTCGCAATACAAGATCACAATCAAGGCAGGGAATCCGGCGGTGTTTGATCCCAATCCCCAGACAGCGCAGGCGAACGATAGCGTTTTCTGGTTCAACAGCGATCCTGTGGAGGCGCATTGGCCAGCGCCCAGTGTCAGTGAGAAAACTGCTTGGTTTCCGTATCAGATACCGCCCGGCGCACCCTCAGACCCAGTCGGTCTTCCCGCGTATGATCCGCCGCAGGCTTACAAGCTTAATTATGTTTGCGCGCTCCATGAGGGTGAAACGGGGGAGATTGACGTAACGCTTGGGAAGAAGAAAGGCGCCTTTGCCGGGAAAACCAAGAAGGGTTCTTTTGGCGGCAAAACAAAAAAGGGCGCGTTTGGAAAAACCACGAAGTAGGATCGGGCCTGTTCTGAAAAATGAACCGGCATTCTGGAACTCGACACCACTCTTGAGGAGTCGCGGCGCAAACAACCCAAAACCGAGGAGGTCGCCAGTATGTTTGAAGAAACCGTCGTCAAAGATCAAGTGGGCGAAGAGAATCGGGACGAGTCCGACACTCAACCCGTTTTAGAAAGTACCCGGCGTGTATTCCTCCAGCGAGGTATCTTGGCAGCTTCAGGCCTGGCACTCACGTCATGGCTGCCGTCCTTTGCCGCGAAGATGTGGGCTGGAGCTTTTCAGACACCGATTTGTCCGCCCGGCCAGGCGCTGCAGGACATATGGGAGATCAAGAGTACCGGGACGAAACAGACCTCAGGAACACTAAGTGCAGTAATCAAAGTTCTCAGTGAGGAAAACCGGGCCTACCCCACCGCGAGTGGTCACGGCGTTGCCCCGATGCGTTATCTCTCTGGCTATGACGTGAATAACCCCGCCAAGGTTTGGCCTCCGAAATTGGGAGTCGTGAACCCTGGACCAACTCTTCGAGCGCGGGTCGGGGATCGAGTTCAAATCACACTCCTAAACCACGTAAAGGTAAGTGATTTTCCAGCAAGCGGCATGGATGTCGCCGAGAAAGGCCAAGGTTGCCAAAATGCGCCAACGGCGTTACTGAACATGAACACTTACCCGGGTAATCCAAGTTTTGAAAACCCGCCGAACTGCTTCCATGCATCGAGTTCAACCAACTTACATTTTCACGGTAGCCACGTGAGTCCCAGCGGAGTCTCCGACAATGTGTTGCTGAATATTCGACCTTCTCCGCGAGACACGGCCGGCAACCCGACGGTGAACGAAGAGACTGTGAAACCTATTTTCGATGAGGTATTCGCTGACTGCGCGAAAGGGCATCAGCCGCTGTTGTGGTCACAGTGGCCGGATAAGTGGCAAACGTGGCAGGAAGAGCTACTCAAACACTACGACCAGACAGCCCCGTATCAGGGAGGATACGGGTTGCCTCCCGACCATCAGCTTTGGCGGCAGAACCAGCAAGCGATGGCGGCGAAACTGTTGCCGCAGTATTACCTGGGCGCTTTCCCCAACTGCTTCACAATTCCGAAATGGAATCATCAGCCGACCAGCATGGGCCAGGCGCCGGGAACACACTGGTATCACGCGCACAAACACGGATCGACCGCCATCAACTTGCTCAACGGCATGGCCGGCGCGTTGATTATTGAAGGCGAGTACGATGACTTTTTGGAGAAATACTTTACGAAAGAACGCGTCATGGTATTGCAGCAATACGGGGACACGGTCAATTTACTTAAGCCCCCGGTTGTGTTGGCCAGCCCTTCGCCTAAACCCAATCCAAACCTGGCAGCTGAGCCGGTCTGCGTGAATGGTCAACTAACCCCGTGCGTGCAGATGAACCCGAACGAAATGCAATTCTGGCGCATCATCAATGCCTGTCACCAGGCGGCGGTGCCCCTCGACAGTCCAAATGGAATCAAGTGGGTACAAACCGCGCAAGATGGCGTCCAATTCGACCGGGAAAACTATAATCCGGATATGACAAACGCCGCGTTTACGGTGCCGGCGCAGCCGCACGCGCCGTTTGGTAGTTTGGCGCCGGGAAATCGGATTGATTTGCTGGTCCAGGCGCCTAGCCAAGAGGACACATACAAGGTTACTTTTGGTGGCACGCTTCTTTTCACGGTAGTGGTAAAACAAGACCCGAAGGACCCCGTGCATAAGGATCCAATGCCTTTCCCGACCAAGGCGTCGTTTCCGAAAATCCCTGATTTCCTCGCGGACCTCAAGTTTCCCACCGACCCGAAATTGAAGCGGGAACTGCGCTTCAACTCAGTGGCGGATCCGACAGTGGCGCCCAAGATGAAACGGGGCACGAATGCTCCGTACCCGCCGCCGAAGCACATGATCGATAATAAACAGTTTAGTGAGCATACGATCGATCAGACGATGCAACTCGGCGACACGGAAGAATGGACCATCTATAACGACGGTGGCGCCGCCCATCCGTTTCACATCCATATCAATCCATTCCAAGTGGTGGAGATGATGATTCCGGATAAGACAGGCAAGCCGACTCCTCCGGTACATCTGCCGGCGCCGTGGATCTGGTGGGACAATTTCGCGATTCCCCCGGGAGGCTATTTCAAGATGCTGACTCGGTTCGTGGATTTCACGGGCATGTACGTCTTGCATTGCCACATTCTGGCGCATGAGGATCGTGGAATGATGCAACTGGTTCAGACTTGCGCCGACGCCAAGACGTGCCCCAGAACCACCACCTTGGGGCACCACTAAGGCGGCGCGGCCGAAACATTAACCCCGTTTGGCGCGGGGCCACTCGCAGATTTGTCGGGGCAACTTTGCGGTTCATTAATAAACCCCGGTACGTTAACCATCACTTTTGCTTAAAGGAGAAAGCTATGACGAAAAACACGGTTTCGATCGAGTTGGATCCGGAAGCTCTTACGCGCCTGTTGGGTAATCACCCGGTAGCAACCGGAGTGCATTGTGGTGACGACGAAGGCGACGTAGACGGCTTCTGCGGTGCCATCGCGTTGGCAGCGCATTGCGGCGATGACGTCGACGGTTAGCGCCTAAGTTTCATTTCAACAGACCACTCGCCATTGTCATGATGGAATGGCGCGTGGGTGAAAACCATAACGCGGACGAACGGGCGAGCAGCTCGATATTCGCGCGTGCTCGGATTGGTTTCTTCGAGCATCGAGTTGATAGGACGTTGCGGAGTCCCGATCCCGTGCGCTTGCGAGGCGTGCCTGGTCCCGCGTGATTTAGACGCATGGTTTCAAATCGAAGCATGCGCACGGTAGCGCCAGAAACGACACTGCTACATGCCAAGCGGTGGGCGGCAACGGCGGGCATTGCCGAGGTAAGCGATATCACCCATCTGGATGTCCTCGGAGTGCCGGTCTACATAAGTGTGCGACCGCAGGCATGTGCGGAGCGGTTCACCTTTGGCAAGGGATTGCATCCAGTCGAGGCCGAAGTGGGCGCCTACATGGAGGCCCTGGAGTTTTTCTTCGCGGAACCGCAAACCGCCCGGGTCGCAACTCAGTGGGGAACGGCGAGATGCGTTTCGGGAGCGCAGCGAGCGAACGACGCGATCCTTGATTTCATTCCGCTACTGCAACGTGCAGTGCACCTTGACGGCCCGTTGTTGCTGGCATCGGCTCATAACCTCGAGAGCGGGGAAGACTGTAACATTCCCGCTGAACTCGTTTATTACCCGGCGCCGAATGTCGGTCAATCGCTTTTCGGTTCGTCGACCAACGGCCTGGCGTCAGGCAATTCGGTGCTTGAGGCAAGCATTCAGGCTCTGTTGGAATTGATTGAGCGCGATATTTGGTCGTTTGAATTCCTTTGTTCCTCGTCACGCTTGGTTCAATCGGCAAGCTTGCCGGACGAAATACGCGAAATCGTCGAACGTGCTGAACAAAACGGTTTGGAGTTAAAGGTCCGTACTGTTCCTAATGACTACGAGCTGCCATTCTTCGCCGCTTTCGTCTTTGACCGGCACAATCTCAGCCGCAGAACGTTCAACGGGGGTTGGGCATGTGATCTGGACCGTGACAGGGCGCTCGTACGAGCAATTACTGAGGCCGCGCAAAGTCGCGTGGCTTTCATTCACGGAGGCCGTAAGCTCCCGACATCACAATTAGTGAAGTCAACCGACGATGAGATCAAGCTAGTGCGTCGGCACATGCAGGGGGTGAGTGATGCGCGTCAGCAAACATCGTTGACGGACATTCCCGATCCCGCATTTGCGGGGACGTTAGATCAGAAACTTGAGGCACTGATTTCGCGATTGCGCCGTGTCGTGCAAGAACCGATCTATCGTGTGGTTCTTACTCCTGCGGATTCGCAGTTGCAGGTTGTTCGTCTGGTCGTTCCGCTGCTGGAGAATCTTAAGGAGAACCGCGTCAGAGTGGGACGTCGCTTGAAAGCAGGCATCGACTCTCTTGCAGCTCGTGCGGCCTAAAAGCGCGTATTAGTGCCACCAGATGTCGGTACCAGGATTGTAATGGAGAGCCGGCAAACCATCGAAATTCGTGTCCGCGGAACAGTTCAGGGGGTTGGCTTCCGGCCAACGGTTTGGCGCCTGGCCTGTGATGAAGGACTAGTCGGCGAAGTTCTTAATGATGGCTTTGGAGTTTTGATCCGCACTACGGGAAACTCCGGCGCTATCTCGCAGTTTCTCACCCGGTTGCACACCGAGGCGCCGCCCCTATCGCAGATTGAGGGAGTCGAGACGCAGGTCCTGTCACTGCTGGACTACGAGGACTTTCGCATTGCCGAGAGCATGAGCGGCGAGAACTGTACGCGCGTCACTCCTGATGCCGCGATTTGTGCGGCGTGCCGTGCGGAAGTTCTCAATCCCACCGAGCGGCGATACGGCTATCCCTTCACAAACTGCACCCACTGCGGCCCACGATTTTCCATTGTGAGGGAGGTTCCCTACGATCGGCCCAATACGACGATGGCGAGCTTCCCGATGTGTGCAGACTGTCGCAGCGAATATTCACAACCTGCCGATCGGCGCTTTCACGCTCAGCCGATTGCTTGCCCGATCTGCGGGCCAACGATTTGGCTCGAACGCCCGGACACGAGCGCGATGTTAGATCAGCCGCGAGCTGCCGCGGCGTTGGATGCGGCCGCCGAGATGTTAGAGAACGGAGCGATACTCGCCATCCGCGGATTAGGCGGCTTTCATCTCGCGTGCGATGCCACCAATTCAAAGTCTGTCCAACGATTGCGCGAGCGCAAGCACCGGTACGGCAAACCGTTTGCACTCATGGCAAGAGACGTCGAGACCATCCGCCGCTATTGCAATCTTACTTCTACCGAAGCGGACTTGTTACAGAGTCCCGAGGCTCCGATCCTGCTGCTGTCTGCTGATGGCGCTGAAAAGTTCCCGGCCGGCATTGCCCCGGGTCTCAATACGGTTGGGTTCATGCTGCCTTATACACCTTTGCATTTATTAATCACGCGGCAGATTGATCGTCCACTCGTTATGACTAGCGGCAATATCTCGGACGAGCCGCAGGTCACTAGTTTGGACCGCGCGCGGACAGGTCTGCGCGGCATCGCCGATGCAATGTTGATGCATGATCGCGAGATTGCGAACCGGATCGACGATTCAGTTGTTCGGATCGTGGCTGGTAAACCAAAACTGCTTCGGCGTGCTCGCGGATATGCACCCAGTGCTGTGCCGCTGCCGTCCGGCTTCGAACGGGCGCCGGACCTTCTGGCTTTTGGCGGTGAATTGAAATCGACGTTCTGCATCGTCAAGAATGGGGCGGCCATTCTCTCCCAGCATCAGGGTGACCTTGAGGACGTTTCGACTTTCGAAGATTACCAAAAAAACCTGGGACTCTATTCGCAGATCTACGATCATCGGCCGCGCTTGTTGGTGGCGGACATGCATCCTGAATATCTTTCCACCAAACTCGCGAAACAACGCGCCGAAGCGGACAGTTTACCTCTGGTCGAAGTCCAGCATCATTATGCGCACATCGTCAGTTGTCTGGTTGAGAACGGTGTCCCATTAGCTGCTCCGCCTGTGCTTGGTGTCGCTATCGATGGATTAGGCTTTGGCGAGGACGGGTCGATCTGGGGTGGCGAGTTTCTGTTGGCCGGCTATCGTAGCTGCCGGCGACTGGCTGCTTTCAAGCCCATCGCCATGATCGGCGGCGTCCAAGCCATACGCGAGCCGTGGCGCAACACTTATGCCCATCTGCTGGCGGCGCTGGGATGGAAGTATTTCGTCGAAAAATATTCGACGCTGGAGCTTTATGAATACTTGATCAGCAAACCACTTCGAACCGTTGATCGGATGTTGGAGGCAGGCTTGAATGTGCCTGTAGCCAGCTCATGCGGCCGGCTCTTCGATGCGGTGGCCGCGGCATTGGGATTGTGCCCCGACAACGCTTTATTCGAAGGTCAGGGCGCGATGGAACTGGAAGCGCTAGCGGAGTCTTTTCGGTGGTCCACGGACGAGTGCCCATACAGGTTCACAATCGCCGAGCCCGGCGGACTGATTTACCTCGACCCGTCGCTAATGTGGAAAGCGCTGCTCGAAGATCTCGCGCAACACCGTCCTATTGGTCAGATTGCGGCTCGCTTTCACTTCGGACTCGCTAAGGGAATCCGCGACATGATCGCGCACCTCAGAGAACCTGGCGCCGCCGGCTCTTGCGTGGATACGATTGCGCTGAGCGGCGGTTGCTTTCAGAACAAGCTTTTGTTTGAAGAAGTTGTGCGGTTACTGGAATTGGACGGACTAAATTGTCTTTCACACGCCAAGGTTCCGACGAACGACGGAGGACTGGCGCTGGGACAGGCTGCGATCGCGGCGGCCCGCCATTTAGATTGTGGCACGGGCGTCTCGCCCGTGAGTCACGCGCAGGATGCGCGTGCCACACAACAAAAAAGGAGTGAATTATGTGTCTAGGAATCCCTGGTCAGATAGTAAAGATCACCGATGTGAAGCGGCAGATGGCCATGGTCGACGTTAGCGGCGTCCAGCGTGAGGTGAGCCTCGAGTGTGTGGTGGACGATTATTTCCCGCTGGAAAAGTGTGTTGGTCAATGGGCCTTGGTGCACGTTGGGTTTGCCATGAGTCTGATCAACGAAGGAGAGGCAGAAGCCACCTTGAAGGTGCTGCGCGAGCTGGGCGAAGTGCAGGCGGAACTGCTCGCCATGAAAGAATCGGCGGCGAATGCAGCGGGAGGCTTGCCGGCAACGCCTGCGCTTGAACTCGTAGGGCAAACATAGTCAGGAATTTAATAAACAGCATCCTGTGATCACGCGCAAGACGCGCATGGCACTGTTATGAGCCTGGCGGAAAATCCAAACCTGGAAGGTCTGTATCCGTTCCTGCACGGCAGGAAGCAGGATCCTTTGTCCATGAATGCTGCGTTGCTCGAATCAGTCGCGCAAAAGGCCGCCCATCATCATGAGGTGATTGACGCTTTCTTCGCGCGGAATGGCCAACAAGTGGTCGACGCGGCGGGAGCGATCGCGGACGTTTATCGCCGTAACGGCCGTCTGTTTTCGATGGGAAATGGCGGTTCGAGTTGCGATGCTGCGCACGTTGCGGTTGAGTTCCTCCACCCGATCACTGCCGGCCGTGTCGCCCTGACGGCAATCGATCTCACGGCCGACCGGACGATGATGTCGGCGGTAGCTAACGACGTGGGGTTTCAACATGTCTTTGTCCGCCAGTTGATCGCGCAAGCGCGCGCTGGAGACGGTCTGATCGGACTTTCGACCAGCGGCAACTCGGACAATCTCGTTAAGGCGTTTACTAAGGCGAAGGAAATGGGTGTGACCACTATCGGTCTCGCGGGCATGAGCGGTGGCGAAATGGTGAAGGCCGGTTTGGATCACTGCCTGGTTGTCGAAACCGACAGCATTCATCGCGTGCAGGAATGCCATGTAATCATCTATCACATCCTCTGGGACCTGGTTCACACACTATTAGCAGACAACCGCGGCTCACTGGCCGTCATGGGTTGACAGCTTAACGACAAAGAAAGAAGGTCACATGAAATACGTCGACGAATTCCGCGATCCTGAGAAAGCACGTTTCCTGCTTGAGGAAATCCGCGTCCTCGTGCCGCGAATACAATCGCAGCGCGCCAGCACCGAACCCATTTACATCATGGAAGTCTGCGGAGGCCATACCCATGCGATCTTCCGATACGGCGTCGAGACCATGTTGCCGAAAGGCATCGAATTGATCCATGGCCCCGGCTGTCCCGTTTGCGTGTTACCCATGGGCCGCGTGGACGACTGTGTGGCATTGGCCCACATGCCCGGCATGATTTTCACCACGTTCGGAGACGCGATGCGCGTACCCGGATCGAAAGAGAGTTTGTTGCAAGCCAAAGCGAATGGCGCTGATGTCCGTATGGTCTATTCGCCGCTTGATTCTCTGCAGATCGCCAAAGACAACCCAGATAGACAGGTGTGCTTCTTCGCTCTGGGGTTCGAGACCACCATGCCCAGCACTGCGCTAACCGTGCTCAGGGCGAAAAAGGAAGGCATCAAGAATTTCACGCTGTTTTGTAATCACATCACGATTATTCCGACGATCAAGGCAATCCTGGACTCGCCTGACTTGCAGTTGGACGGGTTTCTTGGTCCAGGCCATGTCAGCATGGTGATCGGCAATTCCTCTTACCGTTTTATAGCCGAGCATTACAAAAAGCCGTTGGTGATCGCCGGCTTTGAGCCGCTCGACATTCTTCACGGAATCTGGATGGTGCTCAAACAGATCGCCGAAGATCGCTGTGAGATCGAGAACCAGTACAAACGCGTAGTTCCGGAGGGCGGAAACACCGTAGCGCTGGATGCGATCGGCCAGGTCTTCGAATTGAGGGAATTCTTTGAATGGCGCGGTCTCGGCTCGATCGATCACTCCGGCGTTCGCATTCGCGATCCCTTCGCAGAATTTGACGCGGAGCGAAGATTCTCGGTGCCGGCGCTTAAGATCGCCGATCCGAAATCATGCCAATGTGGAGAGGTGCTGAAAGGCGTCATCAAGCCATGGGACTGCAAGGTGTTCGGCAGAGATTGCACCCCCGAAACGCCTCTCGGCGCTCTGATGGTTTCTTCGGAAGGCGCCTGTGCCGCTTACTATCAATATGGTGACATCGAGAAGATCCACGACACCAGGGAATTAGTCGAGGAGGTGGCATGAGCAGCGTCGTAGAGTTAGCCCGAACAAACGGCAAGCCCCGCCACCGCGGCAAGGTGAAAGTGCCCACGATCACGCTCGCGCACGGTGGTGGCGGCAAGGCGATGCACGACCTGATCGACGACGTTTTTCTCGAGGTGTTCGATAACGAGAATCAGTTACCGCTGGAGGATCAGGCAAGATTGAGCCTCACGGCTTTTGCCGCATTAGGTGATCGACTCGCTTTTACGACCGACTCATACGTGGTGAAGCCTCTCGATTTTCCGGGCGGCAATATTGGCAAGCTGGCCATTTGCGGTACCGTCAACGATCTGGCGGTGGGCGGTGCAGTCCCCCTTTACTTGTCTTGTTCGGTAATTATCGAGGAAGGGTTGCCGGTTGACACGATGCGCCTGGTGGCGAGGACGATGGCCGAAACGGCTCTGGCTGCGGGCGTACGAGTGGTCACTGGCGATACCAAGGTGGTCGAACGTGGAGCCTGCGACAAGCTGTTTATTAACACGGCCGGCGTCGGCGCTATTCGCGCCGGCGTCGACCTGGGCGTCGACAAAGCAAAGCCTGGCGATGCGATCCTCGTCAATGGGCTGTTGGGCGATCACGGCGCGGCGATCCTTAATGCTCGAGGAGACATGCAACTGACCACGCCCATTGAAAGTGATTGTGCCTTCCTGCATGGATTGATCGACGCTTTGCTGTCGGCCGTTCCAGCTACCCGTTTCCTGCGAGATGCCACGAGGGGAGGACTCGCGACGGTGTTGAATGAAGTTGCTGAAGCTTCACAGGTTGGGATTGAGATTTACGAAGACCGAACTCCAATCCGCAGTGAGGTAAAAGGCTTCTGCGAGATTCTCGGTTTAGATCCACTCTACCTGGCGAATGAAGGGAAGATCGTGTGCGTGGTGCCGCGCGCAGATGCTGACACCGCATTGCAGGCCCTCAAGTCGCATCCGCTCGGCGAAGGAGCGGCGAAGATCGGCGAAGTGACCGACGGCCGCGCCGGTCGCGTCATCATGCAGACGGTTTTCGGCGGGCGCCGCATCGTCGACACGCTCGTCGGCGAACAACTGCCCCGGATTTGTTAGTGAGAGCAGGCGTTAGAGTACCAACTTTAGTTGGGTATTGATCGCGCGGAAAATCCCGACTGAAGTCGGTACTCTAACTCCTAACGCCCATCGAAATCACATCATCCGCAAAGGGAGAAAGAGCCATGCCTGACGATTCAATTAGGGCCGCAGAAGGCGTCAAGATTCGCATCAAGGACCAGGGCGAGGTCCTGGAGTTGGATTATGACGGCGCCGTCTGTCAACACCCGGGGTCCCTCTGGTGGGGCACAGCCGTTGGGTTCAGAGCCATGCAAGCAGCCGCTCAAGCGCTCTCGCAAGACGATCTCTGGTCACGCGACAATCTCTACATCGTCACCGGTCATCCCGGTCCTGGCGTGAAAGATACCATCGAGTATGTAACGGGAGCACCCGGTCGCGATCGCTATAAAGTTATCGTCGGCGAAAACTGCGAAATGAAATGCAACAGCCAAATGAAGTATGAATGGTGGGTAAGCGACGGCGAAAGAACTGCTAACATCAATTTGCGGCCGGACTTCGTGCCGCGTGCCTTCTACGAGCTCTCCGACCGCCTCGAGACCGATCAGACCACGAAGGAAGATATCAAAGCGTTCCGCATCTTCAAGGTGAACCTCTCCACCCGGATTTGGAACGCGCCTTTGGAAGAGAGCTTCCGGGTCGAGGTGAGCGACCATCCTCTGCAACCGGGCGAGGTGCCCGAGGCAGCAAAGGCAAAAGATTATTTTGAACTGAAATGACGGCGGCCGGCGTGACCAGCCCGCAACACACCGAACTAACAAGAACCGCAAGTGCAAAAATGCTCGGTAAGCGAGAGCATGAGCATCTCTGGATGCAAGAGAATTGCCTCCGACGGTTTTCAATGGAAAGCTAATGAAGCGTAGTCATTCATTCGCTAATGACGATGCCTTTATGGCTGCGGTGACGAGGGTCTATGACGATGGGTGGTCCGACTACGCCCGCTTCTGGGAAGAACGCGATGATTTGCAGAGCGAGGAATGGCGGCAGTTCACCGCAGCCGTCAAGCCGGGCGGGTCGGTGCTTGATGTGGGGTGTAATTCCGGAAGAGATACGAGGCAGCTATTGGACCTCGGGTACCGAGTAACCGCACTCGACGTAAGTGAGCAAGCCTTACGACTGTGCCGGGAACAGTGTCCGGAGGCACGTACGATTAAGATGAGCCTCCTGGACGTGACAGATCTCAAAGAGCAGTTCGACGGAATTTGGTTTTCGTACACCTTGGTACACATCCCATTCAAACTAGTGCCCGAGGCACTGGCTGCGCTTGAGAGCGTATTGCATCCGGCAGGCTCGATGATGATGATCGTCACCTGCGTCGAGGAGTCGCAGGAAAAGATTCACAACAGCAATGTGATGTTCGATGAGCAAGGTGTGCCGCGAAAAGTTCCCGTCGCGCATTGGGCTCCCGATCCGCTGATCGCCTGCTTCCAATCCCGCTTCAAGATTAGCTGGATGAGTCTGAGGCCATTTGTTGATGGGTGGGCCCAGCTTAGCCTTCTCGTCCAGTCTCGGTGTGCGTCGGCCGACCAGGAGCATTAACACAAGTGAAGCGCCATAAAGATAGCGTGCCTGCGCGGTCTCTGAGCCGACTGGAATTGAAGAGATTCCAACATGAGGGCTTGCTCACCGACTTTCAACTCTACTCGGCCGAGCAGGCGGGCGCGATTAGGGCGGCCTTAAGGGAGGTGCTCTCGTTGCCATCGACCGCGCCCTGCCATCAGGCGTTTCCACCGGCACAGCAGTACGGGTTTGACCGGCACCTTGACCGTCGACTGATTTATGAGCTGTGCACTCTTCCGCAAATAATCCGCCCCATCACTCAAATCCTCGGTAACGACGTGATGTTGTTCAGGACACAGTTCTTCGAGAAGCCCCCGCACGGTCGTGAGATTCCCTGGCATCAGGAGTCTTACTTTTGGGGCGTCGAGAAAGGGTTCGTCACGATGTGGCTCGCGGTCGACGATGCCACTCCGGCGAACGGCGCAATGCAGGTAATCACAGGTAGTCACAGTCATACGCGAGAGCATTTGCCGGTGCCGCCCGACAGCCATTACTGGAGTACGTTCACTCGCGCGGCAATCCCACGCGAATCTGATCGCATCGTCGATTGCTCAATGCCCGCAGGACATTTCATGCTGTTTGATGATCTGCTTCATAACTCCCCATGCAATTCCACCGCGCTCCCTCGCTTGAGCTTTACGGCTCGTTATGCACGGCCTGACTTTGCCAGGATTCACGATCACGCGGACTATCCGGACCAGGGATGTATGATGGTGAGCGGCCATAAGGGAAACTCTCGGCTGCGCTTCTTATCTCCGCCAGATAACGGGACGGGACTCGCCGGCATTTGGGCTCTGCAGCAGGCTGTATGAGAGTCGCGCTATGACCATAAGTTCCAGTCGCGTCTGGTTCGAGGATCTCGAAAAGGCATCTGCAAAAGACACGAAGCCGGATGTAGGATTTGTCGCCTGCATTGAGCGCGGCGAGTTGGAGCGGCAGGCTTTGCTTCTCTTCGAGAGCATTAGGTCTTACACCGGCCGCTTTCGTGATTGCGCTATCTATGCACTTTCGCCGCGCGCCGGATATGCTATTTCTGAAAACGCTCGGCGCAAGCTCGAGGAGTTGGGCGTCAACTATATCGATGCGGTTCTCAACACCGAGTTTCCAGAAAATGGTCCTGCTAACCGAGTCGCTGCTGCGGCCTATATAGAAAAGAAACAATCACATGAAATCCTGGTGATCCTGGACAGCGACACCCTGTTTCTGCGTGAACCCAATGCAATTCTACTGCTACCGGATGTCGATGTAGCCGTAAGACCAGAGGCATGCAAGGGAGCGGGCACCACTGGCCCAACGGATCCATTCGATGGCTATTGGCGCGATCTTTGTCGCTGCTGTCGCGTGGACTACGAGCAAATTCCGTGGATTGAATCCTTTGCTGATCGGCGCCGGATCAAGGCCTACTACAATGGCGGACTACAAGTCGTGCGGGCAAAAGTTGGCATCCTGCAACGATGGGCGGATTTCTACTTCGCTTCGCTCGAGCAGCAGTTGGTGCCTTATCCTCAAGATCGGCGTGTCCGCAGCGGCGCCGGTTGGCAGGACCCAGGCGTCGGCAGGACCTGGGGATCGGACCAAGCGGCGCTGGCCTTGGCGATCTGGAACAGCACTCGACAGGTCCAGGAGTTGGAACCAACCTACAATTACTCGTTGCTCGTGCACGACTCAGTCGAACCAGAGCGCAGAGACAGGATTTTTCCGCATCTCGTACATGTCCATTATCACTTTATGTTGCACGAAGATTCTGTGTCGAAGAATCCGCTTTTTGATGAGTCTGGACCACTGTCTTCCGAGCAGCGTGCCTGGTTATCTCATAAATAGCTTAACGAGGGAGCTTCAGATTGTTGGCTAAGCGCTCCGCGTAAGTAAAAACCTGTTAGAGATTCTCACTCCGTCGTGCAAAGATAGTGCTCGTGTTCTCCTGCGTTTGCTTCTAACGTTTGCGCATTAACCGCAGAGCAAATACCGGGAATAAGAACGTACGTCGGTCATCCGCCACTCAGGCAATGGTTCACCCAATGCACGACGGCTGTTGCGGTCTCGTCTACACTGAACTCTGTCGTATCCAGCAGAGCCATCGGCGGCTGCGTGCTCTTTGCGTTGTCCTTCAACCACTGATTGAACGCAAGCTCCTTCTTAATACGCTCACCCGCGGACGCCTCGCGCGTCCACGCGCGACTTTTCAAATGCGCGGCGAGAACTTCATCCTCGCAGACCAACGCCAGGTAAAAAATCTCTGAGAAGTAGCGGCGTTCGACACACTGCTCGAATTGGCTTGGCTCTCCCACACCGCATAAAAGCACAGGCTTGCCTGCTTGGGAGATGTTCTTGCACACGCGCAGCCACATCTCACGATACGGCCGGTAATTTGTCCCGGGCCGATTTAATAGATCAAGGTAACCCCAAAAGATGTCGCCCTCCATCGGCACGAAGTCATTCGCCCTGGCCGCGAGAGCGAGACAGGTGGTCGTTTTACCGACGCCGCTCGCGCCCGTGAGAACAAAGAGCGGCAGCCGAACAAATTTGTGTCGATAGTTACAGTTTGGGCAGACAGCGTACGGTCCTTCGGATTCGATTATTTTGTCAGCGCGATCTGCTCCGCATTGCGGACAAATATTGAACATCTCTATGTGCGCTTCGCCCAAGTCATCCTCTGCACTATATCCCTCTTGGGCCAAATTGGTGTTACTGCCCGCTGTCGTAAATTCGCTTGGCGATACTTTGCGGCTCTGTAATTCTGTGATGGCTTCGGCCGCAAAGCGCCGAGATGTTTATAGTTTCACGATTGATCAAGCGTTCTCGCTCCATAGGAGCGGAACGTAGCAGAAACAGCTTGAATGTTACTCTCCTACACGCTCCTGCAGAGAGTGAAGCTTTTGGGCTCGTGATGATCTATAAACATCTCGTCCCTCCGGGGACGAACCCACGCGGCATCAATACACGATCACTCGTAAGGCGAGTCTTCTGGCGCATCTCGTTACTGCGGTGTTACTTTATTTTCTGCTACCGAGGTTCACCGCAAATTTAACATCAATGAATCTCTCAATAGCCCTGGGCACTTATAACGGCGCTGTTTATCTAAAAGAGCAGCTGGAGAGTTTTGCTGCCCAGACACGGCCCCCGGACGAGGTGGTTATTTCGGACGATCAGTCGACTGACGACACGACCAGGTTGATCGAAGAATTTGCGGCCACCGCCGATTTTCCAGTCCGCCTTTCAGTCAACCAATCAAACCTGGGCATCGCTAAGAACTTTGAAAAAGCCATAAGTCATTGCCGCGGCGATGTGATCCTGCTCAGCGATCAGGATGACGTCTGGCATAGTGACAAGCTTGAATCAGTTGAGCGAATTTTTGAAGCAAAGCCTCAGCTCTCGCTGGTCTTCTCGAACGCCGATCTCGTCGATGAAACGCTCAAACCTTTTCCGGAGACGTTATTTGACCGGCTTCATTTCGACGGTCGAAATCAAAGATTGGTGAAAAGCGGCCGGGCGCTTGATATGCAGTTGCGTGTGAACCGGGTTTGCGGGTTCACGGTGGCATTCCGCGCAAAGTTTAAGAAACTGGTATTGCCGATTTCCGGCAATGGCCCGTTGATTCACGATGGATGGATTGTGTTACTCATTGCGGCCGCCGGCGAAATCGATTTCATCAACCGGCCGCTGGTGAAATACCGGCAACATTCGCGCCAGCAGTGCGGCCTCGGAATCAGACCGTCTGTGCTCTCTCCCACGACCGCCGCGATCAAGACTGGCGCCTCGCACGAGATCACTTCTTCCAAAATCGATCGCTCTTGTTACGTTAGGCAGGCCCATCAGTTGAATGAAGCATTCGAGCGCCTTGCGGCGTACGGCCTCAGCCAGGACAAAGAGAGCTTATTGCGCGAAAAGATTGTGTTTTTGCATGACAGAGCAGGCCTGCCTGTCCCGAAATTTCAGCGTTGGCGTTCAGTGAGCAAGCAGTCGTGAACCGTCGCTACCGGCCCTTTTCAAAGGGTTGGGTAAGCGGTGAACGGTTGACCCGCCGGTAAATCCCGCTGAGGGCTTATCGAGAAATATCTCTGGTTTGCGCCGCATTGGATCCGTAATACCCATCCGCAGGAAATTCGTCAAAAACGGATCATGTGTCCTCGTTCCCGCGTACGGTGTCAGGTTAAGGTCGATGATGTAATGGTGGTCACGACCGTCGTGCACGATGTCGATACAACCGAACTCGACCGGCGTGTTCTCGACAAAAATGGCGATGGCTCGTTTTAAACTCGGGCTGAGCTCCAGATTGTCTGTCTCGGTCTTCAGGTGTTCAAGGTCCGTGACAAAGTTCGTGTCGCGCGAATCACCTGACATCTTTTTGATGACGACGGGAGCAAACGCCTTAACGATGATGATCTGTTGCCCAGAGAAGTAAACCCGGTAGAACGAGTGCTCAGCATTGGTTATGTAGCTTTCAATTACGACGGCGGGATTTGTCCAGATGCTTTCCGGAAGAAGTTTCCGTGCGACGGTTTTATATCGGTAAGCTCCGAGATCGGGAGAGATAAAGTGCTCGAGCCCGGCGGAAACGATGCTCTCAGGCGGCAACGACTTTTCCAACTCTCCTCCATAGTTAAGGTTAGTCTTCATAAACAAAACTTCATCAGCAGGACCGGATGGTGTCGCTTTAGGCGAAGCCAGACCGATAGTCTCGAGATGTGCGTGCAAGGCCGACTTGGAAATATCCTGGACGAGTCCGTTGACGACGTAGACACCTCGTTCTACGAAGCGCTCAGTAAGCTCGCGAATTCGCAGCGGCAGTCGGTTACGAACCGACAGGTTAATTTGAAAACAGACCGTTGTGAAGGAATCGCAAAGGCGATCGAGTTGCGCGGATGGAAATTCGCGGAAGGGGTCAGTCTCAACTCGCACTGCGCAGTCGCCGAGGACGTGCGTCAGCAGGAAACCGTTCCACGCCCGCCATTCCAATACTCCGACAGAATTACATTCCTTATCATGCTGCAACACTGCTCCACTGGATGCCTTGTCATCTAAATCTTTATTTCCGATGGCCATCAGGTAAGATTTGCGCGAAGGTCGCGGGCGGTAGCCTATGTTAACCGTCAAGCCCTTGCATAGGAGAATGATCCAAAAGGCCGGCGAGACGTATTCGCGTCTGGGCAACCATAATCCGCATCAGCTTTCCGCGGAGGCTCATACGCCAACTCGGTCTGGTCGGCTGTTCAAGCCGTTCGCTGATCATTAAGAAGGTTACGAGAGCCATCGCGACGAGATGCCCTTGCGACAAAAGCATGGGAAACAGCATCATCGCCCAGCAAGATCCAACGCACCACAATCCGTGCGTAATCCCAAAACGGAGCATGTCGAGGTCTGCAACAAAGCCGAACGCTGCCAGCTCACGATGATTGTGGTTTCGATTGAGGCAGCGCTGCTTCAGGGGCGAGCACTGCCAAACGAATGCGACGATTCCCACCACGATCGCCGGGACAAAGGACAGCGGCACAAGCAAGCTCAACGCGAGCCTAACTGACAGCAAGACACCACCGGCGGCTATCCAAATCGGGGCATAGCCTAACGTAAAAAGAGCGATGGACCACGCGCGCCGATGCTTGAAACTGCGTGTGACGATGTGGCCGATTGGCGCAATCAACGTCGGCGACATCATCGCGACCAGCATCAGAGCCCAACCCGCCGTCAAAGAGGCCGGCGGATTCATCGCCAATAACATTCGCAATGACGCCGGAGACGCACCCGAGTCTGTTACAGGACAATGCGCCAGAGTCATGATGCCCCCGGGGTTCAGCACGAGCATTATCCAGGCTAGCAGGCTTACGAGCAGTATCGGGGTCTTTATCCGCGCGCGCTCGCGGGAGCTCAGTATCATTGTTGTCCTTGCCGGTAAATACTAACTCGCCCGATAGAGATATTCGCTGAATCCGGAACCGGATTGTTGGGCACAATTCTCACGTCGAGCGAGTTCGCATCGAGCGCACCGCCAACGAACAGGTTGTCAACGGCGTCCGTGATATCGATCAAGAAGGTGAGCCCTTCTCCCCCGTGTTCGGCATCTTTTTGGGAAGCCTTTCGCAACCCGAAAAGCCCTACAGTTCCGACATGCTGCTGATTGACAGAGACGTCGAGTTTATAGGCGTCAATGTTTCCGCGAACATTTTCAAGCTGAAGATAGGTTCGATCGGGCGGCGCGGCTTCAGAAGCTGCCGCCAGGCTCCTGGTGACCTTTTTCTGGACCTTTGAATTAAGCTTGACGGTCGCGCGCGCTCCCGAAGTCTTCAACTTAAGAGAGCCTTCGTTGGCTCCCAGAAGTTCCGCATTATCTCCGGCATCCATACTTCCTCCCGATGCTGCTGCCGCCGCGGCCGGAGCCGACCTCAATTTCGCCAATCTCTGCGCCATCGCCACGGTTGGTTGGATCAGCGGATGCGCCACAGCTAAGCTGTCATAAGTATAGTTCAACTGACTTAAACTTTTTACGTCGTTTGGGGTATAGACCCACGAGGTGCCGTCGGGCATCGGCATTGCAAACTTCCGGCCGCCTACGGCTGCCGGTCCTTTAAGCCAGTTCTGGTCAGTCGGATTGTCGTTTCCTTTAGCGTTCCATGCCGCCCACATTCGGTCGATGTTGCAATGGTGTAGATAGAAGATCGGATCGAGTGCCGCCAAATCCGGATCGGTCATCAGACCAAAGACTGTCTGGGTGTTGTTAATTCCTCCGACGTCTACGTGCACGAGATTATGCGGATTACTTTCGAGGTTCCCACTGGTTCCTCCACTGTGATGGAATGTAGTTTCTGGACCACCGAAGCCAGGCAACTTGGTAACGGCGTTACTGCCCGTATAGATGGTGTTGTTCATGTTCTTCTCCGAGTCCGGGGGAATTTGCGCGTAGATGTTCCCGTCCATCTTCGGACCGTAACGGGCTTTGACCAAAAGCGGGTTCGGGGTTCCGTCCGGCAATTTCGTTTTAGTAAAAGCGGGCGGAATCTCGTATTGATTGCCGGGCCCAAAGTAATTCCAGTAAGGCAAGGCCCACGTCGTGGGATGCCCTGGGAGCGTCGCGATGGCCGCACGGATTTGGGCCTCCAGAGCGATTAGGTAGCCGCGGTGCCATGGCGGGAAATACCAACTTTGGTGCTGACACTGATCCCAATACAGTGCCTTGACGCTCGCCGTCGGCAAAGGCGTGGTTGGGACCGTCGGCGGCGAAGGAAGATGGCCCCAACCGGGAAACTGTGACAGGGATACTTCCTGTCCGTGAATCGCACCGAAGAACCACCAACTATTCTTATCATTCAGCTTCCGCGATTGCATTACGCCGACGCCTTTCGCGTACCATAAAAGATCCTGATTGCTGAAAGTACCTCCATTATTCCACGCATTCTGTCTAACAAAGCTGGCCATCTCTCTCTTCTCCTTTTTCTTAGGTTTCTGATTGATTTCTCTGTGGTCATCAATCAATTACACAAGCGATGCCGCGAGGTGAGACCACAATACAGGCGCGCCTTCCTTTGTGATTACACCTTAAGCACCCGCGCACTTTATGAACCGGCTGGCTCCAAATCTGCCGGCTGTGCACATCCGGCAGATGAAAACGCTTGGCCCAACAGGATTTCCCTGTTCATCCTTTCCGTCCCACACAATCGTGTGCCGGCCGCGAGACATTAATTTGCAAGACGAGGTGCGAGGACTTGCAAACAATCGTATTCTCTGCAATTTGATTCATTACGGCAAGTCGGCAGAGCCTATCTGGCGCGAGGATGGCTTACCGCGTAACGGCCTTCCGGACTTGGCGGCGGTTGTTGCCAGCCGCAGTTCACTTCGGCAAAGCCATACAGCGAAATCCCAAGTTCGCCGGCGACCCATGGCACGATCCAGTCAAAGCTGGCTAATCCACAACGGTTGGCACGGTCGGCCATGCGAAAGAAGTAAGGTGAATCGCTGATGAATTTGGCCGGCGCCATCAAACGGCTATCTCGCAACATCCCCGATTTCAAAATTCGCTCGGCAGAATCCAGGCTGAACCCCATGCATCCGCCCTGAACGGAAGGAGTTTCCTTTTCACATTGCAAGGTTCCAAAAACGCCGCTGCGAACCGGCAGATATTTGAATCGCCGATGAATCACAGTATCGGGATCGATTTTGAACAAATATCGAGTTGGTCTTTTAAGAAAAAGCTCTAACATGCGCTCGATGACTGCGCCACCATTTTCAATGCCGAATAATCGCAACTCTGGGTGAAAGTCGGCCTTATGACGGCGGGCAAGCGGCGCAAAGCGGGGATCCGGATCGCCGTCAGACCTTAAGATAACGGGACTCGAGGGATAATGTTTGCGCAGGTCTCTCAGGCAAACCGCCGTGGCATCGTAGTCTTTGTGAACCAAAGCGAAAAATGTGAGATCGTCATCGGAGTAGTCGATCGATAAATCAGCAGCCGGCGTCATGCTGGAAAAGGCGTTTCGAGTTCCGTCAAGTCAGTCGCTCTCACAGGTTGCCATACATCAAGCGTCCGCTCAATGGCGGGCGCACGCAGTTGCAGCTAACCCAAAAACACAGAAAGCCGAGAGAGGTTAAATGTGGATTGCACACCATGCTAAGATTGAGGCAATTCGACTCAACCGAATCGCCTAGTTTCAGATCCCGTGCATTGTGGTTTATAGGGCTGTGCAGGTATCGGCGATCGCATCATTGACGTAGGTGATTGTGAAATCAGTGACCATGATCTCCTGGGAGTTGCACCCATTCCACACCTTGGGCGGCACGGCGTACGCAATTCGACGCTTGGCTGACCAGTTGACGGAGTTGGAAATCAACACTCGAGTTCTCTTACCGAATTGTATAGAGAACACCCCTGGGAACGGCTTGTCACCCTTGCTAAAGCCGAGTCTCTTGAAAATGCGGGCCGAACATCTTCGGGCTCCTCGAATGTTGCAATGCAGTGAGTTTTCTCGAGCTGCACTTAAGGCGCTCGAACAGATCAAGGCCAACGGAGGATCAGATGCCGTCATTGCTCACAGTCTCGAAGGCGCAATTACCATCGTCCTGCGAAACGAAGATCGATCCGGAGGGCCCTCAGTCTTTTGGCTTCACAGTCTTTATGACCCACCAATCAGCGACCTTCCGAAAGAACAAAGCCGACTTCTTCCGGCCGGCTCCTTGCTCTCGTCGGCCGTTGCGATGGCCGACATCGTCGTAACAAGCACGGGCGTTTTGAAAGACGCACAAGAGTTCGAATGGCCTGACCGACTCAAAGAATTGCAGAATGCACTCATCAAAGCTTCTGGTGAAGACCGAGTGCTGACGGTCGAATCCATGGGGTGTCTTCCAGTAACCGCCAGTGATTCGCAGATCAAAATGATTTACGGTTCAACCCTCGAGAAGTTGAGAAACGTGCCGTCGCCCTATGTGCTTTTTCCTGCCCGACCTTCGCTCGACAAAGGTCTCGGCTTTTTCGCAGCGATTGCGGAACGATTGCGAGCGGACAACATCACGTGCGTGGCGGTCCGACGGCCCGCGTCTTCAGCAATGCCGGCGAATCCGTGCCGCAATGCTCCTATTTACTGGTTGCCCTGGCTCAGTCAGGACGAGCTACTCGTCGCGATGCACAACGCTGCGTGTACCGTCTTACCGAGTATTACGGAAGGCTTTGGTTTAGCCGCTGCCGAGTCGATCAGTCACAGTGTCGCCACGTTGTATCACGCGGTTGGCGGGCATCATACTTTGGCGACATTTCCTAATGCACTGCCTGTTGCTCTGACAACCAATGAGCGGGCCCAGCTTTATGATCTATGGTCAGAGCTAATCGAATTCCACGACTCCTGGTCTGTTTGGAAGAGATATGAAATTTTGCTGAGGCCATTGATCGACAGATGGGTAGAAGCCATACGTTCGGTTGTCCAACGTCAGAATGATGGCCTGCGAGGAATTGAAAATGCAGATTTTCCGGAACTGGCGATCGAGAACCGGTGGGCGAATAGGCTCTGTCGCCGGATTGAGGTTGGCGGACACGTTGAAACGCAGAAGCAAACGACAAGGTCGGGAGAACGTCCTGCAAAACTGTCGCCACGAGACGGCCATCCGCGATTGATCCATCTTATGCCGTGGGACCTGACCGTGGGCGGCGCTCAACGCATGCTCGACCTTTGGTGCTCGCGTGAAGCCCAACGCTGGGATACGCATATTCTGACGCCAGGTGCGCGCGGGCCGTTCGAGTTCGCGGACGCAGTAGTGCATTCCGAATTGGGGTGGTCGCAAGTGCTGAGTCTAATTGAATCGCTGCAGCCGGATTTGCTTGTACATCACGAGCCATCTGCTGAGAACGGGATCAATTCGAGTTGTCCTCAAGTCTGGATCCTGCATTGCACGAATTCACTGCGAGAGCCGCCGCCCCAACATGTGATGCCGGCAACGGTATTCTCAAATTTTGACTCGCCCGACATTCATTCGAACTGGCGGCCGTTGGCGCTGAAGATGTTGCCGCTGCAGATCGATGCGCGCGAGTTTCGCCCGATCAGACGGAAACACGTTGGTCTCGTCTGCGGCATCGTGGGCCGTTTGCATGAGGACAAGGTTCCGCGCTCCTTTGTTGAAGCGCTCCTCGCATGGGAACCGGGTCCGTGGCGGATTCGATTCATCGGCCACGGACTCGATACTGGCCATCAGCAATTCGTGTACAGGAAACTGGCAAACGTACGGTGGGTCGAATTTTCGGGCGACGTTGCGCCGAGCAAGATGCCATTGGCCCTGCGTGGGCTGGACGCCGTGTTGATTCCCACAGACGCAGCGCAAAGTGAAACTGGCTCGTACACCGCGCTCGAGGCGATGGCCACCGGTTTGCCCGTGATCGCCCGAGACTTGGCCGGACTGAGATACAACTGTGGGAGTGTCCCTTTGTACGGTTGCGACGATGGCGATCTTCTCGCCCTACTTCGTAAGTTGGATGAGGCGAGCACGCGCCTCCAGTTGGGAAACAAAGGGCGCCAGGCGATTGTTAAGAAAGGTGACGCACGCAAACATGCCGCTAATCATAGTGCGGGCTTTGCGGCAGCTTTGCGTTGTGAAATTTCCATCTTGATGCCCGTCTTCGATACTCGGCCGGCGTATCTCGCCGAGTGTTGGGAGTCGATACGGGCCCAAACTTTCCGCGAATGGGAGTTAGTACTGGTCGACGATGGATCGACCTCAGCTGAAACCATCGCAGAGATTGACAGGATTGCCAAAGATCCCCGAGTCGTCCTCATACGAGTCGACGAAAACCAGGGAATTGCTCACGCTCTAAATTTGGGGTTGAAGCGATGCCGGGCCAACCTTGTAGCTCGCATGGACTCGGATGACAAGATGATGCCGACACGGTTGGAGCGGCAGTTTGTCTATATGCAGGCTCACCCGGATGTGACTGTACTTGGCACTCAAATACAGGCGATCGATAAGGAAACCGATCAACTAATTTGGGCGCCCACTGAGCATCCGGAACAGGTCACGGAAGGTTACATCAACCACCAACGGATCAATTCGGAAATCTTTTTTCTTAATCACCCCAGCGTAATGTTGCGCCGTAGTGAAGTGATTAATCTTGGCGGCTATCCTAAGTACCGTGTCGCCCAGGATCTTGGGCTCTGGTTGAAAGTGGTGATGGCTGGTCTGAAAATCCACAATCTGCCGACGGTTGAGTTGCATTATCGCCTACATGCAAATCAGATTTCCAAGGTCAGCGGCGTGATGCGAGACGAATACGCGCAGATCGTTGCAGAGTGTTGGAATCCTGACGAGTCGATGCGAGCAGAACCTGTCTGAAGCGATCACGTGCCTGCTGGTGCACACCAGAATCCATATGAAGGTTTATGTGTCGCTTACCACCATAAAGCAAAATGAAGCAATAGTCGTGGAAACGTTACAAAGCGTGGCTGCTCAAGCGCAATTGCCTGACAAGTGTTTCATCTTCCTTTCAGAAAGCCCTTATCTGTTGGATTCAGGTTTCACGAACCAGAGGGTTGGTTCGCAGCTCTTAAAATTCATGGAATTGAATCCGCTATTCGAAATACGCTGGTGCCGGAACACAGGACCCTTTCGCAAGTTGCTGCCACTTCTTGAGGAGAAGTTTGACGAGAATTGCCTGATCATCACGATTGATGACGACACGGTCTATACGACAACCCTGGTAGAGAAAATTGTTGCCGACTTCAATAGATACAAATGCTGTTCAAGCAATTGGGCCTTAACGCTCAGCCATGCCGGTGGTCTTCGTGGGATGAATTACCAGAACTTCGCTCATCCGATTTCCAACTACTTATACAACTTCCATCTCGGCAAAGGCGGCGTTGCTTACCATCCTTCGTTTTTCAACAAAACGAGAAGCATCATGTTCGATCACGACCTGATTAAGCGCACCTGCCCGACGGCTGACGATGTGTGGTTCAACTTCATGAGAATTGCAAATGGAATTAGTTGTCATTCCGACAATATTCCATACATGACGAAGGACAACACGAATCAAAAGACCGCGCTCTGGTCCAACCTCAACGGATATCGAACTAACTCGAATTACATGCGAGCCACAATTGACTTGTTGATTTCTAAAGGACTCTTGACCGAATAACAACCCAACATCATCGGAGGTGGCACAGACTAAAGTCTCTGCGACGGCCTCAACCTTTGGCGTCAAGGATCCACTTTTCGACTGCCCTGGCAACTCCATCTTTCTCGATCGTTGTTGTTACCCAATCAGCACAGGCTTTGACGGCCGCGGGTGCATTCCCCATCGCGACCCCAATTCCTGCATATTCGAGCATCTCGACATCGCTAGAGTCGTCGCCAATCGCCATTACATTTTCCGGCCGCAGCGCCATGATTTCCTCAGCCAGATACTTAACCGCCAATCGCTTATTGACAGTGCGATGGAAAGCCTCAAGGAACGTTATCGATTTGTACTCCTTTACCCGAGTGCGGGTGTCCGAATTCTTCAGATGGGTCGAAAGGCGGGTAATGACCTCGAGATCAGCGCTGAGCACCATCACTTCTGTGATTGCTCGACTTAGCAGCGGCCGCAGATCACTCATGACAATTGGCACTACGGTTGAGCCCTCAAAAAGTTTTCTGGATGCGTCATTCAGATTCGAGACGTATAGATCGTCCTCGATATAAAGGTGAACGGACAAACCGCCGTTTAGACTCAGGCGTTCCGTGTGATCCAGAATTTGTGAGACTACGTGCGGTTCCAGCGGCCAGTGCCGATGAATGATTCCGCTATTACGATCACGGATCTGGCCTCCCTCATAACAGATTAACGGCATGGTTGAGCCGATCAAATCATACGCGGGTAGCGAGGACTGATAGCGTCGACCGGTTGCAATCGCCACCGCGATTCCGCGGCGCCGGAGTAAATCTACAGTCTGCGTGACGGAGTCCCTGATGTGATTCGTTTCGTCCACGATCGTGCCGTCAAGGTCGAGCACGAGTAAGCGAATGTCAGTGGCGGTCTCCGAGATAACGGTACGCCCCGTGGACGGGTTGAGATCGTTGTTTTCGCTCATTTGCGATTCTCAAGAGAAGCAGCCCGCTTTGTTCGAATCCAGCCTACGGCGGCTTGAGTCAACAATCCCGAAGTGCTGCCTCCAGGTTTTTCCAAGGCCAGGTAAATCTTGGTACCTTTCGTTTTCGATACCGCTCGAAGTCTTTTTCGAAATTCCTGGTTGTGCGAATACCGTTTGCGGAAAAAATCAGGTTTTGAAGGTTGCTTGCTCTGGCATTATAGAGGCCGGCAAAATCATCAGTGGAGATTTCAAAATGATTTCGCAGTGCGTGGCTAACTGCGTATACCAGTGACCCTTGCAAGTAATCACGAAGCCACCGGTGAAATATGTCGCACTGTTCCCCCAGATCCGCCAGACGAATGCCTCCGGGAAGAGCCTCAAGACCTTTATTGGCGAGGCGACGTAAGTCGTTATCCGCCCTGACTCCCCCCAGGTCGCGGTGCCAAAACCGCTTTGTGGGAATTCCGTTCTGCAATTCCATCAAGATATTTTGCTCGTGCATTTCACCGACCACGCCTTCTGTCATTCCGAGGAAGTAGGCCTGATAGATGAGTGGCGTAAGAATAAACGTGTCGACCCAAACCGTGGCTTCGAGCCCGCTCGATTGGATCAACTCGACGATGCGTTGGCGTCTGCGTTGCCCGGAAGCACACAGACTGAATATCGGCACGATTTCCTGTCCTCGGCCAAGTTTCCAGGGCGTGTCTCGTGCTAAAAGACCGGCATTGGTTTGCTTGTGTAAGAGCCCGATCGGGTCGTCAAGCAGAAGAATTCCGTGCCGTTTCAGGTCCGATCTGGAAGTTCCGGCTAATAGCGAGGAGATACCTACGCTTCGCTTTATTTCGTAAAGCCTAACGTTTCGATTTCCCCCGCCAACCCACCTGTTGAAGGAGGCTTTCACTGCGAACGGCGGTGTTTTCGAGGACCGCGGCGTCCAAACCAGCAGAGTACGATGCGAAGCCATGGGCGTGGCCAGGAATCTCGGCTTTCTCCACCGCGCGCCCTTCAGATCGCAATTGAGGAAATACGGCACGCTCAATGGATGTACAAGATGGGAGTAGAACTCTGAATTGGATCCCGACAGATACCAGGGTAAAGGGTGCGTTGGGTGATTTCGAAATACGCGGAACTGATCCCGTGGGGCTTCGAATTCCGGCAGCCAAAACACCGGTTGCCGTTCCGGCCAGAACTCGGGCGGGACTGAAGTAGGTTCGATCGCGTAATCGCCTTCGGCGATTATACGGTCATTCAGCGTTTGTTCCTGATGAATCCATCTTACCGCGTCGGAGTAAGTCAAACTAAGTTTCCGTAGCGCCGCTCGTCCGGCCGCGCGTGGCCGCAGATAATGTTGGGGGTTTGGATTCGGTGTGGCCCACATCCTTGGTATTCTCATGGTTAGAGTGTTCGTTCCGCCGCATAAGATCTGACCAGTTTCATCTGCTCCTCGAAGCCGTCAAGATTTTGAAAACCGTTCAGTGTGGCCAGTTCCAGTAACTGTGCTCTGCGCCCAACGTCGAGCGCTCGCAGTACCTGGTCGAGTTCCGCTACGCTCAAGTGCATCAGCCTGGTCATGCATTTGCCGGTGAATTGAATCTGTTCGCGGGAGACCATTCGTAAGAAATCCTCGAACGGAGCGAAATTAATCTGCCATTCTATTTTCGGATTCGCCCTGCCGATCTCCGGATCGATAACGATTAAATACAGCCACCTAACGCAGGCTGCTCCGTCACGCTCAAAGTACTCTTGCATAGCTTGTTGTTGTGCGCCGGTGACGCAGACGTCGTTGACGAACAGAATCGGTCGTCCGCGAAATTCAGCGTTACGAAGCAGTCCCTGGCTCAGGCGTTCGCGTAGTGTCAGGCGCTCCGCAAAGTCCAGGTTTGCATAGTCAATTGACGCGGTTCCCCCGTTACCGTATTGGATATCGATCAGCGAAAGTTCTTTGTAATTGCGTGCGTCTCGTTCCCGCAGGTACAAATCAAACAACTCCCGGCACAACAAGTTGGCGGCCGCCATTGTCTGCGCAGCGATCGCCGGCCCCGTCAATACCCAGCCGTTATGCTGCGAGTCATTTGCAATCAATTCGCTGACGAGCGGCAGCAGCAGGCGAGCGTAATAGCGAACGTTGTCGACAACGCCGAGCTTGAAGCCGGGATAGTGGCGAAGAATTTCTGCCTGCTCGTCGAACGGCAGTTCGTCGATGCGGTGCAGAGAGACGATTTCATATTTAGTCGCCATGTCAGCGTCGTGGTGTCAGAAGCCTGACCGTTAGGGAGGGCAGCTTGCTCGAGTGGCCCTCCCTCACGGTCGCGCTTCTGACACGATGTTCGACTACCTACGAAGCCGCAATGTAACCGTACCAGGCGGCTTGGGGTGCATTCGGCAAAAGGGCTCGACTGGCTCTTATGTATATCTGGTCGCCCCAGTCATAGTGCCAGAGGACCTTTGCGGGTTCATTCAGCAGACCCTCACAGGTCATGGCCCAGTGCAACAGTCGCCGGTTATGTAACCTGACGTCGGCTTCGCCTATACGACCGGCCGCCAACTCTCGTTCAAAGTAGTCGCCGGCGCTCGCGGCAATGTTATTGTCGGTTTCATAGTTCGCCCCCATGTCCAGCAGTTCGCCGGTTATGCAGTCTCGCAGCGTCAGATCAACAGCCCCTCCGCTCGTATGAACAGGCCAAGTCCGGGAATCTTCCTCGTTGAAAGAAACTGGCTCGATTACGAACTGCATCGCGTAAGCACGATGTTCCTGGTCGCTGCCGCTTGGGTTCTCTTGTTTTGCTTTGGCGTAATAGAAGTTCCACAACCCTTGTTGGCAGGCAACCGTGCGATGTCCATCGAACACGAACAGCTCGGCACGGTACGGCCGCAGCAGTTCGTTGACGCGGTGGAGTTTTTCGGCGACGGATTTTCGCAGCGAGATATCTCTTCGGCTGCCCTCAATCGCGCAGCCAAACGGTGGGTTCTTACCGTCGGTCTTCGCGTAGTAGCTTTCGAATGCGACGCCCACCGACTGCAACGGAATTAACGGCTCACGTCCGCGCGGGTCGTTTCGATCAAAGGGAATGTCCGAATAGGGGCTGGCGGACATTTCGGGCGAACTGATGGGCACTTGATGAGCAATGCGCATCGGGCTGCGGATCATCAGGCCTCCTTGGTTGTCGCGGGCCCGGATATTCTAAGACACAGGTAAGCCTAAATAAATAGCAATCTTGTCTATTCGTCAGTTTGCAGCTAAAAGAGCAAGCATGATTCGCGATCCTTATCGCTGGATGGAATCGCAGACGCCGGCATTGCAGGCCTGGGTGCAGGAGCAGCACGCGCACACGATCTCTCAACTCTCGTCCGTGCGGGCGCGTGCAGATATCCGCCGGCGTCTGACAGAGTTGCTGCGCACTCCTGCAACGGGAAACATCTTCACAGCCGGAAAACGATACTTCTTTCGTCAGCGTGACGAAAACCAGGAACTTCCGGCGCTTTACTGTCGTGACACTCTGCACGGCGCTTCGCGGCTGCTGCTGGATCCTAATCAGATGAGTCCCGATGGAACGGTTACGCTCGCGGACCTACACCCTTCTGGCGACGGCTCGTTGCTCGCGTACCGGCTGTCGGTGGCGGGAAGCTCCCGGAGGTCGCTTTACGTAATGGCAGTCGACAGCAAAGAAGTGCTGCCGGATGTTATTCCGGATGAGGTGAATCCAGTCGCCCACGCCTGGCATACGACCAATCGAGTAGCATGGCTGCCTGACAACAGTGGCTTCTACTACACGCGCTGCCCTCAAGGGACGCCGGCACAAGAGACGCGATTTCATCATAAACTCTATTTTCACTGCCTGGGAGACGACTGGCACGACGACCGGTTGATCTTCGGTGGAGCTCTCAAGCGAGAACAGACACCGTATCCTGTGCTTTCATCCGATGGTCAGTATCTCGCGGTAATCGTGCAGGACGTGTCGGGCGCCGCACCCCGCACGGAAGTCTACCTTTTGGATCGCGAAGCTGAGCAACGCGGCTTCGTTCCCATCGTTCATGACACTGAAGAATTCGTTCACGCCGCCATTCATCGGGACAAGCTTTACATCCGGACCAACCGCGATGCGCCGCTGGGAAAAATCATGTTCGTTACACTGGGTGCGCACGCCTCCGGCGGGCGGTCATCTTCCGGGGACGCACTTGAGACGAGTGCGTACCCAAAGACTCTGATTCCCGAGGGCTCGTATCCTCTCAGACGCTGGACTTTAGTCGCTAACTATCTCTTCGTTGAGACCATCGAGGACATCTCTTCACGGTTGCGGGTGTATGACCTCGAGGGAAACTATGTCAAGCAAATCGAACTCCCCGGAATCGGTAGCATCGTTGCTCTCAGCGGTGATGCGGAATCCGGCGAATTGTTTTTCTCATTCTCCTCGTTTCTGACGCCCCGGACTGTGTACCGCGTTGCTCTACAAACTCTGACATACGAACTTCACCACCGGGACGAAGGCCGATTTGAGCCGGAGATGTTTGCGGTCGAACAGGTCGGGTTTGAATCACGCGACCACACGCGCATACCGATGTTCTTGGTTCATCAGAAAGGGCTCGAGCGCGATGGCGACCATGCTGCAGTAATTCACGGCTATGGCGGCTTTGGTGTCAGCCTCTTGCCGACGTTCGTGCCACATGTGATCCCGTTCCTGGAGCGCGGCGGAATTTACGCGGTTGTCAACGTGCGAGGAGGCGGAGAATTCGGCGAAGAATGGCACCGTGCCGGGATGCGCGACCATAAGCAGAACGTCTTCGATGACTTCATCGCCGCCGGTGAGTGGCTGATTAAGGAAGGCTACACCCGAGCGGCAAAGCTGGGTTGTCTCGGATGGAGCAACGGTGGATTGTCGGTCAATGCCGTCGCGGTACAGCGTCCGGATTTATGGAAGGCAGTGGTTGCCGGCGCGCCGGTCACCGACCTGGTGCGCTTTCATCTGGCCCATGGCGGCCGGCACTGGATTGCTGATTATGGTTCACCCGAAGACCCGCATGACCTGGACTTCCTGCTGCAATACAGCCCGTACCACACTTTGCCGGACAGGATCGAGGCACCTGCGATACTTACGATCGCCCCCGCCAATGATGATCGCGTTGCTCCCTGGCACAGCTACAAGATGCACGCCGCCTGGCAAGCCGCAAGCGTTTCTAAGCGTCCGATTCTCTTGCGCGGAGAAGACCAAGCCGGACACCAGGGCAGTCCCGAGGTGACTCGAACCGTTGACCGTTATGCGGACATCTGGACTTTCTTTTTTTGGCAACTTGGGCTCGACTGATGCCGTTGTGAGCGCGCGCCCCGCCTGTTGGCGTTGCGCGGAGGCCGAGACAGGTGCCTGATCGGGATAATCCTTTCAATCATATAGCCAGTGTAACCTTGATTTCCCCTCGTCTAGTTGATTGGATACGTCACGATTCTGGCATCGCAGACTAACTGCATGCTTTGAACTCTTTGCTGAGAGGAGTCTCCTACTAAAGCATGTCAGCTAAAGCATGTCAGTGCGAGTTTGTTGTGCCCGGGCCGCTCCGATCGCGCTCTTGACGTCTTTCACTTCTTCAGGTGGTGGCAGCACGGCTTTCATCCCGAGAGCGTTGAACCACAGCTCGCGCGCCCAGCCTTGAGTATGGAACAGATGTTGATCTTCTTCTTCCTCAATCTGGTCATGGGCATCCTGGAGCAGTTCTGCGGTCTCAGCGGATGCATTCTTCGCAGCTTCGCCGATTAACTGCCAGTTCAAGTGATCTTTGGTTTCGGCAAGGACGACGCATTCAGCCGCCACAATCTCCGCCGCTGCCGGCTCCGCATTCTGCGCCGCCATCTCTATCGCTTTCACCAGCGACTCACCTGTATGTCGCACGACTTTTCGTCCCGGAGTCTCGGCCTGAGGGTCAAGACCAAGTTCGGTCAGGATGTCCTGCACAATCCTGACATGTACGCAAGTCTGGTCCAGATACTTTTGCCATTCTTCTTTCAATTCTTTGTTAACCGCGCACTCCAAAGCCGTGGTGTAAACCTGCACTCCACCTAACTCCGTTTCCAGCGCCTCATACAACAGCTCATGCAACTGCTCTTTCTTCATGATGCCTCCGTGTCTTGTGTAAGCTTGTGGTACGTCCCTCTAAGTTCGCGTGTCCCGATATTGAACCTGCGCGAATATCAACGACCGATTCAAAGCGCGGATCCTCGCGATTCAGCGCGCGTTGGAGCAATCGAAATGCCAATAAGTTTTTTGGCGCGCTACTTGTTTGTCGCAAAGTCTCGGAGGAGATCGTTTATGTCAAAGACCACGACCGATCATGATGAAATTCGACGCTGGGTATCCGAGCGCGGCGGTTTCCCAGCGCGAGTAAAGGGCACTGATGAGAAGGGCGGAGTGCTGCGCATTGATTATCCGGGCTATTCTGGTGAAGAAACCCTGCAGACGATTACCTGGACTGAATTCTTCAAAGGCTTTGAAAGGAACCAGCTCGCGTTTCTTTATCAGGAAGAGACTCAGAGCGGTGAAGAAAGCCGGTTCTCGAAGTTAATAAGTCGTCGTCAGGGTCACTGATGATCATAAATAGATAGGAGGATGAGCGATGCCAAAGGGAGACAAAGGAAAATATACAGACAACCAGAAGCGCAAGGCCGAACATATCGCCGACAGCTATGAAGACCGCGGTGTATCCAAGAAAGAAGCCAAGAGCCGAGCCTATGCGACCGTGAACAAAGAATCGGGAGGCGGTAAGAAGAGCGGTTCAGGCCGAGATAAGAAAGAGAGCCACTCGTCATCGCGAAAAGGCGGTAAGAAGGGCGGCAAACAAGGCGGAAAGAAATCCAGGAAGAAGTAGGGCGCTCATTATGGCAAAAAAGAAGACTACAAAGCACTCGCGCGTCCGCGCGACAACCGCACATGGCAATGGACATGCCAGGCGTGCGCGCGCATCCGGCAAAGTCAATCAACCGGAGCCGCCATTTCCAAAGCAACATCAAAAGAAGCCGGGTCTGGAATCCAAGCTCAAGCCGCGGCCCCGGCACGAAGCGCCCTTGTACCGTGGATCAGGAAAACTCGAGGGCAAAGTTGCGTTGATAACGGGAGGCGATTCGGGAATTGGTCGCGCGGTCGCTGTATTGTTTGCGCGTGAAGGCGCCGACGTCGCGATCACCTATTTGCCCGAAGAGAAAGGCGACGCAGAAGACAGTAAGGAAGCGATCCAGGCTGAGGGCGCAGAGGCGTTGATCATCGAAGGTGACGTGCGCCAGCCCACGGTCTGCCGCAAGATTGTAGAACGCGCGGTGAAGGAATTTGGCAAGCTCGACATTCTGGTAAACAACGCGGCGTATCAGCAACGCCAGAAGACACTCGAGGACTTAACCGAAGAACAATGGGATCGTACTTTCAAGACGAACATCTACGGATATTTCTATATGGCCAAGGCTGCTTTGCCTCATCTTCACGAAGGCAGCGCAATCATTAACACGGGATCGATCACCGGACTTGAAGGCAGCAAGCAATTGCTGGATTACGCCACGACCAAAGGTGCCATTCATGCGTTCACCAAAGCCTTGGCGCAAAACCTGATCGACCGTGGTATTCGCGTGAACTGTGTCGCTCCCGGTCCGGTTTGGACGCCGTTGAATCCGTCTGACAAGAAGCCCAAAGATGTCGCAGAGTTCGGCTCGGACACTCCGATGGAGCGTCCCGCGCAGCCTGAAGAGATCGCACCGGCCTACGTTTACTTCGCCTCGGAAGCAGATTCGAGTTATGTGACCGGCGAAGTCCTGACTTTATTAGGCGGCGAAACGACCGCAGGCTGACTTTTCCCTCGCAACTGATTTCCCTCACTAAGAAGTAGCAAGAGCCGCTTCTCGCGTTCAGAAATCGAAATCCCCAGCGGAAGCTGAACGAGTGATCCACTGATTGAGATTTTGCGTTGTGTGGAAGTTAAAGGGAATCACCGCGAAAGGCTTAGGCAAACGCGTCTGGTCTGAAATCAAGCAGGACGATGTCTTTGGCGATGCGGCGAAGCTCGCGTATTACTTCTTGCTGGCGTTGTTTCCGCTGCTAATTTTCCTCACCTCCACAATCGGATTGGTAGTTGGTTCGGGCACCGGAATCCGTCACGCGTTCTTTGGTTATCTCGCGCGCGTGATGCCGTCTTCCGCGTTTCAATTGATCGACACGACCATGTACGAAGTCACCAATGCCAGCGGCGCCGGCAAACTCTCGTTCGGCATACTCACCGCTTTGTGGGCTGCTTCAAACGGCATGGGCGCGATCACGCAGTCACTCAACGCAGCTTATGATCTAAAAGAAACGCGGCCATGGTGGAAACAGCGAGCGGTCGCGGTCGCCTTAACCCTCGCTCTGTCCGTTCTGATTATCGCCGCTCTGGTGATTGTCTTCGCTGGTGGAAAGATTGCCGATCTGTTGGCCGCCAGTTACGGACTCGGAGTGATCTTTACTGTTGTTTGGAAGATTCTGCAATGGCCGATCGCCTTGGCGTTCATGCTGCTGGCTTTTGCGCTCATTTACTACTTCGCTCCCGACCTTAGAGATCAAGATTGGAAGTGGATCACACCCGGTTCGTCGCTGGGGGTCGCATTATGGCTGATGGTGTCGTTTGCGTTAAAGGGATATCTGCACTTCTTCGATTCATATAGCAAAACGTACGGGTCGCTCGGAGCTGTGATTGTGTTGATGCTGTGGCTTTACCTGACTGGGTTGGCAGTACTGGTCGGCGGCGAAGTGAACTCTGAGATAGAAAATGCAGCCGCGGCTAAAGGCGCAGCTGATGCGAAAAGGAAAGGCGCGAAGAGTCCACACACGCAGAAAAAGGCGGCATAGGATGGCGGAGAAACAGAATGACTGACACGGATAAATTAGAGCGACGGCAAGCGCAAACTGATTTGCCTACGTTGCTTGAACGATTGGCCGAAGATGCAGCCAAGCTCTTCGATCAGAAGATCACGCTCCTGAAGGTGGAGCTTATGGAAGAAGCCGGTGTCTACGTGCGCGGTAGCATCTTCATTCTCGCCGGTGGCATTGTCGCGGCAATCGGCTTCGCATTAGCAAATATCGCTTTGGCTTTTGCGGTTTCGACGCTTTTCGCCAACGCGAGCTTAAGTCAGCCCGCGAAATATGCGCTCGGATTTGTCATCACGGGCTTAGCTTACTTGGTGATTGGCGCAGTCGTCATCGTCGTCACCAAAAATCGTCTCGCCCGGCAGGGAATTATTCCGCGACGCACCGTAAATGAACTTGAGCGCGACAAAGAGTGGTTACAAAAGGAAATCTGATCGAACTACGGAGAGAAGACATGGTACAGGCGGCTGCAGAAAAGATTGACGAGACTCCAAGCAAACGAGAACTGCAACGGCAAATGGAAAAGACGCGCGAGTCGGTTTCGGAAACTGTCGGCGAAATCAAGGAAACAGTTAATCAGCAAGTCGCCGTCGCCAAGAAGACCGTTGCCGGCGTCCTGGACTATCGCGAGGAATTTTCGAAGGAGCCTCTGGTGTGGAGCTTAGGCGCTTTATCAGCCGGATTCGCTCTTGGTTACACGATGGGCTACGCGCACAAAGAGACAAAGGTTAATAAGAAAAAGTCTCAAGTCGCTGCTTTGACCAACAGTTTGGTTGACGAACTTTCTTTGGTTGGCAACAGCCTGGTGATGCCGGCCCTCAACGCGCGCATCAAAGAATTGTTTGGTTTTGATTTTTCAGAAGTGCTTAGTTCCATCAACAAGACCAACAAGAAATCCAAACGATCCCCCAAGCAGAGAGCAAAACCCAAGCGTACCGTTTCCGCCAAGAAGCGGAAAACTAAATGACACGCCAACAGAAGCGGCAAAAATCAGATAATCCGGTTCGCCGCTTCTTCGGGATTCTTGGTCCGGGCTTCATCACCGGCGCCTCAGACGACGATCCGTCGGGAATCGGCACTTACGCGATCACGGGAGCATCCACTGGCTTCTCAACTCTGTGGTTGGCGCTGGTCACCTTCCCGATGATGGCCGCAGTGCAGTTTGCCTGCGCCAAGATCGCAATGGTGACCGGACGCGGGCTCGCGGGCGTGCTCAAGGAGCACTATCCGCGTTGGCTGCTTTATCCCGCAGTGGCTTTGCTGGTCATCGCGAACATCATCAACGCGGGCGCTGACATAGGTGCGATTGCCGCGGCGATCAATATGCTGGTGCCCATTCCGATTAGCGCCATGATAATTCCGATAACCGCGGTGATTCTCATGCTTCAGTTCTGGGGCACCTACGCGCTAATCGAACGTGTGTTCAAGTGGCTAACGCTGGCACTCTTTGCGTATGTAGCCACCGCCTTTTTCACTAATCCAAATTCAAGCGACATTTTGCGAGGCAGTTTGATCCCCTCTTTTTCTTTCGATGCGCAATTTTTGATGACTGTCACCGCAGTCCTCGGCACAACGATCTCGCCGTATCTTTTCTTTTGGCAAACGGGTCAGGAGGTAGAAGAAGAAAAGCGCATCGGCAGGACCGCTATTTCCGATCGCACCGGCACTTCAACGCCGGCGGTTCGGCGGCGCGCTTGGGATGTGCTGATCGGGATGCTGTTCTCAAATGTGGTCATGTACTTCATCATCCTCACTACCGCAGCCACCTTATTCAAGGCGGGTAAGACAAGTATTCAATCAGCTACCGAAGCGGCAGAAGCGCTACGCCCACTGGCCGGAAACGGGGCGCGGTTGCTGCTCGCCTTAGGATTGATTGGCACTGGCTTTCTCGCAGTTCCTATCCTGACCGGTTCGAGTGGGTATGCCTTGGCTGAAGTGTTTGGGTGGAAATATGGATACGACGAAAAACCTCATCAAGCAAAGAAGTTCTATTTGATGTTGGGTCTATTTTCCGCCGCCGCGCTCGAGATTAATTTCCTTGGCATCAATCCGGTCACCGCTCTGCTTTGGGCGGCGGTGCTCAACGGACTCCTCGCGCCACCGTTATTGGTGCTGATCATGATAATCAGCAATCAAAAGAAGATTATGAAAAATCAATCGAACGGGATTGTCGTCAATATCTTCGGTTGGTTCACCACCGTGGCGATGTTCGGGGCCGCGGTTGCGCTCATCGCGTCATGGTTCAAGACTTGATTTCAGCGCACCATCAAATAATTTTCTCGACAAAAAATCGCGACGATTCTCACGGATAAAGCACGCACAAATCTTTCAATTTGCGAGATCGCATTTTTGCTTACGCGCAAAGCGCAAATGTTCACGCGGAGGCATAAATCTAATGTTGGATTCGACGGCGACCCATAATGAAGTATCAGCGAATTGGGATTGGCGTGAATTAATCCTTAATTGGTCTTCGCGCTGCCCCTCATGTCGGCAGGTCGGCGCTTTAAGAACCGAGCAGGACCCGTGGTATCAGAGTCGCCATTGCGGGTTTACTTTCGATCGACCGAGGCCTGGTAGTAAGCCCGGCCAATCACTGACTAAACGGTCAGCCCGGATTTGCTTAACTATTTTCTTTCTGAAGCTCTTCGACCGCGCCTTCGAAAGCGCCGGCAGCTGCCCCAATTGCAGCGCCTTGGGCAACTCGCTTAACCACCTTCTGAACTTTCTTCAAGGTTGTGCGCGGACGCTTGGCTGCGGCTTTCACAGCCTTTTTCACTCTCCGCTTCGTTGAGGCTGATTTCTTTAATGTGCTTTTGTTAGCTGAACGCTTCGTGCGGCTTTTCGTCGACTTGCTCGACTTTTTCTTGGTCGCCATTTGATTTACATACTCCTGTTATGAGACTGCCCTACAAACTTTACACAGTTACATCCGTTTTCGTACGCAATGAGCAAGCCAAACTTCCGACAATCCGAAAATTTGACAAACCTTTTGACAAACCTAATGAGGTTTTCCCATCTGAGTCACCATTGCATGCTGAGAAATGAAGGTCTGTTCTCATTGCCGACATAAAACGGGGCGGCATTGGCGGATTCGCTGCAGTAACTGTCGCCGGATACTGGAGGTCTGGCCGTTGTGCGTCTACGCTGCACTCGGCCTAATCGCTCTTATCCTTATGGTTCGTTATGGATTAGCTTAATCTTAGCGTGCAACTGGTGCAAAAGTCTTTTCTATCTTTTCTATCTTGCGATCTGGTAGAAAGTCACGTGCCATTTGAGTTGGTCGCGAAACGCTTTGTACGGGATGCAGTAGCTTCCGTCTTTGTTATTCTGGCCACCCGCTAACACATAGGGGTTCGGCTGCTTTGTTTCGTCAAACGGGTATGGGTCGTTGACGATCAAATGCAACTGGCCATCAGATTCGATATAGCCGACGATAAGGGCCACGTGTTGCGGTGATGCATTTGGCAGAACAGGGCCACTGGGTGTGATGCCAGCGATTATGGGCCTGTCAGCATCAATCTCGTTCTTGACCTCCTGTTCGGTGAGGCTGCCGGTTGAGATGGCTTGCTGGCCCATGCCTTTGCCTTCGCGCAGACTTGACTTAATCGCCGCCGCTTTAGCCTGAACCGGATAGTCACGGAGTGTTTTTATGATATTAGCGGCGGTTCCGGCGCCCACAATACAATTCAAGCAGTTCGCCCCACACCATTTCGGGAATACTGTGCCCACAATGCCGCACTGGTAAGAAGCTTGATTCAGTTGTTTGACGTCATAGAATTTGAATACCATCTCGCTAACTGCCAACCAACACCAGAGTGGTGTCTGCTGCATAACGGGGCTGATGTTCAGCGTCTTACTGCCGTCGCCTTTGACGCCGCTGCCGGGCACGGTCACGCAGACCGAGCAGGTTTTTACGGACGGCGTGGTCTTGAGTGTGTAGATCGTACTCTTATCCGGCTTGACAACTTTAGTCCCGGCGGTATCAACCTCGCCGACGTCGGGTTGTAAATTCCGCTTGGTCGAACCCGGTGCGTTCCACTGTAGCGTGACTGGCTCACCTGGCTTCGTGACCTTGTGCGGTTCGACCTTCAGGGCGCAACCACCCTCAACCTTCACCGTGCATTGTCTGGTCTCGCCAGTAGGGCTGGTGACGGTCAGGCGGTAGTAATTGGTCTGCGTCGGCGGTGTTACTTCGAATTCACCGGTCGCCGTGAATTTAAAAGACCGCACGTCGACATATTGCCCGGTACGCCAAACGGTGAGTTCACCTTTGTCCGAATTCTTACTTGTCCATTTCAGAGTAATCTTGTCAGCCTTCGCTTTAGCCGGATCTGTTTCCAGCATGCACTCGGGTGGCGGGCCAACCTGAATGTCAACCGAACAGGTGGTTGGATATCCTTGAGAGTCTTTAACAGTCAGGGAATAACGCGTTTGCTTCTCCGGCTTGACCTTGATCGAGCCGGTGGCAGCCACCGCTTTTTCGCTGGCTATCCCGTCAGTTGGCTTGGTGCGAAGAATCACCTCCTTGATGTCTGCGCCGCCCGTCTGCCACGTCAATGTCACTTCATCGCCAGGTTTATTTGTGCGCTCGCGGTCTGCCGTGAGGAAGCAGCGGCTCACCTTAACCTCTGCTCTGCACGAGAACTCTTTGCCGTCGTTGCGCGTGACAGTCAGCAGATAGGTTGTATCTTTCTGTGGTTTGACCGTAACAGAACCTTCGTCCTTGTTAGGTTGGGCAAATACGGTCCGGTCAACAGCCTTCGTGTCGGTAAGTTTTGCTTTACTGAACGACCCGTTGATCTTCCAGGTCAACTCAACCGCATCGCCGGGCAAAGCGGCATCCCGGTCGGGGGTCAGCTTGCACTCAGTAGCTTCGGGAGGAGGTTGCGGAGCTTCCGCCATGACCAGTGTGCTAATGAAGATTGCGGTTAGCAGGCATTTGTCGTTAGGCCCTGTTATGGCTCCGATGCCCGTCTGGCTAAATTCGCCATCGAGCAAGTTCCGCAGGTGACCGGGATCGCTCCACTCAGTCAGAGCCTTTGAGGCACAATCTCCAACACCCTCCGAGATGTTTTCCGCGTAACTCCTCCATACGATGCCTGCCTGATCCAATCGCTGCCGTACGTCGCCGCGTTCAGGGTCGTTGTGTCCAGCGAAGCCAAGGCGCAGCATCCGACAACTGTGTTCGCGGGCCAAACTTGCGAGCGCGTCGCTCCACGCCAATTCATTTACGCCATTCTGCCGCCGCTTCTGATTGATGGCGCTAAAGACGTGTTGTTCCATTTCGAGTTGCTTTGGGGTAACGGTAGTACTGCAGACTTCCGCGGGCCTGGTCTCGAGTTCGTTGGCAGAAGGAGACCCGGGAGAAATGGAAGCGTCATCTCTCTTGCTGTCAGTGTGACCGCCCGTGATGACCACTAACGCAGAGATCACAAGAAGAATTATCGGCAGATATCTTGGGCGCATCTCCTTGTCCTCGTTTGGAGGTTAGAGACTCAACTTAAGGAAAACTTTTTTTTCACGCACAACCGGATTGGTTTCTCGCCACGACACCCGCGGTTGAAATCGGTCAAGCTGCCTCCCTGAAAGGCACCGTCCTGCATTCTAGATTTTCCCGCTCGTGGTATCTATCTTCGGAAATGCGAGTTAATGGCAATATTATAATCCCAAAGTCAATGGCGCATTGGTATAGTTGGTCAACACGCTGCCCGCTCAAGCAGAGGAGCCCCCTTCGGCACCATCGTTTTGTAACTCGGTCAAATCAATAACGGACAATTGCCGCCGAACTTAACGGTCGGCACACTTTCGGATATGGCTGCGAGTGTGCTGCGGCATTCGCCACAAGGAAACGATGCTGATGGCCAGCACTGGGGTCATGATCCAGATTCTTCTTTTCTCATTAATGCGTCACTCACCCAGAGTTGTTCTTTCGCCGGTGCTCGCTTGCTTTCACGATTTCGCTGATGTCCGCCGTTGGACGTATCTCGAAAATGTTTCCATAGGTCAGCGCCGGATGCTGGCCGATGAGCTGTACAGCATGATTCATGGCCCGTGCCTCCAGGACGAGAATGCCGCCGAGTTGTTCCTTGGTTTCCGCGTAGGGACCGTCGGTGGTTGCGATCTTACCGTTCTTCCAAAACAGGGTCATGGCGTTTTCCGCGGACGCGAGCGCTTCGCCACCAGCCCAGTGCCCGTTGGCGCGAAGATGTTCGTCGTATTCAAAGCATTTATCGAACATAGAGTTTCGCTCGTCCTCAGGCATGCCATCGAATTTGTCTTTGTCGTAGTAGCCAAAACAGAGATATTTCATTGTTTTTCTCCTTCTTCTTCATCGCGTGAAGGGACAGGGAGTGGGCGTTAAGGTTTAGGGACTTGCAAATCAAAGATTCTCTAAACCCCTAAACCTAACACGCTGCATTCAGGTTTACTTGCTTCCGGCCTGTTCTTATTCTGGAGCCGGGAAGAAAAGAAGCTCGCGCACTTCGCCAGGTATATCGCAGGCGATGGCGCCCTTCTTCGCCCATGCAAGTGCCTCGTCCAGGTCAGCGCATTCCAGGATCCAGAATCCGCCCATGTGCTCCTTGGTCTCGGTGTATGGCCCGTCGGTGATGAGCACCTTACCGTCGGTCTGCTTTCGCAGCGTCTTGGCGTTGGTGACCGGGGAAATTCCGCAAGCGAACTTCCTTACGCCGGCAGCAATCATTTCGCGGTTGAGCGCGTGGATCTCTTCGATCATTTCTTCGGTTACGCTAGACGGATCGAAGTCGTCGGGGATGTAGTTACAAACCAAATACTGTGGCATGGGTTCTCCTTGTTTTATTCACACCTGGCTTCAGCCAGGTGTCGCGGAACTCAATTTTCAAGAGAAACCGTTTAAACGGTTTCCCAAAATCGGCGGCTCAAGTTCACCTGGCTGAAGCCAGGTGTGAATGAGAACTCGCGTGCATTCATCCTATAGTCGTTGGGAAGACGGAAAATCGACAGCCACTCCAATTTTATTTCAGCTTTTATTTCAACTCTCGAATCCGCGCTTGCAGGAATTGCCGCTCGGGTTCCTGTCGGGTCAGCGCCAGAGCTTTCTCATAAGAGGCCCGCGCCTCCGCAATCCTGCCGAGCCGGCGGTACATTTCGGCACGGGCGGAATGAGCCAGGTAGTAATTCGCCAATTCGCCATGCTCCAACACCGCATCGATCTGCTGCAGACCGGCCTCTGGGCCATCGCGCATGGCACAGGCCACGGCACGATTCAGATATACGACTGGCGATGGTTGAATTCGCACGAGCTGGTTATAAAGCGCAACAATCTGCCGCCAGTCGGTCGCCGCGGTTGATTCTGCCTCGGCATGAACGGCCGCAATCGCCGCCTGCAGCGTGTACGAGCCGAAGCGGCGAGACTTCAGGGCTTTCTCCACCAGGGCCACTCCTTCCGCGATCTGCTCGCGGTTCCAGAGCGAGCGGTCCTGGTTCTCCAGCAAGATCAGCTCGCCGCTCGCAGAGGTTCTCGCGGCGCGACGGGATTCCTGTAGCAACATCAGAGCGAGCAGCCCAATGACCTCCGGCTCCGGTTGGAGATCGGTCAGCAACCGGCCCAAACGAATCGCCTCGCCGGTTAGCTCGGCGCGCGTCACCTCCGATCCGGACGCAGCCGAGTAACCTTCGTTAAAGACGAGATAGACGACTTGGAGCACCGCGTCCAGGCGCTCGGGCAATTCCTCGGGCATCGGTACCTCGTAGGGAATCGGTGTCTCGCGAATCTTTGCCTTGGCGCGCACAATGCGCTGAGCGAGTGTCGCCGGCGTAACCAGAAATGCGCGAGCAATCTCCTCCGTGGTCAGGCCGCAGAGTTCGCGTAAGGTAAGCGCAACTTGTCCTTCCGGAGGCAGAGCGGGATGGCAGCAGGTGAAAATCAGACGGAGGCGATCGTCCTCGATCTCTTCATCCGCGATCTCTCCATCTTCGAGGCGAGCGTCGTTGACGCGCGATTCCATGTGAGCGATGAGATCTTTCTGTGTTCCATCGAAGCGGGCGCGCCGGCGCATCACGTCGATGGCCTTGAAGCGTGCCGTTGAAATCAGCCACGGGCGTGGCTTATCCGGAACACCAGTCCGCGGCCAGGACTCGAGAGCGGTGGCGAATGCCTCGTGCATTGCCTCTTCGGCGAGATCCAGATCTCCGAGGAGGCGCACGAGCGTCGCCAGAATCCAGCCCGATTCTGACCGGTAAAGAGTCTCAATGGTCCTGCTGAGCTGTTCGGGCGCAGGCGGCGGCATCTACGCCAAACTAGCAAACGAAGTGGCTCGACAACAACTGCGGCGGTCCTCCCATATGGAGATTCTCTGACCTACGGGAAGATGGTCTGTTTCTTATAGGCGTCAGCTGGCAGCCACACGATCAAAGCAACGACGCGCAGCAATCTTGGTGTCTCTTTAGGTATCGATAATCGGAGCGCACCAGTGAGACTAAAAGAATTTGGAGAATTAAAGAGACAGCGAGGGCAATTAGCTCTCCAGACGCCTCGAAAACTCCCGGGCGCCGAGCTACTGATGCATTGTGAGAGCTTAAGTCAAAGATTCTTGATGTCAGTTGTCACTGAGGCTTCAGGTTTACAAGCACCCCATTGCTCGTCTTTCCAGAGGTGATTCTGATCTTAAGATCTTCCGAAGAGGGTACTTGATTGGGGTCCGGCATTCTTAGGACAACCTGTGTCAGCCACGATAATGACTTTGGAGTATTCCCGACTGGAAGCTTGTCGACGAATTCGGGAGGATCCAGTTGAATGATATGTCCCAGGGGGTCCTCCGCGGTAGCGGTTATGGGAGTGCCCTTCCAACCAATCGCAAATACAATTATCCGCGTGCGGTTATCTGAACTAAAATTCAGAGTGTTGGCGATTGGCAAGGTTTCCTTAGTAAAGAGAACGGAGTCAAGGGCGGCCGAACGCGAAGTAGGTTGTGTGAGAAGGATCAGAGCATCGTCATCAACGATGGTTGCCATAGCCTGACCACGCGCGATCGTCGCGTTGACGGGATTCGATAGATTCAGGAAAAAATTTCTAGTCCCGTCCACAATTGTATTGCCGATTGGAAACACATCGAGTCCTTTTAAGGTTTCCCCGGGTTGAAAGGTCACGACCGTGGACCCTGGTCCATAATCGACATTGCTCTTCGCGGTTCCGTCCTGCGTTGAAACCGTTACACTTACTATATTCGCGTTGTTCGGCGCTGAAAGGCTGATCTTAACTTGGTCGGAAGCGATGGGATGTGCAGGATCGTCCCCTTCGGTGAGGGTGACGTCACTGATGCTAATCTGAGGGGTTTGGGAAAAAGCGATCTCAGCCGTTGCAAATAACAAACAGACCACGACCAGTAATCTGCATGTAAAAACGAAAACGCGACTTTCGAAATGCTGCATGGCGACGATCTGCCTACCGTATGAGATGCTGTAAGTCGAAACTTCCCGGGAGGGGGGAGAATCTACTTGGGGACTTACGCCGCAGTTTAATCTCTCCACATACAGAATGCAACTTTGATTGCGGCGTTCTAATCGCTAAAAGCAATAAATGCGCACACCTTCCAGAAACGTATAGTCGGACGCTGGTCGCTTTGACCGCCGAGAGCACCGCGCGATGAGCAACAACACCTGCCTGTTAAATAACAACACTTCTGAAACCTTAATGGCATGCCGACGTGGTATTACTCCGTCGCTATTCTGGACGTGGCAAAGTTGGCAACGACATGAGGGATGTTTGCCGGCCCACACGAAACGGCATTAAAAATCCCAATTGAAGGCATGTTGAAAACGACAACGTCCTGCCAAAACTCTGATAAGCAAAGTGAATTAAGTTGGACGTCTTTGGTATTTACCTATGTGATATACTCCGGCGAAGTCAGAATCCATTGATTATTGGATGTTTCATTCAAGTGCCGACCATCTCTTAGGTTTGCAGGCCTGAAGCCGTTCGCCCTGTTGTAAAAGCCAAAACATCGCAGCAGTTTTGAGGTAGCACCAGATGCATGGGGAAGAAATCTCAAACGGCCACGAGGAGAATTCTGTTCTGGTCGTCAACGACGAGCCCGAACAACTTGAATTAATGACAAACCTGCTGAATAAGGCAGGTTATTCGGTGTTGCGCGCTGTCGATGGTCTCGAGGCCCTCGCCGTCGCCCTTCGTGAGCATCCCGATCTGGTAATCAGTGACGTGTCAATGCCGCGCATGAACGGTATGGACTTTTGTCGCCAGATGCGAGCGGATTCGGCACTCAAGACGGTCCCTATTCTCCTGGTCAGTGCCCTTCAGAAAGATACCGAGAGTGTGATCGCGGGACTCCAGGCCGGCGCCGACGACTATCTCGAAATCCCTTTCAACCCAGCGCACCTGGTGGCGAAAGTCGCTCGGTTACTCGAGCGCAAGCTACACGACAAGAAGCAACAAAGCCTGCATCGATCATTGCAACAGTCGGTGATGGAATGGCGGCAGACCTTTAATGCGATCAACTTTCCAGTTTTGATCGCGGATTTGCGGGGCACGATCAAGCGGTCGAACCTGGCGGCGGAGCGAATTGCGGGCCTCAAGCCAGATCAGATAATCGGCAAAACCGTGTCCGACCTGGGAGCGCAGCAACCATGGAGAAAGGCCGCTGAGCTAATTGGGGTCGTCAGCAGCAATAACGTACCGGTGGCGGAAGAGGTTAGGGACGCCACGACCGGAAAAACCTGGGCGATCACGCTTTATCATGTACATGAATTTGGGTTGACCGGCGAGCGCGTCATTCTCATGGCGCAAGACATCACGAGACGAACGGAGCTCGAAGCCTCGCTGCGCCAGAGTGAGATGATGTCAATGCTTGGCTCTCTCGTCGCAGGCGTGGCGCACGAAGTTAGAAACCCGTTATTCGGGATTTCTTCGATAGTCGATGCGTTCGAGACCCGGTTCAGCGATCGAACAGAGTACCTGCGTTATACCAAAGTTCTGCGTGATGAGATTGGCCGGTTGACGCTCTTGATGGAAGAGCTACTCGAATACGGCAAGCCTCTGGGCGGCGATGTCTTCCTCGTTTCCGCCGAGGAGATGGTGGCCCGCTCAGTTCGCGCTTGCCTTCCCGCTGCTGACGTGGCGAAGGTAACCTTGAAAAGCCAAGTAGCGGACTCGTTACCCAAGATCAAGATCGATCGCCGAAGGCTGTCGAAAGTGTTCGTTAACCTCGTTGAAAATGCCATTCAGCACTCACCGGCGGGCGGTGAAGTTACCGTTGAGGCGCGAACGGTGACTGACGGGAAAAATGAATGGATTGAGTGTGTAATCAAGGACTCCGGCCGTGGCATTTTGGAGGACGACCTTCCGAGGATTTTCGAGCCATTCTTCTCGAAACGACGGGGTGGCACTGGCCTTGGCCTCGCCATTGCCCACCGAATCATGCAGGAACATGGAGGACAACTGATTGCTGGCAATAATCCTGAAGGAGGAGCTTGTATGATAGCCCGGTTCCCCATACCTGCCGAGGGAGACTGCTAAATGTCCAGGAATAAGGTTTTGGTTGTCGACGACGAGTCGGGGGTCAGATTTGGTATCCGCGATTTCCTCGAACAACAAGGATACGAAATCGAAGAGGCCGAAAGCTGCGAGGATGCCCAACACCTCTTTCGCTTATCCAGACCGGATATAGTAATCGCCGACTACATGTTGCCGGACGGGACTGCCCTCGACCTGTTGCCCCGTCTGAAGGAGATCGATGCGGGCATCCCGTTATTAGTGCTGACGGCTCATGGCTCGATCGACCTTGCGGTTCGGGCCATTAAAGAAGGCGCCGAACAGTTTCTTACCAAGCCGCTTGAGCTTCCCACGCTTCTGATTATTCTCCAGCGGCTGCTGCAGAAACAGCGCAATCACAACAAGCAATTGGCCAGCAAGTCTCGTCAGGTACGGCATGCGATCGATCCATTTATTGGCACCAGCCGAGCTATTCGTGCTTTGGCGGCCCAGGCCAGAAAGATTCTCTCAACTGAAAGTCCGGTATTGATTCTCGGTGAGACTGGATCCGGCAAGGGCGTGTTGGCACGTTGGCTGCACCAAAACAGCCCACGTGCTGACGAAGCGTTCGTGGATCTTAACTGCGCGGGTCTTTCCCGAGAACTTTTGGAGACAGAATTATTCGGTCACGAAAAGGGCGCCTTCACCAGTGCTACCGCCTCGAAACAGGGATTGTTTGAAGTCGCGCATCGCGGCACCATCTTCCTGGACGAAGTGGGCGATGTGGATTTGCAGATACAACCAAAGTTGTTGAAGGTTCTGGAAGAGAAACGGTTCCGGCGTGTGGGGGACGTGCGGGATCGCCAGGTTGATGTGCGGCTCATCGCGGCGACGCACCAGGACATCGGACAGTTGGTTCGAGACAAGCGCTTTCGTGATGATCTCTACTTTCGCATTAGTACAATTCCCCTATCATTTCCGGCCCTGCGTGAACGCATCGAAGATATCCCCACGATTGCCCAATACCTCCTCGACAAGATCGCCGCTGATTTAGGCCGCGGCCAATTGCAGCTTGACGAAGTGAGCATTCAGGCACTGAAGGCTTATTCGTGGCCCGGAAACGTCCGCGAACTTCGTAATGTGATTGAACGTGCCGTATTGTTAAGTGGCGAGAAGGACATAACCCTCAAGGACCTCCAGTTCGATGGGCATACACAAGTTGGCGCACCATTTCTCGATACTCGTCTGACCTTACTTGAGCTCGAAAAACAGCACATAGAACGTGTCCTTCAAGAGGAACGCGGTCGCGTCGAGAAGGCCGCAAAGCGGCTTGGCATCCCCAGAAGTTCGCTTTATCAGAAAATAAAGAAGCATCAGATCTCGATGTCCAAAGTCTAGACTGAATTCCCGATTTCAGACAGACCTCGATCCTGTCCAGAGTGGACTCGCAAAAATCCTTGGAAAACACTTCGTTTTAAGTTCAGTATTGATGCGAACCCACTGGCGCAAGTTTTGCTGCTACGCCAGGTCACGTGCTACTGCAAATAGACCCTCGTCCCGATCGAGGGCACAGTCTGGCTGGTGTGGTCTGATCGAGCACTTGCCCCGTCTGCTCAATCAAACCTCGGCAATTCGTTTATCGAAGAAACCCTGTTCTCGACAGAATCCTTAGGGAAAACCTTTCAGAATTTCGACAAAGGAGTCTCAAATTATGGCCCAAAAACTCACATTACGCAGGTTCGCACTATCCCTGGCGATCCTTGCGGTCGTAAGTCTTGGCTCGGCAGCATTGGCCAAGGCTGATACGGTCACGTTCAACCTAAATAGGGGCAGCACCCTACCGAATCAAAACTACGGCACCCTAACGTTGACGCTCGTCGGCAACACGATCCAGGTGAATGTCAACCTGCTTGCAGGCGACAGAATCGTAAATACCGGTTTTGACGCAAGCGTGGCGTTTAATTCGACCCTCGGCGGTCAAATTGGGGTTACGGGTCTACCCGGCACCTATACGCTGGTCAATTCAGGGAATCCATCATCGATTGGAATGGATGGATTTGGGACCTTCCAATATGGCGTGCTCTTTAACGCGCAGGGTGGAGGAGCAGGCACCGATTCCACGCTCACCTTCACCGTAACTCGCGTAGGCGGATTCTCTTCGGTTTTTCAATTAGTTCAGAACTCAACGAATCCGCCCGGGTCGCTTCAGTCACCATGGGCTGTCGACATCATTTGCGATAGCTGCGGACCTGCGACCGGAGTGGTAGGCACCACGCAAACAACTCCGGAACCTGCCAGCATGCTGCTGCTGGGCACTGGTCTGGTTGGAGTGGCAGCTGGATTACGCCGACGAAGGAAGAATTAGCCGCGGAAGCGGACTCACCACATCCGGATCACTCCCGGATGTGAATACAAACCCACAACGACGCCGGACCCGCCGGGGCGCGGGTCATGGCGGCACGACGGTCACAGTCTGCGTAGTCTTCGGCATCGGTCCCGACGGCGGGTCCGCAACAGACGCTCATTGGGCGCAGCACGGGTGGCAGCCCCTATGCGCCCGCGAATGGCAGTATCGCCGGGATGATCCCCACAATCCATTTTTGGCAGGAACTGTGACTTTTACGCCTTCGGTTCCGGGAGTCACGACCAATTCGACATTTAGTGATGTTGTAATTCAGTTCGGTAGGGAGGCAGTGGTCCCACAAACTTCTGCTCCGGAGCCCGCCAGCATGTTGCTGCTGGGTACCGGCTTAGTGGATGCAGCCACCGTCTTTCGGAAGCGCCGAGGCAAGAATCAGTAATCTCTACATACGGCGCGTTCGGCTTTTTAGAGATGGGGATAGAGAAGCATCGGATCTTGATGTCCAAAGTCTAGAACGAGGTTCCAGATTTCAGACATGCACGAACAACCTGAAGATCAAGGGCTCACGAATCCTCGAAAGAACGTTTGTTTTAGCGGACTTGGATGTTTGAATCGGCTGGCCTCGGTTTTGCAGTAATCCCGGCCACGTGCCAATACGAATTGGCCCTCGTCCCGACTGAGGGCTCTGCCTGGCTGGTTTTGTCTGAGCGCGCACTTGCCCCGCTCGCTCAAGTCAGAGCCTGTTGTGCCAGACTTTTTCATTACAAGGATCCCTGTGTCCTTTGCATGGTTCCCCGCTGATGGGGAGGGTTTTTCGGTAATTTCGAATAAGGAGTCTCTCGAATAATGAACAGAATACTCACACTACGCAGGTTATCTGTGTTGGCGGCGGCAATCTTTGGGATTGTCTGTATGGGTCACGGGACCGCCAAGGCTGATCCGATTTCGGTTTGCACCGGCTCCGGATGCAGCACGACCAACGTTACCGGCAGCATCGTTGCTGGAGCCGGCACGGTAACGATAACCCTAAATAACAATCTGACTAACGCGCAGGTGGTTAGTGTTATTCAGAACGTCAGTGGCGTGTACTTCCAGGTAAGCGGTTACAACGGTGTCAGCGCCGTGTCGTTGTCTGGGAGTAACAGCGTACAGTCAACCAACATCGACGGCAATGGAAACGCAGTCTTGGCGGGATCGGTTAATCCGACTGGCTGGGCCGCCGGCCATAGCGGGACGACGATTACGGCCTGTGTGATCTGTGCCTTTGGCGTTGGTCCGACCGCAGGTCCGTCGCAGACGCTCATTGGCGGCACAGGCTCCGGCGCGTATGCAAATGCCAATGGCAGCATCTCTGGGAATGGCCCACACAATCCATTCCTCGTCGGAACGCTGACGCTCACGCTCGTCGTGCCAGGAGTAACGGCCGGCTCGACTTTCAGCAATGTCGTCATCCAGTTCGGCACGACGGCAACGCCGCCAGAGACACAGCAAACACCCGAACCTGCCAGTATGCTGCTGTTGGGCACTGGTCTGGTTGGAGTGGCGACCGGTTTGAGACGCCGAATGAAGAAGTAGCAGCAAGTCTTCGCATCCGCTATTGCTCCACGGATGTGAAGATACTCCAGCATCGATTTTTGACGTTACGGTTTTAGCCGAGTGCGGCCGGCTTCGATTTACGGGAAAACAACAAGGAAAGCCAGAAGAACAATGATAGGGAGCTCAACTATGAACAGTCTATTGAAGGCAGTCGCAATGGGGGCATTCGCGGTAGCGATGCTGGTCGTCGGAACGTCGCAAGCAAAGGCGGACCCGGTGACCTTTTCGACAACCGGCGTTTTCAGCGTCAGTGGTACCAATGTCGTAAACTTTACGAACATCAACGGTACTACGACGATAACGTTCAACGGAACAACTAATCCGGTGAACACGCCTGCTGGCACTCAGTTTGGCGATATTGTAGTCACCACGACCGTGCCAGCGAATCTGCTGGGACCGGCGATCGGGGGCAACTTCACGCTAAACTTTTTTCAAGTCTCGCCGGCTGGGTCCAATAGCTTGGTGGGTACGCTTTCCGGAACACTCGGATTTAATACCGGTATAGCGACACTCACGTTCTCGACTACGTCGATGAATATCGATGGCTTTACCTACACCGTAAATCCGTCCTACACGATTGCATTACCGGTAACGGGTGTGGGCGGCGGAGCTGGCACTGGCACAACGACGATCCAGGGCACTGTCACAGGAAGTGCTGTTCCGGAACCTGCCAGTATGCTGCTGTTGGGCACTGGCCTGGTTGGAGTGGCTACCGGTTTGCGCCGGCGAAAGAAGAAATAGCTGAGTCTCTTTGCATCTGTATTGCCCCATTGGTGTGAAGATAGTCTAGGTGAACCCGGGGCCTTGACCCCCGCCGATCTAGTTGGTTTCTAGCCGTATGCGGGCGGCTAGTTTTGCAAGAACAAGCGAGAAGAAACATACAAATAGGGGGAGCTTAATTATGGGTCAGTTAATGAAGGCATCTTTGATGGGTGCTTTGCTGCTGGGGATCATGGTGCTGGGGATGTCACAAGCAAAGGCGGATCCGGTCACCTTCTCGACCACCGGCGTTTTCAGCGTTAGTGGTACCAATGTCGTAAACTTTACGAACATCAACGGTACTACGACGATAACGTTCAACGGAACAACTAATCCAGTGAACACGCCTGCTGGCGCCAGTTTTGGTGACATTGTAGTCACCACGACCGTACCAGCGAACCTGCTGGGACCGGCGATCGCTGGCAACTTCACGCTAAACTTTATTCAAGTTTCGCCGGCTGGAGCCAATAGCTTGGTGGGTACGCTTTCCGGAACACTCGGATTTAATACCGGTGTAGCGACACTCACGTTCTCGACTACGTCGATGAATATCGGTGGCTTTACCTACACCGTAAATCCGTCCTACACGATTGCATTACCGGTTACAGGTGTGGGCGGCGGAGCTGGCACTGGCACAACGACGATCCAAGGCACTGTCACAGGAAGTGCTGTTCCGGAACCTGCCAGCATGCTATTGCTGGGAAGTGGGCTCGTTGGTCTGGGAGCCATAGTGCGACGGAAGTACAAGGGCCGGGAGTAGGCGGCGCCGTACTCGGCGTTGCGAAAGTTTGAGTACGAATACTTGAGACCCGCTGACGGCGACAGTTGTCGGCGGCGAAGGAGATTGCTGTACATGTACGCGGAGCCAATGATTTTTCCCCTCGACGTAAATGGGCGCATTTACGCACTCCAGGACGAGAAGGGAAACACGATCGGGACCGGAACACGTGAGGTTTGCGAGGTTTTGCTTTACATGATTACCAAGCCAGCCTCGGCCATTTCGGAGCGCGTAACCGTTCCACAGCAGCGGTCAAATATCCGCGCTGCTATTGGTATTTAACCTCCGCGTGGGGGCAACGAATCGTTTCGCTTGCAACTAGTAGTTGCCCTTATCTCATCGTTTCTTTGTGCGGAATGACAACGATGAGTCGATATCAGTTAAGTCCTCGCAGCAAGTTTGTCCCTTCGCCATCTCTGCGCTATTTAGGGCTCGCCGCGGAGCTTTCGTGGCGTGATAGTAGGCGTCCGACCTGCGACGAGGGTAACGAACAAAGGGAGATACGGATTAATCATGGCACAAACCCTGCTCGCCCGGTTTGTGTCGTGTAGCAGAAATCAGTTCGCAGCCTCTCGAGCGAACGGCATTCATGGGTGAGTCGGTATGCGAGTTCCTCGAGGGAAAGTCCTATGCCGTGTGTTCTTATTATCGACGATGAAGAGTCGATTCGCTTCTCCATGAGCGATTATTTCTCGATGCATGGTTATGAAGTGGATACAGCCCGCGAATGGGAAGAGGCCGAGAAGCTACTTCAGTCGAAGGAATTTAAGGCAGTCATTCAGGATCTCCGGCTCGGTAGAAACGGTAATACCGAAGGGCTGGAAATGATTAGCACAATTAGAGCCTACAATCCGAAAACCAGAATCATTGTGTTGACCGCCTATGGCTCGGCCGAAATGGAAGAAGAGGCCAGGCGGTGCGGCGCCGACGCATTTCTTAGAAAGCCAAAGCCACTATCGGAAGTCGCCCAGGTTGTTCAGGGTTTAATCGAATCGCCGTCCAGACCAGTCGAAGCGTCGGCCAAACCAGCCTCTCGTTCACTATAAAATCGCGACAAAGCCAGATGCATCAGGAGATCTGGTGCTAAAGGGGTTGGATTTTTATCGAACTCACTCTGCTCGGAGAGCGGTTTTTAGTTTCTGTGCCGTTATGCCGCATCTTTGGGAACTTTGGACGAAAGCCCTAGACTGTGAGTCTCCGCAGTAATCGCTGCATCCCACGCGCCGAAAGATTGGAGGTCTTTGATGCGAAGCGATATTAAGCGTAAACCCGTGAGAACTGCACTATTTTTCATTCTCGTCGGGTTTTTATCGATCCTCACCGTCCCACCGGCTCACCAGGCGGTCTCAAAAAGATCGGGATCAAGCGTACGCTCGCACACGCTCGCCCCGCTGGTTACAATCAATCGATCATTCGCGTCAACTACGACTGCGACTGGTGTAACGTTATCTCCGCCATCAATCAGCTTTGGCTACCAACTCGTTGGCACTACTGGTAACCCGATGGTTGAGACGGTGACGAACTCAGGTGCTGGACCGTTGGTAATCACAGACATTTCGGTGTCGGGACGCGATCGTGGGAATTTCAAGACCACCAGCATCTTTAACCTACCGGTCACGGTTGCGCCCGGTAACAGTATCACCATTGGTCTCTCGTTTACGCCCTCTCTGCCCTGGCGGCCAGGCACACGCGACGCCAGGCTCGAGGTCTCCGAGAAGGTCGGGCGGACTGGAGAGAATTCTCAGTATGTCGCGCTCACCGGAATCGGCGCGAACTGCGGCGGGCCGCTGCCATCTAGTTCATCGGGTTGCACTGATTCTGATGGCGACGGATTAAATGATGCGTGGGAGATCGCCGGCGGGATTGATCTGAACAATGACGGGCAAATAGATGCGACCTACGATTTGCTTCTGCAGGGCGCTGATTCGAATAGGCTCGACATCTACGTTCAATACGATTACATGGGATGGGCCACGCCGGGCGCGGACTGCGCGCAGGACTCAGACTGTACCTCGGGCGGTGCGACCCCGAACTACGTCTGCCACGAAGGCCGCTGCAACCACAACCACAAGCCTGACCCGGAGGCGCTGCAGATCGTGGTGGACTCCTTTGCCCGTCATGGCGTAGCCCTTCACATCGATCCCAACCCGCACGAAGTTCCGCACTCGGACGTAATCACCTTTGCCCAAGCTGGTGACGGCACCAATGGCGCGACGGCAACCTGTGCCGGCGCCGACATTCAGGCCGGTACGCTTGGCGGATTCGCAGTCAGCCTCCAGGACATCAAGGCCAAGTATTTCGACTCAAGGCGGCAGCTCGCGTATCACTACGTCGTCTTCAGTCACTTTGCCACTTGTCTTCAAGACGGTGACCCCAACGCGCCGGGTTATTGCGGCGCTTGCGCCAACGACCGCGGTGCGCCACCGGGCCGCCCAACTTCCGGCATCAGCGGCACAAGCGAGTTGCCCGGCAATGACTTTATCGTTTCCTTAGGAGCACGCTATTTCGACGCGAACATTCGCCGCACGCTGTTGGATGAAGCTGGCGTATTCATGCACGAACTCGGACATAACCTGGGGCTGCACCATGACGGCGATAATGCCAACCATGAGTTGGCCCCAAACTACCTGAGCGTCATGAATAACAAATACGTCTTCAGCGGAATCCAGGAAGCTGAGGCCGTGGGATCAACTATCGCGAAAACTTGTAACAGCAGCGCCGATTGCCGACTAGGCAATTTTTGCTTTATCAACGCAGGACTCCCTGGGACTTGCCGCCGAGTGGATTACTCTACCTCCAAGCTGAACACGATTCGGGAAAACGCATTGGACGAGACCTTGGGTCTTTCGCCAATCAACTCAGGACTGACCGACATAGTCCGTTTCTTTACTTTCAATGGAGGCAATGGAAAGGGAGCAGCTGCAGGGCCAATAGACTGGGATGGCTTGCCGTCTGTTGCGTGCGACACAGACTTCGATTGCGCCGGCGGCGGTTCCCTCACAGGCAGGTGCACATCCAACGGAATCTGCGAAGTACAGGTGGATTTGAATAAGCTGGGCCAAATCACCGAGACTTTCGTCGGCTATAACGATTGGGACCACGGCGGTTGTAACACGAGCGCGGATTGTCCAGTGAATGGAATCCGCCAGTTTTATCACGACAACTTCGATTCATTGATCGATCCCCACGAACCATGCGTGCAGAACAAATGTCAGACCTTGTGGTACGCCTTTCAAAGCACCAAATGGGGAAAGAAAGACTAGCGTGAGGTTGATCGGGGCGAATATGAGACGCGCCACATTTCGACAATGCACTCAAGGCTCGTCGGCGTAAAACTCTGGCTGCACGCTTGAGGGCGCGCAGCCAAATATGTCAATCCTCATTTGCCGGTTAGCCTCACTTAATCTTCGCCCGCAAGTCCGCGAGTTGTTGATCCGACCACACAGGTCTCTTGCCCTGTTGCTCCATTAATGCAACATAGCGCTCTAAAGCTTCGAGTGCGCCTTTGAAATTGCCTTGTTTCTCGCGCACGCGCATCAAGTCCAGCAGAAAGTAAACATTGGTGGGAGTGTAAGCGCTCGACGCTTGTGAGAACGCGGCTTCAGCGAGCTCCAGCTCCCCCTTGAACTCATAAAGACGAGCCAGATGATAGTAACTCGCTGGATATCGAACGCCATCGCGTTTTGAGACCTCAAGCAGGTTGGCAAAGGCTTCGTCGAGTCGCTTCAAACTGAGCAATGCATAACTGAGCTCGAGATTAGCAGGAGCGAAGTAGCCATTCTCGCGATTCAACAGCCGGCGATAGTCTTCCACGGCTTCCGATTCCTTTCCTCGCTCGGCAGCATTACGTGCGCGTTGCAGCAAGTCATAACTGATCGGGTCTAGTACCAGTGTTTTTGGAGAACGTGCTGTGACAGTTTCTGATTCAGTTGCCGTCGGCTTTGAAGATTTCGGCGCCGGCTTCGGCAAAGGCCTCGGAAGAGCTGGCTTCGGAGCGGTTTTTACGTCGGCAACAACGATTCTTTCTTCGGTGCTGGAGCGAGCCAACGCCCGGGCCGCTGCTTCATGATGAGGATCAACGGCGAGCGCGCGGCGCCATTCACGAGCGGCCAGGTCGCTCTGCCCGCGTGCCTCATAAACGCGCCCAAGATTGTAGCTCGCCTCAGCGTAGCGGAAGCCCTCAATCTTCAACGCCGAGATCAGGGCGTCATACGCTTCGTCCCAGCGGCCAACACGCAAGAGCACTACTCCGAGGTTGTTGTAGGCGCGCGAGTATTGTCCTTTACGCTGTTCGATTGCTTTACGGTAAGCGGCGATGGCCGCCTCTGATTCGCCTAATCGCGCGAAAGCGTTGCCGAGATTGTAAAAAGATATTGGGTCGAACACGCCCGAATTAGCGACGAGTTGCAGCTCTTGGAGCGCTTCTGATTTGTGCCCTGTGGTGACAAGCTGGTCGGCAAGTTTCAGATGCAGCCGAATGCGGTCCTGAGGTGTCGCCGCCGACTCAATTTGACTGCGCAAACTCACCACCGGATCCCCTTGGGCAAAACCGGCAGAGACACTCAGAACACAGATCAAAAACAGAATAATAATGCGGCCAGTTGTATTCATTGATTAGCTCCGCGAGTAAGCGAGGACGGTCCCTCCAAAGCCAACGGCCCATCCGTGTGCTTTGTCAGTAAAGAAGATTCGTTCCAAGGGATGTTCTGTCACGTGGCGGTCATTGGTCCACCGCACTCCGCCATCGACTGTGTGGATAATCGTTCCTTCAGCACCGACGGCCCAACCTTCGCGGGCATCCAGGAATTTGACATCAAAGAGATCGACAGCCACGCCCGACTGTTGTTGCTGCCAAGTGCGGCCGCCGTTGGTTGTTTGATAAATGTTGCCACCGCTGCCCACGGCCCAGCCGAGGCGGTTATCGATAAAAGAAGCGGACGTGAAGCGCACCGTTTTCTCTACCTGCGGCAGGCGTGACTGATACCACGTGTCTCCGCCGTCTGAGGTTTGAATGATCGTGGCCCCTGCGCCGACAATCCAACCTCGATCGTTGTCAACAAAGACACCGCCTAACAGCAAATGTTTGGTCGGTGACGGCAAACGACTCCAGGTGTCGCCGGCATCGCGGGTCGTATAGATTGCCCCCGCTTCGCCGAAGGCCCAACCTCGTCCGCCGCGGCTAAACACTGCGCGAACCAAAATCGAATCGATGTCGAGGCCTTTGAGTTCAACGCGCTTCCAGTTGTCGCCGCCGTCGGTGGTGCGCATCAGATAGGCGCGCGGCTGTTCTTTCGTCTTCAACTCATAGATGCTTACTTCGCAGACCAGCCAGCCGTTTTGGTCGTCGAGAAAGAAGATATCCCTTACTTGGTCTCTCGTCGAAGCGGAGCGGGATTGCCAGCTCTGTCCTCCGTCAACGGTGCGTAAAAGTGTGCCTCTGCTGCCGGCAGCCCAGCCACGGTTCTGATCGATGAAGAAGACGGCATGAAGCCAAGACAGGGTACCGGACTGCTCGCGATTCCATGATGCGGCTGTTTGGCCGATGACTGGTGCGGTGAGCAGGAGGCAAAGCACCGTCCGCACAAGGCACGCGGAAGCGGCAGAGGTAGACGGGCGTATGTGAAGATTCAAATGTGGTTTCAGCTTAACCATCGCTGCGGTTGAGCGGTTCGGGTCGCTGCTTCTTGTTTACGGCACTCCGAAGACGCGCGCGAAACTAAGTACATTTGCGAAGCCGAGAATCTGTTGGATCTTCTTGAGCTTGTTGCCCGGCACGATGATCTGATCTCCGGGCACGAGATAGAGCGTGTCCGGAGTTCGGCCTTTGTAGATGGCGGAGACGTTGACGGGAAGTTGAGCCAAGTGTCCGTCTGGTTGCCGCCGCAGCACCACTACCTTGCTTTTGTCGCCCGTGCCCAGCACACCGCCCGCGTCAGCAATGGCTTCTGTGACGGTCATGCGATGGTCCATCAAACGAATGCCCGGCTTGCCCACGTCGCCGATGATGCTGTAACGATAGGATGACGCCTTTTCAAGCGAAACGGTGACCTGAGGATCGATAATGTATTCATCGTAAGCCTTAGTAACTAACGCTGCCACTTCCTCAACCGTTTTACCGTTGACGAAAACACCGCCCGGAATCAGCGACAGCGAGATGCGGCCACTCGGCGGCACGGTAATGTTCTTGCGCGAGTATCGTTCCTGATTGAATACGTCGACCGAAATCACGTCGTCTGGGCCAAGCCGATACGAGGTGAAGAAGTTATTGTAATAAGGGTTAACGGCTTCTTCTTCCGACAGGCGTTCCTGGCGGTTGGCTACCACGTCATCCGGCATATCAGTCGCACGCGGCTTATCGTCCGGCTCAAGCCGGTCGTTAGTCACGGGCGGCTTCTGATTCTTCTTGTCCTGACCACTTGCGTCCGTTTGCGGCTGAGCCTTCTGCGGATTCTTCTGCGGATCGCTTTGTGGCTGACCCGCAAACGCAGTCGTGCCCAAGGTCAGCATCGCCGCAATCACCAGGGTCATTCGTTTGTGGTGCTTATTCATTTCTACCTCCAACCCAAAACCTCTCATTGGGCGCCACGGCCAAACAGGATGATTTTGAATGTCTCAAACAAGATGATCATGTCAAAGAGGAGAGTATGATTTTTGATATAAAAGAGATCGTATTCCAGCTTGTGTCGGGCGTCCTCAATCGAAGCTCCATACGGATACTTGATCTGTGCCCAGCCTGTTAGTCCGGGTGCGATCAAGTGACGTTGTTCGTAATAGGGAATTTGCTCGGCTAACTGGGCGACGAAGTGCGGCCGCTCGGGACGCGGACCGACAAAAGCCATCTCTCCGCGTAAGATATTCCAAAACTGTGGAATCTCGTCAATCCGAATCTTACGGATTATCCGTCCCACTCGCGTCATCCGATCGTCGTCCTTACTGGCCCAGACAGGGCCGTCTTGTTCGGCATCGATTCTCATCGAGCGAAACTTTGCCAGCACAAACGTCTTTCCATTTTTGCCTACGCGCTCCTGTTTGTAGAGGATTGGACCACGCGATTCGAGCTTTATGAGGATCGCCGTAAGCATCATGATCGGAAGCGACAGGATGGCGCCAAGCAAAGCTACTGCTCGGTGCACCGTAGTGCGTAAGAGCGCGGACACTTTCGTCTGACGGCCACGGCTGGTGAAGATCAACCAGGAGGGACGAATCATGTTCAAGGCCACGCGCCCGGTAAGACGCTCATTAAAAGAGGCGGCCTCTTCTATCGAGACCCGGCCCGCTAAACTCAACTGCAACAGTTTCTCAGTGGGGAACTGGCCGCGACGTTCAGTCATCGCCACCACGATGCGATCGACCGCTTCTTGTGAAACAACGTCGTCGAGTTGTTCCGTCAGACCAATAACGCGTGGATTGATCAAGCTCTTGCCGAGCAGTTCGGAATCGGTGCCGACAAAACCTACAATGCGGTAACCCGCATCAGGCCGGTTTAGCACTTCGCGTGCAACTTCCACTGCCAGATCTCCGGAGCCAACGACTAAAATTCGCTCCCCGATTTGCGGATGGCCAAAAAACCACAGTGCCGAGAGTCGCCATGTGACCATCAAGCCGAGCGCAAGAGGCAACGCGATCAGCGAAATACTGCGCCCCAACATCATGGCTGGATAAAAATAGAAACAGAGCGCCAGGCAGATCCATGCCAGGCCGAGCGCCTGTATCAGTCGCAGCACGAGCTCACGGCGATCGTGCATCACGACGAAGTCGTATAGATCTAATAAGTAAAAACTGGCGAGGCAAAAGATCGTGGCGGCTCCAGCCTTCCAGTAACCGTTTCTAATGACCAGTTCGAACGGCGCGTCTTTTACGCCCACGCGCAGATAGACAGCGCTGATTATTGATCCGTAGACCAACCCCGCCTCACCGAGGAGCAACCAGATCGTCCGTACATTTAGCCGCCGCACGCTCAATTAAGTAACTATCACCTCCTCTTCGCGAGGCGCTTCAGACAGAGCCTTCTGGTTTTTCCCGTTAACTTTCGGCTCTTCATGGGTGTAACGATACCGATAGTAATAGGAGTTTGAATCAGGCTGTTCATCCGCCCGGTTGAGCACGACACCGAGCAGCCGCTCGCGTTGAATCTGCTCCAACAATTTATCTACTGCCGCGTAACGCGTTTTGCTCGCGCGCACCACCAACACCGCGCCGTCCGCGCGAGACATCAACACGTTCGCATCCGTGAAAATACCCAAGGGTGGCGCGTCTATGATGATGAAATCAAACATTCTGCGTGCTTCAGCGAGCACGCGCGAGTACGTCGGTCCCGAAAGCAACTCGGCAACATCGTCTCTGGGCCGCCCGCCCGGCAACAGGTAAAGCCCCGCGGGCTCGAGACGCACAATCGCATCTTCCAACGAAACTTTCTCGCCAAGCACATCCGAAAGTCCTTGAGTAGCATCGATTCCGAAATAGTCCGTGGCACAAGGCCGTCGCAGGTCGCTATCGATTACCAGAGCTCGCATACCTTCCGTCTGCGCCAGCAGCCAGCCGAGATTAAGCGCCGTCAGCGTTTTGCCTTCGCCGACACCGGCGCTGGTCACGACCAGCGCGCGCATTTGAAAGCGTTCACCGGCTTGTAGAATTCGCGTGCGCAGCGAGCGAAACTGTTCGCAATAACCCGAACGAGGCTGAGTCACTGCAATTAGATGAGGCTCGACGCGCTCCGGAGAAACGTAAAGCGTTTCAAATCCTCCAGAGCGCGTCGCGCCGGCAGCGTCCAAAGTTGCCCCAGCATCATGCGAAGCGATTCCGCGGGTGAGTGTAGGCCCGTCGGATACATCCGCATTGTGCGCAGAGGACGCTGAACCTTGATGCGCGTCACTCGAGACGTGCACGATCGTGGAACCGGCAAATATCTGCTCCTCGATTTCCCGAGCGGAAGGAAGGAGCGGTGGTGTCCGTTCGCTCTCCTCACGGCGCTCCTTTTCCTCTGGCTCAGGTCTGGCTACTTTGCCATCGGCCGTGCTCGATTTTCTGATAGCGTCGAATACTCTTCCCATTACTTCACCTTTCAGGTAAACCGGCGACAGATGCAAGAATCACATCGAACCAGTGGCCGGCTTTCTGCTCAGAACTTAAGTTTCGTTTTCGGCAGTTTTCCCGGCGGACCACAACTCTGCGCGTCCGGCCGGACTGAGAGTGCTGACCGGCGCGGCTTTCTCTTCCGCCGTAGACATGCCGGCATTTGGGCGCGGCAACATGTCGAATGTTTCGGCCACTTCCTCGACAATCGCCCGGCTGATTACGTTCTCTCCAGCTGCATACCCCGCCAATAGGGCGTTGTCGCAAAGATTATTGATATTGCGCGGGACTCCTTCGGAGCAGCGGAAGATGTAGTCAACTGCAGCCGGCGAAAAAAGCTCGGTGCGTTCGGCGCCGGCGACCAGAAGCCGCGAGACGATATAACGTTCAGTCTCGGCGGCGCTGGGCAGCGTCTTGATGACGCAACGCAACGCAACGCGCTGTTTGAGTTGCCGTAAATCGGGATTATTCAGAACGTCTCGCAGTTCCGGCTGCCCGGTGAGCACGATCTGCAATTGCTTCGCCGTATTCGATTCGAAGTTGGAAAGCAAACGAATCTCTTCGAGGACGTGCGGCGACAAACCCTGCGCCTCGTCTACGATTAGCACGGTGCGTAATCCGCGCGAGTGGCGCGATTCGAGGGCCCGCCCCAACTCGAACAATAACTCCGATTTCGTTTCCCACTCCTGCACATCCAGCAATGTCGTGACGTGCTGATAGAACTCAGGAACTGACAAGCGCGGGTTGAAGATGTAGGCGACCAGCACCGTGCGGTCCAATCGCTCCATCATCCAACGCAGGATTGTTGTCTTGCCGGTGCCGACCTCGCCAGTGACTACTACCAACCCCTTCCCACTTTCGATGCCGTAGTGCAGATTGGCCATTACTTCCGTGTGCGATGGAGTGAAGTAGATAAAGCGCGGATCGGGTGTTAGCGCGAAAGGTAATTCTTTTAGGCCGTAAAATTCTGCGTACACTCTTTACCTCCAGTCCAGTCTGAAACGTGCTCGCCTCTCAGGCTCCTCCTGACGACTGCATGAGGAATTCAAAAAGATGAGTTACTTTCAAACCCAAAGCCAAGAGGGGAATACTGACGATCGTCGCAACCATTCCCGCCGCCAATAGCAACCGGCGGCGCCGAGGCAATGCGCGGGCTTCGTGTGGCGTCAAGATCTCCGGCAGCGATACCAGTAAAGGCAGTCCCGTATAGTGTCGGACGTCTTCGCTGTTTTGAAAGGTGAGCAGGAGGGGCACCTCTAACAGCGCCGTGATCAGTAGACCGAGCAAGAGTCCGGCCCCAAGCCCAATTCCGGAAAGCATCAAACGTTTGGGGGCAACAGGCTTCTGCGGAAGGTTTGCAGGGTCAACGACTTCAATACCTACACTCTGTTGCTGCGATGAGGCCGAGGCGCTAAGGCCAATTTTTTGTTGTTGCTGAAGCAGCAGATCATAGGCCGCTTTTTTCGTCTGGTATTCACGATCGAGTGCGGCGAGCGCAACATCGGCGCCGGGTACTTTGTTGATACGGTCAACCAGACTCGCGATCTGCTTATCGTTGTCTTTGATCAGATCCTGTTCGCGCGTGATCTCTCCGTCGATTCTCTTAATTTCGCCTTCCAAAGACGCTGCCTGCAGGTCGGGACGTGACTGCAGTTTCTTTTGTTTCTCCGCAATCCGCTCCTTCCATTCGCTGATCTGCTGATCCATCTCTTTTTGGACTGTCTCGATCTGCGATTGTTTTGCAAGCACGTCCGGGTGCTTTTCTGTGTACTGTGTGCGCAAGTGCTCCAATTCGGATTCCAGATCGGCTTTCCGTTTTACAAGTTCCGCCCAGGCGAGTGTCGTCTTGGGATCGGTGAGATTTTCGGCGGCGTCTCCAATACTTTGCTCAGTGGCTTTCTTGAGGAGCGCCAGACTGCTGGCTGCAGTGGAACGTCGATCCTGGAGTCTTCCCAACTCCGTCATCAGCGTCTTCTGTTGGTCACGCAAGCTCGTCAATTGACTCAGCAGCGACTGTGCCTCTGACGGCAGACTGCCGAGGTTTTCCTTCATGAACTGAAGGCGTTTGTCGTCGATTGCATCGAGTTCCTCTTTAGTTTGCCGAACCTGATCGTCGATGAACTGCTTTGCAGCCACCGAGGAGTTAACGGTATTCGCGGTCTGCACGTCGATGTATTTGCTGGCCAACTCGGACGTCACCGCCTGAGTGGTTCGTGGCTCGCGATAGCGATATTTGATGTCGAAGCCGTCAGTGATGTCGTTGCGGCTGGTGTTAACCTGTACGTGAATATCCCTCCGCATCATGTCGATGATTGATTCCATTGGTTCCCCGCGATCGCGCTCGCGCTTGTAGAGTTCGTACTTGACGACTAACGGCTCGAGTGAACTGCGGCTCGTGACCACCTGCGCGATGCTGGATAACTGGCGCGTTAATGTGTCTTCAGTAACCGTTGGAATTACACTATTAGGCAAAGTAGCCGGCTTTACGACGATGAGCGTAGTTGACTCGTAAACATTTGGCAGGCGGTAAACCACCCAGCCTACTGATGAAGCCACCGCAATCACTGGCAGAATAATCAGCCACTTTCGTCGGCTTAAGATCTTGATGTATTCGCTGGGGGTTCGCTGCCGAAATTGGACGCTCATGCTTTCACTCCTGTCATTTAGCCACCAAGCCACACGTTAATTACAAAGTTTGGAGAGATTTTTTCGCCTCTTCTTGATCGGCGAAAGGTTTCTTCTCGGCGAGTCGCAATGCCGTTTCGAGCGCGCGTCGCGAGCCCTCTTTATCGCCTTTTCCTTTCAACGCCATACCAAGATGGTAATAGTAGGTTCCGCTTGGAGAATTATTTGCAGTGCGTGCCGCGGCTTCATCGAGGTCCACCGCTTTCTTCAATTGCTCTGCTGCCGCGGCGTAAAGGTTCTTCTTGTAGTAAACCCAGCCCAGGGTATCGACGAAGGTAGCGATATTCGGGTTTCTTTGCACCACCGTCTGCGCGAGTCGCACGGCTTCATCAAGATTGCCTTTCCCATACACTGCATAGTCCCAAGAGAGATTGTTGCCCGCCAACGAATTGTTCTGATCGAGTGACAGCGATTTACGATAGTTTTCAGTCGCCGCGTCGTAATTCTGGCGCGCGTCTTCGAGCATACCGATCAGCGTATAAATCATTGCGTTATCAGGCCTGATCGCGAGAATCTTCTTGTACTCCTCAATCGCGCGGTCTGCCTGATTTGTGTTTATGAACATTGCCGCCAATGAGGTGTAGGCCTCGATATAGTTTGGATTGATCTCAATAGCACGGCGCAGTTCGGCTTCGGCGGCCTGGAGATTATGCTGATAACCGTAAACCTGTCCCTTTAAATAATGCAGCCACGCAACGTTCGGATAAGCATTCAACGCTTGATCGACCCGCGCGTGAGCCTTATCGAGTTGTTGAGTCTTAGCGTATTGCGTAATGATTCCGTTGAGCGCTACAAAATTCGTCGCGTCGACCTTTAGTGCGTTTTCATAGGCAGCGAGCGCCTCATCCGGTTTGTTCTCAGTCAGCGACAAGAAGGCCAGATTATTGTAAATGTAGGGATCATACGGAGCGATCTGGCGCGCCGCTTCGAAGTCCTGGCGAGCCGCAGCCAAATCTTTCAGTTGGATTTGGGCTGACCCCCGCGCCAGGTATGCTTTTTCCGCGAGCTCGCTAAGTAACTGTGGAGAGTTGTTAGGATCGGGGGCCGTCTTGCTGAGACGGGTCAACAAGTCGGTCGCCAGGCTAACTACTCCTTTTGCATCGCCCGCTGTTGAACTGAGCTGAATATGCAACAGCTTGGCTGGTAGGTAATCCGGATAGTTTTTTTCGAGATCGGCGTTGAAAACCTGTGCCTGGTCAGTCAAACCCAAATTCAAGTTTGCCTGAGCCATGAAATACAAACCGAGACGAGAGTTCGGTTCCTGCTTTAGTACCTCCGTGAGATCTTCGATTGCGGCCTTGAGTCCTTCGGCCTGTCCGCTCTTGGCGCGCGTCTGCGCCCGTAACAAAAGTGCCTGTCGGTCGTGCGGGTCTTTCTTGAGGGCCTCTTGGATTTGCGCGTTCGCACCCTGCGTGTCGCCTCGTTCGAGCAGAATCTCGGCCAGCCGGTATCGCCCCGGCAAAAAATCGGGCGCCTGGCGCAGAATGTCCTGATAGATTTTGATTGCGTCGTCCAAGCGCCCAATCGACGAGTAAAAATCGGCTACGACCGATTGGCTCTGTGGCTTGTCGGCATCGAGCGCTGCCAACGCTTTATAAGACGCCTCGGCTTTGTCGAATTGTTTGTTGACAAAATAGAAGCTTGCGAGCACCGTCCGCGCGTAGCGATCGGTTGGGCCGACCTCAACCGCTTTCATAAGTTCTGCTTCCGCCTCGCCCAATCGGTTTCCTTGCGCCAGAAACTTTCCGTACTCCGCATGGGCGAGTGGCGAGTTGCCATTTATTGAAATCGCTCTTTTGAACACATCCTCTGCCTTATCACGTTCATTCGTGGCGATGTAGAACAGCGCCAAGCTTAAATACGACTCGACGCGGTTGGGATTTAGCGCGATAGCCTTGTTCAATTCAGCGAATGCCTTGTCTTTTTCGTTGCGACCAAACAGGATACTACCCATCAGAATATGGGCTTCGATGTGATTGGGATCCGCTGCCAGCGTTTCGTTGGCCAGCCGCTCGGCTTCGGCGATCAGCTCAGGACGGCCTTTGCTCCAGTTAACATAATAGTTGCCGAGCTTGATGCGGGCATCGAGATTGCTCTTATCAAGTGCGACCGTTTTCTGCAGCTCATCGATCATTTCCGGATATCGCTGCAGGCCCTCGTAAGCCTGTGCCAGCCCCCAATGAGCCGCGCCCAACTTATCGTCGATCTGGATAGCATTACGAAACTCCAGTGCAGCTTCCTGAAACTTCGAGTCTTTCAGGTAAGCTTCACCGCGTTTGACGTGCTCCGCTTTGGCTTTCTCGGGGTTGGTACAGCCGCTCAGTAAAATGAGGGTGGCTAGCACGAGACAAAAAAGCCAGCTAAACCTGCGAAAACTGTAGGACTGGTTGTTCATTTTTCCTTTGACTCCCTGACGCCGGTTTGGCGGACAATGCCGGGCCGCAGTCGCGTCGAATACTAATCCGTAAATGCGAATGTCACTCGTTTCAAATCAGTTGGGAACAAATTCCTTTATGGCCGTAGCGGCTTTGGCGGAAAGGTCCTTGGCCGACTCAAGCGCCGCCGGCTCTGAATCACCCAACGGTACGGTCACTCGTACTAACGCACCGTCTGAGCGGCGCCGCAGAACGCTATCAAGAACCGTATAAACCTTGCCCCAGTACTCACTCGCTACCGCCCGCCCGCGACCCTGATACCAGTAGATCATTAGATTCTTGTACTCGCCGTTTTGAATCACGTATTTGTTAGCAACGAAGCTAGTGCCATCCGGCAGCGAAATCGTCACAGTGTCGGGATTACTCAACGTCCATCCCGAACCTGGCAGGCAGTTCAAGGGGCTGTGATAAGTCGCGCCGGTCCGCTGGGTCGCATAGTAGCCAACGTAGAAGTTGGCTATTTGCCCATCCGAGCGCCGATAGTCTCGCAGGAGATAATCAGACGCGCGCAGGACTTTCATCGTAGGCTCGTCAATAGTCTGATCTGGATTGTTTTTTCGCCAGTCTCCCAGTTGATCGGGAAAATCTTTCAACTGTTTTCTGGTTACGTTCGCCTCACCCAGATAGGCCCAGCTATTAACCAAAATGCCGGCCAGCAGAATGGAAATGAACAGGACGGTGAAACGAAGTGAAGACCTATTCATTCAGCGCTCCCTCCGCCGGCACCACTCTGCCGGCCGTTGTCACCGCGTGTTCCGACGAAATACGTTCGTTAATCATTTCGCCCGGTTTCTCTGCAGTTTTAGGTGGGTTGGGTTTGAAACGATCCAGTATCCAGCCAATTCCAAAGAGGATTAAGAACGCCACAACATACATAGCCCAACCCGAAAAGGTATGGAAAAAACCATCCGCAACACCGGTACCGTAATAGTGCGACAGGATGCCCGTGCCGCTGACACGTGCGGCATTCGTCAGGACGGCGATCGGAACAGCGGAAAGCACGATTAAGGAAGAGCGTAAAAAGCCATAGGTGCGCAACCTGCCACGCGGGCCAGACGAATTGCCTGACCGGGGATACGTGAAATAGGCAAACACTACGGCTAACGTCACCAGCGTCATCATCGAACGAATACCACTACAGGCTTCCACCACTTCGAGTTTCTTCGTGGTGAAGGAATTGAGCGGTTTCAGTTCAATTACGTTTCCCTGGCGTAACACTGGAATCCCCCAAACCGTCATCGACCAAACCGCAACGCGCGAAGCAAAAAGTTGCAGCGGAAAAGCGATCTTGTTGAAGACGATTGTCGGAATTGGAATTGCGAGAATCAATAAGACAAGTGGAACCAGAACCAACCGCAGAAAACTCAGCCCGCCGAAATAAAGGACCGTCCCCGCGACAAGCAATACGAGGGACATGCGCTGCGTGTAAAGTTCGGCGCCGGCTATGCCAGTCCACAACGCCATTAGCGCGAATGCCACCGCCAAGCTGCCCACGAGCACTGACGGACGGGCCCGCTCACTCGCAAACTTTGCGCGCTGCGACCAGAGGATGTAACCGATGATAAAGGGAACCAGCAGCCCGTGGGAGTAATTCTCGTCGCTCCACCAGTCATGGGAGAGCTTCACCAGCACGGTAGCGTAGGTGAAAAGAATTACCGATACTATGGCTATGGCACGCCAGGAATGCTTGGTGGCCAGCACACTCATAGAAATTCCTTGTCTTCGTCCTCGCAAGAAAGGGCAATTCCTTACGAAAACGTGGGTGATCCCAAAAACGTTCACCCGACCAATTGGGTAGACAGTTTATCCCAGATTCCGCTACCCGACAAACAACTAATTTTCAATAAGAACTCGTTGAAACAAAAAGGGCAAAAGTCATGTTCTTCCAGAATTTTGCCCGAAGACGGGAGAACGAATTGAGGCGCATAGATCATACTGCCGTGCTGGCAGTCGCCTTTTGCAAAACGGCTGAGGCCACTTCTGTCTTCCGGCGAACACTAGAGAATTCGCTCTTCAAACCAAAGGGGCGGCTTTGAGAGCCACCCCTAAAAAAAACTGTCGCCGGCGTCAAAACACTCTCTCATTGCACGGTGATGGTCATCGTATTGCTCCGGACGCCTCCGGCGATAATAGTTAACTGCACGGTTCCGGCGCCCCGCAGTTCTGGCACAAGAACAACGTTCACCTGGTCCAGTCCTACGAGCGTGCCCTGTGCACCCGCAAATTCAACCGGCAACCAATAAACGCGACCATCGGTTGTGCGCGCCTCGACGGTAACCGACTCTGAGAGGTTTTCCAGGATGTGCCCAAACCCGATGAAGATGTCGTTGCCAGCATCGGTATTGAGCAGTCCAGTGCTTACACCAGACGCCCAGATCGAAACGCGAGTTCTGGAATCCGGCGCAAAGAAGCTTGATCCAACAGTTGAAAAACCTCCCGATTGGAATCCGACACCATCCAGAGCAGCTGCCTGTCCGCTAGTGTCACCTAACATCCCGAGGATCACGGGATTCAATCCGGCGACAGCTGCGGTCCCATTCAGAATGTAGCCTTCCCGCGATGACACGATGACATCCTCCATTCCAGCTGCTAAGCCGTTTGGCACGATGAAGGCAATCTGCGTGGGCGTAACCATAAGCAACGGCACTGGTCGACCACCGATCGTCACACTAACACTTGCAAGCTCGTAGGGAGTAGTCCCGTTCGCCACGAAACCGGTTTGTGTTGAGAACGGTCTTGCCGGAGTCGTATCGATCTCAGCGGTTTCGTTAGGTAATATTTTGAAGCCAGCATGAGTTAGCGGATTTATTGTGGGTTGAGCAATCAAGACGTCAGTCCGTGCATTAACTTGATTGGCTTCGTTGAGCGATTGCTGCGAAATTGAATCCGAAACCATCAGATCTTCACAGAAGCCGAGGTAGGCATCAATCTTATTTAAGCGGTCTTTGACGCCTGTGTTGTTGGACGGCTGACTAGCGAGCGCGTCGCTTGAACGGGCCAGCAACACAGATGCGACTAAGTACCTGTCAATTTGGCTCGCCGAGTTGAACATACCTCTTTCTGCGTTGAAGTCATTGTAAGTTTGTTCGAGATCAGTAACTAGAGAGTCGAAACCAGCGGCTGCGGTCGTTTCACCGTTCGAAGGAGAATTGGTGCTTAAGTTGGTGGTATTCTGACGGCTGTTACGCACCTTCCCCAGAGTCTTGCTGATCTTAACTGTGACTGGACTGGAGGTCACAGTCAAACCTTGGCTGTCTTGGGCTGTCGCAGTCACGGAGTAAACGCCAGAAGGCATGCTGCTCCACACGATAGAGTAGGGAGCTGCCGTATCCGTTCCGATGAGTTGTGAATTCGCCGCGAAGCTGACACTGCTGATAGTGGCAGTTTGATCTGACGCCGTAGCGCCCAACGTCACGTTTGTCCCCACGCTGAATGTCGAATTGTTGCTCGGCGTAGTTACACTAACTGTAATTGGCGCAGGCGTCGGAGTAGGCGTTGGTGTCGGCGTTGGTGTCGGCATTGGTGTCGGCGTAGGAGTAGCTGTTGGTGTGGGGGTCGGCGTTGGTGTGGGGGTTGGTGTCGCGGTAGGCGTTGGCGTTGGAGTTGGAGACGCAGTGGGCGTCGGCGTTGGAGTCGGAGTTGGCGGGGGCGCCGGCGAGAGAGCACTGCCATTATCAACCACGGCCGTTATCGCGGAAGTCTGCACCACATTGTGAGCGCTATCGCGCCATTTCACGCGGTAATAGCCGACGCGATCAGGGAGCGCCGGAATATAGATACTGCAGCCCGTCGCGCACGACTCGGCCGTGTATTGTTCAGAGGCAAAAAAGTAGGGATTGTTATTGGCGGCCGAGACACCCACCTCACTCCGCGAGGTGGGATAGAGATTGGTGTCATAGCCAAACTCGATTATCGCTTCGGATGCTCCGGCGACAGCAGGAATTGAAACAGGCGTCTGCTGAAACGAGTTTCGATCGATTGAATCGTAAGTTGGGAAGGGTGGCGCTTTCGCTAACCAAAGACTCCAATGGCCAGCTTCATCGAGTCTCGGAAACATAACCCAGCGACCATCGGGCGTAGCGTGAGCATCGCTGAAAATGTTCACGACTTTAAATGGCATCAATCCCTGCGTTAGCGAGCGTAACCACTTCCCAGTACTCGTAGATTCAACGATTCCAATCTGCACCACGCTCGAACCAAATGGAGCTATATGACCAAAGCAAAGGGCACTCGTATCGCCATAATTAATACTGCCAGCCGGACAGTTTGAGCTCGACGTGATTCCTGGTGCATTAATGTAAACGTCGCCCACGGTCGAGCCGCTGCGACATTCATTCGGAGCGTTAGCCACGCAATATTTGTAGTTGTCCGAAGTGGTTCCTCCAATGACGTCGCCAGTCGCTGACGAGGAAATATCCAACAGAGGATTGGCCCCGGCGATGGCAAACATCGCCAGTTTTTTACGAGACAAACTGTAGTTTGCATTAACCCATTTCCAAAGTGATCCGCTTACATTCGTCAAAGAAGTCGGACGCAAATCCGGGTCTGCGTCAGGGGCGATGAAATCTGCGCCCCAAACCTTACTCTGAGTAGCATCTGCATTTGTCTGCTGAGGCCCTCCTGGATGTTTCTGCCACGCCGCACCGCCGCCGTTCTTTGTCGCTCCTGCGAACTGCGCTGAGTCTGAAATATTTAACGTAGCGTTATTGGTCATCGCCGGCCCGACAAAGCCCCACCAGCCGCCTTCTGCCAATCCACGACCGTTAGCGAACGACTCGTGACCGCTGTAAGTAGAATTATTCGACAATTGCGCAGTCAAGTACGTCCCCGTTGTGTCAGTGCCGTGAGGGTCACTTAAGAAATCCCACCAACTAGGACCAACCTGTGAAGCATCGATGGGATTGTGACAGCGGCAGTTCATTTGAACTTCAGCGTTGTCACTGTGCGCCGCCGCCGCGCCGTTTGTTGTGGCGGCTCGTGTTACGTTCCACGTGGTTCCGCTGACAAACGATCCCAGCACCATATATTCGTTGTCGATCTGGATTTCGTCACCGGCAGCGATGTTGTAGAGAATTTCGCCGTCAAATGTCGAAGCAGGCGTATTGCTGGTAAGGGTAACCGTAGTTTGCGAGTTATTGATTGCGCCGCTTAGGTGGGTGACGTATCGGCCCTGCCCCAAGCCAACTTGGTACATCGTTTTAGATGTCCAGGACATCTTATAAGTACCGAGCGCGGGATGCATCGCATGAAGCCCGCACCAGCGGAAGCTCTTGTCTCCGGAGCCTCCGCGTTGCCACAACGGTGCCAGGCCGGCGACGCGAGCGGTCGGACCGGAAATGTCCACGGCACCTAACCACCCATAGGAGTCCTGGTTTCCTCGCAATGGGGTAAACAGGAGATAATTTCCTTGCACACCAGAATTCGCCAAACTTGGGAACTTCGTCTTGTCATAGTTCGGATCGAAAGCCGCCATCAACGCCGACAGATTGTTAGGATTCGGCGTCATGTCAGTCCAGTTGCAGAGCGCATATGTGCCTGGAGCTACACTTGTGTTGTAATAAGAATTGCCACTGGCCGGCAATTGGCAACGCACTACGTGCGCATCATTGTTTGTGTCGATAGCAGTTCCAAACAACTGCGTCGGATCAGTTCCGAAGTGTGAGCCGGTTTGAACACCCAAATAATAAGTGCCAATGCCTGGCAGTACGCCACCACTCAGAACAACAGTCCCAAGGAAACGAGAGGCTGTTTCGGTAACAAAATACAGTCGCGCCGTCCCATTCATAGATGGCATTGTGGCCAAGTATCCGGGAGCGCCGGTCGCGTCAGTTATTGTGGACTGCGCAAATGGCCACGGGGCGCCACTGGCGAAAAAAGTGACATCTCCGCCGAGCGTTTCGTCCGTAGGAACTGCCATCTTGCGCAGCACTATTCCCGTCACCGGATCTGTTATTACTTGATTCCGGTCTGTGGAGTTAATTGTGGGAAAGGCATAAGTACCTGCTGCGGAAATAGGCTGTTCATCGCCGCGCGTCATTCCCAATGGCCTGTTCTTTGTTGTCCAACTCACCGTTGCCACTTGGGTACCGCAAGTGACTCGGGCAAAGTAGGTAGTGGCCGGAGTCAGTGCTCGACTATAGCGCTTGCCATCCGCCGCCAGGTTGTCAATCAGTCCTTTCATATTCGGAACCGTGCCTACGACAAAAGTTCTAGTTGTCGTTCCGGCTCCGACAGAACCTGGTCGATTGTCGATGTTTGACCCAGCAAACAAAATTGGATTCACATCAGTGATGACTGGTGTGTAACTGCTGTTGTCACTTATCTCTACCGTACAGGGCAAAGTGTCAGGTGCTGTGTAAGTGAGAATCGCCTGCCGCGATGTCGTACTAACACTAATGCCCGCGCTTAAGTCGAACGCGGGCGCAGGGCCCATGGACCCAGCATGTGATCTGATAGCGAATTCCGCACAATAAATAAGAACCGAAATTATTATGATTGAGGCAAGGACGAGTTTTTTATTTAGAGGTCGTCGAACGTTCGTAGGGGAAAAGAACATTATTGTCCTCACTTCGGTAACCGGACGATCTCCCCACACGGAGAGACTCCTGATTTTGCGAACCCGCATCGCTGCGGGGGTGCCATTTGTCGGTGATTGCTTTGTCGGGATTACCCGGAAGGCACAAATGAAGCGAGCAGAAGATAACCGTTCAATGCAATTCGTAAGTTACGAAAAGATTACGGTATGTTGTAGATTTTCTGTAGGGGACGCTTTAGAGAGTATTTCTCAGACCAATCAGTCCCTGATGCAGTGTCGAAGGGAAGCTTCACTGATTACAACGCGAAAAGACCAACCGCGCTAGCGAAGGAGGCAAACAGTTGGGGGGCGGGACCCATTTCCTCTTCGATGCCTTTCGGCGGCCTGACCATCTCCCAATTTGGAGACTCAATGGCTTTGCGTCCCTGCCTCGCGACAGGTTTGCCTTTTCGTGTGCAATCGTGATTTGAAAGAGCGTTACGGCCCAAATATCGGGTCAACAATATTAAACATGAACGGGTATTGGCTGTCAATAATCAAAATGGCATGTTATTGCGGCCGAGAGAAGAAGCAAATTATTGCGGCCGAGAGAAGAAGCAAAATGCGCTAATTGGTCGACGAAATTCCAGTCCGGACTAAACTGTGTTGAAAACGGAGGCTTTGCTCTGTAACATGGCGCGGGGAGAAACGGGTGTCAAATTTCTAAGACGCGGACGGATGTCGTTACAATCGACGCAAATTCTTTCCAATCGAATGTTCTGAACTAAGTCTCCTGTTCGACTCCGCATTCACCAGCGGTTTTTTCGATAAATTTCAAGCATATGGGCATTAGTCAGACTATGCGCAGCCTAACGGGCTCACTTGAGAAACACTTTCCAAAGCGCCCCACAATCTTGGCGAGATTCGCCAATACTCACGACGCGTACGTTGTACAAAAAGAAGATCGCGACGTCGCCGATTACCGAGTTCTGAAAGGGGTTGACACTACTGCAGCAGCGCTTGGCTTATAATTCGCCCCTGATGAAGGTCTTGACCCCGTTGTGACTCTCCGGTTCAAATCGCTTACCAAGTACTAGCCAAATATCGACTCAATTGAGATTTATTAATGACTCCGTCCGGAACCCTACTCGAACCATCCCGAACACCGAAGAGTTCTTTCGCCCCCCAATTAACGGGGCGAATCCCTTCCCTCGACGGCCTTAGGGCTGTTTCGATTCTATTGGTGGTAGCTGGACACTCTTTTAGCGAGGAGACCTCACCGCGTCTGTTCGACCTCTTCGGACACCTTGGGAACTATGGTGTCCGAATTTTTTTCCTCATCTCAGGGTTCCTGATTACTACACTACTTCTCAAGGAACACTCGAAAACAAACACGATTTCACTCCCGGGGTTTTACACGCGAAGAGCATTGCGCATTTTTCCCGCCTTCTATGCGTACGTTGCGGTCGTTTGTGTTCTCGCGCTGCTGGGGCTCGTTACATTGATGCCTGGCGATCTACTTCACGCCGTAACTTATACGATGAACTATCACACCACCAGGGGCAGGTATTTGAACCATATCTGGTCCCTGGCGGTTGAGGAACAGATTTATTTGATATGGCCCGCCACTGTATTGCTCGCAGGACCGCTCCGGGCACCCAAGATTGCGCTGGCCACGATTATCTTAGCACCACTATTCAGAACGGGAATGTACTGGTATGGCGCGCATCCAACCACGATCACACGTCATTTTCAGGCGGTCGCTGATGCCTTGGCTTCGGGATGTCTATTGGCTTGTCTGTATAACTGGATGGGAACTGTTGGAAGCTATGTCGCAGCCGTGAGGTCCCGGTTATTCGTAGTTATTCCTGGCTTACTGCTCATTGGCTCAGCCGCGTTCTACAAAATGTCGCCCGGGCTCTTCTATGTACTGGGCCAATCTGTTGCAAATGTTGGCATCTTCCTCCTTTTGGATCATTGCGTTCGGTTTCCAAATGATTGGCTGGGCAAGATTCTGAACTGGCGACCGCTGGCTATGATCGGCTGGTGGAGTTACTCGATCTATCTTTGGCAGGAACTATTCCTGGATCACAGTGAGTCCCCCAATCTCGGCATTCCGGTGCCCCTAAACATCATCTGTACTTTTGTCGTGTCGATTTTCTCATACTACCTGGTCGAGCAGAGGTTCTTAAAACTCAAAGACCGCATTGGCTTTCTAAATCGACCAGACAAGGCACTCAACGCAAGTCCAAAACTTCCCGATACAAAAGTACCGGAAGACGCAGCGCAACCGCAGACCATTTCCTAATGTTATCCTCACCCCGGTATCCACGACGAATTGTGGATTCTACTTCTAACGTGACAGGATCTGTGAAGTGAACACGACGGGCACAGTGAAACAACTACAGCGCGTGACGCGATGCCGTCCGTTTATGAGAGGGTTACAAGAAGTCCTACGCGCAGGCGCACAATGTATGTCATCAGGCCTCTGACTCCGCAGATCGATTGGACAGTTCAGTCTGGCCCTTGGTAGGTATGCACTATGTGCCAAAAGCAATGGCAGCATACTCGTCCGAAAACTGCTGGGGTCGTATGAGTGCGAACTTCATCCAACAATCGATGCAATACTGAAGAACAATTATCGGAAGATAGTCGATATCGGTTGTGCGGAAGACTATTACGCCGTGGGTCTCGCCATGAAAAATTTGACGAAATCTTCTACGCGTTCGACACCGACATTACTGCGAAAGCGCTCTGTCAGAAGATGGCAGAACTCAACGGTGTCGGTGCGTTCGTAGTTATCGGCTCACCTGACTTTGAGTTGGCCGACCAGAGTCTTGTTTAGGACTAGGCTATTGAAAAGGGAAGCTTGGCTCTGTAACATGACGACTTGGGAACCCGAGGTTAATCTCAACCAGTTCTAAGAAAACGTCCGCCTTCTTTCCTGCCGGGATTTTGCTGGAACTAACTTGGAACCGTTTCCTTTTGTGTTGATGGGCAAGCTCGCGTGACGACTGATATTCTGAAGCCTTTATGCAAGACCGCCTGTCGGAAATGCTTATAGAAGGGATACGACTCGTGCGGCGGATTTGGCCGTTTCGAGTAGGACACGATCTCCCGAATCATTTGGCCGCCCGTCTCGCAAGACGCGGATGGTTGAAGCCTGTCTGGTACGAGTTTCAACCGGGTCTGTGGATGCAATTGCGCATTCAAGACATGACGCAGGAAACCATTCTGCTCGAGGGCGAATGGGATCCACTACTGACCGAGTTTACGAAACAAACCTTAGTCGAGGGTTCTGTATTCGTTGACGTTGGAGCTAACGCAGGTTATTTCACGTTAATCGCTGCGCAGTGCGTTGGAAACTCAGGCAAGGTCTTATCAATTGAGCCGAATCCTTCAGTCGCGAAACAACTGAAAGTTAATATTGAGCGGAGTCGTCTTTCAAATGTAATCATAGAGGAAGTAGCTTGTTCAGATTCACTGTCCACATTGACTTTATACATTCCTGACCAATCAAAACTAGGACAAGCGTCGCTCTCTAAGACCAATGCAGGAGGCATAGACAGTGTGAAGGTCAGATCCGCTACACTTGACCAACTCATTCTCGATCACGCCCTTGAGACGGTAACTTTTATAAAGATCGACGTAGAAGGAGCGGAGCTGATGGTCTTACGCGGCATGACGGAAACGCTCCGGCGGTTTAAGCCGACAATCGTGCTCGAGCTAGAGTCCGATCTTCTAGCTGACCTCGGCACGACTAAGGATGAGGTAATCGCGTTCTTATCGAATTTTTCTTATTCAACGGAGAGTTTGGGTGGACATGCAAATTACGTATGTCGACCAATCTGATGCACGGTTAACGCAGATGGTTCAACCTGCGGTTCTTTTTCTTCTGGACTGGAAGCCAACCTCGTGGAGTACTCGCGAGGAGTTCTTTTGCCAGTTAAGCAGCCGCCTCGCGGCGCAGGGGATTACTGCCCTGCTTACAGCCTCAGGCGATATTTCCAGCGAAATCCGGGAACGCTTAGAACATGCTGGGGCGCAAATCACGGGTTGTTCCTTTCGCCAGCCGTTGCGTTACTGGGGTCATGTAACAAGGCAGGCGCGTAGGTATGACGTCCTCCTGGTTCAAGTTCGCTTCTTCAATTACTTCACGCTGCTGTTTTGGATGTGCCGACTAAGCGGAATCTCGCGAATCATATTCACCGAGGCCAACGGTGGCGAATGGTCCAATCGTAACGATTGGAGAACGAAGCTCGTGCGATTAAGAGCCGCGCTTGTATGCCGCCCCGTAAGAAAATACATTGCGATATCCGAATTCATAAGAAAACGTTTGGCAGCCTTGGGCCTTCCACAGAATCGGATTTGCGTGGTTTACAACGGTATCGACATCAGCCGGTACCGACCCGAAGCAAAGCAGCGGCAAGCTCTGGAGAAAGAGTTTTCCGGAGGGCCTGAAACGCTGTTCATGTTATTTGCTTCTGCGTTTGTTGAGTTGAAACGGCCGGATGTGGCGTTGCGTGTCTGCGGCGAACTGGTCAAGCGGGGAATTAACTTCCGAATGTTAATGGCCGGTTCCGGTCCCATGCGAACATCCCTTGAGGCGCTTGCGGACGAATTGGGAATTCAGAAAAATATTTCTTGGCTGGGTCATCGCGAAAACTTGCAGAGTGTTTTGCAGGGCGTTGATATGCTCTTACACACAACAAAGGGTGAAGCGTTCGGAAACGTGTTGGTTGAAGCTATGGCTTGCGGCATCCCCATCGTCGCGACGAGCAGTGGCGCAGCGCCCGAAATCATCCAAGATAGTGTTACAGGTCTGTTGGTAGAGCCCGGCGACGGCGAAGCGGAACGTGCTGCCGATGCCATTCAAGCTTTGTGGAAAGATCCTGAACGGCGCGCGGCGATGAGACAAGCCGGCATTCGGCAAGCAGCGCGCTTTACCGTCGAAGCTTGCGTCCAGAATACATTGGAAGTTTACGCCGAAGTGACTGAAGGCAGGATTCAATCCGCTTGATCCATCAGTCCTATCAAATTATGACCCAACGGGATCTATGACGCCGCGACACCATAGTTCAAGTATCATTACCGACCATGCCTGAGGCCAAGTAGACCAGTACCGATCGTTTGCGCCCAACGTGCTCACAAGATCCGGATCCAACAAGCCCCGTGCTTTTACTACGTCGCGTGAGCACGTTTCGTTAACCAGCGTCTGCAGCCCGTTCTGTGCCCAATGTGCGAAAGGCAGTCCAAAGCCTTGCTTGGGTCTATCCAGGATGTCCGGTGGCAAAATGTCGCGGAGCGCATGAATAAGAACCCGCTTCGAGCCGCTCTTCCCATATTCGTATCCGTTCAACTTTGCATTTCCGAGCTTGAATTCCTCGGCACAGGATTGGGCGAACTCCGCAACCTTTAAATCAACCAGAGGTACGCGCAGTTCGAGCGAGCTAGCCATGCTGGTGGCGTCGGAATCCCGCAGCAACTGACATCCCATGTAGACGTCGACGTCGAGCAGGGACGATAAGCCAATCGGTGATGCCTTTCTCCATATCGGGTCAATGAGTTCCAGAACCCTCGCTACACCATCCTGGTCACCCGAGTCATTTAGCCTACCGGCCAACTGCCGTCCAACCAGATAGCCAAAGACCCTGTGACAGTCGATCCATGTCGACAGTGAATTGGCCTTCGTGGCCAGTCCATCCAACCGCCGACCAAGCACACTCTCCGGAGCAAAGTTGCGTATAGCTCGCGCCACCTTTGCCGGAAGAACATAAGCCCTCTTTGAGCCGATAGCGAAGTCGCGGACAACCCGGGCTGATGCATATCCGGAGAACCATTCGTCTCCACCGAGACCTGAGATGACACCCTTAACGTCACGCGCAGCGGCACGTGATATGAGCCACGTGTTAAGACCATCGACGGACGGCTGATCGATCTCTGCCGCGAAGCGGGGAATGAGTTCGCGCACTTCCGCGCTCGTCACATCCGCAACTGTGTGTTCGCATCCGAGCGAAGCCGCGAACGCCGTGGCTTTATCAGCTTCGTCGCGACCGGGAAGATCCGGAAAACGAAGCGTATAAGTACGAAGCCGTGGGTTCCTCTTGATCATCAACCCGACCATTCCCGTCGAGTCAACTCCGCCGCTGAGGAAAGCTCCTACGGGAACATCAGCCATCGCATGCAAAGCAACACTCTCTTCCAGTACATCCCGAAGCCGCTCAGCCGCCTGGTCAAGCGTCTCTTGTTTCGGATTGAATTCCGGCATCGTCCAGAATGTTTTTTCGGTCATTTCACCGCTGGGAGCCAACTCAAGGAGTGATCCTCGTTCCAACATCTTGACGCCCGCGAGGATCGTTCGAGGCTGCAGCACAAAACCGACGGCGAGATAGTCCGTGAGCGCCTCCCGATCGATTTCCGGCTTGACCAGCCCTGAGGCAAGCAGCGTACGCAGCTCTGAAGCGAACACAAAAGGTCCGGCCGAGCCCTCTGGCCTGGCGAAGTAAAGTGGCTTTATGCCAAACGGATCTCTTGCAAAGATGATTTTGGGCTGGCCACCGGGAATGCTTTCGCGCCAGTCAAGAATCGCCAACGCGTACATACCCCGCAGGTACTGAACAAACTCAAGTCCATGTTGAAGGTAGAGGCCGAGAATCACTTCCGTATCGGAGGATGATCGGAACGGGTATCCGTTTGCGACTAAACGTTCGCGTTCAGAAGCATAGTTGTAGATCTCTCCATTGAAAATGATCGCTACCCGTTTGTCAGGCGACCAGATTGGTTGTTGACCGCGATCGCTTAAATCAAGGAACGCCAGTCTCACAGCCCCGACGGCGCCACCAGCGAACGTCAGCGTACCTTGACCGTCCGGTCCGCGGTGGGCCATCGCTCCCATCATCTCGGCGAGGTGCGGCGAGTAGTCTTTTGACCCGCCAATGACTCCTGCTATTCCACACATAGTTCGTCCAGCGCGCTCAAGAAGAAAACACGAGAAGATGATAAGTTATGATCCGTCTAACGCGCCACCAGGCTCGCGCTGCCTCTATCCTCTGGAAATTCGGCGTATTAGTCATTTTAAGTTATTGCTATTTAAACTTTCTTTTTGACGGCTGGGATTTGCGGCCTGAGGAAGAGTAGAATCGATGGTCTCAAGTAGGCTTCACTCGATTGTGCTCTCACGAGAAAACACTATGTCAAAATCTATCCGATATCTCTTCTTCGGAGCCTTCCTATTCATGTGCAGCACCAGCGCAAAGGCTGATGGACTCACATTGACGATAATCAATCCAACTCAGACCATTAGTTATAACCAATTGAACCAGTTCGGAATAGCAGAGGTTTCTTTCATTGGCAATTTGTCCAACAGCTCAGGTCAGCCAATAACCATCGGCACGCCAGGCCTTCCTGGTGGCGACCCAAATTCGTTTCACCTGGAAATCACGCAGCAGCTAACTCCGCTCGGCATCGTCTACAATTCGCAGTTTCCGACCACCGTTAATGCTCTCTCCAGCATCAATGGCTTGAATCTGTTTACGCTAAATGTGCCGTTGTTTACCAACGCGCCCGCTCATACGATCACCGGAATATTCACCGTCTATTATTTTCTCCCGGGCGGAAATGTGCAGAGCACATCCGGGAATATCAGCATCAATGTCCCGCCGGGAATCTCAGCGCCTGAACCGGCAACCCTCGCTCTCCTGGCAACCGGACTCGTTGGATTCGGTTTAAAGAAACGAAGAACGCGTCAAAAGGAATTATCGCAGTCCGTAGGTTCCCAGTAATTGAGTGACGTTTTCTTTTAGACTAAAGCGGGTGTTCACCGCTAAGCTACCCTTTTGTCCCATCGACTTGCGCAGGTCAGAATCCTGCAGTAGCGACCGCAGTTTATTAGCGGCCGTGACAGCGTCGCCCCGTTCAACCAAGTAACCGGTTTCGCCATCAATAACTAATTCTGGAATACCTCCGACGCGCGTTGCGACAATGGGTTTTCCAAATGCCATAGCTTCGGCAATCATCCAACCAAACAATTCGTTCCAACGCGAAAATTGACACACGACATCAGCAGCGTCATATACGCCTTCTCCAAACGGATCACCAATCAGCCCCGTCCAGGTGATAGATTGCCCGAGGCCCATCGACTCAGCCTTGCTCACGTATTCCGCTCGATATGGGCCCTCCCCAACGATAACGAAATGAACGTCGCTGGTTTGAGCGCGAACTAGTCTTGCGATTTCTAATAGATCAAGAATACCTTTCTCGGGAATAATCCAACTGATCTGAGCGACGAGTTTTTTGTTTTCGGAAACACCAAATCTTTTTCGGAAATTCACGCCACGTTCGACATCAGCGCAGACACGGGATAAATCAACGCCATTGTAAATAAGCTCGTAACGGTCATTCTCAAGCAAGTCGAGCGACTTTATGCAGTGACAACCGTATTTGCTGACGCAAATGACTTTGGTTATTGGGAAGTTAACTATTCGTACCAGCAGTCGTTTCCAGAATGGGGCGCGTCGCGGAACATGATCAGCCGCCCGGGAAGAATGGTCGGTGAAGAATATTTTCTTAACGCCATATGCACGTGCGAGCCACGGCAACACACTTACAAAACCCATGAAGTGAAGATGCAGAATATCTGGGCGATAGGTGCGCAAGACAGTCCGCAGCCTTTTTGTTGGAGAACCGTCATGCGCTGTGCTTCCCAAAACTTCCACGCGCACATTTGACGTTTCAAGGAACTTGGACACCTCCTTCGTGGGCTTGGTGTCGAAGCAAAGGACACTATTCCAACCTCGCTCAGCTAGTTGCTTCGACAACTCGCGAGCAAAAGTTTCTGTACCGCCGATTCGAAAAGGTTCAACCCCGAAGACGGAGACTACAGTCGGCATTAGAAAAGGTAGCGTGTGTGATCGTGCATTGGTGATGAGTTTTACGCGTGGTTCCGTTTGCGTCGCAGTCGGCTCAGGATGCGGTCGCGGAAAATGTTCGCACGCAGTTGCAGATTGAAGGTCGTCGTTAAGCAGCGATAAATAAAAGGAGGTTTGGCAGGGCGGACATAGCCTGGAATGAAGCGAGTGTCATTGCCGAACCCCAGAAGCCGCTCATCGTCATCGGAAAGATTTCCGAGAAATGCCGCATTCAACAACAACGGGTGGTAACGATAAAATGTGCGGTCGTCCTGCTGCAATTTAACGGCGGGATCATGATAGTTGAAGAACACTGCCTGACGTTCCTCGAGCATAGGAACTCCCTGCCGATGTATACCAGAGGTATCAAAAAGAAACGCGGTCCCAGCAGGGCCCATCATCTCGATTTTTGACATATCGCGAAGATTCTTCAGCTCGAAATTTGGCACCGGTCTGGGATGCTGCTTTCGATGTGTTCCACGCATGTAATTAAAGGCGCCGCTGCGAACGTCAGTTAGATAGAACGCCAGCTTCAACTCCTTTGGGATCTCTCTGTTTTCGGCTTGGTCGTACCACGCGTCGCCATGCCAACCGTGAAAATCCCGGTTGGTCGGCAGTGACTTCCAACCGCGCGCCTCCGTTAACTGCACACGGTCGCCCACGTACGCTTTGGCAAAGGCCTTTACCAGAGGGTGAAGTGCGACATCGAGAAAACCGCGATCCAGCACAAGCACATCTTCAATCATATGCCGGTAGGGCTCGGTTTTTTCGTAGCCCTCGAAGTTGTTCCAACGAACGCGTTGCAGTCTTGATGCGAAGGCTGCCTGCATGCTCCGCAATTGATCCGCGGAAATCAGTGGGGGCAAAGCAACAATGCCGTCCTCTTCCAGCCGCGCCAACAATCGGCTCAAAATTGGATCGGCAGGATGCAGGTTCGGCGGTTTGCTGATATCGCTCAAATAAGAACTGGATGTGCTCATCAAATCTTGTCCTGACCTGCTCATGCTACCACCAGCGACTGGTCACGGCTATATTCTGCTTGCTGCCGAATTCCTTCGCTCATAATCTGCTTGAGCCGGTAATCGCGAAATTGGTGCGGGTCGCCCGTCCTACCATCCACCGCCGCCATTACCATGTTGTACGCCTCGCGGCAACTAGCAAAATGGATCTTCAAGTTGCCGGTTCGATCCGCCAGCTCTAACAGGTCATTCATAAACCGCCGCATTTGCTCACCGATCATGCAGTCTTGATCCCACGTGAAGAACGCGTGGCTGTACAGTTTTACAAAAACCCATTCCGGGCGTCCTACCACGCCAATGCTTGCCTTGCGCCAACCTTCAAACCGCTCGAATGTGAGCGGATAGTTTTGTGCAAGCGCACCGTCGTCAATACGCGGCACGGGAAATCCACGAATTCGACGGTTCCAGTTGAACACTAACGGTCCGCTGAAAATCACTGGGCCTTTAAACTGCCCGCCAACTTTTAGATTTGTGCCCGACCGATGAGGGACCGGTTCAGATAGCGGCGCACCGCATTCGTAGATAGCGTTGATTTTCGGAACCTGCGACTGATCCGGCGCCGAAGGCAAGGTGAAATCAGCGTAGCAACCGGTCTCAGCAAGAATTTGCATTTCAGAATCGACGCCGCAATATCGTCCGCCGGCAGAATTAGCTAACGCCCAATTTCCGTGGACGAAGGCATATGACGCTTGCGCGGAAAGGTTCTCTCTTGAAAGGCATTTGTGCTCGCTTGCCAACGTGTCGCGGAAATTTTCGAGAATCATCCTTGTGTTCTCGACTGTATCCGGTTTTTCCAAGCCGTGGTGCAGATGGATCTCAACCTCGCAATAGCCACTCGCCTGCAACGAAGCAAGACGATCCAATAGCGGGCGTTCATATTGCTCGGCTGGAAAGAAATTGGTGTGCCGAAATGGCGTGCCGTTGTGGTCGCGCACAGCACCACCGGTAGCCTGGGCTAATTCGCACCATTGTTCAACTCTCTTCAGTGCCGGTTCACCTAAACCTGGCTCGTAATGGTTTGCTACCAGAAATATAATGTGAGTCTGCTCGCTCGACTCGTTCAAACCACGTATTAGTTGTTTTGACCTCCATAGCGGATAGCGAAGAAGCCACGGCAAAGACCACTTCAGTTTTTTGACGAGGCTGTCGGTGTACATCTGTGTTATTTAGATCGCTCGACGGTTCGCACGCCCGAGGCAATTAGCGCAGTGACATCAACGCCAGGGTCCTTTCGATCTGTGGCCCTCGAGCGAAGCTTGCTTTGTGGCGCGAGCCGCCAATCACCGTGTTGATAATCGACGAACCCTATCTTATCGAAAGATTCGACAAAGAAATTGCCTAACGGGTACCGGTTGGGGATCGCGGGATCATACTGCAGCGCATTTTCGTTATCGGCAATGACATTGCCCTTGATCAGATTGTCAGGAAAGCACACACAAAATGGACCTTCTCGCTTACAGGGCGGACCTTCACCGACGCAAACCAGCCCATACTTACCATACTGAACAATGTTGTCTCTGAATATGAAACTCTGAGTAGGCTGTTTGTAGCTCGTGATGATATTTCCCTCCTGTTGCACTGTGTTGTGCTCAATAGTGACCGCTTCTCCGCCGTTGATTTGTACAAAATACGCAATATTTGCGGGGTTATCCGAAGCCACATCGACTATCAGATTGTTGCTGATCCTGATCCGGCGAGCTGTTTGGCTCTGGTGCTCGTTATCGCTACCCAAAATATTAAAAGCGCCGGCGGCATGGCGCACGATATTATTCGTGATCTCGACGTCTTCGAGCGTACTCCACGGTGCTTTTCCATATTGATTACGGACAGTTATAACGAATGCGGTCTCACGGATCTGGCTGTCGATCAGGTTTCCATCGATTACCACTCTTCTGGCGTTCTTTAGTTCAAAGGCTCCTTTAATAGCGGCTCGCCCTTGCCATTCAATGGGTCTATGCAAATGGTTACGTCGAATCTCAATATCGGAGGGAACCAGATTTTTAATTGAAGGATCTGTACCACCTATCAGGATTACTTCGCCACCAGCTTCGAGAAAGTTATTCACAACATGAAAAGGCCCTGGCCCGTTCCAACCGCAAATTGCCTGCGTTTCATCACCAGCCCCCGCAAAACCAGAAACATACGAATTGAGAATTGACGTTTCTGCGCTGTTAATCGCGAATCCTCGTCGAGCCTTGTTGAGTCCGGTCGAGTGCACATAACAGCGATCAAAGATTAGATGATGGGGAAACTGAGAGGAGGAGTTGTAATCTGAGGCACCCAGATCAATGAGATTATATACGTATTCCGAGTTGGCGAGTGGCGCGAACTCGATACCGATGAATTTGTAATGATGTGCCTGAGGGGCTGTGGCGACGGCTGGATTTGCCGAAGCCATGATTTTTGCCATCTTGCTTGAATGTTCCGCCGGCCGTACCCGTTCGTTATCCTTAACGATCGTGGTGAAGCCCTCGGTTTCCACGGTTACGTATTGATCGCCTCTCGGTGGTTTGTATGGCAGAAGAATAGCGCCATACGCTGCTCCGGCCTCAAGTACAAGCGTGTCGCCGGGTTGAGCAGCGTCGATAGCCTTCTGCAGGTTTTCGCCAGATTTTACTTTGATGACGCGAGGGCTCGTCGCCTGTGTCAGCCGCTGTGGGATCTCGGTAGAGTCGGTGTGTTGGCAGTTAACGAGCGTGAAACATACGGCCACGAGCATTACGGTTAGGACCGGGAGCCCAACGCTGAGCTGTCGGGTAATTCCGCCCCGATACCGTGTATGTGAACTAGCTAAATCACGCATTTGCGGTCTTCTGAAATACAAATTGATTGCAACCCAAGCCGACATTTCCGCAGTTCAATTTTGTGAGAACAAAACCGCGAGCCCGATAAAACTCAAAGACCTCGTCCGGCGTTGATACTTCATACGGGTAGCCGCCCACCCAGTCTACTATATCGCGCCAGCGATTCATTCCCCGACGCTGGTCGTAGTTGCTCCAGGTTCGTACATATCCAACCGGGTCCAGCTTTATTAGATGCTTTACCATGGACTTGGCTTCCTCTGGAGCAATCACCACCAGGGTGAAAGGTACTCGCGCAAACCGCGGCAGCTTGTTGTAGGTGCGTTTGATCCACTTCCAACGCGCGCTCTGTGAGCCAGTGTCATTATAAAGCGCGATGAAAAGTCTACCGCCCGGTGCGACGCTCCGCTGCGCATTCTCCAAAGCTTCCCACAGACGGCCGGTGTGGTGTAGGACCCCCCACGAGTACACCACATCGAACCGCCCGAGCGAGCCCAGGTATTTCTCATCCAGCACGGATCCTTCTTCAATCGTCCAGAACTGGTCATTTGGAAAATAGCGTCGCTTTAACTCTTCGCCACAAGCGACGGATTGGGGATCGAAATCAAACGAATGTACTCTTGCTCCCAAACGTCTCGCCGCTAAGCTGAACAGTCCGCTTCCTGAACCAATGTCGAGAAAGGACTTAGAGTTGAGATCGCTAACTTCCAGCATCGTTTTCAATGAAGCTTCGGCTTCACGTATTCGTGTATCGTCCAATAGCTTCAAAAAGCGGCTCCAATTCTCACCGAATTCGAACCGCTCGCCGAGAGCTATTTCCTGCGAATGAGAAGTCATAACACCCCGCGCCACCGATAATAGATTATCTTCAAGTATTCAAGTGGTACCATGCGCCAACCCTGGACTGAGAAAAGCCATGTTGCCGGTGGTGGAGTCTGCCAACCAGGCGGAGGAGAGGCTACGCCACAAATAATATCAGTGCCGGCCATCAAGTGTTGAAAGGTTTTCAGAGCTCGCCGCGAATGATAAGCGGAAGTCACCAGTAAGATGGAGTGAAAGCCATGAGCCGCGGCAAAACTCTTCAAAGCAACCGCTTCGTCATAAGTGCTGGTAACAGGAGTCGCTATCGTTTCAATCGCAGACGAGGGCACACCCAAACGCTCCAGCTCCCACCGGGCACGTTCTTGAAAATAAGGATTGCGCTGAAGAGACTCCGACCACCCACCTTTTTGATTGTCATTCGTCAGCACGATTCGTTGGAATCTTCCGGTGGCGTAGAGTTCTGATGCTAAGTGAGTGCGCTCAACGAAAGTGGAAGACCCACTAAGCACCACGACTACATCAGCACGTTCGAGCGGCGCACTGACAATCAGCATGCGAGCGGCGACCCACGCCGCAAACCAAACGCAAGCGAGAATTAAAAACGCCAGCGCCAGGCGTCTTGCTGGAAAGCGCTTCAAGACTGGACGGGTTACCAGCAAATCCCCTCGTAATGGTCATGGGAACTTCTATCGAAGAGCCGCACCAAATCAATAATCACCATGCCGGGACGAACTTTGGTTTCGATCTGCTTGAACTCATCGGCCTTGTTACCGACCAGCAAGACGTCAGCATTGTCAATAACTTCATCGATCGAGGAACACATTAGTTCCGAGATATGCGGGATCTCACGCTCGATGTATTCCCGATTGGCGCCGACGAGTCGTGCAAGAGAAACGTTGCGATCATACAACGCAAGTTTGTAGCCTTTACCTATGAGAGTTTCGATCACGGTGACTAGCGGTGATTCCCGTAAATCATCTGTACCCGCTTTAAAACTGAAACCCAGAATTCCGATGTGCTTCTTGCCAGTAGCCACCACCATCTCGATCGCCCTTTCCACCTGTAATCTATTGCTGGGCAGAATGGCACTGAGCAGCGGCACCTCTACATCGAGCTCTCTTGCCTTGTAATTGATCGCGCGCAGGTCTTTTGGCAGGCATGAACCACCGAAAGCAAAACCCGGCTTCAGGTAATAGGGGGACAAGTTGAGTTTTGTGTCGCGGCAAAAGATATCCATCACCGCGTGGCTGTCGACTTCCAGAGCCTTGCAGATATTTCCAACTTCGTTTGCGAAGCTTACTTTAAGCGCGTGGAAGCTATTGCAGACATATTTGATCATCTCGGCGGTTTTGAGCCCAGTTTCGTATAGCGGCGCATCGATGCCTTGATAGAGTTCACGGACAGCGGCCGCGGCCGCCGGATCGTCAGCGCCAATCAAGGTAAACGGTGGGCCATAAAAATCTTTCAACGACGTACCTTCACGCAAGAATTCCGGATTGATGCAGACGGCAACCCCGTTTTCCACTTTTTTGCCGGAAGCTTTTTCCAGGGCTGGGATGACTACATTTTCAATCGTTCCAGGCAGCATCGTGCTGCGCATAACTACCACATGACGACCCGCCTTCATCCGCAAGGCGGTTCCGATCTCTTCACAAACGCGGCTCACGTAACGCAGATCCAGACTGCCGTTCTGATTTCCGGGAGTGCCAACGCAGACCAGCGAAATTTCCGAATTCTGGACGGCTTCACTGGAACTAGTCGTCGCTCGCAAGCGGCCGGAACTGACGGCCTCTTTTATGAGTTCGCCGATTCCCGGTTCGACTATGGGACTATCGCCGCGGTTTATGATCGCGACCTTCGTTGGATTTACGTCTACGCCGATTACATCATGTCCCTCTTTGGCAAAACATGCCGCGGAAACGCAGCCGACGTAGCCGATACCAAACACGCTTAGCTTCATTTATCGAATCCTCTGAACAAACCGGTCAGAAAACTGGCGCCCCAACTCACATGAATCGTCAAAAAGGCGATAGGCAAAAGCACAAATATTCCTACGCCGCCTCGAGTGCTAAATGCAATCTGAAATGAGCAGGCCAGAGCAATAGAGAGATAAAGTCCTAATTCAACGGCCAGGACCACAAATGCAGGCGGCCAAACCATTCCCATCAATACCAACAAAACGACCGATAGCACAAAGCAGGGCGCCACTAAATGTCGCAGCTTTGCTGAGCGCGGGTGTAATCGGAGCATTCGCGCTTTCCAGCCACCGTAACGGACATATTGCGTTGCCAGGCCTTCGAGTGAGGTACGGGCAAAGTAATCACAATGGCCCGAACGATCAAGAATTACGTTAAGACCACTCGCGCGAACGCGGTAGTTGAAATCGTAGTCTTCGTTTGTGAGTAGCGATTCATTAAAACCGCCTAACCGCTGCCATAAAGACTTCCTGAAACACGCAAAAGCCACTGTGTCGACCGACTCCTGAGGTGGTCCGGCCGCACCCAAACGGTATTTCGCGTCGCCAATGCCGAAGGGATGTGACACGGCCATCGCAACGGCACGCGCCATCAATGTGTCCGCACCGGGTCGCACACAGCAAGGCATACCGACAACACCAGCATTATCCTGCGAAAGCACTTCGACACAGCTTCGTATGTAACCTGGAGTAGGCGTGGCATGTGCATCCATGCGTGCGATGATGTCTCCTGTGGCCGCCTGGACCCCAAGATTGAGTGCCGTGGGAATATTACGCGCCGGATTCTCAATAATGGACACCGCTATTTCAGGATGTCGCTTAACGAATTCGCTAATCACGTCTCGCGTGCTGTCGCCAGACATCCCGTCGACAACAATGATCTCGTACCGATCCAGATCAAATTGCCCAGCAAGATTTTCCAGCGCTTTGCCGATGAAGCGTTCCTCGTTGTAACAAGGAATAACAACTGAAACGCTTTCAGAGCTTTTTTGCGCGATTGTAAATGGAACAGAGTCTACGGATCGCGGATTGACATCTTCATTCGTTCGCGTTTCATACTCGTTAGACATGTTCGTCGGCCGATCTACTCGTCAGTCTTTTTCTCAACCTAAGGTACTGACTACCGCCAAAGGTTTTTAAGACTTTCTTTGTATTCCAGAGAAGCACTTGGCGTGATCTAGCGAAACCGCTCCCGTTTGCAAGTTTCCTAACGGTCGTCGGAGACATCCACCGCTGTATTGTATAACGTCCAAGAACAAGGCAGCCCTCGACAACTTCAACTTTTGTAGTCGGCTCAGATGTGAAAAGAGCTTCGATGCCGACCGCAGCCGCTTGTCGGGCCACCTCACGGGAATAAAAGCCTCCCGGAACGGAAGCAACACGAATCTTCGTCCCGATAATCGGCGCGAGCAGATCAATGCTTTTGCGCCACTCGTCACGGATAGCTTGGGCATCGCAATTTGAGATTGCCGGATGTGAATACGAATGCGAACCGATAATGTGCCCCCTTCGGTACAGGTCTTGAATCTGGCTAGCAGTCAGGAATCCGGGTTTGTTTACGCATCCTGCGGTAATGAAGAAGTGCGCTGGCCAGCTTAACTCTTCGAAAAATTTAGCGACGAAGGAATGGGCGCTAATACCGCCATCGTCGAATGTAATAATTAGTGGAGAAAAATTGGGTGCACTGTGCAAGGAATCGAGAATACTGGCAGGCGTAATACCAGCCCGAGCAATGGCTTTCAGATGAGCCTCGAACTGGTTGCGGTCAACTTTGTATAAGTTGGCATCAGCACCCAAGAAGCCGCTGATATCGTAGGCGCCGGGATCCACAACGTCGTGGTACATAATGGACGTGACTCTCATTGCCTGCGCTTTTCTGCTTTTTTCTTCCAAGCGAGATATTGTGACAACCAGGGTTGTCCCCACATATTGGATTTTCTTCCTGAAACGTCGAGGGGACGCGCAGTTCCAGCGTATATTTCTCGAATCTTACTCGCTAAAGCGGCAAGATTTTCTGTAACAACCTTATGCTGAATCACCACGTGCGACTCCGACGTTTCGTCAAACGGGTAACTATAGTATCCTTATACGGGGCCAGTATCCACGCCGCGATCTATCTGTAATAACGTCATGCCCACCTTCTCGAGATCGTCATTAGCAAGGGCCCAAAAACAGCCATGAGCATTTCTGTATTCCGGACAGATTCCCGGGTGCATCACGAAAGTACCATGTGACGGGATAGAAAAGACGGATTCTTTCAGTATGGATTTGCAGCGAGCAATGACCACCTCCGGGTTGCATCGTCTTATGAAATTTTCTGCGTCGGTAGAATTCGGGGAAGTGGTAACCAATGTCGGTACATTAACGGGGGCGTATTCCTCGGAAAGTTCCACCAAAGTTTGGGTTTCCCATTGGCGATCACGCGACGCGAGAAACAATCTGTAATAGATGCGGAATGCCAGTACGTCTGTGAAACGCAGTAATCCGATGCGTCTGATCTCCCGCTTGATCCGTTGACGCGTACGTTTCCGTGGTTCACGTATGACCACTATGCCCGAGAGGGTCGAAAAGCTTGCCAGCCATCTGGCTAGGCCAATTTGATCGAGAGCCGCTCGATCGTGACAGATAAGGAGTGTACGCATTCAGGTTTTTCGACTGCATTCTATCGTGCGCTAATTGTCAGGGGTGATCTTTGGTTTTCCCGCTTTGCGGTTTGTGGGTTCTTACGCCGTGTTCACAAATTTCCGAGAATCTCTTAGCCGCCTTGTCCCAGCCAAAGCATTCTCTCACTTTCTTCGCGCCTCGTTTGGCTAAGGAATCAGCAAAAACTCTGTCTTTCAAAACTCTCACTACCGCAGCAGCGAACGCCTCAGGGGTATCTGCCAGCAGAATGTGATTCCCGTTCTCTAACGGTAATCCCTCCGCACCGATGGTTGTCGAGATCAGAGGCCGTTCCATTGCCATCGCTTCAAAAATCTTCAGTCGGGTGCCTCCTCCTATCCGCAACGGAACGATATACGCCTCGGCCCTGGCAATATAAGGTCTGACGTCCTCCACTCGTCCCGTTATTTGAACTGAAGGATCTCTCTTGCTTAGATCTCGCAAGGACTGAGTGGGATTTCTTCCTACTACGGTGAGCGTAACATCGGGAATGCATTCTCTGATCTTCGGCAAAATCGCCTCGGCAAAATAATTAATTGCATCTGAGTTTGGCAGCCAATCCATTGAACCGGTAAAGACAAGGTTATGACGCCCAGTTTCTGATGTGGACGGCCTAAAGAACTCTGTATCGATGCCAGTGGGAACGTCAGAGACATGCCCGAGACCGTAGTCTCTTTGCATCGTATTAGCATCTTCCACCGAAACCGCAACCACTTCGTCGAATAACCGAGAGCGAGTTTTTTCATAACTTCGCGTCTTCAACCATTGCCCATACAGATATATTTTTTTTAGAGGGTTACTTGCTACTTGGTAATGTCGTTTCCAAATCGTCGCTTCAACATTGTGCTGAAAGAGTACTCTTGCACAGGGTGTGCTCTTCGGCACGTTGATGCTAGGCATAAGGAAATCGCATACAAGCACATCGTAGTTGCCAGCTGACAGTTGTATTGAAATCTGCTCCTTCATTCTCGCCGAACGGTATTTGGTCATGAAATAAGGTAGCGGAGAGAGGACATTCAGTGCCAGATCGCTGTAGAACTTGAGTGAGTACTTCTCATGAGAGATATGCGGTATGGAGATCAATTCATTACAGTATTCCTTCGCCTTAGCGTACGAATCAGGGTCTGCGGTGCCGTCATCGAGCGCGATATAGGTGATGTGATGATCGCGTTTGAGCTCCTTTAGCATGTGATAAGTCCGGATCTTCCCGCCCTTATCCACGGGGTGAAGTAATTCGGTTTTGAGCCAGAGGATCCGCACGGGCCAGTTGAGCTATCTGCGTTTTGGGACTAGTTTGCACTTTACAACGGCCGTGGTGAATTCACGTGTTATTCGATTGGCAATGAACCTCAATTTGCGGATTGGCACCGGTTGGAAGGTTTCGAATTCAAATTCGCTTTTCGACACAATGTTCTCGAAGGCTCTCATTGTCAGTTGGTTTAGTCCTCCACTTACCTCGTTAAACCGGTAACCGGGCTTACCCGACTCCTCGCGGTACCAACGCATCAACACTGATTCAGTGAACACAAGATGCGCCCAGGGAAAAATTGAAAATCCATGTCCTCCGAGCGGGTGATACCATGTTGGTCCAAAGCATGTCAGGATGTAGCCACTGTCTTTCAGCAAGGTCCTCATCGTGCTTAGCATTGCAAGCGGATCGTCAAAGTGCTCAAAAGCGTCGAGGCTAATGATGACGTCAACTTTCTCATCTGTTTTAGTAGTGAATACGCAAGCATCTGCTACTCCAGCCTGACTAGCAGCCAGCTCGGCTTTTCTCAACGTATCTTCGCGGATATCGAGGCCGATTACTCTACGTACGCCGTGTTGCGCCATATCGACTGAGTCCACTCCCGGCCCGCAGCCAAAATCAAGTACCGTCTTGTCGGCGAGCTCTTCCCAAATTTCAGGCCCGAAAAACACTTCCATTTTACTCACGCCGTCGTAAGCCGTAGTCACTGCATTGCCTGGCGAAACCTTTACCAACCGCCGGAATAAGCGATAACCAACTTCACCTCCCAGAATTCCCAAGGCGTTCCTCCAGACTGGACTAACTGACGAAGACGGTTTCCGCATGTGAAGAAAGTATTTCTCCTTGCGCCTCACCATCGAAAAATTGCCTTTGCCAAATCTCGAAATTGACCAGCGCCCATAATCTTTCATCGTGATTCTCGGCGCCCGATTGGTGTCGTTGCACCAAATCACGAACGAAATCAGCATTGAATAGCCCGCGCGACATGGCGCGATCTCCCAACACGTATTCGTCGATTACTGAGCGATAAGCGCCCCGGAACCAGGCGCCGATTGGCACCGGAAACCCCATCTTCGAGCGCGACAAGATCGCTTCCGGCAAGACGCCTTTCATCGCTTCTCGCAAAATGTATTTCGTAGTTCCACCGCGCAACTTTAATCTTTCCGGCAGACTGCAAGTGAACTCAACCAGCTTATGGTCCAAAAAAGGCACGCGGCTCTCAACCGAAGTGGCCATGCTCATCTGATCCTGCTTCATCAACAGCTCGTGCAGATACGTTTTTATGTCGGCGTAGAGCAGTCGATCAAGAAGCGACTTCGCGTCTGTGTGGCTGAGAACTTCCCGCACAGCACCGTAAGGATCCAACGGACCAATCTGTTCGCGGGTCTCCTGCGTAAGCAGGTGGCTCTGCATCGCTAAAGGAAAGACCGCGAAATTATCGAAGTAGATGCTCTCAATCTCAGGCGCCACACTGAGAAAACTACGCAACAATTTCTGCCGCACGTTTGAAGTGGGAAGACCCTTCACTCCGCCGTGTACCGCGTCACGCAAAATTGAGGGAGCGAGGCTGTGATAGAACTTGCCGAGCGAGAGGTTAAGAATGGTCTTGCGGTAGCGCCCATAACCTGCGAGCAGTTCGTCACTGCCTTCGCCCGTCAATACGACTTTAACGTGCTGCGAAGCCAGCAGCGAAACAAAATAAAGCGCAACACTCGACGGATGTGCGAGCGGCTCATCCTCATGCCAAACGAGTCGTGGCAGCGCGCTGAAGAACTCGTCCGGACTGACCACGACTTCGTGATGATTCGTCTTATACGCTTCGGCGACGATGCGTGCGTAAGCGAGTTCATTCGCTTCTCGCTCAGCGAAAGCAACTGAAAATGTCTTGATTGGCTCATCGACCATGCCGCTCATTACGGCGGCAATTGCGGAAGAGTCGATCCCGCCGGAAAGAAACATTCCCAGAGGAACGTCGGCCATGAGCCGCAAACGCACGGACATGCGGAACAGTTCGTACCACTCTGCGATGTAATCCTTGTCGCTTCGGCCGTTGTCTACAGCCTTTGAGAAACTTACGTCCCAATACTTTTTGATCTCTAACTTACCATCGCGCCAGAGAAGCGTATGGCCTGGCAGCAGTCGCTTCACGCCTCGATACAGAGTCTCTTCACCGGATGTTGCATGATTGGCGAGATAATCCGGCAGAGCAGGGAAATTGATTTCGGGCTTTATCGCCCCCGCCTCAAACAAGGTTTTGATTTCTGAACCGAAGTAGAGCGATCCGTCGTCAGTGTGAACGTAATAGAGCGGCTTAACGCCGAGCCGGTCGCGGGCGATGAAGAGTTCCCGCTTTTTCCCGTCCCAGATCGCAAAGGCGAACATCCCGCGCAAGTAATTGACACAGCCGTCGCCGTAATCTTCGTACAGGTGAAGAATTGTTTCTGTGTCGCAGTGAGTCCGGTAGACGTGGCCGCGCGACTCAAGGTCGTCGCGATAATCAGCGTGATTGTAAATCTCGCCGTTATAAGTGATCTGAAGTGAATTGTCTTCGTTGGTCATCGGCTGATGACCGCTGGCGACGTCGACGATGCTCAACCGGCGATGCCCGAGACCAACATTGCCGTCAATAAAAATACCGACGTCATCAGGACCGCGATGCGTGATGACGTCGCGCATCCGCGCTACGAGACTTTCATCCAACGACCGTCCTGACCGGCTGGATAACGCTATTCCGTTAATTCCGCACATGTTGTTCAGCGTTCAGCCGCGTCGACCGGTGGCTAATTCTCTCCGTAGATTTCAAGACCGTCCGACCTTCGTATTCAAGCGTGTGACCATTGATGACGATCAACTCTTCCGGCCCCGGAGAGTGATCTTGACCAAACCTTAACCACGTCAAATCAAAGTCCGAGAGAATTCGTGCTGCTTCAACCGGGGCAGAGTTTTTCAGCAGTAGGATGTCATGCCGACTGTCAATATCAATTCTGAAAGCGCGACCGTTTTTAGCCTCAAGCTCCATTACGCGCGCGGCATTAGGCAGCAGGAATGTTACTAGCTCTTCACATCCATTGGCTAGAACCGTAACCGCGACGACTGGTGCTTCCGTCTTCTGACCATAACATTCCGAAACCCAGCCGCGTTCCTCTTTCAACTCGAGATTCGTTGCAAAACCAGCGATTTGTAAGAATTCGCAAACGCGAACTCTATTCTCCTCGAGGTGCAATCGCTCGACTCGCGGATCGAAATGAAACCACGCTTCCAAATAATGCTTGCCGGCTGATTTCACCTGATCGCGCAGTACCCAGTAGTTGCTCTTAATGAAGAAAATGGAACGCTTATGTGTCGCGGATTCCGACAACCGCTGAAAACCGTCGTGCGCTGCGACCACGTAGTCAAAACTGTCCTCGGTAATCCAGGAAAGACACTCGGAGCGCGCGATAGTCTTCCATGAGAATAGACCATTTGCGACCGATGACGACTCTTTATCTAGCGTCACGGTGTTGTGCGCTGGAGAACTACGAAACCAGTCGCGCATCTCTCTTGAAGCTGTATAGGTGTAAGTCCCGGGATCAACCAGAAGGGGCCTGCCGTTGAAGACAAGTTCAAACGACAGTGCGTCCGCGTGAGCATGACCACAGTTACCGGTTCCGTGTGGGCCACAATCGAACAACAAATAATTTGACTGTGCGCTCCAGCCGTCGCGCATCACGTAGTAACCACCGTTTGGGAATGGGATTGACTGCGTTCGCGGCTCAACCGCCGTGATGCTGTCGAGCCGGGCGACGCTTGCCGGACCAAGTAGCCACAGCGAGTCCTCCGCAACTCCGCCCGCGACAAACTTGTAATCCGCGCGTTCGAATATTGCCGCACCGGTTGAAAGCGTGGCGCGAAAGTCGTTCGCCACCGGATGTGAAAGTGTCATTAATCGTCCACCATCGTCGTCGCCGAAGAGAGGCGAGGTGCCGTCTGGCCGAGTGATGGACATCAGATGGTCCAGAAGCAAGCGGAGTTTTTGATCAAGCTCGGAGGGAATGGCTTGTTGATTGGCGTTAAGTAGCACGCGCAGGTGCAGATAAAAATCGGTCGTGTAGCGGTGGTAGTAACTCGACTGCTCGAAATAGACGCCATCAGGCTGCACGTGCTGCGGCAATTGCTCGAGCAGAATTTGCAACCCCTCACTTCGCCAGTGTGATGATTCTTTGAACTCCGGCAGGAGCGTGCCGAGATAAAAAAGTCCCAGTGCCTCACCGGTCAAATGCGTGTTGGGACTGAAATAAGTCGAGAGGTAGGTTTCTAAATGCCTGGCGTTTACGTAGAGAAACTTGCAGATTCGTAAAAACGTTTCGGGCGTGAGTGCTGGAGAGTCTCTGAAGAAGTAGAGTGCCCACAGCCAGGATATCGATCGAAATGCTACTTCGAGACTGCTGGCCCAATTCACTCCCAGCTTCGGCGGGTTCTGGTCCATCCACGAATTGACTTGCGCTGCAAACGTTTCCGCATAGCGCTCGTCATCGGTCAACCAGTAAGCCTGTCCGAGCGTGACGAAGTACTGATGCCGGTTTAGTTCCCAGACTATCTTTTTGTCGCCGAAGAGATCCGCGTCGAGATAATTCAAACGGCTCCAGTGAACCAGCGGCGCGCGTTTACCGGCTAAGGGCTCGAGGCGCCAATCGATCGGATCTCCAAAGCTCAGCCCGCGAAACCCAAGCAGGTCGAAGCTGCCTTTTCTTATTTGGTCGGCTCGCTCGAGAATCTCGGCCGCTGAGTCAGGCCAGCGCTTGCGAAACTGACAAATGACGCCACCGCGATCATCGAAAGCAGGGAAGAATTTGGGACTTTCGCGCCGGCGGAAGTGATCGCGCCATTCCAGCGCGGACCGAAACTTTTCCTTCTCAAGGGCAAGCAATCCCAGCAACTCATCGTCGGCCGCTAACTTCGCCCGACGAGACCAACTTCGTCTCTCCGCAAACGCAGCGAGGGCCTGGGAACCGCGCACGTACAATTCATCTAAGCTGGAGCGACGCAGTTTTTCGAGCTTATTCGTCATCTGGCTAGAATGTTCGCTTCGGAAACCGGCGCATCTTGTTGCTTCTTTAACTCAAGAGGTTCGCTCCCCGCTAATTTCCGATAAGTGGTGAGCCACAGCTCGCGGACAGCTTTCCAGGTGTATTTCAGACACTCTTGTCGGCCTTGCTCCACTATCCGTCTTGTTAACGAACCATCGTTGAGGAGCTGCATCGCTCGTTCTGCCATCAGGCGATAATCGCCACACGGCACGAGCATTCCTGTCTTGCCGTTAGTTACGATGTCCGGGATTCCGCCGGCATCGGTTGTCACGATGGGGAGTCCGCAGGCGAATGCCTCCAATAGTGAAAGCGGTTGGTTGTCAATCTCAGAGCCGTTCAGGTAAATATCAGCGGCATCGTAACAGTCGGCAATCAAACCAGGATCGATCTGGCCTGAAAACGTGGTGTTTCGCAAATTGAGTTCTTTCGCGAGAGTCTCGAGTGATCGTCTCTGGCTACCATCGCCAACAATATTCAGCGTCGCATTCGGAAAGTTTGACTGAATGATCGAAAACGCACGGAGAACGCGATCCACTCCGTAATGACTTTCCAGATTGCGGTTCGATAAAAAGACGGGACGCAGCGGCACTCGATCTCGGAAACGGAACTTAGCTGTGTCAATTACATTGTAAATAGCGTTGGCCTCCAGTCCGAACCGATCGAAAACCCGGACCAAATACTCCGACGGTACCACCAGCACGTCGGCGAGCCGGATCGTCGGAATCGCCGTGCGCCGCCAACGCCGCAGGTGATCTTCCACCTCTCCACTGTGGTAATTAAGCAGAACTTTGCGCCTGTACATCTTGCCGATTAGAATTGCCGGAGTCGGCGCCAGCACAAACGAAAAATATGATGCTGAGAAAACATGGATCACATCATATTTGCGAACCTGCAACAGCAGATTGATTACGTAGGCGATAGAAGTAACGAGAGTGCGGACGTATTTGATCTTTTGCAGATAATGCAGGCCGCCGGGTAAGCGGGGATTGATCGGCAGAAATCCGACCTCAAGCGACTGCTCCTGACGCAAATGTTCTAACAATTGGGCGGCTTGTACCGATTGGCCACCGAGAATGTCGAACGACGGCGCTACGATGAGCACTCGTAAATCAGATATCGTTGGTGGACTCTCGGTCATGATTAATTTCGCCGCAAGAGTCGATTGTACAGTTCTTCGGTTCGCGCGCGCTGCGCTTCGCAGGAGAACTTCCGTTCGACGAGGCGCTTACCATTCTCTCCCATGGCTTTTGCTTTTTGCGGCTCGCGCAGCAATGAAATGAGCCGCGCCGCCATTGCCTCGTCATCTCCGGAAGCTACAAGGTACCCGGTTTCGCCTTCCAAAACTGATTCAGAAGCTCCGCCGACGTTAGTCGCCACCACGGGACGTCCGGCGGCCATGTACTCAAGAATAGAGTTCGAGAACCCTTCTGCTCTCGAACTCAACACACAGACGTCGGAAATGTCTAACAATTCCGCGATCCTTTCACAACGCCCCAAAAAATAGGTCGAATCCTGAATGCCCAATTCGTTTGCCACGACTCGCAGCGAATGCGTCAGTTCGCCCTCACCCGCCAACAGAAACGCCGCCTCAGGGACCGCTTCGGCCACGCGTCGTGCCGCACGTAGAAACATCGGATAATCCTTCACCTCGTGACGCATGTTTGCAACGATCGAAATAAATCGCCGGTGGGTGGTCACTTCGGGCTGCAAACCGAGAGTTGAGAGTGTCTCGTGACGCGACGCGGCAGGAGCTCTGAGCCGCCGAAAATCAAGGCCATTATAGATGACGGTCACTTTTTCCAGCGCTATGCCTCCGGCAACAAGTGTATCTCGTACCGCGTTCGAATTGGCGACGATGTGGTGAGCGAGGGAATAAGCTATGCGTTGGACACGCTTCTGCGCGGTCGTACGCATGCCCGCGGTTTCTCGCATTGAGGCAATCCTGACCGGCAAGCGTGCCAATGTCGCGGCAGCCATTCCAAAGATATTCGTGTAAAAGTCGTGCGTGTGAAGTATGGCGATGCGCGACGATCTCAGCCATCCGGCGAAACGTCTTAATTGGCTGATGGCGTTTACGTCGTAGAAACTATTGAGCGGGAAAGAAGGGATCTCGCCAAGATCAAGATCGTCAATCGTCGATCTTAAACTTCCTTGCGGGCTGAGACAGGCAAGTTGGACTTTGAAATGGCCGCTCTCTGCCAGCAGGCGGGTTAATTGTAAGGCCTGGCGCTCGGAACCACCCTGATTGAAGCTATCGATTAGTTGAACAACAGCAGCTTTCAAACGCTCAATGCTCCGGGGCGAACGTCCGTTGGGGCAGAGTCGAGCAAAGTATATGACTGCCGATCGCGAGACGAATTTTGAGAGCTGCCGGCATCCATAAACCGGCGCTGCCACAACTCAAGCATGAATAGTGACCACAAACCCATCGAGTGATCGCGACGGCCACGCTCGTGCTCGTCGAGCAACACATCGACGTAGTGCGAATCAATGTAACCGCGTTGACGCGCGCGTGCATCGCTCAACGTGGCACGGATGCGCGAGCGCAACTGCTGATTAATCCATTCCTGAATCGGCACACCGAATCCCTGCTTGGGCCGGTGAAGAATTCCGGCTGGTATGAGATCTCTTACTGCGCGCTTCAAGAGATGTTTTGTTTCCAGGCCGGCGAGCTTCAGAGTTGAGGGAACTGTGGTCACGAATTCGATCAGTTTGTGATCCAGCAATGGCGCTCGCGCTTCGAGTGAAACGGCCATGCTCATGCGATCTACTTTTGTCAGTATGTCTCCCGGCAGGTAAGTTTTGCTGTCGAGATAAAGCAGGCGGTCAACCGCATCATCATTTTTGACATTTTCGACCAGATCATCAAACAGTCCGGCGGCGTAGCTACCGGGCCCAAGCTTCTCCGCAAAATCAGAGGTATAAAGCGATCTCCGATTCAGGCTGGTAAAAACAGAAACGCTGTCGAGGTAGCGCGCGGTCGGATCCAGAGAAACATTGTGCAGGTAGTTGCGACCCCAGGCGGCATGCGGGAGGCGCTGACTTATCGGCCGCATGACGCCCTCGCGCACCGTTTTCGGCAAAAGCCCAAAACCTCCACGCTTTCGCTCGACGGTGTAACGAGTGTAGCCCGCGAACAACTCGTCGCCACCATCACCCGACAAAATGACAGTCACGTGATCGCGCGCGAGCTTCGATACCATGTACGTGGGAATTGCGGATGAATCAGCGAAGGGTTCGTCAAAATGCCAAACCAGATCATCTATCACGTCGCAGATATCGGGAGTAACAAAAAACTCGTGATGGTCGGTGCCAAATTTTTCAGCGGTAAGACGCGCGTACTTCAGTTCGTTGTAACTATCCTCATGAAATCCGATCGAAAAAGTTTTGACAGGTTGCCCCATGTGACGCGCCATTAACGCAACGACGGTGCTGGAGTCAATCCCACCCGAGAGGAAGGCGCCAAGTGGAACATCGGAGATTAGCCGCAGGCGCACGGACTCATCGAGCAGAGTACGCAACTGATCGAGATAATCATCTTCGGTTTGAGATTGGTGAGGCTTGAATTCAAAGTCCCAGTATTGCCTCACTGTAGTCTGGCCGTCTTTGAAGTTTAGGTAATGGCCGGGCGGCAATTTATGGATATTGCAGAAGATCGTCAGCGGATCCGGAACATAACCCAGGGTAAAGTACGCGTCGAGGGCCTCAGGATTAATCTCGCGCGGGACCTCAGGATGCTCGAGAAGTGCTTTCAGTTCGGAACCGAAAACGAATGTCCCATTAGACGTGGTTGTGTAATACAGCGGCTTTTTCCCGGCCCGGTCGCGCGCGATGAAAAGTGTGCGTGCTTTCTCGTCCCAGATCGCGAAGGCAAACATACCTCGTAAATCTTGCAAACACTCCGACCCAAATTCTTCATAGCCATGAACGATTGCTTCGGTGTCTGAATGCGTTTGGAATGTGTGACCGCGCGCTTCGAGTTTTGGTTTAATTTCCTGGAAGTTATAAATCTCCCCGTTAAAAACGATGGTCACTAACCCGTCTTCACCCGAGATGGGCTGATTGCCAGTTACGAGGTCAATGATTGCCAACCGGCGCATTCCCAGGGCTACTCCAGTCTTAATCATTAGCCCCTGGTCGTCGGGACCCCGATGCCGGATAACGCGACACATGCGGTCCAGTATCTCGGCCCGATCGTGCGCCTCACGTGGGTGCGCCTCCCAGAGATCAATGAATCCGGCTATGCCACACACTCAACCGACCTCCTGGCTCGGACTTGGCCTCAAGAAACGAACAGAGTTCTTAACATCGACAATGGCCGCTCGGCCACTCGGAATGACAAGTAACACAATTGACGCACACAACGCAGCGAGGCCAGCACAAGCCATAACTCCTAAAACCGGATTGGATATCGGCACAACTGCACGAAATAGCGAGCATCCCAGGATGATAGCGACGGCCGCACCGGTGAAAGGGGCAAGCAAACTGTAGAAATCGCTCGTGCGAACTGGCCCACGACGGCCCACGAACCAAAACTGCAGGGGATTAATCACCAGTAATTGGGCGAAAGAGTACGATGCGGCAACGCCTATCGCACCCCAACGTAACCCAATAATAATCGCCAGCAACGAAAAAGGTGCATTGATTAGCGACCATCGCAACATGTCTCGAGTTCGTCCCTGAGTCACCAGCAGCCAACCAGTCGTGTTGCTGATTGGCTGAAAAAGAAAGTAGATACCCATTAAGACCAGAATTTTGGAAGTGGCGCCCCACTGCGGGCCCAGCATTATTCTAACCACCCAATCTGATGTGGCAATTATCAGTGCGACCGTGGGCATTGTTACCATCAAAATCTTTTCGACCATTCTCTTGTAACCTTCGCGGTACCGCTGGGAATCATGAGCAAGCCGGCTCAAAGCAGGTATGGCAACAGACGTCACGGGTTCATTAATCTGATCGGTGGGAAGGCCCAGAATCTGAGATGATTTGGTATAAAAACCCAGTTCCTTTGCTCCTCGCAATTTGCCAATCAGCAATACATCGGCGTTTTTCGAGAAGTAGTTGATCGCTGAATATCCACTAATGTCTCGGCCAAAAGACAGCATGGATCGCACTCCCGAATTGCGTCGAGGTGGTCCGGGAATCCAACGGCATGCAAGCCAAACGCCAACGGTATTTGCCGACAACAAACCGAGTTGACTAAACACAATCGCCCAATATGAGAAACCGTACCAAGCGAACGCGATTCCGACCATATAGCCAAAAGTCATTGCCACAAACGCGATGGTGCTGAGGGCAACAAACCGCATCTGCCGTTTTAGCAACGCTTCGTGTTGGACACTCAAACCGCCAATAGTGAATCCAATCGCTATTACCGCAGCGATGCGCGTCACGCGCGGTTCGCCGTAGAACCAACCAATCAAAGGAGACGCGATGACTAGTAGAATAGTAATTAGTCCGCTGAAAGCCAGGTTTACCCAAAATAACGTGCTGATCTGTTCGTAATTGATCTCGGCTCTCTGTACCGTAGCGAGCGACAGGCCGAGGTCCTTGAACATCGACACAAAAACGGTGATCACCGCTGCCATTCCGATCAGACCATAATCATTTGGAGTTAATAGCCGTGCCATGATGGCAGTGGCCACAATACCAACCACAAACTTACATCCGTGCGAAACAATGGTAACGAGACCGCCGCGCGCAGTTCGGCCACCAATCGATTCCATCAGGTGATCGGTGCTGAAGTAGCGCTCAGAACCTGCTGCTTTTGATCTTTGGCCGTTGTTTTCTTCCGGCATCTTCGGAGGTTTTCGTGTAGCTATGCTTTTCGCAGAATGGCAAGCGTCCTTAGTTCACTATCACCGTCTTCATATTCCGCCTGAGCGCCGATATCAAAACGATTCGTTTTTCTAAACTCATGCAGGAAACGTTCAAAGTCTTTACGAGTCTCACCCTCGTGACCCTCGTAGATCAAAAAGCCCCACGGAATATTATCGAGACTCTTGAGCCAACCAATATGGCCGCGAACAGCCAGGTACGAAATTACGCAACCATCGAGACTAGAACGCAAAAAGGGAGGGATATCGCGGACTAAATCATATGCCGGTGTGATATCAGCACCAGAAGTCGAAAAACGTGTACAGCCTAACCCAAGTAGCAGTTTTTTCGTGTGGGGGATAACGTGCGGACGATCCCAGCCGTGGACCCAGCGAGCACCCAATCGTAGGTACTGGCCCATCATCATGCCGATGTTGCAGCCAATGTCAAAAACAATCTTGTCGTGCAGTGGAACGTCAGCGGCTTCCAACAGACTATTTAGCACCGCAACCCGATCCTCGATGCTTCGCTTCCCAGGCAGATTAACTCCAGGGACGCTCTGGTACAGATAACGTCCTCCACGAAGGACACTCTGATCGCCGAAGTGGGACGCCTCAGTTGCCTCGATTGCGATTTTCTTGAGATACGAACCGTAGTCGTCGAGCAGGAAGTTTTGAAAATCAATGTACCTAAATGCTCCTTCTTTCGTGACCAAAGCATTGCCCTCGCAGTCGGGAGCGTTAAATTCAGGATCATCGAATCCTTCAGGGACAGCGACACGCAAAATGCGATTGTCATGCAGTTGTTGCAGCATCTGAATGCCGCCCCTCCATTGCTCGACTGTGGGTATCCCGCCATCGACGTCTTCAAGGACGTAGGCCGTCCACGGGTATTCGCCCCACGTTATCTCGACAAGATCATAGAGTCGCGGACCAAGATCGTAATTGTAGAGAGTATTCGCGACCAAGGTGAGATGTTTATGACTGTGAACGGAACTGAGCTGCAACCTACTATCGCCCTTGTTTGCGATACCAACGTAGTGCCTCTCCTCCACGTCGCCGTGTTCTTTAAGAATCTTAAGTCCCGCGTTCTCGGGGTAGGCATCGGCGAGTATCGAGAAGACGCTTGCTCGAAACGAATCCGGCGGCAGATAGATCGAATGACCACCCTGGTAAAAGGGCAGGTTGTTTTGCTGGAGATAATCGATGAGTTCCTTCCAACTGGTAACGCCTTTTGCCTGCAATTCAACTTGCCTCACCATTTGGAGCGGTAGCACTCGTTTCCAGGAGTCTTTAGTCGCGATGAATCTTCCAATTAACGCTCGCACGCCTATCCGCCGGACAGCGCGGAGTTCAGCGACTATCTGATCTTTCGTCTTACCGGCAGTGTAATAGGGTCTCGGAAAGTGAAAAGAGAGCCAACCCCTGACAGAACGGCTCGCAGCTTCAGCCACTAACTCCGCCGGGTCCGAATACTCTTGGAAAGCTTGTTTTCCAGATTCCGATACTGACAAATAGTAGCCACGATTAATTAACCATCCAGCTTTGATGACGGGAATACAACTGCTCATTACCCGTTCAAAGAACTGATTTCCGTTTCCGGCAGACTGTCCCGGCGGCTTGAGCTGGTTCACGATGTCCCCGATGAGATGTTCGCCTGGAGAATTCAGGAGAATCTCAAAGACATTTTGAATGATAATTCCGTTTTCAGTGCGTTCCTTGCGGCTCATACTTTTCAATAGGAAGAAGAGTTGCGGAGGTCATTCCGTGAAAATCGCTCTGCGCATGTGCGCGAGCACCAAACAGTCTGGTCACGCAGACCGCATAGCCGACCAAATAGTAGAGATACCAATAAAATGCAACGGAGGCGAAAAAGCTGCTTGCCATAAAACCGATCAGGCTCGCTTGCAAGCCGATCGAAAGATAGTAAAACGGTTCCCGTTTGCGACTAGGAGCCGAACTCGTTTCAACTTTCTTTAGATTTTTAATCGCACCTATCAGTAGGAAAAGGTAAATCGCCAGCGCAGGGAATCCCAATTCAGCCGCCACTTGAGTATAGGCATTATGCGTCTCGTGATTACTATTAGAATACAGGATGTAGTTATCCATTCCCACGCCAAATACCGGATGACGAAGCGCAACAAGAGCGGATCGCTTCAAATCGTCCCTGCGAGCGTTTGCCGAATCGTCACTGGTGGTGGCAAGGCGGCTCCGATAGTCCGTCGGCGCAACGAACAAGAAGGCGGTGATCAACAGCGCGCTACCCACCAACATGAGAATTCGGTGTCGCGAAGCAAGTTTCCATGATAAGAACAAAGTTATTCCGGCTAGCCCAATGAAACCACCGCGCGAAAAAGTTGCCACAATGCCTGCAACCATCAGGACAGTGGCTAGCAGAAATAGAAGTTTCTTTATCAAGCCGCGCGTGCTCAACATTAGCGCCAGACCGATGGGGGCGAATGTCACGAGATGTAGAGCCAAATCATTCGGATTGGAAAACAAACCACCAATAGCACCTTCAATACGCTGTCCCCTGAGCGCGAGGTTCCCGCTGATGTAATCGTTAAGGGCTGCGATGCTGAGCCCACAGCTGATCAGCAGTATCAGCACCACCAAAATCATTAGCCGCGTGTTAGTTCTTACAACGTTCACCATGACAAAGAACATGACGAGGATCTTAAGGTATTCAACAAATGCCTCGAAGGCTCGACTTGGCTCAAGCGCGAACGGAATCGATAACAAGCCTGCGAGCGCAAACAAAAGCACTAAATTAACCTCCCTGGTCCGGATCGTGAGCCGATTCTCAAGTCCCAGTTGAGTGGGTACGAAAATAATTAGTGTGCCCAAGGCCACCCAAAAAGCAGTGCTTGCCAACCATGAGAGTGAAGGAAAGAGCTCGTACGGACGCAGGTAGACTAGAAGCGTAAACAGGAACAAACCAAGAAAACTCAACCCATGGCCATGCTGGAGGACTGAGTGACTCTTTTCGATGGACCGCGCAGTTGCCGTAACTTGATCTGCTTTAGGGATTGCGTCCGATTCGGTGGGCAGCCATGTCGTCGTGACAGGTTCTTCGAGTTGAGAATCGGATGTTCTTCGGGAGACCGGCTTCCATGATTCCTGACCCGTCGGCAACTCGTCCACCGCCGCGCGGCGCGGGCGACGTATGGGTTCGTAATCGAAGAGCTCTGAAGTCGGCATCAAGCAATCTTAGTTTGTTTGTCCGGGAAGTAAAAGAGGCAATAAACGTCTTAAGCTGTGGGCGAAGCGGCGTGCTTGCGGGTATGTTCGTGAGTCTAGCAAGCATCTTCGTGCCTTTTTTCTGTATGTAATTAAAGCAATAAATCCTGTTCCCCTGCTCAATTCCGGCGTCATTATTCGACACCAACGAATCAGAAACGGCCAATACTCCCGCTACTTCCAATTGGTTTGGAATGGTCACGCTCAAGCCCAGGAAGCAAGCCACTGTGGTGCGGATGTTTCCTGCACGTCGCTTTGCACGTGACGCTCGTCAAAAATTTGGTTCCTATTGAGGAGTCGAGATGATCTGAGTTTCGAATGAGAGCTGTCAACTGTGTATTACTGCCGGCTTAGAGGCGATGTCTATTGATTTCGGACTTCTCGCTAAGCAAATCCTTTGTCATTTTCAAGGTGATGCGCTGGTTCTATCGCGATTTTGCCTAGGTTTAATCGCTTCTCCAGACAACAGCCCTCTTCCCACCATCTGGGACGACTCTCCCAAATGTTCTGAATCGAATCCGTTCTAATATTTCCAATGGGTGGCATCGAACAACACGCTGTCACATCGCCATTCGACTGGATTTGAAGCATGGTGAGAGCGTTGCAAAGGTTTTGCCCCTCGTGCGCGTTATGCGATTGCGTAGCAACTCGCAGGCGTGCAGGCTCACGGAAGTAATCAATCATTACCTGCAACTGACTCAGACTATTTGCAATCGGAAATCCGTTTCTCTTGAGTAGGATTAATTCTTCGATCTTGTGTGCCGCAAGTTTGGTGTCTTTGGGCCACGTTTGATTTGATTCAAACCAGGTCGGATCTTCCGGCGTGTTGTAATTCTGTTCGATAGGCTGATAGAAAACTTCCAGATCGTTCGTTCGGGCGTAATCAGCAATTCGGCTTAAGTCATGCAGGTTCTGCTCCATGACAACTGTCTTCAGCCGAATGACGAAATCAAGATCACGTTCAGTCCGCATGCGTTTGAGCGTCTGGACGCTCTCTACTGTTCTGTCGAAAAAATTCTCTCGGCCTCTGATGAGCGAGTGCGTCTCACCGATCCCATCGAAAGAGAAAGTCACGCGACCGGGCCGCGCGAGCGCGAGTCGTTCGAACTTTGACTGATCTTTCCAGTACCCATGACTCAGGAGCTCCATAAAGAGTCCGAGGCCGGAACCGTACTCAACCAGATCGAGCGCGTAGCGTTTTAGCAGGGCTTCTCCACCTGAAATCACTAAGGGTATAGGGCCGAGCCACGATCTCAAGTCATGCAGAACTCCTTTCCATATGTCCGAGTCGGGGGAATCTTCCTGTCCTTTATTCTTCCAGATGTCGCAGTGAATGCAGTGTGCGTTGCAGCGTTCAGTGAGCAGGATGACGATAGACACGGGTCGGCAATGATGGGATAGACGGCCATTCGCAAACGTTCGCAGTCGAAAATTGACCCCTTGATAAATTCGTCGATAAGTAGAGTCGAGGACGCGCATTCAAGTATCCAAGGCTACGGAAGCCAGGATTCGCTGTCGTAGAGCAACCGGTGTGCCCCTAAATTTTGGAAGTACAAACACAGATTGGTTTAAGGATCTCACGAAATGTTAGGTGAAAAGGCCGCAAACATGTTCAGCAAAAATCCTCAGTTTGCCCTGAGTTCTATCGACAATTGGGCTAAGCGGGCAAGCGGAAAAAACATCCGGTCCCCATACCGCCAAGGGACCGGAAGCGAAAGTTTTCAGCGCCGTTAAGATTTGATCGTTATTGCACGACAGTGCTGCCACTGCCTGGTTTGGCCGTCTTCGGCACCGTTTGCGGAACTGTGCCGACGGTACCCCACCCACTAGAGAACCAGACGCCGCCGGCCGACTTGTAGACAATTACACTCATACAGCCTTCAGCGGCCGACAACGGGCAGTAAAATGTCTTTGGTTGTCCGTTGCCGCCCGTGCTGCTCGTCAGCGTGATCTGACCGCCCGCCGGAGTAGACGCGAATTGCATAACGCCACCGCCGTCAAGGCCATTCTTTGTTGTGCCGACAATCTCATAGACGTTTGTCTTCGATCCGAACGACGCAGTCTGTCCTTTCAACGTGATTTCAGATATTGAGTTGCTCTTCACGTAATAGCTGTGAATGTTGGGATAGTCGTTAGTTCCGTCCGGCTTGTTATAGCTGTGGATCATCACCTGCAACTGGCCTTGCGGATTCGTCAGACTCTTGTTGTAGGTGACCTGCCCACCGAAATCCACGGAACCTGCTAACAGTCCTCCGCTATTGACGCCGTTCCCGACGCCGAGGTAGCCGCTGGCAAAGAAACCATTCCCAATGCCGGCGATGTTAGTAATCCCATCATTCATAAGCGTCCCACCGGCGATCATCGTATTGACTTGTCCCGGGATTGCCACGGTGACAGGTACATTGAACTCATCGCCAGTCATGATGTACTCGCCACCAACAGTGACCTTTACCCAGAGCGACACCGACTTGTCTTTGCCAAGATTGTATTGAGTGATAACGCTGGCCGTCCCTGTTCGAGTGTCTGCTGGATCGACTAACCCAACCGGCAGGTTCTGGCCGTTCGAGACGGCGTTCCAGGGACCGTTTATCGAAGTGCCGATGAAGAACGACGCTTTGGCCTTCCGAATGTCACCTGGACAGAGATCGAGCGTGTCTTTGATAGTCGCCGACAACGTTAGTGTAGCCGTACTGCTGGTTGGGCTCGTAGTCCAAAAGAAACGCGAGCCCGTGTAAAGCGTCACCGCAGTTGCTCCCGGCCCCACGTCTGGATTACCAAAAATCGTAAACTGCCTGCTGACAGTCTTTGGCGCCACTCGGTTTGGATCAGTCCACGGGCCGCTCAGTCCAACGGACTCGGTAACAGTCGGAGGTGACGGTGCCTGATCCAGGACCATCGTGAAGGTCGCCACGCCGTTCATGTTGGTAGTGGCGTTTGTAGTTTGGCTGCCAATCGTGAGTTCCAACACGACGCCGGCCAGACCCGACCCCGTTACCGTATCGGTCAATGTCGCCGTGTACGTGTTGTTGGTGCAGTCGCAATTCGTACCGGAAGCCGTGTTGTCAAGGGTTATCAAAGTCGGATCAGCTTGGATCATAAAGATGTTTCCGCTGTTGGTTGTGTTGTAGTTATCGAGAGCTGACATTGGGGTCGCAATCAAGGTGGCGATGAGGTGATAGGGTCCGACGTTACTGCCGGGATCGCGACTGTAGGTCGCGTTTACATGATCACCGCTCAGAAAGCCGCTGCCGCTGCCGGTCGTGAGAGGATTTGGATCCGCTTGGCCATAAAGCTTGCTGTTCGAGTTCGTGGCCCATGTTGCGTTTCGCTCACCAACATTCTGAGTCATGGACCCATGACTAGCGACGAACGCGGCGTCGCCGCTGTACTCCGCATCCACAGTGTGATTGCCGTGCGTTAGCGTGCTGACGTTTCCGGATGTCGCGGTCCCTCCAGACAAGGCTACCGGCGAACCAAACGGAGCACCGTCGATCTTGAATTGCACGGTTCCACTCGGTGTGCCGCCGCCCTGGGTCGCGCTGACGGTCGCTGTGAAGTTGATCGAGTCGCCATAAGCGGACGGACTCAACAGCGAAAGAACCGTTGTGTTTGTCGGCGCTTGATTGACGGTAACTGTGAATGAACAGCTGGTTTTTTTACCCGCACCGTCGATTGCCTCAAAGGTGTTCGTGGTGGTGCCGAGCGGGAAGGTGGCTCCGCTGGCGAGGCCATTTGTCTGCTGTGTCGAAGCGCCAGAGCAGTTGTCCGCGCCAATCGGTGTAAGGTAGGTGGCTGTGGCGCCGGAATTCGAAGACGCATACATCAAAATGTCCGCCGGACAACTGATCGCCGGCGGCGTCGTGTCGTTGACGGTAAAGGTGGTCGTCATCGTCGTGTCGTTGCCCGCGCCATCGGTTGCTGTGAGGGTGATCGTGTGCGTGCCTAGACCCACGAGCGTACCGGGCAGCGGTGACTGCGTGATTGCAACCGAGTTGTCGCAATTGTCGTTTGCTTTGCTGCCATCGACCACGTCCGGAATAACCGCTTGACAACTGTTGTTGGCAGACGCGCTTCCGCCTGATTCGACAATGACGAATGATGGATCTGTCGTGTCGTGCACGTGTACGGCCTGGTTTTGCGTCGAGCTGTTACCCTGAGAGTCTGTAAAGGTCCAGACGATTGTGTAGTCGCCTTGTGCGAATGGACCGGTCTGATTCGGCGTCCCGATGATTAAGCCATCACAGTTGTCAGTCGCCCTCGGCGCGGTGGGCAAGTTCGCTGAACATTGCTCGTTAACGTCAGGCAATGAAGTGGCATTGGGTGACGGTCCAATGGTGTCGTGCACGTGTACAGCCTGATTCTGCGTTGAGCTGTTGCCCTGAGAGTCTGTAAATGTCCAGACGATTGTGTAGTCGCCTTGTGCGAATGGACCGGTCAGATTTGGCATGCCGACGATTGAGCCGTCGCAGCTGTCGGTGGCTGTCGGCGCGGTCGGCAAGTTGGCTGAGCACTGTGCGTTAACGTCCGGCAGCGAATTGGCATTTGGAACTGGCGCTGTGTTGTCGAGCGCCAGCGTCACCGCATTCGAGGTCGCCGGCGGATTGCATGTGCCGCTTACGACGACGTAGTAAGAAGCGACATCACCGGCGCCGACCGGATTGATTGTGAGCGTTGGGGTCGTTGCGCCTGAGATGTTGCCGCCATCGCTCAAAGGTATTGCGGGCGAAGCCATCTTGTACCACCGGTAGGTCAGATTTGTTCCGGTGGCGGCTACTGAAAACTGGGCGCTGCTGTTAACACAGACATTCGTCAAAGAATTCGGCTGACCGGCTATCTCAGGAGGACTGCATTGCACATCATCATTCTCGATCGTGCCAGTGGCGCTACTTGGGGAGCCGACATTATAGCCTGCGCTTGTGGTCACCGTGAGAATTACCGTTTCGTCAGGTTCAACAATACTGTCGACGGCCGGATCGATTGTTACCGTCGCTGTGGACTGGCCGGCGGCGAACGTTATTGTACCTGCGGAAGAAGAGAAGGTGTTCGCGCCTGTCTGCGTGTAGTCCGTACCAAAAGTAGCGCTGCCCCCGACCGAGAAATTCGCCGTCAGCGCGCCACCTGAAGTGTTGCTACGCGTGAATGTGTAAACCAGATTCGTCGCGCCGTCTTCAGCGACTGCGGAAGGAGATACGGCCACTGATACATTAGGCACACCTTGCGGGGTCAAGCAGAAATCATCGATGGCAAGGCCATCGTCACTTGACGCGGCATCTATGCTGCTCCACCGGATCCAAAAAGTAGCTGCGTTAGCGATATTGAGTCCAGTTATCGTTGCGTTGATCGACGTTCGGTTTGCCGAGGCGTTTCCATCCAAGGCGCCAGTCGTAGGGCCCTGCACCGGCGCCGTGAAATCCAGCGCGTTCACATCAGTCCAAGTACCGTTTGCTAGACTCGTTGCGTCAGTGCTGTATTGGAAGTCAAGGCGGTCAGTTCGGTTCAATGCTCCAAGCCGCCACTGCTCACCTGTATAACTGATCGCCAACGATGTAATTGTTTGCCCCGTATTGTTAGTGAAGGACGCACCGATCGTCGAATTCAAACTCCCGGTCGTCAACTCGCCAAATGCCCGTTCGCTACTGCTGGTAGCACCGAAACTGTATGTGTCGCCTGTGGTGGAGGAACCTGTTCCCGCGGTGTACGTGGTATTCGCGCTTGTTCCCGATTCAGAAAAGGTCCATCCGTTTGGAGTCGTGCTTGAAGTACCAGTGCTGGCGAGCGCGTTAAAGTTCTCGCACGCAGATGTGCCGAGCGCAGTAAGGCTGACCGTTGGCGGAACGCTATCAGTGAATGCTGTCTGCGCGGTCCATCCTGAATTTCCGCCTGTGGCGGCGAGAATGTAAGTTATCCCGCGGTCCTCATCTTCCGGTGCGTATTCCTGACAGGAGAAATTTCCATTTGCATTCGCTTGGACGGTAAAGGTGTGCGGATTTTCAGTATCCACGTGTGGGTCTTCGTGGAATGTGATCGTTACGACTTCGTTTGGCTCAAAGCCTGCCCCACTGACAATTACCGGAGTAACCGGGGCATAGTCCACCTTGTCCGTCGTGATCGTGGCGGTTGAGCTATTCACTATTGAAACGGTGGTCAGGAACCTGCCGTTCGAATCGACACCGCCGGCAATCAAAGCTTCCTTCGATGCCGGCAATTCCGTGATGCTGTGGCGCGCGCGATCTGTAATTACATTCGTTGAGCCCAGCCGAAACAACGCCGTCCGCGTGGGCGCGTCCATAATCTGCTGCAAGAGTTCAGGGTGACTGTCGCCGATCGGAAATACGTGCGCGTGCGCGCCAAATTGATTGGCAGCCGGATCGTAGATTTCCATAACCTCATGATCCGAGCCACCGATGATTTGCACTTTACCGTCAGCCAGAACGCGCAAGAGCGGACGAATATGCTCATCCTCGGTGTTGCCTGCAATCGGTGCGATGTTGTCGTTAGCGGTAGAGAGGATCTCGCCGGACTTCACATCGTTGCCGTCTGCGGTGCCCCCTACGATGAGAATACGGTCGTCGTTAAGAGCAACGGCCCCGTGAAATGCGCGCGGCCTTGCAAGAGTCGCGGAAAGGGAAGTGAAGGCGTTCGCCGAGCTGTCGTAAACCTCAATGGTGCCGCTATCGTCGCCGCAGGTAAACACAACGCGGCCATCAGAGAGCGTTGTCGCGGTGTGGCCGGCGCGTGCATTATTCATGTTCGGACCAGTGGTGAAAGCGCCCGACCCCGGTTCGAAGATCTCCGTTGAATTCAAGATGCCCAACTCGCCGCGGCCGCCGGCAATCAGAACGCGGCCGTCGGCCAGGAGCGTCGCTGTATGATCAGTGCGTACGAAATTTAGATTTCCTGACACGGAAAAACTGCGCGTCGCGGGATCGTAAGTTTCCGCTTCTGTGACAAACCCACTCTGATTCTCACCACCGACGATCAGAATTTTGCCGTTGCTCAAAAGAGTTGCGCTGTGTCCGCGCCGCGGGATGTTCAGTGCGCAGTCAATAGGCGTCGTCGCGAAAGGCACACTTAGGTTCTGTCGCGCGAACGAAGCGGAGAGCGTAGCCACCGTCGGTGCGGCATCACCGTGGTTAGCAAACAGCAAGTGCCGGACTGAGTCTGCTGATGAGGCAGACAGCTCAACGGTGGTCAGGAGGCCGATAAAAACAGACAACGCAAGCAAAAGCGCTCGCGTTGTTTTCAAATTCACCTTAGTAAAGACAGTTGTAGATACGGTAGTGAGTGGGAGTCGCTTCATCATCGTAAGGTCCTTTCTTTTGGATCTGCTGTTGAGGCGTGGGAGCCGGCAGCTAGATCAATTGAGGACGGTGAAGCAGGTACCGCGGTACTTCTGGCGTCCTCTGAGGGAGCGTTACCGCACTGACGAATCTGAACGAACGTCAAGCAGTAATGCCGCTAAGCTAATCGTACTTCGTAACCGCAAGTCTGAAGCCGGTGCAGCCGATCAGTGTCGCGATCGGAAACCGAAAAACAAATACTTGCTAAAACTTAGTTTTGAACCTGGGACGGAAAAGCACGGCCACGAATTGCTTGAGACAGGTGCCGTAGTGGAAGTCTCGCCCTCCGCTCCATCGCTTGTGAATCGGCGGCATGATTTCTCCGAAGATCGATCACGCTGCTTCTGGGTTGTTAGGCGCAAAACAATAAACCTTAAGAAAGCAGATTGCAAGACTTTTTTCCGTTGTTCGCATGTGCCGACTTGGTGAAAAAAATCGAAAGCGAGCAGGCGCGATGGCCAATGGCTGAGAAGCGATAATTCACGTACGGTTTGCCAATTAGTTACTAACGAAACTGAGCACTGTTATTACTAATTTGCGAAACGACCCAACCATATTCTCTTACTTTGAATTGATGGAAGCGTCAGTCCGGACCCGCGTCTTCATGACTGAAGTGGAACTCACTTATTGATCGCCAATGTGTAGGCGCGACTGCTCGCGCCATGACTCAGTGATACGGATTCAAACGAGGACAGTCCGTTTTTTGCGCCAATCGTACGTCGCCTGTAAAATCTGTCTTTGCTGAACACCTTCACTGCTTTGTTAAATCATCAATCATCGCTGATTTTGAAGCTAAAGCGCTTGTTGTTGACAGCGCCAATGTTTCTTTGGATCGTTGCCGGTGTCGGTCATGCGCAATCGAATGACCAGAGTCTGCCAACTGCTGTTCTAACAAATGAAATAACGGGCACGATCCGCGCGCTCGATATTGGCGACTCGCGTTTGACGCGACACTTCTACGCATTTGAAGCAACACCGGGCGATCTCGCCATCACCGTGAACAGCAGGAACTTGAATGGCGATGTAGACATCTTCACAGCCGTTACTTTCCGGCCGTTATTAAAAATCAGCATTTACGCGAACACGATTCCACCCGAAGTGACGAAGGGCATTTATTTCCGCACGCGTCAGATTCTGATTCTGCGCGTCGAAGCCCGCAGCCCGGATGATGATCCGGGCTCGTTTCGCATTACGTTTGGTGGATCGTTTCAGCCCTTTAGTGGCGGGATTGCTGTAGCCGAGAATACTGTAGCGACATCAGAAAGCACTACGACAAGCAGTAACCCCAGACGACTCTCCTCTGTCGGCGCGACGCTTCCACAGCTTCCCGAAGCAAAACCAGAAGTCACCACTGAAGAAAAAGCGCCGGCGACCGAACCGCCGAAAGAAACCGAGACCAAGCCGGAACCGAAACCAAAGCCGACGCGAACTACGACGCGAGGCAGCGCTCGGAATCGAACGCCGCGCGCGCCGCGAACGAAACCGCCGCAACCTGAAAAGCCAAAACCGGAATCGGCGAAAACTGAGGGTCCCGAAACAGGGACGCCCGAAACCGAAAAGCCTAAACCTGAGAAACCGAAAACTGCGAAGTCCAGAACGACAAAGCCAAAAGTCGAACCTAAACCCACTGAAGGGGAAGAGAAGTCAGGTGAGACGCAGCCCGCCACTCAGCCCCAAGAGCCGCCCGGGCCGCACCTGATTATTGAACAGAAGGACGGCACACGCATCGATCGGTCGATGTCGACCGTTCGTCGTGTAATTGTCGAAGGCGGGATGATCGTCGTCGTGCTTAAGACCGGAAAAATCGAGCGCGTTCCAATGTCAGCCGTCGCACGTATGTCGATCGAACCGTGAACTCAGTCAGCGCGACGCCGCTTTGCGCGCGGCCAGCCAATCTTTTCGATCAATTCCATAAATGAAGACGTCGCGATTGATGATGTTCGTCTGCCCTTCGACTTTTTCGCCGATCCGTTCCGCAACTTTAATCGACGCGACATTGTCGGGTGCGATCAAGCTAATGACATGATCGCGATCCATTTCTGTGAATGCGTATTCAAGTGCCCGGCGAGCGCCCTCGGTCGCATACCCTTTTCCCCAGCAGTCGCGCGCCAGCGTCCAACCTAATTCGAAGCCCGGCCAGCCAAACGGATCCATAAAACCGATCCGGCCTACTACCCGTCCGCTGTTTTTTTCTTCAACCGCCCAGATGCCAAAGCCGCGGTAGTACCAATGGCCCATGTATGTGGCCATGTGTCGCCACGTCAGCATCTCATCCACCGGTTGACCGTCGCCCAGAAAGCGCATCACCTCAGGGTCGCCTGTCATGCGGCATAAATCTGCAAGATCAGTCTCGCGAAACCAGCGCAGAATTAACCGGTCGGTTTCGAGCCGAACTTCATTCATTTCCATGTATGAACTTTTACTTCGAAGACCGCCGCGCGACAAGCGCGATGGGCAAGCCGATGCCCAACATGTGAATCAGCAAGTTGGGAATGAGCACGGCCCAGGGATAAGACCATGGCAGGGTGGTTGAATGAATCGCGGAGACCCGCATGATGATGCCATACATGAAGAAATAAACGCAGAGGCCATAGAGAATGCCGCAGACAATCGCATGGGTGATCATGAACCGCAGCTCGCGACTGGCGAAGTCGTAAATGGTGGCAGCCGTGTGCGCAATCAGGAAGTGAAAGAAGAGACCGAGGGCAGCTGTTTTCAGTCCGCCTTGAAAGGCGTTTTGGCCAAGCGCGCCGCGCGCGACCGACTGCAAAATTCTGATCGGTGTAACGTGATTTCGGATTCCGAAAAACACGCACGCGTAAGTGATATCGAAAGCGCCGGCAATCAATCCGCCGGTGAGGATTGGTTTGACGATGTTGGGTTTCGTCACTTGAGTTTCGATAGTCTGTCTCGAAACTGCGCGAGATCCTGATTAGAAGGGTTAGCTTTCGCCAGCTTATTAACCATCTCTTCCGCCTGCGGCTTCTTACCCGCCGTTAGCAGCACGTTGCACAGCCCGTCGAGGACTGCCACGTCGTCCGGCTTCTTTGCCAGCGCAGCGCGATACCACTTCTCAGCGGCGTCCAGGTGACCCGCGTCCATGTTCACCATCCCCAAGTTGGCGACGGTGTTGTAGTCATCGGGCTTAATTTGGTTCGCCGTGAGCAGAAACTTTATCGCTTCGTCGTATTGACCTATTTGGTACTCGAGATTTGCCGCCATGATTTGCGCCTCGAAATCCTTTGGGTTGCTGCGCGCGCGGCCAATCGTCTGCTGCACCTGCTCCATCGACTGCTGCGGGTCACCGGTCGAACTGTCGCTGCCAACCGGTGGATGATCGGGCGGCAGTTGTTGCTGGCGTTGGGTGATTGGCGCCGCCGCCCGTTCGGCGTCGCGCTGGCTCATTACTCCGTGAAGCATGAAACCGACAATGAAGCCGAGCAGAATGCCGATGACGGCGAAAAGAAAGTTGTCTCTGGTCAATCCAAGCTCCTACTAAGCGTCTTTGAGCAGCCCGCGAATTTCGTCGCGAAATTCCGGACTGTCCGCATGACCATGATGCGAGACCGCATGATTCACTGCCGCCTCTAATACTTCTTCTTCGGTCCCTTCCAGCTTCAATGTGCAACCGCTTTCGCTCGGGTAGTCCCGGCAATCGATACATTTCCGTTGTCCGTTAGCCATGACGTTGTCCTCCGTGAATGATATGTGCGCGGAGTCTATCGCGAATCGCTAGTGAGCGCCACTCATCAACTAACGGCGTTGGAGCGTCGATGACGGAGTGGCCGGCGAATCAATCAACAGTGGGCTCCCGGTGAATATATAAAAAAGGAGCGCAGCTACCGGAATGAAAATCGCGACCGCATAAGCGAGTTTGCGAGTAGTGCGAGTCTTCGGCGGGCGGGCACGGTTTTCGTCACTCACGTCCTCCAGCAGTCTTCGCTCAATTTCTTCTTTGTCTTGATCGTATTGTGTTTGGGTCAGCAAACCGGTTTTGAGATCTGCCTGCAACTCTCGAAGTTGATCCTGGTAGACCAATAGGTTCGCCGTCTTTGCATCCTCGAGTTTGGCGTCTGCAGATGATTGCCAGAGCGGCGGGAGGATCAGCCACAGCGCAAGCAGAACCATTACCGCGCAAATGAAAATGAAAAGTACCATCAGATCTCCCTTAGAAGTTTTTCCGCGCGCCGGCGTTCTTCGGCTGTGAGCGGTCTTGCTTCAATCATCGCGCGCCGCTGCTTCAAGAATCGGAAGAGCAAGACACTGCCGATCACCAACAGCAGGAACGGCCCGAACCAGAGTAGGTAAGTCGTCGCTTTTACGGGCGGGTTGTAAAGAATGACGTCGCCGTATCGCTGCGTCGCATACGCCAAAATCTCTCGATCGGACTTTCCTGCTTTGATTTGCTCGCGAATTTCCCGGCGCAAATCTTCCGCAAGCTGCGCCTGTGAATCGGCGAGCGTTTCGTTCTGGCAGACGAGGCAGCGCAGCTGCTTCGTCAGGTTCTTCATCCGCGCTTCGATCGCTGGGTCTTCGATCGGCTGCGCGGTTTGAGCACGAACCGGTGATATTGCGAAACACATTGAGGCCATAGCCAGTGAAATTAAGAGCACTTTGTGTCTCAGTAGATCACAGTGCCTCAGTGGTGAATATTCTGGCAAATGATTCCACCACAGAGACACAGAGTTCTTACGGAGCCACAGAGATGCATTGCGTTTACTCATTACTTAGTTGCTTCGCCAGCGGCACGATGCTTTTGCGCCAAACATCTTCCGTAATCGGCCCAATCTGCTTGAACCGAATGACACCGTTCTTGTCGATCAAGAAACTTTCAGGCGCCCCGTAGACGCCATAGTCGATCGAGACGCGTCCATTGTCATCGTAAACCGTCAGCGAATACGGGTTGCCAAGTTGCGCCAGCAGTTGTACGGCGGCGGCGCGTTCGTCGCTGTTGTCGCTCGAATATTTGTAATCGACACCGACAATCGGCACGGCGTTCTCTTTTGCATAGTCCAGCAGCCATGGGTGTTCTTCGCGACAAGCGATACACCATGTACCCCAAAAATTCAGCAACCAAACTTTGCCGCGCATGTCTTGGGCCGCGAGCATCTTCGTGGGCTCATGCAACTGGGGTAGCTGAAATGCGGGTGCCGGTTTGTTGATGAGTGGCGATGGGATTTCGTGCGGATCACGTCCCCGCACAAGTACGACGGCAATGGCGACCGCCAGCAGGAGAAACAATCCAAGCGGAACAAACAAAAGTTTTTTCATCGATCATTCCGCTCCTGTGGTCGCGGCCGCAACTTTCGCAGCCTTGGTAGTCTTTCTCGACTCGCGTTGTTTTTCAGCTTCCAGTGCGTACCGTTTATCGGTCACGGCAATGCCGCCGCCGATTGCCATTAGCAGTGCGCCGAGCCAAATCCAATTCACGAGCGGCTTGTGATAGACGCGTACAGTCCAGCCGCCGCCTTCCGCCTGATCGCCGAGCGAAACGTAAAGGTCGCGAAAGATACTTCGGTCAATCGCCGTCTCGGAGGTGACGTTTTGCGCGACGGTGAATGCGCGCTTCTCCGGATTAAGCATCGTGACGAAGGCGCCGTTCCTGGTTACCTGAATGTCAGCGCGGACCGCTTCATAATTGGGACCACGCACTTGCGCGAGATTGTCGAGGCGAAACTCGTAACCACCGGCGTTTACCGTTTCGCCGATATTCATGCGCACGTCTTTTTCCGTTTGATAGCTCGTGACGACGGTGATGCCCGCGACGAAGGCTGCAACGCCGACGTGCGCCAGGTGCATTCCGTAGAATCCGCGCGGCGGCGCTTTGACGCGTTCGAAGAGATTCATTTCACCGGAGCCGACTCGCAGGCGGGTCCAGATGTTTTGCAGAACCGTGACGACTATCCAGATTGCGAGCAGGATGCCGAGACTCGCGCGCCACTGCCAGCCGCCGATGAAGAAGGGAATTGCGACCCCGGTAATCAAGCTGATCACAAACGCCCACCGCAGCCGAACCGCAAGTTCAGGTAGCTTCGCTTGCTTCCAGCGCGCGATCGGACCGACGCCAATCAGAAACATTGCCGGCGCCATTAGCGGGACAAAGACGGCATTGAAATATGGTGGCCCAACCGAGAGCTTGCCCAAATTCAAAGCATCCATGAACAGCGGATACAAAGTGCCGAGCAGCACCGATGACGCGCCCACTGTGAGCAGGACGTTATTTGTAAGCAGCAGAGACTCGCGCGACAGCAATTCGAATTTCGATCCGAGCCCCACCTGTTTTGCGCGCCACGCGTACAGCGTCAGCGAACCACCAATTACCGCGACCAGAAAAATCAGGATGAAGATTCCTCGTTTTGGATCGCTCGCGAAAGCATGCACGGACGTGAGCACACCCGAACGCACCAGGAACGTGCCGAGCAAGCTTAACGAGAAAGCCGCGATGGCCAGCAGCACGGTCCAGCTCTTGAAGCCGCCGCGTTTCTCCGTCACTGCCAGTGAATGAATCAGCGCGGTACCGACCAGCCAGGGCATGAAGGAAGCATTCTCAACTGGATCCCAGAACCACCAGCCACCCCACCCCAGTTCGTAGTAAGCCCAAAAACTGCCAAGCGCGATTCCACAAGTCAGAAACATCCAGGCGACGGTTGTCCACGGCCGCGACCAGCGGGCCCAGGTCGCATCCAACCGCTCGCCAATCAACGCGGAAATCGCGAATGCGAACACCACAGACATGCCGACGTAACCCATGTAGAGCATCGGCGGGTGCGCGACCATCGCCGGATCCTGGAGCAGAGGATTCAGATCGCGTCCATCCGGCGCCGCGGGAACCAAGCGCGTGAACGGATTTGAAGTCAGCAGCATAAACAGCAAAAAGCCGATGCTGATCGACGCCATCACCGCCAGCACGCGCGCCACGATTTCGTCCGGCAGGTGTCTGCTGAACAATGTGACGGCAACCATCCAGATCGTCAGCATGAATGTCCAAAGCAAGAGCGACCCTTCATGCGATCCCCACGTCGCGGCCAGACGGTAGTGCAGCGGCAGTTGTGAATTCGAATTACTCGCCACGTTGAGCACCGAAAAGTCATTCGTGATGAACGAATATCCGAGACAACCGAAGGCGATCAGGACGAAGAAGAATTGCGCATGCGCTGCTGGGCGCGCCAACGCGATCAGTTGCGGAATGCCGCGGGCCGCTCCAACCTGCGGCAGAACCGCGAGCGTAATCGCGACCATCAGCGCGAGTATCAGAGCGAACTGGCCGATTTCAGGAATCATTAAGAGTTACTTCGAGAGAGTCTTGGCGGCTTCGTTGGCCGAGTTCTTGATCTTGTCTATGTCCTTCGCTTTATCGAGCGCCTGTGCTGCTTCGGGCGGCATGTAGTTCTCGTCATGCTTCGCCATGATCTGATCGGCATAGAACACACCATCGGAATTGATGCGACCCTGCGCGACGCAGCCGCGACCTTCCTTGAACAAGTCGGGGAGAATTCCTTTGTACACGACTGGAATGCTGTTGGCAGTATCGGTGACGGTGAATCGAATAGTCAGACCGTCCGAGTCTTTCTTGAGGGTCCCTTTTTCAACCAAGCCGCCGATGCGAAAGGTTTTGTTGACCGGAGCTTCTTTCGCGGCAACCTGAGTCGGACTGAAGAAAAAGACAAGGTTCTTTCGAAAAGCGCCGAGCACGAGCCAGGCCGACAAGCCGAGTGCGGCGAGGCTGACACAGATAAAAATGATCCTTTTGTGACGTCGCTTGAGATTCATAAAGCAGTTTCGAGTTCCGAGTTTCGAGTTTCGAGTTTGTGATGACCCGGCGGGCCATTCTTCAATCTTCTCTTGCGAGCCTGCAGCGCAAGGATTTCCGCGGTCAGCAGCACAAACGTTACCAGGTACGACCCCCAGACGTAAGGGCCGTAGCCGCCCATGTTGATAAATTCTGAAAGACTGTTCCAGTGCATGATTATGCTGCGGCGGCTTCTTCAACCAGCCACGGAGCGTCCCGCTCTCTTTCTTTAATGATCAAACGAACGCGCGCGAGCACGATCGCGATTGAGTACATCCAACACGCTCCCATCAGAATGAACATCGCGGAGAGCATCGAGGGCGCCATCTTGAAACTACGCGCCGTCAATGTTGCTCCCTGGTGCAGAGTGTTCCACCACTGGACCGAAAAATAGATGATCGGAACATTGATCACCCCGACCAGCGCCAGCACGGCGCCCGCGCGATCGGCCCGCCGCGTATCATCGATCGACGATTGCAACGAGATGAATCCGATATAAAGAAACATCAGAATCAGGGTGGAAGTCATGCGCGCATCCCAAACCCAAAAAACGCCCCACGCGGGTTTGCCCCACAACGATCCCGTCACCAGTGAGATGAAAGTAAAGATGGCTCCCGTTGGTGCGATTGCAGTGGCCATCATTGATGCAAGCCGCGCATTAAACGCCCAACCGATTCCGGCATAAATCGCCATCAGGACGTAGAGAAACATTCCCATCCATGCGGCCGGCACGTGAATGAAGATGATTCGATACGAATGTCCTTGCTGAAAATCGACCGGGGCCACAAAGAAACTCACGTAAAGGCCAATCGCGAAAAGAACAATCGTCAGACCGGTAAAGAAGGGAATCATCTTCCCGGCGAGTGGGTAAAAATTCACAGGCGCGGCGTACTTGTACCAGTGGATCTTCGTTTTGCTCATGAATTCAGTGTTTCTTACTCACAGAGCGAGAGCCATCAACAAGTTCTATTCCACAGATATCCGCAAGGCCGCGCCGGTTGCCCAGGGAGCAAAGACCAAAGCCAAAACAAGTGTCGCTCCCAATAATAATAAATACGCTTGCGGTTCCATGCCATTGACGGTCGCTTCAATCGCACCCGCGCCAAAGATCAAAACTGGTATGTAAAGCGGTAGCACCAGCAACGCGACCAGCACATTCGCTGCCCGCAAGCCCAATGTTAATGCCGCGCCGATTGAACCGATGAGGCTCAACACCGGAGTTCCCAACAGCAGCGACACAGTCATTATCCAAAGCGTATTTTGCGACAGTCCGAATTGCATTCCAAGCACGGGCGCGACCAAAACCACCGGAAGCTCGGAAACTATCCATTGCGCCAGCACTTTTGCGAGCACTATTAAGAAGAGAGGCTGAGGCGTCAGCAGCAGTTGTTCGAGCGTTCCGTCCTGAAAATCATTACCAAAGGTCCGACCGAGAGCGAGCATCGAAGCCAACAAAGCCGCTACCCAGACAACTCCGGGCGCAATCGTGCGGAGCAGTTGCGGTTCAGGTCCGACGCCCAGCGGAAACAAGCTGACGACGATGATAAAGAAGAATAACGTCGCCAGCACGTCGGTTCGCCTACGCCACGCGAGAATCAGATCGCGCCAGACGACCCAACCAAACATCGATTGAAGTGAGTAAGTGGTTTCCAAGGTTGCTAAGCGCCGGCAAGTTGAATGCGATTAACTCGATCAGCCGACAAGTTCAGATCTTGATGGGTTGCTATGATCGCGATACCATTTTGCCGCAAGTGTTGGTTGATGAACTCACGCGCGAGTTGCATCGCCGCATCATCCAGCGAAGTCAACACTTCATCGAGCACCCAAAGACTGCATCTCAGACACAATAATCGCGCCAACGCAAGACGGCGGCGCTGACCAGCCGATAGAACGCGAGCGGGCAAGTGAACTCGATCCTCCAGACCGACGCGAGTCAGGGAATCAATGACCTGGGGCTTCGCCAACGAACGCCCGGCGATGCCGCTGGACACTCGTAGATTCTCGTAAGCGCTTAGTTCGTCCTTGAGTCCGTTCTGGTGTGCCAGATAAGCAACATCGCCAAAGTATTGCTCGGCCAGAGTCCGTATGTTCTTTCCTTTCCAACAAACTTCGCCTGATGCCGGTGACGCGAGACCGGATACAATTCGCAGAAGGCTGGTCTTGCCACTTCCGTTCGGACCACGCAGTTCGACTAACTCTCCGGGAGCTGCTGAGAAATTTAGATCGCGGAACAACCGGCGGGTGCCGCGCACACAACTCAGGTTTGTTACTTTCAGCATTGAACCGACAACTGCAGAGCGCCGTTACCAGTGACGCAATTGGTTTCGCATGATAGCGGAGTCGTCGATAACTTGTCATGGCTGGGTAAGTTAGGACTGCGTATTTCTGCGTATCGCAATCCTGTTTCAAACGAGATTAAATTCAGCGCGACGGTTCGTTTGGTGACCACCAACTGTACTTCGCCCCCGTCCAAAAAATTATCCCGCTGTGGCCGTCGAGCGTTTCCGTGATTGCGTCGCCTTTCAGCGGGCCCAATTTGTCTTTGCTTACAATGGCAGTCTTACTCGCGGGTAGGACGCTGATGTTAGTGCCCACCCCGTCTACCAGGAGAAAGGTCTGGCGCGCCTCGCGATTGCGCCAACCTTCCGCGCCCACGCCGTGAATAATGGCGAGCAGGAAATTGTCACGTTTTGCCTTTGCCGGCTTGGGAGGCGTTAGTTGTTCGGCACTCGTGGTTCCTGGTATCGGCACTGTCTTAGGATCTTCGAGCGTCCAATTCGCAAGTTCATTGTTGATTTCGGGCAGCCACCGCTCGTCCGACTTGGTGATGACAGCCAGATCTTCAGAGCCGTCGCCGTTAAAGTCGCCAACCACGAATGCGGGACCATGGCTCTCATCCAGAGTCACGGCTCTATCAAAGACGCGTGCGACTGCCTGAACGACTTGATCTTTTGTGGGCGGTGCTGCGGCGGGCTTCGTTTGGGATGCAAGGGCAGCGGCTGACAAACGCGACGACGCAGCAGCTGCCGGCGTCTGATTGGTGATTGCGTGAGGCTGCAGCTCCGCAGTTTTCGCGGATTCCGACGATTTGGCGCAGCCGAAAATCCCGGACGTTGCCGCAAGTAAGAGCAGATACGAAATTTGACGGCTTCGTACAATAGGCATGAACCGATCCTTTTTTCGATGGTGAGTTGCTTAAAGAAGAGAAGTGGTATGGGGCCGAGGTTTCGGCCCCATCCAAGAGTAAACAAGGCCCGCTACAGAGAATTGAGAAAGTCGATTAGCTGATTCTTCTGTGTCGTGCTCAAGTTGCGGTAGTTGTTAATGACGCCTGTGGCCTCGCCGGCGTGACGAAGTATTGCGTCGTTGCGCGTGTAGTTAAGACCATCATGCATCAGTTCGTTGCGCGTGCGCATACCCCAAAGCGGAGCGGTGCGCATCTTGTTCTTCATGGACTGATCCAGTTGGCCGGTGTTGGGATCAATGACCTGAGCGATGCCGTCTCCCGTGCCGACATCATGCAGCAAGAAGTCACTGAACGGGTGAATGATTTTGTTGCCCAGAGCATTTGGTACGACGAATGCTCCACCGTTTATAAGCGTGCCCGGAGCAGCAGTCGTTATGTTTTGAATGTGGCAGACATCACAGCCGATTGAGTGAAACAGAGAAGCGCCGGCTTGTGCGCTTGCCGTAGCGGCGAGGCGTGCGTCGCGCGACGGCGCCTTCGTGGCGCGCATGAAGCGAGCAAACGTGTCGATGTCATTGTCGGGATCTTCGCCACAAGTAACCTGTGGATTGTTGTTGCAGGGTGTTGTGTCAGAGACGTCGTCACACAACGTGGTCACTTCCGCCAGATTGAAACGGTTAGTGATTCCCATCTCGTTTAAGTAAGCGCCGCTGGCAAAAGTCAACAGACTGGCGTCTTGACTCTTCCATCCGAAACGTCCGATTCGCAGCGCGTTGTTTGCTTCAGCCACGGGCACAAAGGTCACTTGCCCCTTCATGCCGGTCGGCTGTCCGTTGGGAATGTTTTGCAGCGTCGTGTTTGAGATGCACTCCACGAACCCCAAGCCCATCAAATTCGTCGTCATGCGCCGAGCGCGAACCGTTTCGGCACCCGGAACGCGTTCTTGCGCCTGTTCGTTGGGGTGATTGTAAATGATCGCGTGGGTGGCCAAGTCAGTTACGACGCCCGGGCAGGTCGCCCGTTGATTTATGAGCGATCGGTTCGCGATCGTAACCCCTGCCAACCCCCCGCCATCGTTAATCGTTAATGTCGCCGGCACGAAGTTGCCGTTAGCGTCATTGTGTCCAGCGCGCAGTTCTGAGATTTGGCTGATGCCTCCGGACACGGGATTCTGGTGGCATTCAGCACAAGACTGTGCGTTGTAAACCGGTCCTAACCCTTTAACCACGTCGTCGCGTTCTTCGAACGTCGCCCGGTCAGCGTCATGAGTGGCTTGACTAACGAAACTTACATCGTTTGTGAGTGTGTCAAATCCGGTGGGGGCTTCTGTTGCTGACTGACTTTCGACGGATCTCGTTACCCAGATAGGGGAAGCGAGAACCACGACGAAGAGAAGAAAGATCACAAGTCGGAAGTAGTTAGCCATGTTCTTCGACCTCCTTAGTCTCGAAGCACAGTTGAGATTTGAAACAGAGGACGACAAGCAAAGGACAGTGCCTCGTTTCGGTTTTTTGTTTTACCTGGCCCCTTGTTCGCAAGGCTGGGACAAGAACCGGGGGACGCCGCATCGTTTTACCCGGCCAGATCGGCGATACGACGCTGAAGTGGCGCGAACTCTAGTACGAAATTTTGGTTCTGTCAACACAAAATTGCAAACCAGTTTAAGTGCCACGCGTGGCGTACTTGCCGTACGGCGAGCGAGAGGCATTGATTAACTCCGTGGCGGGCTAAACAGGTCTAGCAGGTATGCTGTGAATTCCTCTGCGCTAAGTCGATGCTTGAAGACGTTCACTCCATTGATAAGCAGCACCGGAATATCGAAACGATAGCGCGTCAACAACTCAGGATCGGTTTCGATGTTTACTTCTTTCATGTCAAAAACTTCGGCGCAATCGGCGCGCGCGATCTCGGCTTTCATCTCTTCGCAAAGATGACAATCAGGTTTGCTATAGAGCGTGACTTGCGCCTTCATCGTCTCGTCCCGCAAGGTAACTTTCGCTTGCTAAAATCGTCACAATCGATGTATAACTTTGCGCTGCGTCGGCCAGTTTATTACTTTTTTTCGCCGCGGCGCACTTCTAGTGACCATATTTAAGTTCGTTTCGCAGAGACATTTTTACGCCTCGGAGTACGGGATTCTGTAATTATCGCAAGACTCCCGACGCATTAGTGTAAATGCAGTTTGGTGTTCGTGACTTTCAGGGGAGGTCAGCGTAGTTGGATAGCAATCCAGACGCCGGAACATCTGTAGCAACTACCGAGAAGCCAGCCGGGCCCCCAGTGGCGCCGCCGGCACGAGGCGCTGCGACGCCCGTTCCGAAAGCGGCGGCCAAACCCCCAGTCGTCGTCGAATCCGTACCGGAATCTCCAGTAAACAAAACGCGCCGTCGCATTGTCTGGTGGAGCATCACCGGATTTCTGACGACGTGTTTCCTGATGTTCGTGCGGTTTTTCCTCCCGCGCGCGATCACCGAACCATCAAGCACGTTTAAGATTGGATTTCCCGGCGACTACGCTTTGGGAGTCGATACCAAGTATCAGCAGCAGTACCGCATCTGGGTCGATAAGACTTCAGATCGTCTGTTCGTCGTCTACGCGCGCTGCACACATCTGGGCTGTACGCCTGACTGGAAACCGAGCGAAAACAAGTTCAAATGCCCGTGTCACGGGAGCGGTTATGACAGCGAAGCGATCAATTTCGAGGGCCCCGCGCCGCGTCCGATGGATCGCGCGCACGTGGAACTGGATGCGGAAGGCCAAATCGTAGTGAACATCGCGAAGTTATATAAATGGGAAAAAGGTGTCCCTGCCCCAGGCGAATTCAACGATCCGGGCGCCTACATCCCGCTGTAATGAGGTCAGTACCATCCGCGTCAGCGGATGGGTCGACGAGATGGCAGACGGAAACGAGAAAGAGACAAAGCAACTAACCGGCGAGAAGTCGGATGTTGGTTTGGTGACGCGTGCCAAAGAATCGGTCGGCGCGTTGAAGGATCGCGCGCTGGAAGAAGCGAAGGAATACAAAGACCCGCAGCAGACGCAGGTCTGGAAATCGATCTTTCGCGTCTCGCATGAGCGTTCTGATCCGCGCAATCGCTCGCTGGCCATTCTCTCGAATGTCTTTCTGCATCTGCATCCCGCTAAGATCAATCGCGACGCGGTGCGCTACCAGTACACCTGGGGCATGGGCGGCATCACCTTCTATCTCTTCATCGTGCTGACGTTTACCGGCGTCCTGCTGATGTTCTACTACCATCCGCAGAAGATTCAGGCGTTTCAGGACATTTTGTATCTTGAGCACGACGTTCCGTTCGGCCGCCTGCTGCGCAACATGCATCGTTGGGCAGCGCACTTAATGGTGATTACGACTTGGCTACATATGTTCCGCGTCGTGCTGACGGGCTCATATAAGAAGCCCCGCGAGTTTAATTGGTGCGTTGGCGTGGTGCTGCTTGTACTGACTCTGCTGCTTTCGTTTACGGGTTATTTGTTGCCGGACGATCAGCTTGGATTTTGGGCGGTGACAGTCGGCACAAACATGGCACGCGCCACGCCGATGCTTGGGAACGAAGGACCATTGGGGCCGCAGCTCGGCCTTACGCCTTATAACGACGTGCGATTCGGATTGCTGGGCGGGTCGATCGTTGACTCGAATGCATTGTTGCGTGCGTACATTTGGCACTGCATCGGCATTCCGCTGGTCGCGTCAATATTTATGGCAGTGCATTTCTGGCGCATTCGCAAAGATGGAGGCATCAGCGGACCTGCGCCGATGATGCTCGAGTCCGAGATGAAAGTGCCGAAGAAGAAGTGACGCGCTCAGTGTCCCTCCCGGTGATCTCTGTGTTTCTGTGGTGAACTCCTCCCGCGACTAATTGACCACGAAGACACAGAGAGCCATGGAGTAACACAGAGAATTATCAACGAATGGAAGAAGCTGTAAACCTAAAACCAAAGTCATCACGACGAAACATGATCATCGGCTTAGCTGTGGTCCTCGTGCTGCTCGGTCTGTACATCTTCTTCGTCGTGCAGGATTGGCACCAACTTTGGAAGATTGTTTCTGCGCCCGACAACATTCCGATCGTTGCGATGCTGTTCCTCGTTCCTTTCTTCACCTGGCTCGGCATCAAGCAGGCACGCACAAACGATCAACTCGTCGAAACCCTCGAAGCGGATCCGAAACTTGCAAAAACCCATCACCGCAAAGCTGAGCCGTGGCGACCGGGCTGGGCGAAAGAGCTTCACGTCTGGCCTTATCTTGTGCGCATCGAATTTCTCGCCGCAGTAATCGTCACAGTCGTTCTGTACGTTTGGTCACTGACGCTGAACGCGCCGCTGGAAGAACCCTCGAATCCGAACCTCACGATGAATCCGTCGAAAGCGCCCTGGTACTTCCTCGGTTTGCAGGAGATGCTCGTCTATTTCGATCCATGGATTGCCGGCGTCGTGATGCCGACACTTATCATGATCGGGTTGATGGTGTTTCCCTACGTTGATTCGAATCCGCTCGGCAACGGGTACTACACGTATCGACAGAGACGTTTCGCGGTGAACATGTTCGGGTGGGGCTTTTTAATGTGGATTCTGCTGATCTTTATCGGCACCTTCATCCGCGGACCGGGCTGGATTTGGTTCTGGCCGGGAGAGACCTGGGACCACAACACCGTCGTGTTCGACCGCAACCGGGACGTGCATGAAATTGTTGGACTGACCGTTGCTAACTTTCCTAATCATCCGTTGCTGATGAAGTGGTTTGTCATTCCGGCCTTCGGCTTTCTGCTGGTCGCCGCGTTCTTCGCGGTCGGCGCGCTGTTTTTCCATTGGCTGATGATGCGCGCTCCGTTCAAGCTTCGTTATCTGACCTCGTGGAGCAAGTTCAAGACTTGGGCAACGGTATCAGGTGAATTCGAGAAGAAGCTGCTCGCGAACACGAGCCTCCTTCAGTATTGGACGTTCCAATTTTTTGCGATCACCGTCCTGTTGGCAATGCCGGTAAAACTGCTGTTACGACAATTTTTTACAATTAAGTACGTTTGGGTGACTCCCTTTTTCAATGTCTAGGGCTGTCGAAGGATCATCGTGGCGGAACCGAACGAACCGACTTCACTAATTAAAAAAGAAAGCGAACCTGAGCGTGATCCGATTGTCGCGACGTCGACGAGCGCGATCATCCTCATCTGCACTCTGCTGCTGATGGTTTCAGCGGTGTGGGCGTTGTGGGACGAAGCTTATACGCAGCGGCCGTGGCGCGGTGTGCAACGCGAATATGCCAAACGCTACGTTGCCTACCTGAAGAGCATTCGGAAGGACGCCGGCAAATCCGAAGCCGACATAAAGGAAACCCCTGAGTATCAGGAACTTGACGCGAAAGCGAAGGAAGCGGAAGAGAACACCAAAGACCAGCGCAGAGAAATCGATGCGCGCGTCGCCAGGATTCAGGCAAAGCTCGATGCGGTCACCGAGCCATTTCAGAATCAGCGCGGACGCCTCGTAGTCATCACGTGGAAGGAAGAAATTGCGCCGAGCAAGTTCTGGCGGGACCATTACGAAAAGCAACGGAAGTCCAAGCAGGCCGAACAAGTCACCGTCGAAATGCCCGACGATTCGGGTAAGTTCGTGCGGCAAAAAATGAACTTCGCACAGCTCGAGCAAACGTTCAACGATCTGCGCGACGAGAAGGCGAAGACACTCGGCGAAAAAGCCGACTTGCTGAAAGAGCCGACCGAACTGGCGAAGAAACGCGACGAGTACCTGAAGAATCATGTCAATGTCTTGCCGCAGAAGAACATCGATGACTTGATTCGCAAGAACGAAGAATCATTCGATTACACGATTCTCGGCCACCAGATTAACGTCAATGAATACGGCATCGTGGATCGTTGCGAGGTTTGTCACCTCGGGACACGCGAGCCCCTGACGATCACCAAAGCGAATATGTCGCCGGACGGACCGGGAAAGAAAACGGTCGACGATCTGTCAGCCGCGTTCGTCAGTCACCCGCGTAAAGAACTGCTGCAAATACACAATCCGGAGAAGTTCGGCTGTTCGGCATGTCACGGTGGCAACGGCCGCGCGACGACCAGTGTGGAAAAAGGTCACGGCCGCAATCCTTTCTGGCTGCATCCGCTCTTTCATAAAGAGAACACCGAAGCCGGTTGCCAGATGTGCCATGCGAATGATCGCGTGACGCAGGGCGCGGACACTTTGAATTTGGCCAAGGATTTGTTCTATCAGCGCGGGTGCGTTGGTTGTCATCGTATGGAGGCATTTGACCGAGAGGCCGACGCGCTTAGCAACGCGCGCCAGCAAATTACGCAGCTCGAAGATCAGATCGCGGCGAATGAACGACAGTCGAAGCTCGACACAGACGCGAGTGCGAATGCGTCAGATGACTTTGAGGTGAAGCGGCTGCTTGCGCACGCCGAATCCTTGCGGGTGCAGAACAGTCAGCTTGCCGCGCGCATTGACGAGCTGAACTTGCAGACGCGTTACCTCCAGCAGGATCAGAAAAAAGTCGGACCAAACTTGAAAGACGTTCGGCTGAAGCTGCGGCCCGAATGGATCGTCGAGTGGCTCAAAGACCCGCAAGCATTCCGGCCCGGTACGAAGATGCCGACTTTCTGGCGTTTCAAAGTTGATGGCGAAGAAGGCGCGGAAGATCTGAAGGCGGTTGCGGCTTATCTCTGGCAAAACGGCTTTCAAGGCAAGCTGCCCGCGCAACAGCAGGGCGACAAGGACAACGGGAAGAAGTTGTTCGAATCGCGCGGTTGTCTCGCGTGTCATTCAATCGGAGAAGAAGATGCGCGTATCGGCGGGACGTTCGCGGCAAATCTCACCAAGGTCGGCGAGAAAGCGAACTTCGATTACATCGTGCGCTGGATTTACAACCCGCGCGAACGTTACGCGCCGTACTGTCCGAAAGAGCATCGCGACCTCACGCCGGACGATTACGCGAAACACGGCAAGCCTTACTTGTTCGACACTGAGCTGCATTCGACCTGTCCGAACGATGGCGCCGAGCTGCAAGTGCAGAACATGACAGTGATGCCGAACCTCCGTTTGTCCGAGCAGGATGCGCGGGATATCGCTTCTTATCTGTTTTCGCTCTCAGCGCCAGCCGCGGCCGGTGATGTGTCTTTCATGAACGATCCGAAACTCGCCGCGGATGGTAAGGCGGAAATCAAACAATACGGCTGCGCCGGCTGTCATGAGATAAAGGGCTTCGAAGAAGAGCAGCGCATCGGCAAAGAGTTGACGACCGAAGGCGCGACGCCGCTTGAACGTCTCGACTTCGCGCTGCTGACGCAGGATGCCGAGTACGGACGTGAGCCGAAGGGCGCCGACGGTAACCCGCTCGTGGTGCACAAAGACGAAAAAGAAAAAGACTGGTACAACCACCGCGGGTTCTTCGAACACAAGCTCTCCGATCCATCGATCTACGATCGCGGCAAATCGCAGTATCTCGAGTCGAAAGACCGCCTGCGCATGCCGAAGCCGTATATGACGGAAAACTGGCGCACAAGTTTGACGACCCTTCTGCTCGGCAGTATGGGCGCGGAAGGCGCGAACGTGCCGAAGTCGCTCTTCTACATGCCGCCGGATCAAAGGCGCCAGGATATTCAGAACGGCTGGTGGGTCATCAAGAAATACAACTGCATGGGCTGTCACGTGCTGCAGCCGGGACAAAAGTCGCAGCTATACAACAACTCTGCAGAGCCCGTAGAGGCGTTCGGCGCCGTGCTGACGTCGATGCCTTTCTATTCCGGACAGACTGAAATGTTGCCGCCCATGCTGACCAGCGAAGGCGCGCGCGTCGATCCCGAGTGGTTGATGAAGTTTTTGAAAGATCCGTCTCTGATGAAACCGGGCGAGACGCCGCCACTGCCATCTTCGAGCATGTCCGGGCCGCAACCGGCCGCATCACCTGGCGCGAATGCATCCGCGAGTTCGACGGCGAATACCGCGACCACGACAACGAACGCGAACGATCAGAGTAACGGACGGTTGCTGCCGCAGTGGGGCGCGAACCGAAATGGCGTGCGGCCTTACCTGCAAGTGCACATGCCGACGTTCAACTTCTCGCCGAATGAGTTGCGCATTCTGGTGCGGTTCTTCGTGGCCGTGTCGTCGCAAAACGATCCATATATTAAGGAGCCGATGCTGCCGCTGACTGAAGCAGAGAAGTCGATCGCGCGAAACATCTTTGTATCGGGCACACCCTGCTTGAAGTGTCATATCACGGGCGAGCCGACGCATGACGCGAAAGCAATTGCACCAAACTTCATGCTGGCGGGAGAACGTCTGAAGCCTGATTGGACGTTCCGTTGGCTGCTCGACCCGGCGCAGATCAGTCCGGGCACGGCAATGCCGACAGGCTTATTTAAGAAGGAAGGCGACAAGTGGTTTGTGAATCTGCCGAATCCGCCGACTGATGTGGCGAATTATCATGACGATCACGCGCGCCTGCTGGTACGTTACATGTTCCTGATGACGCCTGATGAGCAGAGACGCTTGCTGGCCGCGTCGCCAGCTCCGCCTGCGCAGCCGGCCGCACCGCCGCAGAGCCAGAAAGTCGGACGGGTTAATGCGCGAGGCCGTGATCGGCCGAGTCACCATCGAAGGTGAGGTCAGAACCACCTGCGGTAGCGGGTGGTTGATCTAACGGAACGTTCAACCACCCGCTACCGCAGGTGGTTCTGACATATTGTTTTAGAGTATGCTTGTCGCATTCCAGGTCAGCATCAATTTTTTGGAGGAATCAGATTATGTTGAGTAAACGCGCAGGATTGTGGCTCGGATTGATTGCCACACTTGGCCTGCTGTCATTAGGTTCGTCGTGCAGCAATAAGGGCGGCGGCGAAGCCACAGAAGAAACCGGTACTGGCGGAGCCGCTTATGCTTCGAAAGGCGACGAAGGAACGATTAGCGGAACAATCGCTTATACCGGCACCGTGCCGGAGAATCCGAAGATCGATACTTCCGCCGATGCGCAGTGCACTGCGAAGAATCCGAACCTGACTGCCGAAACGTGGGTGGTTAAGGACGGTAAGGTCGCAAACACTTTCGTGTACATCAAAGACGGAACGCTTGCAGCCGGCAAGAAGATTGGTGACTTCACCGGTTGGCCAAATATGCCGACATCCGCGACGCTTGACCAAAACGGGTGCCACTACAAGCCGCACGTGCTGGGCGTGGTCGCCAAGGAAGATATCAACATCACCAACAGCGATCCGACGACCCACAATATTCACTTCACGCCGGCGAAGAATCCGGATTGGAACCAGTCACAGCCGAACGGTGCAGCGCCTTTGAAGCACACGCTGAATACGGCTGAGGTTATGGTTCCGGTGAAATGTAATCAGCATCCGTGGATGAAAGCGTACATCGGCGTGATGAAGCACCCGTTCTTCGCCGTTAGTGATGAAAGCGGCAAGTTCACGATCTCCGGCGTGCCGCCCGGTAAGTACACCATCGTTGCGTGGCACGAAGGCGCCGCTGGTCCGGGCACCGAAAAGACTATGGAAGTAACGGTGCCGGCGAAGGGAAGCGCGACTGCCGATTTCAGCTTCGGGGCGAGCGCCGGTCTGCAAGGACAGCCAAGTTCGCTGCCCATGCTTGCGGCTATCGAGTTTCCGATGCTCGGAAAACACTAGGTCTTAAGTAGTAAATTGCCGATTTAAAGACGGCGAACCGCAATCGGAATCAATCGGCAATCGGCAATCGCAAATCGGAAATGTCCAAAGGGGTTCATCGTTTCGCGCTGCTGGTCGCAGTCGCAACGTTCTTTCTCATCATCGCCGGAGCTAATGTCACGAGCCACGATGCCGGTTTGGCTGTGCCTGACTGGCCGCTGTCTTTCGGTAAGTTTTTCCCGCAGATGGTCGGCAACGTTTTCTGGGAACACGGCCACCGTATGATTGCCGCCACGGTCGGACTGCTCACGATCGTGCTCGCAATCTATTTGCAGATTCGCGAACCAAGACATTGGGTCAAACGGCTTGGTTGGATCGCTTTGGGACTCGTGATCGTGCAGGGACTGCTCGGCGGCCTTACCGTGAAGTTGCTTTTGCCGCTCTGGGTATCGGCAGCGCATGCGACGTTGGCACAGTTGTTCTTTCTCACCACGGTCAGCATCGCAGTGTTGACGTCGCGGAGCTGGACGAACGCGGAACCGAAGATCTTTGAAGCCGATCAAGGAGTTTCGCTACGCGCACTGTGCGTCGCATCGTTGGCATTGATTCTGGTGCAACTGGTGCTCGGCGCAACGCTGCGCCACTCGGCGACTTGGAACGAATTTCTGCCGACCGGCTTGCTGGTCGCGCATATCACCGGGGCGATCGTCGTAACACTGGTGGTTAGCGTGACTGGCTCTACGGTGCTGCTGAGGTATCGCGACGATAAGTTTCTGACGCGACCCGCAATCATTGCGTTGGGCTTGTTGTTCGTGCAGTTGATGTTGGGCATCGCAGCATATGTCACGCGAGCCAGATCGCCTTTGGGACCACAGCCATTGAATCCAATGATTGCGGTTACGGTCGCACACGTTGCATGTGGGGCTCTGGTTTTCGCGGCGACCATCTTGCTGACGTTGAGAGTGTTTAGAGTTTTACGCGTTCAGCCACGTACAGTAGGCGTATTAGCTACCGCATAACATCACCCTCTCCCGCTGGGAGAGGGCTGGGGTGAGGGCAATCAAATTGCCGATTTTTGATTGCCGATTGAAAACAGCGCCCGGCATTCCTGTTCAGTGCTCCGTCGATCAAAAATCGGAAATGGGCAATCGGCAATGGGTCAGCCCTCACCCTAACCCTCTCCCAGAAGGGAGAGGGAATCAGAATACGAGTTAATAATGAAAAGTAGTGCGATAGAAGTGCATTCAACTGCCGCGACGGAAGTGAGACGCATCGGTTTCGGTGCGCGAATTTCCGCATTCGTCGAGCTGACCAAGCCGCGCATCACCAGCTTGATTATGCTGACGGCGGCCGCGGGTTTCTGCCTCGGCTCCGAAGGCGCAACAAACTATTTGCTGTTGATCCACGCGATGGTCGGTATTGGACTGCTGGCTTCGGGTCTCGGGACTTTGAATCAGTTCATGGAGCGCGATCTCGATCTCTTGATGCGTCGCACTGCCGATCGACCGCTGCCAACGCATAGGTTGCAGCCTTACGAAGCGCTCTGGTTCGGACTGACGTTGACGGTGATTGCCGAGCTCTACCTCGCGCTGTTCACGAACTCACTGACGTCGATTCTCGGGTTGACAGTGGTTGCCGGTTATCTGTTCGCGTACACGCCCTTGAAGACGCGCACTTCATTCTCGACATTCGTGGGCGCGTTTCCCGGCGCGATGCCGCCGGTCCTGGGTTGGACTGCGGCGCGCGGACATCTCGACGTCACCACTTTCATCTTGTTCGCAATTCTGTTTCTGTGGCAGTTTCCGCACTTTCTCGCGATCGCCTGGATGTATCGCGAAGATTACGGGCGCGCGGGCATCTGCATGTTGCCGGTGGTTGAGCCGGACGGTCGCGTTACCGGCCAACAGATCATCGCTTACACCACGATGCTTTTGCCGGTAAGTCTTCTGCCGACGGTCCTGGGAGTTTCCGGCAAGATCTATTTTGTTTCGGCGTTGATTCTGGGCCTGCTGTTTCTGGCCAGTGGCATTCGCGCGGCGCTCTCGAAAACAAACAAAGCGGCGCGAGAACTTTTAATGGCTTCAGTCTTTTATCTTCCGCTGTTGTTTGGCGTGATGGTCTTAAACCGGTGAATAGTAAATCGTAAATAGTAAATAGTTTCATCGATTCCGCAGAGCTCTATTTACGATTCACGATTGACGATTTACTAAGGAGGCTAAATGGGACGCATCCTTGCAATAGCCATCTGGGTCATAACAATCTTGTCGCTCTGGATGTTCTTGAGCCATCGCTGGTGGTTTCCGGAAGCGATCTCGGAACATGGTCCAAGCGTCGATAGTCAGTTCAAGATCACGATTATCGTTTGCGGCATCGCTTTCGCCGCGGCGCAAATCGGCCTCGGCTGGGCCGTGTGGAAGTATCGTGATTCGGCTGATAAGCAGCGCGCGACATACTCGCATGGCAACAATCGGCTCGAAGTTGTGTGGACCGTTGTCACGGCTGTGGTGTTCATCAGCCTGGCTGTGATGGGCCAGAGAGTTTGGGCCTCGCTCCATCTGCACGCCGCGCCCGCCGGTTCGTATCAAATCGAGGTCACCGCCCAACAGTTCGCCTGGAACGTTCGCTATCCGGGTAAGGACAATTTCTTCGGAAAGACGGACGTTCAATACATCGACGACGCGACCAATCCCGTGGGACTGGTTGATAGCGACGCGAGTGGCAAAGACGACGTGGTTACCCCGACCGTCGTGGTGCCTGTGAATCGTCCTGTCGAACTCGTTCTGAAATCAAAAGACGTCACGCACAGCTTCTGGGTCCCGCAACTTCGCTTCAAACAGGATCTGGTGCCGGGAATGGCGATTCACGTCCACTTCACGGCTACGAAGGTCGGCAAGTACGAACTGGCATGCGCAGAGTTGTGCGGCATGAACCACTTCAAGATGAAGTCGTACATGCTGGTTCTGCCGCAGGCCGATTTCGACGCGCTCATACAACTTGCTCCGGCGGCGTTTCAGACAAAGAAGAACCAATTGCTCGACAGTTATCAGCTTCCGCAGTACTGAGTTTGACTGGCCTCTTGAAGGAGAACCGCGATGGCAGAAGCAGCAACTCATGGCGAAGTGCATAGGCACCCGGCGCCGACGAGTTTCATCCGCAAGTACATCTTCAGCACCGATCACAAGGTCATCGGCATTCAGTACATCCTGCTGGCGCTGACTGCGGTGATCATCGGCATGATCATGTCGGTGCTGATGCGCATGAACCTAAGTTGGCCCGGAACAAACTGGCCGATTCTCGGCACGCTGTTTCCGACGGGCGCGCCGGGCGGAGTGATGAGTGGCGAGTTCTATCTCTCGCTGGTCACGATGCACGGCACGATGATGGTTTTCTTTGTGCTCACGACCGCGCCCCAGGGCGGCTTCGGAAATTATTTCCTACCAATTCAAATCGGCGCTGACGACATGGCGTTTCCCGTCCTGAATATGCTGTCGTTTTGGGTTACCTTTGTCGGCCTGATTGTGTTGTGTCTCGCGATTTTTGCAGAAGGCAATGCGACGGTTGGCGGTTGGTTCACTTCATTAGGCCAGGCTTGGGCTGGCGGAAGCGGAACGGTGGGACCGATAGGCGGTTGGACCGGATATCCGCCTTTGAGTGCGCTCGGAAAGATTGCCGGACCAGGGCAGGGAGCCGGCGTGAACCTCTGGATCATCAGCATCGCGATCTTCTGTGTGGGCTCGCTGCTGGGTGCGCTGAATTTCATCACGACACTTTTGAATATGCGCACCCGCGGCATGTCGCTCATGCGGATGCCGCTGACCTGCTGGGCGTGGTTCACCACGGCAATTCTCGCGTTGCTTTCATTTCCGGTTCTGCTTGGCGGCGGCATTCTGCTGCTCCTCGATCGCCTTGCGGGCACGAGCTTTTTTATCCCCGGCGGTTTGTACGTCAGCGGTGCGGCGGTGCCGTCGCATACTGGCGGATCGCCTCTGCTTTGGCAGCACCTGTTTTGGTTCTTCGGTCACCCGGAAGTGTATATCGCGATTCTTCCCGGCATGGGCGCGACGTCGCACATTCTTTCGACGTTTGCGCGCAAGCCGATCTTCGGCTATCGCGCAATGGTCTTCGCCATCTTCGCGATCGGCATGCTCGGCTTCTTCGTCTGGGGCCATCACATGTTCATTAGCGGCATGAGTCCGTACTCAGCCGTTGCGTTCTCGATTCTGACGCTTTCGATCGGCGTACCTTCAGCGATCAAGACATTCAACTGGCTGGGAACGCTTTGGGGCGCGAAGATTCGCTTCACGACGCCCATGCTGTTCGCGCTGGGCTTCGTCTCGCTGTTTGTCGCCGGCGGTATCACGGGACTTGTGCTGGGACAGACATCACTCGACTTCTTCTTTCATGACACTTATTTCGTGACCGCGCACTTCCATCTGGTGATGGGCGTGGCATCGATCTTCGGCATGTTTGCGGCGACGTACTTCTGGTTCCCGAAGATGTTCGGCCGCATGATGAACGAAGGTCTGGGTAAGGTGCATTTCTGGATCACCTTCCTCGGCGTGTACGCGATCTTCATTCCGTTTCACGCGATGGGCATGTTAGGCATGCCGCGACGCTACTCGAATTTTGGTGAGTATGAGTTTCTGAAGAACTCGCATGGCTTAGTTTTATTCGTAACGGTCGCGGCCATCATTACCGTGACCGTGCAGCTTCTTTTCTACTTCAATTTCGTTTGGAGCATCTTCAAAGGCAAGAAGGCACCGAACGACAACCCGTGGGAAGCGACGACTTTGGAATGGACGATTCCGTCGCCGCCGCCGCATGACAATTTCGCCGGCGTTATTCCCACGGTCTATCACGGGCCGTATGAGTTTTCGGTGCCGGGCGCGCCGAACGATTACATCATGCAGACAGAGCCGGAAGGCACGGTAGTTCACGCGGGAGATACAAGCGGGAATGGCGGCAACGGCCACAAGCACTAATCAAGTTGCCGATGCTCTCATTGGCGGCGGCGGCCCGCGCGGTCGCAATGGCAACGGCTTTCGCAAGAACGGCAGCGGTCGCGGCGATGGCGACGGCCTTCACTATTCGCCCGCGCGGTATCGAGTTGGCGTTTGGGTCGCGATTGCCAGCATCGTGATGCTGTTCACCGCGCTCACCAGCGCGTACATCGTGCGCATGGCGTCGTCGGATGATTGGACGCCGCTCGTGATGCCGAAAGTGCTCTGGTTGAGTACGACCGTGATTTTGATCAGCAGCGTCACGATCGAAATCTCGAAACGCTCTTTGAAGCATCAACGAGACAGCCAGTATGGACTGTGGTTGACGCTGACGGCTGTGCTCGGCGTCGTGTTCGTCGGCGCTCAATATGCAGCGTGGCGAAATTTGGCGCGGCAAGGCGTCTATATGGCCACAAATCCGCACAGCTCGTTCTTTTATTTGTTCACGGCTGTGCACGGGCTGCATGTACTCGGCGGATTGCTCGCGCTGGCGTATCTGCTGCTGCGCACGCGCAGGAAACGCGATAGCGTCGAGGGTGAGTTGAAACGCGTCGGGGCGGCGGAAGCAGCAACGGTCTATTGGCATTTTCTCGATGGGCTGTGGATTTGTTTGTTTTTGCTTCTGTTCTTTTGGAAGTGATTTTTTTGTAGCCCAGCGCTTCAGCGCTGGCAAAACGAGTAGCAATTTTTTCCAGCCCGCTTTAGCGGGCGTCATGAAAACCCCTTTTCGGAGGTAACTCGTGGCAACTGAAGCTCAAGCCTTAACAAACGATTGGGGCGGCGGAGTTCACCCTTATCGCGTCGGCCATCGCAAGCTCGGCATGTGGCTCTTCATCATGTCGGACTCGCTGACGTTTTCGGCGCTGCTGATCGGCTACGCATATGTGCGCGCCTCGAACGTTTGGCCCACACCATTCAAGTTTTCGCCGAGCATCGTCTTCTCGTCAATTATGACGCTGGTGCTGTTGTCGTCCAGCTTGACGATGGTGATGGCAGTTTCGGCGTCTTCGCGCAAAAACATTTCCGCCGCACGCAAGTGGATTGTTGCCACCGCTGCTTTGGGCGCGACGTTTATCATTCTGCACTCAATCGAGTGGCGTCATCTGATTCTGGAAGGACTGACGCCGTTTCAGTTGCCGGCGGAATGGTCTGAGCGATGGCCGGGCTCGACCCCTTTGTTTGGCGCGACGTTCTTCGGCATCACAGGCATGCACATGTTCCATGTGTTTACCGGTTGCATCTACCTGCTGATTGTCTCGGCGCGTGCGAAGAAACTGAAACATGAAGACATCGAGATCAGCGGACTGTATTGGCACTTCGTCGACCTTGTCTGGATGTTTGTGTTCCCGATGATTTATTTGTTGTCGATCGACCCGGGTCACAAGTGAGCAGGAGATGTAAGAAGTTTTTCTCCCTCTCCCTGTGGGAGAGGGTCGGGGTGAGGGACGAAGTTAGCGGGCAACAATATTCAATTTTTCTGTAGCCCACCGCTTCAGCGCTGGGAAAACAGATTCGAACGCCGAAGGCGTTAAATAAATTGGCTCCCGGCGTAAGCGCGGAGCGCGTGACCCTGGGATCAGGAGATAAGATATTTTCATAGCCCGCTTTAGCGGCGAACCGAAAGCGCAGGAGAATCACATATGAGCGCACACGCTGAAACTCAAGAACACTTTGCCGGATCCAATAAGCTATTTATCTCGGTCTGGATTTGGCTGCTGGCTCTGACGGGCTTCGAAGTATTTCTCGGCTACATTCGCTTGCCGGTCATTTACATGCTGGTGATTCTGATGGGTGCATCGATCATCAAAGCCGCGCTCATCGTCGCGTACTTCATGCATTTGCGCTTCGAACGTCTCAATCTGATTTTGACGATCGTGCCGGCCGTCGTAATTTGCATTTGCCTGATGTTGTTAGTTTTCTTCCCTGATAGTTTCCGTTCGCAGGAGTTGCGCGATCAGCATGCGACGCCGGCGACAACAGAAGGACATTAACCAGTGAGTTGTGAGCAGCAGGCAGTTTATACGCCGAAGGCGTTAAATAACTTAGCCCAGGGTAAGCGCGAAGCGCGCCACCCTGGGATCAAGCGGCAAAAGAATTTTCCGCCCGCTTTAGCGGGCGATAGAATCGGGCAGTAGCCCGACCGTTAGGGACCGTATTCAAAATGCGAACGGTTCGAATTCTGACAATTGCATTGATACTCGTGGCGTGTGCGTTGCTGCTTTCGGGTGACGCCGTCGCCCAATGCGCTCTGTGTCGCTCATCTGTGCCGCAGGCGCTCGCGAAGAATCTGAACATCGCGGTAATTGTTTTGCTTGCGCCGCCGGTGGCAATGTTTTCGGCGATCTTTTACATCGCCTTCAAGAATCGAAAGGGATAACCCTGGGAGGGCGGGCATCTTGCCCGCAGTTAGAAGCGGGAGCGCGGGCATCTTGCCCGCATCTGTTATGGCTGACGTAGCCGAAATGCTGCAGATCGATGTTGAGCGCCGCACGACGCGCGGCCGCGTGTGCCCCGTGTGCGGGGGCAAGATCATTCCTTCGCGCCGCGCAGTCTATGAGAGCAAGGCCGATCCGAATGCCGTCTTTCCGCTGTGGCAGTGCGAACGTTGCGGCTACGAAGAGCTTTCACAAAAGGCTGAGAAGCAGGGGAAGAAACACTGACGGCAGTAAGCAGTAAGCAGAAGGCCGTAAGCAGTGGGGAACGAGTTCACGACGCGCAACCAAAACGTTTCGGTCTTGAACGCCGAGGGCGTTACATAACTTAGCCCGGGGTAAGCGCGAAGCGCGCCACCCTGGGACCGCGAGAAATAATAGTTATTAGAGCCCGCTTTAGCGGGTGACAGAAACAACCAGGATGACCGCCACCATCGCCGCATCAGCTTCCATGGAGAAAGAACAACGCTTACTTAATCTGATTTGTGTGCTTGCCGCGCTGGGTCTCTTTGCCTTCGTGGCTTATACCTTCTTCGCGGCTGGCGCCGTGATCAGCACTGATGGTTTGTTCTTCACCGTAGTTCCGACGGTCATCGCAATCTGCTTTCTGGCGGTTCCTTTGCAGCCCATTGTGATTCGCCGCGTCGCGAAGCTGCTCGGAACCGAGTATGAAAGTCGCGAGCCCGCTGTCGTCGTAGGATCGAAAACTACCGTTGGCGGAACCGTTGTTAGTGCCGGGCGCCCACCAGCGGTGTTAAAATCCGCACCCGCGCTAAGAGATCCAAAGGGTCGTCTTCTTCCCCCCGACGTCAATCGCATGGTCGCGGAAATGAATAGAGCAGAAGGTAGTGAGCAGTAAGCAGAAAACCGGAAAGCAAAATGCAGAAGGCAGAAAGCCGCCGGATAACTCAGTAATTTTTTCGCACTTGTTCGCAATGCCGTAAAGACTAGTCAATGCTGCCTTTTGCCTTCTGCTTACTGCTTTCTGGTTCCTGCCTCCTGCCTCCTGCCGCCTGCCTTCTGCCTTCCGCCTTCTGCTTTCTGCTTCCCGATTTCTACTCCATTCTTCCGCATCTCAACGCGACCCTTAACGCTTCGAGTTTCATCCTGCTGACATCTGGCTACTTTTTCATTCGCCGCGGACGGGTATTGGCCCACAAGCGTTGTCAGCTTGCAGCCTTGACGGCTTCCATCCTTTTTCTCGTTTCATACATTGTCTATCATCTGCATCACGGCACGACGCGCTTTGCCGGGCAGGGAATCGCGCGCCCAATCTATTTCACGATCCTGACCACACACACGATTTTGGCAGCGGTAATCGTGCCCTTCGTCATCGTCACGTTGCGGCGCGCTGTGCGTGGTGACTTCCTGCGTCATCGCGCCATCGCGCGCTGGACTCTGCCTATGTGGTTATATGTTTCGGTTACCGGCGTGATCGTCTACCTGATGCTTTATCATCTCTATCCATCGCGATGATTCTTCACGCCGAAGGCGTGACATAAAGTAGCCAGGGTTAAGCGAGCAAAGCGAGCGCAACCCCTCGATCAGGAGTAAGAATCGATCGCCCTGAAGGGGCGAAATAGCAGCGTCTTCGTTTGCGCCAATCTGTGTAATCTGCGGATAACGATCGGTGACCTTCCTCGATTACTTTCAACTCACGATCATCGTAGTCATCGCCTGCGTCGTCGTCTTCAAAGCAATCTATCTGCGCGTTACTACCGGCATCAATCCAATCGTCGTCTTTCGCACTGAAGGTGCGTGGCGAATAGTTGAGTTCTTCGCGCTCGCCGCCCTTGCGTCGTGGGTAGTTGAAGTCATCCTGCATACTTCACACTCACGCTTCGAGTTTGCGCCCGAGCGCGTACCAATTTCTTTTCTCCACCTGCAACTCGTCAAGATTCTCGGCGTCGTGCTCGCATGCGTCGGGCTGCTCATCTTCGTCCTTGCATTCTTTTCATTTGGTGATTCCTGGCGCATTGGCATCGACCGGAAGACGGCCGGACGACTGGTTACTGGCGGGATCTTTGCTGTCTCGCGCAATCCGATTTACGTCGCGTTCGATTTACTGACTATCGGAGTGTTTCTAATGAACGGTACCTGGTTCTTTCTGATCTTTGCGCTGATTGCGATCGTCGTGGTTCACGCGCAGACCCTACGCGAAGAAAAGTTTCTCGCGCAACGCTACGGCGATACATACGAGCACTATCGCCGGAGCACGCCGCGCTATCTGATTTGGTAATTTCCCTCTCCCTTTGGGAGAGAGTTAGGGTGAGGGAGGAAGTTAGCGACAATCATCCCAAAGCGGCACTCTTCACGCCGAAGGCGTGAGATAAAATAGCCAGGGGTAGAGCGAGCGAAGCGAGCGACACCCCTGGATCAAGTAACAAAAAATATTCCTCGCCCTGAAGGGGCGAAATAAGAAGAACGGGAAGTCAGAACTCAAAGTCATCGAACGTCACGTTCTTGTCTGCGGATAGTTCCGTTCCTCTCCGTGTCTCTGTGTGCTCCGCAGCAATCAATGGCACAATGACAAGTCTGAAATGACAAATGGAAAATGAATTCGTAACTCCGAACGGCCGCGACACTCGTGCTGTCATCGCCACACCACGCCGCCGCCCGAGCAACATCTGGCTGATCATCGTCGCGGCCCTCTTCATCATCGTCCCGTTTCTGACATGGTACCTCACCTGGTTTGGCCGTTCGTTGTCAGACGAAAAGATCGCGGAGTACCTCGCCGACGATCAGCATCCGCGCAATATTCAACATGCGCTCGCCCAAATCGAAGCGCGCATGGAGAAGAACGATGCGAGCGTGAAGAAGTTTTACCCACGCATCGTCGAACTGACGAAGAATCCAAACATCGAAGTCCGCAAGACCGTCGCCTGGGTGATGGGCCAGGACAACACTTCCGAGGAATTTCACCGCGGTCTGCTTTCGCTACTCATCGATACCGAACCCCTCGTTCGTCGCAACGCCGCCTTGCAGTTAGTTCGCTTTACCGATGCCAATGGACACCGTGATGCGTCAGGCCGCCCCGAGCTGCGCGCCATGCTGCAACCCTTCGAAGCAAAGTCACCCATCGCCGGCACACTCGTGAGCATTCTGCCGGTGGGCAGCGAAGTACACGCCGGCTCCCTCCTCGCCCGCATTCGTGATTCATCCGGCAACACCCAAGAATTCCGCGCCGCGGTTGATGGGAAGATCACAACGCCTGTCACAGCAAAGGAAGGCGACAACATCGCGGCGAATCAGACGATCGTCTGGCTAGTGCCCGACCCCATGACAATCCTCACCGCCTTACGCGCGCTGGTATACGTGGGCACCGTCGATGATTTGCCTTTGGTCGAATCGGCCGCTCAAATAGACGCCAGTCAAGGAACCGCTCAACAGTCTGCCGCAACGGCTAAAGCCATTCGCTCACGGTGAAAAAGGGCTTCGTTCGTTCATTTCCTGCCTTCTGCCGCCTGACTACTGCCGTCTGGGGTTTCGGGCCTTGCGCAAAATTTTTTGCTTGCGGCTTGCAAGATTTTGTACTAAAGTGCGCCCGCAATGCCCTGTAACTCAGTTCTATAAAGGTCAAAGACCTCATAGTCCAAAGACCTGGTGGTCCTAAGACCCAAGGTCAAAGACCGAAGTTCCGATTCGTTGTTTAGCGGGTTCTCGCTGAACTCAGACTCCGTTTCCCGAGCCCGCAAGAATTACATCGGCTGGTCCCCCGAGCCTGCGATCGCCGCTTCCTCCGTCACCGGCCTTAGAATTCAATCTCCTATCACTAAGGAAGGCGCTATGAACACCAAACTGCTCACGATAATCACGGTGGTTACTCTCCTGATCGTTTCATCATTCAGATACTTTCCTGTCTCAGCACAAAAAGGCGAACAGTGGACAATCGCAGCCGATCCTTTTAATTCGCGCTTGGCTATTCAAGTTGCGACTAACGGCCGGTTCAATATGGGAGCGTTTCCAGACCCTGTGACGGGAGGAGCAACGGGAGGCAGTTTTAATCTGATTTATGCATGGCCTAGCTCCCCTGGCACATCATTCTCGACAGTTCGTATTGATGGAGCCGATAACGTTTACGGATCCAGCGGAATATTACTCGAATTGCCCAATGATATAGACAGCAAAACGAATCGCAGCAAATGGCAAATCGGCGATATTGAAGTAACTCAGATCCTCCAGATCGTTCTCAATAATCAAACTGGACAGGAGGATGTAGCGCGAATTGCGTACACACTAAGAAATACCGGATCGGTATCGCACTCCGCCGGAATGAGAGTAATGATCGACACGATGCTGAATAGCAACGACGGTGCACCCTTTCGCGTACCCGGTGTCGGCATAGTCACTAATGAAGCGGAGTTCTTCGGTGCCGCGATTCCCGATACGTTCCAGGCGTTCTTTAATGTGACTGATAGCGAACACGTTGCCGCTGCGACCGTAAAGAGTGGTGGCGCTACCGCACCTGACCGCCTCGTGCTTGCACGATGGCCGGGAATCGTCAGCACTGCCTATGATTACACGATAAATCCTAACCTAAGCCTTACCAGCGATAGCGCATACGGGTTGTACTGGAATCCTTCAACCCTGGCCCCAGGCTCATCTAGAACTTATGTTAGCTTCTACGGCCTTTCAAACTTACAGGTTGATCTGCAACCACCCCTAGCCTTGGGTGTAACAGGCCCCGCTACGCTATCTGTCGTCAATGGACAGTACTCACCTAATCCTTTCGACGTTGTGGGAACGGTTCTAAATAATGGGACAGCTACCGCCACAAACGTGCAGCTGGGCATTTCACTACCGACCGGTCTGTCTCTTGCGACAGGTAACGCAGTTGTTGCGGTCGGAGATCTTGGAGTTGGTCAAGAGCGACAAGTTTCATGGAAGGTCATGGCAGCGCCACTAAACAGCAATACAACGCTCACGTATTCAATCACCGCATCAGCCTCGAATGCTCAATCGAAAACTGTGCAGAAACAGATTTCGGTTCCAGCGCTTACCTCGACGACCGTTCCTGTAATTTTTATTCCGGGAATCATGGGGAGTGAAATTGGCTATGATCAAGCAGGCTCATTCAATAAGCTTTGGCCTGACTTGTTAGCTTCGCAGACCGGCAAAGTGCGCAACATGCGGAAGCGACCTGATGGGAGTGAAATAGAGAGTGAAAGCTTATTCCTATGCCACCTTCAAGGTAGCGTAAATAAGCGAGCCGGGGATGTGCTCAGAACTGTTGTCACCAGGCATGTCTACCGCGATTTCCTCAAGCGAATGGGAGATGAAGGCTTTCAAGAAGGCAATGATTGTGTTAGCGGCCCAAGCGGGCAGCTTTTCGTCTTCCCGTACGACTGGCGCGATTCACTAAGAAACAGCGCTTACTTAAGAGACCCATCATCTTGCCCTGCGCATAACTTAGCGGACAAGATCTCGCAAGTTCTTGCCGAAACGGGAGCGAATCAAGTTGACATCGTAGCGCATAGCATGGGGGGGCTCGTTGCACTTGAATATTTGCGCGATCGCGTGCAGACCAACAGGCCCCATCATATTCGAAAGTTGATTACGGTCGCGACTCCATATTTGGGAGCTCCCGCGGCTTTTCAGGCTCTTCGCTACGGACGACCCTTTGAGGGGTTAGCTCGTCTGCTGCTGAATACTTATAACAGCAAGAGCATCAGTCATAATCTACCGGGGGCTTATCATCTTCTCCCAAGTAGAACGTACTTCGATCCGGCCGCAATAGGTCCATACGGTGCGCCGAGATACGTTCTCGATCCCGACGACAATGACGCCAATGCGAATACAAATCCAACGTCCTATGATTTGACTCGTCACTTCTTGGACAACGCGATTGAAGGATTCAACCTTTTGTGCAATGAGGATTATCAGAACCCACAAAGGCGAACGCTAAATACCGTCTTGACTGCTGATGCCGACACGCTCCACACGCCCCTAGATTCATTCGCCCGCACCATTCCAGCTGATGTTTCCTTGTACACCATCGCCGGGTGGGGCCAACTGACCAATCGACTCTACGAGGACAGAGTCCAACAGTTGATTGTCAACGGACAACCGACCGGCGTCTTTTACGTGAGAACGATAGCCGATCAAGCGGGTGACAAATCCGTTCCTCTTTGGAGCGCGTTTTGGCCGGCTCCCGCGCACAAGTACTCTCTTAGACTCCCTGATCAGGTCGAACATGCATTTATGATGGAAGACACGTGTATTCAGAACGTAGTTGTTGGATTGCTCAAAAACTTTAATGCGAGCTGCTCGAGCGACTATACGCTTAGGATTAACGAGCCACCGTCAAGAGATGATGTATCGGCACCCCAGTGGACCACCGCAGTATTTTCGCCTGCAAATGTGCATCTGTTCGATGCTAACGGAAGACATACGGGGCCATCGTCGCAAGGCGGATTCGAAGAAGACGTTCCTCAATCTTCGTACGAGAGTTCTGAAGAGAACGGGTACCAGCAACTCAGTTTTGTTCTTGGAACTGGGCGTGATATCCGCGTCGATGGTACTGGGAACGGAACCTTCGACCTGAAGGTCCATGAAACAGTGGGTGACGATACCGTCAGAACGATCATCTTTCGCAAAGTTCCAGTAAATGAACGCACGAGAGGATATATTCACCCCGAATTCGGCGGGTTGCCGATCCTGAGACTAGATACTGACGGTGATGGGGTCATAGATTTGGAGATTCTTCCGATGGAAGTTTTTGACGGTCGTGATCCGAGTGAATTCGCGGTAGACATTATGCCAGGATCCACTACGAACCCTATAAACCTTCAAGACAAGGGCGTCATTCCGTTAGCCGTTCTTGGCAGTGAGTTTCTAGATACGCGAACAATCGACCCATTAAGTGTTCGTTTTGGACGAGGTCAAGCTATTGAAGCTCACAGGCAGGGACACTATGAGGATGTGAATGGTGACGGTAGAACCGACTTGGTTCTGCACTTTCGTACTCAAGAAAGTGGAATTCTCGCCACCGATCGCGCGGTGTGTTTGACGGGCAACAAGAAAGACGGCACACCATTTCAGGGGTGTGATGCCATAACCGTCATTCGGTAGCGCACATGCCTGGGTGCTTTATTGAAGTTGACTGCAGAGGCGCAGCGAGGCTTGTGTGCGGCCACCCTAGCGGTGCAATGAGGTTTTGTACAGTCCGAACAAAGGTTCGACGGGTCGCCGTTGTCGATGAATCGGGACAGCGGTAGAGCTTATCAGCCGCGGTGGCGAGATCGCGCTGGGCTTTGCGTAATAGAAAATACTATCTACTACGAGTTGATGCAGCTCTCTTAGCAGCGAGGCTTCGGTTGAGGCGGATTCGAAGTTGCCTTAAAAGCTCTGAGCCCTTCGCGACCGCATCGTCACCTCCGAGAGATTGATACTTATCACGGATAACTTGCAAACACTCACCAAGTATGACGTCCTCAATTTTTGTTGTGTCCAGCTTCTCAATCATTGTTGCAGTTGGTGCGGTACTTTCTGTTAGCTTCGCGACTGCATAGAAGGCGAGATAGAACTTCAGATTACGCTTATCCCCAACGTCTAGACCCGTCGTCTTTAGAAACTCCTTAGTACGCCGCATAACGCGGACGCAAATGAGATAGACTCCCAGCGGAATGCTGTCGAGTCCAAACACAGCCTCGTATTTATCGTCTTGATTAATGTAATCAGACGGCCTAGCTCGCGCGTCGTCTGGCCGCTGCAAGATGATTGACACCACAGCTTGCAGCAGACCGACTACGCTGATGATCTTGTTTACCGGTTTGCCTTTATCTTTGTAGTGGCCTTTCCGGCGGTCGTAGTAAAACCCATACTGCTTAAACAGGTCTTCTATTTGATGATGTATAGGATCAGTTGCTCTTAACGACGCAGCTGGCATCTTGTTTTGACTGTTGGTGGCTTTTATAACAGCGTCGCTAACAACAGGATCTGCCGTTTCGATCACTTTTACGAGAATTGAGCGTTCCTCAATGTGTGGCTGGTGTTCTGAAAAGTACGCGAAGATTTCCCGCGAAGTCTGAAGCCCGTTCACGATCTGAGGATCTTAAAGCGAAAGACGTTTGTGACCAGCGTTCGAAACGCTGCCGGCGATAACAGTTATGCCGTTATTCAGCAGCCAAAAGTTAGGAGCGTTTTGCGTGCGCAACGATTCGGCAATCTGCTTATTCACCGGAGTCGCCTGCTGAAACCCGCGCACATTCGCTTCGAAAATTCGATCGGCAAGGTCGCCGTCTTCTTCACGAATAAACGAATAAAAGTCGCGCAGTTTGACCATGCCAATATACCCGTCGGCCAGTTGGAGGGGCACCTCGGACCAAACAAGGGGGCGTGCGGTTGGAGCCCGCGTCATTATTTGCTCGAGCAGTGCTTGAGCATTCACAAAATGAAACGCAAATTCTGCCTTGTTTAAGTGTTCGCTTACCTTCTGCTGCAATCGCTCAGCCGACTCATTTGTCTTCGCATCGGACCTTACTTCATCGCCGCGTGTTATGTAATAGTAGTCCACTGTGACGACAGGAAATCGTCCGGCCACAAGAAGGTATTGCTCTTTAAAAGTGTTCATGATCTCAAGCAGTCGCGCGTTATATTTCGATTTAAACTTCTTCGCGGGTTGGGACAAGTCGAGCAAGTCATCAGTAAAAAAGTAGAGCTTATCGATTTCAAGCGGACTGAAGCCGCCACTACTCTTTATCTGCATGACAATAATCCTGATCTGCGTGACCGTTTTTGGATCAATTTCCATATCATCACGCATCAAAATGTCACGATTCGCAATGGAATAGATTGCGTCAACTCCGCCATCATTGGGTCCGTCAACGATGCCGTATGCAATTTCGTCATCGTTCAAATCGAATGGTTTCAGAAACTGCTCAGCACAGTAGTAGACAAACGGATCTGCTTGATCGAGATCGGCACCACGGCTGCTTTGCCAATTCTTGAAGTTTGAATCCAGGTGAATCAGATCGTTTTGGCTCATAGGAGTTCGCCTTCTTAGAGAGAAGCGCGAATATAACGAAACCCTTATTATGCGGTCAAACACATCACTTGCTAGTTCCGTTCGCTTGACCTTTGTGCAGGCATCTACTTAACTACTTCGCCATATGCGCACTCGTATTTCGGTTTTTCTAATCACCCTTTCAGGTTTGATTCTCGAAGTTGGGTTGACGCGGATTTATTCCGCGAGCATCTGGTATCACTTTGCCTTTGTGGCGATCTCGGTTGCGCTGCTTGGATGGGGACTGGGGGGATTTACGGTCCATGTTTGGAAACAAACAAAAGGCAGAAGGCAGAAAGCAGAAGGCAAAAATCAGGAGGCAGACGGCAGGAGGCAGGAGGCAGGAAAAATAGAAGGCAGAAGGCAGGAGGCAGAAGGCAGAAGGCAGGAGGCAGAAGGCACAAAGCAGGAGGTCGGAGGCGGGCGGCAGGAGGCAGGAGGCACGACGCAACGAACGTTGTCGATGAATGCGGCGGCGGTAGTGACGCTATTGTACGCCGCTGCGATTCCGCTGTGTCTCTGGCTGCTGGTGCGTTACCCGTTTGATATGGAGCGGCTGCCGCTCTATTTTCTCGCGCCGCTGTTGCCGTTCTTTCTCGCGGGCATGGCCCTGTCTATTGTGTTCGATATCCATCGTGAGGTTGCAGGGAGTTTGTATTTCTGGGATCTGATAGGAGCATCGATCGGAGCGGTCGCGGTGACGTTGTTGCTGCACCTCCTCGGTGGAGAAGCGGCGTTGTTGACGGCGGCGATTGCCCCGGCGATTGCAGCTCTTCTTCTTTCGACCGCTACGCGGCCTCAAACAGCGGAGGTCAGACGTCAGACGTCAGACGTCAGAGAAAGAGAAGCAGACGGCAGACGGCAGGCGGCAGGAGGCAGCGAAAGCAAAGGCAGCGGGAAGGATGCCCGCGCTCCCGGGTTACGCGCTTCCGGGTTACTCCCGCGAGTTGTGCAGGTCGCTGCAGCGTTGGGCTTGGTGCTCGCAATTGTGGGGGTTGTGGCGACGGTGAAGTATGGCGCGTTTCGAGTGAAGCCGGGGACGACGAAGGCGATGCGGAATCAGATGGACGCGACGCCGGGAGCGCACATCGTACAGACGGGTTGGAATGCGTACTCGCGTATCGACTGCGTAGAAGGGTTGCCGAATAGTTTTGCGCGGCTCTACATCGACTCAGACGCATGGACGGGGATTCGCGGGTGGGATGGCAATCTTGCAAATGTGCAGGACATGAAGTGGTCTTATCGCGCTTTGCCGTTTCGCCTGACACCGAATGCCGAGACGCTGATCATTGGCCCCGGCGGTGGACCGGATGTCGTCGCCGCACTCGCTTCGGGCAGTAAGAAAGTCACGGCCGTCGAAATGAATCCTTTGATGCTGAAGTTCGTGCGCAACTATGGCGCGCGCGCGGGCAATCTCTACGATCGGCCGGATGTGGAGACGGTCTTGAGCGAAGGACGCAACTTCATCTCGCGCACGGATCGGAAGTTCGACATTATCCTGCTCGGCTTCGTTGATTCATGGGCCTCGGTGGCGTCGGGTGGGCTATCGCTCTCGGAGAACTATCTCTACACGGCGGAGGCGATGCGCGCTTATTACAATCACCTGAAGCCGGACGGAATTCTCGTCGTCTTGCGTTGGGAGATGGACATTCCACGGCTGACTTCAAACGCAGTCGCGACGCTGGGCGCGAACGAAGCGGCGAAACGTGTGGTTGTGTTGATGGAGAAGCAGGCAAACCCGAACGATTATCAGCAGATGCTTTTCATGTTGCGCAAAGAGCCGTTCACGGAATCGCAGTTGAAAGAGATCTCAACGAACTGGACGCAGGCTAACACGGTAATAATACCGGGAGGAACGGCGCCGCCGGGACTCAAGGAAGTGTTGGCCGGCACAAAGACTCTGCAGCAGTACGACGCGGAGTCCGCGCGATTCGTGGGGCCGGTGTGGGACGACAGCCCGTTCTATTTTGCCATCGAAAAGCCCTGGCGGATGCCGGGGGCGATTGCCGAGCGCATTGTGAAGTGGCTGCTTGGGCCAAGCATGGGGATGCTCGCGTTGTTCGCGGTGTTTGGGAGGCGAAAGGTCACAACTGGCGCGAAGAAGGCGGCGACGCTTCCTTACGTTGGATCGTTGGTGTACTTCGCCGCGCTCGGCTTCGGATTCATCGCGGTCGAATTAGCATTGTTACAGCACTTGACGCTGCTCGTCGGCCATCCGATCTACACGCTCTCGGTGCTGCTGTTCACGCTGCTCGCGTTCGGCGGCATTGGCGCGTCGCTCAGTTCGCGCTGGTCCATGTGGAAGGCGTGTACGGCTGTCGCCGTTATCGGAACAATTGAGGCACTTGCGTTGCCGAAGCTTGTGCCGATGCTTCTGTGGCTGCCGCTGTGGGGAAGAATTGCGGTCGCGATTCTGATGATTGCACCGTTGGGATTGGCGATGGGGATGCCTTTCCCGCGCGGCTTGAAACAGACGGGCGAAGGCTCGCTGCCAGCGCCGCCGTTTTACTGGGGACTAAACGGAGTCATGTCAGTGATCGGATCAGTGACAACGGTATTCGTGGCGCTCATCTGGGGGTTCCAGGCAGCGATGTTAATGGGCAGTGCGTGTTATGTGCTGGCGGCGTTGGCTTCGGTGAAAGCGTTTCCGGCTGCGGCAGTTTCGAGTTCCGAGTTTCGGGTTTCAAGTTAAGGCTAAACGCGAGGAAAGAGCCAGGGGCGAAGCGACGCTAGGCGCGGAATGTTTATAACCACGAATCCCATACCACGTCTATTTACGAAATGAGGGAATCACGGTGAATCGTGATCCCTCATTTCGCTTTTCTATAGATAGTAAGACGGCGTAGGCCCTCACCCAACCCTCTCCCAGCGAGAGAGGGCGAAAGCATGCGCCCTCTCTGACGGTCGGGCCACTGCCCCGTTTCGCATCTGCGCGCTTGATGTCGGACGACCCCCTTGGGCTCTACGCCGGGAGGCTGTCGGCAGAGGTGGATTCCGCAGGCAATGCCGCGACCGGTGGCGGCGGCGGCGCGTCGGGCAAGCTAATGCCGTGCATTGCTTCCCAATCATCCGTCGGAATCATTTCGATCGCATCCCACGGACAGCCATCAAGGAAGGCTCCGTCAGGACCCTTGCTTGTGCACTTCTGACAGCCAATGCAGAGATAAGGATCGACTTCGATGCGGCCGAACGGCGGATGATCGGCATCGGACACCCAAAACATACAGGCTTCGATTGGACAGTATTCGATGCATGCCGGTGAGCCAGCGCAACCGGTGCAGCAATCGGTGGTGATGGCGAGAATGCGCGGCTTCTTTTTTCGTTGCGCCTTACCGTCGCCGACAGACATCGGCCACTCCTTTTCAACCACGTCGAATTGATCGTCGAAGGGCGTCATCTTGCGAAAGAGATTAACACGAGCGATTGTTGCGCTCAATCGGAAAACATTGATCGTCGCGATTTCTGTGGGGCGCTAAAGCGGGCTGAAAAATCTTCTTACTTCTTGATCCCAGGGTGGCGCGCCTCGCGCTTACCCTGGGCTGATATATCGAACCCCTTCAGCGTATCTGTCGCCCGCTAAAACGGGCTTCGAATCTTAAAACGTACTTGATCCCAGCACTAAGGTGCTGGGCTAAAATTCAAACGTCCGCTACGCGGACATTGGGCACTACAAATCGCGTTTCCTGCTCATTGCCCACTGCCTACTGCTCACTGTTCGATCACATCCCAACGTAATCCGGTCCGCCGCCGCCTTCAGGCGTCACCCAATTGATGATTTGGTACGGGTCCATGATGTCGCAGGTCTTGCAGTGCACGCAGTTTGAAAAGTTGATCTGAAGCTGACGCCGAGGTGTGTTGGAAGTCTTTGCATGAGCGCTAGTCCCGCTCGCTACCGCTCGCGGTTCTGTAACTGCTGACCCAACCGCTGACGCAGATGGTTCTGACTGCACGCCGATACGGTCCGCCTCGTCATCAGTTCGCAGGCTGGCAGCCTGCGGTACAACTTCGGCAGCCTGCGGTACGACTTCAACCATTTCATAAACTGCGGCCGGGCAGAAGCGCTGACACGGATTGCCGTATTCTTCCGCGCAACGCGTCGCGCAGATGTTTGTGTCGAGCACGTGCAAGTGCACGGGTTGATCTTCATCGTGACCGACAGCAGCGTGATAGACGTCGGTGACTTTGTCGAACGTCAATTGCTTGTCGAAGCGGAGATCTTTGTATCTTGGCGGAGCGGAGCCATTGCCGTTGTATCCATACGCAGCGAGCTTCTGCATCGCTTCATGGCCAGGTTCCTGATGATCTCGATCGAAGATGCCCCACGCACGACCGCCGGTGATGTATTGCAGCCCGCCATTGATCATTCCCAGCCAACGCCCGTGACGAAATCCTGCATGAAAGTTTCGATAACGTCGTAACTCGGGCGTAATCCAACTTTCCTTCACCCGTGCTTCAAATGTTTGCAGCTTAGCCGCTGAGTAATCCTCAGCGACGAGCGCGTCGAAAATTGTTTCGGCCGCGAGCATGCCGCTCTTAATGGCTGAGTGAATTCCTTTCAAACGTGCGGCGTTCAGAAAGCCGGCGCTGTCACCGACGATCAGCACGCCGTCGGAATACATTCGCGGCATCGCATTCAAACCGCCGGCGGCGATTGCCTTTGCGCCGTACCTAATCATCTTGCCGCCCCCAAGCAGCTTCGCGATGAACGGATGGGTTTTGTACTTCTGGAATTCTGCGTGTGGATCGATCAGTGGGTCTCGATAATCGAGTCCCGTGACGTACCCAATATTCAGCACTCGGTTCTGCATGCCGTAAATCCATCCGCCGCCGTACGTCCATTGATCGGAAGGGAAGCCAAGCGTATGCGTGACGCGGCCGGCCGGATAACGATCGTCGGGCAGTTCCCAAAGCTCTTTGACGCCGAGACTGTAGACCTGCGGCTCGCGTCCTTCGTCGAGCCCGAGTCGCCGGACCAATTTCTTTGTCAGCGATCCGCGCACGCCTTCGCCAAGCACCGTGACCTTGGCAAGCAAATCGACGCCTGGTTCGAAATTAGGTTTCGGCTTGCCTTCTTTGTCGATGCCTTTATCGCCGGTGCGCACGCCGAGCACCCGATCATTTTCATCGAAGAGCAAATCCGCGCCGGGAAATTCCGGAAAGATGTTTACGCCGGCTTCTTCGCACTTTTCGCCTAGCCACGCCGTCAAGCGATTCAGCGAGACGATATAGTAGCCGTGATTGTTCAGTGGTGGCGGATTGATCGGCGAGCGAATCGCTCGACTCTTTGTGAGGTAATAAAAGAAATCTTCTTTGACTTCAGATTCAAGCGGTGCGCCTTGCTCTTTGAAATCGGGGATCAACTCAGCGAGTCCGCGCGGATCCATCACGGCGCCGGAAAGACTATGCGCGCCGACCGACGAGCCTTTCTCGATGACCGCAATTTGAATCTCGCCGAGTGACTTGCGCTCGCCCTTACCGCTTTCGATGACAGTATTGTGCTCGGCGATCAAGCGCGAGAGGTGCAAAGCGCCACTCAGATTCGCCGGTCCGGCGCCGACGAATACAACGTCCATCTCTAAACTTTCACGTTCCATATTCTGTTGCAGGCTGCTAGCCTGCGAAGCTGCGTCAGGCCGGCAGCCTGCGCCACAAATAAAAAATGAATGGCCATTCAGTCGCGGAGTATAGCAGACGAATTTATGGGAAACCGAACGCAGGTGGCACGCGGATCGTGCGCGTGATTTCACGGCGGGACGCCCGTGCCAGTATTCACACTAAACTTCTGCGACGAACTTCGCGTGGTGTAGACTGATGCAAATTGCGTTACGAAATCAGGAGCCAAAAATGTTTCCCCGTTTCATCAACAAAGCGATTCTTCTCCTTATCGTCATATCTTTTCTCGCGATGATGTTGCCGCGACACGCGCAAGCATGCGGTCCTTTCTTTACGGACGCAATCTTCGTGTTTGAAAAGCACCCCGAGTTTCCGCTCGAGCGATTCGCGCGCGGGCAGATCGGTGTGCTGCAACCAAGCTGGGCGCGCTCGTACCTGGTGGCTTCATATCGAAATCTCAGCGGCCAGCCCTTGAGCGACAATGAAGTCAACGGCCTTAAGGCGTTGTGGGAAGAACGAATCAACCTCGGTTATGACAATTCGTCTGATGACTGGATCAAAAAGTGGAAAGACGCGCGCGCAAAAGTCCCGGGTCCGCCGGCGCCTGCTGAGATCAATGCTTACCGCAACCGGGAGAAGCCAAACGACTACGAAACATTTTTGAATTGTCAGCAGGATGCCTTTGATGCCGCCACCGCGACGCTCAATGACCGCATCACGCGATTCGGCGCTGACAGTCCCATCGCGCGAGACTGGGCGACTACACAGGACATCGTTTTCAGCAATTGCGGCGGCGGCGAGCACATTCCCGATGCCGCTGCGAATGATCAAGATCCGGTCATTCGGTCAGCCCATGCCTATCAAATCGCAGCGGCGAACTTCTATGCAACGCATTACGACGAAGCCGTGAAACAGTTTGACGCGATCGCGAAAGACGCCTCATCGCCGTGGCGGCTGATTGCTCCTTATCTCGCCGCGCGGGCAATGCTCAGAAAAGGAAGTCTCGCTGACAAGGCAGAACAGCAACAGGCGCCGCTTACTGAGGCAGAGCAGCGACTGAACTCGATTCTTAAAGACAACAACCTCGCGAAATCGCACCACGCCGCCGCGCGTCTGCTCAACCTCGCTCGCCTCCGCCTGCGTCCAAACGAGAAGCTGCACGAGTTGGCTGACGTGATTGTTCATAAAGATCGCGCCGAAGATTTCAAGCAGGCAGTCTGGGATTACACGGTGCTCATTGACCACACGGTCGGCGATGACGACAAAGTAAAGACCGATTCGGTGCCTGAGGAAGTAAGAAGCGATGATCTCACGGATTGGATTCTGACGTTTCAGGATAGTTCTGATGCAGCAGCCAATCGAGCGGTCGAACAATGGCGCAAAAAGGCAACCACTCCGTGGTTAATCGCGGCGATGGAAAAGGCATTGGCCAATACCGCAGGGCTGAGCGATCTGATGCAGGCAGCAGGCCGCGTAGATAGTTCATCGCCTGCTTTTGCCTCGGTCACATTTCACAGAGTTCGTTTGCTTGTGGAAACGAATCGAACGACTGAGGCGCGCACGCTAATCGACAGAGTACTCTCCGCAGATCGGACAAGTCTTCCCAAGGCCACGGTAAATCTGTTGCTGGGTCAGCGAATGGTTCTGGCAGAAAATATCGCCGATTTTGTCCGCGCCGCGCAGCGCGAGCCCGCGGGTTTGAGCGACAACTTTGATGGTCGTGAGATTCCGACCGATGAAAAAGACGCGGCCGCAAGTACAAACGGAGCGAAACTGTTTTTTGATGCTGATGCCGCGACAGTCTTCAACAAGTTGATGCCGGTCGCGACTGCCTTTGAAGCGGCGCAGAACAAGAACCTGGCCGCAAATCTACGCCGTGACGTAGCCCAGGCGACGTTTATGCGCGCGGCGATGCTCGATCAAGCGGTCACGGCAAACACAACAGCCACGTTGCTCGCGACGTTAGCTCCGGAACTCCGAGAGCTGCTCGGGGACTATCAGCGCGCGGCGACACCCGACGCGCGGAAATTTGCCGCGGCGTACTTGGCATTGAAGTATCCAGGCTTAAGACCATTTGTTTCGATCGGTCTTGGCCGGACAACTGCGTTAGGGGACGTCGACGAATATCGTGACAACTGGTGGTGTGCGGAGCCGCCATCGACTTCCAAGATCGATTATTACGAAGGCGACGAACAAGAGCAGAAAAAAGCTTCCGCCAAAAAGTCGATGCCCGCGCCAGAATTCCTGAAAGGCTCGCAAGCTGAAGCCACGCGTGAAGCCGCGGCGTTACAGACGCTCGGTACCGGTCCGAATTATCTCGCACAAACTGTCATCAGTTGGGCGAACAAGAACCCGACAGACAAACGCGTGCCTGAGGCTTTGCACCTCGCCGTGAAGTCGACGCGTTACGGGTGCACAGACAAAGCCACCGGCCGCTGGTCGAAAGCTGCGTTCGATCTACTGCATCGGAACTACCCAAACACTTCGTGGGCGAAAGAGACAAAATATTGGTTCAAGGGATAACTTTGAATAGTAGCCTATTCCGCTTTGTGCCTTCGGACGCTTCTTAGCGCCTTTTCGAGAAATCTAATTATGCGCGTTCGTTTTCACGCAAAGACGCAAAGCAAAACGTAAGACGCAAAGTGACGCGCAGTAATTTCAGTGACAGAACACAAACACACAAACCGCCTCATCAACGAAACAAGTCCCTACCTGCTTCAGCACGCCCACAATCCGGTTGATTGGTATCCGTGGGGTGACGAGGCGCTCCGGAAAGCGAGCACAGAAGACAAACCTATCCTGCTGAGCATTGGTTATTCCGCTTGTCACTGGTGCCACGTGATGGAGCGGGAGTCTTTCGAGAACGAAGAGATCGCGGCGTTGATGAACGAAAATTTCGTCAACATCAAAGTCGACCGCGAAGAACGGCCGGACCTCGATCAGATCTACATGAACGCCGTGCAGATGATGACCGGACATGGTGGCTGGCCGATGACGATGTTTCTTACTCCCAACGGTGTGCCGTTCTACGGCGGAACGTATTTTCCGCCTGAGGATCGCTACAACATGCCAGGGTTTCCGCGCGTCTTGATCAGTGTCGCCGAAGCATACCGCTCACAGGCCGATCAGGTTGCGCATACATCCACGGCATTGCTTGGCGAGTTGCGCCGCGTGGGGTTAGCAACTCCTGCACGCGAGATGCTAACGACCGAAATACTCGATGCCTCGTTTCGCCGGATCGCCTCGACTTACGATCCGAAGCATGGTGGCTTTGGCAGTGCGCCGAAGTTTCCGCCCGCGATGACGCTCGAGTACTTCATGCACATGCAATATCGCGATGATGCAAATGAAGCGCTGGAAATGACCGAGTACACATGCCGCAAAATGGCCGAAGGCGGAATGTACGATCAACTCGGCGGAGGGTTTCATCGTTACTCGGTCGACGCAAAGTGGCTGGTGCCGCACTTTGAAAAGATGCTCTATGACAACGCGTTGCTGTCGCGCGTCTATCTGCACCTTTACCAACTGACCAAAGACGAATTTGCCAAGCGCATTGCCGAAGAGACTCTGGACTACGTCGTGCGCGAAATGACAGACGCCAGCGGAGGTTTCTACTCGACGCAGGATGCGGACTCAGAAGGAGAGGAAGGGAAGTTCTTCGTCTGGTCGAAAGAAGAAATTGCGCAGGCGCTTGGCCAGCCCGATGCCGAAATCTTCTGCAATTATTTCGACGTAACGGGTAATGGAAACTTTGAAGGTCATAACATTCTTCACATCACAGCGCCGATCGAGGAGATTGCCGCTCGACACGGCGTCTCTCCCGAAGACGCACGTGCGATTGTTGAGCGTGGTCGCCAATGTTTATTCGCAATTCGAGAGCGAAGAATCAAACCCAGCCGCGACGAAAAAGTTTTGACGGGGTGGAATGGATTGATGCTGGCGAGCTTTGCAGAGGCTTCCGCAATTCTGAATCGCCATGATTATCGGAAAGTTGCGGAAGCGAATGCTGAGTTTGTCCTGACGAATCTCTATCGCGACGGATTGCTACTCCGTACGTGGAAAGCCGGTGAAGCCAAACTGAACGGTTATCTCGAGGACTATGCGTGCTTTATCGAAGGTCTCATTTGTTTATTCGAGGCCACCGGCACGCTGAAGTGGTTGCAGCATGCGATCAAGTTGACCGACAAAACGATCGAAGAGTTCTGGGACGATCAGGCTGGAGGTTTCTTCTTCACCGGCAAGAGCCACGAGGAATTGATCGTTCGGTCGAAGGATTTTCTCGACAATGCGACCCCATCAGGAAATTCAGTTGCGGCTTCCGCGCTACAGAAACTCGCATTGTTAACGGGGAGGGAGCAATACAAGCGATATGCGACAACGATCCTCACGCTGCTTGGCGACCAGATTCGCCGCTATCCCTCCGCGTTCGGTTGGGCACTTGGTGCGCTCGACTTCTATCTGTCTCGCCCAAAAGAGATCGTAATTGTGTCGCCGTCAGCCGACCAGGCGGTTGATGAATTCGTCCGCGCCGTTTGGGAACCATACCTCCCGAATCGCGTAATCTGCTGTTATGTAGGGGATTATTCGGACGCGCAAGATATCGTGCCTCTGCTCGAGGGCCGCATTCCGGCTTCAAAACCGACCGCTTATGTATGCGAAGATTACGTCTGCCATGCCCCCGCAATCACTCCGACGCAGCTAGTTGAACAACTCACAAAAAAGCGCTGAACCCCAAAAAATAAAGGGATTGACGGGGTCAAGAGGATAACGCTATTCTGCAATAGCCAACAGTGTTGGCACTCGTCATCTCGTGTAAGTCGAATCAAGCCGACTGCTTTCAGTCCTGCGCATTCCAAGTGAGCTAAATGTCCAAGAACGATTTCAAGCGGTGGGTCGTGACCTCTGTTGTTGCGTCAATCGGGGCAGCCATCTTTATTTTCGGCGCTTACTCCACCGCAGACCTCCCCTTCATGGGATGGGGCGGGCTAGGCGCGTTTCTACTTCTTCTCACAATTACACTGATTACCAGTCGCGTCATGGTTCCGATTACCCATGTCGATGGAGCCAGTCAAACGACGAAGTCGGTAGCCGATGCGCTCATCTTCCTCGCCGTCATGATGTACACATTGGCGCCTGCTTTTAATTTCGGGCCGACAATCGTGTTGACCGCGGCGGTGGCTTTGGTTTCCTCGTTCGATCGAAGCAATCTCCGGGCGATGATATTTTCTGTCAGCGGCTCAATGGCTGCCACTGTACTCGCGGCGTTTGCATACAAGCAGCTGGTGCTGTTGCTGGCAGGCGCGGCAACGGCGGACAGTCCCAAGGGACTGTCGCTTGATCTGGTGCTCTTTCCGCTTTGTGTCTTTGGAATCATTCATTACACGCTTAGTACGTTAAGCATCATCGCCGCACGGATGTTCTGTTCTGGCGTGCATGTCAATCTTTCTCAGGAGAGTCTCGTTTGGACGTTGATCACGCAAGTCGCGAACGTTACTTGCGCGGCAATGTTCTATGGGGCAATTCACGGCGCCGGCATTAGTTTCGTATTTGTAGGGTTGCTAATCGCTGTTTTGGTTCATTTGCTGTACCGGTTCAACGAAAAACGTTACAGCGAAGTGACCCGGGCGCAGCATGACAAGCTGAAATACACGGAAGAGATCGCTGACCTGCATATGAACACGATCGAGTCTCTGGCCATTGCGATTGACGCAAAGGATCAAACGACTCATGGTCATGTTCGTCGCACTCAAATTTATGCAACAGAAATGGGCAGACTGCTGCGCGTCAGTGAATCAGAATTGCGGGCACTGTTTGCCGGCGCGTTGCTCCACGACATTGGCAAGTTGGCGGTGCCTGAATACATTCTCAACAAACCCGGTAAACTCACCGAATCCGAATTTGCAAAGATGAAGATTCACCCGACGGTTGGTGGAGATATTCTCAAGCGCGTCAATTTTCCATATCCGGTGGAAGACATCGTGCGCTATCACCATGAGAAGTGGGATGGCAGCGGGTATCCGAAGGGGCTAATTGGCAGTCAGATTCCACTCGTCGCGCGCATCATCTCCGTCGTCGATTTTTACGATGCTACTCGCTGCGATCGCCCTTATCGGAAGGGCATGAAGCGAGAGGATTCACTCGCGCTGCTACAGAAGATGTCGGGCAGCTCGTTTGATCCGAAGGTTGTGGAGCTTTTTCAAACGCATGTGGCGGAATTCGACAAACTAATCGACGCGCAGGACATTTCGGAACAGGTCCAACCGGTCACGGTTGACAACTCTGCGGCAAGGCCAGATGCGGGCCTCGCTTCAGAAGTCCTTGGTTCGCCGGACGACAGCCTTGGCTTCCGTTCAATTACCGAAGCTCAACGTGAAGTCTTTGCGCTGCATGAAATCGCGCAGACGATTGGCTCGTCGCTGAACATGAATGACACGGTGTCGTTGATTGCGAACAAGCTGCAAGCCATCGTGCCCTTCGATACGTGCGTAATTTTTATCGTCGACGATCGACTCGGTAAGGCAGTCGCCGTCCACGCGGGTGGTGATCACAACGATCTATTTAATCGCCGACGCATCAACATCGGCGACGGTATCACTGGCTGGGTAATCGCCAATGCACGGTCAATGTGCAATTCGTCGCCTGAGCTGGACATGGTTGGCATACCGGACGAAGTTATGAAGAACTATCGGGGCGTGTTGGTCTCTCCCCTGATTCGCGAAGACGGCGCGTTTGGAGCGATCACCCTGTATTCCAAAGGCCGCACTTCATACACAACGGAACATGTCCGCTTGCTGGAGTCAGTGGCCCAGCACGCGGCTTCGGCGCTCAATAATGCGTTGACGTTTGAACGAACAAAAGAAAGCGCGCTCACGGATCCGTTGACTGAATTGCCGAATGCGCGAGGTTTCTACATGATGCTTGAGCAGCGGCTTGCGGAATGCCAAAGGATGGGCCGTGAGTCTTTGGCGCTTATCAGCATGGACATTGACGACTTCAAGCAGATCAATGATCAGTGGGGCCATGCGATGGGTGACAGGCTGCTCGCCAGCGTGGGCCGAGTCATCAGAAAAGAACTGCGGCAGATGGACATTCTTTCGCGCTACGCCGGCGATGAGTTTGTGGCGATCATGCCAATGGCGTCACAGGCGATGGCTGAGGCGGTCGCAGATCGAATTCGCAACGCGGTTGGCCAACTCAAATTTTCAGTGCGAACCGGCAAATCAGTGGAAGTCGACATGAGCGCAGGCATCGCTTGTTTTCCAAACGACGGCGAAACGACCGAAGAGCTGCTGACAGCAGCCGCGCGTAACATGCAAAAGGACAAGCACGCTCGCAAGAATCTCTTAAGTCTCGCCACGATGCCCGCGCCTACGCGGATGGATCAATTCACCTAAGCTTGGCCGCGTCAATCGAATCAAGCACGGCGGTTTGATTAGTGGGTCGCTTTGAGGTGGCACGCGCATCTTTCACGTGATTTCACGGGCGACAAGCCCGCGCCACTCTTCAACCTGACGTTTGACCACACTTGCCTCGATGCAAGGGTCGCGTATAATCGTGTCTTACCTTCGCACGCGTCAGCCGGCCCACGCCGGCTGATTTGCCCAAAGCGAACAGTCGAGACATGAGCAGCCAAACGACGCAACGCCAGGAAAACGCACGGACGGGTGCGGCAGGCGTCATCGACCAGCCCAGCCAGAGCACCGACACCTTGCTCGATGACGACCGCGAGACGCTGCTCGGCATGTTTCATCAGATGCTTCTGATTCGGCGCTTCGAAGAGAAGTGCGCTGAATCGTACAGCATGGGCAAGATCGGCGGGTTCTGCCATCTCTACATTGGCCAGGAAGCCGTCGCCGTCGGTTCCATTTCCGCGCTCCAACCCGGCGACTACGTCATCACCAGTTATCGTGAGCATGGGCAAGCCATCGCGAAGGGCATCTCGCCCGAGGCGGTCATGGCAGAGCTTTACGGCAAAGCGACCGGCTGTTCGAAGGGCAAAGGCGGATCGATGCATTTGTTTGATGCGCGCGTGAACTTCATGGGTGGTCACGCGATCGTCGGCGGACAAATTCCCCTCGCGACGGGAATCGCATTCGCTGCGAAATACCGACAAACGGATCAAGTTGCCGTCTGCTATTTCGGTGAAGCGGCGGTCAATCAAGGCGCGTTTCACGAATCGCTGAACATGGCCCAGCTTTGGAAGCTGCCGTGCATCTATCTTTGCGAAAATAACATGTACGGGATGGGCACGGCGTTGCAACGTGCGATGTCGATGGATGAGGTTGCCACGAAAGCGTGTGCTTACGAACTGGCTTCAGAATTCGTCGACGGGATGGACGTGATAGCGATGCGGCGCGCAACACAACGCGCAGTCGAACGAGCCCGCAAGCATTCGCTGCCGACTTTGATTGAAGCGCGCACTTATCGATACATGGGCCACTCGATGTCCGACCCCGGCAAGTATCGAACGCGTGCTGAGATTGAAAAGTATCAGGAGCGCGATCCCATCAAACTGTTCCGCGCCAGATTAGAAGAGAACGATCTGCTGACGGAAGATGACGTCAAGCAGTTCGAGGAGCAAGTTCGCGAGCAAGTTGAACGTGCGGTAAAGTTCGCGGATGACAGTCCGGATCCGCAGCCCGAGGAATTGATGACCGACGTCTACGCCAATCCACTAAGCTGAAAACAAAAATGTCTGTCATCACCATGCGCGACGCCCTAAACGACGCTCTCCGCGAAGAGCTGGCGCGTGACCAAAACGTGTTTCTGATGGGTGAGGAAGTCGCGGAATATCAGGGTGCTTACAAGGTGACGCGCGGGCTGCTCGAAGAATTTGGCGCCAAGCGCGTGATCGACTCGCCTATCACTGAACTTGGATTCGCCGGTCTCGGTGTCGGCGCCGCGATGGCTGGCCTGCGGCCAATCATCGAATTCATGACGTTCAATTTTTCGATTCTTGCGACGGATCAAATTATCAATTCGGCGGCCAAGATGCTCTACATGTCGGGCGGCCAATTCAAAATTCCGATCGTGTTTCGGGGCCCCGGTGGATCAGCGTATCAAGTTTCGTCGCAGCATTCGCAGGCGATCGAATCTTGGTACGCGTACTTTCCGGGTTTGAAGGTGGTCATGCCGTCTACGCCCGCAGATGCGAAGGGGCTTTTGAAGAGTGCCATTCGCGACGACGATCCCGTGATCTTCATTGAACAGGAACGGATGTACGGAATGAAAGGCGAGGTCCCGGAAGATGAAGACTTCATAATTCCGCTCGGCGTTGCCGACGTCAAGCGAGAGGGAACCGATGCGACGATCGTAGCGCGATCTTTGTTGGTGCCGACGGCGTTGAAAGCGGCTGAGGAATTGCAAAAAGAGGGAATCAGTTGCGAAGTGATCGATCCGCGCACGATTAGGCCGCTCGACATCGGCACGATTGTTGAATCGGTCAAGAAAACGAATCGCGTCGTGATCGCCGAAGAGTCGCATCCGTTCTGTGGCGTTGCCGCGGAGATTAGCGCTGAGATTCATGAGCGAGCTTTTGATTATCTCGATGCACCTGTGAAACGCCTGTCAGGCGCAGATGTGCCGATGCCGTACGCTAAGAACCTCGAGCAGCTTGCGATTCCGGACGTGCCGCACCTGATCGCGGCCGTTAAAGAAGTCTCGTACTCGTAGAAAATCGTAAATCGTGAATCGTAAATAGATCACCAGCGCAACACATCTATTTACCATTTACGATTCACTATTCACTCGTTTATGGCTACTCAAGTCGTCATGCCGAAGCTTTCGCCCACGATGGAAGAGGGGCAGGTAGCTCGTTGGCTGAAAAAGGAAGGCGACAAGGTGTCGATGGGCGAGCCCCGCGCCGAAATCGACACCGACAAAGCGACGATGGAAATGCAGGCGCTGTCCGCAGGTGTCCTGCGCAAGGTGCTCATCCATGAAGGTGAAAGTGCTCCGCTGGGCCAGCCGATCGCGATCATCGGCGAGCCTGACGAAGATATTTCCGAACTCCTAAAGACTGCGGCGGCTGCGGTTCCGGCGAAAGAACCTGTCGAGACCGCCGCGAAACTCTCCGAATCTGACAAAGCGCCGGCACTCGAGAAACCGACACCGGAACCTGAACCGAGCTCAAAGCCTGCGCCACCCACGGACGCCCGCCGACCTTCCAATGGTCGCATGCTTGTGTCGCCGATTGCGGCGCGCATGGCGGCTGAGGCAGGGGTGGATCTGAACGCGGTGCAGGGAAGTGGCCCCGGCGGACGAATCGTCAAACGCGACGTGGAAGCGGCAATGAAGGCACCTAAGTCTTCGGCCGGAGCCGGCACAAAGCTTCGTCCGCTCACAATGCCAAAAGCTCAACCAGGCGCTGTGTACGGACCATCGGCGTATCGCGACGAGCCGATGAGCGAGATGCGCCGCACGATCGCGCGGCGGCTGGTAACTTCACTCGGGCCAATACCTCATTTCTTTCTCACCACGGAGATCGAAATGGATCGCGCCGCCGACATGCGGCAACAAATCAACACACTCTACCCGGATGCGAAAATCAGCATCAATGACGTCATTATCAAAGTTGCCGCAGTCGCGCTCATTCAACATCCGCAAGTTAACGCGTCGTTCCAGGACAAAACGGTTCGCTACTACGAACACGCAGACATCGGCGTGGCGGTCGCAACTGAGAATGGCCTGATCACGCCGGTCATTCGCGCCGCCGATGTGAAGTCGTTGATCGATATCGCCGGCGAGGTGCGCGAGTTGGCGGGACGCGCGCGTGAACGGAAGTTAAAGCCTGAAGAATACATGGGCGCCACATTCTCGATCAGCAATCTGGGAATGTTCGGAATCGATGACTTCACCGCGGTAATCAACCCGCCCGAAGCCGCAATCCTCGCAATTGGCGCGATGAATGAAAAACCGGTCGCCCGCAACGGCGAAATTGAAATACACAAGATGATGCGCGTTACGATGTCGTGCGACCATCGTGTCGTCGATGGTGCGGTTGGAGCGCAGTTTCTTCAGACCTTCAAACAGATTCTCGAAAATCCGCTCTATTTGTTCCTCGGATCGTGAGCACGGCCCGCACCGCCCCTGCAGGACCTGCTCCGCACATCGCACTGATCGCGGTGCAAATCATGTTCGCTACCTGGCCCGTGCTCGGTAAAATCGCCTTGCGCACTTTGCCCAGTCTCAGCCTCGTGGCTTTTCGGGTCTTTGGCGCGGCGATCGCGCTGTCTGCGGTGGGCGCGGCGACACGGAAGCTCGGCCGGATCGCGCGAAGGGATTGGGCATTGTTAACCGTATGCAGTCTTCTCGGTGTCGTCTTCAATCAATGGCTATTCGTCAAAGGGTTGTCGTTGACGACTGCGGTTAACGCCACGCTGTTGGGGACAACGATTCCTATCTTCACTCTATTGGTGAGCATTATTCTGGGCAACGACACGGCGTCATGGCGGCGCATCGTCGGCATTCTTATCGCTGCTGCTGGCGTAATTTATCTGATTGGACCAGAGCACGCAGACTTAGCGCATGGCGCTGGGGATTTGCTGATCATCAGTAATTCGCTTTTCTACGGCACGTACATCGCGATTTCGAAACGTCTGGTGGACCGATATAATGCGTTGACCGTTATCACGTGGATATTTATTCTTGGCTCGCTGCCCACGCTTCCGGTGGGCGCCATGAGCCTCGCCAAAGTTTCAGTGAAAGAAGTCCCCGCCGGTGTGTGGCTCTCGGTCGCTTACATTGTGTTGTTTGCCACGGTAGTTTGCTACTACCTGAACTCATGGGCATTGACGCGCGTGCCGCCCAGCACGGTCGCTGTTTATATCTACCTACAACCGGTGATTGCGTTCATACTTGCGCCATTGATGTTAGGCGAAAACGTCAGTCCGCGAGTAATCATCGCGGCGCTGCTGGTTTTTGCTGGCGTGGCAATTGTCACTCGCCGCGGCCGCAGTCGCGCGATTGAGGAAGTGTCAGAACATCCCGAGGCGTTCGGGCACTAACAGTTGGCAGCTGGCAGAGAGCAGTGAGCAGTGAGCAGTGATCAGGGACCCGCAGTCAGTGCCAATCGAAGCGTAGGTCTAAATGCTTATTCGCTTACTGATTCCTTCTTGCTGCTCACTGCTCACTCTTTTATGGGTTGGATGATCGTCATCATATTATTGATCTTCTACGCGCTGGGCGTGGTGGTATTCCATGCGACCAGCGTGCAGATCCTTCCAGGCATCGCTCTGTTGGTGATGATTGCCGACCGTTGGTTAGTTTGGAAGTACTCGAAATGAGACTTCCATTTACCGCAAAGCTGATGAGCAGCTTCGACATTGCGCTCTTCGTCGCGCATTCAGGGTGTGGCACGAAGAACATCGCACGTACATCGCCCGCGCGAACAGGTGCATGATGACATAGCTGCCGCCAAGAATGGCGACAGCTAACAGAACATTCAGCAGTGTTTCTTTCAGAGAATCGTTAGAACTCGTGATCCCCTATACGTTGGGGTCACCGTTTAGGCGGCTTTTTTAGACCGACTCTCAGTGTCCTTGCCTTGCTGCTCGACCGATCGCTGATAGGCTTGCCCGCGATCGTAGCCACCCCGAAAGGCAGCCGATTCGCAGTTCTTATCGTACCGTTTACGTAACCCGGTGGCTGATTCCTCGTATGTCTTTCCACGCCGTGCCGGATGCAAAGCCGCCTCAAAGCCTAAACGGTATGTTGCTTCGTCGACATTGAAATCGCCGCCTTGATTCGCGTAATGAGTTGCCTCGGCATCGCGCAAACCGATCCACCACTCCTCGCGCGCCGCGTCGATCGATTCAGCACCGGCGCGCGTGAGTTCGGTGCGAGCATGATCAGCGATTTCGTCGCCATCGACCATTGCGATCACGACTGAGCGGCCGCGACGTAGCGCATCTTCATACAGGTAAAGTTCATCGCGTGGCAAGCCGTTGTCGATGCCTTCTTCAAGTGCGGTGCCGGCTACTGCACCGGCTGTGGCTCCGCCAATTCCCAGCAACGCGGCGCCGAGCAATCCAAGCGCGAACACTGATCCGACGCCGGGAATCAGAGCAGTCGCGGCCATTCCTGCCTCAAGGCCACCCGCGATGCCAAGCGCTCCACCCACCGCACCACCGACCGCTGTGCCCATACCAGGCTGTTCGGTTTCCGACGTGGGAATGTTCGCTTCAAAATCACCTGCCGAAGGACGCGGAGACAAGACGGCAATGCGGTCTTCAGAAATTTCCATGGAACGAAGCATCGCGGCTGCCCGCTTTGCGTCTGCAAACGAATTAAAAATTCCGACAACAGTGTTCATGGCATGATCCTCCGCAAAATCTACATGCGCACACTGTGCCACTACGATGCAGAATTGTTTGTTTTTCGATTGAGACTTACTGGATCTTAGCTTCCGGCGACAGCGGCTGCATCGCCGTCGTCCTTAAAATGGAATTGCACGCGACCACGAATCACTTCTTCCAAGGCGATGCGGGTCGGCTTGTGTTTGGCTTGATCGATGTCGATACGGGGGCGGGCTCCGCGCTGAAGCTGCTTACTGCGTTTTGCTGCCAGAATGATTAATCGGTATTTCGAGTCGATATCAGGCGCTGCATCCGTCGCGTCATCGAGTTCTTCTGTTATCGTCGCCATTGTCATCGTTTTCTTTAGCTCCTCAAACTTAATACAGTAATTGATAATCGCCGCTTAGTGCAATGCGCCAACGCGGGCGAAGTCGGAAAGTGCTCCACTGGCATTAATTTCCTGACGCTCACGCCGCGCGCGTTCGGCGTAAATCACCGAGGCTAACTGTGCGGACGCGCGGTTAATGTCATCGTTCAAGATCACATATTGAAAATGCCGGTATTGCTCAACCTCAACCGGCGCACCGTGCAGGCGTCTTTCCAAATCCGCTGCTGAATCCGTCGCGCGCGCGACTAAACGGTTGCGCAACAGCTCGAACGAAGGTGGCAGAATGAAGATTGTCACGGCGTCAGGAACGAGCCGGCGAATGCTTTCGGCGCCTTGCAGATCAATCTCGAGAATAATGTCGCGCCCGGCGTCTCGATCTTTCTCGACCTGTTTATGACTGGTGCCGTAGAGGTGCCCGTAAACATCTGCCCATTCAAGGAACTCGCCGCGCGCAATCATCTCCCTGAAAACAGGTTCCGAAACAAAGAAGTATTCGCGGCCGTTCTGCTCGCCCGGACGGGGAGGACGCGTGGTGAATGAAACCGAGTAACTGACGCCGGGAACAGTCTGCAAAACCCGATCGATCAAAGTCCCTTTGCCGCCGCCAGAGGGGGAGCTGACAACGATCAGCATGCCGCGACCATTCGTGTCGTTCGTCGGCGCTTTCGACTGGATCAGATCACTCGACATTTTGTACTTGCTCGCGTAGTTTTTCGACTTCCGCCTTGATTGCCAGGGCCGCTTCTTTAATGGAGATTTCGGTCGATTTCGACAGCACGGTGTTGGCTTCCCGATTCAATTCCTGGAGTAGAAAATCCAGCCGCTTGCCGACTTCTTCGTTGGAGTCGATTGCTTCCCGGAATTGTTCGACGTGGCTCCGCAGGCGCGCCAGCTCTTCGGTGATGTCACTGCGATCGGCGAGGTACGCAACTTCCTGCGCCAGCCTGGTAGGATCCAGTTCGATTGATTGCCCGCTGCGCGATGTCAGTTCTGAAATCCTCTTTTGGAGTCGCTCCTGATACGCGTCAACGAGTCCGGCCGCTGCGCTTTCGATTAGCGGAATCTTTTGTTGAATAGTTTGCAGGCGATTTGTCATCTCCGTCGCGAGCGATTGCCCCTCGACGTTTCGCATCTGTTCGAGATTATCGAGCGCTTGATCGATTGCGCTCTCAATTCCGGCCACCATTTCGTCCGTGAGTTCGTTGCGCGGAGAGGACAGTGCCCCCGGCAGACGCGCGATGGCGCTCACATCGATGTCCCCCGACAAATTGAACTGATGTTGAATTTCGCGGAGCGCGTCGACGTAGGCAGCTACGACGGATTGGTTGATTTGATAGCTCGCCGTGTCCCCGGTGCGATCAAAGTTAACGTTTAGATCTACTCGTCCGCGTGACAAGCGGGCATTCACTCGCTTGCGAATGTCCATTTCGAGCGAGGCAAGTTCCTGCGGGCCCCGCACGTGGATGTCGAGGTAGCGATTGTTCACGGTCTTAATCTCGACCGCGACAGCAAAACCGTCGCCCGTCGCGGAACCGCGCCCAAATCCAGTCATTGATTTCATAAAGCTGGTGAATAGTAAATCGTAAATCGTAAATCGTGAATAGAGGTTATTAGCTCGTGACCGTACTCATCTCAGGTTCTTCTTCGTCCGCAAATTGTAATTCATAGAGCCGCTGATACTGGCCGCCGCGTGCGAGCAGTTCGTTGTGTGTACCTTGCTCGATGATGCGACCAGCTTCCATGACGATGATTGTGTCTGCGCGCCGCACCGTAGACAGTCGGTGCGCAATTACGATCGTGGTGCAATTCTGAATTAGGTTCGCGAGCGCTCGCTGTACGAGTTATTCTGATTCGGCGTCGAGCGCTGAGGTCGCTTCATCAAGAATCAGGACCGGCGCATCGATCAAGACAGCTCGCGCAATTGCCAATCTCTGCCGCTGACCGCCTGAAAGGAAAGTCCCACGCTCGCCGATAATCGTGTCATAGCCCTGCGGCAACTCCATAATGAAATCATCCGCGAAAGCCGTCCGCGCTGCCGCGCGCACCTCATCATCCGACGCGTCGGGGCGTCCATAGGTGATGTTGTAACGAACCGTGTCGTTGAAGAGCACCGTTTCCTGCGTTACTAGGGCAATCTGTTTGCGCAAGCTATCGAGGCGCGCATCGCGCAAATCTGTCCCGTCCCACAGAACAGAACCCGAGGTTGGATCATGAAATCGCGGCAGCAATTTCGTGAGCGTCGATTTGCCGCCGCCTGATTCGCCGACCAGCGCCGCCATCTTTCCCACCGGCACCGTGAGACTGACATCCTGAAGGACTGCGCGCCCTTCGTTTGCATAGCCAAAATAAACGGTTCGAAACTCGATCTCCTGTTTCGGCGCAGTGAGCGCGACCGCGTTTGGTTTCTCGGGAATCTCAGCCCGCTCGTCCATGACTTCCCAGACGTGACGCGCGGCGGCGAGCGCCTGCGACATTGAATTTTGCAAGCGCGAAAGCTTGCGCATCGGGTCGTAGCTGCGAAATAGGAAAAAGAGAAAAGTCAGAAATTGAGCCTGGTTCATACGGCCGAAGCGAATCTCGCGTTCGCCAAAAAAGAGTAGCGCCGCGACGAACAGCACGCCGATGAATTCGATAATGGGTGGCGACATGCCGGCGATACTTGCGGAGCGAAGATTCGCGCGGCGAATACGTTGCGCCACGTTCTTAAATCGCGCACGTTCGCGCGCTTCCGCTTGGTACGCTTTCACAATTGCCTGATTGGCGAGCGCCTCTTGCGCCGCGTCAGTTAGGTGCTTGCTGCCTTCAAACGATTCGCGCGCGAGCTTCCGTAGTGAAGAACCGAACTTGACAGTGAGCCAGGCGATCGGCGGCGCGATCAAGAGTGATCCGAGTGTCAGTCTCCAGTCGTAATAAAAGGCCGCGACCAGAAACGCGATCAGCGTAAAACTTTCGCGCAACATATCGCGTAACGTGTGAGTGACCGCTGTCTCGATCGCTGCTGCACTCGAAATTAAACGCGACACTAAATAATTCGTGCGGTGACGCTCAAAGAACGCAGCCGATTGCGAGAAGAGATGCCCGTAGAGATCCTGTCGCAGACGTAAAATTGATGACTGACCGATGTAAGCCATCAGGTAAGTCGACGCGTATTCCGCGATGCCTTTGACAAGCGTAAAGCCAATCAGCAGCAGCGCGATGGTGCGCCACGCCGCAAGTCCGGAGGTGGGGATTAGCTTCTGTAAACCAAAGAGCGTGGCAGTGCGCTGGCCGTTGCGCGCAAAAGCCTGATCGAAGATGGGAACGATTAACGCACCCGTGGCCGCCTCCAGCAAACTCACAATCACCATTGCCAGAGTCGCAATGACAAATGTCCCGGTGTGGGGAGCCAGGTACTTTAACAACCGCCGGAGATCGCGCATGAAAAATCGGGTTAGATTCGGCTGACAGGAACTGTGTCAGGCAGACCAACGATGTGCAAGCAGCGACTATACTTAGCGAAAACGTTTGACGCAAGCGCGTCCGCTGTTCATACTAAGGCGAAACCCCTGAAGCTACAGCAGATTAACCGTTAGCCGCTGCGGAAGATTTTTCGAAGCGACGAGAGGAAATTGCCGTGGATCCCGAGCCGACACAGCGCCAAAGAAAACTAATGATTGTGGACGATGATGCCGAGATGCGCACGCTCCTGGCGGAGTACTTTCGCAGACTCGGCTTCGAAGTCGCCGAAAAGGAAAATGGTCAAGCCGCGTTGCAAACGGTGGCGAATGACCGCTTCGATTGTTTTATCCTCGACGTCGCAATGCCGGAAATGTCGGGAATCGATCTGTTGAAGAAGTTGCGCGAACGCGGCATCACAACGCCGGCGCTCTTTCTGACAGCGCACGATTTGTTGGATGACAAAGTTGCCGGCTTCGAAGCAGGCGCTGACGATTATCTGGCAAAACCGTTCAGTCCACGTGAGCTCGAGTATCGAATCGAAGCGCTTTTGCGTCGCGGTCAGATGGCTCCAGAGGCTGCGGGGGACGGCGATAGATTAGAGATTGGCGACCTGGTCGTTGACAAGCGACGCCACGAGGTCTTACGTGCCGGGCGGCGAATTGATTTGACGCCTTTGGAGTTTCAAATTCTGGAGTTGCTCGCTTCCGAGCCGGGACGAGCCTGGTCGCGTAATGACTTGCTGGACCGAGTGTGGAGCACTGAGTACGAAGGTTATCAACGGAACATCGATCCTCACATCAACCGTCTGCGAAAGAAGCTGGAGAACGATCCGAAGAATCCGCACTACGTTCTGACTGTTCGGGGCGTTGGCTATAAGCTAAACGAGAATCCCTGATTCTGCGTAATTGGCGCGCTCAGTCCGCAACAAGGGAACCAACTCCCATTGGTAGTTTCATAATTTATCGAGATGATTTGTGCGACCCACACGCGGTTGTTAGCGATGCTTGCGGCGGTATTCCTCACCGTAAGTGCCATGGCCCAATCGACCACATCAACCGGCGCAGTAACAAACAAGCAATCGACTCTTGTGACGGTGCGTTGGGGTGCGCGAACCGGCGTGTCTCGCTATCGACTTCAAGTGGCTCAAGACCGCGAGTTCACGGATATCGTGTTCGATCGCGTCGTTTACGGCCTCGAGTATCAGATCTCGGACCTTGTACCCGGTAAATACTTTTGGCGAGTGGCGCCGTTGGATGGGAAGCTCGGCACCTTCTCGTCAGCCGGCGTCATTGAGGTTACGCAGAACACAGCGCCAACATCTCCGGGGATAGTGACACGGGATCGAGACGCGAAGCCGCCCGCGAATGCTTTATCAGTCGCGACGCGGAACGTTTGGTACGCAGCGTTCGCTAACGTTTCCAAACCGATACCGGCGCATTTGCGGTCGGCCAGTGGCATCGACATCGTGGCTACCACCACTGACAACCGAGTGATCGCAATTGATGGTTTAACTGGTGTCGCCTTATGGATTCATCAACTGAACTTGAAATCCGACACCGGGCCGCTCGCTATCGTAATTGGTGATCGCAACGGACTCGACCACCTCTTGATATTATCTGGAACCTCGGCTTTCCTTTTGGACGGCAACACCGGACGCGAAGTCTGGCACGGGTCGGTGCCAGGCGTGGTTTCCAGCGCCGTGGCCTCAGGCGACAGAGTCTTTGCGATTGATACATCGCTTCAGCGCGCGTTTCTAATTAACGCCGCCGCCGCGAAATTGATTTCCGAAGTGCGTCTGCCCGCCCGAGTTGTCGGCGCGCCCGTCTTTACGAATGCTTTTGGATCATCTTCATTTGTCGTTGCGCTCGAAGATGGACGCTTACAGGTGTTTGATGAGAGCGGCAAGTTGACGCATAGCGGAGATGCTGCCGCTGAGGCCACAACCGGTCCTTTGTTCGTCAGAACGCCGCGCGCGCATCTGCTTGTCGTCGGCACGCGCAATGGTTTGAGCGCGCTCAATGCCGAAGACCTGCGTCCGCTCGGTCGTGTCACGCTCAAGGACTCGCCGCGCGGATCCCTCTATGCGCAAGATCTCGACAAAGATGGCGTGCCGGAAGTTGTGCTGTTCACCGACAGCGGCCGCGTCGTAGTGGTGAAATCCGATGAAGGCAAAATCATCTGGGAGGCCGACGCGAAGCGCGCTGAAGCGGCATCGTTTGCGGACATCAATGGCGATCACGTGCTGGACCTTCTGATGACAGGCAGGGAAGGGTCGGCATTCGCTTTGTCAGGACGTGACGGTGCAATCGTTTGGTATGAAGAATCGACTGATCAAATCGTCACGAATCACGCGCCTGCGATAACGCAAAGATCTTCGCTGGTAGTATCCTCACCCACCGGTGTGCTATTCATTGCGACCGATCCCGGTCGCGGAGGTTTGCGCGCCCTGGAATTTCCCCAAGCCATTGCGCCGCGAAATTAGAGCGCAAAGAGCTCGCTGTGACACTTAACCATGCTCTGGTACGTTGGCCTATTTTTTCTCTCGCTCTGGGTTATCGAAAAGTTCTTGCTGCATAAAGGCGGCTTCATTCATACCTTGCTGATCGCCGCCATCGGCTGCTTCGTCATCCAGTTCGCACAGCGTCAAAGAACGCGTGAATACGAGCGATCGATGCGCCGCTGATGGTCAGGCCTTGCGCAAAATTTACCCTATCGGCAACAATTGAGTTCGGGCTGCGCATCAAAACTGGCGTTGTAGAACACTGTTCTCGCTCGGCCAAATGTCTCAATGGGCTCGTGCCTATTGTTCAATACAGAGGTGCAAATGAGAGTTAATCGTCTCTTAAAACCGTCGATTCCCGCATTACTTCTCACCGTCGTAACTACCGTCCTGGCCCAAAACGATTCGCGCCGCACTACGATTGCGATTACTTATCCGCTCAATCAAACCATCGAAGTGCCGTTTCACGGAACCACGCGGCTGCCGCGTCTGAAGGGCGACGCGAAGGTGCGGCGACAAGGACGCCGTGGTACGCGCGTCGAGCTCAATATCGACAACATGCCGCGCGCCTATGAGTTGGGCAGCGTTTATACAACGTTTGTGCTGTGGGCCATCTCGCCGACGGGACACGTCGACAATCTCGGCGAAATTAAACGGAGCGGTAGCATGATCGTTGACTCGAAAATTGATGTGACTACTCCGCTGCAAACTTTCGCGCTGATCGTTACGGCTGAGCCACATTTTATGGTGCGCTCACCGAGCCGGATGATCGTGCTCGAGAATCTGAAACCTGCAAAGCCGCGTGACGCAGAAGTTGAGACCGTGCCCGTCCAGTACATCGGTAACACGAGTGATTATTTTCGTGATACCGCGGTGCCGACGATTGCGGAGTCGGACTATCGAGACATTCCGAACGCGCTGCTGGGCGCGCGTCAGGCAATCAATCTGGCGCGCTATGCCGGTGCGGAAACCGATGCGCCAAATGAGTTGCGAACGGCGGAAGCCGATCTCGCGCAAGCCGAAGGCGCCTGGCGAATGCATTCACCTGAGCGCGACATAGACATTCTCGCGCGCGAAGCGATCAGCACTGGTGTGAAAGCTGAAGATATGGCGATCGCTCGTCGCGCCGCCCGTGAACGTCGCGAAGAGCTGGAACGCCGTGATGCGGCGGTGCGCGTTGCTGAGGAAAACGCGGCGAACGCCAACCAGGAAATCACGCAACTGAAACGCGAACTTGAAAACGAACAACATGCACGCGAACTCGCCGAGCGTGATGCGCTGAATGCTCAGGAACAACTGCGCGACTCACGGACCGAAGTCGCGCGACTGCGCGACGAACTGCAAACCGTGCGCGCCGACGCTGAGGATGCCAAGGTGCGGCTCGCCAGAATGGAGGGCGAGAAACAAGCTGAAGAGGCGCGCAAAGCCGCCGAAACTCGCGCCGCGCAACAGCAAGCGACGGCCGCAACTCTTCGTCAATCGTTATCCAAATTCGGCGTCGTCCATGATAGCGATCGCGGGATGACACTGGTACTCCTGGAATCGTTTTGGGCGACTCCTCGCTCGAGCAATCTCACCGCAGCCGCCGCAGTAAAGCTGGATCAGATCGGAGCTTTGCTTGCGAACAATCCGGATTATCAAATCTCGATCAGCACGTACACCGACAGCAGCGGCAAGCCTGACGTTCTTCAACAGCTGACAGACGATCGCGCTCGGGTACTTTCCGAAAAGCTCGCGGCAGCCGGCGTGGACGTGACGCGCATCCAGATGAACGGGATGGGCTCGGCAAATCCGGTCGCCCCTAACACTACGCTTACAAGTCGGGCGAAAAATCGGCGTACGGAAGTTTCGTTAAGTCTTTCGCGCGGACAGAACTGAGAGAGACCACCCAGGCATAGAACTCGGTACGCGGTTTACGCTCCTTCTTCGCGTGCGAGACCTCCGGTAGTATTCTCAGCGCGATGTCCCTGCTCGAAACCCTGCAACTTATCGGCTACAGCCTGGGGGCCGTACTGCCGTTGTGGTTGGCGTATGTGCTGCTGCGGCAGCGCGTCGGGTTGGTCACAGTCGAGAGACTGCTGCTGGCATTGGCAGCGTGCATGGTGGGTTGGCACGGCGGTAATTTGATCGTGACTTTGCGCAGCCTGCTCGCATTGCCACACGCGGAATGGATCATCCCTCTGCGCATGGCCAACACGATTGCGCTTATCAGTATTACGCTCTGCTATTCGCTGCTGCTTCATATCCATTTACATCTTTGGGCAGGCTCGCGTAACCGGCCATTGAACCGCACTGAGCGCGTTCGCACGTTTCTCTCATACGTACCCTGCGCATTCCTTATTATCGCGATTCCGCGCATTTGGTCGGGCTCGTATCAGCCGATGATCGCGAAAGAGTCTTCCTTCGTGCTGCCGTTTTCTTTGTGGGTGCTTTACTCGTTGAGTTTCTGTGCAATCACAGAATTGCTCGTGGCGCGACGCGCGGCATCAGCGAGCGAGCGTCGCATTCTGCGGACGCTGGCTGTCTCGTTCTTCGGGATCGCGGCGTTGATTTTGTTGGCGCTGGGGCTAGGTCTCGGCCGCGGGACAACCGCGGGTCTGTATCTGCAAACCTTCGCGAATCTCGGATCGCTGCTACCTTCAGCGCTGCTCGCTTACTACATCTATCGCTATCGTTACCTCGAACTAATCATCAAAGAGAGCCTGGTCGTTGCGACCTTTGCCGCGGTGGTGCTTGCGGTATACGTCTACGGAATTAGACGGATCGGTGAATGGATTAACGCGCGCTACGGCGTTCGCGCAGCGGTCGTCGAAGCGATTCTAATTCTCGGGCTGACGTTGCTGGCTGCGCCGATGCGCGGCGCGCTCGAACGATGGTTTCGTTCGCTATTTGAGCGTGAAACGGCTTTGTATCGCGACGTGGTAGCAAGTGTCGGCGCGCAGGTTGGGCAGTTCCGCGAGTTGTCAGAGCTGGTCACGTTTCTCGAGTCGCAAATTACGGCGGCGCTCCCGTTGAGATGCGTGAAGATTGCCCTCGATGCAAATGTGAATGGCCATAACGCGCGCATAAGCACTGAAGCAAGTGAAGAGGAATTCGACGCGGCCTTGCCGCTGCAGCGCGAGGATCGCAGCCTCGGTAGACTGTTGATCAAAGCGCCGGGGGCGCTGACATCGGACGTGCGCGCCGTGCTGGACGTGTTAGCTGGCCAGATCGCGATTGCGATCGACGACTGGCGACTGGTCGAAGAGAACGTGCGACTGGAGCGCAAACTGGCAGAAGGTGAGCGGCTCGCGGCGCTCGGCCAAATGGCCGCAACGGTTGCGCACGAAGTGAAGAACCCACTCTCAGCGATCAAATCGATCGCGCAGGTGATGACCGAAGATGAAGCATTGAAGGAACAGCATGCGCGCGACCTCACGCTCATCGTTGGCGAGACCGACCGGCTGAACACGACCGTGAATCAATTGCTCAGCTTCGCACGTGCGCAAACGCCGACCGCTGCGCCAGCACGCGCGGATGAGATTGTCCATGGCGTAGTGAATCTGTTTCACGCTGACGCGGAAGAGCGAAACATCGAGCTGCGGGGGCTGGCGTCGGTTAATGCGGCGCTGGATGGTGTGAAAACCGCCGCGGTCAGAGATGCGCTGTCAAATGTTGTGCTTAATGCCTTGCAGGCTACGCCACGCGGCGGAAGCGTGAGCGTGGAAGCGTCTGCCAAAGCTGACGATGTCGTCTTCGTAATCGCTGATACCGGCCCGGGAATTCCCGAAGCAATGCGCGACAAAGTCTGGCAACCGTTCTTTACGACGCGACAGAGAGGTACCGGATTGGGCCTCGCAATCGTGCGCAAACGGATGCAAGAAGCCGGTGGCTCAGCACAACTGGTCCCCATGTCTAATGGCAAAGGCGCACGCTTTGAATTGCGCGTGCCGTATCAGAAGCCCGACCGTAAGCGAGGGCAAACTGCAGATACGAATTAGCCACAGATGATACAGATGGTAAGGTTCTTGTTTCTTACCTGTGGATATCTGTGTTCATCTGTGGCTGACTCTTCCTTATGATTGCCCTCTTCACGGTCTGGCTTCTGACACTTTGGAACTTTTGTGCTCGATCAGCGTGACACCAATCGGACGAGCGACGATACCTGCCGCAAAGAGCGAACAGGCTCTCCGCCTTTCGCCGCCTTCGCAACTCGAATGGACCGCTGGTCCGTTCTGCACAAAAGGAGAACCGAATGATGTTACACAGAAAAATTATTCTATTAGTGTGCGCGATCGTAATCTGTGCAGGTGCGCAAGCCGCGCTCGCACAGGAAGCGAATCCGCCGCAGAAAGCTGCGAACGCATCCTTGCGCGAGGATGAAACAAATCTCGACATCCAGCTTTTTCTGGTCCTTGCGACTAATCGTGAAGTGGAAGATGGAAAGCTCCCGAACACGCTGCAACCCGTCATAACGCGGTTGCGCGATGCTATGAATTTCAAACACTACAGCCTGGCGGCGTCGCTGCTAAACCGCGTCCGCCACAACGGACGTCTGGAAACGACATGGGTCGGGGGACCAATGCTTGCGCCAGTCTCATCGCCGATGGGAAATCCCAGCTTCAATGAATTTACCGCGGGACGCGTTAGATTGGAGAAAGATGCCAACGGCCGCGACGTCATTCAGATGGTTGAGTTCAGATTTGGCGCGCGTGTTCCGATCATTACCGCGCAACCAACAACTACGAATGCTTCCACAATTGCTCCCGGAGGATTTCCGGTAATCAGCTACCAACCGGTCGGTCTGCGCACCGACATCAGCATGAGTGAGGGCGTCCCCGTGATTGCCGGCACGCTCAACGTCGGCCCATCGGGCGACGCGATCATCGTGGTGGTCTCGGCAAAGCGAGCGACGAACTGAATACATCTAGGTCCGGTCTTTAAGGCGGGCTCGCTGCCCGCCTTTTTCATGGACTGGCATCCTTGAGTCAACAAATATCTGAACCCCCTCTCCCTTTGGGAGAGGGTAGGGTGAGGGCCTACGTTCAAACCAGCTTAGGAATACCGCAACGGTTATCAAATCGATCAAACCTTGCTATGCCCTCATCCCTAGCCCTTCTCCCAAAGGGAGAAGGGGATACGAGTTTTGCCAAACTTGTCTTAATAACCCAACTATGTGATTTGCCCTTTTCAGTGGTACAGCTTCCTGTGGCACACAAAGCGCAACGCAAAGTCCTGGAAATTTAAGAAGACCAAGGCATCTGTGCCCGCGTTGTATTAAACTGCATGAGTTTCAGCATGAGTATGAGTGGCTTGCGCCTTCTAATTGTTGACGATGAAGAAGCCGCGCGTTACGGCATGCGCCGCGCGCTGGAGAGCTTTGGCTGTGAGATCGCTGAAGCGGGCAGTGCTGAGTCTGCCCATTCTCTGATGCGCGATTCGAAGTTCGATCTGCTGCTGCTTGATGTGAATCTGCCGGGACTTAGCGGCCTCGATTTTCTGACGCAGATTCAAAACGACGCGGCGAACACCGATGTCGAGCCACCGCTCGTCGTCATCATCACTGCGCACGGCTCGGAGCGCATGGCCGTGCAAGCCGTAAAGAGCGGCGCCTACGATTATCTCGCCAAGCCTTTCGAAGTTGATGACCTGCGGCTGGTCGTCAAGAACGCATTTGAGAATATCCAACTGCGGCGTGAGAACCAGTCGCTGCGCCGACGAATTCAAATCGAGACTTCACAACGGGGCGCGCTGCTCGGCAATTCCGAAGCCATGCAGCGCGTGCGTGAAATGATCGAGAAAGTCGCCGACACCGACGCGACAGTGCTGGTCCGTGGTGAATCAGGCACGGGCAAGGAATTGGTCGCGCGCGAGTTGCACGAGCGTAGCAGCATACGAAGCAGCGGAGCGTTTGTCGCGGTGAACTGCGCCGCACTGCCGACGGAACTTATCGAATCCGAGCTTTTTGGCCACGAAAAGGGCGCATTTACGGGCGCGGCAGCCCGCCGCAAGGGCAAATTCGAGCAGGCAAATGGTGGCACCCTGTTTCTCGATGAAATCGGCGATATGAGCGCGAACGTGCAGGCAAAATTGCTGCGCGCGTTGGAAGAACGACGCATTGAAAGACTCGGCGGAGACGAGTCGATTCCTGTCGATGTGCGCATCGTGAGCGCGACGCACCGCGACCTGGAAGCAGAGATCGACAAGCAAAATTTCCGCGCCGATCTTTTTTATCGGCTGCGCGTCGTAACGATCGACATCGCGCCATTACGCGATCGTCGCGAAGATATTCCGGTGCTAGCATCAGCATTCGCGCGCGATGCGGCTGAGCGCCATCGCTTACCTGAGCGGCCAATCTCGCGCGACACTCTCAAGAGACTGATTGAATACTCATGGCCCGGCAACGTGCGCGAATTGCGCAACGCCGTCGAGCGCGCCGCGATCATGTCTGAAGGCGGGGAGTTGAATGCCATCGATATCGGCGATACCTCACAAAAGCCAGTCGCCGCCGACGGGTCTCTGAACGGCGGATTGATCGTCCCTTATACCTCCGATTTTCGCGACGACCGCCGCGAGTTCGAACGTCGTTACATCGCTCGTTGCCTGGAGGAAGCCGGCGGCAACGTCACGCGTGCGGCATCCGTGCTTGGTATGCATCGCCAGTCACTCCAACACAAGTTGAGAGAACTTGGCCTGGGACGGCGGTACGTGGCGGTCGGGTCGGGTCAAGATAATCCCGGCGAAAACTGATAAACTGTCGGTACTCAGTTCCGACGGTTGCAATGAATTTCCTGCACCCTCATCTCCCGTTACATCTCACAAACCATTATACGAGGTGTCTCAATTTTCCGGTTCGGATCGAAGAAGCGGAGGCTTGTGTGAATGGCTGAAAAGCGGTTCCCGTGGCTTCGAGACGTCGTTCTTATTGTCTTCGGAATCGTCGTGGATCGAACGGTGACGTGGAAAGTTCCATCGTTGATCCCCTTCTTGCCTTACGCGTGGTGGCTGGTCTTAGTGTTTTTGACGCGTGAGTTAATTTCCAAGACTCGCTTGCGGAAGTTTCTTAGGAGTGCCTATGCTCGTTTCGAAGGATGGAGGCGCGTAGTGGCTTATCTTCTAGTTTTCGCGATCTCTGGGGCTTTAGGATGTCTCTACTGGTACGGCATTAATCGCGTATTACGGCAGCGCGTTCCACAATCCCTGACTTTAGAAGCTATAACCAGTAGAGCGGAGTACCCTTCTGGAACGACGATTGGACAGATTCCGTGGAGTTCCAAATTCCGCGAACTAAGATTGCAAGTCGTCAATACAAGCAGTGTCTATGACATCTCCAATCTCGATATTGTCATACAGCCGGATCAGCCAGTGGCTGAGATTGGACAAGTCACGAGTGAGCTGGGGGTATCGTTCTCGCCCACCGTTAATCCCTTCTTCTCCATGGAGCGCGTAAAAGCTGGGAAAAGAACGGCGGTTCCTCTAAGACTAATAGCGACCACTTGTGGCTATCGAATTCATATTAATGAATTAGCTACCACTCGGCGAATTGAAATTGTGATGGCTATAGCGAACCTAACCCCAGCGCAAAAAGGAGATGGTAACCTGGACAATGTTTTCGACAGGGATTACTGGGTGCGAAACGGCGTTAATCTGTTACAAGGTGGGCAGTGCGATAATTGGTACGGACACGGCAGTGATGCAGATGGACGTATTGAAGTAGTTTTCATAGATGATCCGACAATGCCAACCCAGTTAACAGCTAACGGTAAATACTTTATTCAGGGAGAAGAATTCCCCGCTTCGCTGACGCTGCCCGTTCGGGACATGATCGGGGATGCGATTCCCGCAATTCAAAAGGAGCTTCGCTCCAAATAAGCACGGATTGGCTCATGCGGCTTTGTCCTTCGTCAGTTCCTTGTATTCAAGATTCTCAGCCGTCAACAGTCTAAGCAGAGCGTAGCGGAACAGGTAAGGGTTGTGACGGTTGTTTACAGAACCGCGAACGGTAGTGAGCGGGATAAGGACTCAAGTTGCAATCAGCGCGGCCTAGGCACGATCACTTCACAGTTGATGCCTTAGCCCGCTCACTACCGTTCGCGGTTCTGTATGAGCTCCCATGCGACGCGAATTCAACGACGATCACACTCCCATAGCTTACTTGATTACTTTTCGTTCATACGGAACATGGATGCACGGAGACGCGCGGGGCTCGATCGATCGTAATCACCGTGGCTACGGCACTCCAGCCTTGCCGCCAAGCCCTCGCAGGGAACAGATTGAAACCCTTTTGCTAAAGCATCCACCGGTGATATTCGATTTGCGGCAACGAAGAGCGATTGAACGAGGCATCAAAGAAACTTGCCAGGTTCGCAAATGGAATCTTTGGGCTGTCAACGTCAGGACCAATCACGTTCACTGCGTTGTGACGGCGCATTTTAGTGCAAAGAGAACGATGGCTGCTTTAAAAGCGAATGCTACTCGCTCCATGCGAGAGGACGGCTGTTGGCGAACGGATAAGAGTCCCTGGGCTCGGGGTGGCAGCACAAAATATATTTGGACAGATGAAGAATTAAGGAATGCGATTGCCTACGTTGTTGAGGGACAGGGAGCGCCGCTGACCTAAGGTACAGAACCGCGAACGGTAGTGAGCGGGATAATGAGGCAACGATTCGAATGAACTTGTAAGAGCGTGCAAGGTACGAACGAAGAAAGCGCTTTATCCCGCTCACTACCGTTCGCGGTTCTGTAACCTAGCGGAGTTCGCAGTTCGCGGTTCTGTAACGCTGCACCTATAATCTCTCCCATGAAAGCCCGTATCGACGCCATAATCCAACCCGAGCAGGCGGAGTACCTCGATAGACTGCTTCCGAAAAGCGACGATCTGCTCGCCGAGATGGAGGCGTACGCGGCGGACCATCGTGTGCCGATTGCCGATCGCGAAGTAGCTCTTTTCCTCGAAATCACCGCGCGGTCGATTAACGCCAAGCGCGCGCTTGAATGCGGGATGGCGATCGGCTATTCGGTGATTCACTTGCTGCGCGGCATGGGCGACGGCGGGCGCATCGTCACCATCGATCCGAGCGACGAAATGATTGCGGCCGCACAAGGTTACTATTCGCGCGCGGGCGTCCGGGACCAGGTCGCCATTCACAAAGGTTACGCGCTCGATGTAATTCCCACGCTTAACGAAACATTCGATCTTTTGTTCATCGATGCAGTGAAAGAAGAGTATCGCGGGTATCTCGAGCTGGCTCTGCCAAAGCTGCGTGCGGGCGGCGTGGTGATCTGTGACAATCTGCTGTGGGGTGGTCAGGTCGCCGGCGAAATTCGTTCGGAGGATCAGAAACCTTCAACCGAAGCCTTGCGCGAGTTCAATCGCTATTTTGTTAATCATCCTCAACTGCGCGCCGAAGTGCTGGCGGTGGGCGACGGCCTCGGTTACGGTGTGAAGGTCAAATGAAGGTCAGTACCATCTGCGTAAGCGGATGGGTCGATCATTCAACCCAGTTTGCGTCTTCGATCCACCCGCTTACGCGGGCGGTACTGACTGTTTCTTAGCGTTTGCGGGCCGGCGCGTTTGCTTGAAATAGCTTCCGCACTATAAATATTTTGCGCCTAACGGCGCGATGATTTGCGAACACTGGTGAGGCCGTTGGTAGCGTGATCATCCCGCAGACCACCGATAATCTCGAACAAATCACCGCTACCATCCGACGGGGCGGCGTCATCGCATTTCGTACCGATACTTTCTACGGGCTCGGCGCGGATCCTTTCAACCTTTCGGCAGTTCAGAAAATTCGTGAGCTCAAGGCAAGGGAAGACGATAAACCTATTCTCGTTGTGATCAGCGAGCCAAAGCAGCTCGATCGGTTGATTTCACATCGCTCGAAAGCGTTTAACAATCTGACAGCACAGTTCTGGCCGGGCGCACTGACGATCATCGGCCGAGCCGGGGACGAGTTGCCCGAAGAGCTTACGGCCGGCACAAAAACTGTTGGCGTCCGTCTGCCCGATGATGATAAAGTCCGCGCCCTGATTGCAGCATGTGGCGGGGCGCTGACGGCGACCAGCGCGAATGTTTCCGGACAACCGCCCGCGCACAATGCGGCCGAAGTTGAAAAGTATTTCGGTCAGCGTATCGAGCTGATTGTTGATGGTGACCCTTCAAAGTCGGAATCACCTTCGACAGTCATTGATGCGACTACTGATGAAATCAAACTTGTTCGTGAAGGCGTGATTTCCTGGCGCGATATCTTGTTCGCGCTGCCCGCCTAATCGCCCCTATGGATTTTAATGAGCTACGCCGGCACCCGCGCCTCAACGTCGATTTCTTTGCCGATTGGGGATGGGGGCCGGAGTGCGAGTACTACGACAAAATCACCAGTCTCAGTTTGAGCGGGTGCTTTCTCGCCACGAAACGCGACCTCAATCGCGGTGACGAAATCTACTTGCGACTAAGTTCAGAATCGTATGGCGTGATTAGCCTGAGAGGCGCTGTCAGGTACCAACTGCGGGTGATGGCAGGCGCGCCGCTGACGGGTGTGGGCGTCGAATTTGTCGGCGTTTCAAGTGACGGTCAAGCGAAATTACAGCAAGTGATGAATTCTTACTTGGAGCTTACCTGAACTCCCGTCGATCACTGTCCTAACACCTTGAATCCAGCTTCATCCAGCAGTTTGTTCGCCATCGCGGGATCGTAATGGTAGGTCTGTCCCGGCGTGTAGGCCCACGACGATTCAGGCAGAATCGAATGAGCGATTTTTCCTTGTCCCTGAAGTAAACCGCTAATCATGCGCTCGCGATCAATTGCGTAGGCGATTGCCTGTCTCACTTTTACGTTGTCGAGCGGCGGCTCTTTCGTATTGAATGTCAAGAGATTTAGGTTGGACCCTTCGAATTGTTGGACAGTTAGATTCGGATTTGATGCCAGCGCTTTGATGGAATCCGGGGAAAGGCTAGTTGGCAGCGGAGCGATGTCAACCCGACCACTTTGCAGTTCCGCCTGCATAGCATTGGCGTCGCTTATCACCCGCACGCGCAGGGAAGAGAATTTGGCCGGCCCATCCCAATAATTTGGATTCGTCTCGAGATCGACGACCTGCTGAACACTGTCGTAATTTACGAACTTGAAGGGCCCAGTTCCCAGCGGACGCGTTTTTTGTGACGCGTAACTGTCTTTCGGAATAATCGCAATCGCAACGAGATTGGACAGTAAGCCCGTCCATGGTCTATTCAGACGAATTATTAAGGTACGTGCGTCCGGCGCGTCAACGCTCTTCACGTAAGCCTTTCGGTCGGCGCCGACGCCTTCAATGAAGCTTGCCGATTTTGCAAAGCTGTTCGTCAGCACTGTGTCGAGAGTGTACTTTGCATCAGCGGACGTAAACGGGCGGCCGTCCTGGAACTTGACGCCGTCGCGAAGCGCGAACGTAAAAGTCAGCCCGTCGTCTGATCGCTGAATATTCGACGCGAGTTCCGGCACGTAATCAAACTTTTCGTCCTTCTTCACCAACGAATTGAATATCAGAGCGCGCACCCGCTCACTCGCCGCGTCAACTGAAGGTGAACCGATGGGATCGATCGTCTTTAAGGTGTCTGAAAGGGCGATCACCATGTTTGGGTTGTTGGAAGTGACATTCTTAACAAACCCCCAATCACCGCTGGCGTCGACGTGAATATTTTCGACGCCCTTTTTCGCAATCACCATATTCGCCTGGTACCAAAGCGGAAAGACCGGAACTTCCCGGCTGATAATCTCCTGAGCCCGCGCGTAAAGCGGAGCTGTCATGGCATGATCGTAGGTATTCGCGGCTTGCTCGAGAATGGCGTCAAGCTCTTTGTTCTCGTACCGGCTACGATTTCGTGCGGCTCGCGTCTGCGTCGGGATTTCAGACGAAGCAAACAGATCGCGATAAAAGATCGGATCCTGGTTGCCGCCCACCCACTGCCCATAGGCCATCTGAAATTGTCCGTAACGCAGCTGATCGAGCATCGTCGTGAGTTCAGAGGGTTGAATGTCTACGGGAATTCCCACGGCCTGCAAATAGTTTTGAATCACACCTGCGTACTGGCGCGCTGAGTTGCTGCTGCCCGAAATACGGAATACGAGCGGTTTTGCGAACCGCATCTGCACGACTCGCCGGCGACAGCCAAGTGGAATCGCGGCCAGTCCGATGAGAATGACGGCAAGAAGCAGAATGACTCGGCGTTTCGTCAGCGCGTTGGTCTTAACTAACATGCGATTCTCCGGGATAACGATATTCCAGCGTCACGTTCAACTCACGAATTTCGTCTGCCAGGCGGTTGTACTTGTCGAGGTCGAGCGGCAACGGTGGTTCCGTCGAAGATTTGGCTGCCGAAATTCGCTTCAACGAAGCTTGCATACGCTTCTCTGTAATCTTGCCCGCGCGCACGGCCTCGAGCAGAGCATAATAGCCGCGTCGAATCGTGTCGGGCGTGGCGCAAATCAAAAGCATGTCCTCACCGGCTTCGAATGCGCGAATTGAAGCATCCCCAATCTCGAAATGTTTGGCGATCGCGCCCATCTCCAAATCGTCGGTGACCACAAGGTGTTTGAATCCCAACTCTTGTCGCAGCAACGTTGTCACGATGTGTGGATTGATTGATGCCGGCGTCACGAGGCCACTCGTCGTTCCTTTTTTGATGTCAATGTTTGGAAAACCGCCGTGGCTGACCATCACCACGCGAACTCGATCGTCAGCACGCTGGAAGAGCTCGATGTAAGGCGCAAGATCCTGCGCCATCAAATCATCCTTCGTCAGTGGAACCAGAGGCATCTCGATGTGCGAATCGACTTCGCCCGCACCAATCCCGGGAAAGTGTTTTAGGCAACCGAGGCAGCCCGTGCCTTGCAAACCACGCATGTAAACGGTTGTGTACCCGAGCACCTCGCCTGGCGAACGTCCATACGAACGCGAATAGAGCCCGTTGGTCAGCTTACTGCGCGCTTCGGTGATAATTGACATCACTGGCGCAAAATTCAGGTTGAAACCGAGCATGCGGAGTAACTCGCCCGTGACTCGGCCGAGGCGTCGCGCGCCGGCAAGATCGCCATGCTGACGAATCGCGCGAGCGGAGGGCATCGGCGGAAAAATCTGTCGCAGGCGATCGACAAGGCCGCCTTCCTGATCAATCGCAACCAGCGGTTCCGTCGGAATTAGCTTACGTGCGTCGTCTACCAACTTGCGCAGTTGCTCAGCAGACTCCACGTTGCGGCCAAAAATTATTATGCCGCCGGGTTTTACTTCTTCGATCAGCTTGCGCGTTTCTTCGTCGACCTCAGTTCCAGGTAAACCGATGAGAAAGAATTGGCCGATCTGTTGTTCAAACGGAAGTTCCAGAAGATGATTGTTAGGCATCGATGAAGGCGAATCACAAAAGAATCAACGGCGCGTTACTTTACGCTACCCGTCACAATCATTCAACCGTGATTTGGCGCGTACGGCAAGCTATCAATGCTTCGATGACGCCGATTGGAGCGCAAGCGTCTCGCTTGCTTTGTCGCGCTGACGAACAGTTGCAAGCGGGGACGCTTGCGCTCCAGTCCTGTTAGAATGCTGCGCGCATGAAAGCGATGATTCTTGCCGCAGGTTACGGTGAGCGCCTTTGGCCTTTGACCGCCGACCGGGGAAAACCAGCGCTTCCAGTTTTGGGAAAGCCTTTGGTCGGTTACGTCGCTGAGTATCTCTCGCACCATGGGGTCACTGAGGCGATCGTAAACCTGCATCACGCACCTGAGTCTGTGCGTGAAGCACTTGGCGATGGTAGCCGTTTCGGATTGCATCTTGAATATGTCTTCGAGCCGGTGATACTCGGAACCAGCGGCGGGTTGGATAACGCGAGAAAACATTTCGAGGGCGAAACGTTCGTCGTCGTCAATGGAAAGATTATTACCGACATTGATTTACGGGCGGCGATTGAAACTCATCGAGAAACGAATGCGCTCGCGACGCTTGTCTTGATGCGAAATACGAATCGGGAACGCTTCAGCATGGTTGAGACAAAGGAGGGAATGATCTCTCGATTCGCGGCGATGCCCTCGCCTGATGATCCGGGAGAAGCGCCATTGATGTTCACGGGAATTCATATTCTCGAGCCGCGGATTTTCGATTACATTCCACGCGGAGTCTTCTCCGACTCAGTCATCGATGTTTACCCGAAAGCAATGACGGCAGGCGAAAGAATCGCGGCGCACGTCGGCGAAGGCATCTGGTATGAGCTCTCGACGCTGCAAAGGTACCTCGACATTAGTCTGGCATTGATGGCACGCGAGGGCCGTGATGTCTTTGTCGGTGACGAAAGTGAAATCGAAGACGTTGGCGAAGTGCGCGAGGCGGTCTTATGGGACAAAGTCACCGTGGAATCTGGGGCAAGAGTGGCGCGGGCGGTGCTTGGTGACGGTGTTCGCGTCCGCTCAAATCAAGTCGTGCAAGGCGCTGTGATCGTGCGTGCCGATTTGATTGCGGGCAAGACTCCTCCCGCTAAGGCGATGAAGGGTTATCAACGCGACGACAAATTTGTCGTGCCTTTATCGCAATGATAAGATTCGCTTACGTCAGAATCCCCTGCTAGTCCGCGCCTGATTGTTATCGAAGTTATCACGCGCCCGCTTCCCCGACATGTACGGGTTCTGACTACCGCTGCATGAGTTCGGTTATCACAGCCACCAGCACGTTCGCCGAGAGTCCCCAAAAACGGCTCGAAGATTATCTTGCGCGGCACGGATATTCGAATCGTGCAGTCGAGGCGCTCACGCCCGACGCGTCAACGCGTGCTTACTTTCGCGTGCCATGGAAACGTGGAACCGCAGTGGCCGCGGTTTATCCGGAGGCATTCGATGAGACAGTCCAACCATACCTGGATGTAACGCGGCTGTTCCTTGAATGCAAATTACCGGTGCCGGAGATCTACGATGTCGACGGCAGCCTGGGCGTCATCGTGCAGGAAGATCTGGGCGACAACCAATTATGCAAGGTTTTCGAGGATGCTACGGCAGACGAACGTGAATCGCTCTTGGAACAGGCAATCGAAATCATCGCGCGTATCCAGGCCGCCACGACGAAAGCGATCGAGCGTGATTCGATCGCGAGTCGTCTCGCGTTTGACGAAGCGAAGCTCGGCTGGGAACTAAACTTCTTTTTCGACCATTACTTTGGCAGTTATCGAAAGGAAACGCTGACCCACGGCCAGGCGGCGGAACTCAAAGTAGAACTGAATGACATTGCAGCGGATTTAGCTGCACGTCCGCGGGTCTTGTGTCATCGTGACTATCACTCCTTCAACCTCATTCTCGATAAACAGGAGAAAATCCGCATCATCGACCATCAGGACGCGCGCATGGGTCCTGCGACTTACGATTTAGTTTCACTGTTGCTCGATCGAGTGACGTGCGCGCCCTCGCCGGCCGAGGTCCGGACACATCGATTGTTCCTATTGCACGCGCGGGGCGAATTACACCTGCCGCCAATTGACCCGGATGAGTTTTCCAAGGAATTCCGTTTGATGACGGTACAGCGATGTTTGAAAGCTGTTGGAACATTTTCGTATCAGACAGGCGTGCGTGGCCGGAAAGAGCCTTACGAGGAGTTCATCGATCCGATGCTGTTAATTGTATGTCACGCTGCTGAGTGGCTGGATCGGTTCCCAGTGTTGCAGCGAATGATCAAAGAGAGGACGTAAACATTGCCAATTGCCAATTTTCGATTTTAGATTGAATTGTTCTTTGCGCATCTTCACGCAGGCCAGATTTCAATCGGCAATCGGCAATCAAAAATCGGCAATAACAATAATGACTGAAGCCATTGAAACGAAGAGGATTGAATTGGTTGCGCAGCCGCAGACCTCTATCAACGAGCTGGCGAAACACATCGGCGAAGAAGTGACGCTGAAAGGCTGGCTCTACAACATGCGTTCGAGCGGGAAACTTATGTTCCCGCAGTTGCGCGACGGTACAGGTGTCGTGCAGTGCGTCGTAGTTAAGAGCGCAGTGGCGCCTGAAGTTTGGGAGGCGCTGAAGCCGTTGGGTCAAGAATCGGCACTCATCATTAGTGGCCGAGTGCGCGAAGACGCGCGCGCGCCGAGTGGCGTTGAGGTTGATGTGACGGAGGCTGAGGTTCTTCAGAATGTGCATGACTTTCCAATCACGCCAAAGGAACACGGGCCGGAGTTCTTGCTCGATCACCGGCATATTTGGTTGCGATCAAAACGGCAGCACGCGATCTTGAAAGTACGCGCGACGGTGATGCGTGCGGTGCAGGATTATCTGGACAATCATGGATTTACGCGCTGCGACACGCCCATCTTCACGCCGGCGGCGTGCGAAGGAACTTCGACGCTTTTTGAAGTCGATTATTTCGGCGATGAAAAAGCTTATCTGACCCAATCGGGTCAACTTTACAACGAAGCGACGGCCGCCGCTTTCGGCAAAGTCTACTGTTTCGGCCCCACATTTCGCGCAGAGAAGTCGAAGACCCGGCGCCATCTAACCGAGTTTTGGATGCTCGAGCCGGAAATGGCTTACGCGACGCTCGACGATGTGATGGAGCTGTCAGAGCAGTTGCTGTCGTATATCGCGTCGCGCGTGCTGGAAGATCGCAAAGAGGAGTTGAAAACGCTTGAGCGCGATATTTCAAAACTGGAAGGCATCGTGCCG